>JBCBXB010000027.1:0-3209 GCA_039816785.1 Pseudomonadota bacterium
AGTCCCCGCGCTGCCACCGATCCCACATCTCCGACTTCTGCTCGTCAGTGTAAAACGTCCGCGTGCGGTATTTCATATCTCAACACTCCATCCTTCCAAAAAGACTAAAGTGTTGCAGCCACCTGTTGAATCCGCAGGGGCATATTCCCCATTAGACACGTTGGCACATGATCCGCAGTGTCGTGTCCTGATCAAAGCTCCGTAACTTGCGCCTGCTGGCAACGTGCATCTGGTTTGCCCGCTTGCGTGGTCTGGACAGCAATGCGCTGGATGTGGTCTGGGTCAGACGGGTGAAGCCACCGCGTGGATGATCTCGCTTGCGTGGAGAACTTCGGAATATGTCCCCCAACACCTTTGGCGCGCTCTTGATGATGGCATCCATGGCGTGCTTTACGTTCAACGATGTGCTGATCAAGCTGACGGGCGGGGCGGTGCCGCTGGGGCAGTTGCTGTTCCTGCGCGGCGCGCTGTCGGTGGTGCTGATCCTGATCTTTGCGCGCTGGCTGGGGCGGATCGACTTGCGGCTGAGCGGGGCAGATTGGGGGCGGGTGGCTGTGCGGTCGGCGGCCGAGGTCGGGGCGGCGTATTTCTTTATCTCCGCGCTGCTGAACATGCCCATCGCCAATGTGACCGCGATCCTGCAGGCGCTGCCGCTGACGGTGGCTGTGGCGGCGGCGCTGGTCTTTGGCGAGCCGCTGGGATGGCGGCGGATGGTGGCGATTGGTGTCGGCTTTGTCGGTGTGGTGCTGATCGTGCGGCCCGGGGCCGAGGGGTTTTCGGTCTGGTCGCTCTATGCGCTGGGGGCTGTGGCGTCGGTCACGGTGCGGGATCTGGCGACGCGGCGGCTGAGTGCGGCGGCGCCGACCATGTCGGTCACATTGATGGCGGCGGTGACGATGACCAGCTTTTTCGGGCTGTTCTCCGTGGGGGAAACCTGGACGGCGCTTGATCTGCGGCTGACCACACTGATCGTCGGCGCGGCGTTTCTGATCATCGGGGCCTACTGGTTTTCGGTGCAGGTGATGCGGCAAGGTGATATCGGGTTCATCGCGCCGTTCCGGTATACCGGGCTGGTCTTTGCGCTGATCCTTGGCTTGCTGGTGTTCGGCGATTGGCCGGATGTGCTGACGCTGCTGGGGGCTGGGATTGTCGTGGCCACGGGCCTCTTTACCCTATGGCGCGAACGGCAGCTGTCACGGCGCTGAAAACACGCGCCGCACGTTGTCCACGTCGATGGCAAATCGGTCGCGGAACAGCGCCTCATCTGCGGGCGACAGGGGCTCGACCGGCACCGGTTTGACCGGTTTCTGGCGGCTGTCGTTGTAGCCATTATGCGTGCGCACGAACATGTCGGGGTCCGGGTAGGTGACGCAGGGCATGAGACGCGGGATACGTTCGTGCATGAAGTTGTGGATCGTGAGCGTCGAGTTGCCCGCCACGTGCACGCCGAGGGCGGCGACATAATAGGGGCGGTAGATCTCAGTGGCGGCGATGCCGTGTGCGCCGACCTCGGCCACGCGCCCGTTGGGCCAGTCGATACCGATGCACGGGTGTTCGTTGGTCAGCGGCCTGACATCGCGTGCGGCGGCGCGCAGGTTGGCGATGAAATCCAGCGACACCGCGTCGTCGTCATCGTGGCGGAACTGGATGCAGGGCTGGTCGGGCTTGAGCCGCATGGCATTCAGGATCTCCTTGCAGACCTTGCGGTTGTTGCGCGGCGGCTGCTCGACGATCTCGATCTGGGGGATGTCGGCGCAAAGCGCATGCAGACGGTCCTTGTGTTCATTCGGGAACGCCTCGCCGATCAGCACGGCAAGGGCAAAGTCGTCGTCCGTCTGGGCCTTGAGGCAGGGCAGGGCGATGGTCTCGAAGAGACGAAACCGTTCCTCGAGCCGGTCGCGCGCCCAGATAAAGGCCATGCGGTCCTCGATGCTGTCATGTTCGACCTGAAAGCCGCCCTTGGCGGGGTAGGAAAAGCGGCACAGGCCGATCACTTGCATCTTGTAGAACCCCTTGAAGCCGCGTCATGAATGTCGCGTGACTGTGCGTCAGGCGCGGGCGGGCTGACAAGGCCCGGCGGGCTGTTGACAGTACCCCCGACTCCCCCTATACGCCCGCTATCTCGGCACGGGGACCAGTCCCGACACCGAAATCTAAAACCGAAGTGGACACGATCCGGCCTTTTCACCTGGCCCGATCCTCTGGAAACCCACCGCGTCGCCCCGGACGGGAGCGATCGTGGTTTTTGCGCTTTCGTGGACGCACGGGAGCGGTGGAATTGAAACCGCGGGGCAGTCCCGCAAACGACTGAACGCGTGCGTGCCGCACGACATATGTTGATGAGACGGGGAAAGAACCTGCAATGCCAACGATCCAACAGCTGATCCGCAAAGCGCGGCAGCCGAAAGTGAAACGCTCCAAGTCCCTCCACCTTGAGGGAAATCCGCAGAAACGCGGCGTGTGCACACGTGTCTATACAACGACACCCAAAAAGCCGAACTCGGCCATGCGGAAGGTTGCCAAAGTGCGCCTGACCAATGGCTTTGAGGTCATCAGCTATATCCCGGGCGAGAGCCACAACCTTCAGGAACACTCGGTTGTTCTGATCCGTGGCGGCCGTGTCAAAGACCTTCCCGGTGTGCGCTACCACATCCTGCGCGGTGTTCTGGACACGCAAGGTGTCAAGGACCGGAAACAACGCCGTTCGAAATACGGCGCCAAGCGCCCCAAATAAGGAGAGCCGCAGATGTCACGTCGTCACGCCGCCGAAAAACGCGAAGTCCTGCCCGACGCCAAATATGGCGATACGGTGCTGACCAAATTCATGAACAACATGATGGTCGATGGAAAGAAATCCACCGCCGAGCGCATCGTCTACAACGCGTTCGACCGGGTTGAATCCAAGATCAAGCGCGCCCCCGTGGAAGTCTTCCACGAAGCGCTGGACAACATCAAACCCGCCGTCGAAGTGCGCTCGCGCCGCGTCGGTGGTGCCACCTATCAGGTGCCCGTCGAGGTGCGCCCCGAGCGCCGCGAAGCACTGGCCATTCGCTGGTTGATCACAGCCGCGCGCGGCCGCAATGAAAACACGATGGAAGAACGCCTTGCCGGTGAGCTGCTGGATGCTGTGCAATCCCGCGGCACCGCCGTGAAAAAGCGCGAAGACACCCATAAGATGGCCGACGCCAACAAAGCGTTCAGCCACTACC
>JBCBXB010000007.1:0-211249 GCA_039816785.1 Pseudomonadota bacterium
AGGATATCTTCGACTACATCGAAATGTTCTATAACCCGAAACGTAAACATGTCAGAAACGGTATGCTGTCGCCCGTCAAATTCGAAAACAGACAGTTCAATGTGAACCAAGAAGGTGTCTAGGAAACTAGGGGCTATTCACTTCTTTAGAGAGAACGTTCCAGCCGAGGCTCGAAAGCTCGCGATGCAGATGCTGCGCAAAACAGCTGTCAGCCGTCATAATCGCCGTCTGGGGCGTCAAGTCAAATCGTGGTTGGTGCAGTTTGGCGACGGCCTCAGGCCGTTGTTCCACAACAGCCGTGCGCCAAAAAGCATGGGAGGGTTGGTCTGCATATGGTGAGTTCTGCGAGCTACTGGACATAGGCGAAACTCTGCCCAGAGATCGGTAAGGCGTCAACATCAATCACGAGTTACAAAGATCGCAAATTAGTAGCAATTTGAGATCGCTAGCTGTGGCACTTCGGAGACGCCATACCCGGTTGTTTTTGCCGTTTACTGCCCGCTCAAAACCGGTTGTGACGCTGAATAGTCAAACATAAGTTGAACGCTTTACCGAACCAGACATTGAAGCGCTTACAACGAAAGCTAACTCAATCTGGATATTGTTGAAAAAGTCCATTGATCGGGCGGTCTGCCACTGATTCACTCGAATTGAGAGTGGAGGATTTGGCGATGATGGGACCAAGGCAGGTGGCGCAGGGTGCGTTGTTCTACGAGTTCTAAATCGAGGAATTTGTGCCCAAGGACCATCTGCTTCGCGGCATTGATCGTTTCCTTGATCTGTCCGACGTTCGACCGCTTCTGGCCCCGTCGTATAGCTCGCATGGCCGCCCTTCGATTGACCCCGAGCTGATGATCCGGATGCTTTTGTTGGGCTATTGCCAAGGTGTCAGATCCGAGCGCCGCCTTTGTGAAGAGGTGCATGTCAATCTGGCGTATAGGTGGTTCTGTAAGCTTGATCTTACCGATCCTGTGCTGGATCATTCTACGTTCTCGAAGAACCGGCACGGGCGTTTCCGTGAGAGCGGATTGTTCCGCCACCTGTTTGAGACGGTGTTGCAGCGCTGCATGGATGAAGGCTTGGTCGGCGGCGAGAGCTTTGGCGTCGATGCCAGCCTAATCCCTGCCAATGCGAACCAGACACGCGGGATTGAAAGCAAGGAAGGCCTGCCCCCCGAACTGACCACCCGCGTGGTTGAGGAATATCTCGAAACGCTGGATGACGCCGCATTCGGCGCGTCCACCAAAGTCGTCCCCAAATACATCTCACCGGTGGACCCTGCGGCGCGCTGGACAGGCGCCGATGGAGGTGCAGCCTTCTTCGCTTATTCCACCAACTACATGGTGGATTTGGACAATGCGGTCATCGTGGATGTGGAGCCATCTGTGCCGATCCGAACCGCGGAGGCCTTCGCCGCGCGACGGATGATCGACCGGATCACAGACCGCTTCGACATGACGCCAGACAAGTTGGTTGGCGATACAGGCTACGGATCGGCAGAGATGCTCGGCTGGCTGGTCGAAGAGCGCGGCATCGCCCCGCACATCCCTGTCTGGGATAAATCCAAACGGACGGACGGCACATTCTCGCGCGAAGACTTCATCTACGACCCCGCGACTGACAGCTACACATGCCCAGGCAATAAAGAGTTGCGAACATATCGCCGGAACTTCTCCAAACCGCGAAAGCCCAACGGTAGCAAAGACGGGTTCATCCGGTACCGAGCATCAAAGCACGACTGCGATGCATGCCCGCTGAAACCGCAATGCTGCCCAGGGGACCCCGGCCGACGCGTGATGCGATCAGTCCACAAAGCTGCTCGAGACGTCGCTCGCGATATCCGCAAAACGGATGCCAACATGACCTCGTTCATTCAAAGGCGGAAGGTCGAGATGTCGTTTGCCCACCTGAAGCGATACATCGGCGTACCGACGATGCGACTTCGAGGACCCAAAGGCGCATACGAACAGTTCCAACTCGCAGCCACAGCACAGAACCTAAGGAAACTCGCAAAACTAGTCCCGCAACCACAACCAACAGGCTGAGAGGAACAGATCAGCTCCTTTGAGCTCCACCCATCGGCAGCTCCAACGTCGACTTCTTCAACACTATCTCCCGCACACCCGACATTAAACCGTTCCAATACAAGCCCGTGGGCTGATGTCTCCCCAAGCGTTCGGCAGCACTTTAGGGCAGCCAGACACATCCCACAGAAATTCGGCTCGGCACAGCAGCCAAAAACCCAGCCCGCCGGGACGGGCTTGTGTTGGACCGGCGCCTGCGGCTTGGTTCCGGTCCCATCAGCGATCTGAATATACGTCGGCTTCGTCCCGCACTCCCGCCATCAAATCGGGTTTGCCCCCCGCAAACCAGAGCCGCAAAAGCGTCAACGTGGCGGCAAAAACACCTCGATCGCGGCGACAGCCATCACCGCCACGTCACCGGCGACCGGCACATCCATGCCGCCCTGCTCCGGCATAACCTCGACCGTCCCGTAGGGCAGCAGGCCGGCAATCACGTCCACGTCCACCGCATCAGGCCGCGGCACGGCGATATGCACCACAACGCGCATCGCCGCGCGATCCACTCCCAACGTGCCAAAGATCGGTAGCGACGCGCCCTGCAGCGCCTGTTCCACCGCGCGGCGCGCGGCCTTGGTGTCGTCGCGGCCATGCAGGTCCACGCCTTGCGCCATCTCGATGATCAACCGTTGCTCAGCCATCGGACGTCTCCACCGACACCACCAGTGCCGCTTGCGCCATCACCGTCGGCGCACCGGATCCTTCGGGCCGGGCCACATCCAACCCGCCCGCGCGTAACTCAAAAGATGTCTCGCCATAGGGAAAGACCTCGGCCAGCACCGAAACATCCACCAGATCGGGCCGGGCACAACCGATATGCACCGCGATCCGCATGTCCTCTTTGGCGACGCCCATATATTCGGCCAGATTGATCGAATTACGCCACAGCGCCGCCCGCACGGCCCGCGCCGCCGCTTCGGTATAGCTGCCCCGGCGCAGGGACGTGCCCAGGCCAAATTCCACGATCATCGGGCCCATCAGGCGTCCTCCTCTTCGAGCGGAAACACGAAACACTTGTCGCGCCGGATGCGCAGCCACATCACCGTTTCCGGCTGTGGCAGGAACACGCCGGGCACAGTCGCGCGCATCTGCGTGCCGTCCCCGTCCAGCCGGAACTCGACCAGGCTTTCGTGGCCCATGAACCGCGCCCGCACCACCTGCGCCCGCGCCGCCGTGCCTTCGGCGGGGGTGGGCGCGGGTCCGACGCCGGCGCGGTCAAAGTCGATCTTGACGTGCTGGGGGCGGAACACGATGTCGACATCCGTGCCGTCCGGCACACCGGGGGCGAGGAACCGGCCAAAGGCCGTCATCGCCAGCGCCCCCTCAACTGTGGCCCGCAACTTGTTGGCATCGCTGAAAAAAGCCACTGCCTTCTGATCCGCTGGCCGGGTGTAGACATTGTAGGGCGCGCCGCGCTGCACGATCTGGCCATCGCGCATCAGCGCAATCTCGTCGGCCATGCGCATCGCCTCGTCGGGTTCATGCGTGACCAGCAGCACGGCGGTGTCCTCTTCCTTGAGGATCGCCAGCGTCTCGTCCCGGATACCGTCGCGCAACCGGTTGTCGAGGCCCGAAAACGGCTCGTCCATCAGCATGATCCGCGGGCGCGGGGCCAACGCGCGTGCCAGCGCCACGCGCTGCTGTTCGCCGCCCGACAGCTGGTGCGGGAAGGAATCGATAAAGCCCGCCATGTGCACCCGTGCCAGCATCTCCTCGACGCGGGCACGCTTGTCGGCGCGCCCGCCCGTCAGCCCGTAGGCTACGTTGTCGGCCACCGACAGGTGCGGAAACAGGGCAAAGTCCTGGAACATCAGCCCGATCTCGCGCCGCTCGGGCGGGACGCGAAACACCGTGTCGCAGATCAGCTGCCCGTCCACATGGATCTCGCCACTGTCCTGCATCTCGACGCCCGCGATCATGCGCAGCGTGGTCGACTTGCCGCAGCCCGACGGGCCCAGCAGGCAGGTCACCTGCCCCGCCTCGATGCTGAGCGACACGCCGTCCACGACGCGCCGGTCACCGAACGTGCGCACAAGGTTGCGAATTTCCAGCCGTGGTGGCGTCACGTCACGTCATTCCCGATCAAAACAGTCGGGTGCGTATCAGGCCCCGCCGATACCCGCAAGCGCCCAGCCCTCAGGGTGCCGTGATCTCGAACGTGCCCGTGGCGCGGTCCACGCCGTTGACCTGAACGGTCAGGTGGTGCGTGCCGGGATGCAGCTCGAACGTGGTCGCATTGGCCTTGAGCTTGTGCACCTTGGACAGCACCAGCGGCACACCCGGCTTGACTTGCCCCACCTTGAGCTTGAACACCTTGTCGCCGCTGCGCCCCCCGGGCCGGGCAAAGCGGATGCGGTAATCGACGATCACCGGCCCGCCGCGCGCCCCGCTCAGCGTAATGGCAAACCGCAGCGCATCACCCAGCGGCACCGCCGTCGTCTCGATCGTCAGGTCGGTGTCGATCTCGAGGTCAGCGGCATAGCCCAGCATCTCCATCGCGCCGGGATGCCCGTCCTTGATCAACGTGCGCAGCGCGTGGCGGCGCATCCAGGCGCGTTCCCCATTGGCCTGCGTCCCGTCCCGTTCCCACGCCGCCAACCGCCCCAGCACCGCGTCCGGCGCCGCCTTGGCCACATCGTTGAGGTGATTGGCCACCGACCGCGTCACAAACCGCGTCGGGTCCGCCTGCAGCGCATCCAGCAGCGGCAACGTCTGCGCCGTCGTCAAATCCACCTTGCGCGCCCAGGGCAGCTTGGGCCGCGTGCCCTCGCTCACCAGCCGCCGGACGTGGTAGTTGTCATCCTCCGACCAGCGCCGCAGGCGGGCCAAAGTCTCCTCCGGCCAGCGGTTCAGGAACGGGCGGATGTAGAACTCCATCGAAAACCGCTGGGTGGCCGCATGTAGCAGGTCCAGCGCCCGTTCCCGATGCGCCTCCAACCCGTGGCGCGCCGCCAGCACACCCGGCACCGCATGAATGAACCGGCCGAAATCATCATCCCGCAGCGTCGGGTCCAGCGGCGGCGGCATCGCCGCCTCCAACTGCGCCGCCATGGTCGGGAAATCTTCGGCCAGATAGGGCTCAAGGCAGTCCGCAAACCAGTCGAGGCAGGCCACAAGCGTCCGGTCGGCCACCCCGCTCAGCGCCGCTGCGTGAAACGCATCGCGGTCAAAGCCCGGCACCGCAGCCGCATATTCATCCGCCAGATCGCCCAGACTGTCCGCGTTGAACAACTGGTCCTTCAGGGAAAATGTCGGCGGTGCCTTGGCCATGCCTGTCTCCTTTTTGCAGCGATGGGTTGCCCGTCCGTCACCGGACGCGCCTGCGCCGACACTGCATCGCGCAGATGACAAAAAATGTCATCAACAGGCGGTGCCTGCCTGCGCAGGCATCCCCGCGTCACGCCCAGCATGTCTACCGTGTGGCCGACACGTTTTGCCTTGCAAAACATGTCCTTGCCACCGGCGGTGCCTGCCTGCGCAGGCACCGCCTAGATCGTGGCCACCGTCGCCCCGCCATCGAGCAGCAGGTTCTGACCCACGATGAACCCGGCATGCTGCGAGCACAGGAACGCACAGGCCGCGCCGAACTCCGCCCGCGTGCCATAGCGCCCCGCCGGTATCGTCGCGGCCCGTTGCGCGCGCGCCTCGTCCAGTGTGATGCCCTGCGCCTTGACCACACCGCCATCCAGCGCATCGGCGCGGTCGGTGGCATGGATGCCCGGCAGCAGATTGTTGATCGTCACGCCGGACCCCGCCACCTGCCGCGAGGTGCCCGCCACATAGCCCGTCAGCCCGGTGCGCGCCGAATTGGACAGGCCCAGCACCGCGATGGGGGCCTTGACCGATTGCGAGGTGATGTTGACCACCCGGCCCCAGCCCCGGTCCATCATGCCCGGCACCAACGCCTTGATCAGCGCGATGGGGGCCAGCATGTTGGCGTCCAGCGCCTTGATGAAATCCTCGCGCTCCCAGTCGGTCCACATGCCGGGCGGCGGACCGCCCGCGTTGTTCACCAGAATGTCCGCATCGCCTGCCGCCGCGAGCAGGGCCGCCTGCCCGTCAGCGGTGGTCACATCCACCGCCACGGTCTGCACCTCGACCCCGTGCGCGTCACGAATGGCCTGCGCCGACGCCTCCAGCGCCTCGGCCCCGCGCGCGTTCATCACCAGATGCACGCCCGCCGCCGCCAACGCCTCCGCACAGCCCAGGCCAAGCCCCTTGGACGACGCACAGACCACCGCCCGCTTGCCCGCAATACCCAGATCCATGATGTGTCTCCCCTTGATCGGTCGCTTTGGCCCACAGGTAACGCGCGCCTCACCAATGCGCCAGCAAAACGCCGAACCGTTGACCGAACCGTGCCACAATCCTACGCTAGCACCGCACGAAAAGACCGAGCACACCCCAATGACATCGCCCCACACCACCCCCGCCCAAAGCCTGCCCGTGTACCGCGCCCACGCGCTGCACGTCAGCGACGGTGCCAATCTGGGCGATACGCTGGGCTGCGGCGATGACCTGATGCTCGACGATGTGTATACGCTCGGCCCCGATGCCGCGACCGAACGGCTGGCCCTGCACATGTCGGACGCCGCCCACATGATTGTGGCCGAGGACAGCCCGCTGGGCGCGCCGGGTGCGGCGATCCACCTTGATTGCGCAATCACGCTGATGCCCCCCGACGGGATTGTCACCGACGCCATCGTGCTGGTGGAGGTCGACGCGCAGGGCCATGTCGAGGCCGTCTACCTGCTGCCCCTCGCCGCCCTGACGCCCAAGACACCCTACGCGCTTGTCGGCATCGACGCGGGCGGCGCGCGCGCGAAATTCGCGCATCTCGCCTGCGCCCGCTTTACCCGCGGCACGCATATCACCATGGCGTCCGGTGCGCAGACCCCGATCGAGGCATTCAGGGTCGGCGACCGCGTGCTGACCCGCAATGACGGCGTTCAGGCCGTCCGCTGGATCGGCCAGTCGACCGTGCGCGCGGTGGGCGACTTTGCCCCGATCCGCATCCGGGCGGGCACGCTCAACAATGCGCATGATCTGGTCGTGTCGCCCGATCACCGCCTGTTCATCTACCAGCGCAGCGACCAGTTGGGCGCGGGCAGGTCCGAATTGCTGGTCAAGGCGCGCCATCTGGTGAACGGCGACAGCGTCACGGTGCAGGATGGTGGCTTTGTCGACTATTTCGAGCTGCTCTTCGACACCCACCAGATCATCTACGCCGAGGGGATCGCGGCGGAGTCGATGCTGATCGACACCCGCACGAGGCCCGTCGTCCCGGACGAGGTGCGCGCCGTCCTCGCCCCGCACAGTGCAACGGGACTGCAGGGCCTCGACGTGACCGAAGCGCTGCTCGACCGCCCCGACGCCGCCGAGATCCTGCGCCGCGCCTCCACGCGTTGAATTCGCGAACCGCCTGACCCAGATCAATATGCACCGGCGGCCCATGTGCCAAAACCGGCTGACACGCATATGAAATGGGGGCGCGCGATGCAGCATCTGACGACAATCCTTGTGGCCACGGACATGTCACCACGGTCCGACCGCGCGATGCAGCGCGCTTTTGATCTGGCGCGCACGCACGGTCTGCCGGTCACCGTGCTGTCGGTGCTCGACGATGCGATGCCCGCCGACCTCACCGACGTCCTGCACGCCAAGGCCGAAATGCAGCTTGACCGCTTCGTCGCCTCCCTGAGCGATGGCGTGTCCCACAACGTGGTCATCCGCGTGGGCGACCCGACCCGCGAAATCCTGCATTATGCGAACAACGATCCCAAATGCTTGCTGGTCATGGGCGTACACCGGCCCCGGCCCTTCCTCGATGCGCTGCGTGAAACCACGATGCAACGCATCGTGCGGCGCACGGCCAACCCGGTGCTGCTGGTCAAGGATGCGGTCGACCACGCCTATGTCCATGTCGCGGCGGCCTGCGACTTTTCCCCCGCCAGTACCGCCAGTCTGATGCTCGCCCTGTCACTGTCCGAAGGGTCCACGGCGCGGCTGATCCACGCCCTGCACGTGCCCTATAGCGGGATGCTGGGCCAGACCTCGGGTGCTGCCAGCGATCTGGCCAAGGCGTTCCGCAACGAATGCGCGACGCAGGACGCGACATGGCGCGCGGACACCGTACTGCCCGACGGCGCAGGCGAGACCGAAATCCTCGAAGGCTCGCCCTACCCGCTGCTGCGCGCGCTGGCCGACGCAGGCGAGGTGGACCTCATCGCCGTGGGTGCGCATGGCCGCGTCGGCTCCGCCCGCGCCATCCTCGGGTCGCTTTCGGTTGACCTGATGCGAGACCCGCCCTGCGATGTGCTGATCGCGCGCCCCTGAGGCCGCGCGATCCGTTTTGATCCGGGTGCTGGAAACCGACACGGTTTCCAGCCGTTTTCCGTGCCGGAAAACGCAGCCCTCACGCGCCGTAGAAGAACTCTTCGCGCACGATCTTGCCGTCCGCCACATGATACACGGCCACCTCGTTCATGTCGGTGACCTCACCCGTCTCGCGGCTCTTGGCCTTGACCTGAAACGTCACGGCAAAGCGGTCGTCGCCATGCGGGAACGGGTCCGACACCTGCGCCTCCAGCACCTCGAACGCGCTGTCCCACCAGGCATGCTTGCCCTGCAGCGCCGCCATCCCGTGCGCCTCGCGGCCCTGCCCGTGATCCACCGCCTCGACCGACACCGCATCCGGCGCATAAAGCGTGGCCAGGTTCTCCGTTTCCTTGCCGGTCCGGCATCCGTCCACCAACTGGTTTGCAATCTCGTTCAGTGTCATCTCTGCGTCCTCCATTGACGTGATGCCACCTTGCTAACCCCCACTGGTGACAGTTTCTGTCACCAGCCTGATCTGACGTGCACCGCAGCGGTGCACAGGTTGTGCACAGCCTGTGCACACGATGTGACCCGCGTTTTCGGTGCTGCTTGTCCCCCCTGGTCGGCCCGGATATACGGGCGCACATGTTGGACAACCGCCCCGAATTGCCCCCCGAAATCGCCCGCCGCCGCACCTTTGCGATCATCTCGCATCCCGACGCGGGCAAGACGACCCTGACCGAGAAATTCCTGCTCTTTGGCGGGGCCATTCAGATGGCCGGACAGGTGCGCGCCAAGGGCGAGGCACGGCGGACGCGGTCGGACTTTATGGCGATGGAAAAAGACCGCGGCATTTCCGTTTCCGCCTCTGCCATGTCTTTCGATTTCACCTGTAAAACCAACACGTTCCGCTTCAATCTTGTGGATACGCCCGGCCACTCCGACTTCTCGGAAGACACCTATCGCACCCTGACGGCTGTGGACGCGGCCATCATGGTGATCGACGGTGCCAAGGGCGTAGAGAGCCAGACGCAAAAGCTCTTTGAGGTGTGCCGCCTGCGCGATCTGCCGATCCTGACATTCTGCAACAAGATGGACCGCGAAAGCCGAGACACCTTTGAGATCATTGACGAAATTCAGGAAAACCTGGCCATTGACGTCACTCCCGCCAGCTGGCCCATCGGCGTGGGCCGCGACTTTATCGGTTGTTATGACATCCTGCGCGACCGGCTC
The DNA here is from genome assembly GCA_039816785.1 of Pseudomonadota bacterium. Classification (GTDB taxonomy): domain Bacteria; phylum Pseudomonadota; class Alphaproteobacteria; order Rhodobacterales; family Rhodobacteraceae; genus Tateyamaria. Next base: position 9,633 of record JBCBXB010000007.1, read on the forward strand.
GAACTGATGGACCGCGCCGACCGCAACAAGGTCGCGACCAGCATCGAAATCAACGGCCTCGACGATCCCAAACTGGCCGAGCACGTGCCCGAGGCGCAGTTGAACCAGCTGCGAGAAGAGCTTGAAATGGCACGCGAATTGCTGCCGCCGCTCGACGTTGAGGCGATGTTGCAGGGCACGCTGACCCCGATCTGGTTCGGCTCCGCCATAAACTCCTTTGGCGTCAAGGAACTGATGAACGGCATCGCGAATTATGGGCCCGAACCGCAGGTGCAATCCGCAGAGCCGCGCCAGATTTTACCAGAGGAATCAAAAGTTTCCGGCTTTGTCTTCAAGGTGCAGGCCAATATGGACCCCAAGCACCGCGATCGCGTCGCCTTTGTTCGCATGGCCTCCGGCCATTTCAAGCGCGGGATGAAGCTGACCCATGTCCGGTCCAAAAAACCCATGGCGATCAGCAATCCGGTGATGTTCCTGGCCTCCGACCGTGAGCTTGCCGAAGAGGCCTGGGCCGGCGACATCATCGGCATCCCCAACCACGGCCAGCTGCGCATTGGCGATACATTAACCGAAGGTGAACCTTTGCGTGTTACTGGCATCCCAAGCTTTGCGCCGGAGTTGTTGCAGGGCGTGCGCGCCGGTGATCCGCTCAAGGCCAAGCATCTGGAAAAGGCGCTGATGCAATTCGCCGAAGAAGGGGCGGCAAAGGTGTTCAAACCGTCCATCGGCTCCGGCTTTGTCGTGGGCGTGGTGGGCCAGTTGCAATTCGAAGTGCTCGCCAGCCGGATCGAGCTGGAATACGGACTGCCCGTGCGGTTCGAACAGTCGCAGTTCACCTCGGCCCGTTGGGTGAAGGGTGGTAGGCAAGCCATTGATAAGTTTATAGATTTAAACAAACAACACATCGCCCACGACCATGATGGCGACATCGTCTACCTGACCCGCCTGCAATGGGACATCGACCGCGTCGCCCGCGACTACCCCGATGTGACCCTGACCGCCACAAAGGAGATGATGGTCTGAGCGGCGATGACGACACCCGCCCCATCCACGTGCCGCAGCCCGTCAATCGGGACCCGGATACCTTGCGCTGGGGCATCGTCACCACGGCCAAGGCGCCGCTTGACCAGATCGCCCGCTTTGCCGCCTTTCACCTCGACCTTGGCGCGCACCGGATCGACATCCACCTCGACGTGCCCAACCCGGATATCCCGCGGCGGCTCGACCACCCGCGCCTCCACTTCACCCAATGCGACGACGCGTATTGGCAGGGCAAGCCCGACCGGGCCCACGCGACGCATCAGATGCGACAAATCTTCAATGCCACAAGGGTTTACCGGCACTCCGGCCTCGACTGGCTGGCGCATATCGACATTGACGAGTTCATCCTGACGCCCGCCCCGTTGACGCAATTGCTGGCGACCGTGCCCGCGACACACTCCCATGTGGAACTCACCCCGGTGGAGATGATGGACTGCGCCGGGGACCCCCGCCACTTCAAACGCTACGCCGACAAGGGGACGCGCCGCACGATCTACCCGACCTACGGCGCCTATGTCAGGGGCGGTTTTCTCAGCACCGAGTCGCCCAAGCTCTTTGCCCGCACCGGTCTGCCCGACATCCGCCTGGGCATCCACGCGCTGCGCCTGTTCGGCGACAAGGCAGGCACCGGCGCGCCGCTGCCGGGGCTGGAGCTGGGTCACGTCCATGCCCCTGATTTCGCGACATTTTCCCGGCATATGACCTACCGGCTCGACAAGGGCAGCTACCACAATCGCAAGGGCCATATGAACAAGATCGGCCTGCTGATCCGCACCTTGCACGAGGACGGCCCGGACGCCTTGCGCACCCTGCATGACGAGCTGTGCGCGCCCACGCCGGAACGGCTGGCGCTGCTGCGGGACGCGGGGCTGCTGCGGACCGAAACGCTCGACCTCGCCGCCAAACTGGCCCGGCATTTCGGCAGGATGGAGGGGTAGCGCATGGCCAAATGGGGCATCTCCACGACGATTCTCGCGCCCACGCGGGACATCCTGCGCTTTGCCGCCCATCACCTCGAACAGGGCGCGCACAGGCTGTACCTGTACCTTGATGAGCCGTCACCCGAGGCCTATACCGCGTTGAAAGCACACCCGAAAATCCGGGTGCAGACCTGCGATGACGCACATTGGCAGCGGCTGATCGGCAAGCGCCCGGCGCGCCATCAGGTCCGTCAGACGCTCAACGCGACCCACGCCTATGACCGCCGCGCCGAGGTGGATTGGCTGATCCACATGGATGTGGACGAATTTCTGGTGGCGCACCGCCCGATTGCCGATGTGCTGACCGACCTGCCCCGCGACACCCGCGCCGCCCGCGCCCGCCCGATGGAGCTGCTGGGCGGCAGCGCGGATGCGTTCAAGGCGTTCATCCCCGCAGGCCCTGACAGACAGCCCATGGTCGCGGCGCTATACCCCCGTTTCGGGCAACACCTCACGGGTGGGTTTGTCAGCCATGTGGCCGGCAAGGTCTTTGTCCGCACCGCCCTGCCGGACCTGTCGATACAAATCCACGACGCGCTGCAACGCGACACAAGGCTGCCGTCGGTCGACCTGCCGGAGGTCGATCTGGCCCATTGCCACGCTGCATCCTGGGACGCATGGCACGCGCGCTACGCCTTTCGCCTGCGCCAGGGGTCCTACCGGGCCAAGATCAGGCGCGCCAAGGGTGGCCTGTCCATCCACGAGCTGCTGTCGACCATCGAGGCCGAGGACGGCGAGGCGGGACTGCGCGCCTTCTACGACGAGGTGCTGGGGGACAGTCCCGATCTGCGCGCCCGACTGGAGGCACGCGGCCTGTTGCGACTGCATGATCTGCGGCTAGATGAGGCCGCGTCCCGCCACTTCCCCGATCAGGCGATTTGACGCGCATAGGCGCCTCTGTTATGGACGCGCAGCATGTCGGGGCAAGGTTGCCCCCAAGGGCCACGCGGGCCGGCATCATCAGACGCAGCGGGCCAAGTCAGTGTCCGCAACTCACGGACGTAAATGACAAAATTCTCTGATCTGGATCTCAATCCAAAGGTTCTGAAAGCGGTCGAAGAGGCCGGTTACGAAACACCCACGCCCATTCAGGCGGACGCAATTCCGCATGCCCTTGCCGGGCGCGACGTGCTGGGTATCGCCCAGACCGGGACCGGCAAGACTGCCGGCTTCGTATTGCCGATGATCACCGCGCTGGCCCGGGGCCGCGCCCGCGCGCGCATGCCGCGCAGCCTTGTGCTGTGCCCGACGCGCGAACTGGCAGCACAGGTGGCTGAAAACTTCGACACCTATTCCAAATACGTGAAGCTGACCAAGGCACTGCTGATCGGCGGCGTCAGCTTCAAGGAGCAGGATCTGGCCATCGACAAGGGCGTCGACGTGCTGATCGCCACGCCGGGCCGCTTGCTGGACCATTTCGAGCGCGGCAAGCTGATCCTGTCGGACGTCAAGGTGATGGTGGTGGACGAGGCCGACCGCATGCTCGACATGGGGTTCATCCCCGATATCGAGCGTATATTCGGCCTCACGCCCTTCACCCGGCAAACGCTGTTTTTCTCCGCCACCATGGCGCCCGAGATCGAGCGGATCACCAACACATTCCTCAGCAATCCCGCCCGGATCGAGGTCGCACGTCAGGCCACCGCGTCCGAGACGATCGAACAGGGCGTGCTGATGTTCAAGGGCTCGCGCCGCGACCGTGAGGCATCGGAAAAGCGCAAGGTGCTGCGCAGCCTGATCGACGCCGAGGGCGAAAAGCTGACGAACGCGATCATCTTCTGCAACCGCAAGACGGATGTGGATATCGTCGCCAAGTCCTTGAAAAAGTACAAATATGACGCGGCTCCGATCCATGGTGATCTGGACCAGTCACAACGGACACGCACACTGGACGGCTTCCGCAACGGTGAGTTGCGCATTCTCGTGGCCTCCGACGTGGCCGCGCGCGGGCTTGACGTGCCGTCTGTCAGCCACGTGTTCAACTTCGACGTTCCGGGCCACCCGGAGGACTACGTGCACCGCATTGGTCGCACAGGTCGTGCGGGCCGCGAGGGCAAGGCCATTTCCATCTGCATCCCCCGCGATGAAAAGCAGCTGGATGCGGTCGAAAAACTGCTCCAGAAGGACATCCCGCGCCTCGCCAACCCCTTGAAATCCGACGCGCCCGAGGTGGTCGAAGAGACCACCGAAGACAAGCCCAAACGCAGCCGATCCCGCAAACCCGCCAAGGCCGAAGAACCGGTCGAAGCGGCGGTCGAGGCGGTCGAAGATACGCGGCAGGACGACACGCCCAAACCGTCGCGCAGCCGGGGCGGTCGCGGACGGTCTTCAGGCCGCGACGATCGCGGTGGCAACAAGGTTGTGGGATTGGGCGAACACACGCCCAGCTTCATCGAAAAGAGCTTTGAAGAGCGGATGGTCGGCTAGCCGTCGGAATGCGTAGGGTGGGCAATCTGCCCACCAAACCCTAGGGCATCCGGCTGACCATCACCGCCACCATCTGCGGTCACGGAAACGAACGAATTGGAACATCGTTCTTGCACCAATCAGAGTCACGATACCGATAGGTCTACAGTGAAGCTGTCCGTGTCAGGCATGGGCCTTACATTGAGTGCAGATGATGAATGAAGATTTCAAGAACCGTCTGCAAAGGCTCGAGCAAACAAAAGCCAGTCCACAGCACGCGTTATCTATTGGCTCAACCAGAGCCGTACGGCACCGGCAGATCAATTCCCACTCGCGATGGAGTTGGCCACGTGCAATTTACGGCGCTCTCCTGTCGGCATTTGTTTTCGCTTTATTTGTAAACATGCAGGCCATTTCAGACCTGGCACCAACTACCATCAAAGAGAGCGATATGCCCGGTTTGTTCGGGGCACCGGTTGCGGTCATTTCATTCGCTTGGATGATCGGCGTGCCGTTTCTTTGGGTGCGCGGGGTTTTCGCTGATGTCGCGGCTGGCCGCAATGTTTTTGTAAATCGCCCAATCATGAGCGGTGCGTTTCTGGCACAGGCAGCATGCCTCGGCGCGATGGTTGCTGTTTGAAACGAAGGTCAGCACTGGTGTGCATTGCGCCAAAACGACTGACCTTTCATACATGTAGTTCGCAAGAAACAGTGCCGAGTTCAGGCACTCGCGGCACTTGTCGCCTCTGTTCAAACAGACATGTTTCATTCGAAAAAACAGGTAGCTAGTGCATCCTGCTGACCACGACCGTCACTTCGGGCTTCTTGCCGATCTCGTCCTGCGCGGTCTTGCGTACGATCCGGCGCAGAGCCTCGTTCAGGCTGTCATCGTCGCGCAGGGTCTTGGCATCCGCCCGACCCAGGAACTGGCTCAGGTCCGCCTCAAGCACATCCACCAGCGCGGCGTTTGAGCGCCCCGTGTCAGGCAACCCCATCAGCTCGCACCACGGCTCACCCAGCGGCTCGTCCTCTTCATCCAGGATCAGCGTCACGGTCACATGCCCGTTCAGCGCCATACGAATACGGTCGCGCACGACCCCATCCAGCGCACCGATCTGGACGGAACCGTCAAGATAGGTCCGCCCCGTCTCCACATAGCCCGCGACCTTGGGCGCGTTGCCGCTCAGGTCAATCATCATGCCGTTCACGGCCAGCACGCCCATGCGCCCCTTCGCCTCCGTCAGCTTGACATGTTCGCGCAGGTGCCGGTGTTCGCCATGCATCGGCACCACGATCTGCGGGTTCACAATGTCCTGCAACTGCTCCAGATCGGGCCGGTTCGCGTGCCCCGACACGTGATAAAGGCCCGAGCTGTCGTCAACCACATCCACACCCTTTTCGCTGATCATGTTCATTATGCGAATGACGCCCTTTTCGTTGCCGGGGATCGTCTTGGACGAGAACAGGAACAGGTCTCCCTCCTGCAACTCCAGCCCCATATACTTGCCGTTCGCCAACTGTGCCGACGCGGCGCGGCGCTCACCCTGCGAGCCGGTGACCAGCAACATCAGGTTCTCGCGCGGGATCGCCTTGGCGTCCTCGGGGCTGACCGTGGTCGGGAAATCGCGCAGCACGCCCGTCTCCACCGCCGCCTCGATCATGCGGCGCATGGCGCGGCCCAGCAGCACGATGGACCGGCCCGCCTTGGCACCCGCCTCCGCCAGCGTTTTCACGCGCGCCACGTTGGAGGCAAAGGTCGTCGCCACCACCATGCCCGTCTGATGCCCGCGCACCAGCTTTTCGATCTCCGGGCCCACGCTGACCTCGGACCGACCGGGATGGGCCGAGAACACGTTGGTCGAATCGCAGATCAGCGCCTTGACCCCGTCCCTCGACACCTCGGCCCACAGGTCCGGATCAAACGGCTCACCCACAATCGGCGTCGGGTCCAGCTTGAAATCGCCAGAATGGATGACACGGCCATCGGGCGTGTCGATCACGAGTGCCGCACTTTCGGGGATCGAATGCGACATGGGCAAAAAGCCCACCTCGAACGGCCCCGCCAGCACCTGATCGGGCCAGCTTGCGGCCACCCGCACCGCCTCGTCAGGATGGCCGTATTCGGACATCTTGCGCCGCGCGATATTGGCCGTGAAAGGCCGCGCATAGATCGGCGCGCCAAGGCGTTCGTAGGTGTGCGACACCGCGCCCACATGGTCCTCATGTGCGTGTGTGACGAAAATCGCCTCGATGCGATCCTTGCGCTCTTCGAGCCATTCGATATCCGGCAGGATCAGGTCCACCCCGGGCGAGCCATCCATATCCGGAAAGGCAACACCCAGATCGACCACGATCAGCCGTTCCGCGTCTTGCGCCCCATACCCATACACATAGGCATTCATACCAATTTCACCCGCCCCGCCGAGGGGAAGGTAGATCAAACGTTCACTGCTCATTGTGTCAGCTGTTTTCCTTGTTGTAGCGATGGATGACCGTCAGGCCATGCATCGTCAAATCGTCCTGATAGTCGTCAAAAAGCCGCTCGGTCTGCTGGAACAATGGTGCCAGCCCTCCGGTCGCGATCACGCGCATGTCGCGGGCGCGCTCCGCCTTGATCCGGGCACATATCTCACGCACCAGCCCGACGTAACCCCAAAACACGCCCGACTGCATGCAGGCGACCGTGTTGGTGCCGACCACGGCCTGCGGCTTGGTGATGTCCACATGCGGCAGGGCGGCGGCGGCGTTGTGCAGCGCCTCCAGGCTCAGGTTGACGCCCGGGGCGATGACACCGCCCACATAGGCCCCGTCGGTGTCCACCACGTCAAAGGTCGTGGCCGTGCCGAAATCCACCACGATCAGGTCGCCACCGCAGCGGTCATAGGCGCCCGCCGTGTTGACCAGCCGATCCGGGCCGATCTGGGTGCCCTCATCCACCCGCGGGTCTGCAGGCAACAGGCAGTCGGGCTTGCCCACCACGTAAGGGCGGCAATCGAAATACCGGTCGCAAAAGACACGCAGGTTGAACACCACACGTGGCACCGTGGACGAGATGATCACGTCCGTGATCTGCACGTCCATCTTCTGAAACGCCATGAGCGAGGACAACCAGACATAGTACTGGTCCGCGGTGCGCTGCCACTCGGTCGAGGTGCGCCAGTTGGCGATGAACGCGTTGCCGTCCCAGATGGCAAAGACGGTGTTGGTGTTGCCGCAATCGATGGTCAAAAGCATCGCGTTACTCCAAGCTTAGAACGTCCAAGTTATCAATAACGGTCTTCTCTAGAGAGAGATGCAAGTCTCTCTCCAAAGCTGAGAACCGCAAATCCAATAGATTGAACTCATCTTCAAGCGCTTCGTTTACGAACTCTTCGACGTCATCAATGGGCAATCTCTCCGAACTCTCCCAAAGAGCCAGCGCGTCCCGCAGAACATTTGCCATTTCTATTGCGTCTAACGCCAAAAGAGCGGTGATCGTTTCACTCGTTGGGTCTGTTCTTCCTCTATTGAGAAAGTACTGGAGATGGCCACCATTGTTTACTTCTGCCTGGTACCAAAAAACCAAATACAGTTCGCGTTCCTTGGCCCCGAGGTCATCAAGCTTCGCGTCTGTCATGCGCCGAACAAAGCCATTCCATTTCTCCATCGCCTGATGTTCGTTCATGAAATTCCCTTTAGAAATAGACGTCCGCCGCCGGGATTTGCACCCGGCCCCTGGCCGTCTCTAGAACAAGTTGCCCGTCGCCGTCCACGTCCACAAAGGTGCCGTGGTGCTCATCGCGGGTGGTGCGTGCCGTGATCGCCTCACCCAGCCGTGCCGCATTGGCCAGCCAGGTGGTGCGGATGGGGGCAAAGCCGAAGGTGGCAAACTGCGCCTCGTATCGGGCAAAGGCACCGGCGAGCAGGTCCAGAAACGGCACAGGCGCGACATCCACACCAAGGGATTTCAGCGCAACGGGTGGCACAGCCCCCGGTTCCACCTCATCCACACCGGGAGCTGCCGCCAGGTTCACTCCCACCCCGATCGCCAGATGCGCGGGCCCGACCGTCTCCAACAAGATGCCGGCCAGCTTGCCGCCGCGCATCAACACGTCATTCGGCCACTTGAGCGCAAAGGCCTCCGCACGCCCCGTCACCGCCACACAGGCCTCGCGCAGGGCCAGCGACATCACGAACGACCGCAACGCCGCCTGCCCCGGTGGCCCGGCCATCGGCATCACCAGTGTCGCTGCAAAATTCCCCGCAGGCATCGCCCAGGGCCGCCCGCGCCGCCCCCGCGCCGCCGTCTGCTCAAGCGCCAGGATCCATTCCGGCCCCGCCAATTCTGGCGCGATCCGCGCAGCCTCACTCAAAGTCGAATCGACCGAACGCAAAACGCGACGCCCGTAGCCCTCAGGCCACCCCGTCTCTGTCCCGAAAAAATCACCCCCGGAGGGCCGATCTGCCACGAGGTGCCTAGTTCACCAACACGGTCGCTGCCGCCGCCGCCGCACTTTCCACGCCGAACATATTCACCATCGGCAGGATCGACACGAACATCAGCACCGCCGACGCCATGAGCATCCCCCACAGCACCGGGCTCTTGCCGCCGTTCAGGCCCTCTTCCTGCGTGTCGCCGAAATACATGAAAAAGACGATGCGCAGGTAGTAATACGCCCCGATCACCGACGCGACGACACCTGCAATGGCCAGCCATTCGAGGCCCCCTTCATAGGCCGCGCGCAGCACATAGAGCTTGCCAAAGAACCCGAGGAACGGCGGCACACCGGCCAGCGAAAACAGCAGCACCAGCATGGCCAGCGCCTTGCCCGGCTCCTGCCGGTAATAGAGCCGCAGCGCGCCGATATCCGTCACAGGTTGGCCGTCCTTTTCCATCATCAGGATGAATGCGAACGTGCCGATGTTCATGGTGACGTAGATCCCCATGTAGACCAGCATCGCCTGCACACCCAGCACCGTGCCTGCCGCCAGCCCCATCAGCGCGTAGCCCATATGGGCGATGGACGAAAACGCCATCAGCCGCTTGATGTTGGTCTGACCAATGGCCGCAAACGCCCCGAGGAACATGCTCAGCACCGCCAGCAACGCCATGACCTGCTGCCAATCCGCCACCGCCCCGCCGAACGCGTCATGCATGACGCGGGCGAACAGCGCCATGGCCGCGACCTTGGGTGCTGTGGCAAAGAATGCGGTGACCGGCGTGGGCGAGCCTTCGTAGACGTCGGGCGTCCACATGTGGAACGGCACCGCCGACACCTTGAAGGCAAAGCCCGCCATCAGGAACACAAGGCCAAAGAGCAGGCCCAGCGACGCTCCTTCGGAGGCCACCTGCACGATGCCAGAGAACAGTGTGGTGCCGGTATACCCATAGACCAGCGACGCACCGTAGAGCAGCAGGCCCGACGACAGCGCGCCCAGCACAAAGTATTTCAGACCGGCTTCCGTCGATTTGACGGAGTCGCGGCGCAGCGATGCAACGACATACAGCGCCAGCGACTGCAGTTCGAGCCCCATATAGAGCGCCATCAGGTCGCCCGCGCTGACCATCATCATCATGCCCACCGCCGCCAGCGCCACCAGCATCGGGTATTCAAACTGCAAGAGGCCTCGCGACGACATGTACCCCTCGCTCATCAGCAGCACGGCGGCGGCTGACACCAAAATCGTCACCTTGGCAAAGCGCGAAAACGCGTCGTCCACGAACATGCCGTTGAACGCGATGCTGACACCCTCGCCGGTGAACCCGATCCACACGGCAATGGCCAGGAACACGGCGGACGTGGCCCACAGCAAGGCCGAGGCCATCTGATCCTTGGACGTGTAAACCGCGCCGATCAGGCCCAGCATGGCAAAGACGGCCAGCAAAATCTCTGGCAGGATGATCGTGAGATCGGCAGCCATCGCTCCACTCCTTAATTCGAGGCCATTTGCGTCACGGCCTCAGCCGCCGCAAGGGCCGTATCGTATTGGTCGACCAGTGCGGCCACCGACGGGCCGATCACATCGAGGATCAGCGCGGGGTAAACGCCCAGCAGGATCGTCATCACCACCAGCGGCGCAAAGATCGCGCGCTCGCGGCGGGTCATGTCGGTGATGCTCTTGAGGCTTTCCTTGATCAGGTCACCCATCACCACCCGGCGGTAGAGCCACAGCGCATAGGCCGCCGAAAAGATCACACCGGACGTTGCCACCAGCGCCACCCATGTGTTGACCTGGAATACCGCCATGAGCGTCAGGAACTCACCCACGAAACCCGACGTGCCCGGCAGGCCCACATTGGCCATGGTGAACAGCATGAAGATCAGCGCGTAGGCCGGCATCCGGTTCACGAGGCCGCCATAGGCGTCGATCTCGCGTGTGTGCATCCGGTCATAGATCACACCGACACACAGAAACAGCGCCCCGGAGATGAACCCGTGGCTGATCATCTGGAATATCGCGCCATCAATCCCCTGCTGGTTCGCCGCAAAGATGCCCATGGTGACAAAGCCCATGTGTGCGACGGACGAATAGGCGATCAGCTTCTTCATATCCTCCTGCACGAGAGCCACCAGCGAGGTATAGACAATCGCAATCGCGCTCATCCACAGCACCAGTGGCGTCATCACTTCGGAGCCGACCGGGAACATCGGGATGGAAAACCGGATAAACCCGTACCCCCCCAGCTTGAGCAGGATCGCCGCCAGCACAACCGACCCCGCCGTGGGTGCCTGCACGTGCGCATCCGGCAGCCATGTGTGCACCGGCCACATCGGCATCTTGACCGCAAAGCTGGCAAAGAACGCGATGAACAGCAGCGTCTGCAACCCACCCACGATCTGAATGCCCAACAGGCTAAAGCTCTCGAAGGCAAAGTTATGGCTCAGCAGCGCTTCGATATCCGTCGTGCCCGCATCGGCATACATGCCAACCATCGCCACCAGCATCAGAACCGACCCGAGGAAGGTGTAGAGGAAGAACTTGAACGACGCATAGATGCGGTTCGCCCCGCCCCAGATGCCGATGATCAGGAACATCGGGATCAGCCCGGCCTCGAAGAACAGGTAGAACAGCACCAGATCAAGCGCCATGAACACGCCCAGCATGAGTGTCTCGAGCAGCAGGAACGCGATCATGTATTCCTTGACCCGCGTGTTCACCTCCCACGATGCCGCAATCACCAGCGGCATCATGAAGGTGGTCAGCATCACGAACAGGACGCTGATCCCGTCCACCCCCATCTTGTAGGTCAGGCCCATGATCCAGGTCGTCTCTTCGACGAACTGAAAGCCGGTGTCGTTGCGGTCAAAGCCAAAGAGGATGAACAGCGACACCACGAACGTTGCCGACGTGGCGAACATCGCCACCCATTTGGCGTTGCGGTTGGCGGCCTCGTCATCGCCGCGCAGGAACACGGCCAGAATCAACGCGGCCAGCGCCGGGGTGAAGGTGACGATGGAAAGAAGGTTGTCCATCAGTTCGCTCCCCCGCTCAGACTCATCCAGGTGATCAGCACCGCGATCCCGATCACCATGGCGAAGGCATAGGTAAAGATGTAGCCGGACTGCGCCCGCCCGGCGAGCCGCGTGATAAAGGGCACGATGCCCATCGACACGCCGTTGATGGTCCCGTCGATCACGTCACCATCGCCGCGCTTCCACAGCTGCCGCCCGATCCACAGCGCGGGCTGGATAAAGACGAAATTGTAGATCTCGTCGAAATACCATTTGTTCTTGAGGAACAGGTACAGCGGGCGCTGGTTCTCGGCCAGCTGCTTGGGCAGTGCCGGGTTCCTGATATAGAACCAATAGGCGAAAACAAACCCGATCAGCATCGCCACGAACGGCGACAGCTTGACCCAGGTGGGGACATAGTGCGCCTCGTGCAACACCGTGTTTTCGGGCGCCATGTAGACGCCCGCGTCACCCGGCTCGCCCGCCATCACGTATTTCAGCTCTGACGCTTTCGGGCTGCGCTCGGCGACGGCGTCTTTCAACTCGGTGCTTGGCGCTTCGTACTGGCCACCAAAGAAGGTGATGATCTCGTTGCCCTTGCCGAAAAAGCTGGAATACCAGATCGCCCCGGCAAAGATCGCACCAAGGCTCAGAACGCCCAACGGGATCAGCATGACCACGGGGCTTTCGTGCGCATGTTCGTGCGTGTGCTTGTCACCGCGCGGCTCGCCCCAGAAGGTCAGGAACATCAGCCGCCACGAATAGAACGACGTGAACAGCGCCGCGATCACCAGCGCCCAGAAGGCAAAGCCGGAGCCTGCCGCATAAGCGCTTTCGATCACCGCATCCTTGGAGGCAAAGCCGGCAAAGCCGATCCACCCGGTCAGCGGGATGCCCACCCCGGTGATGGCCAGCGTCCCGATCAGCATGGTCCAGAATGTGTAGGGCAATTTCTTGCGCAGACCGCCATAGTTCATCATGTCCTGCTCATGGTGCATGCCGTGGATGACGGAGCCTGCGCCCAGGAACAACATCGCCTTGAACCAGGCATGGGTGAACAAGTGGAACATCGCGACCGGGTAGGCGCCCACACCTGCGGCCACGAACATGTAACCCAGCTGCGAGCAGGTCGAATAGGCGATCACGCGCTTGATGTCGGTCTGCACGAGGCCCACGGTCGCGGCAAAGAACGCGGTCGCAGCCCCCAGCACAGTGACAAAGGCCATCGCATCGGGCGCGAACTCCATCACCGGCGACATGCGGCAGACGAGGAACACGCCCGCCGTTACCATGGTCGCGGCATGGATCAGCGCCGACACGGGCGTCGGGCCTTCCATCGCGTCCGGCAGCCAGGTGTGCAGGAACAGCTGCGCCGACTTGCCCATCGCCCCGATGAACAGCAGAAAGGCGATCAGGTTCGCCGCATTCCACTCGGTCCAGAGGAAGGTCAGCTGCGTCTCGGCCAGTTCGGGTGCGGCGGCAAAAATGTCGTCGAAGTTGATGCTGTCGGTCAGGAAAAACAGTGCAAAGATCCCCAGCGCAAAACCGAAATCGCCCACACGGTTCACCACAAACGCCTTGATCGCGGCCGCGTTGGCACTTGGCTTGCGGTAGTAGAACCCGATCAGCAGGTAAGACGCGACGCCCACCCCTTCCCAGCCAAAGAACATCTGCACGAGGTTGTCCGCCGTCACCAGCATCAGCATCGCGAAGGTAAAGAATGACAGGTAGGCAAAGAAGCGCGGCTTGTAGCTCTCGCCCTCGCGCCATTGCGGGTCGTGATCCATGTAGCCGAACGAATACAGGTGCACGAGCGACGACACCGTCGTGATCACGACCAGCATGATCGCCGTCAACCGATCAAGGCGGATCGCCCAGTCGGTGCTCAGGCTGCCGCTCTCGATAAAGCGCAGGATCTGGATCTGCTCAGTCGTGCCGTCAAAGGCCAGGAACACGGCCCAACTGAGGATCGCGCTGAGGAACAAGAGCCCCGTGGCGATCCAGCACGCCGCCGCTTCCCCGAACAAACGCCAGCCAAAGCCGCACAGCAGCGCACCAACGAGCGGGGCAAAGAGGATGATGGTTTCCATGGTGCCTTAGCCCTTCATCACGTTGACGTCTTCGACGGCGATCGTCCCGCGATTGCGGAAGAAACACACAAGGATGGCAAGGCCAATCGCAGCCTCCGCCGCGGCGACCGTCAGGACAAAGAGCGTGAACACCTGCCCCACCAAATCGTCGAGGAAGCTGGAGAACGCGACGAGATTGATGTTCACCGCCAGCAGCATCAATTCGATGCTCATCAGCAGGATGATGATGTTCTTGCGGTTCAGAAACAGGCCAAAGATGCCAATGACGAACAGCGTCGCCGCGACTGTCAAATAGTGTTCAAGTCCGATCATCGGTCTTCCTCGTCTGCGCTTGGCTTATCCGGCCAGCATGAATTCCGTCTTGTCCCCCCGCGCCTCTGGATAGAGGGCGGCGCAAGCGCATGGCTCTGCGTCGAGGGGTGTTATCGTGATGTCGCGGGCAGTGCCCTTGAGGTCCGCCGCAATGCGTTCGAACGTGGCAAAGGCGCGCGCACCGGTCTCGTGACGTTCCAGAATGGTCAGCGCCTTGGCGGTTTTGTCAAAAGGCAGCCTCGCGCCCATGTTCTCTTCTTGCGTGCGGAAGGTCAGCGCGGTGCCGGGCGCACAATCGACAAGCGCGAACGACGTCGCTGTCCCCTCCTGACTCCACCAGTCGCGCCACATCACGCGGCCCTCGCCAAGGTCGCGATGCTCCGCCTCACCGCCATGCGAGATATGCGTGGTGCGGTCGCAGTCTGTCAGGGTCAGGGCCAGGGCCTGCTGCCCCAGCATTGCGGCAATCGCGGCAATCGCGGCAAGAAGTGCACAGGAGGACCGCACCCTTACAACCCCTGCCCCGGTTTAACGTCCTTGAGCTCCATCGCCTTGGCGGGGTCGCGGTACATCTGGGCCAGCACGTCCTGGCGCTTGACGTCGTCGCGGTGGCGCAGGGTCAGGACGATAGCGCCCACCATGGCGACCAGCAAGATCAGGCCCGACAGCTGGAACAGCAGGAAATACTGATCATAAAGGATCATGCCCAACGCTTCGGTGTTGTGCCGGTCAACCGGTGTGACCTGCGCGCGCATGCCCTCGGCGGCGGCGTTCGATTCCCACGCGCCAAAGGCCATGACGAACTGCATCAGGATCACCACCGCGATCAGCAGCGCCACCGGCATGTATTTCGCCATCTCCGCCTTCAGCTCGGCAAAATCCACGTCGAGCATCATCACGACAAACAGGAACAGCACCGCAACCGCGCCCACATAGACGATAATCAGCAGCATCGCCACGAACTCCGCCCCCAGCAGCACGAACAGCCCGGCGGAAGACAGGAACGCCAGGATCAGCCACAGGACCGAATGCACCGGGTTCCGGCTGACAACGGTAAACAAGCCACCCGCGATCACCGAAATCGCAAAGAGGTAAAAGGCAAATACGCTCATGTCTCGTCCTCGCTGTCGTCCATCACCTCTTTGGCCAGAGCCATGGCGCGGGTCATGGCAGGCACACCGGCGAACATCGCCATCAGGCCCAGGGTCTCGGATATCTGCTGGTCGGTGGCCCCGGCCTCACGCGCATGGCGCACGGTCTGGCGAATGGCGGCGTCTGCCTGCGCGCCTTGCATCGTAAGCCCCGCAAGGGTCAGCAGCAGGCGCGTTTTCGCATCCAGCCCGTCGGTGTTGAACGCATTGCCAAACCACGTCTCCATCAGGTCCTTGGGCATGGTCGGCCACAGCGTCTCGAACATCTTGGGGTCGAACCCCTTGGCCGGGTCAAACGCGGCCATTTGCGGAAACGCTTTGGTCATTTCCTGCATGTGGGCCATCATTGCGGCGAACGGGTTCTTGTCGTCTGTCATCTGTAGGGCGCGTCAATCTCGAGGTTGCGGGCAATCTCGGCTTCCCAGCGCTCACCGTTCTCCAACAGCTTGTCCTTGTCGTAGAACAGCTCTTCGCGGGTCTCGGTTGAGAACTCGAAATTCGGCCCCTCGACAATCGCATCGACCGGGCACGCCTCCTGACAAAATCCGCAATAGATGCACTTGGTCATGTCGATGTCGTAGCGGGTGGTGCGGCGGCTGCCGTCCTCGCGCGGTTCGGCATCGATAGTGATCGCTTGGGCCGGGCACACCGCCTCGCAGAGCTTGCAGGCGATGCAGCGTTCCTCGCCGTTGGGATAACGGCGCAGGGCGTGCTCACCCCGGAAACGCGGGCTCAGCGGCCCCTTTTCATGCGGGTAGTTCACGGTCGCCTTGGGGGCAAAGAAATACTTCATCCCCAGCTTCATTCCCACCCAGAAATCGTACAGCAGGAAGTACTTGGCGGCGCGGTTATAGTCGATCTGCGTCATGGTCTAGTCACCTCCCATAGGGTCGTTCTGGTGCATGTAGGCCCAGGCCTTGAAGGCCGATACCACCTCTTCGTGGTCCGCCTTCTGGAATACCGCCTCGTCATCGGTCGTGCCCACGGCAAATTCCGACATCAGGAATTGCGCAAGGTCATCGAGGTGATGCTCCGGGGCTTCGTTGATGGCTTTGGCGAGGCTCATGATCAGCTGCCCACGGCCCAGCGGGCGTAAATGCCCCAGAACCAGTCGAACTTGGCCGCAAAGGCCACGAACACCACCCAGAACAGCGAGAACGGCAGGAACACTTTCCACCCCAGCCGCATCAGCTGGTCATAGCGGTAGCGGGGCGTGATCGCCTTGACCATCGCAAAGAGGAAGAAGAAGAAGCCCATCTTGGCCACCATCCACAGCGCCCCGTCTGGGATGCCCGGGATCGGCGACAGCCAGCCGCCAAAGAACAGCAGCGAGGTCAGCGCGCACATCAGGAAGATGGCGATATATTCACCGGCCATGAACAGCAGGAAGGGCGTGGACGAGTATTCGACCTGATAGCCCGCCACCAGTTCCGATTCTGCCTCCGGCAGGTCGAACGGGGGCCGGTTCGTCTCGGCCAGACAGCTGATGAAGAACAGGAACACCATCGGCAGGTGGGGCAACCAGTACCAGCCGAAAAAGCCGTAGCCGGTGTCCTGTGCGGCCACGATCGCACCAAAGTTCATGGAGCCTGTGGACAGGATCACACCGATGATGATCAGGCCGATGCTGACCTCGTAGGAGATCATCTGCGCGGCAGACCGCAGCGAGCCAAGGAACGGGTATTTCGAGTTCGACGCCCATCCGCCCATGATCACGCCGTACACTTCAAGCGAGGAGATGGCGAAGACATAGAGGATAGCGACGTTGATGTCAGACAGCACCCAGGTCTCATTGAACGGGATCACGGCCCAGGCGACCATGGCCAGCACGAAACTGGTCATCGGCGCGAGCATGAACACCGTCTTGTCGGCGCCCGCGGGCACCACGACCTCTTTGACCACGTATTTCAGGGCGTCGGCCACCGTTTGCAGCAGGCCGTAGGCCCCCACCACGTTGGGGCCGCGCCGCATCTGGACGGCGGCCCAGATCTTGCGGTCGCCATAGACGAGGAACAGGAGCGAGATCATGACAAACGCCACGACAGCCAGGACCTGGGCCAATATGATGACGGCAATGCCGCCGGGGGTGGTAAAGAAATCAGCCATCAGTCCTCACACCGTCGGAATTCCCTTCTCCGCACAGGCAGCAGCCACGACTTCGGCGTCGATGGTCCGGATGCCCTGCGGCAGCGCTGGCGAGATGGTGTAAACAGCATCCGCCGTCCACACGCCAGCCTCTTCGTTGACATTCGTGCGCAAATGCCGCGCAAATCCCCAGCCGCGGATCAGCGTATAGCCCGCCGCCGCGCATTCGGCGTAGTTCGCCACGTCCCGCGACGTGATCGCGTTGGTCATGGACACGTTGAACTGCACCAGATCATCCGCCAGCAGCTGGGTCTGAACACCCCTGTAGTCAGGAATGAACTGTTCTGCCGTGGGCACGGTCTCACAGGCCGCAAGCGGCATCAGCGATATGAGCCATGTGGCCTTCATTCAGCGGCCAGTGCCTCGGTCTTGCGGGCCTTGGCGCCGGCGCTGAGTTCGGCCATCAGCTGGCTGGCGCGGGCGATGGGGTTGGTCAGGTAGAAATCGGTGATCGGCGAGGCGAGCGTGCCGCCGTTGACGTTGCCCATTGGCAACGCGTCGCCGGTGTTTTCGGCCACCACATCGATATCACCCAGATGCGGGTGCGCCGCAACGATGGCCTGCCGCAGGGCGGCGAGGCTGTCATAGGGCAGTGTCGCGTCCATCTCACCCGACAGGGCGCGCAGGATGGCCCAGTTTTCCTTGGCCTCACCGGGCGCAAAGCTGGCGCGGGCGGCCAGTTGCGGACGCCCTTCGGTGTTCACGAACAGCCCGCCCTCTTCGGTATAAGCGGCACCCGGCAGGATCACGTCGGCGCGGTGCGCGCCACGATCCCCATGGCTGCCCTGATAGATGACAAAAGCGCCATCGGCGATCTCGATCTCGTCCGCGCCGAGGTTGTAGATCACATCGGCCCCATCAATGGCCGCCATGCCGTCGGGGTTCACCGCCCCCACATCCATCGCGCCCACACGTGCTGCCGCTGTGTGCAGGATCATCAGGCCCGATTTCGTGCTCTCCGCCAGCGCCTGTGCTGCCGCCAGAATGGCGGCCCCGTCGGCGCGGGTCAGCGCGCCCATGCCCACGATGATCACCGACGGCTTTTCCGCCACGGCAGAATGATCGCGTTTCAGCAGGTCGTCGATGATTGTCGCGTCAGCACCAATGTGATTGGCCTCATAGGTCAGGTCCGGCATCTCGCCGATCACGCCCACATTCGCGCCCTGAATCCACGCCTTGCGGATGCGCGCATTCAGCACCGGCGCTTCAAGGCGCGGGTTGGTGCCGATCAGCATGATCGCTTCGGCGCTGTCGATATCCTCGATGGTCGCCGTGCCGACATAGGCGGCGCGGTTGTCCATCGGCAGCTGCGCGCCGTCGGTCCGGCATTCGACGACACCGCCCTGCCCTTCGATCAGCTGCTTGAGCGCGAATGCCGCCTCTACCGGGGCTAGATCGCCAACAAGGCCCGCCAGTTTCGACGCACCCTTGATCGCCTCGGCGGCCTTGCTCAAGGCTTCGGGCCATGTTGCGGGGCGCAGCTTGCCGTTTTCGCGCACGTAAGGCTTGTCCAGCCGCTGACGCCGCAGACCGTCCCAGACAAAGCGCGTCTTGTCCGAAATCCATTCCTCGTTCGTGCCGTCATGGTTCAGCGGCAGGAACCGCATCACCTCGCGCCCCTTCGTATCCACCCGGATCGAGGAGCCAAGCGCGTCCATGACGTCAATGCTCTCGGTCTTGGTCAGCTCCCATGGGCGGGCCGTGAACGCATAGGGTTTCGACACCAAGGCACCCACGGGGCACAGATCGATGATGTTGCCCTGCAGGTTCGAATCCAGCGTCTCGCCCAGATAGGACGTAATCTCGCTGTCTTCACCCCGGCCGGTCTGGCCCATCTGCGTGATCCCGGCCACCTCGGTGGTGAACCGCACGCAGCGCGTGCAGGAAATGCAGCGCGTCATATGCGTCTCGACCAATGGGCCGAGGTCCAGATCATCCACCGCACGCTTGGGCTCGCGAAAGCGGCTGAAATCCACGCCATAGGCCATCGCCTGATCCTGCAAATCGCACTCGCCGCCCTGATCGCAGATCGGGCAATCCAGCGGGTGGTTGATCAGCAGAAACTCCATCACGCCCTCGCGGGCTTTCTTGACCATAGGCGAGTTA
Source organism: Pseudomonadota bacterium (assembly GCA_039816785.1). Taxonomy (GTDB): domain Bacteria; phylum Pseudomonadota; class Alphaproteobacteria; order Rhodobacterales; family Rhodobacteraceae; genus Tateyamaria. Next base: position 29,297 of record JBCBXB010000007.1, read on the forward strand.
GTCTTGACCACGGGCGGCTGGCCTTCGGGCCCGGGCCGCAAGTCCTTGACCTGCATCGCGCAGGAGGCCGCCGGTTTGGGCGGACCGCCGACCACTTCGACAAGACACATGCGGCAGTTGCCCGCAATCGAAAGACGTTCGTGATAGCAGAACCGTGGGATCTCGATCCCCGCCTCTTCGCAGGCCTGGATCAGGGTCATTGCCCCGTCCACTTCAACCTCATTTCCGTCGATGATGATCTTGCGCAGGTTGCTCATGTATCAGTTCATCCTCAGTAGCGTGCCGATCTGGCCGCCTTTTTCAATCTCGACCCGTCCCAGGGCGCAATAGGTGTCCGGCGCACCGGCGCGGACGCCTGCGGCCTGCAGATACGCATCCCGCTCGGCCTTGAGCCGGGCACGTTCGGCCTCCGACTTGCGGTAGGCGTCAATCTCTTCGTCCGAGTAGCCCAGACTGCGGGCCGTGCCCTTGAGCCCGTTCACAACGCCGACGGCGCGGATCAGCCGGGCAGAGATATCGGGGCAGTTCTTGCGAATTTCGTCCGCGATGCCGACGGCCAGAATTGTCCCGTCGATCTCGGGCACCTCCCGCAAGGGGGGCTTGGCCGAAGCGGCGCTTGCTGCAATCGCAAGTGTGAAGGCTATAGTCATTGCGCGCATCTTTCCTCTCCACGTGGGTGTCGCTGGGACGTATGTGGAAAAGCCCTTATCTGCTATGCAATAACAACGACCGGCACAAGCCGGTACCGCGCAAAATGTCGCCTTTGGCGGTCACGATTTACGCCGGTGTGCACGTCCCACGCAGCAGCAGCCGATCATTGGCGATTGTCAGCGTGCCGTCCTCGGCATCCGGGCCGTCAGCCCAGGTGATGTCGGACGAGCCGAAATTGGCGATGCAATAGCGGATCGCCTCATAGCGGCCCGCATCGCGCGCACCGTCCAGCGAGGCGGAAACCGGGCTCACCGACACCTCGAAATCCTCGCGCGAGCGGTCGATCTTGGACGCGTTGGAGCGGAAGAACACACCGTCAAACGCCACCCGATCCGCGCGCCGCTCCTGGCAGGCGCTGACCAGCAGCGCGGCAATCAGGGCAAGGGGTACAAGTCGGGTCTTGGGCATTGTCGTCTCCACCGATGGGCGCGACATGGGTGCGTCAAACAGCGGAACATTGCAAGGGCTTAGACGCTGAACACCTCTTCGCGTTCGACCATCGACAATTTGGTCATGGCGTTGGCGTTCAGCTCGTGCACGGGCCGGATATAACAGCTGACCACGGCCCAGCCCCGCTCCATGTCCGTGAGTTGCGACAGGAACTGATGCGGGTTCGCCTTGACCATGTCGCGCACCTTTTGCGCCATGGCCTGATCGGTGTCCTCATCGTTCCAGCTGCGGTTCGCGCTGTGGCTGATGCGACCAAGCGCAAGGTAGTCGCCCGCCGGTGCCTGGCTCTTGGGCAGCAGGTGATCGACATCGCGGCCCAGCGACGTGCGCGGCATCACCGCGTCAAAGGCGTCGCGATAGGTGCCATAGGACCGTTCCACATAGACCGTCGCCCATTTGTGGCGCACCAGCACGAACACGTTCGCGGGATTGCGCCGCCCGATGCGGTAGACGTCGAGGCTGGGCAGCAGCGCATCGGCCCGCCCGATGGCGGGCGCGGGCCACTTGATCCCCTGGGCGCGCATCGCGGCCCCGTATTGGCGTGCGGTGGTGGGAGGGGGCATGGCGTGTCTCGTATTCCAGGAATGCTGCCTTCGGGTGTCACATGATTCCCGGGGGCAGCAAAACGGAGGAATTCCCTACCCCGCCACGTGATCCCAGCCAAAGGCATGATCGCTCGGCCCCTGCGCGTCGAGATGCGACAACCGCTCGACCGCTTCCTTGACGGTTGGGATGTGCCCCTCCGGCACCCACCACATGACGAGGCGCGTACCCTGTTCGGCGACGTCATACCATTCGGCTTTGCGGTCGCAGAACTGCTTGTGGACGGTCTGGAACACAAAGTGGCGAAAGCTCTCGACGTCTTGCCAAACGGACAAGGTCGACGCGGTGCGCGGATTGCCCCCAAGGACGCCCTGCACATCCAGTTGCGCCGCCTCCATATCCTCGTTCTCCATTTGCCAGACATAGCCGGGGGAGCGGCGGGCGATGTCATAGACCCGGTCGAGATTGCCCGCAAAGTCCGCAACACGCGGGTCGTCCCAGTCGTATTTCAGGATACCGATGTTGAATTCAGCGAGGGGCATTGCGGGCCTAACCGACAAGCAGAAATAGAAGTGTCGCCGAGATTGCGAAGAACGCAGACATCAAAATCCAGAAGATCAATTCGACCAGAATGACACCTAGAAAATAGCCCGCACTGCCGCCGACACCCAAAGTAAATAGGACACTCTCCGAAACGGCGAAGTGCAGCATAGCAGCGCCCACCAAAATCCCGGCCACCAAGCCACCTATCGCTCGAAACGACGTGAAGTCTTTCTTTTCCGGAACTATGATCGCCGAGCTAAGAACATCTCGAAAGATGTCATCAAAGGGCATCAGGAAGATGCAAGGTCGCTTGGGAACGCGCTTGTCATTCCGCCGCGATCCGTTTGTCCGCAATCCGGTCTTCGATCTCGTCCCGGAAGTTCTTGATCAGCCCCTGAATGGGCCACGCCGCCGCATCACCCAAAGCACAGATTGTGTGTCCTTCAACCTGCTTGGTCACGTCCAGCAGCATATCGATCTCTTCGACCTCCGCCTCGCCGCGTACCAGACGATCCATCACACGCATCATCCAACCCGTGCCTTCACGACAGGGCGTACACTGGCCACACGACTCGTGCTTGTAGAACTTCGACAGACGCCAAATGGCTTTGATGATGTCCGTGCTCTGATCCATCACGATGACGGCAGCGGTGCCCAGGGACGAGCCCTTTTCCTTCAACGCGTCAAAATCCATGATCGCGTCTTTCATGTTCTCACCGCGCACACATGGCACGGACGACCCGCCCGGGATCACCGCCTTGAGGTTGTCCCAGCCGCCGCGAATACCGCCGCAATGCTTGTCGATCAACTCTTCAAAGCTGATGCTCATCGCCTCTTCGACCACACACGGGTTGTTCACGTGCCCCGAGATGGCAAACAGCTTTGTGCCCGCATTGTTGGGACGGCCAAAAGACGAGAACCACGAGGCACCCCGCCTCAGGATCGTCGGCACAACAGCAATCGACTCAACATTGTTCACCGTGGTGGGGCAGCCATAAAGACCCGCGCCGGCGGGGAATGGCGGCTTCATCCGCGGCATGCCCTTCTTGCCCTCGAGCGATTCCAGCAGCGCGGTTTCCTCGCCACAGATATAGGCGCCTGCCCCGTGGTGCAGGTAAATGTCGAAATCCCAGCCCGAGCCCGCCGCGTTCTTGCCGACGAGCCCGGCGTCATAGGCCTCGTCAATCGCGGCCTGCAGCGCCTCTTTCTCTCGGATGTATTCGCCGCGGATGTAGATGTAGCAGGCATGCGCGTTCATCGCGAAGGACGCGATCAGGCACCCTTCGATCAGTGTGTGCGGATCGTGGCGCATGATCTCGCGGTCCTTACAGGTGCCCGGCTCCGATTCGTCTGCGTTCACGACAAGGTAGGCGGGCCGCCCATCGCTTTCCTTGGGCATGAACGACCACTTGAGGCCCGTGGGAAACCCCGCGCCGCCGCGCCCGCGCAGGCCGCTGTCCTTCATCTCCTGGACAACCCAGTCACGACCCTTCTGGATCAGCTTGTCCGTCCCGTCCCAGTGCCCCCGGTCGCGGGCGCCTTTGAGCGTGCGGTCGTGCATCCCGTAAAGGTTGGTAAAGATGCGATCCTTGTCGTCCAGCATGGGTGTCATCCTCTTGCCAATCGCTCGCGCGCGAGAGCGTTCAAATCAGTCCCGGCTCTTTTGCCAAATCCGCACGGCCACCACCAGTGACCAAATGAACGCAGCCAGCGCAAAGAGCAATATGAGGATCTCGAACCGCGCCGGCAGGCCAAGGCCCGACACGATCACCGGCGCAAAGATCGACAGCAAAGCGGCCCCCGCAATGACGAGGGCCGCGATACGGCCCTGTCGGGCCAGTTTAGGGTCCAGCGGCCGGGTCACGGATCAGTAGACATCCCCGCCCTCGACGCGCTTGGAAAACTCGGTCTCGCCACCGGCGGCAAGCACCTTGGCCTGCTCAATCCAGTTGTCGCGCGTGACCCGCCCCTTGAAGCCGATCAGGTTGGCGTTGACCCACGCCACCTCGTCCGGGGTCCAGTTGGCGATCTGGTCAAAGTGATAAAAGCCCATGTCGTTGCAGAGCGCTTCAAGTTTGGGCCCGATCCCTTTGATTTCCTTGAGGTTGTCGGCCTTGCCATCGCGCGGGCCGTCCAGTTCGGCGGGTTTGGTGCCCTCGCTCGTGCCTTCCTTGACGCCATCGCCGTCATAATCGGGCGTGGCGGCAGCCTTGGCCTTGGGCGCGGCTTTCTTCTTGGGCGCGGCCTTTTTCTTCGGCGCAGCCTTGGGCTTGGCGGCTTTGTCGGCCTCGCCCTCGTATTTCCACTCACCCTTGCGCGTGGCCAGGTCCTCTTCACCCGCAAGCGCGGGTGAGGCGGTCACGCCCCCCGCCACCGTCGGCGCAGCAGGTGCCGACACCGGTGCGGCCTGCGTGGTGGAAGGTGCAGCGGCGGCCGCTTCGGCAGACCGTGTGGCGGCAGCGGCGCGCGCCTCTTCGGCCTTGACCGTTCCGGAATCCTTGGCCCCGACCGTTGCCTGACCCGCCGCCGGCATGGGGCGGCAAATGATCCAGCTCAGCAGCAGGCCGGCGATGGCGAACACGACCGCGCCGACAAAGGCGCCCTGCATGAACATCCAGCCACCCAAGACCCATAACAGGACGGCGGCAAGTACCCCGCCCAATGCTGCCACCAGCCAGCACCCCAAAGCGCAGCTGATCATCCCCTGATTGTTGTCCATGCGAGTCCCTCTTCGATCGTCGGTTACGCTTTATAGATACCGTCTTTTTTCGCGCGTTGGGAAAATTCTGTTTCGGCACCTGTTGCGAGGGCTTTGGCCTGATCGACCCAGCTGTCCCGGGTGGCGCGGCCCTTGAACCCTTCGAGGTTCTGATCGACCCATGCCAGCTCGTCCGCGGTCCACGCGGCGACCTGATCGAAATGGTAAAACCCGAGGCTGTTGAGCAGTTTTTCCAGCTTGGGCCCGACGCCCTTGATCAGCTTGAGATTGTCCGGCCCGCCGTCGCGCGCGGTCTCCAGCGTGGCGGGCTTGGTGCCCGGCCCATCGGCGGCGGGCGCTTTGGCCTCGGGCTTGGGCTTCGGGGCTGCCTTGGCCTTCGGTTTCGGCTTGGGCGCGGTGCTGGTGTTTGCAGACTTGCCCTGCCACGGGGCGATCAGCGGCACCTCGGTGCCATCGATCCGCTTGACCGTGTCGCCGATATCCGTGGCGAGCTGAACAGAGGCGTTGTATTTCGTGTGCCCGCTGTCGAATTCCTTGAGCGTCGTCAGCCCGCTGAGCGGCTCGGCCGCATAGCGCCCGTTCTGCGGGCCCGGCGTCGGCACCTTGCCCGCTGCCAGTTCGTCGATGATCTCGCCCATACGCGCGGCGGTCAGATCTTCGTAATAGTCCTTGCCGATCTGCGCCATGGGCGCGTTGGCGCAGGAGCCGAGGCATTCGACCTCTTCCCAGCTGAATTTGCCATCATCCGACAGCTGATGCGGTCTTTTGGCAATCTTGTCCTTGCAGACGGCCACCAGGTCCTCCGCCCCGCAGATCATGCAGGACGTAGTGCCGCAGACCTGAATATGTGCAACAGAGCCAACCGGTTGCAGCTGGAACATGAAGTAGAACGAAGCCACTTCGAGCGCCCGGATATAGGCGAGATCGAGCATGTCCGCGACCGTCTCGATTGCCGGGCGGGTCAGCCAGCCCTCCTGTTCCTGCGCGCGCCAGAGCAGCGGGATGATGGCGCTGGCCTGACGGCCCTCGGGGTATTTGGTGATCTGCGCTTCGGCCCAGGCGAGGTTGTCGGGGGTGAAGGCGAAGGTGTCGGGTTGGTCGAGGTGGAGGCGGCGGAGCATAGTTCTGGTCCCTTGGTCTGTGTGGAGGCTGCGGGAGCCTCCGGCGGGAGTTTATTGGGCAAGATGAAGGATGGATCGATCCCTATTGACAAGCGGCATCGGTGAGTTTCAGCGTTGCAATGCCGGCTGTGGGAACGACCTGGCCGCGGTCTTCGAGGATGGCGACGATGCCTTGGGTCTCTTCCATGGTGTAGCCTTGCGCGGGCAGGATATGTGCGGCTTCGGACGTCTCCATGGAGCCACCATTTTCGCAGATGATCGCAACGAGTTGCGCCACACGCGCTTCGTCCACGTTTGCCTGTGCGGCAGTTGCGGCGGAGGTCAGGGCAAGGGCGATGCTGCGCAAGATCACCGGTCAATCTCCCCGAACACCACATCCATGGTGCCGATGATCGCGGCGACGTCGGCGAGCTGGTGGCCTTTGGAGAGGTGGTCCATCGCCTGCAAGTGCAGGAAGCCCGGCGCGCGCAGCTTGGCGCGGTAGGGTTTGTTGGTGCCGTCGGCCACGAGGTAAACGCCGAACTCGCCCTTGGGGGCCTCGACGGCGCAGTAGACCTCACCGTCGGGGACGTGGAACCCTTCGGTGTAGAGCTTGAAGTGGTGGATCAGCGCTTCCATCGACGTCTTCATGTCGGACCGCGAGGGCGGGGTAAGCTTGCCACGGGCCAGGATATCACCGGGGCAATCGCGCAGCTTGGCAATCGCCTGTTTGATGATCGACACCGATTGGCGCATCTCTTCCATCCGGCACAGGTAGCGGTCGTAACAGTCGCCATTCTTGCCAACGGGGATCTGGAACTCGAACTCGTCATAGCATTCGTAGGGCTGCGCGCGGCGCAGGTCCCAGGCGAGGCCGGAGCCGCGGACCATCACGCCCGAGAACCCGAACTCGAGAATATCATCCTCGGTCACCACGCCGATATCGGCGTTGCGCTGCTTGAAGATGCGGTTTTCGGTCAGCAACCCTTCGATGTCATCGAGAACGGCGGGGAAATGGTGCGACCATTCCTCGATATCGTCGAGCAGGTCGGACGGCAGGTCCTGATGCACGCCGCCGGGCCGGAAATAGGCCGCGTGCAGGCGCGCGCCGCAGGCCCGTTCGTAAAACACCATCAGCTTTTCGCGTTCCTCAAAGCCCCAGGTGAGCGGCGACATCGCGCCGACATCCATGGCTTGCGTGGTCACGTTCAGCAGGTGGTTCAGCACCCGCCCGATCTCGCAATAAAGCACACGGATCAGCGAGGCGCGGCGCGGCACCTCGACGCCTGTGAGCTTTTCGATGGCCAGACACCAGGCGTGTTCCTGGTTCATCGGGGCCACATAGTCGAGCCGGTCGAAATAGGGCAGGTTTTGCAGGTATGTCCGGCTTTCCATCAGCTTTTCGGTGCCACGGTGCAGCAGGCCGATATGCGGATCGCACCGTTCCACGATTTCGCCGTCCAGCTCCAGCACCAGACGCAGCACGCCATGGGCCGCCGGGTGTTGCGGGCCGAAGTTGATGTTGAAGTTGCGGATCTTCTGTTCGCCTGTGAGGGCGTCGTCGAATTTGGAGCCGTCCATCATTTGTCTACTCCTGGAATGGTGATCTTGTCGCGATAGGCCATCACCCACAGCAGTGGGATGACCGTGAAAGGCGTCAGCGAGAATATGGCGAACCACGATGGCAGCCGGAATTTGGGCAGGAACATCCAGAACGGGATGATCGTCAGGACAGCCAGAATGGGGTACAGCCAGCCGGGCATCACTGCGCCTCCCCGGTCGAGAGGGCTGCCGTGCGGAACACTTTGGTCAACAGTCGCCAGGCGCCGTCCACCCGGACGAAACCCAGGTGGTCTTCGTAGGTCAGCGGCGGCACATCCACGGTCAGATGCACGCGCGCAATCTCGTCCCCGGCGCTGTCCATGCTGAGGATGTTGTAGGCGGCAGGCGCCGGGAACGGGTCGCGCCCGCGCACCCGGTCAAGATAGGCGGCCTTGTCCCAGAACGTCGCGTTGCCATCCTCGATCAACGTCATCTGGAACCGGTCGTGGCACAGCTCTTCAAACACCTGGGCGCGCGCGAAATACACGGCGTCGCAATAGCGCACCGCGGCGGCGTGCAGATCGCTGGAGGTATCCGCTTGGCCGTCCATCACCGTTTCTCCAGGTCCTGCAGGCGGATCGCCATGAACCACAGCAGCGCAATTGTCCCGATGGGGATGATGCACACGAAAGCCCAATACTGGTTGATCCCAAAATGGGGCAGCAGCTTGAACATGGGGACGACCGTGGCGACGACGATCAGCAGGTAGATCAGCATGTCCACTACTTGCCCTCCGCGTCTTTCTCATCGCCGGGCAGGATGTATTCTGCACCCTCCCACGGGCTCATGAAGTCAAACTGGCGGTATTCCTGAACAAGGCTGACGGGCTCATAGACCACGCGTTTCTCGACCTCGTCATAGCGGACCTCGGTATAGCCCGTGGTCGGGAAATCCTTGCGCAGCGGGTGCCCGCGAAAGCCGTAATCGGTGAGGATGCGGCGCAGGTCCGGGTGGCCGGAGAACAGCAGGCCGAACATGTCGAACACCTCGCGCTCGAACCAGTTGGCCGAAGGGTGGATGCCGGTGATCGAGGGCACCATGTCCTCTTCGCGCACGCTGACGCGCAGGCGGATGCGGTGGTTCTGGTACATGCTGAGCAGGTGATACACCACGTCGAACCGCTTGGCCCGCCCGGGGTAGTCAACGCCGGTGATGTCGATCAGGGTCGAGAACTTGCAGGTGCTGTCGGTCTTGAGGAACTCGACAAAGCCGGTGAGGCTGGCAGGTGCCACGTCGATGTTCAGCTCATCATGGGTCACGTCCCAGGCCAGCACGCAATCGGTGCGCTTGGCTTCGAGGTAGGTGCCAAGTTCGGTGAGGGCGTCGGTCATACTTACTCCTTCGGGGGATGGCACGGGCCACCCCTGCGCGGCTCAGCGCACAATCGTCCCGGTGCGGCGGATTTTGCGTTGCAGCTGCATGATGCCGTAGACCAGCGCCTCTGCCGTGGGGGGGCAGCCGGGCACGTAGACGTCCACGGGCACGATGCGGTCACAGCCGCGCACCACCGAATAGCTGTAGTGGTAGTACCCGCCGCCATTGGCGCAGGACCCCATCGAGATCACGTAGCGGGGCTCGGGCATCTGGTCGTAGACCTTGCGCAGGGCGGGCGCCATCTTGTTGGTGAGCGTGCCTGCCACGATCATCAGGTCCGACTGGCGCGGCGAGGCGCGCGGTGCGGTGCCAAAGCGTTCAAGGTCGTAGCGGGGCGTCGAGGCATGCATCATCTCGACCGCGCAGCACGCCAGACCAAAGGTCATCCAGTGCAACGAACCGGTGCGCGCCCAGTTGATGATGTCATCGGTCGAGGTCAGCAGGAACCCCTTGTCCTGCAACTCGGCATTCAGGGCCTGCGTGCCATGCTCGCGGTCGCCGCCCGCATAGGCGGGACCTGCGGTGTCGGTCATTGCCATTCCAGTGCCCCCTTCTTCCATTCGTAAGCAAAGCCGATGGTCAGCACGCCCAGAAACACCATCATCGACCAGAAACCGACCATGCTGATGTCCTGAAAGGCCACGGCCCAGGGAAACAGGAACGCGATCTCGAGATCGAAGATGATGAACAGGATCGACACCAGGTAGAACCGGACATCGAATTTCATGCGCGCATCGTCAAACGCGTTGAAGCCGCACTCATAGGCCGACACCTTTTCAGGGTCCGGGTTGCGCACGGCGAGAACGACAGCGGCGAGGATCAGAACAAGGCCGAGGCCAATGGCGACGGCCAGAAACACGAGAATGGGGAGGTACTCCCGCAGCATCTCTTCCACGTTGGGCTCCTTTACCTGCGCGCGGGGATGCGCGCCTGGGGTCAAGTGGCAATGTTGACGGCCTTTGGTGTACGCGCGCTGCAGGGCAGCGTCAATAAACCCATCGGTCAAATCCGCATGAACCACCGGGTGAAATCGCCGCATCCATCGTGGCTTGCCCTGCCCTCGACCCCGAGGCGCCGTGCCTACATCAGCAGGATGTCGGACGCGCCCGCCCCGTTGCGCAGCGCGTGCACGTCGCTGAGCGTCGGGTCAGCAATCCAGGCGTGCGCCGATGCGGCGTCGGGAAAGCGCAGCAGCGCCATGATGTCGGGCACAACCGGCGCGCCCTCGAGCACTTTGGGATCGGGTGAGGCCTGCACAACCTCGCCGCCGTGCAGGGCCAGCGCATCAGCAGCCCTTGTCCGGTATTCGGCGATCTTGTCGGCATCGGTGATGCGCAGCATGGCAAAGGCATAGGTGGTCATCGTTTGGGTCCTCCATTTCGTGACCTCGTCTAGATATGAAGCGCGGTGTTGTGCGCAAACCGTCAATCTGCGATATACCCCTGTGCCGAAACGATCGAGAGAGGACCCATGGACTGGGGAGACCTGCGCTTTGTCCTGGAAACCGTGCGGCATGGCGGGCTGAGCGGTGCGGCGCGCGAACTGGGCGTGAACCACGCCACCGTGGCCCGGCGCATCGCCGCGGCCGAGGCCGCACTGGGCGCGCCGCTCTTTGACCGCCGCCCGACCGGATACGTCCCGACCGAGGCGGGCGTGGATGCGGCCCGCACAACCGAGCAGTTCGAGGCCGAACAGGCCACGCTCAGCCGTGCTATCGCGGCCCGTGACAGCAGCCTGAGCGGCCCGCTCACCGTCACCGCACCGCAGTTGATGATCCAGACGGTGCTGGCCTCGATCCTAGGCGCATTCTGTGATGCGCATCCGGGCGTCACGCTGACCGTGCTGGGGGCCAACGCAACGCTGAACCTGGCCCATCGCGAGGCGGATGTGGCGATCCGCATCGCCAATGACCCGGACCCCGATCTGGTCGGGCGGCGGGTGGCTGCGCAGAGCTCTGCCGTCTTTGCCCATCGCGACTATGTCGCGGCGCTGACGGCGCGGGGGGCCGCCGGTCTCGACTGGCTGCGGTTCCTGCACTGGGAACAGACCCCGAAGCCGGTGACGGACCAGTATCCCGACACGAAGGTCGCGATGTGTCTCGACGATATGGTGGCCATGGTCGGCGCGCTGCGCGCAGGGCTCGGGGCCACACGCATGCCCTGTTTTCTGGGCGACACCGATCCGCTGCTGGCGCGCGTGCCGGACCTGCCGCTGATGCCCTACCCGCCGATCTGGGTGCTGACCCATGCGGATCTGCGCCACGTGCCGCGCATTGCCGCCTTCTCGCGGTTTTTGTCGGATGCGCTGCGGGTCGAACGCGCGCGGTTTGCGGGCGAGACCTAGGTGTCGCGCACCCAGGACGCCGGACGCTTTTCAAAGAATGCAGCCACACCTTCGCGCGCCTCGCCCGTCTCCCACTGATCCTGCAGAGCGGCCACGGAATGGTCGACTTGTTCGCGCGTGATCCCCTGCCCCAACTGCCGCGCCAGTGCCTTGGCCGCCGCAACAGCGCCCGGCGCGCAGGACAGGTAGGGGGCGACCTCTGCCTCCACCGCCTCGTCCAGCGCCTCTGCCGGGACCGCCTGCGCCAGCAGGCCCAGGCGCACCGCCTCATCCGCGTCGAACACCCGCCCCGACATGAAGACGCGCCGCGCGGCCCCCTCACCCAGCCGCGCAATGACATAGGGGCCGATGGTCGCCGGGATCAGGCCAAGCCGGGTTTCGGTCAGCGCAAATCTGGCGTGGGACGCCCCCAGCGCCACGTCGCACACGGCGGCCATTCCGACACCTCCGCCAAAGGCGTTGCCGTGCACCGCCCCGATCAGCGGCTTGGGCAGGGTGTTCAGCGTCCAGAGCATATCGGCCAACCGCCGCGCCTCCGTCATGCGCGTGGGGCCGTCAGCCTGCATCTGCGCCCGCATCCAGTTCAGATCGCCGCCCGCGCAAAAACTCTTGCCCGCGCCACGCAGCACAACGACCCGCACGGCGGTGTCCTGCCCCAGCGCCTGCGCGGCATGTGTCAGGTCCGTCATCGTCGCGGCATCAAGCGCATTATGCTTGGCCGCGCGATCCAGCGTCAGCGTGGCCACGCCGCGGGGGTCGGTTACAACTGTTACCGTGTCTGTCATGCTCGCCCCTTTGCTGACCCCGGGCACACAAAAATCTGAACCAGATTTTTACCCGGAAAATGCATCATTTTCCGCCGCCCGGTACCAGACCGCGCGCAAAATCCGCCGCCTGTTGCACCGCCTCCAGATCCAGCCCGGTCTCGTATCCCAGCCGGTGCAGATGCGCCGCCACGGCTTCGGTCGCGACATTGCCTGCAGCGCCGGGCGCATAGGGACAGCCCCCCAGCCCGCCGACGCTGGCGTCAAATATCCGCAGGCCAAGGCTCAGCGACGCATCGATATTGCTCAGCGCGTGACCGCCCGTGTCGTGATAGTGCCCGGCCAGCCGACCCACCGGGACGACGTCCCGGACCGCCATCAGCATCCGCACGATCCCGTCCGGCGTGGCGCGGCCCAGCGTGTCGCCCAGCGACACCTCGTGGCAGCCCATGGCAAAGAGCCGGTCCGCCACACGTGCCACCGCCGCCGGGTCGACCGCGCCGTCATAAGGGCACTCCACCACGCAAGAGACGTAGCCGCGCACCGGCAGATCGATGCTCCGCGCGGCCTCGATGACGGGCGCAAACCGCTCCAGCGCCTCGTCCACGCCTGCATTCACGTTGGCACGCGAGAACCCTTCGGAGGCGCTGCCGAATACGGCAACCTCGCCCGCCTCAGCCGCGCGAGCGTCTTTAAACCCGCGCATGTTGGGCGTCAGGGCGGCATACCGCACCCCCGGCGCGCGGGTGATGCCCGCCAGCACCTCGGCGCTGCCCGCCATCTGCGGCACCCATTTGGGGCTGACGAAGCTGGCGCATTCGATCCGGCGAAAGCCCGCCGCACTCAGCCGGTCCACCAGCGCCACCTTGTCGGCCACGGCAATCTCGCCCGGCTCATTCTGCAGGCCGTCGCGCGGGCCCACCTCGTAAATCTCGACCGGTCCCAGCATCTAAACCTCCCATGCCGGGTAGAACTCCCGGGTGTACAGCCGCGCGTCGTCCTCGGGCAGGCTCGCCCGAAATGCCGCGCGTTCGGTGATCCGCGCATACCAGCGCGCCGTTTCGGGGTGCCCGTTCAGCGCCGCGAAATGCCGCGCCATATAGACCGCCTGCCCGACCGACACATCCGCCGCGGAAAAGCCCGAGGTCAGCAGGTAATCCCGGTTCTCCACCGGCGTCGACAGCCGCGCCTCCAGCGCGTCGTAGCACTTGCGCACCCGTGCCGCCTCCAGCTTCATCACGATAGGGCTGCGCATCGCGTCATCATAAAGCGCCACATGCTGCTGGGTCAGCGCGGCGGTGTGCTGGCTGACCGTTTCGGCAAAATGCACCCAGACCAGCCACGCCATCCGGTCCGGGCTGCCGGGGCTGCGGCCCAGCCCCTCCGGGCTGAACCGTTCGCACAGGTATTCGGTGATCGCGCCGGTCTCGAACATGCGCTCGCCGTCGATCTCCAGCGCGGGCACCCGGCCCGCCGGGCTGACGCTCAGGAATTCGGGCCGCCGCAGGGATTTGTCGAACGGATGCACTGCCACGCGAAAGTCCACATCCATCTCGTGCAGCAGCCAGAGCGTCCGCATGGATCGCGTCTGCGGGCAATGGTGCAAGGTGATCATGGTGTCTCTTCCTCCAGCCGGATCAGCGCGGCCCCTGCGGTGACCTGATCACCCGGCCCCACCAGCACTTCGGCCACCCGACCGTCGCGCGGCGCGGTCAGGCTGTGCTCCATCTTCATCGCTTCGAGCAGGACAAGCCGGTCCCCCTTGACCACCTGCGCACCTTGCGCGGCCAGCACGTCGCGGACAAGCCCCGGCATGGGCGCCTCGATCAAGTTGGCATCCCGGCCCGCATCATTCTGCACATCCAGCAGGTCCACAGCGTCAAAGGCAATCGCACGATCATCGAACACCGTCACCACGGCGTTCCCCTCCACCGCGCGCGGCACGGGCCGGTCGCCATGCCACCACCGGCCATCGCTGTGGTGCAATTCCAGCACCTCACCCGACACATGCCAGTGCTGCTGGCCTGCACTCAACACCTCCACCTGCGGGTCAATGCGCGCCTCGCCCCGCGCCAAGGAAACTGTCCGTCGCAAAGGCTGCCACAGGGCAAACCCGCTGGCCGCCCCGGGACGGTCCAGTCCACTTATCGCCATGGCCGCCGCCACCACATGAACCGGTTCCACATCAGCCTGCGCTGTCAACGCCGCCAGATCGCGCGCAATCAGGCCGGTGTCCACGTCTCCGGCGGCAAACCCAGCATGGGCCGACAACGCGCCCAAAAAGGACAGGTTCGTGACCGTGCCCGCCACCTCGGTCTCCGCCAGCGCACGGCTCAGCCGCCGCAACGCCACCGCACGGGTCGGCCCATGCACGATCACCTTGGCAATCATCGGATCATAGTGCGGGCTGATCATGTCGCCCGCCCGCACCCCGCTGTCGGCCCGCGCGCGCGTCGGAAAGACCAGATGTGACAGGGTGCCCGTGGCTGGCAGAAACCCCGCCGGCACGTCCTCGGCATATAGCCGCGCCTCAAAGGCGTGCCCGTCGATCGTCAGGTCCTCCTGCGCGCAGGGCAACCCCTCGCCCGCCGCCACCCGCAACTGCCATTCCACCAGATCAACACCCGTGATCGCTTCGGTCACAGGGTGCTCCACCTGCAACCGCGTGTTCATCTCCATAAAGAAAAACCCGTCCGCCCGCAGCGGCCCGCTGCCGTCCACGATGAACTCGACGGTGCCCGCACCCTTGTAGCCGATGGCCTCCGCCGCCTTCACCGCCGCCGCTCCCATCGCGGCGCGCAACTCCGGCGTCATACCCGGTGCGGGGGCTTCCTCGATCACCTTCTGGTGGCGCCTCTGCAAGGAGCAATCCCGCTCGAACAGATGCAGCGCATGGCGACCGTCACCAAAGACCTGCACCTCGATATGCCGCGGCCGCGCCACGAATTTCTCGACCAGCACATCCGAATTGCCAAAGGCGGTCCGCGCCTCATTGCGCGCGGACGCCAGCGCCTCGGCAAAGCCGCCCGGCGCATCCACCACGCGCATGCCCTTGCCGCCGCCACCCGCCACCGCCTTGATCAAAACCGGATAGCCGATCTTGTCGGCCTCCGCGGCCAGCAGCGCATCGCCCTGATCCGCCCCGTGATAGCCGGGCACCACAGGCACCCCCGCCTCGATCATCAGCGCCTTGGCCGCATCCTTCAGTCCCATCGCGCGAATGGCGTCTGCCGACGGCCCGATGAATGTCAGCCCCGCCGCCTCGACCGCGTCGACGAAATCCGGGTTCTCCGACAAAAACCCGTAGCCTGGATGGATCGCCTGCGCACCCGTCTCAAGTGCTGCCGCAATGATCGCATCGCCGCGCAGATAACTGTCCGCCGGCGCCGGCCCACCGATATGCACAGCCCGGTCGGCCATCGCCACATGCTTTGCGCCCGCATCCGCGTCCGAATAGACGGCAACGCACGCCACACCCATGCCTTGCGCCGTTTCCATGATCCGGCAGGCGATCTCGCCCCGGTTGGCGATCAGGATCGTGTCAAACATCGCGCGCGTGCCCTTCTTCTGACGGCAAATACCACGGGGAGCGCAGGGGCTGGCCCCTCGTTCCCGCAGGTCCCACCAGCGCCAACAGCCCACAACTACATCCGGAACAAGCCAAAGCGTGTCTCCTCAATGGGTGCGTTGAGCGACGCGCGCAGCGACAGATGCAGCACGTCCCGGGCGCGGCGCGGGTCGATGATCCCGTCGTCCCAAAGCCGTGCGGAGGCATAGAGCGGGTGGGATTGTTCGTCGAACATATCGATGGTCGGTTGCTTGAAGGCCGCCTCGTCCTCTGCTGACCACGCGCCGCCGCCCCGCTCGATCGCATCGCGCTTGACTGTTGCCAGCACACCCGCCGCCTGCGCGCCGCCCATCACCGAGATGCGGGAATTTGGCCAGGACCACAGGAACCGCGGGCTGTAGGCCCGCCCCGCCATGCCGTAATTTCCGGCCCCGAACGACCCCCCCACCAGCATGGTGATCTTGGGCACAGAGGTCGTCGCAACCGCCGTCACCATCTTGGCTCCGTGCCGCGCGATACCTTCGTTCTCGTATTTCTGACCGACCATGAACCCGGTGATATTCTGCAGGAACACCAGCGGGATGCGCCTCTGGCTGCACAGCTCGATGAAATGCGCGCCCTTCTGGGCGGCCTCGGAAAAGAGCACACCGTTGTTGGCGACGATGCCCACCGGCAACCCCTCGATATGGGCAAAGCCACACGCCAGCGTCTCGCCGAACCGCGCCTTGAACGCGTCAAACCGGCTGCCATCGACCAGCCGCGCAATCACCTCGTGAATGTCGTAGGGCGTGCGCAAGTCCGCCGGGACAACGCCCAATATCTCGTCCGGGTCATAGGCGGGCGGCTCAGGCGATTGCTGTGCCGCGTGAACCGGCGCGGGCCCGATGCTCGCCACCGCCTGCCGCGCCAGCGCCAGCGCGTGCGCGTCATCCTCCGCCAGGTAATCCGCCACACCCGACAGCCGCGTATGCACGTCGCCACCGCCAAGCGCTTCGGCGCTGACCACCTCGCCCGTTGCCGCCTTGACCAGCGGCGGCCCAGCCAGAAAGATCGTGCCCTGTTCCTTAACGATGATCGTCACGTCCGACATCGCGGGCACATAGGCCCCGCCCGCCGTGCACGACCCCATCACCACGGCGATCTGCGCGATGCCCTTGGCGCTCATCTGCGCCTGATTGAAAAAGATGCGGCCAAAGTGGTCGCGGTCCGGGAACACTTCGTCCTGATTGGGCAGGTTCGCCCCGCCACTGTCGACAAGGTAGATGCAGGGCAGATGGTTCGCCTCCGCAATCTCCTGGGCGCGCAGATGCTTTTTGACCGTCATGGGATAGTAGGTGCCACCCTTCACCGTCGCATCGTTGCAGATCACCATGACATCGCGCCCATGCACCTGCCCCACGCCCGCAATGACACCCGCACACGGGGCCGCACCGTCATAGAGCCTATGCGCCGCCGTCGCGCCCACTTCGAGAAAGGCCGAGCCCGGATCAAGCAGGTTCGCCACCCTGTCGCGCGGCAACATCTTGCCCCGACCCAGATGCCGCTCCCGCGACCGGTCACCGCCGCCCGCTGCCGCCAAAGCTGCCGCTTCCTGAACCGTCCTCAGAGCATCGAGATGGGCGTCACGGTTGGCAATAAACTCCGCCGAGGACGGGATCGCCTGAGATGTGAATTTCATTACCTACTAGCCTTTCGAGTTTGCTCGACGCACGACGTCGCGCAAGCGAAGCCATTGTGAGCCCCAGACAGCCGCCTCACAAACCGTAGTCTCAGGCACACCTTCTACTACAACGTCTGGGCAGTTTTCAGGTTCGAGCAACTCAGGAAGCAAAAGGTCCCGAATGTAAGTCTGCTCCTTTGCTTCGCACGGGGCTTGCAAGACCAACAGATCTGACGCGTCTTCGAACCACTGGCGCAATCCCTCTAAGCACTGTGCCGCTCCCGGTCCTCCGCCACCAACGCTACAGTAATCCCATGCCACCGAGAAACATGCCTGATCCATGATGGAAGCATAATGGGTGTCCTGAGTCAGTGCATCGCAGCCTTCTATCCATCGCGCAGCATCAATTCGAGGGATGCTTGACGTCTGGGCTTGCACTGCTCCCGCGAGAATGATGTTCAGCGCCACAAATTGGCCAACGGCGGCCATTTTGCTTTTGGACCGGCTTCCAGTCTTCTGATTGCGCGTCTCCTTTACCATTCAGAACTCTCTCCTGCCGCGCGCGCGCAGCTCTTTGCGGATCACCTTGCCCGTGACGGTCATGGGCAAGGTTTCCAGAAATTCAATTTCGCGCGGGTAGGAGTGCGCTGCGAGCCGTGACTTCACATAGTCTTGCAACGCGTTTGCATCCGGTTGCACGCCCGCCTTTAGCACCACGTAGGCCTTCACGATCTCGGTGCGCAGATCGTCGGGCTTGCCCACCACGCCGACGGTCGCCACGTCCGGGTGAGTCAGCAGGCAATCCTCGATCTCTGCCGGGCCAATGCGGTAGCCGGCAGAGGTGATCACGTCATCGTCGCGTCCGATAAAGCGGATGAACTCTCCGTCATGTTGGCCACGGTCGCCAGTGAGCAGCCAGTCACCCCGGAATTTCGCCGCCGTGGCCTGCGGGTCGTTCCAATAGCGCAGCATCATCGACGGCGCGCCGCGTCTGACCGCTATATCGCCCTCTTCATCCGTTATGTTGGACGCAGCGTCGATCACCGCCACCTCGAACCCCGGCACGGGCTTACCCATGCAGCCCGGTCTGGCCTCGAACCGTGCACCGCAGGACGACACCACCATGTTGCATTCGGTCTGGCCGTAAAACTCGTTGATGGTGACGCCAAGCGCCGCGCGGCTCCAGGCCAGCATCTCGGCCCCCAGCGGCTCGCCGCCGCTTGCAACCGATCTCAACCCGTCGATCGTGGCCCCTTCGGCCTTGAGCATCCGCAGCGCCGTGGGCGGGAAGAAGACGTTGCGCACGCCGCCCCGCGCGATGATGTCGGCGCAGGTGTCCGCGTCGAACTTGCCCGCACGCGCGGCGACCACAGGCACGCCAAGCGCAAGGCCCGGCATCAGCACATCGAAGAGGCCCCCGATCCACGCCCAGTCGGCAGGCGTCCACAGGCAATCACCGGGCTGGCCCAGCTCATCATGGCTGAGCGCGACACCCGGGATGTGGCCGTCCAGCACGCCGTGGCCATGCAGCGCGCCCTTGGGTTTGCCGGTGGTGCCGGAGGTGTAGATAAGCACGGCAGGCGTGTTCCGCGTGACCTCGGCCATGTGTATTGGCGCGCCGAGTCGCCCGTAGCGCGCCGCATCCCGGCAAGGTGCCAGATCGCCCACCAGCGCAGCCCCTTCGGCGTCGGTCAGCACCAGAGACAAGCCCGCGTCGCCGATGCGTGTGGCAAGCGCGTCATGCTTGAACAGTTTGAACAGCGGCACGGAGATCGCGCCGATGGACCAGATTGCCAGATGCGCCGCCGCGCACCATGGGCTTTGCGACAGCAGCACGCCGACGCGGTCGCCGGGGCTGACCTCGGACGCCAGCGCCCGCGCCAGATCTTCCGTCATCGCGCGCAGATCACCAAAGGTCACATCGCGGCGTGCGTCGCCGGTCAGGTCAATGATTGCGAGGGCATTGTCGGCGTGGCTCAGACACTGACTGGCCATGTTTTGAATGGTGCCGGATGTCATTGTGGCTCGGCCTTATCTTTGGCCCAGTCGCCCCAGCGCAAAGTCCAAGTCAGGCGGTATCCGGCGGCGTATGCGCCGCACTGAATTGGCGTTACGAGAACTGGCCCGATACGTGTCAGTCGTGTTTGATCCTCCGGGCAGTCATCATCAAGGCCATTCACTTTTGTTCCGCCCGAATTCACGAACGCTTTGTAGCGCTGCGCTGAGGGGCGCTGCGCCAAGCTTGATCCTTCGGGAACTGCCTTGGGCATTTCTTGCAGGATCGCAATGCGGCGCGCGTCGAACCAGCGCGTCGCGGCATTCAGGCAGGCAGCCTCATCACGCGCGTGCGCGCAGACGGTCAAAGGCCCAGCTGCGCAGACGTGCCGCGACAGCAGAACGCGGCTCCGCAAGCGCTTTTCTCCTTCGGAGAGGCTGTCATGCGGTTGCTGCATGATATCGGCGGCATCTTCAAACGCTTGCGCCGAGTGCTCGTAACACCGCTCCAGCCAGCTCGTTACAAATGCCGACGGGTCTTGCGCCCAAGCCGGGAACGGCAGCATTAGGATGCAGGCAAAGATCAGCACCCTCATATCCCGTCTTCCTCGATCAGGCGCACGCGGCCCAGACGGTCCACGGCATAGAGCCTGTCGGCGCAGCGCACGTGGAACACCGCACGGCCCTCGCCCGGCAGGCCAAGGCAATCGGTGAGCGCGCCGCCATGCATCTCCACATGCCGTTGCGCCACAGCCTCGATCACCGCGCTGGAATCGAGCATCACCTGGCGCTGCCCCAGCCAAAAGCCACCCAGACCCGCCAGCACCACCAGCGTCGCGGTTGTGATCAGGACCGAACGTGGCATCACCCCATGGCCGTGACCAGTTCGCGACCCACCAGCATGCGGCGGATCTCGGAGGTTCCTGCGCCGATCTCCATCAGTTTGGCGTCACGGAAGATGCGGGCGACGGGTGCGTCGTTGAGGAACCCCGCGCCGCCCATCGCCTGCACGGCCTGATGTGCCTGCTTCATCGCCTCTTCGGAGGCATAAAGACAACACGCCGCCGCGTCCTGCCGCGTGACCGTGCCCCGGTCGCAGGCGCGCGCAACCTCGTAGACATAGGCGCGGGCGGAGTTCATCGCGGTGTACATGTCGGCGATCTTGCCCTGCATCAGCTGGAACGACCCGATGGCTTTTCCAAACTGCTTGCGCTCGGCCATGTAAGGCATGATTTCGTCCAGACAGGCGGCCATGATGCCAAGGCCGATGCCCGCCAACACCACACGCTCGTAGTCGAGCCCGGACATCAGCACCTGCACGCCCCGCCCTTCCTCGCCCAGCACATTGTCAAAGGGCACTTCGACATCGTCAAAGATCAGCTCGGCCGTGTTGGAGCCGCGCATGCCCAGCTTGTCGAAATGGGGGGAGGTGGAAAAGCCGGTCATCGCCTTTTCGATCAGGAACGCCGTGATCCCCTTGGAGCCGCCATCCGGGTCCGTCTTGGCATAAACCACCAGCGTGTCGGCGTCGGGGCCATTGGTGATCCAGTATTTGGTGCCGTTCAGGATGTAGCGGTCGTTGCGCTTTTCGGCGTGCAGCTTCATCGACACCACGTCCGAACCTGCGCCCGCCTCGGACATGGCGAGCGCGCCCACATGGGCGCCGCTGACCAGGCCCGGCAGGTATTTCTGTTTCTGGTCTTGGGTGCCGTTCAGCTTGATCTGGTTGACGCACAGGTTGGAATGCGCCCCGTAGCTGAGCGAGACGGAGGCCGACGCGCGCGCCACCTCTTCGACCGCGACGGTATGGGCGAGATAGCCCATGTCGGCCCCGCCATAGGTTTCGTCGACAGTGATGCCCAACAGCCCCAGCGCGCCCATCTCGGGCCAGAGCGCGGGTGGAAAGGCGTTGTCGGCGTCGATCTGCGCGGCCATCGGTTTGACGCGATCCTGCGCCCAGCGATGCACCATCTCGCGCAGAGCATTCACGTCCTCGCCCAGATCGAACTGCATGGAATGGGTGAACATCTGCCGCCTCCCGCCGTTAATGAACACTTGTTCATTAATAACGGCAGCCGATGGCATTGGTCAAATCAAAAGAGACTGCGCGATGATGGGCCCGGTCCCGTCGCTCTGGGTCGGAAACGGTCGAGGCGCTGAAGGCGTGCGGTCTGTCGCTGCGGATGACGCGCTGCATCAGGCTCCGGATGAGGGCTTGGAGCGCAGAGTAACTGATGCTGCACATAGAACCTATGTCAGCTTTCGGAGGTCTCGGTTGGGCGTATTCGAAGCCCTTCGAAGGCGCAGCGAACGCGATAAAAGCCCTGTATGAACTCATGTTCCTTGGAAATGTCCTTAGATGCCAGACGACGTTTGCCGAGTCGCTTGTCAAATATTCCCAATGCCCGAACGATCATTTGGTCTGAGCTTAGAATCTGCTCCAACGACAAATTTAGATAATCGAAAAGAACGTCGTTGAATTCCCAAAGCGGTATCACGCCATCTGCGCGTAATTGGGTTTCAACTTCTTTTTGAGCATCACGGTAGCTCTGAATTTGCTCGCGATCCTTGTAGTCTAGACAATCACGTTCTTTTTGTAGTGCAAGACTTCTTTCATAAAACTCGACCAAATGCGTCAGCGAGCCCATGCTATGAACGCGTTGTCCATCAATCGTTATCCAAGCTTCGCCTTCTTGGTCATGAGCTTTGCGATAACGAGTGCTCCACACTTCAACGCGCCCTTTGGCACTGTCGGCAAGACCGTCTTCAATTCGCTGCTTTAACTTGCTCCATCTCATAGCGAGAGAATTTGGCGGCGAGTTCGCAAAGTCAATGCCGCTGAACTGAAAGCGGCCGTTGAGACTAGAATCATAAATGTCAACTTTGCCCGCATTCCAGCCCTAATCACCCCGATGCAGACGCCTGATACACTGCCGACACTTCCGCCCGGATGATCCGGGCGATCAGCGCGCAATCCTCGAGGCTGAAGGTCAGCGGGACGCGCATGTCCACGATGCCTGCCAGCACGCGGTCGCTGGCGGCCATGGGCTTGGACGGGGCGTAGCGCCAGCTGTCGTAGCGGCTGGTAAAGGCGACGGGTTCGGGTGCGCCGAACCACTTCAGCTCGACCCCGCGTGCCGCGCAGCGTTTGATCACCTCCCGCACGGCTGAGGCCGCCCAGTCCAGCAGCAGGAACTGGATAGAGGAGCCGACGATGGTCTCCTGTTGCGGGCGTTCGATGACGGTCAGGCCCGGCGTGTCGCGCAAGCCGTCCTCGAGCGTGCGGTAGCGGTCGTTCCAGCGCGCCACCTGCGCGTCCAAATCGGCCAGCTGTGGGCGCAGGATCGCGGCGCGCAGGTTGTCCATACGGCCCGATATGTTGGGCGTGTCGTATTTGATGTCGTCGAACACATGGGCGGGTGGCGCCGCGCGGTGGCGTTCATACAGCATGTAGCTGCCCGACAGCATGATGGCGCGGGCGGCCACGTGCGGGTCGTCGGTGACCAGCAGCCCGCCCTCGCCCGCATTGATATGCTTGTAGGTCTGGCAGGAATAGCAGCCCACGGTGCCGAACCGGCCTGACGGCTTGCCCTTCCATGCGGCCCCCATCGTGTGTGCGCAATCCTCGATCACGGTCACGCCCGCCGCGTTGCACATGGCCATCAGGCGGTCCATGTCGCAGATGTGGCCGCGCATATGGCTCAGCAGCAGGACGCGCGCCTCGCTCAACTTGTCCTCCAGATCATCGAGGTCGATGGTCAGGTCTTCGGTCACTCCGACAAAGACCGGCACGGCACCGACAGCGGCAATGGCACCGGGCACAGGCGCAAGGGTGAATGCGTTGCTAAGCACCGTGTCGCCATGCTGCACGCCAAGCGCGCGCAGGGCGGTCGCCATGGCATAGCCGCCCGAGG
Organism: Pseudomonadota bacterium; assembly: GCA_039816785.1. Lineage (GTDB taxonomy): Bacteria > Pseudomonadota > Alphaproteobacteria > Rhodobacterales > Rhodobacteraceae > Tateyamaria. Next base: position 52,583 of record JBCBXB010000007.1, read on the forward strand.
CGACGGCAAGGCAGTATTGCGCGCCCACCAGTTCGGCAAATTCCTCCTCAAGCCGGGCGGCCTCTGCCACCTCGTCCGGGGCGGTGTTGTAGCGGTGCAGCCGCCCGTGACGCATGATGTCCACTGCCGCTTCGATCGCCGCTTCGGGGATCGGTTCCTGCTGGGTGAAATTGCCGGTGAAACGCTCTGTCATACCTTGTGTTTGGGGATGCGGGTCGCTCAGGTCAAGGCGGGTCATGTGGATTTGAAACCGTGAAATCGCCTCTTTGCCTGTTCAGGCGGCAGTGAGCTGCGCAATGCAGGCCGGAAGGTCGGCAAAATCGTGCAAAAGCGCCTCCGGCTCCAGCGCCGCCATATCCTCGCCCGAGGGGCCAAAGGTCACGAGGATCGACGGCACACCGGCGGCGCGCGCGGTGTTGCGGTCAGTGTCGCTGTCGCCCACCAAAAGGCAGTCACGCCGGTCTCTGCCCAGCCGCTGCGCGGCCTCGAACAGTGGCGCGGGGTCGGGTTTACGGACCGGCAGCGTGTCGGCCCCCACGAGGCTGCCAAAGGCGTCGAGCACATCGAGTTCGGTCAGCAGTTGCCGCGCGAGGCCTTCTGGCTTGTTGGTGCAGATGCCGACGCTGAACCCGGCGGACTTGAGCGCTTCGACCGCGTCCATCGCGCCGGGGTACATCCGGGTGTGCAGGGCGATGGCCGCGCCATAGGCCTCCAGCAACATCGGGTAGTAGCGATCAACCGTGGCGTCGTCATAGCGGCCCAACCGTTCCAGCCCGACGGTGAGCATGCGCCGCCCGCCGCGCAGGGCCACGCCCGCATCGTCAGGACCCAGCACATCGCCCGCCCCCATGTCGCGAAAACAGGCATTGGCCGCCGCCAACAGATCACCGCTGGTGTCCGCCAGCGTCCCGTCCAGATCGAAAATAACCGCCGTCATGCCCCGCCATTTCCTGTTGCAACCCGCAACAACCTTTTACCCCTGCGCGCTTGCGCCTTGGTGACCAGCGGATAAACAGGGGGCAACAAAAACACAAAGAGAAACGGCCAGACGAGGCGGAGAATGAGCGTAGCATTGATCATCCTGGCCGCGGGCAAGGGCACACGGATGAATTCGGACCTGCCCAAGGTGTTGCATCCCATTGCCGGCGCACCCCTGTTGCACCACGCGATGCAGACGGGATCGGCGCTGGACCCGGCCCGCACCATTGTCGTGGCGGGGCACGGGGCAGAACAGGTGCAGGTCGCCGCGTTGAACTATGACCCGCAGGCCGAAGTTGTGCTGCAAGGCGAGCAGTTGGGCACCGGCCACGCGGTGGATCAGGCGCGCGACGCGTTGCGGGGGTTCGAGGGCGATGTGGTTGTCCTGTTTGGTGACACGCCGTTTCTGCGGCCCGAGACGCTGGAACGGATGCTGGAGGCGCGCACCGCGCATGATGTCGTCGTGCTTGGCTTTGACGTGGCCGAGTTGCAACCGCGCTACGGGCGGCTGGTGATGGACGGCGACCGGTTGCTGCGCATCGTCGAATACAAGGACGCGACCGAAGACGAACGCCAGATCCGCTTTACCAACAGCGGGTTGCTGGCCTGCGATGCGGCCACTCTCTTTGACCTGATTGCGGGGCTGAGCAATGACAATGCGTCGGGCGAATACTACCTGACGCAAGTGGCGGAACTGGCGAATGCGCGCGGCCTGTCGGTGTCGGCTGTAAAATGCGATGAGGCCGAAACGCTGGGCGTGGACAGCCGGGCGGACCTTGCCGCTGCCGACGCGTCCTTTCAGACCCACGCGCGGGCGACGCTGCTGGACAATGGCGTCACCCTTGCCGCGCCCGACACGGTTTATCTGTCCTTTGACACGGTGATCGGCCGCGACGCGATGATCGAGCCGAACGTGGTCTTTGGCCCCGGTGTCACGGTCGAAAGCGGGGCGACGATCCGCGCGTTTTCGCACCTTGAGGGCTGTCACGTGGCGTGCGGGGCCGTCGTCGGCCCCTATGCCCGCTTGCGCTCCGGCACCGAGCTGGCCGAAGACGTGCGCATCGGCAATTTCGTGGAGGTCAAGAATGCGACCCTTGCGCAAGGCGCCAAGGTCAACCACCTGAGCTATATCGGCGACGCCAGTATCGGCGAGGCGAGCAATGTGGGCGCGGGCACGATCACCTGCAATTATGACGGCGTGATGAAACACCGCACCGAAATTGGCGCGCGCGCCTTTATCGGGTCGAACACCATGTTGGTGGCCCCCGTCAGCGTCGGTGATGAGGCGATGACAGGCTCCGGTTCGGTCATCACGTCGGATGTGGAGGACGGCGCGCTGGCCATTGCACGCGCACCGCAGGTCGAGAAACCGGGCATGGCGCGCAAATTGTTCGAAATGTTAAAGGCCAAGAAGGCCAGGCAAAGCAGAGGCAGCTGAAAATGTGTGGTATTGTAGGGGTCCTGGGCAACCACGAAGCCGCGCCCATCCTGGTCGAGGCACTCAAACGGCTGGAATATCGCGGCTATGACAGCGCCGGGATCGCCACCGTGCATGGTGGACAGCTCGACCGCCGTCGCGCCGTGGGCAAACTGGTCAACCTGAGCGACACGCTGGTGCATGCGCCGCTGGCGGGCAAGTCGGGCATCGGCCACACCCGCTGGGCCACGCACGGGGCCGCGACCGAAAACAACGCCCACCCGCATCAGGCAGGCCCCGTGGCCGTGGTCCACAACGGGATCATCGAGAACTTTCGCGAGTTGCGCGCCGAGTTGGCCGAGGCCGGGTACGCCGTGCAGACCGAAACCGACACCGAGACGGTCGCCTTGCTCGCGCAGCGTTACATGGCCGAGGGTGCCACCCCGCAAGAGGCCGCGTTTCGCACCATTGACCGGCTCGAAGGCGCGTTTGCCCTCGCGTTCCTGTTTGACGGGCACGAGGACCTGATCATCGCCGCCCGGATGGGCCCGCCACTGGCCGTGGGCCACGGCGAAGGTGAGATGTTTGTCGGCTCGGACGCGATTGCGCTGGCGTCGCTGACCGACCGTATCACCTACCTTGAGGACGGCGACCGGGCAGTCGTCACCCGCGCCGGTGCCACCATCTATGACGCCGCGGGCAATCTGGCGAACCGTGCTCTGCGGCAGGTTTCCATCGACGCCACGCGCATGGACAAGGCCGGGCACAAGCACTTCATGGCCAAGGAAATCGCCGAACAGCCCACCGTGCTGGGCAGCACGCTGGCCCACTACCTGAGCGAAGACGGTGCGATCACGCTGCCGGACCCGGGTCTCGACTTCACCGCCTATGACCGGCTCACGCTGGTGGCCTGCGGGACGGCATACTATGCCTGCCTCACGGCGAAATACTGGTTCGAGCAGGTCGCGCGCCTGCCGGTCGAGGTCGATGTGGCGTCCGAGTTCCGCTACCGCGAGCCGCCCATTCCCGCCCGCACGCTGGCGCTGTTCGTCAGCCAATCGGGCGAGACGGCGGACACGCTGGCCGCCTTGCGCTATTGTCGCGACCGGGCCGACACCATCGTGTCGGTGGTCAACGTCCCCGAAAGCTCCATCGCGCGGGAAAGCGATCTGGCGTTGCCGATCCATGCCGGTGTCGAGATCGGCGTGGCCTCCACCAAGGCGTTCACCTGCCAGCTGACCGTGCTGATGATGCTGGTGCTCAAGGCCGCCGCTGAACGGGGTGAGTTGAGCGCCGCGGCGCTGGCCGCGCATATCGGCGACCTGCGCAACCTGCCCGGCCTGATCAATCAGGCCATCGCCCAGAACGAGGACATCCAGCGCACCGCCCGCCGCCTGTCGGAGGCGCAGGACGTGCTGTTCCTCGGGCGCGGACAGATGTTCCCTCTTGCCCTCGAGGGCGCGCTGAAGCTCAAGGAAATCAGCTATATACATGCCGAAGCTTATGCGAGCGGGGAGCTGAAGCACGGGCCCATAGCGCTGATCGACAAGAACGTGCCGGTGGTGGTCATGGCGCCGCGCGACGCGCTCTTTGACAAGACAGTGTCGAACATGCAGGAGGTCATGGCGCGCAAGGGCAAGGTGGTGCTGATCTCGGACAGCGCCGGCATCGCGGAGGCGGGCGACGGCACCTGGTCAACGCTCACCATGCCGACCTGCCCCGACCTGCTGGCCCCGATCCTTTATGCGGTACCGGCGCAACTGCTCGCCTACCAGACGGCGGTGGCCAAGGGCACGGATGTGGACCAGCCCCGCAACCTCGCCAAATCGGTAACGGTGGAATAGATGGCCAAGCAGTTCGACAGCATCAGCGACGACCACAAGGGCTTTATCAAGGTGCAGCGCATGTTCTTTGTCGGCAGTGCGGCGGCGACGGGACGCGTCAACATCTCGCCCAAGGGGATGGATTCGCTGCGCGTTCTGGGCCCCAACCGGATCATCTGGCGCAACCTGACCGGCTCGGGCAATGAGACGGCCGGGCATCTGGTGCAGGTCAACCGCATGACGCTGATGTGGTGCGGGTTCGAGACCCGGCCCATGATCCTGCGCTGCTACGGCACGGCCCGGACACTGCATCCGCGCGACGACGCTTTTGCCGCGCTCAACGCGCAGTTTCCCGCCAGTGACGGGGCACGCCAGATCTATGATATGACGGTCGATCTGGTGCAGACCTCCTGCGGGTACGCGGTGCCCTTCTACGACTATGCAGGTGAGCGTGAGGTGCTGGCGGATTGGGCCGCCGACAAGGGTCCCGAGGGCATCGACACCTATTGGCGCACCCGCAATCAGGCGACGATTGACGGCGCGCCCACCCATATCCTGGCCGATCCCGAATGACACCCGAAGACGCGCTGGCGCAGATCGGCGCGCACGGGGACGCCGAACGGGCGGCGGGCGCCAAGGCCTATCACAAGTCGCCGCGCGTGCATCTGGGCGTGCCAAACCCGGTGCTGAACGACCTGACCAAGGGCTGGCGGCAAACGCTCGATGTGCCTGCGCGCGTGGCACTGGCGCGTGGCCTCTGGGACAGTGACATCTTCGAAGGGCGGCTCGCGGCGGCCAAGCTGCTGACGCAGGCGCGCATCCGCCCTGACGACACCGTCTGGGAACTGATCTGTGAATGGGTGCCTCAATTCGATGGCTGGGCGGTGGCCGACCACGCCTGCATGGCGGGGCAACGGCGGTTGCTGGCGGACCCTGCCCGGCTGGACGATATCGAGCAATGGACCGACTCGGACCATATGTGGACCCGCCGTGCGGCATTGGTCATGACTCTGCCCTGGACCAAACAGAACCACCCCAAGCCGAACGAAGAGGCCGCGCGCGACCGCATTCTGGGCTGGGCAGCTGGCTATGTGCCGGACAGGAACTGGTTCATCCAAAAGGCCATCGGCTGGTGGCTGCGGGACCTGAGCAAGCACGACCCAGACCGCGTGACGACGTTTCTGGCGCAGCACGGTGGGGCAATGAAACCCTTCGCCGCACGCGAGGCCGCCCGGTATCTGAAGACCAAATGAAACCACCGGGTGCGGAAACCGACACGGTTTCCGGCGGTTTTCCGTGTCGGAAAACGGCTAGCCCGACAGCACGTCCACTTCCGGCAACCCGGTAAGCGGGGCGCCGAGCGCTTGCATCGCCTCCAGCGACAGGCGGCTGCCCGCGGTCGCGGGACCGTCGATCGGGATCAACGTGACCTGCACGCTCTTGTTCGTCTCGGGGTAATAGACCGTGCCGGAACGCTCCGACTGCACCAGCGGCGTCTTCATCCACAGACCGGGCTCCGCCGCGTTGCCCAATGAGGCGACGGTGCGGCCCAACGTCCCGATGGACACCTCCGGCGCGTCCTCCACAGGGGCCGTGTCGGGCCGGGCCTGCGGGCGCAGCGGCGCATCTGTGTCTTCGACCGCTTCCGGCATTACGCTGGAGGCCTGCGGCCCCTGCACCCGCTCCAGCACCGCGCAGCCCGACAGCGCGACGCAAAACACCAGCCCAAAACCCCTTACCATGTCCGATCTCCTGTCGATTGCCTGCACGTGCCTCTTGCGGACGGCGTGCCGCGCACATACCACTTAACGTATGACAGCCCCATTGATCGACCCTTTCCAGCGGGCCATCCGCTATTTGCGCGTCTCCGTCACCGACCGTTGCGACTTTCGCTGCGTCTACTGCATGTCGGAAAACATGACGTTTCTGCCGAAAAAAGAGTTGCTGACCCTCGAAGAACTGGATCGCATGTGCTCGGCCTTTGTCCGCCTCGGCGTGGACAAGCTGCGCATTACCGGCGGTGAGCCGCTGGTGCGCCGGGACATCATGACGTTTTTCCAGAACATGGGCCGCCACCTCGACAGCGGCGCGCTGCGCGAACTGACGCTGACCACCAATGGCAGCCAGCTCGAGCGGTTTGCCGCCGACCTCCATGCCGCCGGTGTGCGCCGGGTGAACGTGTCGCTGGACACGCTGGACGAGGACAAGTTCGCCACCATCACCCGTTGGGGCCGCCTGCCTCAGGTGCTGCGCGGCATCGATGCGGCACTGGCCGCGGGCCTGCGGGTCAAAATCAACGCGGTTGCCCTCAAGGGCTTTAACGAGGACGAGTTGGAGACGATCACCGCATGGTGCGCCGCGCGAGACATGGACCTGACCTGGATCGAGGTCATGCCGATGGGCGATCTGGGCAACGAAGACCGGTTGGGCCAGTACTGGTCGCTCAAGGACGTGCGCGCCCGCTACCGCCAAAGCTATTCGCTCACCGACCTGGCCGAGCGCACCGGCGGGCCGGCGCGCTATGTCCGGCTGGAAGAGACGGGGCAAAAGATCGGGTTCATCACCCCGCTCAGCCACAATTTCTGCGAAAGCTGCAACCGCGTGCGCATCACCTGCACCGGCGAGATCTACATGTGTCTCGGTCAGGAGGACATGGCCGATCTGCGCGCACCTTTGCGGGCGCATCCGGACGATGACGCCCCGCTTGAGGATGCCATTCGCGCCGCCATCGCGCTGAAGCCCAAGGGCCACGATTTCGACTATTCGCGCCAGCGTCTGGACGGGCAGATGCCCCGCCACATGAGCCATACCGGCGGCTGATATGCCGCGTCCCACCGCGCTATTTCGCCTGTATCAGGCGGTCACGGCGCTGACCGTCCCGTTCTTTGCCCGTTCCGCCATCAACAAGCTGCGGCGCAGCGGCGTGCCTGTGGCGCGCGCCCATGAACGGCTGGGGCATGCCACGCAAGACCGGCGGTTGGGTCCGCTGATCTGGTGCCATGGCGCGTCGGTGGGCGAGGCGAAATCCGTTCTGCCGCTGCTGCATCACATCGCACAGAGTGCACCGCAAGTGCGCCTGCTGCTCACCTCCGGCACGGCCACCTCCGCCGAGGCGATAGCACCCCGCCTGCCCGCCAATTGTGTGCACCAGTTCAGCCCGCTGGATGCGACCGGTCCGCTGGACCGCTTCCTCGCCCATTGGCGGCCGGACCTGTGCGTGCTGGTGGAATCCGAGCTGTGGCCCAACCTGCTCGACCGTTGTGCGCGGCGCGGGCTGCCGGTGGCGCTGCTGAATGCGCGGCTGTCGGACAGCAGTGCGGCGGGCTGGCGCAAGTTTCCGGGCACAACCGATTACGTGTTGCGCGGCATCCACTATACCCATTGTCAGGACCAGCGCACCCGTGACCACCTGCGCGCTATGGGTCTCGCCTTTGCCAGATCGGGCGCGAACCTCAAGTCGCTGGTGGCCGCGCCCAAAGTGGCCCGGAACGTGCTGGATAACGCGCATGCCGCGCTGGCAGGCCGCCCCGTCTGGGTCGCTGCATCCACCCATACGGGCGAGGAAGGCCCGGTGCTCGCCGCGCACAAGGCGCTGTTGCGCGATCACCCCAACCTGTGCCTGATCCTCGCGCCCCGTCACCCCGAACGCGCCACCGAGGTGGCCGCGCTTGTCCGGGCCGAAGGCCTCAGCCTCGCACAACGCAGCACCGGCGGCACGCTATCGGACGGCGCGCAGGTCTACCTTGCCGATACGATGGGCGAGATGGATATGTGGTACACGCTCAGCGCAATCGTGTTTCTGGGCGGGTCGTTTTCCGACGTTGGCGGGCACACCCCGTTTGAGCCCGCCGTCGCCCATACCGCGATCCTGCACGGACCCCGCTATGCCAATTTCCGCGAAGCCTATGCCGCCTTCCAACTGGCCGATGCAAGCGTCGAGGTGGCGGACGGCCCTGCCCTTGCAGCCGCTGTGCATGATCTGCTGACCCATCCCAGCCGTGCAGCGCAATTGGCGGCGAATGCGCGCCCACTCGCCCGTGACGGCGCTGATGTGCTGCCCGAGATCACGCGCGACCTGTTTGCGCTGGCCGGGATCGAGCAGGCGTCGGCTCATGCCTGATCTCACCCAAATCGACGTGATCGCGCCGAACTTCAAACGGCGCCTGTCCGGGGTGACGTCGACCGTGGTACGCCTCGTGCCGCTGCAAGCGAAGGACATCGCAATCACCGCCTGTGCGCCGGTCATGCCGGATCACGTGCCCAACGTCCCCTGGACCCGGTTGCTGACCATGTCGCGGCGTGGCCCGCACGGGGCCCGTGTCTGGCACGCCCGCCGCAATGTCGAGATGATCGCAGGGCTCGCCCTGCGCGCGATCGGCAAAGACCTGCGGCTACTCTTTACCTCAGCCAGCCAGCGCCACCATACGGGCCTGTCGCGGGCGTTGATCCGGCGCATGGACGCGGTCATTTCGACCTCCGCCAAGACGGCCGCGTATCTGGAGCGCCCCTCGACTGTGATCCATCACGGCATCGACACCGAGGTGTTCCGCCCCGCCGACGACCGCGTCGCGCCGCGCCGTGAGCTGGGCCTGCCGGACGGGCCGTTGCTGGGCTGTTTCGGGCGCATCCGGTCATCCAAGGGCACGGATGTCTTTGTCGATGCGATGATCGGATTGCTGCCGGGCCACCCTGACGCCTCCGCCATTGTCATGGGCCGCGCTGTGCAAAAGGATGCCGCGTTTCTGCAGGACCTACAGGATCGTGTGGCAAAGGCAGGGTTGCAGGATCGCATCCTGTTCCTGCCAGAAGTGCCGGTGTGGGAGACACCCGAATACTACCAGGCGCTCGACATCTACGTGGCCCCGCAGCGGTGGGAGGGGTTCGGCCTGACCCCGCTCGAAGCCATGGCCTGCGGCGCACCTGTCGTCGCCACACGCGTCGGCGCGTTCGAGGAACTGGTGGCCGACGGCCAGACCGGGACGCTGGTCGCACCCGAGGCCGTCGAAGAGTTGCAGACAGCAGTCAAGACGCTGCTCGATGCACCCGAGACGTTGGCCGAATGGTCACAGGCCGCGCGCGCCCAGGCGGTCGCGCATTTCCAGCTCCAGCAGGAAGCCGACGCCATCACAGCGATCTACCGCCAGTTGCTGAGCGCCTGAAGGGACGGCGGGTGGGGCGACCCGCGCATGCGGGAGCGTCACACGCCGTCCTTGCATCAGGACGCGATGGGCATCCGTTGCTCCACGATCTCGGCCCACCACGAACAGCCCGCCGGGATGGCGGCGTCGTTGAAGTCATATTCCGGGTGGTGCACCATCGCGGTGTCGCCATTGCCGATCAGGATGTAGGCGCCCGGCCGCTCTTGGAGCATGAAGGCAAAATCCTCGCCCCCCATCACCAATGGCGCATCGTCGCATTGGCCCGACACGGTGCGGGCCACATCGGCGGCAAATTCTGTCTGTGCGTCATGGTTCACCATCACCGGATAATTCCGCTGATAATCCACCCGCGCCACACCGCCAAAGGTCTTGGCGATACCGTCGCAAATCTCGTTTACCCGCTGTTCGGCGAGGTCGCGCATCTCTGCGCTCATGGTGCGGACGGTGCCCATGATGCTGACCTTTTGCGGGATCACGTTGAACGCGTGCGACGAGGTCTCGAACGAGGTGATGGACACCACCACCCGGTCAATCGGGTCCGCGTTACGGCTCACGATGCTTTGCAGGGCGGTCACCGCATGCGACGCCATCAGCGTGGTGTCGATAGTGTCCTGCGGTTTGGCGGCGTGCCCGCCGCGCCCCTCGAATTCGATGTTGAGCAGGTCCGTGGCGGCAAAAAACGCGCCGGGGCGGATCGCAAACTCCCCCACGGGCCGGCCCGGCCAGTTGTGCATGCCATAAACCTCGTCGATGCTCCAACGCTCCATCATGCCGTCTTCGCACATCTCGCGACCGCCGCCGCCGCCCTCTTCGGCGGGCTGAAAGATTACAACCGTGGTGCCGTCGAAATTGCGCGTCTCGGCCAGGTATTGCGCCGCCCCCAGCAGCATCGCCGTGTGCCCGTCATGGCCGCAGGCATGCATCGCACCGTCCGTCTTTGAGGCGTATTCGACCCCGGTCTGTTCCGGGATCGGCAGCGCATCCATGTCAGCGCGCAGACCGATCACCTTGCCCGAGCCACTGGCGCGGCCCTTGATCACGCCGACCACACCGGTGCGCCCGATCCCCTCGACCACCTCGTCGCAGCCAAAGGCGCGCAGCTTTTCCGCCACCAGCGCGCTGGTGCGGTGGGTTTCAAACAGGATTTCCGGATGCGCATGGATGTCTCGTCGCCAGGCGGTGATGTCGTCATGCAGGTCGGCAAATCGGTTCTTGGTCGGCATGGAATGCTCCTGTTGTCAAAGCGCAGGGCCAAGGCGCATGGGGGTTCCGTCGGTGAAACGGTGAAAACGGAAACGCCCCAGATCATGACCCGGATCGCGGCCAGTGACCAGAGCGGAAAGGACGCGGCCCACCCCCGGACCAATCCCAAATCCGTGACCGCTCATGCCGGTGCCAAGGGTGAGGCCGGGTATCGCAGGCACATGGTCGATCACGGGGACCACATCCGGCATCGTATCGATCATGCCGGCCCAGGCGGCCTTGACACGCGGGGGGCCCAGATCGGGGAACATGGCGCCAAAATGAGCCTGCAGATTGCGGACCTTGCCCGCATTCGGCGCCGGGTTGAGTACGCGCTGACGCTCGAACGGGCTGGTCGCGTCCTCGGCCCAATGGCGCGGGGTGCGCCAGGCATCGGGAAAGCCGCGCGGGGCGCGGGGCAGAAAACGTGTACCAAACGGATCGGCGCGCAGCTGAGTAAGGTATTTCGGCAAGGCACGAAAGGCATCCGGCCCGACGAAAAGCTCGTGAAACCCACCTGCGGCAACGGAATAGCCGCCGTCGTCGCGGGGGCGAAAGGCGATGCGGCTGTCGGCGGCACCCCCTGTGTATGCCATCGGTGCGGCGTCCAGTGCCGCCACGGTCGCGCGCACCGACAGCTGTGGCAAAACCACGCCGTGTCGGCGCAGAAACAAGGCTGACCAAGCTCCGCCCGCCAGCACCACCTGTGGGGCCGCGATCCGCCCCTGTTCGGTCACAACGCCTGCGACGCGCCCCGCCTCGATATCGAGCGCGCGCACCGCGCAGTGTTCGACAAGTGTCGCCCCCGCCCGCGCGGCAATGCCCGCGAGCGCGGGCACAGCGACCCAAGGCTCGGCGCGCATGTCGGTCCGCGTGTGCATCGCGCCCTTGTAGCGGCGCAACATGCCGGGGATCAGCGCCTCCGCCTCGGCGCGGGACAGGAGTGCCGTGTCGACGCCATGCCCCTGCGCATGGGTGAGCCAGCGTGCGTAGCGGTCCATGTCGGCATCGGTTTCGGCCAGATAGGTCACACCGCCCTGCGTCAGGCCGATATCCACGTTGGTTTCGGTGGCCAGCTGCCGCCAGAGCGTGTTCGCCTCGATCATGATGGGCAGCTCATCCGGGTCGCGGCCCTGTTGGCGGATCCAGCCCCAGTTGCGGCTGGACTGCTCGCCCGCGATCCGGCCCTTTTCCAGCAGGACGACACGCACACCGTCACGGGCGAGAAACAGGGCCGTGGTCACGCCAATGACACCGCCACCGATCACCACGACATCCGCGCTGTCAGGGGCGGGGCCGGGCCACGTCACGGGCGAGGTTTCAGAGATCGGGAACCCGGTCATCGGCAACCAACGCGGTTTCCGGCAACTTTCCGACGCGGAAAGCCGCGCTGAGCCGGAAACCGTGTCGCTTTCCACCCGTTTTCCGCATCGGAAAACGGCCCCCTAGCCAAGGTGGTGCAGCAGGTCGCGCATGAACGCGTGCCCCGCCTCGAACTGGGCGATGGTGATGAACTCGTTGGGCTGGTGCGCCTGCGCGATGTCTCCCGGGCCGCAGACCACAGCCGAATAGCCCGCCGCCTGAAACTGCCCCGCCTCGGTGCCGTAGCTGACAACATGAGTGCCGTTGTCACCGGTGATCCGGCGCACCAGCGTTTCCGCCGCGCCGTCCTCTTCGGGCACAAGCGGGGGCACGTCAAAGCGTTTGTCGATCTTCACCCGCGCCTCGGGCCGGATGGCTTGCATACCGCGCTCGATCTCTGCGACGTGGGTCATATACGCTTCCTTGAGGGCGGCGGTGTCGTCACCCGGAACGGCGCGAAAATCCATCGAGAACCGGCAATCGGCGGCGGTGATATTGTGCGCCGTGCCGCCCGACACCTGCCCCACATGCCATGTGGTAAAGGGCGGATCGAACATCGCAGCCAGTGCCGAGGGCGCGCGCGCCGCATTTTCCGCATTCCGGTGATTGGCGAAATCGATAATCTTGGCCCCTTCGAGGATGGCGCTGACCCCCTGGGGCAGCAGCGAGGAATGCACCTCGAACCCGATCACGTGGGTGTCGAAGCCCTGCCCGCCCTTGTGCCCGGTCACCGCCTTCATCATCGAGGGCTCACCGACGATCACCGGGCCGCCCTTGGGCACCACGCCCTGCATCGCCGCGATCATCGGCGGCGCGCCGAGGCAGCCGATCTCCTCGTCAAAGCTGAGCGCGAGCTGGCAGGGTTTGCCAGCATAATGCGCCTCGACCAGCGTCCAGATGGCAAGCGCGTCGTAGCCTTTCATGTCGCAGGTGCCGCGCCCGAAATACTTGCCGTCGCGCGCCACCACATCGAACGGGTCGCTGTCCCAGTCCTGCCCGTCGACGGGCACCACATCCGTATGGCCCGACAGCACCACGGCCCCCGGCGCTTCGGGGCCAACATGGGCAAACAGCGCGGCCTTGGTGCCATCGGGATGATAGTGGCGGTGGCAGGTGATGCCATGGCCGCCCAGATACTCCTCGACCCAGTCCACCAGCGGCAGGTTGCTGTCCCGGCTGACGGTGGGAAAGCGGATCAGCCGGGTCATCAGCTCCAGTGGGGTCAGGCGTGTGGTCATAGGCGGTATCCTCCGGAAACGGTCAGCACTTCGCCGGTGATGAACGACGCCGCATCGCTGAGCAAGAAGCGCACGGCACCGGCGATGTCCGTTGGCTGGCCCATGCGGCCAAGGACGGTCATGTTGATAAACGCCTGTTTCAACTCTGCGCCCCTTCCTGAGCCCGGCACGTCAATCGCGCCGGGCGCGACGGCATTTATGCGAATGCCGCGCGGGCCCATTTCCTTGGCCGCACCACGCGTCCAGAGATCAAGTGCCGCCTTACTGGCCCCGTACATGGCCGCACCCATCGGCGGCAAAACGGCGTTGACCGACGAGATGTTGACCATCCCTGCCCCCGGTCCGAATTGGGGCACCGCGGCGGCGAGCAGGCCCTGAGCCGCAAAGAGGTTCACGTCGAACATGTGACGGTAATCGTCCGGCGCATAGCTGTCCAAGGGCGAGCCCGAGATGTCACCGGCATTGTGCACCACCGCGTCGATGCGGCCAAAGCGATCCAGCGTGGCGGCAACCAGGTGACCCGGCACATCCGCATCGGTCAGATCGCCCTGAACACTCGCGCATTCGGTTTCGGGAGGTGTTGTGTTGAAATGCACCATCACATCATGGTCAAGCGCCAGTTCGGCCACGATCCCGGCCCCGATGCCGCGCGCACCCCCAGTGACCAGAACGGCCTTGCGCGCCATTTCAGTAGCCGCTGTCGGTGATCAGCACAAAGTGCCCCGGCTCGACCTCATCATATTCGGAAGGTTGCGCTACGTAGTTCACCGAATGGATCGGCGACGGGATGGGTTTGAAATTCAGGTCCTTTTCCGACTTGCGCTGGCGCGGGTCGGCGATGGGCACCGCCTTCATCAGAGCCTGGGTGTAAGGGTGCTGCGGGTTCTCGAACACCCGCGCGCGGGGGCCCATTTCGACGATGCGGCCCAAATACATGACGCCCACAAAATGGCTGACGCGCTCCACGACGGCCATGTCGTGGCTGATAAAAAGGTAGCTGACGCCCAGTTCGGCCTGCAGTTCCATCATCAGGTTGAGCACCTGCGCCTGCACCGACACGTCAAGCGCCGACACAGCCTCGTCGGCGATGATCAGCTTGGGGTTCAGCGCCAGCGCGCGTGCAATGGCGACCCGCTGGCGTTGACCGCCCGACAGCTCGTGCGGGAACCGCCGCATGAAGCTGCGCGGCAGCTCCACCCGGTCAAACAGCATCGCCACGCGGTCCTGCCGTTCGGACCCGGGGAACATGCCGAAATTCTCCATCGGTTCGGCCACCTGATCGGCCAGCTGCATCTGCGGATTGAGCGAGGCGAACGGGTCCTGAAAGATCATCTGCATGTCACGCCGCGCATCCCGCAGGTCGCGGTCGTTGAGCGCCATGATGTCTTTGCCGTCCAGCACAATCTCACCGGCCATCGGCTCCACCACCCGCAGGATGGACCGCCCCGCTGACGACTTGCCGCAACCCGACTCGCCCACAAGGCTGAGGGTCTGGCCCTTGTTGATCGTGAACGACACATCCTCGACCGCGTGCACATTGGCCACGAGGCGGCGAAAGAACCCGCCCTTGACCGGAAAGCGTGTGGTCAGCCCGCGCACCTCGAGCAGCGTGTCGCCGGTGCCCGGGATCGGTTCAATTGCGCCCTGATCGCGACCCAGCAGCTTCATCGGTTCGGGGGCGGCCTTGCCGCGCATCTCGCCCAGTTTGGGCACTGCGGCCAGCAGCGCCTGGGTGTAGGGGTGCTGCGGGTTTTCGAAGATCTCTTCGACCGTGCCTTCTTCGACCTTGTTGCCGCGGAACATGACCACCACGCGGTCGGCCATCTGCGCCACGACTGCCATGTCGTGGGTGATGAACATCACCGCCGTGCCCGTCTCGCGCTTGAGCCGGTCGATGAGGGCGAGGATTTCGGCCTGAATGGTCACGTCCAGTGCGGTGGTCGGTTCGTCCGCGATCAACAGGCGCGGCTCGCAGGCCAGCGCCATTGCGATCACGACACGCTGTCGCATCCCGCCCGACAGCTCGTGCGGATATTGGCGCAAGCGCCGCTCCGGCTCTGGGATGCGGACCTGACGCAAGAGCTCAAGCGCGCGGTCCTCGGCCTCGCGCCTGGACAGACGCTTGTGCAGACGCAAGCCTTCGGTCAGCTGGCGACCGACAGTAAAGACCGGGTTCAGCGCCGTCATCGGCTCCTGAAAGATCATCCCGATCTCATTGCCACGGATGGTGCGCATCAGCTCTTGTTCTGTCGCTGCCAGATCGACCGCATCCGCGCCCTTGCGGTCAAAGACGAGGTTTCCGCCCGCGATGTTGCCGCCGCCAAATTCGACCAGCCGCATCAGCGACAGCGAGGAGACGGACTTGCCAGACCCGGACTCGCCAACCACACAGACGGTCTCGCCCGGATTGACCGAGAACGACACATCCTCGACCCCGACCACCGTGCCGTCCTTGGTTTCAAACTCGACGCGCAGCCCCTTGATGTCGGCGATCGGCGTCGTTCCGTCTTGGTCCAGCATTGCGCTCTCCGGCTGTGCGAATTGCATCAAGAGTGGGCGAAGGGGCAGGCACTGTCAAACCCGCACGGGCCAAATCGCATGGCTTACGACACGCAAGGCTTGCAATTTCGGCAAAGTCTGTTTCGATATTGAAGTGCGGTAAGGGGGCAACGCGTAAAAACCACGGCGAAACCGTGGGTTACGTCACCAGAGTGCGTAAACAGCCCCCTGACCCGTTAAATGTGCTGCGGCCAACGCAGTGCCGCTAAGATGTGCAGGCCTGCCTGTCGTCCAACAAGGAGTATAACATGACACTGAAATCCCTATTGATGGGTGCTGTAGCCTCGGCCGCGCTTGCGCCGGCCGCCTTTGCCGAGCGTGGCGCGGATGGTCAGGTGAATATCATCTACTGGCAAGCACCATCCATCCTGAACCCCTATTTGTCCGGCGGCACCAAGGACATCGAATCCTCCAGCCTCGTGATCGAACCGCTGGCACGCTATAACGAAGTGGGTGAGCTGACCCCATGGCTCGTCGACGAAGTGCCCACCGTCGGCAATGGCGGCGTGAGCGAAGACCTCACACAAATCACCTGGGTGCTGAGCGACGGCCTCGTGTGGTCCGATGGCACGCCGGTGACCTCTGCGGATGTGAAATTCACTGCTGACTATTGCATGCACCCCGAAGGCGGCTGCGCGCAGCTGGCCAAGTTTGACGGCGTCGAAAATGTCGAAACACCGGATGATCGCACCATCGTGGTGACGTTCAACCAGCCCAAGCCCAATCCCTACGGCCCGTTTGTCGGCGGACAATCGCCGATCATCCAGGCCGCACAATTCGCCGATTGCCTGGGCGCGCGCGCACCGGAATGCACCGAAGCGAACTTTGGCCCCATCGGCACCGGCCCCTTTGTCGTGGATGATTTCCGCCCCAACGACGTGATCCAGATGTCGGCCAACGACAATTTCCGTGATCCGGCCAAGCCGGCCTTTGCCACGCTGAACTTCAAGGGTGGCGGCGACGCGCTGGCAGCGGGCCGTTCGGTGCTGGAAACCGGTGAATTTGACTACGCCTGGAACCTGCAACTGGCCCCCGATGTGATCGCCAACCTCGAAGCCGGTGGCAAGGGCGTCGCCATCGCAGGCTTTGGCCCGCTGATCGAGCGTCTGGAAATGAACCTAACAAACCCGTCGCCGGACCTGCCACCAGAGACGCGCGCCACCGTGGCCGAACCACATCCGTTCCTGACAGATTTCAACGTCCGCAAGGCGCTGTCGCTGGCAATTGACCGCCCGCTTCTGGTCGAGATCGGGTATGGCACGGCCGGCAAGGTCTCCTGCGATCTCGTACCTGCGCCTGTAATGTTTGCCTCGGGCGACATGCACTGTGCCACGCAAGACATCGAAGGCGCCAAGGCGCTGCTGGATGAGGCCGGTTGGGTCGACAGTGATGGCGACGGCGTACGTGAAAAGGACGGCGTGAAGCTGAGTATCCTCTACCAGACCTCGACCAACGCAGTCCGTCAGGACTTCCAGGCGCTGATCAAGGAGTGGTGGAGCGAGATCGGTGTCGAAACCGAGCTGCGCAACCTCGATGCGTCAGTGTTCTTTGGTGGTGACCCCGGCTCGCCCGACACGTTCCAGAAGTTCTACGCCGATGTCGAAATGTACGCCAACACGTTCGACGGGACGGATCCGCAGGCCTACTTGTCGGCCTACCGCTGCGGCAACGAGCCCAAGCCGGACAGCCAATGGCAGGGCGAAAACATCAACCGCTTCTGCGATCCGGCCTATGACGCGCTGATCGACGAGCTGGCCCGGACCGGCGACATCGAAAAACGCGCCGAGATCGCGATCAAGATGAACAACATGCTGACTAAGGACTCCTACACCATCGTGCCGCTCGTGCACCGTGGTCGGGTGTCGGCCCACGCAAACACCCTTGCGGGTGTCAAGCTGAACGTCTGGGACAGCGAGCTGTGGAACGTCGCGGACTGGTACCGCGCCGAGTGACCTGACCAAGGGGGTGGGCGGTATCGCCCACCCTACTCTCCATGACAACAAGACCCCGCCAAGAGGCCGCTGCTCATGCTCACCTTCACGATCCGCAGACTGCTCTTGTCGATCCCGACGCTGATGTTCATCAGCCTCGTGATCTTCATGCTGCTGCAGCTCGCCCCCGGCGATCCGATGGCGCAGGTGCCCCTGACTGTGCCCCCGGAGGTCAAGGAAAAGATGCGCGAGGCGCTTGGCCTCGGTCAGCCGCCGCTCGTGCAATACTGGAAGTGGATGGTCCAGTTCTTCTGGATTGAACCGCAGGTCCTGATCGACCACTGGTTCGGCACGTCCTTTGCCGCCGACGCACAGCGCGTGATCTCGTGGCAGACCCGCAGCCCGGTGATGGACATCGTGGTCCAGCGTATTCCCCAAACGCTCTGGGTCGTGGGCCTGAGCTATATCGTGGGCATCGCCATTGCCCTGCCCATCGGCATCTATTCCGCCTACAAGCAATATTCCGTTTTCGACCAGTCCGGCACGTTCATCACAATGATCGGCTTTTCGATCCCGCCCTTTTTCACCGGCCCCCTGCTGATCGTGATCTTTTCGGTTCAGCTGGGCTGGTTCCCCTCGATCTACGACACCACCCATGTGGTCACCGACTGGGACAGCTTCCGGGTGCAGTTCAACCAGATGATCATGCCCGTGATGGTGCTGGCACTGCAGACCACCGCTCAAATCAGCCGCTACATGCGCTCATCCATGCTCGACAACCTCAGCCAGGATTATGTGCGTACCGCCCGCGCCAAGGGCCTGCGCGAGGGCGTTGTGGTCATGGTCCACGTGCTGCGCAACTCGATGATCCCGGTGATCACCGTCATCGCCCTGGGCATCCCCGCCATCTTCGGCGGCGCGATCATCACCGAGAACGTGTTCAAGGTGAACGGCATCGGGCAGCTGCTGATCACCGCGCTTTTTGCCAATGACATCCCGATGGTCATGACGATCACCTTCATCTTCGCGATCCTGATCGTGCTCTTCAACCTGATTGCCGACGTGCTCTACGGCGTGCTCGACCCGAGGATCCGCTATGACTGATGCAACGCAGGACCCCATCGGCGCGCTGCAGGACCGCGAGCCGCCCAAAGCCCCCCGCAGCCAGTGGAAGGACGTCTGGGATCAGTTCAAACGCCACAAGGGCGCGATGTTCGGCGGCGGCTTTCTGATGTTCATCACGCTGGCCGTGCTGCTGGGGCCCTACATCTGGACCGTGGACGCGACCAAGATCGACATCCGCAACAAGGACATGCGCCCCATTTACGTGGGCCTCTGGGACGGCACCGCCAAGGTCGGCTGGAACAAACCCCTCGGCTCGGACCAGCTGGGGCGCGATATCCTGGCGCAACTCATCGCCGGGGGCCGCGCGTCCATGGCGGTGGGCTGGGCCGCGATGGTACTGGCCCTGCTGATCGGCACGTCGGTGGGTGTGCTGGCGGGCTATTTCCGCAAGCTGGATTTCTGGCTGATGCGCTTCACCGACCTCGTCCTGTCGCTGCCGATCCTGCCCATCCTGCTGGTCGCCGTGACCCTGTTCCGACAGCCGCTGAACGCCACCTTCGGGCCCGAAGGCGGTATGTTCATCCTGATTGTGAGCGTTGTGGGCCTGACCTCATGGATGCAGACAGCGCGCATCGTGCGCGGCGATATCCTGGCGCTCAAGGAACGCGAGTTCATCCTCGCCGCCCGCTCCATCGGAACCACACCGGCCAAGATCATCCGCCGCCACCTGCTGCCAAACGTGATCTCGCCCATCATGGTCTCCGCGACCCTGGGCCTGGCCACCGCCATCATCACCGAAAGCGCGCTGAGCTTCCTCGGTGTCGGCTTCCCCTCCGACTTCCCCACCTGGGGCAAGCTGCTGGCCGACGCCGTCCAACGGATGGAGCAATATCCCGAACGCGTGGTCCTGCCGGGCATCCTGATCTCGCTCACCGTGCTGGGGGTCAATTACCTCGGAGACGGCCTGCGCGACGCGCTCGACCCGCGCATCCGGGGCCGCTGATCGCCCCCCTGTCTCTGTCCCGAAAAAATCCCGGGGGGCGGCGCAGCCGCGGGGGCAGAGCCCCCTCCACAGACACCAAACCACGCCACAGGGCTTCGGCGCGGCGACGGGACGGTGGGCGGGGCGACTTTGCGCAGCGCGCAAAGAGCGTCCGACCCCGTCCCTACTTTTCGACGCTTTTGCGCAACCGGCGCACAAGGCCCCAGACCAGCAGCACCACCGGCACCGTCACCACCGCCGTCAGCATGTTCTTGGACAGCCCCGTCGGCTCCTCCAGCGGGTAAAGCAGGTAGGACGCCAGCGACACGGCATAATAACTGATCGCCACCACAGACAGCCCCTCGACCGTGCGCTGCAACCGCAGCTGCAGGTCCGACCGTTTGTCCATGCTCTCCAGCAGCGCCTGGTTCTGGGCGGAGCGTTCCACATCGACCCGCGTCCGCAGCAGATTGGCGGCCCGCACGCCGCGCGCGCTCATCGCGTCCAGCCGTTCCTGCGCCGACCGTACCGTGCGCATCGCCGGTTGATAGCGGCGCACCATGAATTCCAGAAAGGTCTGCCGCCCGGCATAACGCTCTTCGCGCAGGGCCGAGATCCGTTCGGTCACGATCGCTTCATAGGCCCAGGTCGCCCCAAACCGGAACGAGGATTGCGCCGACAGCGTCTCCAAATCCGCCGAGATCGCCAACAGCGCCTGCAGCGTCGCTTCGGCCTTGGACCCTTCCTGCGACATCTCCTCGACCAGCGTGGTCAGACGCGTGTCCAGCGTGCCCAGTTGCGCGCCCATGCCCCGCACCCGGGCAAAGCCGAGCATCGACATGGTCTTGTAGGTCTCGATCTCGCACAGGCGCTGCACGATCCGGCCCACGCGCCGCTTGCCCGTCTCCGCCCCGACAAAGACGGCAAATCGCATGTGCCCGTTCGTGTCGATGCGAAAATCACCCGCGACCACGGCAGAGCCATCCAGCACAGTGCTCACAGCCAGACTTTCGGGCACGAACCATTCGGCCAGCCGCGCCTCGATCTGCTTGGGCTCCGGCTCCTGCTCAACCCTGAGCAGGATCGATGTCACCCGCTGCCCCGGCGCTTTCTCCAGCCAGTCCTGCGGGAACGGATCAAAGGCCGCCGCCTCGAAGGGGCGGTCCGCCACCCCTTCGGTAAAGAGCGTGTAGGTCACAAACTCCGTATGCTGTTCCCATTTCAGCCAGTGCTTGCCGATCTGCCCATAGTAATGCGTGGCGCCGGGCTGCGGGTGCGGCACGCCGTGGCGGTCCAGCAACTCGTAAAGATGCGCTAGATCGGCCTCGCGATCCCGGTTGGCCGCCATCTCCGGCTGCTTGAACGCCACATAAATCGCCGCTGACGGCGCGCGCATCGACGGAAACGGCCGCGCGTGCAGTTCGTTGGCCAAACGGTAGCGCAAAGGGTGGTCTTCGATCGGGGCCATAGTGTCGTCCTGCGTGCCTGTTGGACGCGATATAGCGCTTAAATCCCGCCATGCCAAAATATTTCTGTATGTTTTTCAGAGTGTTAACAGAGTGCAATTGTATACACGAGGAACCGGATCACGCTATGGGCAGGATTTCGCCCGGAAAAACGCCCCCATCGCGCAGAACCAACGGAACGAACCGCCTGGCGCGTATCACCCCGGTCCAACGACAAAGGAGACAGAGCATGAAGTGGACGTATCCCGTGCTGCTCGCCGTGTTGAGCAGCACCACCGCAAGCGCGCAAAGCTGGACCGTGACGGGGCCAAACGGCGGCGCGGGCAGCGGCAGTGCCGAGTGCAGCAACACCGACACATCGCACACATGCGCGCGCAGCGGCAGCTATACGACCGGAGGCGGCTATACCACGGACTGGAACCGCACCCGCACAGCGACGGCAGACGAGGTGATCGTGCAGGGCAATGCGATCCGCCCCAAAGGTTCGAGAAACGTGACCCGGACGCGCAACCGCTGAACGAAAAAGCCCCGCCTGTTGCGGCGGGGCTTTGCACATGTGGTGGACCGGTCGGGTCAGTCGATCATCGGCAACAGCTTGTCGATGGACGCCTTGGCGTCGCCATAGAACATGCGGGTGTTGTCCTTGAAGAACAGCGGGTTCTCGATCCCGGAATAGCCCGTGCCCTGCCCGCGCTTGGACACGAACACCTGCTTGGCCTTCCAGCATTCCAGCACCGGCATCCCGGCGATGGGCGAGTTGGGGTCGTCCTGTGCCGCGGGGTTCACGATGTCGTTCGACCCGATCACGATAGCCACATCCGTCGACGGGAAATCATCGTTGATCTCGTCCATCTCCAGCACGATGTCGTACGGCACCTTGGCCTCTGCCAGCAGCACGTTCATGTGTCCGGGCAGACGCCCTGCCACCGGGTGGATGGCAAAGCGCACGGTCTTGCCTTGGGCACGCAGCTTGCGCGTCAGCTCGGCCACGCCCTGTTGTGCCTGCGCAACCGCCATGCCGTAGCCGGGGATGATCACAACGCTGTCGGCCTCATTCAGGGCCGTGGCGACACCGTCCGCCTCGATGGCGACCTGTTCGCCCTCCACGGCCATCTGTTCACCCGTAGCGCCACCAAAGCCACCAAGGATCACCGACACAAACGACCGGTTCATCGCCTTGCACATGATGTAGCTGAGGATAGCACCGGAGGAGCCGACAAGCGCGCCCACCACGATCAGCAGATCGTTGCCGAGCGAGAAGCCAATGGCCGCCGCCGCCCAGCCCGAATAGGAGTTGAGCATCGAGACAACCACGGGCATGTCCGCCCCGCCGATCCCCATGATCAGGTGATACCCGATAAAGAAGGCCGCGAGCGACAACAGCACCAGCGTCCACGAGCCGGAGCCGGAAAGGTACATGATCAACAGGATCAGCGACAGCGCCGCGGCGGCTGCGTTCAGCACATGGCCGCCCGGCAATTGCTTGGCCGACGTGTCGATCTTGAAGGGCAACAGCGACGAATTGCCGGACAGTTTGCCATAGGCAATCACGGACCCGGTGAACGTCACCGCCCCGATCCAGATGCCAAGCGCCAGTTCGATGCGCAGGATGCCGATCTCGACCCCCGTCTTCTTGGCGACAAGCTGGCCAAAGGACGAAAGCCCGTCATAGACTTCATCCGCCAGCGGAAAGAGCGGCAGGCCATATCCCCCCACGGGGTTCGCGGCGGCACCATCGCTGAGCCCGGCGATATTGTTGATCATGATGTCGGCGTTGAAGCCCACAAAGACCGCCGCCAAACCTACCAGCGAGTGCATGATCGCGACCAGTTCCGGCATCTGCGTCATCTGCACCTTGGTCGCCAATTGGTAGCCCACCGCGGCACCGCCCGCGATCAGCACCAGCGAGGCGAACCACAAACCCGAACCGGGCCCGAACAGCGTGGCCAGCACAGCCACAACCATCCCGACAATGCCGTACCACACCGCGCGTTTCGCGCTTTCCTGCCCCGACAGTCCCCCGAGCGAGAGGATGAAGAGCACACCAGCGACCACATAGGCCGCAATCGTGAATGCGTTTTCCATAGTGCTCGAACTCCTTACGACTTCTGGAACATGGCGAGCATGCGCCGTGTCACGAGGAAGCCGCCAAAGATGTTCACGGAGGCCATGAAGACCCCGAGGGCGGCAAGTAATGTGATCAACAGATTGCTCGATCCGATCTGGATCAGCGCGCCGAGGATGATGATCGACGAAATTGCGTTCGTGACCGCCATCAGCGGTGTGTGCAGCGAATGCGCCACGTTCCAGATCACCTGGAAGCCGATAAAGACCGACAGGACGAACACGATGAAATGCTGCATAAAGCTCGCCGGCATCCCGGGCACAAGGCCCACGCCGAGGATCAGCGCACCGCCAATCGCCAGAAGCGTGACCTGATTGCGCGTCTCGGCCTTGAAGGCGGCCACTTCCTGCGCGCGCTTTTCTTCGGGCGTCAGTTCCTTGGCCGCTTCCTTTTTCGGAGCCGCGGCAATGGCGGCCACCTTGGGCGGTGGCGGCGGGAAGGTGACGGCCTTTTCATGGGTGATCGTGGCACCCCGGATCACGTCGTCTTCCATGTCGTGGTTGATCACGCCGTCTTTTTCCGGCGTCAGGTCCGCCATCAGGTGGCGGATGTTGGTTGCGTAGAGGCTGGAGGACTGCGTTGCCATACGGCTGGGAAAGTCCGTGTAGCCGATGATGGTCACGCCATTGTCCGTGACGATCTTTTCATCCATCACCGTCAGCTTGCAGTTCCCGCCCTTTTCGGCGGCAAGGTCGACAATGACCGAACCGGGCTTCATCGCGGCGACCATGTCTTCGGTCCACAGCTCCGGCGCTTCGCGGTTCGGGATCAGGGCCGTGGTGATGACGATATCGACCTCGGGCGCCAGTTCGCGGAACTTGGCCAGCTGCGCCTCGCGGAATTCCGGCGACGAGACAGAGGCATAACCGCCCGAAGACGAGCCGTCCTGCTGTTCCTCCTCGAAATCGAGATAGACAAACTCGGCGCCCATGCTCTCGACCTGCTCGGCCACTTCGGGCCGCACGTCAAAGGCGTAGGTGATCGCGCCCAGCGACGTGGAGGTGCCGATCGCAGCGAGGCCAGCAACGCCCGCGCCAACCACCAGAACCTTGGCCGGGGGCACCTTGCCCGCCGCCGTGATCTGCCCGGTAAAGAAACGGCCAAAGTTGTTGCCCGCCTCGATCACCGCGCGGTAACCGGCGATGTTGGCCATGGACGACAGCGCGTCCATCTTTTGCGCACGCGAAATGCGCGGGATCATCTCCATCGCGATGACGGTGGCCCCTTTCTTGGACGCCGCCTCCATCTTGGTCTCATCCGCCACTGGGCTGAAGAACGAGATCAGCGTTTGGCCGTCGCGCAGCCGCTTCATCTCGCCATCGTCGGGCACGCGCACCTTGGCGACCACATCGGCGGCCTTCCACAGGGCGGCGGCGGTCTTGACCACCTCGACGCCCGCGGCCTTGTAATCGGCGTCGACAAACCCGGCTGCCAGCCCGGCCCCGGTTTCGATCACACAATCATGGCCCAGCTTTTGCAGTGCAGTCGCACTGTCCGGTGTCATCGCAACGCGGCGTTCACCGGCAAATGTCTCTTTTGGCGTACCGATTTTCATACGGCAGATCCCCCGTCCTTCTTGGCAGTGGCAGCGACCGGGCAACATGGTGCACAGGGCGCGCCTGTCCACTACTCGCAACGCAGGCGCAGTGCAAGAAGGGCCCCCACGTCACAGCGAAACAATCGTAAATCCTTAAATCCAGCGGCGCACTTTCCTTTCGTAACGCGCATATTCCGCCCGAAAGAGGCGCCGCATCCGGTCCTCTTCGGCAACGACAAAGTGGCGTTCGATCCACCAGACAAAGATCGGGACCAACGGCAGCGACAGAACCGCGTCAAACCGCAGGATCAGCCCTGCCAGGATCAGCGCGTCGGCCAGGTAGATTGGATTGCGCGTCACGCCGAATATGCCCCGCGTGATCAGGTGCGCCGGCGTCTGGTGCGGGATGATCGTCGTGCGCGCGCGGCGGAATTCCCAGGCAGCCAGGGCGATCAGGACGATGCCACCCCCGATGAGCAGGCCTGCAATGCCTTGGGTGACGGGATAATCAAGGCTCAGCCCGAGGGTGAAAAACCGGCTCTGCGTCCAGGCCAGCACAATCGCCAACCCCAGCCAGACAGGCGGTATGTCGAACATAGGCTTCATGGTCCGACCTTTGGTATCAGCGCCGCTTGTGGCAACCGCAAATGCAGAGGGTTCCGCAACAAAACTGTCGCGCGGCAGCATGACGCGGCGGAAAAAGCGGCAGGCGTCCGGCCCGTCAGGACGCTGTGCGCAGCGCCGGTGTCCCGCGCGCGCCATCCACCCAGGCCCGGCACGCATCGCCAAACGCCTCGAACAGCGGCCGCGAAACCGGGTCGCATTTCGCGTTCCACTCCGGATGCCACTGCACCGACAGGGTGAACCCGGGTGCGCCGTCGATATACATTGCCTCTGCCGTGCCATCGGGCGCATGGCCGTCAACAACGATCGGCGGACCGGGTTCCTTGATCCCCTGACCGTGCAGCGTGTTTGTCGGCACCGATGCGCGTCCCATCAGAGTGTGAAACACGCCCCCCTCGCGAAAGGTCACGTCATGGCGCAGCGCGAACTTCTCCTCCAGCGTGCCG
Organism: Pseudomonadota bacterium; assembly: GCA_039816785.1. GTDB lineage: Bacteria > Pseudomonadota > Alphaproteobacteria > Rhodobacterales > Rhodobacteraceae > Tateyamaria. Next base: position 78,537 of record JBCBXB010000007.1, read on the forward strand.
TCGGGGGGCATGCGGTGGTTGTCGCGCCCCGGCAGGTCGCGAATTTCCGGATACAGCGAGCCGCCCATGGCCACGTTGACCTCCTGAAATCCGCGGCAAATGCCCAGGATCGGCTGGCCCCGTTCCACACAGGCCCGGATCAGCGGCAAGGTCAGCCGGTCACGGTTGCGGTCGAATGTCCCATGCGCCTCGGTCGGCTCTTCGCCGTACTCTTCCGGATGGACATTGGCCCGCCCACCGGTAAACACAAAACCCGCACAATGTTCCAGCAGGTCCGACACCCGGACGAAATTCGGATCGGCGGGGATCAGCATCGGCACACCATCGGCCACCTCCGCCACGGCAGAGATGTTGATCATGCCGGCGGCCTGCACCGTGTATTCGTCATTGATCACGTGGTGGTTGGAAATGATGCCAATGATGGGTCGGGCCATGGTGATCCTCTGTGCACTGCGTTCCGGGTGATATATCGCTGCACCCCGGGCCTGAACAGCCCAAGGGGCGCGCAACCCACTGTGCACGGGTGAAGAGGTCCGGGCCTGCCCATTTCACGGGCAATGACGGGCGCGCCGCTGTTATATCTCCGCCGTCAGCCCGACCGCCTCGATGCCAGCCACAGCCGCCATCGCGTCATTGTCGGACGTATCGCCTGTCACACCCACCGCACCGATCACCGCACCTTTCTTGTCGCGCACCAGCACGCCACCGGGCACAGGCACAACCTGCCCGCCGAAAAGACCGTTCACCGCATTCATGAAATAGGCCTGCTGTTCCGCCCGCGCCATCTGCGCGGTCCCGGCCATGCCGAGCATAACAGCGCCGTAAGCCTTGCCATGCGCAATCGCGAACCGCCCCGGGGCCGCGCCATCTTCGCGCTCAAAGGCCTGCACGTGCCCGCCGGCATCCAGAACCACCACCGACAGCGGCTTCAGCTCCATCTCGCGCCCTTTGTCCAGCGCCTTGCGAATGATCGTACGCGCCCGGCGCAATGAAATCGACATGTTCTACCCTCTGTGGAACGCCAGCCCGCCCCGTCTCTGTCCCGAAAAATCCCGGGGAGTGTGAGGGGCTGGCCCCTCACTCCCACGCACACCTGCCGCTCAGGAGGCCGCCTTGAACTCCAACCGCCGCGCATGCAGCACCGGCTCGGTATAGCCCGACGGCTGCACACGACCCTTGAGCACCAGATCGCACGCCGCCTCGAACGCGACCCCGTCAAACCCGGGCGCCATCGGCACATAGTCCGGATCGCCCGCATTCTGATGATCCACCACGGCGGCCATCTTCTGCAACGCCGCCAGTGCTTCAGCCTCGGAAATCACGCCGTGATGCAGCCAGTTGGCCAGCCCCTGCGCGCTGATCCGGCAGGTCGCGCGGTCTTCCATCAGCCCCACATCGTTGATGTCCGGCACCTTGGAACAGCCCACGCCCGCATCGACCCAACGCACCACGTAGCCCAGGATCCCTTGCGCATTGTTCTCCAACTCGCGCGTAATTTCTTCGGAGGAGAAATTGCGGCCCGCCGCCACCGGGATGGTCAGCAGGTCTTCAAGCGTGCCACGTGCACCAGCCTCCCGCAGCGCGTCCTGCCGCGCCAGCACATCGACGCTGTGGTAATGTGTGGCGTGCAATGTGGCAGCCGTCGGCGACGGCACCCAGGCGCAGGTGGCACCCGATTGCGGGTGGCCGATCTTGGTCTTCAGCATCTCCGCCATGCGATCCGGCATGGCCCACATACCCTTGCCGATCTGTGCGCGTCCCTTGAGCCCGCAGGCCAGGCCGATGTCCACGTTGCGATCCTCATAGGCGCTGATCCAGGCAGCCCCCTTCATCTCGCCTTTGGGGATCATCGGCCCCGCCTCCATCGACGTGTGGATCTCGTCCCCCGTCCGATCGAGGAAACCTGTGTTGATGAACGCCACGCGTGATTTGGCGGCACGAATGCACTCTTTGAGGTTGGCGGACGTCCGCCGTTCCTCGTCCATGATGCCCAGCTTGACCGTGTTGGCCGGCAGGCCCAGCACCTTTTCCACGCGGGTAAATATCTCGTCGGCAAAGGCGACTTCGTCGGGCCCGTGCATCTTGGGTTTCACCACATAGACCGACCCGGCGACCGAATTGCGCAGACCGTCCGCCTTTTTCAGGTCGTGTCGCGCGATCAGCGTGGTGATCATCGCGTCCATCAGCCCCTCGCCGATCTCGTTCCCGTCCCGGTCGAGGATGGCGGGGTTGGTCATCAGATGACCCACGTTTCGGATCAGCATCAGGCTGCGCCCCTTCAGCGTGACCGCTGCACCGTCCACCCCGACAAAGGTCCGGTCGCCATGCATGCGCCGATGCACCGTCCGCCCGCCCTTTTCAAAGCTCTCTTCCAGATCGCCGCGCATCAGGCCCAGCCAGTTGGAATAGGCCAGCACCTTGTCCTCTGCGTCCACCGCCGCGACGCTGTCCTCGCAGTCCATGATCGTCGACAGCGCGGATTCCAGTACCACGTCGGCAATGCCTGCCGGGTCCGTCTCGCCAATGGCGTGGCTCTTGTCGCAGCGCACAATCACGTGCAGCCCGTTGTTGACAAAGCAGAAGGCGTCGCCCTCTTCCGAGCGGCCCACATATTGCGCCGGGTCCGCCAGCCGCGTCTCGAGCGACGCTGTTGTGACCATGAGGCCGGAGGCGTCGACATCCATGCCTGTCACATCTACCCAGGACGCGCCTGCCAGCGGCACCGCCTCGTCCAGAAACGCCTTGGCCCGCGCGATCACCCGTGCGCCGCGCTCTGCGTCATACCACTTGCCCTCGGGCAGATCGCCCAGTGCGTCGGTTCCATAAAGCGCGTCGTAAAGGCTGCCCCACCGTGCGTTCGCCGCGTTTAGCGCAAAGCGCGCGTTCATGATCGGCACCACAAGTTGCGGGCCGGGTGTCGCGGCAATCTCGGGGTCCACATTCTCCGTCTCGATCTCGAACCCCGGCCCCTCGGGCACCAGATAACCGATCTCTTCGAGAAAGGCGCGGTGGGCTGAGGCGTCAAACCCTGCTGCGCGATGCTCAACATGCCAGGCGTCGATCTGCGCCTGCAACGTGCTGCGTTTTTTCAGCAATGCGCGGTTCTTGGGGGCCAGATCATGGACCAGCGCCGAAAACCCTGACCAGAAATCCGCTGATCCGACACCAGTGCCGGGCATGGCGTGCTCTTCGATAAATGTCGCCAGCGTGTCGGCGACTTTGAGCTCTGCGCGGTCGAGATAGGTGGTCATGGCGGGCCTCCAACGGTCTTGATTGTATGGTCGCCGCCCGGTCTAGAGAAAAAGTTTCCTATCGTAAACTCTATTGGTCCGATAACTTGACCAATTTAATTTGATGTCAGGTCAGCCTGCTTTAACCGAAGCCTTGGCCGCGCGGCGGCACCGGTCCGAGCAGTATTTGACCTCGTCCCAGACCCGCTCCCATTTCTTGCGCCACCTGAACGGGCGGTCGCAGACCGGGCACATCTTTTCCGGCAAATCGGCTTTTTTGCGCATGCGCCCCATCAGAAGTCGAAGCCCATCTGACGCGTGTCGCGCGCCGCCCTGCGGCGCCGCGGTGCGCGGTCGTCGACGAAATGCCCCTGCGGGTCCTTCCTGCTGGCGTGCTTTTCGATGACCTGCCGCGCCTCGTCGCGAAATGCACCGCCGCGCCGTACCGCCCAGACCCGGTCGCGCGCCTCCCGCGCCGCTGCCGTCACGTCGACGATGGGGGCCGGGTATGCGCGGTCCAGCACGGTGCCCGCCCCTTCCCAGGTCCAGGGCGTTTGCAGGTGTGCATCGGGTACTGCCGCCAGTTCGGGGCACCAACGGCGGGTAAAGGTACCGGTCGGGTCCTGATCGGTGCCCTGTTTCACCGGATTATAGATGCGCACCGTGTTCATACCCGTCGTGCCGGACTGCATCTGCGTCTGCGGCCAGTGAATGCCCGGCTCGAAATCGGTGAACTGCCGCGCCAGATGCAGGCCAGTGACGCGCCAGTCGAGCCACAGGTGATAGGACGCCACCGCCATCACCATCGACCGCATGCGAAAATTCAGCCAGCCAGTCGCATCCAGATAGCGCATGCACGCATCCACAAAGGGCAGCCCGGTTTCGCCCCGTTCCCACGCGCCACGGCGCGCGGCATCGTCGCTGCGCAAGCCTTCATAGGCCGAATGCAGGCAGCGGTGTTCCAGCGCCGGTTCATCCTCCAGCTTTTGCATGAAGTGATCGCGCCAGGCGAGCCGCGCCTGAAAGGATTTCAGCGACCCGCCCCAGCCTTCGCGCGTGCCCTTGACCTCGCGCTGCCGCGCGGCGGTGGCTTGGCTCGCTTCCCGCCCGCTCAGGCAGCCAAAGGCCAGATAGGGTGACAGGCGCGAGCATGACGTCTCACCCGTGACAGGTGAGGACATGTCCTTGCGATACGTTTGCCCGCGTTCGGTCAGGAAAGAGCCCAGCAGGCTCAGCGCCATGTCCCGCCCGCCGCGCTGCCGCTGGGGACACGGGTCAGGTGCCACCAGCCGGGGTATGTCGTCGGAGGCCAGGGCCGGCCCGCTCAGCCGCTCCGGCTGCTCCGCTTGCGGCTCGCGCAGAAAGGCGTTGCGCTGCTTGGCCCAGCCGTCGCGCCCGTTGAGCCGCCGCACGACACCCGATTGCGCCAGTTCCTCCCACAGGACACCATTGGCACCACACCATGCTGCTACAGCGCGGTCGCGGGTGTAGGTCCAGGCGCTGCCGGTTTCCTCGTGGCTAACCACGCGGTCAAACCCGACCTCTGCATGCAGTTCCGCCAGCACATCGCCTAACTCGCCCACGCGCACAGTCAACGGCACGCCCAGCCGGTCCAGCGCACCACCCAGCGACGCCACGCTCTCACACACAAAGTCAAACTGCCGGCCTGACACGTCCGGCTCCGCCCAATAGCCCGGCTCGAACACATAAAGCGGGATCACCGGCCCAAGCGCCGCCGCACGCGCCAGCGCCGGATGATCGCTCACCCGCAAATCCCGTTTGAACCACAGAACGCTCGTCATAACCGGCAACTTAGGATGCAGCACCGCGCGGCCAAGCCATGCCGCACATCATTGGCCTTGTGTCGCAGGGCCGGCCACTTGCCAGACCATATGCCGGTCCCCGCTGCACGAAGGACAACGGACCGGCGACAGTGCCACAAACGCAACAACCGCCCGCACGGGCAAGATCACGACAACCACCACCGGCAAGGTCATCCAGCCGGAATAGGCCCACCTCCGGCTTGCAGGCCCGGTGGCTGCGCCCTACCCTCATGCGGACAGCTTCCAGCACCGGCACAAGGGTTCCCAGATGCGCGACGCCACGCCCCAGACGATCTACCTCGCCGATTACACGCTCTTCGGCTTTGCGGTGGAGGATGTGCACCTGACCTTTGACCTGGCCCCGTCGGCCACACGGGTGACCGCCCGCATCCGCTTTGCCCCCAAGCCGGACGCCGCCGACCCGACATTCTTTCTGCATGGCGAAAACCTCCAGCTGATCAGCGCCCGCATCGATGGCGAGACGGTGCAGCCAACGCTGACAGACGAAGGGCTGACCTGCGCCGTGCCCAACGTCCCCTTTACTTGGGAGGCGGAGGTGCAGATCGACCCGGCCGCCAACACAGCACTCGAGGGGCTATACCAGTCCAACGGCATGTACTGCACCCAATGCGAGGCCGAAGGATTTCGCAAGATCACCTACTACCCCGACCGACCCGACGTGATGAGCACCTTTACCGTGCGCATCAACGGCCCGCACCCGGTGCTCTTGTCCAACGGCAACCCCGTGGCCGCGGGCGACGGGTGGGCCGAGTGGCACGACCCGTGGCCGAAACCCGCCTACCTGTTTGCGCTGGTGGCGGGCGAGTTGGTGGCGCATCGCGACACCTTTACTACGATGGAGGGGCGCAAGGTCGACCTCGCGCTGTATGTCCGGCCCGGTGACGAGGGCAAATGCGCCTTTGGGATGCAGGCGCTCAAGGACAGCATGAAGTGGGACGAGGATGTCTATGGCCGCGCCTATGATCTGGATGTGTTCAACATCGTGGCGGTGGACGACTTCAACATGGGCGCGATGGAGAACAAGGGGCTCAACATCTTCAATGCCTCCGCCGTGCTTGCCTCGCCCGAAACCTCCACCGATGGCAATTTCGAACGGATCGAGGCGATCATCGCCCACGAGTATTTCCACAACTGGACCGGCAACCGCATCACCTGCCGCGACTGGTTCCAGCTGTGCCTCAAGGAAGGGCTGACCGTGTTCCGCGACAGCGAGTTCACATCCGACATGCGCTCTGCTCCGGTCAAGCGGATCAGCGACGTGATCGACCTGCGCGCCCGCCAGTTCCCCGAGGATCAGGGCCCGCTCGCACACCCGGTCCGCCCCGAAAGCTTTCAGGAGATCAACAACTTCTACACCGCCACCGTCTACGAAAAGGGCGCGGAGGTGATCCGCATGCTCAAGATCCTCGTCGGCGATGCGGCCTATGCCGAGGCGCTTACCCTCTACTTTGACCGCCATGACGGGCAGGCCTGCACGATCGAGGATTGGCTGAAGGTGTTCGAGGACACCACCGGGCGTGACCTTGCGCAGTTCAAGCGCTGGTACAGTCAGGCCGGCACCCCGCACCTGGAGGTCGAGGAAAGCTACGATAGTGGCATGTTCACGCTCACCTTCCGCCAGCACACACCGCCCAGCACCGCCACGCCCGACCCGCAGCCGCAGGTGATCCCGGTGGCGATGGGCCTGCTTGGCCCCGACGGGTCCGAGGTGATGGCCACGCAAGTGCTGGAGATCACCGAAGCGCAGCAAAGCTTCAGCTTTCCCGGTCAGGACGCCAAACCGATCCCGTCGATCCTGCGCGGCTTTTCCGCGCCGGTGGTCCTGAAGCACAACGTGGATCACGCGTTCCTGCTGACCCACGACACCGATCCCTACACCCGGTGGGAGGCGGCCCGCGATTTGGGCACACAGTCGCTGCTCATGGCCATTACGACCGGTGCCGCCCCCAACCCCGCGTGGCTCGACGGTGTGGCCAAGGTGCTGTCGGACGAAACGCTCGACCCGGCCTACCGCGCCTACACGCTGGCCCTGCCCGGCCAGTCGCAGGTGGCCAATGACCTGCACAATGGCGGCAAGACGCCCGACCCGGACGCGATCTGGGTCGCGCATGAGGCGCACCGCCAAGCGCTGTCGGACCGTATGGCCGACATGCTGCCTGATCTCTATGCCCGCCATCAGGTCGACGCGCCCTATGCGCCGGACGCGGCACAATCGGGCACGCGCGCCCTGGGCAACGTGGTGCTGTCGCTGCTCACCCGGCAGGACCGTGGCGACACCGCGCAGGCACAATTCGACACCGCCACCAACATGACCCAGCAGCTCTCGGCCCTTGGCAACCTGATCCGCGCCGGGCGCGGTGATGCGGCGCTGGCACAGTTCGAGGCGCAGTGGAAACATGACCGTCTCGTGATGGACAAGTGGTTCGGCCTGCAGGTGATCGAGGCCAAGCCCGATGACGCCGCCGACACGGCAACGGCACTGACGAAACATGCCGACTTCAACTGGAAAAACCCCAACCGGTTCCGCGCCACGCTGGGCAGCTTTGCCGCCCACCACGCTGGCTTTCACGCCCGGGACGGGTCGGGCTACGCCCTGCTTGCCGACTGGCTGATCACGCTGGACCCGGTGAACCCGCAAACCACCGCGCGCATGTGCGCCGCCTTCCAAACGTGGCGTCGCTACGACGCGATCCGTCAGTCCATGATCTCCAAGGAGCTGGCCCGTATCGCCGACACACCCGGCCTCAGCCGCGACACCACCGAAATGATCACCCGCATCCGGAACGCCTGACGCGGCCATCCCTGTCTCTGTCCCGAAAAAATCCCGGGGAGTGTGAGGGGCTGGCCCCTCACTCCCACACCTCAGACCAAAGGCCCAAGATCCATGACCAATCGCCCCGTCTGCCTCATCACCGGTGCCTCTGCCGGTATCGGTGCCGCCTGTGCCCGCCTGTCGGCGGCTGACTATGACTTTGTGCTCACCTACCGGTCCGACCCCGACGGGGCCGCCGCCGTCAAGGCGGATGTCGAGGCGCAGGGCGCCCGCGCCGAGGTTGTGCAGGCCGATGTGGGCGAAGAGGCGGGCATTGCCGCGATTTACGCGGCGGTCGATGCCGCCTTTGGCCGCCTCGACGTGCTGATAAACAATGCCGGCATCGTGGACCAGACCGCCCGTGTCACCGATATCGACCGCGCCCGCCTCACCCGCATGATGAACGTCAACGTCATCGGCGCCATGCTGGTGGCCAAGGAGGCCGTCCTGCGGATGGAAGCGCAGGGCGACGGCGGTGCGATCATCAACATCTCGTCCGCCGCCGCCCGTCTGGGGTCGGGCAACCAATATGTCGACTACGCCGCCTCCAAGGCCGCTGTCGACACCTTTACCAAGGGGCTCTCGGACGAGGTCGCGCCCAGCGGCATCCGCGTGATGTCGATCCGCCCCGGCCTCATTGACACCGAACTGCACGCCAAGGGCGGCGAGCCGGGGCGCGCGCAAAAGCTGGCCCATATGGTTCCGATGCGCCGCGAAGGCTCGGCCGAGGAAGTGGCCAAGGCCATCCTCTGGCTCGCCTCCGACGGGGCGAGCTATGTGACCGGCAGCACGCTGGACGTGACAGGAGGGCGCTGAACATGCCAATCATCATCGGCCTCATCGGGCTGGCCACCGCCGCTTTCTTTCTCATCCTGCGCGCCCGCCGCGGGGCGGAAGTTGCCAGCGACATGATGGATGTCGGGCGCGATGTGGCCTCTGCCGCGCGGCGTTTCGGGTTTCGCCGCCGCTACAACCAGCACCCTGTCGACAGCGTCGAAGAGCCCAACCTCGCCATCGCCGCCCTCGCCACCGCCTTTATCGCGCTGGACGATCTGCCGACGGCGGATGACCGCAAACGGCTGGACGTCGCACTGCGCAAGCACCTTGACCTCGACGCCTCCGGCGCGCAGGAGATCGAGGTTCTGGGCCAGTGGCTGGTGTCGGAATGCAGCGGCGCGGAGCCTGCGGTGCCGCGTCTGGCGAAACGGCTGAACAAGCTGGACAGCGGTGCATCCTTTGGCACGCTGATGGAAGTGATCCAGACCGCCGCCCGCACGCCCCTGTCGCAACGCCAGACGTCCGCCTTGCAGGACATCAAGACCGCCTTTAGGCTGCAATGACGCCCTATGCGTTCGAGACAACCGGGCGCAACCGCGCCACGCTGATCACCGTGATCGCGGTCTGGGCGGCGCTGGGGCTGGCCATCGTGGTGCTGGACGCCGCACCCTGGCTGATGGGGCTGGTGGCACTGGCCACTATCCCGGCGCTGGTCGACCTGGTCTCGGGGCGGGCGTCCGGGGTGCGGCTGGATGCGGAGGGGCTGCACTGGTTTTCGGGCCGCCGCACCGGTGAGGTTGCCTGGCCCCGCATCTCGCATATCCGCCTCGACACGAGGCTCGACTTTTCCATCCGCGCCAGTGCCGTGTTGACCACGGGCCGCAAGGTCCGCCTGCCGCTGGAGGCGACACCGCCGTCCGAGGACTTCGAAGAGGCGCTGACCAGCCGCGGCATCAAGGTCGAGCGGCACCATTTTTCGTTGCTGGGATGAGGGGGGCGGCGCTGCTTTTGCTGGCGATGCTGGCCGCCTGCGCGCCCGTGCCACGACCCACCTCCGATCCGCTGATCTACGAGCCCGCCGCCTTTGCCGCCGCCGACCATCTGGTGATCGGCATTCCCGGTGCGTTCAGCCCGGTGCGGGTCATGGCCCCGCTCGAACGGATCGCTGGTCCGACCCGCGCGGTGGCCTTCTACCGCCTGCCCGGCTTTGACGATCGCCCAGCGGAAGAGTTCGTGAACCTCGATCATGCCGCCGACACGATCGTCAATACGGTCCGACAGGGTGGGTTTGCCCGCGTCGATCTGGTGGGCCATTCCACCGGCAGCGCCATCGCGCTGGAGGCGGCCAAGGCCCTGCGCATCAGGCTGCCGCAGGTCAAGGTGCGCGTGGCCGCCATCTCAACCGCACTGCCCGCACCGCAACCCGTGCTGGCCGGCGTACGCGGGGCTGTCGGCACGGTGGGGGCGGCAGTGCGCGCGGGCAGCCTGTCACCGCGCGCCGTGTGGCTTGAGTATTACCGGACGCTCGCATACGGACCCAACGCCGACACTGATCCGCAGGTCGCCCAAGCCGCCGACGCGCTCGTCGCCGCGAATGAGGGTCGCATCACATTGCCACAAGAGGGGCTGGGCCGGCGGCACACCCGCGCCCTGCGCCGCTGGACGAATGCAGCACCCGACATGCTGCAAGGTGTTGAAATCGTTCTTTACCACGGAGCGGTCGACCCTGTGTTCCCGCCCCGCGCCGTAGACCGCTTTGCCCGGTCGATGCCGAATGCCGAACTGCAACTGATCGACGGGCACGGGCATCTGCTGATGCTCACCTACCCCGAGGTGTGGTCACGCATCGCAAGCCAGCTGTCGCGCTAATCGGCCACGACAGGCCGCGCCCGAGGCCGTATGGCATCCAGCGGCGCGCAATAGGACTGCTGGCGCAGCCAGCCTGCCATTTCCGCCCGCTTGGCCGAGGATCGCATTGGACCCCAGTCGGCGGCCACGCCGCGCCCGCCCCTGCCATAAATCACCCCGTCGCGCGGCACCGTCACCGCCATGATGCGCACCGCACAGCTGAGGTTCGCCGCCCCGTTCTTGAGTGCGGCCCCCGTGCCCACATTGCATGCGTAGCCGCGTGCCGTCGCGGGCAGGATCTGCAAAAGCCCGTACCACTTGCCACCGCCGCCCACCGCGCCGGGCTTGTAGGTGCTTTCGTATTTGGCCAGTGCCGACAGGAAACCGACCCAAAAGGCGCGTCGCGTCTCTGCATCGGCTTGGGGGTATTGCGGACACCAGTTGGCGATATCGTCGGGCACCAGATCGACCAACGGCTGGCCATGGGTCTTGAGCGCCGAGAGTGCGGCGCGGTTCCACAGCACGTGGTCCGGCTGGTGGGTCCAGCGTGTGCGCGGCACATCACCATCGCGCGCTGGCGGGCGCAGACCGGCAAAGCGGTCGGCCTCCAGCACGGGAACATCTGGCGCAGGGGCTTCTTGCGCCTGCACCGGCATCAGCGGCGCGCAGGCCAGAACGACCCCGATAAGGCTTGTCCACTTCATGCCGGTCAGTATGAGGGGCGCGTGACTGCGCTGTCTACGCCCCCCGCCGCACCAAAGCCCTGCATTCGCAAGAGCTTGCGCAACAATGATCCCGGATGAGTTGAATTGTGCTCACCATTGGTTGCAGGTTTCGCAAAATCATCCCCGCAATTGCCTTGTATAGCCGCGCCACCGCCCGCATTGGGTCGCAATTTTGCGGCACACAGGAGGCTGTTAGACAGTAACGGATCGTTAATGATGGCCCTCGCAGAACGTGTCCTTGCTCCGCTGCTGCGCTTGCGAACCTGTTTCGCGGCGCAGGCTGTCGGGTCCCCGCAAGAACGCGTTCTGCACCAGGCCGCGGTCACGCCGCCTGCGTCCGCTCCGCAGGAGGCGTTGACCATCGCCTGTCCCGACCCCACCGCCGAAGAGTTCGCCCGCGACCTGCACCAGAATGCCGGGCTGGCGCTGGCGCGGCAGGAGGACTGGGCGGTTCTGTCCCATCAATTGCAGACGCTGGATGCAGCGCGCGCAAAGACCGATGGCGGCATGCCGATTGCCGAGTTGATGGCGTTCGGCGCGCGCGCCGACGTTGTGGCCGCCGCCGAACATGCGCTTGTCACGGGCCGTCCGGCGCATGACGCCCCCCTGCTGGACGGGATTGAGGCGCTGGAACAGGTCCTGACCGAGCATCCGCACGACCCCATGATCGCCGCCATTGTGGCCCATGCCCATATCGATATCGGCTGGGCCTGGCGCGGGGCGGGCTGGGACATCGAGGTGCCGCTGCACAACCGCGAAGCGTTCGAGGCGCATTTCGAACGGGCGGGCGCGATCCTTGCCCCGTTTGTGGCGGCAAATGTGCAATCCCCGCTGATAGCTTCCGCCAAATGCGCCTTTAATGCGGGTGTGAGCACAGATCTGGCCCGCGTCGTCGCCGACTACGAATGCTGGATCACCCAAGACCCAAGCAACCCCAAGGCCATGCGCGCCTTTGGCGGTCACCTGTTGCCGCGCTGGCACGGCAGCTACGACCGGCTCGAGCTGGAAGCGCGGCGGATGGCGGGACTGACTGCGGACGTGTGGGGGGCCGGGGCCTATACCTGGGTGATGATGGACGCCATTTCCCTCGACACCGAGGCGTGCGCACGGCTCGACCTTGATTTCTTTGTCGACGGGTTGCGCGATATCCTGCGCCACACGGGCGACCAGCACATCGTGAACCTGTTGGCGGCCTATTGTGCAAACACGATGGGCGCGACGCCGACGGGCCATGACGAGGCTGACTATGTCCGCGCCCAGATCGCCAGCGCCGCCGCCTGGATCGTGCGTGCGCACCTGACCGAACTGCACCCGATGCTCTGGGCGCAGGCGGCGTGCGGGTCGGATGCGGCGATGCGCGCCCGCTGCCGGGATCGCTTTGCCTCTGCCGGCTATGCCGAGGCGCTGCGGTTTCTGACCGATCTGTTCCGCCGCGAGATTGCGGCGGGCCAGCGTGTCGTTTTCACGAAGAACGGGGCAGAGACCCACGCCGCCTGAGCCGCGAGGCCGCCCCCGCCAGAAGCGCGCGGGAGTAGACCTTGTGCGCGCCCAGCAGGCTGTGGAACACCGGGCCCAGCGTCAGCCGCCCCCGCCGGTCGCGCACCGGCACCACCACCGACCCAAAGGCGAGGCCATCCGCCACCGACAGCCACGACATCGTGCGCCCGGACGCATCCGCCATCAGCAATTCCGTCTGCGTGCGTCCGGCCACGGTCCAGACCGCAAACCGCTCCGCCTCGCCGCGCGCGAGTGCTGCGGCCTCGGCATCCGTCGATGGCGCGCGCGCGGTCAGCCGCAACACCACTCGCTCGGCCTGAAACAGGGGCTGGGTATAGAAGGCCTCGATGTAGCTGGGCAGGTCCGCCGCGCCGTCGGTGGCAAAGCAGTCGACATAATGCCCCTCGGCCTGCGCAAATTGCGCAATCAGGCTGCCCGGTGGAATCTCCGCCTCGCGAATGGTCATGCGCGCATCCTGCAGCAGCGCACGTGGCTGCAAAAGGCGCGCTATGGTCGCGGGCCCTTGCGACACGCCGCCCCCTGAATTACACCGCCCGAAGGCGCGAAAAAGGACGACGACCCATGCTCGATCTGACCTACGAGACCCCCAAAGTCAAAACCATTGCCGGCGCGAAACATGACTGGGAACTGGTCATCGGGATGGAAGTGCACGCGCAGGTATCGTCCAACGCCAAGCTCTTTTCCGGCGCCTCCACCCGGTTCGGGGCAGAGCCAAATTCCAACGTCGCCTTTGTGGATGCCGCCATGCCCGGCATGCTGCCCGTGATCAACGAATACTGCGTCGAACAGGCCGTGCGCACCGGGCTGGGCCTCAAGGCCGAGATCAACCTGACCTCCGCCTTTGACCGCAAGAACTACTTTTACCCCGACCTGCCGCAGGGCTACCAGATCAGCCAGCTCTACCACCCCATCGTGGGCGAGGGCGAAGTGCTGGTTGAGCTTGGCGACGGGACAGCACGTCTGGTGCGGGTTGAGCGCATCCACATGGAACAGGACGCCGGCAAATCGATCCACGACATGGACCCCAACCTGTCCTTTGTGGACCTGAACCGCACCGGCGTCTGCCTGATGGAGATCGTGTCGCGCCCCGACATTCGCGGCCCCGAAGAGGCCGCCGCCTACCTCACCAAGCTGCGCCAGATCCTGCGCTATCTGGGCACCTGCGACGGCAACATGCAGAACGGCAGCATGCGCGCCGACGTGAACGTGTCGATCTGCCTGCCCGGCGCCTATGAACGCTATCAAGAAACTCAGGATTTCTCCCATCTCGGCACCCGCTGCGAGATCAAGAACATGAATTCCATGCGCTTTATCCAGCAGGCCATCGAGGTCGAGGCCCGCCGCCAGATCGCCATCGTCGAAGCGGGCGGCAAAGTGGATCAGGAAACCCGGCTTTTTGATCCGGGCAAGCAGGAAACCCGGTCGATGCGCTCCAAGGAAGAGGCGCATGATTACCGCTATTTCCCCGATCCCGACCTGCTGCCGCTGGAGATCGAACAGGGTTGGGTGGACGACATCGCGGCGTCTCTACCCGAATTGCCGGACGCCAAGAAAGCCCGTTTTATGAACGAACTCGGCTTGTCGGACTACAATGCAAGTGTGCTCACAGCAGAGCTTGCGGCAGCTGACTTTTTCGATGACGTTATAAAGGCGGCTGCTGACCAAGGTATCGACGCATCGGAACCGCAAAGTAACCATACAGTTGCACACGGTTTTTCCAACATGATCGTAAACGAACTATTTGGTAAGTTGAAAAGCGATGAAATTGAAATTTCTGAGTGTCCAATGTCACCCCAACAGTTGGTTGGAATTGCAGAGCTCATGCGTGAAGGCGATATATCGGGCAAGATCGCCAAGGACCTGTTCGAGATCATCTATTCCGAAGGCGGCGACCCGGCGCAGGTCGTCGAGGCGCGCGGGATGAAACAGGTGACGGACACGGGCGCCATCGAGGTGGCTGTCGAAGAGGTCATCGCCGCCAACCCCGCGCAGGTCGAAAAGGCTAAACAGAACCCCAAGCTCGCGGGCTGGTTCGTGGGTCAGGTGATGAAGGCGACGGGCGGCAAGGCCAACCCCAAGGCTGTGAACGAGATCGTGGCGGCGAAGCTGGGGCTGTAGCCGAACGCATCAAACAGCGCGCGTCAGCGGGGCTGCAACTCAAATCGGACGCGGCCGACAGGGATGCCGAGGCGGGTGACAATGGCGTCGTTGATCACGCGCCCATCGGGAGCGAAATAGATCACGTCCTCAAACCCCAAACGGGTGACATCGTCGCCCGAACGGAAATCGGCGATGTAGGACAGTCGGATCTCGGTCCCGGTTTCGACCACCTCGGCCAACCCCACCGTGTCTTCGCGCCGACCGGTCCAGCGGCCCGGACCTGTGCGGTCAAAGACCCAGGTCAGGGTGTTTTCCTCGCCGTCGTCGTAAAAGAAATCCTCGACCACGATCAGGCGGTCCCCTTCGAGGCGGCTGTTGAGCCGCGCGGTAAAGCGCCGTTCGGCACCTGTCAGGTCGACGCGGAAAATGCCCGCACCTGTGGCCCTGCCCGAAAAGGCCATGTCCAATGTGATGGGTGTCAGTGGTCCCTCGGGCGAGGCAGGCACGCGCGCACATGCGGCCATTGCTAGGCTGCTAAGAAGCAGCGTGCGGCGGGTAAGCGGCATGGGTATCCCTCGCGGTTCAAGTTGACCTGTCATAAATATCGCGATCCGGCGCAAGATCGACCCTGATTGCGTTGGCGGCGTAAGGTCTCGCGCGACCGCATGGCACATGCGCGCGCCCCGATGCGGGACGGTGGGTCGCACAGTTTCAACGCGCCGGGGTTGTGGACAACGCGATTGCGCGCCGCGCAAGTCACACACTCTGTTTTGCGTTTTGTAACCTGTCGCCTTACCGCCGCGGTTCGGCACCCAGGCGCACGGAGGTCGAGCCTCCGGCGCGCTGCCCCAAGATGGTTCTACCCTTCAAACGTCAGCCTACTCCGCCAAATCCAGCGCCAGCGCGTGGATGCGCGGCACGATATCGCCCAACGCCTTGTGCACCGCCCGGTGGCGCGCCACGCGGCTTTGACCGGCCAGATCGGCGCTGCGCAGCATAACGTTAAAGTGGCTCTCGCCCGCCGCAGGTGCGCCCGCATGCCCGGCATGGGACGCGCTGTCATCCACCACCTCGATCTCGCGCACGTCAAAGGCCGCGCGCAGGCGCTCTTCAATCTCGTCTCTGACCGACATTTTTCTTTCCTGCCCCCTTCACTCTGCCAACCCATAGACTAAACTGCTCACCTCGACTCGAAAAGGAGACATTGCCATGACAAAACCAGATCCCTTCGGTTTCGATATGTCCGTCTCCTCGGCCAAAAAGAAAAATCCACGTGGCCGCCGTGGCATGTCCGGTGCCTCCGAGACCTCGACGCGCATCTGTGACCACGAAGGCTGCAACGAGCCGGGCAAGTTCCGCGCACCCAAAGCACCCGATGTGCTCGACGATTTCTACTGGTTCTGCCAGCAGCATGTGCGCGAGTACAACACCAAGTGGAACTTCTTTGACGGCACGACCGAGGCGGAAATCAACGCGCAGCAGTCCAAGGACAAGGTCTGGGAGCGTCAGACCAAACCCATGGGTGATCCGGAGGCGCGCGCCTGGGCCCGGCTCGGCATCGAGGATCCGCATCAGGTGCTGGGCAAGAACGCCACGCAAAACCCGGGACGTGGTGGCAATGCGGCCGCCCGCCGCCTGCCCCCCACCGAAAAGCGCGCCATCGAGATTCTGGAGGCCAAGGCCGACGACAGCAAGGCAGACGTGCGCAAGGCCTACAAGAAGCTGATCAAGGTGCTGCACCCCGACATGAACGGCGGGGACCGCAGCCAGGAAGAACAGCTTCAAGAAGTCGTCTGGGCCTGGGACCAGATCAAGGACAGCCGGAATTTCAAGTGACTGCATTGCGCTGAACGCGCAAAGCCCAGTGCAACAGCACGCCACTGCTCGCCCAGACACAGGCGACGGGTGTGCTGGTCAAGATGCCGTCCGTCACGGCGAGCAGTCCCAAAGCCGCAGCCTCGATCAAGCCACGCAACATGGGTTCCAGCCCGGCGCCTGCACCCATGACCGCCAATGGTAAGACCGCGAGGACGCTTCCTAGCGCCGTCGTGAATGGCCAGACAAACAGCATAATGACCCAGCCCCGCCACCCGTCGCGCCCAAGCGCACCAGCATAGACGAGACCGGCGAGCCCCGCACCGCAGAACGCAACTATGCCAAGGATCAGTGCATGGGGCAGAAAATGGCTCAGCGAGCCGCCCCACATAATCATGCTTTGCGCCGTAGCACCGCCTGCCAGAGCGGTGAGGATACCTGCGTGCCAGCGGAAGGGGAGGTGTGGAGGTGTCATCACTTTGTCCTTTGGTTCATCAACACCCCGATGATGCGCCCGGAAATATGCACCGCGTGTCATACAGGTTGTGCACAGCTTGTGCACATTCGGTGCCCCCTTCCCCTTGCCCTTTCCCGCTATATGTTGCACCACCGCAGGCGCGCCCGTCCGGGGCGCGTTTTCTATGTTGAAGGACGACCCAGATGGCGGACGGCGCGATGGATATCAATGCAAAACCCAGCGAAGAGATTTCCGTCCGCGAAGTCTTTGGCATCGACACGGATATGGTCGTCAAAGGCTTTGACGACGCCTCCGACCGCGTGCCCGCGCTCGACAGCACCTACAAGTTCGATCCCGACACCACGCTGGCGATCTTGGCCGGTTTTTCGCACAACCGCCGCGTGATGATTCAAGGCTATCACGGGACGGGCAAGTCGACCCACATCGAACAAGTGGCCGCACGGTTGAACTGGCCGACGGTGCGCGTGAACCTCGACAGTCACATCAGCCGGATCGACCTGATCGGCAAGGATGCGATCAAGTTGAAGGACGGCAAGCAAGTCACTGATTTCCAAGAGGGTATCCTGCCTTGGGCCTTGCGCAACCCCACCGCCATCGTGTTCGATGAATACGACGCAGGCCGGGCAGATGTGATGTTTGTGATCCAGCGGGTGCTGGAAGTGGACGGCAAGTTGACGCTGCTGGATCAGAACCAGGTGATCGAACCGCACCCGTTCTTCCGGATCTTTGCGACGGCCAACACGGTCGGCCTTGGCGACACAACCGGTCTCTACCACGGCACGCAACAGATCAACCAGGGCCAGATGGACCGCTGGAGCCTCGTGGCGACGCTCAACTATCTCAGCATCGATGCCGAAACTGCAATCGTGCTGGCCAAGAACCCGCATTACAACACCGAAGCCGGACGCAAGACGATCAAGCAGATGGTGACCGTGGCGGACCTGACGCGGACGGCGTTCATGAACGGTGATCTCAGCACGGTCATGTCGCCGCGCACGGTCATCGCATGGGCGCAAAACGCTGAAATTTTCCGCAACGTGGGCTATGCCTTCCGCCTGTCCTTCCTCAACAAATGCGATGAGTTGGAGCGGCAGACGGTCGCCGAGTTCTATCAGCGTTTGTTCGATGAGGAACTGCCCGAGAGCGCCGCCAGCGTGAGCTTGGGGTAGCGTGGCGCGACCTCTGGCCTGAGGTGGGCTACCGACGTTTCGACAGATTTTGCGCCCCACGGGCGCCGTGTTTCGTGCCCTTCATTAAGTGTCAAAATACACAGGTCGAACTTTTGTGACGTTTTTGTGACAAAATTCATTGACCGTTAACCTGTCTCCCCCACAATTTGGGGTATGTTTTACCAATTGAAGGCTATCGCCGCCGCATTCCTACTAAGTCTTGGGGTCCTTCCCAGCCTTACCCTCGCCGCATCGGATGAGGTTGATCCGCTGGCCGGGCATTTCGCCACCTGCCTTGGGCGCTACTCCGCGGAGGCGGATTACAACCGCCTGATGGGGCGCGATGTGAGCCGCGTTGCGGCGCGGGCGGTCCTGTTTGACGAGATGCTGCACGCCATCGCCGACGACGCGTCCGTGCTCGAGAAATCGCGGAATTCCGCGGCGGGCGCGCATTGGGCGCTGCTGCATACTGCCGACCGGTCATTCGACGCGCGTATGGCCCGGCATGCGGCGCTCACATCCCAGCGCAACATCGCGATGTGCGAGATGCTGGTTCTGGGCTAAGCTGACCCCTTGCCATTCGGCGCGATTGGCGCAATTGCTGGGGAATGGCACAGCAAAACGACAACCCCGCAGATCCGTTTAAAAAGGCGCTCGCCGAGGCGACCAAGGTCATGGCCAATGACCCCGAACTGAACGTGTCCTACTCGGTCGATCCTGCGGGACTGTCGGGCGATGCGATGCGGTTGCCGCAGGTGTCGCGCCGGATGACCCGCGAAGAGGTGCTGCTGGCCCGTGGCACCGCCGACGCGCTGGCGCTGAACCGCCGCTATCACAACGGCCAGACACACGCCCGCTATGCGCCGCAGGGCGACATGGCGCGTGACCTCTATGAGGCGATGGAAACCGCACGCTGCGAGGCGATGGGCGCGCGCGACATGCCGGGCACGGCCGGCAACATCGATGCCAAGATCAACCACGACGCGCAACGGCGCGGCTACGACCAGTGCAAACAGGCCAGTGACGTGCCCTTGTCGGCGGCAGCGGGCTACCTCGTGCGCCATCTGGCCACGGGCCGTAACCTGCCGCCCGGCGCGCAGAACGCCATGGAGCTGTGGCGCGGCTTTATCGAGGATCAGGCAGGCGGCACGCTCGAGAATATGGACGATATCCTCGACGATCAGGCCGCCTTTGCCCGCTTTGCCCGCCAGATCATCACCGATCTGGGCTATGGCGATCAGCTGGGCGATGACCCCGATCAGATCGACGAGGATCAGGAAGACAGCGCCGAGGAGGGCGCCGAAGAGGAGCAGGAGCCCGACAGCACCGGGCAGGACGATCAGGACGAGGAAAACGCCGAAGGCACTCCGGAATCCTCGCAAGAGGACCAGCAGGACGCGAGCCAGGCGCAGGTCTCCATGGATGACATGGCCGATCAGGAACTGGGCGAAGAGGCGGAGATGCCCGAGGGCGAGGCCCCGCTCGAACCCCCTGCCCCGCAGCCCGTGTCCGAGGCAGACCCGGACTACCGCGTCTACCTTGACACGCATGACGAGGAAATCTCGGCCGAGGACCTTGCCGAACCGGTGGAGCTGGAGCGGTTGCGCGCCTATCTCGACCAACAGCTGGAGCCGCTCAAGGGCGCGGTGAGCCGTTTGGCCAACAAGCTGCAGCGGCGGTTGCAGGCGCAACAGAACCGCAGCTGGGAGTTTGACCGCGAGGAAGGGATGCTGGACGCGGGCCGTCTGGCGCGCGTGGTGGCGAACCCCACGACGCCGCTGTCCTTCAAGGTCGAGAAAGACACCGAATTTCGCGACACCTGCGTGACGCTGCTGCTCGACAATTCGGGCTCCATGCGGGGCCGGCCCATCTCCATCGCGGCGATCTGTGCGGACGTGCTGGCGCGGACGCTGGAACGCTGCAACGTGAAGGTGGAAATCCTCGGCTTTACCACCCGCGCGTGGAAAGGCGGGCTGGCGCGTGAAGCGTGGCTGAACGAGGGCCGCCCGACGCAGCCCGGACGTCTGAACGATCTGCGCCACATCATCTACAAATCCGCTGACGCGCCGTGGCGGCGGACGCGGCCCAATCTGGGCCTGATGATGAAGGAGGGCTTGCTCAAGGAAAACATCGACGGCGAGGCGCTGGAATGGGCGCACCGGCGGATGGTCGCACGGCCCGAGGCGCGCAAGATCCTGATGGTGATCTCGGACGGCGCGCCGGTGGACGATTCAACACTGTCCGTCAACCCCGCGAATTACCTGGAAAAACACCTCCGCGACGTGATCGCGATGGTGGAGCGGAAACGTGCGGTGGAGCTGCTGGCGATCGGGATCGGGCACGATGTAACGCGATATTACGACCGGGCGGTGACGATCACGGATGTTGAACAGCTGGCCGGTGCGATGACCGAACAGTTGGCGGCGCTGTTTGACAGCGACCCGCGGGCACGGGCACGCGTCATGGGCATGCGGCGGGCCAGCTGAACCCGGCCCTGCGGGGCGAGTTTATTTTGCTAGATGAAGGTGGATCATGTTCCAGACATTCGAGGTCACCGCGCGGCCTGAACAGGGGCCACCCCGGCTTGCGGCCTTGCGCGAGGTTTTGGCGGCGGAGGGGCTTGATGGGTTCGTGGTGCCGCGCGCGGATGCGCATCAGGGCGAGTATGTCTCGGCGCGGGACGAGCGGCTGGCTTGGCTGACCGGGTTCACCGGGTCTGCCGGGTTCTGCGTGGTGTTGCGGGATATAGCGGGCGTGTTCATCGACGGGCGGTATCGCACGCAGGTCAAGGCGCAGGTGGCGGACGCCTATACGCCAGTGCCGTGGCCCGAGACGTCGATGGGCGAGTGGCTGAAGGCGCAATTGCCGGACGGTGGCCGGGTCGGCTTTGATCCGTGGTTGCACACGCCGGGCCAGATCGAGGCGGCTGAAAAGGTGCTGGCGGGCACGGGCGTCGCCTTGGTGGTCTGCGGCAATCTGGTGGACCGGTGCTGGCCCGACCAGCCCGGCCCGGCGGTGGCACCGGCCAAGGTGCACCCCATTGAGTTTGCGGGCGAGAGCCATCACGACAAGCGCGCGCGGTTGGCAGCGACGCTGGGTGAGGATGGTGTGAACGCTGCAGTGATCACGTTGCCCGACTCCATTTGCTGGCTGCTGAACATCCGCGGCGCGGATATTCCGCGCAATCCGGTGGTGCAGTGCTTTGCCATTCTGCACAGCACGGGCGCGCTTGATCTGTTCATTGATCCGGTGAAGCTGGACAATATGCGCACGCATTTTGGCCCCGATGTGAGATGCCATGCGCCGGAGGCGTTTCTGGATGCGGTGCAGGCTTTGGACGGCGCTGTACGCCTCGACAAGTCCAGCGTGCCGTGCATCGTCGCAGATGCGGTGGGCGAGCGGGTGGACTGGGGCGATGACCCCTGCGCCCTGCCCAAGGCGTGCAAGAACGCAGCCGAGATTGACGGCACCGCCGAGGCGCATTTGCGCGACGGGGCGGCGGTGGTCGAGCTGTTGGCGTGGCTGGATGCACAAGCGCCCGGCTCCCTGACCGAAACGCAGGTGGTCGGCCAGCTGGAACAGGCGCGGCGGCGGGACAATGCGCTTCAGGACATCAGTTTCGAAACGATCTCGGGCACCGGACCCAACGGTGCGATCATGCATTACCGCGTCACCGAAGAGACCGACAGCACCTTGCAGGACGGGCATCTGCTGGTGCTTGACAGTGGCGGGCAATACCTGGACGGCACGACGGACATCACCCGCACTATCGCCATCGGCACGCCGCCCGAAGAGGCCTGCGCCGCCTTTACCCGGGTGCTGAGCGGTATGGTCGCGATGTCGCGCCTGCGTTGGCCCAAGGGGCTGGCGGGCCGGGATATCGAGGCGATCGGGCGCGCGCCGCTGTGGTATGCGCATCAGGATTTCGACCACGGGCTGGGCCACGGTGTGGGGGCCTATCTGTCGGTACATGAGGGGCCGCAACGGCTGAGCCGGATCAGCACGGTACCGCTGGAGCCGGGCATGATCCTGTCGAACGAGCCGGGATACTACCGCGAAGGGGCCTTTGGCATCCGGATCGAGAACCTGGTGGTTGCGACGGTGGCAGAGGCACCGCCCGGCGGTGACGCGCATCGCGACATGCTGTGCTGGCGCACGCTGACCTTTGCGCCCATCGACCGACGGCTGGTGGTGCCTGCGCTGCTGGATGCGGCGACGCGGGACTGGATCAACGCCTATCATGCGGAAACGCTTGAGAAAATCGGGCCGCGCGTATCGGATACCGCGCGAGCCTGGCTGGTGGCGGCCTGCGCGCCGATCTGAGGGGGTTTTCGCGCCCGTACCCAGCCGTGTGGCTGGTGTGCCGATACGGGGTGCGTTTCTTTGAGGTTCCGCAGCCGTCACGCACCTGTTACACACAGCGCTCATCACCCGCGCAATAGACTGAAAGGACCCCATGCCATGGCAGACCACATCACGATCCGGTCCGCCCCCGGCACCTGGACCGTCCGCGCCGGCGGTGCCGTACTGGGCGAAAGCAACGCTGCGCTGGAACTGAGCGAAGGCAGCTATGCACCGGTGATCTACTTTCCCCGCGCGGACATCGCGATGGCGTTCCTCGACCCGTCAGACAAGGTGACCCACTGCCCGCACAAGGGCGATGCGCACCATTTTTCGGTGGTGACAAAGTCCGCGACGCTGAAGGATGCCGTCTGGAGCTACGAAGACCCAAAGGAGAGCGTGGCCCGGATCAAGGACCATCTGGCGTTCTACACCGGTGACGGGGTGACGGTCGAAAAGATTTGAAGCCGCGTTACAGCCGCGACTGGACCTGAGCGGTGAAGTCGGTGCCGCGGGCCTCGAAACTGTCGTATTGATCAAAGCTGGCGGCAGCGGGTGCGAGCAGAACCACGTCGCCTGGCTCTGCCTCGTTCATGGCGGCGGCGACCGCAGCCTCCATCGTGCCGCACACATGGCTGTCCATATCCAGTTGCAGCGCGAATTGCGCGGCCTCGCGCCCGATGACGTAGGCCTTGCGCACGGACCCGGCGGCGGCGTTGACCGCATCCAGCCCACCGTCCTTTTGCAGGCCGCCGCAGATCCAGCGGATGTTTTGGAACGCAGCCAGCGCCTTGGCGGCGCTGTCGACATTCGTGGCCTTGCTGTCATTTACGTAGATCACGCCGCCGGCTTCGGCGATGCGCTGGCTGCGGTGGGGCAGACCGGCAAAACTGTGAAAGGCGTCCTCGATCACCCGGGGGGCGATGCCGACCGCGCGGGCGGCGGCGTAGGCAGCGCAGGCGTTCTGGTGATTGTGCGCGCCCGGCAGACCGGCCACGTCGCGCAGATCGATGGAGGCGACCTGTCGCCCCTTGCGCCATTCGGCCAGATGCCCCTTGCGGGCAAAGACGGACCAGCCCGGCCCCGACAGCTTGCCCGCCGCCGAGACGCGGATCACCCGGTCGTCGCCCGGTGCCTCGGCCAATTGCCCGGCGAGAAAGCGGCCCTCGGGTTCATCCACGCCGATGATGGCGCGGTCGGGGCCGCCTTCGGCAAAGAGCCTGCGTTTGGCCGCGAAGTAACCGCCCATCCCGGCATGGCGGTCCAGATGATCGGGCGTGAGATTGGTAAAGACGGCCACATCCGGCGTCAGGCTGCGCGCCAGATCGGTCTGATAGCTCGACAATTCCAGCACGACGATCCCGCCATCGCCGGGCGGGTCGATATCGAGCACGCCGCGCCCGATATTTCCGGCCAGCTGGCTGTCGCGGCCCACACTCTCCATTATGTGATGGATCAACGCACAGGTTGTGGATTTGCCGTTGGAGCCGGTCACGGCGATCACCCGCGGTGCGGTGTCGAACCGCCCCCACGCGTCGGTGGCAAGCGACTGGAAGAACAGGCCGATGTCGTTGTCGACGGGCACGCCTCCGGTCAGGGCGGCGGTCACGACCGGGTTGGGATTGGGGTAGAGATGCGGGATTCCGGGGCTGACGATCAGCCGCGCGATCCCGTCAAAGGCGCCGGATTTTCGGAGGTCGAGGCACGCGAAGCCTTCGTCCTCGGCACGGGTGCGCGCATCGGGGTTGTCATCCCAGCAGACCGGCTGCGCCCCGCCGGCATGCAGTGCGCGGGCCGAGGCCAGACCGGACCGCCCGAGGCCGAGCACGGCGACACGTGCGCCTTTGAGACCGCGGACGGGGATCATCGGCGGACCGGCCAGGGGCGCTGCCCCCGGACCCCCGTGGTATTTTCGGTCAGAAGAAACAGCATCACCACGCCTTTTCCGTGCGGTCGCGGAAGAATTTGCCCGTGAGATGTGCGGGTGCGTCCAGCGCGAGCCAGATGGCGGTGTCTGCCCCTTCTTCGGGGGTGCGTGGCGCGGCCTGCCCGCCCATGCGCGTGTGCACCCATCCCGGGCACATCGCGTTGATGCTGACACCGGTGGGCAGGTCGCACGGCAAGGCGTAGGACAGCGCGTTCAGCGCCGCCTTGGCCACGCCGTAGCCGCCGGGGCCTTCCATACCTTCGGAATAGGCGCCCCAGCCCGAGCTGAGGTTGATGATCCGTCCCTGGCCTGCGCGGGTCATATGCGGCAGGCACAGCAAGGTCAGCTCGAACGGGGCGTGAAACATGACCTGCATGGAGCGGCGCAGGCCCTCCGGGTGCGTGATCATGCTGTCCTCGATGAGGATGCCGGCATTGTTGATCAGGATATCGATATCACCGGCGGCGGCGATGGCGGGTGCGAATGTGTCCGGCGCTTCGAGGTCGAGATGCACAAAGGTGCCGCCAATGGCTTGCGCGGCGGTGGCACCTGCCTGCGCGTCTCGCGCACCAATCACCACGTCGATGCCACGGTCACGCAAGCCCTGCGCAATCGCATAGCCGATCCCCCGGTTGCCCCCTGTCACCAGTGCGCGCACGTTCCCTTACCCCGTCCGTGGTTTTTCTGGTCGGCAGGGTTCCCATGAAACCGCTGTGCCCGCAAGTCTGATCGCGCGTTGTGCATCGCCGCGTCATGTCCAGTAGGCGAAGAGGTTCAGCTCGGGCTGCGCGTCGGCGACACGCTCAATCTCTTCGTACCGTTTGGACTGGCCGGGCATCAACCAGCGGTGGGTTTCCACGACGGTCAGGCCCACATGCGACAGCAGGTCGGTGTCCAGCAGATGCTCCATCAGCTCAAGCTCCGCGCCTTCGATATCCATCTTGAGAAAAGCGATCCGCCCGTGCTCCGCGATCAGCGTGCGGACAAAGGCGACGGCATCGATCACCTCGACCTCGACGCTGTTTTCCGCATTCGCGACCGTGTTGGTGGCGATCAGGGTGGACCCGGTCGAGCCCTTGCGCGCGTCCTTGTCGAGGATCGTGCTGCGGAACAGCGACAGGTGACCCGCCTGCGTTCCGGCGGCCCTCTGGTGCAAAACGGCGCTGGGGTGCTGGGCACAGGCGCTTTGCAATTGGGCGAAGTTGTCGGGGTCGGGCTCAAACGCATGGACAGTGGCGCCGGTTTCGGCAAGCGGCGCGGTCACCTCGCCC
Organism: Pseudomonadota bacterium; assembly: GCA_039816785.1. GTDB lineage: Bacteria > Pseudomonadota > Alphaproteobacteria > Rhodobacterales > Rhodobacteraceae > Tateyamaria. The sequence goes on from JBCBXB010000007.1 coordinate 104,392, forward strand.
ACATTGGCGCCCAGATCGACGCAAATGTCATCAGGGCCCAGGGCCGCGCGCAACCCCATCATGATGCCGGAACAATACGAGCCGCGCATTTCGCGATGCACCTTGCGCCGCATCTGCACGTCCAGGCCGGATTTCATCAGCCGTTTCAGGCCGGTCTTGGTTGTCCGCTCGATCACCGCTTACCCCTTTGGCGCCCGCTTGGTTCTGGTCAGCGGATTTGTGCCTGAGACCTGAATACATCCCCGCGCGCATTGCGCAAAGATCATTTTGGGGGATGCGGTGTGATAGGAGCGCGTGCTACCGGACCTTGAGTGTTGCCAGACCGATCATCGCGAGGATCAGCGAGATGATCCAGAACCGGATCACGATCTGCGGCTCGGCCCAGCCCTTTTTCTCGTAGTGGTGATGGATCGGCGCCATGAGGAACACGCGCTTGCCCGTCCGTTTGAAGTACAGGACCTGGATGATCACCGACATCGCCTCGACCACAAAGAGGCCGCCGACGATGGCCAGCACCAGTTCGTGCTTGGTGGCCACCGCAATGGCGCCAAGCGCGCCGCCAAGGGCGAGCGACCCGGTGTCGCCCATGAACACGGCGGCAGGCGGCGCGTTGTACCACAAAAAGCCCAGCCCCCCGCCAAAGAGCGCGGCGGTGAAGATCAGCAACTCGCCGGTGCCGGGCACATAGTGCACATCGAGGTATTCCGTGAAATCGACCCGGCCCACCGCGTAGGCGATGATGCCCAGCGTGCCGCCTGCGATCATCACCGGCATGATGGCCAGACCGTCCAGCCCGTCCGTGAGGTTCACGGCGTTGGCTGCACCCACGATCACGATAATCGAAAACGGGATGAACAGCACGCCGAGGTTGATCAGAACATCCTTGAGCACCGGCACGGCAAGCTGGTTTTGCAGCGGATCGGGGTGGTGTGCCGCCGCGAAATAGGCCGCGATCCCGGCGATCAGAAAGCCCAGCAGCAGCCGCACCTTGCCCGGCACCCCGGCGGTCGTCTGCTTGGACACTTTGGCGTAATCGTCGGCAAAACCGATGAGCGCAAAGCTGAGCGTGACACCCAGCACGATCCACACAAACGGGTTGTCGAGCCGCGCCCAAAGCACCGTCGAGGTGCCAAGCGCGCCGACGATCAGCAGACCACCCATGGTGGGCGTGCCCGCCTTGGCAAAATGCCCCTCGGGGCCGTCATCGCGGATCGGTTGCCCCTTGCCCTGCCGTTTGCGCAGCACGGCAATCAGGGGCCGGCCAAAGATGAAACCAAAGACCAGCGCCGTCAAAAACGCGCCCCCGGCACGGAACGTGATATAGCGAAACAGGTTGAAGAAATCCCCGCCATCCGAAAGTGCCGTCAACCAATAGAGCATACTCGTGTCGCCTCACGCATTATCTTGTGGGTCTTCGCCCATATTCATCGGATGGCCCATTTTCCGTATCGCGTCAACGATCAGGCTGAGTTTCATGCTGAGCGAGCCCTTGACCAGCACCACATCACCGCTGTCGAGGCGGCGCGGCACCTGCGCGGCCAGCTCTTCGGACGTGGCGGCCCAGAGGCCGCGTTGCGGTTCGGGCAAAGCGGCGTGCAGGTGCTGCATGAGCGGTCCGATGCAGTGCACCACATCGATGGCGCGCATAGCATCCAGCTCCGATAATTCCTCATGCATCGCTTCAGCTTGCGCGCCCAACTCTTTCATATCGCCTATGAATGCGATTTTTCGCCCTTTGCTGACGCGGCCGATGTCGTGGGTCACCTCGGCCCCGGCCAGCACCTCCAGCGCGGCGGCCATGGAGGTCGGGTTGGCGTTGTAGCTGTCGTCGATCAGCTCGAGCGTCAGGTGCGTGTCGACAATGTCGAGGCAGATCACCTCGCGCGCGCCGCGCCCCTGATAGGGCGACCAGCGGCCCAGCGACTGCGCGGCGATGGCAAGGTCGGCACCAAGCGCTTCGGCGGCGGCCAACGCACCGAGCCCGTTCATGGCAAAGTGACGGCCCGCGGCCCCCACCTTGAACAGCAGCGGCATATCGTTCGCGGTGGCCTGCACGACAGTGGTATCCCCCTGAACTTCGGTAGACAAAATCCTGAAATCAAACCCGTTTTCGCCAAACCCCACATCGCGGCGCTGCACATCATGCGCCTTGGCTTGCAGGATGGCGGCGGTGGAACAGTCGTTGTTGAGGATCGCGGTGCCGCCATGTTCCAGCCCGTCGAGGATCGACGCTTTTTCCACCGCGATGCCTTCGACATTCTCGAACGCTTCGAGATGGGCCGCCGCCACGGTGGTGATCATCGCCACATGTGGACGGGCCATTTTTGCCAGCGGGGCGATTTCGCCGGGGTGGTTCATGCCGATCTCGATCACCGCAAATTCGGTGTCAGCGGGCATGCGCGCAAGCGTGAGCGGTACGCCCCAATGGTTGTTGTAGCTGGCGACGGAGGCGTGTGTACGGCCTTGGTCACTCAACATGGCGCGCATCATCTCCTTGGTGGAAGTTTTGCCCACGGAGCCGGTGATGGCCACCACGCGGGCCTGCGCGCGGGCACGGGCGGCGCGCCCAAGGTCTTCCAACGCTGTCAGCACGTCGTCGACCATCAGGAGCGGCGCATTGTCTGCAACACCGTCCGGCACGCGGCTGACAAGGGCTGCTGCGGCCCCCTTCTCCAGCGCCTGGGCAACGAAATCATGCCCGTCCCGCGCCGCTTGCAGCGCCACAAACAGGTCCCCCGGCTGCAGTGTGCGTGTGTCGATCGACACACCGGTGGCCTGCCAGTCGGCGGTGTTGCGGCCTCCGGTCGCCTTGGCGGCCTCCGCTGCGGTCCAGAGCGTCATGTGAGTTTCCCTTCCAGTGCGGCGACGGCCACGCTGGCCTGTTCGGCATCGTCAAAAGGCAGCACGTCGTCACCGACGATCTGGCCCGTCTCGTGCCCCTTGCCCGCAATCAGCAGCGCATCGCCCGGCTCCAACGCGTCTACGGCCCGCAGGATCGCCTCGGCGCGGTCGCCGACCTCGGTGGCGTCCGGGCAGCCCTCCATCACCGCGGCGCGGATCAAGGCGGGGTCTTCGCTGCGCGGGTTGTCATCGGTCACAAAGACAACGTCGGCATGTGTCGCCGCCGCAGCGCCCATGAGGGGCCGCTTGCCTGCGTCCCGATCACCGCCGGCGCCGACAACGGCCACCAGCTTGCCCAGCACATGCGGGCGCATCGCCCTGAGCGCAGTGGCCACGGCGTCGGGCGTATGGGCGTAGTCCACGAACACCGTCGCCCCGTTGGCGCGGGTGGCGGCAAGCTGCATCCGGCCACGCACCGTGCCCAGATGCGGCAGCGTCTCGAAAACCCGGTCGGGGTCGGCACCGCAGGCGATGACAAGACCGCAGGCGAGCATCACATTGTCAGCCTGAAACCCGCCGATAAGCGGCAGGCGCATGGCATAGGCCTTGCCCCGGTATTCAAATCGAACGTCCTGTCCTGACGCGTCAAAGCGTTGGCCCGCCAGCGTCAACTCCCCCCCGTCGCGGCCCACGGTCATGACCTCTTGCCCGCGCGCCTTCGCGATGGCGGCCATATCGACGCCGCGCGCATCGTCCATGTTGATCACAGCCACCCCGTCTTCGGGCAGGACGCGGGCAAACAGACCCGCCTTGGCGTCGAAATAAGCCTCGAACGTCTCGTGATAATCCAGATGATCCTGCGTGAAGTTCGTGAACCCGGCAGCAGCCAGCGACACACCGTCAAGACGGCGCTGATCAAGGCCGTGTGACGATGCCTCCATCGCGGCATGGGTGATCCCAGCGGCGCGGGCGGCGGCCAGCGTGCGGTGCAGCGTGATCGGTTCGGGCGTGGTGTGGGCAAGTGGCGCGGTCCACGCCCCTTCTACGCCGGTGGTGCCGAGGTTGACGGCGGCCAGCCCCATCTCGATCCAGATCTGGCGGACAAAGGTGCTGACGGACGTCTTGCCGTTGGTGCCCGTGACGGCGACCATGATGTCGGGCTGCCCGCCGAACCACAGGGCGGCAGCGCGGGCCAGCGCCTCGCGCGGGGCATCAGCGATCACGAGGGCCGCGTCACCCATATGCTGGGCGGCGATGTCAGCACCTGCGGCATCGGTCAGCACGGCCACAGCGCCCATGCGCACGGCAAATTCGACGAACTCGGCCCCGTGCATGCGACTGCCGGGCATGGCGGCAAAGAGGAACCCGTCCCTGACCTCGCGACTGTCGACCGCGATCCCGGTTATCTCAGGATTGGCCTGCCCGCGCGCTGTCAGTCCCAGCGCAGCGAGGGGCCTTGGCTGCTCACCCATGTTCGGCCTTCTCGGCTCAGTTGCTGCTTGTCAGCGTTATATCAGCCAGCGCTTTGGGTTCAACGGCGGGCCGCAGGCCCAGCAGCGGTGCGATGCGCCCGATCATCTCGGCGGCGACGGGCACCGCTGTCCAACCCGCGGTGCGCCGGGGCTTGTCACCGGAGGTTTCCACCGGCTCGTCGAGGGTCACCACCAGCACATATTTGGGGTCATGCGCGGGGAATATCGTAGCGAAGGTCGCGATAACCTTGTCGTCGTAATATCCACCGCGCGCCTTGGGTTTGTCGGCCGTCCCGGTCTTGCCCCCCACGGCATAGCCCGGCACCTCGCCCATGCTCGCCGTGCCGGATGTCACCACCTTGCGCAGCATGTCACGGGCGGCGCGGGCGGCATTTTCGCTCATCACGCGGGCGCCCAGGCGCGGGCCGGTCTGTTTGAGGATCGTGGGTGCCACCATATGGCCGCCATTGGCAATCGCGGCGTAGCCCGCGGCCAGGTGCATGGGTGAACTGGAAAGCCCGTGGCCGTAGCTGACCGTGACCGCGCTCAACTCCGTCCAGCGTTTGGGCAACAGCGGCTTGCCGGTGCGCGCCTCGACGATCTCGAACGGGGTCGCCTCGAAAAAGCCCATGGATTTCAGGAACTCCTGCTGCCGCTCCGCGCCAATCTGCAGCGCCATGCGGCCCGTCCCCCGGTTGGAGGATTTGACGATGATATCAGCCACGCTCAGCTTGCCGTAGTTCTTGTTGCGGAACTCACCGATACGAAAGCCACCGACTTTCATGGGCCCGGACGTGTCGATGACGGTCGAGGGCGACACAAGGCCCAGATCAACCGCCTGCGCTGCCGCAAAGATCTTGAAGGTCGAACCCAGCTCATAGACGCCCTGCACCGACCGGTTGAACAGCGGGCTGTCGCCCTGATCGCCGCTGGTGGCAGGCCGGGGGCGGTTGTTGGGGTCGAAGTCCGGCAGGCTGACGACCGACACGATCTCGCCCGTATGCACATCCATCAGAACGCTGGTCGCGCCCTTGGCATTCATCAGCTTCATACCGCCGTACAGCACCTGCTCCGCCGCGGCCTGCACGGTGAGGTCCAGCGATAGTGTCAGCGGGCGTTGCCCGTTGGCCGGGTCGCGCAGGTAGTCGTCAAAGTACTTTTCAACGCCTGCCACGCCGATCACCTCGGCGGCACTCACGCCTTCCTTGCCAAAACTCGCGCCACCCATCACGTGCGCCGCCAGCGAGCCATTGGGATAAAGCCGCATCTCGCGCGGACCGAAGAGCAAGCCGGGATCGCCGATCTCGTGCACGGCCTGCATCTGCTCGGGGCTGATTTTCTTGCGTACCCACAGGAACTTGCGCTTGCCGGTAAAGTCCTTGAGCAGGTCAGCTTCCTCGAGATCGGGGAAGATCGTCGCCAGCCCCTTGGCCGCCGCCGCAGGGTCCACCATCAGCGGTGGTTGCGCATAAAGCGCGTGGGTCTCGAAGTTGGTCGCCAGCAGACGGCCCTTGCGGTCCACGATGTCGGCACGGGCGGCGGAGATCGCAGCCCCCTGCGCACTGGCACGTGGCTCCATCGGTTCGGACGTGGCAAGCATGCCCATGCGGACACCCACGGTCAGGAACGCGGCAAAGAAAAAGACGCCAAGAACCAGCAGCCGTCCCTCGGCCCGGGTCCGGGCGCGGTCGCGCATTTCCTCGTGACGTACGTGCAGGTTTTCACGCTCGATCGCGGCGGGGCTTTCGCCAGCGTCACGGGCAGGCAGAATGCGGGCCAGCGGGCGGAGCGGTGTGCGGGTCATTCCGTCACCTCCAGCGTGCCCTGCACCTCGACCGCGTCGGTGACCGGCGGCAAGGCGGGCGCGGGATAAGCTACCTCGTCCACATAGCCAAACTGCTCGGGGCGCAGGGGCAGCAGCCCCAACCGGTCAAAGTTGATGTCGGCCAGATCGCGCAACCGGTCAGGCCGGTTCAGGTAGGCCCATTCCGCCTTGAGCACCGCCAGCCGGGCATGAGCGGCGCCGATATCGCGGTGCAGCGTCTCGACCTCCGACAGCGCCTCTTGTGTCGCGTAATTCTCGCGATAGGCCCAGAAGGCGAGGCCGATGACCGCCATTGTGGTCAGAACAAACAAAACGTTGCGCATCAGATACCCCCCCTGACGTGCGGCATACCAATTGATTTCGGATCGACTGTGCCCGCCGGTGCGTCCGTCCGCGTGGCCACCCGCAGCTTGGCCGAACGGGCGCGCGGGTTGGCCTGGATCTCGGCGTCGCGCGGCGCGATGGCCTTGCGGCTTTTCAGCATAAAGGCCGGTGCGTCGGTCGCGGTCTCGGGCGCATACCGGTTGGCCCGCCCGGCACTGCCCGACCGGGCAGTGAGAAAGCGTTTGACCATGCGATCCTCGATGGAATGAAAGGTCACAACAGCGAGCTGCCCACCGGGTTTCAATGCCCGCTCAGCCGCCATAAGCCCCTGATATAGCTCATCATATTCGTTGTTCACCGCAATCCGTAGCGCTTGAAAGCTGCGCGTGGCGGGATGCGATTGACCGGGCTTGGGACGCGGCAGACACTTTTCGATGATACCTGTCAGCTCCAGCGTTGTGGTGATCGGGCGCGATGTGATGATCGCGCGGGCAATGCGGCGGCTGGCGCGTTCCTCGCCATAGTGAAACAGGATGTCTGCCAACACGCCCTCGTCCGCGGTGTTGACGATATCCGCTGCCGACGGGCCATCCTGGCTCATCCGCATATCGAGCGGCCCGTCCTGCATGAAGGAAAACCCACGTGCGGCCTGATCCAGCTGCATGGAGCTGACGCCCAGGTCAAGCACCACGCCATCGAAGCCCGTGCCATAGGTATCAAGTCTGGAAAACACGCCCTGCTGCATGACAATACGGTCGCCATACTCCGCCGCCCAGTCCTGTGCGAGGTCAAAGGCCAGCGGATCACGATCCACGGCGATCACGCGGTCAGCGCCTGCGTCAAGCAAGGCGCGCGTATACCCGCCCGCGCCAAAGGTGCCATCCAGCCAAACGCCCGCGACAGGGGCGCAGGCGTCGAGGATCGCGTCGATCAGAACTGGTATATGCGGCCCCCCAGCCATGTTCAGCCCAGATCCCCGTCGAGGTAGGCGGATGGATCAAGGTCCGGATCGAACCCCTCGTCATCCAGCGCCGCGATGCTGTCATCATAGGCCTCGGGCTTCCAGATTTCGAACGTATCACCCGAAGAGACAAAGCGCGCCATGCCGTCCAGCCCGATCTTGTCGCGAAGTCTGGCGGGCAGAACGATGCGACCAGTGTTGTCGACTTCGGCCTCGACTGATTGAGCGGAATACAGCCGCTCCATCGCCTTGCGCTTTGCCGAGCCGCGGGGAAATTTGGCGATCTTGTCGTCGACCTCGTCCATGGCTTCGATGGTAAAGCCTTCGAGGTAATTGCGCGTCGCACCGCCGTAGACGATGATCAGGCGCGGCGTCAGGCCGTCGGTCCAGTCGGGGTCGCAGGCCTCGATCACACGGCGAAATGAGGCCGGGATAGACACCCGCCCTTTTGCGTCCACCTTGTGGTCGCTTTCGCCTCTGAACCTGCGTGCCACCTGTTGGCCCGTCCCTGTTTTTCCGTACCCGCCCAGATCGTTAGAAATGGAAACGGCGGGTTGATCTGCTGCCACTGATCAACCCGCCGCCCTCGTCCCGCTCTGCGGGATCTCCAGCTGCGCGCGCCACCTGGGGGGATGTCTGCTCGCTCGCGCGCCGGATCTCTTTTTTGATGAAAGCGAGGTGCCTGTATGAAACCTGCTAGAGTTTTGTTTTCTGCTTGGGGTCGTTTGTTGCCCCGTGCTCGTTTTCATCTCGTGTATTAGGGATGCCATGGGAAAACGTGGGAAGCAATGGTTTTTTGACCTAATACGCGCTTTAGATAGCTCGCTGACACAGCCACACGATGCCACAAGTGGCGGCGTTGACGCCAGATTCCATAGATAACGTTGTCGTACTTGGGTTATACACAACATATAGATAGCCATGCGCGAGCCAAGCTCTGCCCACAATTTCCCAAAAAACTGCTGGCGAGTTGTATAAAAAAGGAAATGTTTATTCTTTGTTCTCATGCCTGTCAGGCGAAACAAGGAACATACAAGCGGAATTGATTCGAATCACCGCAATGAAATGCGCCTTTTCCCACGCATTCCCATAAACTGTGCTTTGCCAGGCTTAGGCCATCCCGCCTTTGATCAACCCCTGGGCGATCCGGGCAAAGGCGTCCGCCATGGGACCCTCCCCCGCAGCGACCGGCGTGCCGCCGTCGCCCGCCAACCGTGTGTCGAGGTCGATGGGCAGCGCACCAAGCAGCGGCACTCCCATCTGCTGCGCCTCTGCTGCCACGCCGCCCTGACCGAACAGTGCGTGTTCGGACCCGCAATCAGGGCAGACGAACATCGACATATTTTCAATCAGCCCCAGCACCGGCGTTTTGAGCGTCGCGAACATGTCGATGGCCTTGCGCGCGTCAATCAGCGCCACATCCTGCGGCGTGCTGACGACAATGGCGCCCGTCAGTTCGGACTTCTGGCACAGCGTCAGCTGCACATCGCCCGTCCCGGGCGGCAGGTCGACCAGCAATACGTCCAACTCGCCCCACTGCACCTGCCCCAGCATTTGCTGCAGCGCGCCCATCAGCATCGGCCCGCGCCAGACAATGGCCTTGCCCTCTTCCATCATGAACCCGATGGACATGAGGGTCACACCATGGGCATGCAGGGGAATGATCGTCTTGCCATCGGGTGAAGCGGGCCGCTTGTTGACGCCCATCATGCGCGGCTGCGACGGACCGTATATATCAGCGTCCAGCAGGCCAACGCGCCGCCCCTGCCGCGCAAGCGCCACGGCGAGGTTCGAGGACACGGTGGATTTACCCACCCCGCCCTTGCCGGACCCGATGGCCAGAATGCGTTGCACCCCCGCCGGTTTGGTCGGACCGGCCTGCGGTGTGGGGTGGCGCCCGATCTTGAGGTCGGGCGGTGGCGCTTTCTTGGCCGCCGGACCGTGTGCTGTGAGGGCCACGCGCACGTCGCGCACGCCGTGCAGTGCACGCACAGCAGCCTCTGCGGCCTGGCGCACAGGCTCCATCCGCGACGCGGCGTCGGCATCAGGTGCTTCGATAACGAATGTGACAAGACCATCAGCGATCGTAATGGCACGCACCATGTCGGCGCTCACCAGGTCCTCTCCGCTGGGAAGGGTCACACGGGCCAACGCGTTCATGATATCGGAGTTTGTCATCGCCGCGCCCGTTTCATTGCCAGAATGCTGCATTAACTGGCAGGTTTTCAGGCAGGAACAAGGGGGGCGCGGCAATTTGCGGAAGGGCGCTTAAACGTTGGGCGAGATGCCCGTGATTTCAACCGTAACCCCATGCAATTGCTGCATAGCAGCATTGAGCCTGTGGCTATTGTGCAATTGCAGCATTTGACTATCTTTGTCTCAACGGAAAACGAGCAAGAGGCAAACACAATGGCCTATTACAACGATGTATCACAGCGCAGCGACCTTGTGGAACGCCTGCTGGGCAACGCCGCGCGCTTCTTTGAAAACGCTGCCGAGCGTCGTGCGATCCGTCGCACCTACCGCGTTACGCTGGCCGAACTGCAAACCCTGTCGAACCGCGAATTGGCGGATCTGGGGCTGCACCGGTCCGAGCTGCGCCGCATCGCATGGCAAAGCGCGCACGGTGAAACCGGGCGCTAGAAACAACGGGATCAGGTGTTCCTCTCCTCCTCCCCGGAGCACCTGAAAATTGGCGGCGGCGCCTACCTCCTCCCTGGCGTCGCCGCATCTTTTACATCGCGTCTGAACCATGGGCGCACCGAGATACATCTCAGTCGGTCTTCCTCCTCCCTGACCGCAGGATGTTAAAAAAGCGGCGGCCCCTCCTCCCTGGGGTCGCCGTTTTTTGTTGCGGATGGGGTGGAGCGTTTTCCGACACGGAAAACGACCGGAAAATGTGACATTTTCCGCCTGGCTCAGCGCAAATCGCTCAGAATGGCACGTCGTCCGAGCTGGAAACAAAGCGCGAGACGACCTTTTTCAGCCCTGCCTTCTCGAAATCGATGTCGAGCTTGTCGCCCTCGATCCCGACAATCGCGCCGTAGCCGAATTTCTGGTGAAACACCCGCTCGCCCACGGTAAAGCTGCTGACCGCGTTCATGTCGATCACCGTGTTGCGGCTTTCCCTGGGTTGGCTGATCGGTCTGTCGCCGGCGCGCGCCTGCAGTCGTTTCCAGCCGGGCGAATTGTAGACGTTCGCCTCTGCCGCGGCCTGATGCAGCGTCGATTGCACCCCGCCCGGAGCGGCTGCGGCACCGAAACCGCCACCATAAAGGCCCGGCGGCGTCAGCACGTCCACGTGATCGTCGGGCAATTCATCGATGAACCGCGAGGGCATCGACGACTGCCATTGCCCGAACACCCGCCGGTTGGCGGCAAAGGAGATCGTGCAGATCTCTTCGGCGCGGGTGATGCCGACATAGGCCAGCCGCCGTTCCTCTTCGAGGCCCTTCATCCCGCTTTCGTCCATGCTGCGCTGCGACGGGAACAGCCCGTCTTCCCAGCCCGGCAGAAATACGCAGGGAAACTCCAGCCCCTTGGCCGCGTGCAGGGTCATGATCGACACCTTGGCCCCGCCATCGTCCTGTTCGTTGTCCATGATCAGCGACACATGTTCGAGGAAGCCCTGCAGGTTCTCGAACCCTTCCAGCGCCTTGACCAGTTCCTTGAGGTTCTCCAGCCGCCCCGGTGCCTCCGGCGTCTTGTCGTTCTGCCAATGCGCGGTGTAGCCGCTCTCGTCCAGGATGATTTCGGCCAGTTCGACATGGGTGACAGGCGGCGGGCCGTACTCCACGCGCAGCGGGGCGACGCCATCGTCCAGCACGCTGTCATCCTCGGCCACCTCGAGGCGGGGCCCGCGCAGTTTGCCGTTCCACCGCGCGATGCCGTCGACCAGCGTGCGCAATTCGTTGCCGCCCTTGCCCTTGATCAGGCCCTGATCCACGGCAAGCCGCGCCCCTTCGACAAGGCTCACGCCATGGGCGCGGGCGGTGATCTGGATCGTCTGTTGCGCCTTGTCGCCAAGGCCCCGCTTGGGCGTGTTCACGATCCGCTCGAATGCCAGATCGTCGTCAGGGCTGACCACGACGCGGAAATAGGCCATGGCGTCGCGGATCTCCATCCGCTCGTAGAACCGCGGGCCGCCGATCACGCGGTAGGGCAGCCCGATGGTCAGAAACCGATCCTCGAAGGCCCGCATCTGGTGTGAGGCCCGCACGAGGATCGCCATATCATCGGGGCTGATGGGCTGCATGCCGCGGGTGCCGGTCTGGCTGGCCTCGATCTCTTCGCCAATCCAGCGGGCCTCTTCCTCACCGTCCCAATGGCCGATCAGGCGGACCTTCTCGCCGTCATTCTTGTCGGTCCACAGCGTCTTGCCCAGCCGGTTTTCGTTGCCGTCGATCACACCTGACGCAGCGGCAAGAATATGCGGGGTGGAGCGGTAGTTCTGTTCCAGCCGCACCACATGCGCGCCGGGAAAGTCCGTCTCGAAGCGTAGGATATTGCCCACTTCGGCCCCGCGCCAGCCATAGATCGACTGATCGTCGTCGCCCACGCAGCAGATGTTCTTGTGCCCCTGCGCCAGCAGGCGCAGCCACAGGTACTGCGCGACGTTGGTGTCCTGGTATTCGTCCACGAGGATAAAGGCGAACCAACGCTGGTATTGGGCCAGCACATCCTCATGGGTCTGAAAAATCGTAACCATATGCAGCAGCAGGTCACCGAAATCGCAGGCGTTCAGCTCCTTCAGCCGGGCCTGATATTGCGCGTACAGCTCCACGCCCTTGTGGTTGAAGGCACCACCATCGGATGCGGGCACCTTGTCGGGGGTCAGCGCGCGGTTCTTCCACCCGTCGATGATCGAAGACAGCTGCCGGGCGGGCCAACGCTTGTCGTCGATGCCGGCGGCTGAAATCAGTTGTTTCATCAGCCGGATCTGGTCGTCGGTGTCGAGGATGGTAAAGTTGGACTTGAGCCCGGCCAGTTCCGCATGACGGCGCAGCAGCTTGACGCAAATGGCGTGGAACGTGCCCAGCCACGGCATCCCCTCGATCGACTGTCCCAGCATCTGGCCCACACGATTCTTCATCTCGCGCGCGGCCTTGTTGGTAAAGGTCACGGCGAGGATCTCGTTCGGGCGCGCGCGCCCGGTGTTCAGCAGATGCACGATACGCGCGGTCAGCGCCCGGGTCTTGCCCGTCCCGGCCCCCGCCAGCATCAGCACCGGACCATCGAGGCGCTCCACCGCTTCGCGTTGTGCGGGGTTGAGGCCATCCAGATACGGCTGCGGGCGCGCGGCCATGGCGCGCGCCGACAGGGAGGCGCCTTCGAAGGCGTCCATTTCATCGAAACTGCTCATGAGCATTAGTCTAGCGTGACTGGCCGCCAAACAAAAGGTGTTCACGAGATGTTCCCGCGCGTTCCCTGCAAAGAGGAACGCGGGACGTGATCAGGCGGCGGAACGGGCCTGCAATTCCGCGGCACTGGGCAGGCTCAGGTCGCGGCCACGGGGCGGTGGCGCGGGGAACGGGGCGCGCATCTGGTATTCTGCGGCCTCCGACGCCACGGCGCACTGCGCGCCCGACAGGCCGATCTGCATGGCCAGGTCCGGCGTCACCTCGGTGCCCAGCACGGCGCAAAGCGTCGGGAACGCCTCGGACAGGGTGTCCATGTCCCAGCCCACATTTTGCGACCACAGGATCGTGCTGAGGCTCGCGTTGCGCTCCTCGGCGAGGCCCAGCAGGTCCCCCAGCGCGTCGCCAAAGGCGTCGGTGCTGGCAATCAGAATATCCACCGGCAGGCGCGTCAGCGCTTCCTCCCCCACGGCGAGATTGGCTGTCGCGGTGGCGAACATGTTGCGTTCCAGCGACGCCATCATCGTGCGGTCGCGCCGTTCAGTCTTGTCGTCAATGATCAGTACTTGCATGGCCGTTGCCCTTCCTTGCGTGCGTTCGGTCGACTCGCAGATTGCGCAACTGCTCTTAAAATTATCTGAAGATTCGCGAGATCGCTGGACATGTTCGGCGCAGGCGGAAATGGTGCGCGCCATGGACGTCACTTCCCGCTACCCTGCCCTGTCGGATCTGCGCACGCGCGCGCGCCGGCGTATCCCGAAATTCGTGTGGGAATACCTCGACAGCGGCACCGGGGTAGAGGCGACTAAGGCACGCAACCGTATGGCGCTGGACCGGGTCGGGCTGACGCCGTCGGTGCTGCATGGCGAGTTCGATCCGGACCTGAGCACCACCCTCTTGGAGCACCGCTATCCCCTGCCCGTGGGCATCGCGCCAGTGGGCATGTCGGGGCTGATCTGGCCGGATGCGGAACGGCTTCTGGCGCAGGCGGCGGACCGGCTGGGTCTGCCCTACACGCTGTCGACCGTCGCCACGGTCGCGCCGGAGGACATAAGCGATGCGTTGGGCGCGCAGGCATGGTTTCAGATGTATCCGCCCCGGGACGAGAGCATTCGCACCGACATGCTGCGCCGCGCGCGCGAGGCAGGATTTTCCACATTGGTGCTGACCGTGGATGTGCCCGTCGCCTCGCGACGCGAGCGGCAGACCCGCTCGGGCCTGACCAATCCACCCAAGCTGACGCCCCGTCTGATGGCGCAGGTGGCGCTGCGCCCGGCATGGGCGCTGGCGATGGCGGGCAAGGGCATGCCGCGGATGCGGATGCTGGACGCCTACACAGACGGGGCGGCGAACAAGAACCTGCCGACCAATGCCCATGTGGGCTACCTGCTGCGCACCTCGCCGGACTGGGATTATGTCGCATGGCTGCGCGACACGTGGGACGGGCCGTTCGTGGTCAAGGGCGTGCAGCGCCCCAAGGATGCCAAACGGCTGGAGGGGATGGGCGTTGACGCAATCTGGGTGTCGAACCACGCGGGCCGCCAGTTTGACGCCGGGCCCGCCACAATCGAGGTGCTGCCCGCCATCCGCGCCGCCACCGGCCTGCCGATCATCTTTGACAGCGGGGTCGAGGGCGGCCTCGACATCCTGCGCGCGCTCGCCTCGGGCGCGGATTTCGTGATGATGGGGCGCGCGTGGCATTATTCTCTGGCCGCGCTGGGGGACAAAGGGCCCGACCATCTGGCGCACATCCTGGCCGAAGACCTGAGGGCGAATATGGGTCAGCTGGGCGCGCGCGACCTGCGCGGCCTCGGCGCGCCCTTTCCACTGGGCTAGACGCTACTTGTCCTTGGGCTTGCCCGCCGACAGAAAGTAGGTGAGCGCCGCGATGACGACGCCGCAGGCGATGCCATAGCCCAGCAGGTCACGCTCCCCGTCCCAGCCCACGACCTGACCCAGAAACAGCACGCCGATGACCACGATCACCACGGCAATCAGCTTGGCCTTGAGGTCATCCAGCGTCTTGATCGACAGCCATGCGGGCACCGCCACATCCGAGCTGATGAACAGCTCATACAGCCCCAGCGCGATGATGTAGAACACGACGCCCAGCAGAAAGAGGTCCACGATCTCGATGAATTCCAGCGCCAGCGCCTTGGCGCCCTTACGCGACACTTCGCCCGTCTCGATGGTGGCCCAGATCAGCTGCACGCTTTCCAGCAGCCCGTAGACGAGCAACGTGATCGCGGCGAGCAGGGAGCCGAGAACGGCAAGGATGATGAGGAACCGGCTCGCGCCGAGCGTTTTACTGAGCATGTGGCAGTTGTGCGGGAGCGGTCAGCGTTCAACAAGGGCTGGCGTTCGAATTTCTGCGCCTGCGGGTGTCGGTGATGAACGCCCTGGCCAATCTGCGCGCCCGCGCCGGTTCCAGGTGCCAGCAACACGCGATTTCCCAGGCCTGCGCGGCCTGCGCTTCGATGTGTGAGGCGCGGCCAAGTGCCACGCGGTCAAAGGCCGGATGATCAATGCGCGCTTCGTCCCAGTCGATCACGGTGATGCCATCGGCGGTGCGGATCAGGTTGGAGCGGTTGAGGTCTCCGTGCACTACACATCTACCCTGTTCGGGCAGCGCGCCCCACGCCTTGCGCAGCGCGCGCACAAGCGGTGGTGGCATGCGCGACAGGTCCACGTCACCACCTCGGGGGAGGTACTGCAGCGCGCGTGCAGCGGCGAACCCGGGACGCTGTGGAAACCCGGTGAGGCGCGGCCATAGCGGGCGCAGCACGTGCGGATCACAAGGATGACCGGCCACGAACGGCTCACAGGTCCAGCCATCCACGACATAGCGGCCATCGGCGGCACGGATCGGCTGCGGGGCGGACAAGCCGCGCGCGCGCAGCGCATCCATTACAGGCAACAGCCACGCCACCGCAGCCTCACTGCGCTGCGTGGTCTTGAGGACATGCGCACCCACGCGCAGCACAGTGTTGCGGTGCCCGCCCGGCAGCGGCTCTGGCATGCCGGTCAGCCCCCAGGCCGCAAGCGGCGGGGTCACTCCAACTCGACCAGCAGGTCCTTGGCGTCGATCTGGCCACCGGCGGCCACGTGCACCGCCTTGATCACCGCGTCGCGCTCGGCGTGGATGCCGGTCTCCATCTTCATCGCCTCTATGGTCAGCAGCAGATCGCCTTCGCACACCTCCTGCCCCGCGCTCACGCCCACCGACGCCACAACACCCGGCATCGGCGCGCCCACATGGCCCGCATTGCCGTCCTCGGCTTTGGGTCGACTGACAGTGTTGGCCTTGACCATGCGGTTGGGCACACGGATCGTGCGTGGCTGGCCGTTGAGTTCAAAGAACACGCGGACCTCGCCATCCTCATTGGTCTCGCCCACCGCCTGCATGCGAATCTCGAGCGTCTTGCCGGGATCAATCTCGGCAGTGATCTCTTCGCCCGGCTGCATGCCGTAGAAGAACGTCTTGGTCGGCAGGGTCCGGACGGGGCCGTAGGTGCGGTGGCGGCCCATGTAATCAAGAAACACCTTGGGATACATCAGATAGCCGCTCAGGTCGTCATCCTCGACACTGCGCCCCTCGAGCTGTTTGGACAGGTCAGCGCGCGTTTCCTCCAGATCAACGGCAGGCACATCCTTGCCCGGGCGTTCGGTGTTCGGCGCCTCGCCCTTGAGGACCTTGGCCACAAGCGCGTCAGGAAAGCCGCCGGGGGGCTGGCCCAGATTGCCGCGCATCATGTCCACGACACTGTCGGGAAAGGCGACCTCTTTGTCGGGGTCTTCGACATCTGCGCGCGTCAGGTTCTGGCTGACCATCATCAGGGCCATGTCGCCCACGACCTTGGACGACGGCGTCACCTTGACGATATCGCCAAACATCTGGTTGACGTCGGCATAGGTGCGCGCGACCTCATGCCACCGATCCTCGAGCCCGAGCGACCGCGCCTGCGCCTTGAGGTTGGTGAACTGGCCGCCCGGCATTTCGTGCAGATACACTTCGGAGGACGGCGCCTGCATCCCGCTCTCGAAAGCGGCGTAGTGATCGCGGACAGCCTCCCAGTAGTCCGAGATGTCGCGGATCGCATCCTCGCTCAGGCCGGTGTCGCGGTCGGTGTTTTTCAACGCACCCACGACGGTGCCCAGCGTTGCCTGAGACGTGTTGCCCGACAGCGCGTCCATCGCGCAATCCACCGCGTCCACGCCCGCCTCGGCGGCGGCCAGGATCGTGGCGCTGGCGATGCCCGCGGTATCATGGGTGTGGAAGTGGATCGGCAGGCCCACCTCCTGCTTCAGCGCGCGGACCAGCACGCGGGCAGCGGCGGGTTTCAAGAGCCCAGCCATATCTTTGAGGCCCAACACATGCGCGCCGGCGTCCTTCAGCTGGTTGCCCATATCGCCGTAGTATTTCAGGTCATACTTGGCCCGATCCGGGTTCATGATGTCGCCGGTATAGCAGATGGTGCCTTCGCAGACCTTGTTCTGCTCTTGCACGGCATCCATCGCAACGCGCATGTTTTCAACCCAGTTGAGGCTGTCGAACACGCGAAAGACATCAATCCCTTCCTTGGCCGCGACACGGACGAATTCCTGCACCACGTTGTCGGGATAGTTGGTGTAGCCCACCCCGTTGGCCCCACGCAGCAGCATCTGCGTCATCAGGTTCGGCATCTTGTCGCGCAACCCGCGCAGCCGCTCCCACGGGCATTCCTGCAGAAACCGGTACGCCACATCGAACGTCGCCCCACCCCAGCATTCCACACTGAAAAGCTGCGGCAGGTTGGCGGCATAGGCCGGTGCGACCTTGATCATGTCGTAGCTGCGCATACGCGTGGCCAGGAGCGACTGGTGCCCGTCACGCATGGTGGTGTCGGTGATCAGCAGTTGGCTTTGCGCCTTCATCCAGTCGGCGACGGCTTGCGGCCCCTTTTGTTCGAGCAGGTTGCGCGTGCCCATCTGGTGGGACGGGTCGGCTTGCAGCTGCGGGGGTTTCGGTTCCTTGAGGTCGGCGCGGGGGCGCGGACGATCCTTGACCTCCGGATGGCCATTCACCGTGATGTCGGCGATGTAGGTCAGCACCTTGGTGCCCCGGTCACGGCGACGCTTGAACTGGAACAGCTCCGGCGTCTCGTCGATGAACTTGGTGGTGTATTCGTTGGACAGGAATGTCGGGTGCTTCAGCAGGTTCTCGACGAACGCGATGTTGGTGCTCACGCCCCGAATGCGGAACTCGCGCAGGGCGCGGTCCATTCGGGCAATGGCGATCTCGGGCGTTGGCCCCTTGGCAGTGACCTTGGTCAGCAGCGAATCGTAATAGCGCGTGATCACCCCGCCCGCATAGGCCGTGCCGCCATCCAGACGGATGCCAAGGCCGGTGGCCGAGCGGTAGGCGGTAATGCGGCCATAATCGGGGATAAAGTTGTTTTGCGGGTCCTCCGTCGTCACCCGCGTCTGGAGCGCGTGCCCGTTGAGGTTCACATCAGCTTGGGTGTCCTTGCCGGTCGCCTCCGCAATGGTCTTGCCCTCGGCAATCAGGATCTGCGCGCGCACGATGTCGATGCCGGTCACCTCTTCAGTGACGGTGTGTTCAACCTGCACGCGGGGGTTCACCTCGATGAAGTAAAACTTGTCGGTGTTCATATCCATCAGGAACTCGACCGTACCGGCGCATTCGTAATTCACGTGTTTGCAGATCTTGTATCCCAGATCACAGATCTCGGTCCGCTGCGCGTCGGTCAGGTAGGGCGCGGGCGCGCGTTCGACGACCTTCTGGTTGCGGCGTTGGACCGAGCAGTCGCGTTCGAACAGGTGGTACATCCCGCCATGCTTGTCGCCCAGTATCTGCACCTCGACGTGGCGGGCGCGGGTGATCATCTTTTCCAGATAGCCCTCACCATTGCCAAAGGCCGCTTCGGCCTCGCGCCGACCTTCGAGCACCTTTTCCTCGACCTCGTCTTCGCCAAAAATCGGGCGCATGCCACGCCCGCCCCCACCCCAGGACGCCTTGAGCATCAGCGGATAGCCGACCTCTGCCGCCTCGGCCTTGATCGCGGCCATGTCGTCGCCCAGGACCTCCGTGGCGGGGATCACGGGCACGCCCGCCTCGACCGCCACACGCCGCGCCGACGCCTTGTCGCCCAAGGCGCGCATCGTCTCAGCCCGCGGCCCGATAAAGGTGATGCCCGCCTGATCGCAGGCATCCACGAAATCCGGGTTTTCCGACAGCAGGCCATAGCCCGGATGGATCGCATCCGCGCCGCACATCTTGGCCACGCGAATGATCTCTTCGATGCTCAGATAGGCCGCGACGGGCCCCATCCCTTCGCCAATGCGATAGGCTTCGTCCGCCTTGAACCGGTGCAGGCCCAGCTTGTCCTCTTCGGCAAAGACCGCGACCGTCTTTTTGCCCATCTCGTTGGCCGCGCGCATGATGCGAATGGCGATCTCACCACGGTTGGCAATCAGGATTTTCTGGAAATCGGGCATAGGCGCAGTCCCCCGGTACACGTCTTTTTGCAGTTGCAGCACGGTCTAGGACGTTTGCGGGACAGGAACAACTCGTAGTTCTGGGTATGCGGGGGCTTGCCGCGCCGGGCCACATCGGCAGAGTGCAGCCATGCACCTCGCCTCCCTTTCGCTGATCGTGCCCGACTATGATGCGGCCATTGCGTTCTATTGCGGTGCGATGGGGTTTACGCTGGTCGCCGACGAGGATCAGGGCCGCAAACGCTGGGTGGAGGTGCGCCCGCCCGGCGGTGGGCCGACATTCGTGCTGGCGCGCGCGGAAGGGGCCGGGCAACAGGCCGCCGTCGGCCAGCAAGGGGCGGGTCGCGTGTGGCTGTTCCTCGAAACGGACGACTTTGCGCGCGATCACGCGCGGTTGTCAGCAGCGGACGGAGTGACATTCGAGGAAGCGCCGCGGCATGAGCCCTATGGCACCGTCGCCGTCTTTCGCGACCTCTTTGGCAATCGGTGGGACCTGATCCAGCGGGCCTAGTTCCGTTCCGTGGCCACGCTATCCTGAACCGTGACACTGTATGAAGGATCGGCCTTCGCCTCGGCGTAACTCACACAGGCCAGCGCAATCCCGATGCCCAGCATCACCATCTTTGCCGTGCTCCACGTCATGCCAACCTCACCCCTTCAGGCACAGGCCGATCCGGCGCATTACCGACGTCCGCCTGCGCAAACCCGGCCCACAGGCTCAACGCTCCTGCGGCAAGCAGGGCGGCGATGCGGGCGACAGTGTGTTTGGTCCAAGCCATGCGCCTGATACGCATCGCGACAGACATTCCGTCGCGGAAGCTGTGAAATTTGGTGTGCGGCCGTTTTTTCACTTGCAGCCAGCCCACGAGATAAGTATCTGACCACTCACCCAAGGAAGCGGGCGTAGCTCAGGGGTAGAGCATAACCTTGCCAAGGTTAGGGTCGGGCGTTCGAATCGCCTCGCCCGCTCCAACATCTCCTCCTCCGGGAGGATGACAGACAGGGTCGCCGGTTGGCGGCTCTTCGTCATTTCCGGGCCATTGATGTTTGGGATCAGTGCCGCTTTGCCACTCTTTGCGCCGCGCGCCCGTGCGGCCCCTTGGCCCGCAGCCCCCCTGCCCCTATAGACACGCTGAATGATTGCAGGAGCCTGCCCATGCGCAGCCACACCATCACGCGCACCACGGCCGAGACCGACATCTCGGTCACGCTGATCATCGACGGGACGGGTCGCTATGACAACCAGACCGGCGTGGGGTTCTTTGACCATATGCTGGACCAGTTGGCGCGGCATGCGCTGATCGACATGGAGGTACGCTGTGCCGGTGATCTGCATATCGACGACCACCACACGGTCGAGGATGTGGGCATCGCCATCGGTCAGGCGCTGACGGCGGCGATGGGCGACAAGACCGGCATCCGCCGCTACGGGTCCTGCCTGCTGCCGATGGATGACGCGCTGCTGCGCGCGGCTCTGGATCTGTCGGGGCGTCCGTTTCTGGTGTGGAACGTGGACCTGCCGACGCCCAAGATTGGGACCTTTGACACCGAGCTGGTGCGTGAGTTTTTTCAGGCGCTGAGCACCCATGGCGGCATCACGCTGCATGTGGACATGCTGCACGGGCTGAACAGCCACCACATCGCCGAAGCCGCCTTCAAGGCGGTGGCGCGCGCGCTGCGCGACGCGCTGGAGGTGGACCCGCGGCGGGCGGATGCGATCCCGTCGACCAAGGGCGCTCTATGAGCCTGACGGTTCTGATCGACTACGAAAGCGGCAACCTGCATTCGGCCCAGAAGGCGTTCGAGCGGATGGCGGCGGACGCGGATGCGGGCGACGTTGTCGTGACATCGGACGCGGACATGGTTGCACGCGCCGACCGGATCGTGCTGCCGGGCGACGGCGCGTTTCCGGCCTGTGCTGCGGCCCTGCGCGGGGCGGGCGTGTTCGAGGCACTGGTCGAATCCGTTGAGATCAAAGGAAAACCCTTTCTGGGGATTTGTGTCGGCATGCAGCTGATGGCATCCTGGGGGCGCGAATATCAGGATACGGCGGGGCTGGGCTGGATCGATGGCGAGGTGATCCGCATCACGCCCGAGGACACGCGCCTGAAGGTGCCGCATATGGGCTGGAACGATCTGGTGATCGAGACGGCGCACCCGGTGTTTGACGGCATTGCCACAGGCGATCACGCCTATTTCGTGCATTCCTACCAGTTTCATGTGGCAAGGCATGCGGAGCGGCTGGCCCATGTGGACTATGCCGGCGAGGTCACGGCCGTTGTGGGGCGCGACACGATGCTGGGCATGCAGTTCCACCCTGAAAAAAGCCAGGGTGTCGGCCTGCGGATGATCCGCAACTTTCTGACCTGGGCGCCCTGAGGCACGTTCCATACGGCGGGGTCGGAATAATCCTTCTTTTACAGGTGTTAACGCCGTTTTGGGCCGGTCACACTCTGTGCACAGAGTGTGCACCGATGATGCACGGAGACCGCGTGGTTAACGGCGCGTGCGGTGTCTGGGCGTGATCCGAAGGACGCCTGCGGCGACGCGATTCATTTTTGCTGATGAGGGGCTCTGCCCCTCAAACTCCCCGGGATTTTTTTTGGACAGAGACGGGGTCAGGGGCGCGCGGCTTTTTCCGCGAGACCCGAGGTGCCTTGTCGGTTTGCCAGTTCCTGCATGACGTCCGACAAGGGCACGTCGCGGGCGGCGAGCATCACCAGCAGGTGGTAGAGCACGTCGGCAGCCTCGGAGGTCAGCGCGGCCTTGTCGTTCCTGACGGCTTCGATGATGGCCTCCACCGCTTCTTCGCCAAACTTTTCGGCGCATTTCTCCGGGCCCTTGGCCAGCAGTTTCGCGGTCCAGGAGCTGTCGGGATCGGCGCCCTTGCGGGCGAGGATGGTGGCGTAGAGGTCGTCGAGCGTCATGTCAGCCTCATCGGGATGCCTGCGGCGGCCATACGCGCCTTGGCCTGGGCGATGGTGTAGTCGCCGAAGTGGAAGATCGACGCGGCGAGCACGGCGCTTGCGCCGCCTTCGGTCACGCCGTCCACGAGGTGGTCGAGCGTGCCGACGCCACCGCTGGCGATCACGGGGATCGACACGGCGTCGGAAATGGCGCGTGTCAGGGCGAGGTTGAAGCCAGCGCGGGTGCCGTCGCGGTCCATGGAGGTCAGCAGGATCTCTCCTGCGCCTTTGGCCGCTGCCGTATGTGCGAAGTCCACGGCGTCGATGCCGGTGGGTTTGCGCCCCCCGTGGGTGAAGATCTCCCATTTTCCGGGTGAGACGGTCTTGGCGTCGATGGCGCACACGATGCACTGGCTGCCGAACTGATCGGCGGCGCGCGCCAGCACGTCCGGGTCGGCCACGGCGGCGGAGTTGAACGACACCTTGTCGGCGCCCGCCAGCAGCAGCGCGCGCACATCCGCAACAGTGCGGACACCGCCGCCCACGGTCAGTGGGATAAAGCACTGTTCCGCCGTGCGCTGCACCAGATCGAACATGGTGCCACGGTTTTCATGGGTGGCGTGGATGTCGAGAAAGCACAGCTCATCCGCGCCGGCGGCATCGTAGGCGCGCGCGGCCTCCACCGGGTCGCCGGCGTCGATCAGATCGACGAAGTTGACGCCCTTGACCACACGGCCATCGGCCACGTCGAGACAGGGTATGATGCGGGTCTTGAGCATGGGGCGTGTGGTACTGCGGAATGACGGGCGAGGAAAGGGGCTCTGCCCCTCGGCGCTGCGCGCCTCACCCCGGGATTTTTCAGGACAGAGACATGGGAGGGTCACCGCCTATCACGCAAAGGTGTGTTGGGCGTGTTGTCCGGGTCGTGTCACGTCGGGCCTGTTGTACGACGGAGGACTTGAGATGCGCATTGTGTTTGGATGGGTTTTGATGATGGCGATGGCGGGCACCGCTTGGGCAGGTGACAGCGGGATCATCCGCAAGGAGGCGGCAGGCGGTGTGGCCGAGACGGTCGACGCGATGGTCAGCGCGATGGAAGGGGCGGGCATCACCGTTTTTGCCCGCGTGGATCACGGGGCCGGTGCGCAATCCATTGGCGAAGATGTGGGCGCGTCGCAGCTGGTGATCTTTGGCAACCCCAAGGTCGGCACGCCGGCGATCAAGGATGATCCGGTGGCCGGTCTGTTTCTGCCGATGAAGGTGCTGGTGTTCGAGGACGGCACCGGCAAGACGATGATCGCCTATGAGGACCCCACAGCCATGCTCGCCGATCTTGGCGGCGTGTCGGCGGATGCCGCCTATCTCAAGGTGATGACCGGCGCGCTGGCCAACTTTACGGACGGTGTTGCGCAGTAGGCGGCCGCGTCTGGCTAGCTCTTGAGTGCCGACAGCGCAGCGGTCAGGTCAATCGCACCATCATAGAGGGCGCGGCCCGAGATCGCGCCCGCGATCACGCCCGTGGCCTTGAGCCGCGTCAGATCGTCGAGTGAGGACACACCGCCCGAAGCAATCACGGGGATGTCGACGGCGCGCGCGAGCGCGTCGGTGGCGGCCACGTTGGGCCCGCCCATGGCGCCGTCGCGGTTGATGTCGGTGTAGATGATGGCCGCCACGCCTGCATCCTCGAAAGAGCGGGCCAGATCGGTGGCGTCCACATCCGTCTCTTCGGCCCAGCCCTTGGTGGCCACACGTCCTCCGCGCGCGTCGATGCCCACGGCCACCTGCCCCGGGAAAGCACGTGCCGCCGTGCGCACCAGCTCCGGGTTTTCGACCGCCACTGTGCCGAGGATCACGCGCGCGAGCCCCTTGTCCAGCCAGGCCTCGATCGTGGCCATGTCGCGGATACCGCCGCCCAGCTGGGCGGGGACATTGCAGGCCTTCAGGATCGCCTCCACCGGGGCGGCATTGATCGGGGTGCCTGCAAACGCGCCGTTGAGGTCCACCAGATGCAGCCATTCGCATCCCGCCTCGACAAAGCTGCGCGCCTGCGCTGCCGGGTCGTCGTTGAACACGGTGGCGCTGTCCATCTCGCCATGTACGAGGCGCACGGCGGCGCCGTCCTTGAGGTCGATGGCGGGGTAGAGGATCATGCGGGGCACCTTGTGGGGATGGGGTCAGGACAGGTCTGCGGCGGCACATGCCAGTCCGTCACGTCATTTGCAACGCGACCCAAGGTCATTCTTGCCTTGATCGGCCTGCTTGCCCCAAGGTCCCGGCCATCATGCGGAGGAGAGAGACATGAAAAAGCTTTTTGCAGCCACGGCACTGGTGCTGGCGGGCGCAGGTGCGGCGCTGGCGGCTGATCCGGTCGAAGGCGTCTGGAAAACCGAGGTCGATGACGGAGCCTTTGCCCATATCGCGATCAAGCCCTGCGGCGCGGACATGTGCGGCACCATCGCCAAGGCGTTTGACGCCTCCGGCCCCATCGATTCCGAGAATGTCGGCAAGCAGATCGTCTGGGACATGACGCCCGAGGGCAGTGGCAAATACGGGTCGGGCAAGATCTGGCGCCCCTCCAACGACAAGGTCTACCGCTCCAAGATGGCGCTGAACGGCAATACGCTGAAAGTGTCGGGCTGCATCGGGCCGATCTGCCTCGGTCAGACCTGGACCCGGGTTCAGTAAGCGCCTGAGCGCTTTTCCGCGCAAGGCCGGGCCAAGTTTGGCCGGGGCCTTGCGCAGGCATCTTGTCCGGGCGTGGGCAGATCCGATATAAATCCCAGTCGTGGCACGCTGGAACCGGCAGATGCCGGTTCGCGTTAAGCCCAGACACGACATGGGGAACGCTCATGATACATATCTATATGATCGTTGCAGTGCTGGCCGCGACGCTTGTCGCCGCCCCCCTGCCTCTTGTCGCCAGTCCCGCAGGGCTCTGGCAGACCGAACCGGACCGCAAGGGCCAGATCGCACATGTCCGCTCCGCGCGCTGCGGCGCGGGCTATTGCGGCACGATCGTCAAGGTCTTTGACACCTCGGGCCAGCCGGTGGCGGCCCCCACCGTGGGCCAGCGGGTGTTCTGGGACATGACGGGCAGCGGTGCCGAATACGAAGGGCGCGCCTATGTGCCGGCGCACAACCGCAAATATGACGCAAGGATGCAGGTTCGGGGCAACAGTATGAAAGTCTTCGGCTGCCTTGGCCCCATCTGCCAAAGCCAGACATGGCGGCGCGTGCCCTAAGGCAGCTTTGACGAGATCACGCCGGTGGCAAAGCCGCCCATGCGCAGCTCGCCAAACAGGCGCTGGTATTCGATCTTGGGGCAACGGTCCTGAATGACTGTGATCCCGGCCGCTTCGGCCTTGGCCGCGGCGGCGGCGTGTTCAACGCCGATCTGCATCCAGATCGTTTTCAACCCCGGCAACACCTCCAGCGCCTCGTCGACAATGTCGGGCACCGCGTCGGACCGGCGAAAGATATCGACCATATCCACCGAGGCCGTGATATCCCCAAGCCCCGCCACGATCTCACGACCCAGCAGCGTCTGACCGGCATAGACCGGGTTCACCGGGTGCACCTCAAAGCCCTTGAGGTCCAGATAGCGCGCCACGAAATAGCTGGGCCGCACCGGGTTGGTCGACACACCGACCACGGCAATCGACCGGGTGCGGGTCAGGATGTCGCGCAGATGGGCGTCCGAATAGGTCATTCCCCACCGCTACCGCAAACGCCGCACAGAAAAAAGCGCCCCGGCCATCATGGCGGGGCGCAAGGTACGGAACGAGGGACAGTGAATGTATCTGCAGGTGTTCCAAACCTGCAGTTCATGAGAAGTAGATAGGCAGTTCTACCGCTCAAAAAAGAACCTCTCGCAAATCTGTGAACGCAAAGTTAAGGCCCGCGGCCTCAGTCGAGAATATCTTCGATGATATCGAACGCGTCTTCGAACATGTCGGCAAAGCGGCGCATCTTGCTTTTGCGCTTTTTCGGTTTGGGCTTGCCCTGCGGCCTGCCCCGCATCGGCGAGGGTCGCACCAGCTCGCGGTCGCCCTTCTTCTTTTTGGGCAGCATCTTGAGGTCATGCAGCGGCGCACCGCAGTTCGAACAGGCCAGTTCGTGCCGGTCACGCCCCGTCAGGACAAGTGCCGCACGGGTGCCGCAATAGCAGCACGTGGCAATTTTGGTGGGATGCGCGATGTCAGCCTCCTGCGGGTCGCCTCGAGGTGGCATATAGGGCGACCGCAGCTGCATTTGAAACGTTGAGAGAGCCAAAACCGCCCGCTGCGTCGATCCGCACCAGCATGTCGCAGGTCGCCTTGGTCTTGTCGCGCAGGCCCGGCCCCTCGGCGCCCAGCACCAGCGCCACCGGCCCGTCCCGGCGGCCCGCCAGCGCCGCCTCCAACCCGGTCTCGGCAGTGCCGTCGAGGCCCAGCACCACATAGCCCATCCCTTGCAGCGACACGATTGCGTCGGCGAGGTTGCGCACCCGCAGATAGGGCTGACGTTCAAGCGCGCCCGACGCCGTCTTGGCCAGCGCGCCCGTCTCGGGCGCGGAATGGTGGCGCGTACCGATCACGGCCGACGCCCCGAACACCTCGGCCGAGCGCAGGATAGCACCCACATTGTGCGGGTCAGTCACCCGGTCCAGCAGGATCAGGCGCGGGTGCTCTGCCCCGATGGCCACATCATCGAGGCTGCCCCAGTCCAGCGGCTTGACCTCGAGCGCCGCGCCCTGATGCACCGACCCCGGATCCAGCGGCGCGGAAAAGCGGCGCGGATCGGCCATTTCCGGCGTCATGCCGGCCTCGTCGACGGCCTCTTGCAGCTTGGCCAGCGCGTTTAGGGTCACGATCAGCCGCAGCTTTTCCCGCCGCGGATTCATCAGCGCGTCGCGCACGGCATGCAGCCCAAAGAGCCAGACGGTCTGGGCCGCATCGGCCTTTTTCGCCTGCTCCTTTGCGACGACCCATTTGGGCTTTTTCGTTGCCATGTGATGCTGCCCTGCCTTGCCCATTTTCGCCCTTGACCCCTTGGGGGTCGCCCGGTAATCACGCGCTCACGCCAGATCGGGGTCCGCCCTTATTGGCGCAGTGGGCGACAGGCCGCAAGGTGTGGCAGGGGACTGTAACTCCCTCGCGGAGACGCACGCCTGGTTCGATTCCAGGGTCGCCCACCATTCCCCTCTTGCAGAGCACGCAACCGCGCACGATGCTGGCAGCGTCGTGGGGGAACACGGGTACAATGCGCATTTTCAATCTCAGCCTGCCCAAATCGGGCACAACGTCCTTTGGTGCCATGATGCGGGACGCCGGGCATGCTGTGTGCGACGGCAACTGGCGTGATCACAAGACGAACTTCCTCATGCTTGCCGCGCATATGGGGAACTACGACCTCATTGACCGGGTCGCGCAGGGCTATGACATGTTCAGCGACGCACCGTTTGGCGGGACGCTCTATTACCGACAGGCCGCCCATACGTTCCCGGATGCGAAATTCCTGCTGATCAAGCGGGCGCCCGAGGCGTGGTGGGCCTCCTTTGCCGGGATGTTGGATGCGGATGTCGGCGCGGATGCAACGCACGACACGCTTGAGCGGAAACTCGTCGCCGCGTTCAACGCGGGTCGCTACGGCTATCCGCTGCTGGCGATGGACCTGTGCGCGGGCAACGCGACGAAAGACGGGTTTCTGCACGCCAAAGCCGCCTATGAGGCCGGGGTCGAGGCGTTCTTTGACAGCAATGACAGATTCCGCTGCGGCAGCATGGACGCCTTTGCCGACGGGGCGTTCAACGCCTTTCTCGGGCTGGGGGACGGCGTAAAGGTGCCGCATATGAACCCCGCCAAGGCGGGTGCGCCCCAAGGGTGACCCACCCGTGCAGTCGATCCGCTGGCGTTTGGGCAAAAATCAGCGCAAATCTGTAAAAACCATTCCGGATCAACGGGTACACACCCGCAGCTCACCTCGAAAGCAGGCCAACAGCCCCCACGAAAAGCGGGCTAAAGTGCCCAAAACCGGTGCGCGATAGTGCATATTTGATCGGCGTAAAGCCAAATTTACATTTGCAATTGTCTAGTTTTCCTGACACCTTCATCAGAACAGTGTGCGTCTAAAATTCCAACGGGCCCAAGCGAGACGGCAATTCTCGTTCTTGGTCCACGCCTATTACGGAGGATTCGACGTGGCGGATAATGAAGACAAGGTGTGGCCCACAGGGTTGACGCTTGAAGAAGCAGAAGAGGTGCACAGCTACCTCATCGACGGCACTCGTGTGTTTGGCGCAATCGCGCTGCTGGCGCACATCCTGGTTGCCGTTTCCACCCCCTGGCTCGGATAAAGGAGGCCCGTCATGAACAATGCAAAGATGTGGCTCGTCGTGAAGCCGACCGTGGGTGTTCCACTGTTCCTGAGCGCTGTGGCCGTTGGGTCCTTCGCCGTGCACGTGGCCGTGCTGACCAACACCTCCTGGGTGTCGGACTTCCTCTCCGGTCAGGAGCTGGGCGCGGGTGATGCCGAAGAGGCAGCGCTGCGGATGGAACAGAAAAACCAGACAGCCAAGGCGGGCTATGTGATGCCGGGCACCAATGAGGTGACGATCATCATGTCCGACGGAACGCCGGTCAAGGCGATCCTGGCACCGCCGGAACAGCATGCCAGCGCCGATGCCGGTGCGGCGCTGATCACACGCTAAGTCATGACGGCCCGCAGGCATCCCCTGCGGGCCGTATGCGTCTGGCGGCCCGCATGCGCCGCCGTCCCTGCCCCTGCCTGCGACCCTGACCATGTTTGATTTCCGCACCCAAGCGACACACAAACTGGCGGCTCTGGGGCCGAAATACCTGCCTTTTGCCGATGTGGCCTCGGACGCGGTGCCGCTGCGCCAGCTGATGCGGCTGTCGCTGTTTCAGGTGACCGTCGGCATGGCGCTGGTGCTGCTGGCCGGCACGCTGAACCGCGTGATGATCGTCGAGCTGTCGGTGCCGGCGAGCCTTGTGGCGGGCATGCTGGCGCTGCCCCTGCTCTTTGCGCCGCTGCGCGCGCTGATCGGGTTCAAATCCGACACCCATGTCTCTGCCCTCGGGCTGCGACGCGCGCCCTACATCTGGAAAGGCACGCTTTATCAATTCGGCGGCTTTGCCATCATGCCCTTTGCGCTGCTGGTGCTGTCGGGCTACGGCGAGGCTGTCGATGCGCCGCGCTGGATCGGCTATTCATCCGCCGCGCTGTCGTTTCTGCTGGTGGGCGCAGGCGTGCACATGGTGCAGACTGTGGGCCTCGCGCTGGCCACCGATCTGGTGGACGACGCCGACCAGCCCAAGGTCGTCGGGCTGATGTACGTGATGCTGCTGGTCGGCATGGTGGTCAGCGCGCTGGTCTTTGGCGCGCTGCTGACCACCTACACGCCCGGCCGGCTGATCCAGGTGATCCAGGGCGCCGCCGTGGTCACGGTGGTGCTGAACCTCACTGCGATGTGGAAGCAGGAGGCGCGCAACCGCGTCCGCGCCGCACAGATGAAAGTGCAGCCGCGCGAAGCCTTTGCCGAAGCGTGGTGCAGCCTCGTTCAGGTGCCGGGCACACGGCGGTTGCTGGTGGTGATCGCCCTTGGCACCTTTGGCTTT
Organism: Pseudomonadota bacterium; assembly: GCA_039816785.1. Classification (GTDB taxonomy): domain Bacteria; phylum Pseudomonadota; class Alphaproteobacteria; order Rhodobacterales; family Rhodobacteraceae; genus Tateyamaria. The sequence goes on from JBCBXB010000007.1 coordinate 134,192, forward strand.
GGCATGGCCGATGTGCTGCTGGAGCCCTATGGCGGACAGGTCCTCGGCCTGACCGTGGCCAGCACGACCAAGCTGACGGCACTGCTGGCGGCAGGTACGCTGGCGGGCTTTGCCGCCGCCTCGCGCTGGCTGGGTCAGGGGGCTGATCCGGCGCGGTTCGCGCGCATCGGGGCGGCCATCGGCCTGCCCGGTTTTGCCGCCATCATCGCGTCGGCGCAGATGATCGGGACCGGGCCCGGCACCGGCCTGTTTCTGCTGGGCACGTTGGCCACCGGGCTGGGCGCGGGCCTCTTTGGCCACGCGACGCTGACGGCAGTGATCCGCAACGCGCCCGAAAACCGTGTCGGTCTGGCGCTGGGGGCATGGGGGGCGGTGCAGGCCACCGCAGCCGGTATCGGCATCGCCTCCGCAGGCGTGCTGCGTGACCTGATCCTGGTCGGGTCCAGCGGGACAGATGCGACATCCGCCATGCCTTATGTTGCCGTCTTCTCCATCGAGATTATAATGTTGGCCGTCGCCTTTGTGGTTCTGGGGCCGATCCTGCGCAGGCGCGCGTCACCCGGCACAGCCCCCAAAGGTCAAACCGCGTACGCAAACCCGGCAGAGGCACAATGACAACGATCATCACCCGCGTATTCGACGACCAGCAAGCCGCCGCATATGCCCGCGAGCGCATCATCTTTCGCGGCATCCCCAGCCGCGCGATCACCATCATCGGCCCGTCTGAGGGCAATGTCGCGCTGGAACGCATGACCGCCGCCGAAGTGCACCCCAGCGCGATGGAGGCCTATGCAGGCGCGATCACCGCTGGGAAATCCCTGCTCGTGGTGCGCACCACCTACCGCCCGCTGACGGCGGCGACCATCGTGCGCAGCCTGCTGGCCAAGCTGGACACCGTGGATGTGGGCGATGTGGTCAACGACCACTTCCGCGCCGACAGACCGGAAAAGGCGCCCAGCATCCTTGACGAACATCCGCTGTTCCTGACCCTCCGCCTCGACCGGTCCGGCTACGAGGGCGGTCGCGTCTCGGACGGGTTGGGCATTCCGCTGCTCAGCCCGCGCCGCACGCGCGGGACCGCCAGGGGGCGGGCTGGTGCGCGTTCGACGCTGTTCTGGCCCATGCCGCTTGTGTCGCGCAAGGGCCGCACGCGCTCTGTCATCTCAGGCGGGCGGTACATGTCGACATGGTTCTGGCCGATGCCGCTGATCACCCGCAAACCCCGGTCAAAATCGGCCCTGCGTGGCGGCGACACGCCGCTGTCGCGCATCCTTGGCTGGCCCACCACAAGTTGAGCCGTCGCCATTTTCCGCGCACCTGATCACAATTTGCCAAACCGGCCTTTCCGGCGCGGTTTCGACCTTTGCGCAGCGTCCCGGGCTTGTTACGATCGTCCCTATAAAACCGTGGAAAGACAAAGAGGTGTCGCATGGACATCGCACAGGCCATTGTCATGGCCCTGCAAGGATGGGGCATCATCGGCGCACTGGTCGCCGCTGCCTTTCTGACCGTTGGCATCGACCGCATCGATGAGGATGCGCGCGGCGCGTATATCTTTCGCCCGCTGCTCATTCCGGGTGTCCTGATGATCTGGCCGCTGGTGCTGTGGCGCTGGTGGCGGATCGAGACGCAAGCCGCCCCCTGGGCCGCGCGTTACCGGCCCGTACGCGCCAGCTACGGCCTCGCCGTCATCGCGATGAGCGCGGGGATTATCGCCATCGTCATCGCCGGGCTGTCGGTGCGCCAGACATGGCCCGCCGACGCCGTTCCGGTGCAGCTGAGCGAGGGCACCGACGGATGAGCGTCAAATACATCCCCGTCCAGTGGAACGCCAACAAGTGGTTCTATGATGCCATCATGCTGGCCGGTGTGGCCGCATTCCTGTGGGTGTTTCTGCATGTCACGCCCGACGTGCTGGACCACGAGCGCGCGATCAACCCGCAGATCCACAACGCCCGCGCCTTTGGGGCCTGCGCCTTTGTCATGCTGACCGTGATCCTGTGCATCGGCCCGCTGGCCCGGCTGGACCGGCGGTTCCTGCCGCTGCTCTACAACCGGCGGCACTTCGGGGTGATGACGGCCTTTGTGGCGCTGACCCATGCGGGCTACATCCTCAACTGGTACTTCAACTTTTCCAGCTCCGACAAATATGTCGGCCTGCTCTACGCCAATTCCAGCTTTGGGCAGCTGGCCGGCTTCCCGTTCGAGGTGTTCGGCATCTTTTCCCTCATCTGCCTGCTGATCCTGGCCACCACCAGCCATGATTTCTGGCTCAAGTTCCTGACGCCTCCGGTGTGGAAACGGCTGCACTACCTGATCTACGCCTCCTATTTCTCGGTCGCGGCGCATATCAGCCTTGGCATCCTGCAGGACCAGCAAAACCACGTGTTCACAGCGCTGTTTCTGGGCGGTGCGGGGGCGGTGATCGTGCTGCATCTCGCCGCCTGGTGGGCAGAGCGCGGCGAGGCTGCGGCAGCGGCCAAGGGCGACTGGGTCGCAGTGGCGAACGCGTCCGCCTTTCGCGAAGGGTTTGCCAAGATCACGCGGCTGCCCAATGGCGACCGGGTCGCGGTGTTCCTGATGGAGGGGCAGCTGTCGGCCATCGCCAATGCCTGCGCGCACCAGAACGGGCCGCTGGGCGAGGGCAAGATCATCGATTGCCTCGTCACCTGCCCCTGGCACGGGTTTCAATACGACGTCCGCTCGGGCCGCTCGCCCGCGCCGTTCACCGAAAAGGTGCCGACCTACAATCTGCGCCTCAGCGGCGACACGGTCGAGGTGGATGCCGACGCCAACCCGCCCGGCACCTATGTGGAGCCGCTGACGCTGCCGGGCGCCGCACCCCAGGGATCGGAGGCCCCGGCATGAGTGACAAACCGTTTTTCGTGGGCTACGCGCCCGCCCCGGGCCCGATGCGCGGCTTCCTGATCGTCGTGGCGGTGCTGCTGATCGGGGGGCTTGCCGGCACGGGCTACCTGATGGGCGCGGCACAGGATGACCCAGGGACGGCCGCCGTGCGCGGTGACTATGGCCGCCAGACGGTGACCGGCGTGGTGGAAATGACACCCTACCCCATCCTGCACGTGACCGAAGGCAACGACCGCATCGCTGTCGGCGACAGCTTCATGATGACGGCGGGCGGCAAATCCGGCGTTGATGGCCGCGCCATGCCGCTGAACGGGCAACTGGCGCAGGTGTCCGGCGTCATGCTGGAACGGGGCGATCTGTTCATGTTGCAGCTGCGCGGGGGCCGCAACGGCCTGCAAGCCGCCGAAGGTGACGTGCCCGATATCCCGTCCACGCCGCAGGGCCGCTGGCAACTGACCGGCGAGATCTGCGATGGCAAATGCCTCGCTGGGGCCATGCGGCCCGGTCGCGGGCTGGCGCACAAGGCCTGCGCCAACCTGTGCCTGCTGGGCGATGTGCCGCCCATCTTTGTCTCCACCCAGCCGGTGTTGGGGTCCGAATTCCTGCTGATCACCGGCCCCGAAGGCACCCGCCTGCCCCGCGACGCCTATGATTACGTGGCACAGTTCATCACCGCGGCAGGCAACATCACCAAACGCGGTGACATCCTCGTATGGGAGATCGAGCCCGAGACCATCCGCCTCGCGACGGAGGACGGGTCATGAAGCGGGTTTTCTGGCTGCTGATCGCCGCACTGGCCACCGTTGTCCTCTACTATGTGTCGCGGTTCTGGACCTACCGGCTCTGGCCGCGCGACGGGCTTTTCGGGGTCGAGGCGCTGCGGCCACAGGGCGGCCTCGTGGGCCGGTGGCTGCGCGGCACGGATTTCGCCCCGTTCGAGCTGCTGATCTGGGCTGTCGGGGCCTTCCTCGTGCTGACGATCCTGCAAAAGCTCTACGATCTGACGACAAGGCCGCCGGAATAGGGGGTGCCGTCCGGCTTTGCCCCCTTTTGCGGACGGGGCCGCATGCCTATACTGCCTGCAAACTCGAGCAGAAGAACAAGAGCGGATCATGCCACGCAAAGCCGCAGCACAACCGGCCCCTTTCAACATCGCCATTGTCGGCCAAAAGGGACGCCTGTCGTTCGAGGCGATCCTGTTCGCCGCCTCCCTGCGTGCCAAAAGCCCCGGGTTTCAGGGCCGCCTGCTGGTGGCGGAACCGCAGCCGGGCGACACATGGGACGGCGATCCCCGCATTGCGCAAGAGGACGTGCGCCAGACGCTGGCCGATCTGGGGGCCGAGATCGTCCCCTTCGATACGCCGCATTTCGGGTCGCACTACCCTTATGGCAACAAGATCGAGATGCTGGCCGCCCTGCCCAAGGGCGAGCCGTTCCTGTTTTTCGACACCGACACGCTGATCCTCGACGAGATCAGCACGTTGCCGTTTGACTTTGACCGCCCCTCGGCCTCGATGCGCCGGACAGGCACGTGGCCGCAGATCGAACTTTATGGCCCCGGCTACACCGAAATCTGGGCGTCGCTTTATGACAAGTTCGGGCTGGATTTCGCCAGCAGCATCGACCCGAAGGAACCGGATGAATACTGGGGCCGGTACCTCTACTTCAACGCCGGGTATTTCTTTGGCCCGTGCCCGCACGCCTTTGGTCAGCTGTTTCTCGACTATGCGCTGGCCATCCGCGATGACCCGCCGCGCGCACTGGTATGTCAGTCGCTGGACCCGTGGCTGGATCAGGTCGCGCTGCCCCTCGTGATCCACGCGCTGGGAGGTGGTCGTGACAGCGCTGTGCACGGGATGCTGGACGGCACGCACAGCTGTCACTACCGCCTGTTCCCGCTTCTATACGCGCGCGAAAGTGAGGCGGTCATCGCCACGCTCGAGGAAATCGCAGCCCCCAACAAGATCAAGAAAGTGCTCAAAGCCTATGAGCCGATCAAGCGCATGGTCTACCAGAAACGCGGCGACAAGGTACGCGCACTGTTCGATCAGAACGACATGCCCCGGCGCGAGCAGGCGATACGAAATCGCATCAAATCCAACGGCTTCTGGATGCGTTGACCAAGCGACGTTGCGTCAATTCGGGACGCGGGGCGGTTCCAACCGAAAACGGGTCGAAAAAAGACTTTGCGCGCGCAAAGTTCAGGGTTACGTGAGCGGCATACTACGTAAAGCTCCTTATCCTGTAGTGAGGCACTCATGAAAGTCTCAAGCTCCCGTATTCTCAGCTGTTTGGCCGACGCATTCCTGCAAGGCCGCATCGATTACGTCACCGGCTGGTTCGCGTATCCGCAACCGGTTTACCTCCAAGGCGATCTGCAGGTCTTTGGCAGCGCGGATACCCTGGGCGAGGCGTTGCTGCTCTATCGCGAGGCAGCGCTGTCAATCGGGACGGTCAAGCTGCGTCCGCGCATCGTCGCCGAAGGTGTGCCTGTGCGCGGCTCATCCACGCTGTGGGTCGAATGGGATCATCTGGATGCAGACGGGCGCTGCCTGCGCACCAATCAGGTGCGCTATGTGACGCATCAGGCCGAAGGGGATCTCTACCCAAGGGTCGAGATGATCGATTACACCGTGACGGCCTTTCCCGATGCGCTCGCCACGATGCCGATGAGCGCCATCGCCTGACCCCATCACGCCTGCCCTTGCCGCCCCTGTCGCCTTTGCCGTAGGTACTGGCCAACGCGCAATTCAGGACTGCAAAGGACATTTCCATGACCGATGGCCCGCTCTACGGCTTCGACACGCTGCAAATCCACGCCGGTGCCCGGCCCGACCCGGCCACGGGGGCCCGGCAGACGCCGATCTATCAGTCGACCGCATTCGTGTTCCGCGACGCCGAACACGCGGCAGCCCTCTTTAACCTGCAAGAGGTCGGCTACATCTATTCGCGCCTGACCAACCCGACCGTGGCCGTGCTGCAGGAACGCATCGCCACGCTCGAAGGTGGCGTGGGTGCTGTCTGCTGCTCTTCGGGGCACGCGGCCCAACTGATGGCGCTGTTTCCGCTCATGGCACCGGGGCTCAACATCGTTGTCTCCACACGCCTGTATGGCGGCACGGTCACGCAGTTCAGCCAGACCATCAAACGCTTTGGCTGGGAGGCGACATTCGTCGACTTTGACGATCTGGACGCGGTCAAGGCCGCGATTGACGACAACACGCGGGCCATTTTCTGCGAGGCGATTGCGAACCCCGGCGGCTATATCACAGATCTTGACGCAATTTCCGCTATAGCGGATGCAGCCGAGATCCCACTGATCGTCGACAACACCTCGGCCACGCCGTATCTCTGCCGCCCCATCGAACACGGCGCGACCCTCGTGGTGCATTCGACCACCAAATACCTGACCGGCAACGGCACCGTCACAGGCGGTTGCGTGGTGGATTCGGGCAAGTTCGACTGGTCCGCCAATGACAAGTTCCCGTCCCTCAGCGCGCCGGAGCCCGCCTACCACGGGCTCAAGTTCCACGAGACGTTCGGGCCGCTCGCCTTTACCTTTCATGGCATCGCCATCGGCCTGCGTGACCTCGGCATGACGATGAACCCGCAAGCCGCACATTACACGCTGATGGGCATCGAAACGCTGAGCCTGCGTATGGACCGCCACGTGGAAAACGCGATGAAGCTCGCCGCCTGGCTGGAGAAGGACGACCGCGTCGACTATGTGACCTACGCTGGCCTCAAATCCTCGCCCTATTTCAAGCGCGTCAAGACGATCTGCCCGCGCGGTGCCGGGGGTCTGTTCACCTTTGCGGTCAAGGGCGGCTATGACGCGTGCGTCAAGCTGGTCAACGCTCTGGAGATTTTCAGCCACGTGGCCAATCTGGGCGACGCGCGGTCGCTCATCATCCACTCCGCCTCCACCACGCACCGGCAGCTGACGGCTGAACAGCAGCGCGCGGCAGGGGCCGCACCAGAGGTTGTGCGCGTGTCCATCGGGATCGAGGATGCCGATGATCTGATCGCCGACCTTGATCAGGCGCTGTCCAAAGCGGTCAGCTGACCCATGGCTCCGGGCGCGTGATTGCCGCGCGCCCGGGCTGTGACCGGTCCTTGCCGATGGTCGGCCTTTTGCTTTTCTTAACGCCTATACTGGACTATCTTGTCCACAGACGGTGCCTTGCGCCGTGGATCAAGAGAAGCTGACAAGTCCCGGTGATGAAACCGAATTTTGCGCTTTCGCTATCCTTTGAAGGGATCCGGTTGCTGCACCGCGCGGCGGGCGGCTGGCGACGCGTGGGCGAGGTTCCGGTCACAAGCGCGGACCTCACAGGCGATCTGACCACGCTGCGCAGCGCGGCGGAGGGGCTGGATGAAGGCCCCCTGCGCACCACGCTGATCATTCCCGACGACCAGATCAAATACCTGAGCATCGACACCGGCAATGTGGACGCGGACGCCCGGCGTGCTGCGGCGCTGGCCGCGCTGGACGGGGCGACGCCCTATGCGGTCGGTGCGCTGGTCTTCGACATTTGCCCGGACGGTTCGGTGACGCATGTCGCCGCCGTAGCCCGCGAAACCTTGGCCGAGGCCGAGGCGTTTGCAAGCGAGCATGCCTTTCACCCCGTCTGCTTTGTAGCGGCGCCGAAGGATCAGGAGTTTCTCGGCGCGCCGTGGTTTGGCGAGGCGGCGCACGCGCGCGCCATCCTCGGCGAGGGCGAGAGCGTCGAGGCCGATGGCGTGCGTGTGGTCATCATTGGCGATGTGGAAAACCCGATTGAAGACACCGCGCCCGAGGAGGTCGCAGATCAGCCAGCGTTTAACGTTGTGGTCGAAGAGGAGCCGGAGCCTGCCCCAGACGCACCAGCCCCTGCTGACCCGCCGCTCCGCTTCGGCCCCGTAGCGGAAGATCCGGATGACGTGCCGCCAGTCGCTGAGCCTGAGGATGAAGAGGCCGACAGCGCATTGCTCGGCTTTGCCAGCCGCCGTAGCACACCGCCGCCGCCTGCCGCGCTTGGCGGCGTCACCAGGACGCCCACGGGCCTGACCATACCGCCCAGATCGGGTGTGCACACACCGGGCCAGGCGCCTCTGACACCGCCCGCCGCTGCTGCCGACAGCCTGCGGGCGGAGCCTGTCTTTGCCTCGCGCAGCACTGCCGACAAGCCGGCGCGCCCCGGTGGCTTCCTGTCGCGCCGCAGCGCCGCACCGCAACCGGTGCCCGCCGGGGCCGCCGTGCACGCCGAAGCGCAGCGCATGACGATCTTTGGCGCGCGCGACGGTGGGAGCGGTGGGCGGCCAAGGTTCCTGGGCCTGATCCTGACGGCGGTCCTGATTGTGTGCCTGGCGGGCGTGGCAGCACTGGCCTCGGTCTATCTGGAGGAGCGCATCGTAAGCCTGTTCCAGCGCGACCGCACGCTGGCCTCGACCCTGCCCGACGATGCGGAGGCCGCACTGGCCGAAGATGTCGGCGCCACGACGCGGACCGATCCTGCGCCCGGGGCCGATGATGGCGTGGCCGTCGCCTCCCTGAACGAAGAGCTGGCAGACGGGCTGTCCGAAGAGGATGCAGCCGTACTGGATGCGCTGCGCGACCCGTCGCCCACACCGCAACAGCCCGAGGAACTGGACGCCGCCGCACTTGAGGCGCGCTATGCCGTGACCGGCATCTGGCCCAAGGCGCCCGAGGTGCCGAATGCGCCGCCGCTGATCCCGCTGGAGGATTTTTACCTCACCAGTATCGACCCGGTCAGCCCGGCGCTGGATGCCGTCGCCCTGCCCCGCGCCGAAACGCTGCAAACCGACGATCCCCTGCCGGAGGTTGCCAACCCCGCCGCACCTGGCACGAATTTCGCGCGGGACGATGACGGCTTTCTCATCCCGACGCCGGAGGGCACGCTGAGCCCGGATGGCTACACCGTCTTTCTGGGCCCGCCGCCGCTGGTGCCGCCACGAACGCCGACGCGTTTTGCCGAAGACCCGACCACTGCGGACCGGCAAAGCCTGCTGGCGGGCGTGCGCCCCCAGGCGCGGCCCGGCGATCTGGTCGAACAGAACGAACGCGCCACGCTGGGCGGGCTGTTGCGGACCGAACTGGCGACCTACAGGCCCCGCCTGCGCCCGCCTGCCCCGCAGGACCTCGCGGAAAACCCAGCGCCCGAAGCGGTGCCGAACGAGGCCATCGAAGAGGCCCTGACCGAAGCCGTCCTGCCGCCCGTGGAACCGATGCGGCGCCCGGCCGTGCGGCCGCGCAATTTCGACCGGATCGTCGCACGCACGCAGCGCCAGCAAAACCGCGGCTCGACTGCCGACACCAGCGGCACACGGGTGGCAAGCGTCGCGCCGCGTGCGGTCACGCCGTCGATCCCGTCATCGGCCTCAGTCACCCGCGAGGCGACGGTGCGCAACGCGATCAACCTGCGGCGCGTGAACCTGATCGGTGTCTATGGCACCCCGTCAGACCGCCGTGCGCTGGTGCGGCTGTCCAGCGGGCGCTATCAGAAGGTGCAGGTGGGCGACCGGTTCGACGGCGGGCGCGTGTCCGCCATCGGCGACAGCGAATTGCGCTACCAGAAGGGCGGGCGCAACCTGGTTCTCAAGATGCCCAGCGGCTAGGCGCGCAACGCGCATCCGGCAGTGCAACCCCGATTTCGTGACGAAATCCAACCGGTTTTCCGTGTCGGAAACCGGCTACTCGGCGGCCAGTTCGCCCGCGTTGATCTGCTCTTGCTCAATTGACTCGAACAGCGCTTTGAAGTTCCCCTCGCCAAAGCCGTCATCACCCTTGCGCTGGATGAACTCGAAAAAGATCGGCCCGATCACGGTCTTGGAAAATATCTGCAACAGGATCCTGGTCTCGCCCCCGTCCACGACCCCTTCGCCGTCGATCAGGATGCCGTGCCGTTTCATGCGCTCGATCGGCTCCTCATGCCCCGCTACGCGCGTTTTGGACAGATCGTAATAGGTATCCGGCGGGCCAGGCATGAATTTCAGCCCGTTTTCCGCAATCGCATCCGTGCTCTCGTAAATGTCATCCGAGCCCACCGCGATGTGCTGGATGCCCTCGCCATTGTACTTCTTGAGGTAGGCGACGATCTGCCCCGTCTCGCCCCGGTCCTCGTTGATCGGGATGCGGATGCGCCCGCAGGGCGAGGTCAGCGCGCGGCTGAACAACCCGGAAAACCTGCCTTCGATATCAAAGAACCGGATTTCCCTGAAGTTGAACAGGTCGCCATAGAACCGGAACCACGTGTCCATGTTCCCCTTGTGCACGTTGTGCGTCAGGTGATCGAGGTAGAAGAACCCGACGCCACGCGGCTTGGACGGCGCCAGCCACTCATATGCGTCATTGTAGGGCGAGGTGTCATAGTACTGGTCCACGAAATAGATCAGGCTGCCCCCGATCCCGTAGATCGCAGGCACGTCCAGCACCTTGCCGCCACCCTCGTACGGTTTCGCCCCAAGGGCCACGGCATGGTCAAACGCCTGCTGCGCATCCACCACACGCCAGCCCATCGAGGGCGCGCAGGGCCCGTGGTCATGCACAAAGCGTGCGGCGAAACTGTCCGGATCGGCGTTGAGCACGTAGGTGATATCGCCCTGCTGCCAAAGCTCGATCTCCATCACCTTGTGGCGTGCGACCAGCGCATAGCCCATGCGCCGGAACACGGTGCGCAGCTCTTCGGGGTCAGGGCTGGCGAATTCGACGAACTCGAATCCGTCGGTGCCGGCGGGGTTCTCTGCGGTGATGGTCGATTTTGGTGCGTTGTGCGGGAACGGGCCCATTTGCGTGCTCCTGGCTGTGCGGGTGCTTTGTGCAAATATGGGGCAGATGGCGCGCGATGTGTGCGCAAACACTTGACTGTGACCGATGTTGCACGCGACCCTCGCGCATCCAACGGCCCAAACACGCAAGACACACGCATATGCTTGATTCCACCGACATACGGCTGCTGACCGCGCTGCAGGCCAATGCCCAGGCCACCGCACAGGACCTGAGCGATATGTTGCACCTGTCGGCCAGCCAGATCGGGCGGCGGCGGCAACGGCTCGAGACCGAAGGGTACATCCAGGGCTACCGCGCCCGACTGGACGCCACTCGGCTCGGGCTGAGCGTTCAGGGCTTTGTCCAGGTGCATCTGGGCATTCACGGGGCCGAACACGCCGCAAGTTTCGCCAAACTGGTGCACGCACGGCCCGAAATCACCAGCGCATGGACCATGACGGGGGACGCGGACTATTTGCTGCGTGTATACTGCACCGACTTGCCCGCGCTGAATGTCCTTATCCACGAGGTCCTGCTGACCCATCCTGCGGTTGCAAAGGTGCACAGCCAGATTGTAATGGACCAACTGAAACAGGACGGCCCCCTGCCCACCTGACCCCTCCGGGAGACACCCATGGAAGGCTTCCTCTACCAGGCCTCGATCTACCTCGCCGCCGCCGTCATTGCGGTGCCCATCGCGGCGCGGCTGGGGCTCGGCTCTGTGCTGGGATATCTGGCGGCGGGCATCATCATCGGGCCCGTTCTGGGGCTGGTCGGGGCCGAGACGGAGGATTTGCAGCACTTTGCCGAATTTGGCGTTGTCATGATGCTGTTCCTGATCGGGCTGGAGCTGGAGCCTCGTGCGCTGTGGGACATGCGGCACAAGTTGCTGGGACTGGGGGGCTTGCAGATCGTGCTGTCGGCGCTGGCGCTGATGGGCATTGCAATCGCGTATGACCAACCGTGGAGCATCGCGCTGGCCATTGGCCTGACCCTGGCACTGTCGTCCACGGCGATCGTGCTGCAGACCCTGTCGGAAAAGGGGCTGATGCAGACCAGCGGCGGGCGGTCGGTGTTTTCGGTCCTGCTGACGCAGGATATCGCGGTGATCCCGATCCTGGCTCTGCTGCCCCTGCTGGCGATATCGCTGCCCATGCAGATCAACCCGGACGGGTCGATCACCCGTGACGGGGACGGCCACGGCGACGGGCATGGCGGGGGCCACGGCATGGACATGAGCCTCGTCGACGGCCTGCCCGCCTGGGGTGTGACGCTGGTCACCATCGCGGCGGTGGCGGCGGTGATCCTTGCGGGCATCTTTCTGACCCGGCCGGTGTTCCGCTTCATCCACGCCGCGCGCCTGCGCGAGATGTATACGGCGCTGGCACTGCTGATCGTGGTGTCGATCTCGTTCCTGATGATGCTGGTGGGCCTGTCACCCGCGCTGGGGGCGTTCATCGCCGGTGTGGTGCTGGCGAGTTCCGAGTTCCGGCACGAGCTGGAATCGGACCTTGAGCCGTTCAAGGGCCTGTTGCTAGGCCTGTTCTTTATCACCGTCGGGGCCGGGATCAACTTCGTGCGGTTCTTTGAGGATTGGCCGGCGCTGATGTCGATGGCGATCCTCGTGATCGTGGTCAAGGGCATGGTGCTATATGGCCTCGCCCTGGCGTTCCAGATCAGGGGTCGGGACCGCTGGCTGTTCACGCTGGGGCTGGCGCAGGCGGGCGAGTTCGGCTTTGTGCTGGTCGCGTTTTCCGTGGGCCAGGACGTGATCCCGCAGTCGGTGGGCGAGACGCTGCTGCTGGTGGTGGCACTGACGATGCTGATCACGCCGCTGCTCTTTATCCTTTACGAAATGATCAATCACCGGATGGAGGACGTGGACCCCGAACATGAGGCGGATGAGATCGACGAACAGGGCCCGGTGATCATCGCGGGCATTGGCCGGTTCGGGCAGATCGTGAACCGGCTGGTGCAGGCCTCGGGCTTCAACACGGTGGTGCTGGACCACAATATGGAGACGATTGCGCTGATGCGGCGCTTTGGCTTCAAGGGGTTTCTGGGCGACCCGACGCGACCCGATATCCTGCACGCCGCAGGGCTGGAGACGGCATCGATCCTGGTGGTGGCGCTTGATGATCGCGACGCTGCCACACGGCTGGTGGCTTATGCGCGCAAGGCGCGGCCCGATCTGCACATCATCGCCCGCGCCTATGACCGGACCCATGTGTTCCGGCTCTATCAAGCGGGGGCCAATGACATCATCCGCGAGATGTTCGACAGCTCGCTCCGCGCCGGGCGCTACGCGCTGGAGCGGTTGGGGCTGAGCGATTACGAGGCCGCAGGCGCCGAACGCGTATTCTACCAGCATGACCGGGATGCCGTGCGCCAATTGGCGGAACTGTGGGACCCCGATGTGCCGGCCTACAAGAACGAGGCCTATGTGGCGCGTGCCAAGGCGCTGGAAAAAGAGCTGGAATTCAATCTCGCCGCCCGCGCCGAAGAGCCCAAACGCGCCTAGCGCGGTGGGGGTGCGCAGATTTTTCGACGAAAAATCTTACCCGCGGCTCAACCGTCGGCCACGCCTGCCTCGGCAAAGGTCGCCATACCGGAATGGCACGCGATGGCCCCCTTGAGCACGCCGATTGCAAGCGCCGCCCCTGACCCCTCGCCCAGCCGCAGGCCCAGCGACAGCAGCGGTTGCTTGTCCAGCGCCTCGAGCATCCGGCCATGCGCGCCCTCGGCACTCAGGTGCCCAGCGACACAGTGATCGAGCGCGCCAGCGCGCGTTTTGGCCAGCGTGGCTGCTGCGGCCGTGCAGATGAAACCGTCGAGGATGACAGGGACCGACAGGCTGCGCGCCCGCACAATGGCACCCGCCATGCCCGCCAGCTCACGCCCACCCAGACAGCGCAGCACGTCCAGCCCGTCCCCGGGATCGGCATGCGTGGCGAGCGCTTGTGCAACAACGGCCGTCTTGGCCGCCAGCGCCTCACCCTCGACACCGGTGCCGCGCCCGGTCCAGTCCGCCGCGTCGCCGCCAAAGAGTCGCGCGGCGATGGCCGAGGCTGACGTCGTGTTGCCGATCCCCATCTCGCCGACCACCAGCAGGTCAGATGCGGGATCCACCGCGTCCCAGCCAGCGCGCAGGGCGGCGACCACGTCAACCTCGGACATCGCGGGACCAGTGGTGAAGTCATCCGTGGGTCGGTCCAGTTCCAGTGGAACCACGTCCATGCGCGCGCCAAAGGCTTTTGCCAACTGGTTGATCGCAGCCCCGCCAGCAGCGAAATTCGCAACCATCTGCACCGTGACCTCGGGCGGAAAGGCGGACACGCCGCGCGCGGCCACGCCGTGATTGCCGGCAAAGACGATCACCTGCGGCGCCTCCAGTACGGGGCGCGCGGTGCCGCGCCAACCGGCATACCATCGCGCCAGATCCTCGAGCCGCCCCAGTGCGCCGGGCGGCTTGGTCAGCTGTCCGTTGCGCTCCGCCGCACCGGCCAAGGCTGCGGCATCCGGGCCGGGCATCTCGCCCAGCAGGGCGCGCAATTCGTCAAGCGTTTCAAAGGACATGGATCAGAACCTCTTGCCTCGGGGTGTCCTGCTCTTTACCCAAAGCGGACCGACCCGCAAGGCGATTAAGGGACATGGCCGACAACAAATCCGACATCTGGCTCTGGGACGTGCCTGCGGCTTTTGTGCTGCTCACCCGGTTGCCGCTGCCGCCCCTGCCCGACCACGCCTTTGCGCACGGCGCGCGGGCCGTGTGGGCCTATCCGCTGGTCGGTCTGGTGCTGGGCGGGATCGTCGCCGTCTTAAGCCTCGTGCTGAGCGGATTGGGTTTGCCTGCGATGCTGGCGGCGGGTCTGGTGCTGGCAGCGCTGGTGATGCTCACAGGTGCGATGCACGAAGACGGGTTGGCGGACACGGGCGACGGGCTGTGGGGCGGGCAGACGCCCGCACGCAGGCTCGATATTATGAAGGACAGCCGGATCGGCACCTATGGCGTTCTGGCACTGGTGCTCAGCACCGGCCTGCGCTGGCTGGGCTATGCGGAGGTGAGCGTGGCCGAACTGGTTGCGGCCCTCGTTCTGTCGCGGGCGGCGATGCCGGCACTGATGGCCGCCCTGCCCCATGCGCGTACCGATGGGTTGTCGCGGTCGGTCGGACGCCCCGGCATGGGGCCTGTGGCAATCGCCTTGGGGCTGGCTGCGTTGATTGGGATTGGCCTGACCGGCGGCGGTGCAGTTGTTGCGCTGCTGGTGGGCACAGGCGCGGCACTGCTGATGGCTTTGCTGGCGCGGGCCAAGATCGGTGGGCAGACCGGTGATATCCTCGGCGCGACGCAGATCATGGTGGAGATCGCGGTGCTGATCACCTTCATCGCGCTGTAAGCCGCGCATGAAAAAGCCGCGCCCGGCACCCGGACGCGGCAATCACACATTTTGGCAAATGATCAGGCGGCGCGGCTCATCAGCACGTCGCCGACTTCCTGAGCGGCGGCGGTCTCGTCCCCACCGGACACGGCGGCCACTTCGCGCGTCAATCGCTCGAGTGCGGCCTCATAAAGCTGCCGCTCGGAATAGCTTTGCTCGCGCTGATCGTCGGTGCGGTGCAGGTCGCGCACGACCTCCGCAATGGCGATCAGGTCACCCGAGTTGATCTTTTGCTCGTATTCCTGCGCCCGGCGCGACCACATGGCCCGCTTGACCTTAGCCTTGCCCTTGAGCGTCTTCATCGCGTGGGCAATGACATCCGGGCTCGACAGGGCGCGCATTCCGATCTCCGTCGCCTTGTTGGTGGGCACGCGCAGCGTCATCTTGTCCTTTTCGAACGAGATCACAAACAGCTCAAGCGAGATGCCGGCCACTTCCTGGCTTTCGATGGAGACGATCTGGCCCACGCCGTGTGCGGGGTAGACCACGAATTCGTTGGGGCGAAAGTCGAGCTTTTTGGTTTTTGTCATTCTTGATCCTCTTGCATGACAGCCGGAACATGATCGCCATTCGAGACAGTCAAAACCGCATCAGGCGGGGCAAGCATTGCCACGTCTAGGTGCGGTTAGCGGTCATTTCGGTTTGCAAAGCGGCCGTGCAAGGCCGGTCTACTGGCAGTGTCCATATGTCAGTTATGAGACAGACCATATCATAAAAAACGCCCCGCCGAAAGTTGACGCGAGGGTAGTTTGTGGGAAATTCAGGGAATTCCAGCGGTTACACCGCGTTTTTCGCGCAACGCGCCGACGTCCCGCTCCGCGAAGCGATTCGGGAATTTCACCCGCCCTCGCCCGGTTTTTCAGAAAACAGGTCCATCTTGCCCGGTTTGCCGTCCATCTCGTCGGCGGTGGGCAGCGGGTCCTTCTTGGTGATGATGACCGGCCACATTTCGGAGTATTTGCGGTTGAACTCGACCCATTTTTCCATGTCCGGCTCGGTATCCGGACGGATCGCGTCGGCAGGACATTCCGGCTCGCAGACACCGCAGTCGATGCATTCGTCCGGATGGATGACCAGCATGTTCTCGCCTTCATAAAAGCAGTCCACCGGGCACACTTCGACACAGTCGGTGTACTTGCAGGCGATGCAGCTGTCGTTGACGATATATGTCATGCGGGCGGGATCCTCGGATGTGTCAGAGGGTTAGCTAAACCAGCGGACGCAGTCATTCAAGATGGCGGGTGCGCGAAAGGTCCGCCTGTCGCCGCTCCTTTTTCGTGGGGCGTCCTTTTCCCTCGTATCCGGGGTTTTCCGAAACGGGCGTTTCGCGGGCCGGACGGGCCGGCGAACGGTCGGTATAGAGCGTTTGCGCCTCCGGCGCAGGACCGCGCCGGGTGCCAAGAGCGGCGACCTCGATCACGCGGATATGATCACCAATGGCAAAGGTCAGGACGTCCCCGGGTGCGATGGTGCAGGCGCGTTTGGTGACCCGTGTGCCGTTGACCCGGATGTCACCGGCGGCGACCCGATTGGCCGCCAGCGTCCGCGTCTTGAAGAACCGCGCAAACCACAGCCATTTGTCGAGACGGAGTTTTTCCGCGCTCTCGGCCACCTATTTGCCGTCCTTCAACCCCATCAGTGCCGCGGCAAAGGGGTTGTCGGGGTCGATCTGCTTTTCTTTCTTGGGCGGGCGGGACGAGAAGTTTTGCGGTTTGTCGCCGCCGCCCTTCTTGCCCTGCGGTTTGCCCTTGCCACGTGGCTTGCCGCCCTGCGGCGCGCCCTTGCCGCGCGGCTTGCCTTGCGGCCTGCGGTTGCCGCCAGCGGCGCGGGCCCAGGTGAAGGTATAGAACACCTCCATCTCGATCTCGGTTTCCGCAGCGTCCGGTGCGGTGCCAGGGGCGATTTCGGTCTCGGAGGTTTCCGGTATTTCGGCGGGTACCTCTGGGGATTGCGCCGCCTCTTCGATGATGGGCGCCTGGCCCGCGTCCACGATGTCGGCGGTGCCCTCCGGCACATCCGCCGGGGTGGGCGTGCCGGGCGCTGCCGTGGCCGGGGCGGTGTCGCCTGCGTCCATGACGGGCGTGTCGGCCTCGGGCTTGGCGTCGACGACGGCATCGACCGGCTTGACCTTCTCGCGCTCGCCCTTTTCGGCCTTGTAGCCCAGCCCTTCCATCAGGCCTGCGAACTGTTCCAGCGTCATGCCAGTGATCGACAGCATGTCGGCCTTGGCCTCGAAGCCGCCGCGCGAATCCTCGGCCCGCAGCATGTCGGCGAGGCGTTCGAGCATGTCGATCCGGATCGCACGTTCACCCGCGTTGCGATAGCCGGCCATCGTGTCGGCCCCGCGCGCCGTATCCATCATCGCCGGGATCGTCACCAGCCCGGGGGGCGGCGATTCGGGGAACGTGTCGAGGCCCTGGGCCAGCGACCACAGCACCAGCCGCAGCCGCGTCGGCGCGGGTTTCAGCAGGAGCGGCATGAAGATCGTGAATTGCCCGAACCGGATACCGTGCTTGCGCAGCGCGCCGCGCGCATCCTGATCCAGCGCCTTGACGTCATCGGCCACGGTCGCGCGGGGCAGCACGCCCAGACCCTCGACCATCTGAAAGGCAAAGCCTTTGGCCAACCCGGTCAGCGCCTCGTCCTTTTGCAGGCCCAGCAGCGGCTCGAACAGGGCCGCGACCTTGCGGTCGATGAAATGCTGCAAGCGACGCTGAACCTTTTGGGCGACCTCGGGGCCTGCCACATCGTCCACAAACACCTCAACCATGGGGCGCAGCGGCTCGGACCCGGCCACCAGCTTGCCCACCGCGGACGTGCCCCACATCAGGCCGCCCTGTTCGGTAAAGTCGATCTCGGTATCCGGCGCGTTATAGAACCGGTCGGCGCGCAGGTGGAAATGCGGGGCGAGCGCCTGTAGGGCCGCAGACTTGATCGTCTTGGCCTCGGCCGCGTCCGCGCCCTTGTCCTGGCTGAACCGGAACCCATCGAGACGGCCGACAAACTCGCCCTCGACCGTCACTTCACCTGCATCGTTTACTTCGGCCACCATGGCCTCCTTTTGGCCCAGCCGGCGCAGCAACACGGATGTGCGCCGGTCCACAAATCGTTGCGTCAGTTTCGCGTGTAACGCGTCTGACAAGCGGTCTTCTACATGGCGGGTCGCGTCCCGCCAATGGCTTTCGTCGTCGACCCAGCCATTGCGCTGCGCGACATATGTCCACGTGCGGATAAACGCCAAACGTTTCGAGATTGCGTCAATGCCGCCATCGCTGCGGTCAATTCGATTGATCTGGCGCGCCATCCAGTCGTTGGGGATCGTACCGCGTTCGTGCAGGTAGCGGAAAATCACATCCAGCAGCGCGCTGTGTTCGGCATGGCTGATGCCGCGGAAATCCGGCACGCGGCACACATCCCAGAGCAGCCGGACCGATGGCCCGTCGGTGCAGCGTGCCGTCACCTCGGCGCTGTCGGCCAGCGCCTTGAGCGCCATGACGTCATCGGCCTCGCGGGCGCGCACCAGTTCCGCGCGCGGGGGGGCGGCCTCGAGCGAGGTGATCAGCGCGTCGATGGTGCCAAAGCGCAGGTCGCTGTTGCGCCATTGTAGTTTCTTGAGCGGGGTAAAGCGGTGATCCATGATCGCCTGCGCCACGCCATCGTCGAGCGGGCGCACATCGCCGGTGACACCGAATGTGCCGTCCTTTTGGCCGCGCCCGGCACGGCCTGCGATCTGGGCTAGCTCGTTAGGGGCAAGCGGGCGCATGCGCCGTCCGTCGAACTTGCTCAGCGACGAAAACGCGACGTGATCAATGTCGAGGTTGAGGCCCATCCCGATGGCATCGGTGGCCACCAGAAAATCCACCTCGCCGTTCTGGTACATCTCCACCTGCGCGTTGCGCGTACGGGGGGACAAAGCGCCCATGACCACAGCAGCCCCGCCCTTTTGGCGGCGGATCAGCTCGGCGATGGCATAGACATTATCAACCGAAAAGCCGACGATTGCGCTGCGCGGGCGCATCCGGCTTATCTTTTTCTGACCTGAATGAACCAATTGGCTCATCCGCTCGCGGCGCATGAACTGCGCCTCCGGCACAAGTGCCGAGATCGGGCCACGCATGGTGTCGGCGCCCAGAAACAGCGTCTCGTGCAGACCGCGGGCGCGCAGCAGGCGGTCGGTGAACACATGGCCGCGCTCAGGATCGGCACACAGCTGGATTTCGTCCACCGCCAGGAAATCGCAGCCCATCCCGTCGGGCATCGCCTCGACCGTGCACACCCAGTATTGCGTGCGGGGCGGCACGATCCGTTCCTCGCCCGTGACGAGCGCCACAACCGACGGGCCGCGCAGTGCGACAATGCGATCATAGACCTCGCGCGCGAGCAGGCGCAGCGGCAGGCCCATCACGCCCGTGCGATGGCCCAGCATCCGTTCGATGGCATAGGTGGTCTTGCCCGTATTGGTGGGGCCGAGTACGGCCACCACCCGCCCGTCTAACATGGGCTCTTCCCCTTAACGATCAGAGCTCGCGGCCGATCCCGCGACGCTTGAGCTGGTCCAGCGCAGTGGTGGCGTTTTCGTGGTGCGGATGCAAGGCCAGCACCTCCAGAAACGCCTCTTCGGCGCGAACGTAATCCCCGAACTCCTGCAGCATCACGCCAAGGCCGAACATGGCGTTGTAGTTCTGCGGGTTCAGTGTCAGCGCCTTTTGCAGATCGTCGAGGGCGGGACCGTAGAGGTCTTTCATGTAGTAGGCGGTGGCACGGGCGTGCCAGCCTTCGGCGAAATCCGGCGCATGGTCGGTGACGGCGGTCAGGTGATCGATCGCCGTCTCAAGGTCTTCTTCCTCCATTGCCTCGCGACCCCGGCGCAGCAGCAGATCGACGGTGGTTGAGCCCGAAAGCTCCCACAAACGCTCAATCTCGCGCGTCAGGCGGGTCGCCTCCGCCGGTTCAGCCGATTGCAACGCCTCCAGCATCTCGTCGAGGGAGGATTGCGCAAAGACAGGTAAGGAATTCCCGACTGTCAGTAAAACTGCCGTGACGACAGGGTAGAGTTTGGAAAGTCTGATGCCCATAAAGAGTAACGTAACAGGCCATCGCGTAAATTCCACACGCCAATGGCCCCCAACCCGAGAAAAAGGGCATCAAAGATGAGTGACACAGTGAACGAAGCCGTGGCCGTGCTGAACGAAAAGCTGAGCGGGGCGAACTTTTCCGGCACAGCCAAGTTCGACATCGAAGGCGAAGGCGCGATCATGATGGACGCCAATGGCGCGCGCGCGGGCGATGAACCGGCCGATGTGACGCTCAGCGCGGATGCCGACACGTTCAAGTCGATCCTCGACGGCGACACCAACCCCACCTCGGCCTTCATGACCGGCAAGCTGAAGGTTGACGGCGACATGGGCATGGCGATGAGCCTGGCGTCAGTCCTTGCTTGATCACATGACCCTTCAGGCCGCCCCTCTTTATACCGATATCGGTGCGAGTTCCGCCGAGGGGGCGGCCTATTGGCTGACGGCATCCGACGGGGTGCGCATCCGCATCGGCGTCTGGGGTGCGCA
Source organism: Pseudomonadota bacterium (assembly GCA_039816785.1). Lineage (GTDB taxonomy): Bacteria > Pseudomonadota > Alphaproteobacteria > Rhodobacterales > Rhodobacteraceae > Tateyamaria. The sequence goes on from JBCBXB010000007.1 coordinate 154,831, forward strand.
GTCTTCCGCCGGCACCGTGCTGCTGTTTTGCGGGCGCACCGAATATGTCGAGAAATACGCGATCATCGCGGATGAGCTGCTGCAGCGTGGGTATGCAACGGTTGTGATCGACTGGCGCGGCCAGGGGCTGGCGGACCGGCTGCTCGACAATCCCAACATCGGGCATGTGAACGATTTTGCCGACTACCAGCTGGATGTGGCCGCCGTTCTGGATGCGACGCGTGCGCTAAGCCTGCCGGAGCCGTTGTACCTGCTGGGCCATTCGATGGGCGGCAGCATTGGTCTGCGCGCCCTTTATGAGGGGTTGCCCGTGGCAGCAGCCGCCTTTTCCGGGCCGATGTGGGGTATCGCGATGGCGCCCTACCTGCGTCCCGTCGCCTGGGGTCTGGGCCGGGCCATGCCCGCCGCCGGTCTGGGCAATGTGATCGCACCGGGCACCAGTCAGACGCACTACGTGCTCGCCTCCCCGTTCGAGGACAACACGCTGACCCGCGACCCCACGATGTGGGCGATGATGCGCGACCAGCTCAAGGCGCATCCCGAACTGGCACTTGGCGGGCCCAGTGTCACGTGGCTGCGCAAGGCGCTCGATGACACCAGCGCGCTGGCCGCGCGCCCGTCGCCGGATATCCCCTGCATCACCTTCATGGGTGACAATGAACGCATCGTGCATGTCCCCCGCGTGCACGAGCGCATGAACAACTGGCCGGGCAGCACGCTGCACATCATCAAAAACGCCGAACACGAGGTGATGATGGAAGACGCGGCCTCCCGCGCGTGGCTGTTCGACACCATGGCCGAGGCGTTCGCCAAGGCTGGTTAAGCCGCACACCTATGCTAGGTTACGCCGCATGGGCGCGCTGACATTCACCCCTTCCGGTATCTACTGCGCTGCGGGCGATTTCTACATCGACCCGTGGCGGCCTGTGGACCGCGCCCTGATCACCCATGGGCACGCCGATCACGCACGCCCGGGCATGGGCGCATACCTCGCCACTGATCTGGCAGCGCCCGTGATGCGGCACCGGCTGGGCGACATCCCCCTCGACACCATCCGCTATGGCGAGGCTCGCCAGATCGGTGGGGCCACGGTGTCGTTTCACCCGGCAGGCCATGTGCCCGGCTCCGCCCAAATCCGGGTGGAGGTCGCCGGCGAGGTCTGGGTTGCATCGGGGGATTACAAGGTCGTCGATGACGGGCTGTCGACGCCGTTCGAGCCGGTCGCATGCCACCATTTCATCACCGAAAGCACCTTTGGCCTGCCCGTCTTTCGCTGGCAACCGCAGGACGCCATCGCGGCAGAGTTGAACAGCTGGTGGGCGGCCTGTGCCGCTGCGGGCAAGACGGCATTTCTGGGCTGCTATGCCTTGGGCAAGGCGCAGCGGCTGCTCACCCTGCTGAACCCCGATCAGGGCCCGATCCTGACCCACAGCGCGGTCGAGAACACCAACGATGTCCTGCGCGCCCAAGGGCTCGCGCTGCCCGACACGGTCCGCGCCGATGCGGAGCTGAACCCCAAGGATCACCCGGGCGCTATCGTCCTGTGCCCGCCCTCGGCCATCGGATCGGCCTGGGCGCGCAAGTTCGGCCCTCAGGAGACGGGTTTCGCCTCCGGCTGGATGGCGCTGCGCGGCATACGGCGGCGGCGGGCGGGTGATCGGGGCTTTGTCATTTCCGATCACGCGGACTGGCCCGGCCTACTGGATGCGATCCGTGAAACGGGGGCGGAAAACGTCTATGTCACGCATGGTTACACCGACATCTTCAGCCGGTATCTGACCGAAAATGGCTGGTCGGCGCAGGTGGTCCCGACCGAATTTGGCGGTGAGGAAGAGGACGCGGCATGAACCGCTTTGCCGCCCTCTTTGCCGCCATCGATCAGTCGACCAAGACCACCGTCAAGGTCGCTGCCCTCGCCGACTATTTCCGCGACGCTCCCGAAGGTGACCGCATCTGGACCATCGCCCTGTTTTCAGGCCGCCGCCCGAAACGCGCCGTGACCACGACGCGTCTACGCGAATGGGCGGCAGAGCGGGCGGACATACCCCTGTGGCTCTTCGAGGAGGCCTACCCCATTGTCGGCGATCTGGCAGAAACCATTGCGCTGGTCCTGCCCCCGCCCGCGCAGACAAGCGATCACAGCTTGTCTCATTGGATCAATGCCTTGCGCGGCCTTTCTGATGCAGATGAGGCAGACAAAAAGACGTTTGTCCTCAACGCCTGGGACATGCTGCCGCCAAAGCACCGATTTCTGTTCAACAAACTGCTCACTGGCGGTTTTCGCGTCGGCATCAGTCAAAAGCTGATGACCCGCGCATTGGCCCGTGCGACCGACCGGGAAGAGGCCGAACTCGCGCACCGCCTGATGGGCGACTGGGACCCGGCGACCGTCACCTGGGAGGCGCTGATCGAGGCGGATGACCCCGCCGCCAACGCCTCGCGCCCCTATCCGTTCTACCTGGCCTACGCGCTCGAGGATGCGCCGGACACGCTTGGCGCGCCCGCAGATTGGCAAGCGGAATGGAAATGGGACGGCATTCGCGGCCAGCTGATCCTGCGCGGGGGCGACCACTTTGTCTGGTCCCGGGGCGAAGAGTTGATGACCCACCGTTTCCCCGAGTTCGCCCGCGCTGTCGACTTCGTGCCCCCCGGCACCGTGCTCGACGGCGAAATCCTGGCCTGGGGCGAGGGGCAACCGCAAAGGTTCAATGCCCTGCAACCCCGCATCGGTCGCAAGACGGTGCCGAAAAAGCTGCTGCAGGACGCGCCCGTCATCCTATATGCCTACGACCTGCTGGAATGGCAGGGCGCCGACATGCGCCAGCACCCGCTGGCAGCGCGGCGCGCCCAGCTTGAAACCCTGTGCGCAGACCTGCCCGCGGATGCCCCGATCAAGCTTGCCCCGCTTGTCCCCTTCGACGCTTGGGACACGCTCGCCACGATCCGCACCACCGCCCGCGACGCCCAAGCCGAAGGGCTGATGCTGAAACGCAAGGCAAGCCCGTACCTGACTGGCCGCAAGAAGGGCGATTGGTGGAAATGGAAGCTGGACCCGCTGACCATCGATGCGGTGATGATCTATGCCCAATCCGGCCATGGCAGGCGCGCCAACCTGTTCACCGACTTCACCTTTGCGGTGTGGAAAGGCAACGATCTGGTCCCCTTTACCAAGGCCTATTCCGGCCTCACCGACGACGAATTCCGCAAGATCACCGCCTGGGTCAAAAAGAACACGCAGCAGCGCTTTGGCCCCGTCCGCTCGGTCACGCCGGAGCACGTGTTCGAAATCGCGTTCGAGGGCATTCAGGCCTCGCCCCGCCACAAATCCGGCGTCGCCCTGCGCTTTCCGAGGATGAGCCGCTGGCGTCACGACAAACCGGTACAAGAGGCCAACACCCTGGAGGACCTCAACGAAATGCTCCGCACCTATGGATAACGCCGCCGCACCCTACCCGCCAACCAAACCCCGCACACCCCTGCCCACGGGCGCATGGGATGCCCATGTGCACCTGCTCGGCGGCCCCGAACACGCTCTGTCGCCAACCCGCGCCGAAAACCCGCCCTCTGGCATCGACTTCGACGGTTGGCTGGCGATGTACCGCGCCCATCTCGATGCTCTGGGCTGCACCAAGGGGCTGATCGTCCACTCCATCCTCTACGGCACCGACAACGCTGTGACCCTTGCCGCGGTCAAGGCGATGGGCGCCGGGTTCAAAGGTGTCGGCCTCCTCCCCGACGAGGCACCGGTCAAGGACATCCGCCACTTCGCCGACAACAACATCGTCGCGGTCCGCCTCAACTACGTGCATGGCGGCGTGCTCAGCTGGGCAGGTGCCAAGGCCATGGCACCCGTCCTCAAGGACCACAACATGCACATCCAGATGCTGCTGCATGCCGATCAACACATTGCCGAACTGGCCGACGATATCCGCGCTCTGCCCGTCCCGCTGGTCATCGACCATTGCGGCTGGCCCACCGATCTCAACCCGAACCACCCCGCCATCGACACGCTCTGCTCCCTGCTCGCCGACGGGCATATCCACATCAAACTATCAGCCCCCTACCGCCTCACGCGCACAACAGACAAGGCGCAGCCGCTGATGCGCAAACTGATCAGCGCCAACCCCGATCACATCCTCTGGGGCTCCGACTGGCCCCACATCATGCTGGGCGACGCGCATATGCCCCATGCCGCCCACCTTGCCGATATCGTTACCGAAATCGCCACCGACGCCGAGCGACAGAAAATCTTCGTCGCCAACCCCGACGCGCTCTTTGCACCCTGATCCCCCTTCATCTTGCCGGATAAACTCCGGGGGGTCTGGGGGGCTGGCCCCCCAGCTGGTCGCCGCATGCACATGCGGCGAAACCCTTGCCCCGACCGCTGCCGCCCCATACCTATGCCCAAACGCAAACCCAAAGGTGCCCCCACATGTTCCAACTCCCCTTCCCCGTCCGCGATGCCAATGCCAGCGCCGGAGGGGAGCCGCTGGGCAATCTGCCCGAATGGAACCTCGATGACCTCTACACCAGCGAGGACGCGCCGGAGCTGAAGCGAGACCTCGACTGGCTCGAACAGGCCTGCCAGAGCTTTGCGACTGACTATGAGGGCAAGCTCGATACGCTCGATGCCGAGGGCCTGCTGGAGTGCATCCAGCGGCAGGAGCGCATCAACCAGGTGGCGGGGCGCATCATGTCGTATGCGGGTTTGCGTTATTACCAGCTGACGACGGACGCGGACCGAGCCAAGTTCATGTCCGACGCGCAGGAAAAGATCACCAATTACACCACGCCGCTTGTCTTTTTCACGCTCGAGCTCAACCGGCTCGATGACACGCATCTCGACGGATTGCTGGGCCAGAACGCGGATCTTGCCCGCTACAAGCCGATCTTTGACAAGATCCGCGCGATGAAACCCTACCAGCTCTCCGACGAGCTGGAGAAATTCCTGCACGACCTCGGTGTCGTCGGTGACGCGTGGGAGCGGCTCTTTGACGAGACCATCGCGGGTCTGACCTTCGACATCGAAGGCGAGACCTTGGGCATCGAAGGCACGCTGAACTTCCTCACCGACCCCGACCGCGCCAAGCGCGAGACCGCCGCGCATGCGCTGTCGGAGGTGTTCGGCGACAACGTCAAGACCTTTGCCCGCGTGCACAACACCCAGGCCAAGGAAAAGGAAATCCTCGACCGCTGGCGCGGCATGCCCACGGCGCAGACCGGTCGCCACCTGTCCAATCAGGTCGAACCCGAAGTGGTCGAGGCGCTGCGCAATGCCGTTGTCGCCGCCTACCCCAAGCTCAGCCACCGCTACTATGAGCTGAAGCGCAAATGGCTGGGTCTCGACGTGATGCAGGTCTGGGACCGCAACGCGCCGCTGCCGCTCGAAGACCCGCGCATCGTCAACTGGGACGAGGCGGAACAGACGGTGATGGACGCCTACACTGCCTTTGATCCGCGCATGGGCGATCTGGCGCAGCCGTTCTTTACCAAGGGGTGGATCGATGCGGGCGTGAAACCCGGCAAGGCGCCGGGCGCTTTTGCACACCCTACGGTGACGGATGTGCACCCTTACGTCATGCTCAACTACCTCGGCAAACCGCGCGATGTGATGACGCTCGCGCACGAGCTGGGCCACGGTGTGCACCAGGTCCTCGCCGCCGGTCAGGGTGAGATGCTGTCCTCCACCCCCCTCACCCTTGCCGAAACGGCCTCCGTCTTTGGCGAAATGCTCACCTTCCGCAAGATGCTGGACGGCGCGCAGACGCACGACCAGCGCAAGGTCCTGCTCGCCGGCAAGGTCGAGGATATGATCAACACGGTCGTGCGCCAGATCGCGTTTTATGACTTCGAATGCAAACTGCACGATGCCCGCCGGGGCGGAGAGCTCACACCCGAAGACATCAACGCCCTGTGGATGTCCGTGCAGGCCGAAAGCCTCGGGCCCGCCTTCGAATTCATGGATGGATACGAGACGTTCTGGTCCTACATCCCGCACTTCGTCCACTCGCCGTTTTACGTCTACGCCTATGCCTTTGGCGACGGGCTCGTGAACGCTCTTTATTCGGTCTACGAGGACGGAACCCCCGGTTTTGAGGACAAGTATTTCGACATGCTCAAGGCGGGCGGTTCCAAACACCACAAGGAACTGCTGGCCCCGTTTGGCCTCGATGCCTCGGACCCCGAATTTTGGGACAAGGGGCTGAGCATGATCTCGGGCTTCATCGACGAATTGGAGGCGATGGAGGGCTGACTACCTGGCTTTGACACGCTCACCGGGCACGTTTTCATGCGCGGCAAGGGCGGCATCGGGTGCTATTCCGGTAAAGTGGCGTAGATCGCCTCGATCTCGCCCGCCGCCCGCATATCGGCCAGTGCCGCGTTGAACTGTGGCAGGTAACGTGCGGCACCGCTTGCCTTGGACAGGCCGAAATATGCCACCTGTGACGAGATCGGCGGGTCAACGGCGGCAAAGCTGTCGGACCAGTTGTTCAACGCCATGAAGTGTCGGCCCACCTGCAGGTCGAGCGCCACCAGATCGACCCGGCTGTGGCCCAGCATCAGAAACAGGCTCGCCATCCCGGCGGTGCGTGTGATCGGCCGCACGGCGGAAAACGCCTCCTGCATCTGCGTGTCGATATGCGCGCCCGTCAACATGCCAAGCCGCAGGTCAGCGATCCCGTCATAGGCCCCCGACCAGGTCAGACCCTCCGGATAGCTGGCCTTGCGGTACCAGAACACCGACGTCTGCACGAATGTGCCATCTGTATAATCAAGATACGCTTCGCGCTCCGCCGTGCGGAACAGCGGCAGGATACCGTCAACCTGCCCGTCCCGCGCGTTTTCCTGACAGCGTTTCCACGGCAACAGCACAACCTCCGCCGTGACCCCGTCAATCCGGGCGACAACCGCCCGGAGCAGGTCCACCTTGAGGCCTTTGGTCGCCGGTCCCTGCTCACCCAGCGTGTAGGGCGGATATGGGTCGTAGCAGAACGTCAGATGCGTGTCCGCCCGCGTAACACCCGGCATGACCGACAAACAGGCCAAGGCCAAAATATGGAAAAAAAAGCGCATGCAACCGAACCTCCTGCCCCCTCTAAACAACCACATCGTAAAATAGCCGTTAAGCCGCTGCCACTTGGTCCAAAGACCTCAACGTGACCCACCTGACCCGGCAGACCAAAAGCAAAAGTCCGTCGGCCCTTAGCCAGCCAAACCATCGCCGCCCTATGGACCGGTGCACCGCGTCGCGCACGAGCCTGTGCCACGTCTAAACAAACCTGTCCGAGGAAAAACCCGACCTCACTTCAACTGGCTGTCCTTGGAGCCGCGCCGGTTGATCCCGCCCCGCATTTTGTAGGCCGCATCGCGTTCCGCCACGCAGTCCACGCACAGCTTGACCCCCGGCAGCGCAAGGCGGCGCGCTTCGGGGATCGGCTCTTCGCATTCCGCGCAATGGCTCAGGCTCTCGCCCACGGGCTGGCGGCGCGCCTGCATCCGTGCAAGCTCATCCGACACCGACGCCTCGATCTGTTCCGACACCGCACCATCCCTGGCCCATCCACCTACCATCATGTCCCCCTCGTCTCTGTCCTGAAAAAATCCCCCCCGGAGGGTCGGTCTGCCAAAATGTCACCACGCCGGGATACCCGACCCAACCGCCAGAAAACGGCAGCACATGACGGCTCAGGTCCCCACTTCCAGCACCCGATCAATCATCTCCTGCGTGCCACGTGAGAACTCCAGCGGGCAGGCATAGGCCTCCCCCTGCTGCACCGACCGGCAAAACGCCTCCACCTGCAGCACATAGTGATTGGACGCCGGAAAGCGGACGGTTTCCACCGCCAGCCCGTCCCGGTGCCACTCTACCCGCGCCTCGCCAAACACCTGCGCGTTGAACGGTGCGGTCAGCCGGATCACCCCCGTCTCGCCGTGAAAACACATCTCCTGATAGGGGTGCATCCGGATCGAGACATAAGCCGAGTAGGTCGCATCGCCCAGCCGCGCCTGCACGTCGGCAAAGGTGTCGAACCCGTCCTCCAACGTGACCCGCGCGGTGATTTCCGACGCCTCCGCCCCCAGCACATAGCGAGCCGAGCCGAACACGTAGACCCCAATATCGCGCAAGCCTCCACCACCCGTTTTGGCCTTGTTGCGGATGTTGCCCACGTCCCCGCGATTGTCGAAGGAAAACGCCCCGGTCACATGCCGCACAGGCCCGATGGCCCCGTCCGCCACCATCTGGCGCACGTGCTGCCACTGCGGGTGGTGCACGATCATGTAGGCCTCGGCGGCCAGCTTGCCCGACGCATCGCGTGCCGCGATCAGCTGATCAAACTCTGACGCATGCATGGTGATCGGCTTTTCACATAACACATGCTTGCCCGCCGCCAGCGCCTTGAGCGTCCACTCCACATGCATGTGGTTGGGCAGCGGGATATAGACCGCATCGATCTCCGGATCGGCAAGAAGGGCGTCATAGCTGTCGTGCACCCGCAGCCCGGGGCAAAACGCGGCAAAGGGCGCGGCCTTGGTCACGTCCCGTGTGGCGACAGCCGCCAGTTGCGCGCCGCGCGCCGCGTGGATCGCCGGCCCCATGAACTCGCGCGCGAACTTGGCCGCCCCCAGAATCCCCCATCTGACTGGTTCCATCGCCGCAATCCTCCCTCGTGCCTGACGCAGGATCAGGGTGGCGCGGGCACGGCAGGCTTGTCTAGGATATTCCGCAAGGGAAAAGGGAGAGCCAAGAGATGCGGACCGTGAGACTCTTTGCCATTGTGGCTGTGATCTGCCTGCTGGTGGCGCTCGGTGCGTTTCTGGCGTTTGCGCCGGGTTATGTGGAACGCTCGCGCAATGCGATCACCCCCGGCGGCCCGTTCCCTGTGTCGGACGACGCCCAAGCGCTGCACGACACGCTCGTGGTCGGCGACTGGCACGCCGACAGCCTGCTGTGGCAACGCGATATCGGCAAGCGCGGGTCACGCGGCCATGTCGACGTGCCCCGCCTGATCGAGGGCGGCGTCGCGCTGCAGGTTTTTACAGCCGTCACCAAATCCCCCGCGGGCCAGAACATCGATGCCAATTCCGCGGATGCGTTCGACAACATCACCCCGCTGGCGATGGGCCAGCTGTGGCCGCCGCGCACCTGGGGGTCGCTGGCGGAACGCGCGCTCTACCAGGCTCAGCGGTTGCACCGCGTCGCCAACCGCATGCCCGACAGGCTGCGCGTCATCACCTCCCGCGCCGAACTTGATGCACATCTGGAAGCGCGCGCCGCAGGCAGCCCGGCGGTGGGCGGATTGCTCGGCATCGAAGGCGCGCATGCGCTCGAAGGGGACATGGCCAACCTCGACCGGCTCGAGGCGGCTGGGCATCGCATCATCGGCCTGCACCACTTTTTTGACAACGAACTGGGCGGCTCGCTGCACGGGATCAGCAACGCGGGCCTCACCGACTTCGGCCGCGCCGTTGTGCGCGAGATCGAGGCGCGCGGCATGGTGCTCGACCTGGCGCATTCCAGCGCGGCCGTGGCCCGCGACGTGATCGCGATGACCGACATGCCGGTGATCGTATCCCATACCGGCCTGCATGGGTTCTGCCCGGTGAAGCGCAACTTCGAGGATGATATCATGCGTGCGGTGGCCGCCTCCGGTGGGGTGATCGGCATGGGCTACTGGCGCACGGTGCTGTGCCGCGACACCACGCCCGCCGCCATCGCCGCAATGATCCGTCAGGCCGTGGATACGGTCGGGGCTGATAACGTGTCGCTTGGGTCCGACTTCGACGGCTCGGTCGCCACCAGCTTTGACACCTCGCAACTGGCCGCGCTCACCCACGCGCTGCGCGCCTCAGGTCTCGACGACGCGACCATTGCCAAGGTCATGGGCGGCAACATGGTCCGGGTGCTGCGCGCGCGGCTGAACTAGTCCCTGCAACACACCACGCGGCCAAGACCGGTCGAACAGCAGGCGCTCGCCCAATCAAAACGCGCACCCCACCCCGTCTCTGTCCGAAAAAAATCCCCCCCGGAGGGCCGGCCAAACCCACCTCCCAAGCACGAAAAAGGGGCGCCACCCGCAGGCAACGCCCCCAAAACCCTTCGCCAAACAATCAGGCGGTGGCGAGCAACCCCTTGGCCTTCGCGATCTCGCGCATCTTCTTTTGCAGCTTTTCGAACGCGCGCACCTCGATCTGGCGGATGCGTTCGCGGCTGACGCCGTATTCCGTCGACAGGTCCTCGAGAGTGACCGGCTGATCGGACAGGCGGCGCTGGGTCAGGATGTCCTTTTCACGGTCATTCAGCACGTCCAGCGCCTCGGCCAGCATTTCGCGGCGTACTTCCAACTCGTCGCGCGCCTCATAGTCGCCCGCCTGGTCCGCGCTCTCATCCTCGAGCCAGTCCTGCCATTGCATCGTGCCCTCGCCTTCGGAGCCGACGGTGGCGTTCAGCGACGCGTCCCCGCCCGACAAACGCCGGTTCATGGAGATCACCTCGGCCTCGGTCACGCCCAGATCGGTCGCGATCCGCTTGACGTTTTCGGGGCGCATGTCGCCCTCTTCCAGCGCGCCGATCTTGGCCTTGGCCTTGCGCAGGTTGAAGAACAGCTTTTTCTGAGCCGAGGTCGTGCCCAGCTTGACCAGGCTCCAGGACCGCAGGATGTATTCCTGGATCGAGGCGCGGATCCACCACATCGCGTAGGTCGCGAGGCGGAAACCCTTTTCGGGGTCAAAGCGTTTGACGGCCTGCATCAATCCGACGTTGGCCTCGGAAATGACCTCGGCCTGCGGCAAGCCGTAGCCACGATACCCCATCGCGATCTTCGCCGCGAGGCGCAGGTGCGACGTGACCATCTTGTGGGCGGCACCGGTGTCCTCTTTCTCGACCCAGGCTTTGGCCAGCATGTACTCTTCTTCCGGTTCCAACAGCGGGAACTTGCGGATTTCCTGCATATAGCGGTTGAGACCACCTTCGGGGGTGGGGGCTGGCAGATTTGCGTAATTGGCCATGATATCCCTCCTGGATTGCCCTGATGTTTACGGGCTTAACATACATATGGTAACGGCATGGGTGCTCTGCAAGTGGCGGATGCCCGTTGAAGGTACATTACCAAACCGTTCGGTTCAGTTGCAGCCGCAATGCTGTGCCCTCACGCGCATGTGCTGTGATGTTTCAAAAGGCCGGAATTTCCCTTTGGAACTGACTGGTTCCGTAAAAACCAACGCTCAAATGTTACAGTTTCGCCGCTTCAGCCCTGTTCCAGCGCCGCCAGCAGCGCCGCAAAATTACCCGGCAGCGCTGCCTCGAACCGCAAGGCTGCCCCGCTGATGGGATGGTCAAAGCCCAGAATCGCCGCGTGCAGCGCCTGCCGATCAAACGCGGATACCGCAGCCACTGCTGCGTCAGACAGCGCGCCACGTGGCAACTTGCGCCGCCCGCCATAGGTCGGGTCCCCGACCAGCCCGTGGCCCGCATGGGCCATGTGCACACGGATCTGGTGCGTGCGCCCCGTCTCCAGCCGGCATTCGACCTGGCTCAGCACCGGCGGTGCGCCATAGGCCGCCAGAACACGGGCCCGTGTCACCGCATGCCGCCCGCCTTCGAACAGCACCGCCTGCCGCTGGCGATCGCTCTTGTGGCGGGCCAGTTGCGTGGTGAGCTTGAGCACATTGCCCGGCTCGAACGACGCGCCCCTGATGCCGCGCAGGCGTGGATCACCCGCATCCGGCACGCCGTAGACCAGCGCCCGGTAGGCGCGTTCTGCGGAATGTGCTGCGAACTGGGCAGCGAGGCCCTGATGCGCCGCGTCCGTCTTGGCCACGACCAGCAGGCCGCTGGTGTCCTTGTCGATGCGGTGCACGATGCCGGGCCGTTTCATGCCGCCCACGCCCGACAGCGTGTCACCGCAATGGAACATCAGCGCATTGACCAGCGTCCCCGACGGCGTGCCTGGGGCCGGGTGCACGACCATGCCCGCCGGTTTGTCCACCACGATCAGGTCGTCATCCTCGTGCACGATGGACAGCGGGATGTCCTCGGGCTCCAGATGGCTGTCCTGCGCCTCGGCCACGGCAACATCGATCACCGCCCCTTCGGCCACCCGCGCCTTGGGGTTGGTCGCGACAATGCCATCCACCTGCACCGCGCCCTCCTCCAGCAACCGCGCCAGACGCGTGCGCGACAGCGCCGCTGCCTCTGGCACGTCACGGGCAATCGCCTTATCAAGACGTGCAGGCGGTGCTGCGCCGATGACAAAGGATACGCGGTTGGACGACATCGAGACCCCTCCGGAACCGGCAAATCTGCGGTTCCTGCGCCGGTTGGTGACGGTGCTGACCGCCATCATGATTTGCGGCGTTGTAACGGTGGTCGGCCTGCTTGTCATCCGGCTGAATGCGGACCCTGCGCCGCTGCCTTTGCCGGACCGTGTGACCCTGCCGGATGGCACCACGGTCACGTCGTTTACCATCGGGTCGGACTGGTACGGCATCGTCACCGATGACGACAAAATCCTGATCTATGATCAGGTGACAGGGACGTTGCGGCAGACCGTTACGATTGACTGAGTGTGCGTGGTCTGCGCTGGGGGCGGGAATGAAAAATGGTGTGCGCCGATAGGCGCTCAATTTGGTTGAGGTGCGTGTGCCTGGATTTTCTGGGGTGTGAGACCGCGCACGCGCTCCGCGCGTACTCTTGTCTCACCGACACTTTCTCACCTTGTTCGAAAGTGCTGTGGTACCACCGCCCCGGCTCGAACGGGGGACCTCCTGATCCACAATCAGGCGCTCTAACCAACTGAGCTACGGCGGCACTGTGTGATGAATTACTGCCCCGCAGCGCCGAATGCAAGAGGGTCAGAAGCGGTAAACCCAGGTCTGCTCCATCAAATCCTGCCCAAAGGAATGCACCGGTTCCGACGCCTCCAGCGTCCATCCGAACCGCGTATAAAGCGCGCAGGCAGCCTCATGACTTTCGTGGGTCCAAAGCTGCATTCCGGCGTACCCTGCCCCTTGGGCAAAGCCCATGCACTGCCGCAACAGCTGCGCGCCCAGCCCGCGACCGCGCGCCTCCGGCAGCAGCAAAAACAGCCGAAGTTTGGCCGTCGTGTCATCCAGCGCCACGCAAAAGATCGAGCCCAGCCGCGTCGCGCCATCCTGTGCAATCCAGCCGCATTCGCGCGCCGGATCATGGTCCGCCACAAACGCGTCGAGGATGCTGCGCACCAGCGGGCCAAAGCTGTCGTCGAACCCTTCGTCACGGGCATAAAGCGTGGCGTGCTGCTCGACGAGCCAGTCGATATCGGCCGCCTCGAAACGGCGCAGGGTGATCGCATCCATGGGCCAACCATGCCCGCCGCTGCCTTGCCAAGCAAGCGCGCAACAGCTAGCACGCGGGCGCGGCCACGAAGGGATTGCGCCATGAGCATCAACAGCGAACGTGACATCGAAGCCAACTTGCAGATCGGGCCGACCGACAAGGGGATGGTGCGCATCTATGTCGAGGGCAACGGCGCTGAGATTCCAATGGATTTCGACCCCGAAGAGGCCGACGAGATCGCCGACGAGATCAAGGCCGCCGCCAAGGCCGCCCGTGCGGTCAGCGGCTAGCGCAGCAGCAGGGGCTGGCGCAGCCAGTCGCGCAGGGCCTGCGTCGTCTCGTCCGGGGCCTCCAGCGTAGGCAGGTGGCCTGCGGTCTCGATCACCTTCAGTTCCGCGCCATGGATCAGCTCGGCCATGAACGTGTGCCGCTTGACCGGGCACAGCGCGTCATGCGCGCCGCACAGGATCAGCGTCGGCGCCCGGCATTTGCGCAGCGTGCCTTGCTGATCGCGCCGTCGCTGCAACGCGCGGGACTGGCGGATGAACACGTCGGGGCCCAGTGTGTGGGCCATGTCCATCACCAGATCGAGGATTTCGTTCCGGAACGGACCGGGGGCGAGGTAGTTGGGCTTCATCTCGTCGCGCATCACGTCGGCCATGCGGCCCGCGCGCACCTTGACGATCTGCGGCTCGCGGTCGGCGGCGGCCTGTGGCGTTTCGGCCAGCGGGTTGGTGTCCATCAGCGCCAACCGCGTGATCCGGTCGGGCGCGCGGCGCAACAGCTCCATCGCGACGATGCCGCCCATGCTGAGCCCGGCAAGCGCGAACTTGGCCGGCAGCTCGTCCAGCAGCCCGCTGGCGATCTCTTCGATCCGTTCCCCGCGGGTGACGGGGCCGACCATGACGGAATATTCGGAGGACAGCTCGGCAATCTGCGGCCCGAACAGCCGCGCGTCACACATCATACCCGGTAAAAAAACAATGGGCTCAGCCATGCTGTGCCTCTGGCCAACGCCGTGTGCTCGCGCCCATTCCCCTGCCCGCTGTCAGATCCCCTGTTGCTAGAATGGCCCCTCGGGGCGGTCCCTGCAAGAGGCTGCGGCGCAATTGCGGTTTATGGGTATGCGATACCCCGCAAGGGCGGGAAATCCGCGTATCGCGCACGCCGCGCCTCGATGGGTTCGGACGGCGCGTCGCCCTGTTTTAACAGAAGCCCCCGCGGGGCGATGTAGCTGCCGATCATGCGCCGGGGCTCGGGCCGCCAGTCGAGGTTGAAGGCGCACAGCTTGGGAAAGAACCACATCGCCGAATAGGGCAGATGGTCATGGATCCACCACGCCAGATCGCGCCAGTCGCGCCCCGCGTCGTACTGGTCCGTGAACCAGGGAATGGCGAGCGAGGTGCCCGCAATGGCCTCGTTGCCCGCGCCCCAGTCCCAGATATGGCATTCGATCGGGTTGTCGTTGCGCGCGCAGTTCAGCTTGTGTTCGTTGCCAAACCGGTTCAGCTCGGGCGAGCGATAGCCGGAGCGTATTGCGAGCCGGCCAAACGTTTCCTCGAGCGGGTCGAGCAGTTCGGTACACAGCATCCGGCCATTGGCGATGGCAAGGTCGGGATCGCGCGGCAGGTTCTGCACCCGGTGGAAATTGCCGATCTCCGAATATAGGAAATCGCGCATGTAGAAGTGTTTGGACAGCCGCACGCGGCCCAGCGTCTCGAGGCTCCACATGCTGCCGGGGCGGCGCATCACTCCAGCCCCGCGACCCAGTCGAGTATCCCGGCCACGGCACCTTCGGTTTGACCGGGCGACAGGACATCCCCCGCGATGACGTGTGACTGGTAGTCGTCGTCGGGCCCCATGACCGTGTTGACCACAGTGCTTGGCCCACCCCAGAGACTGGCGATTTCTGCCGTGCGGGCGGGCTGCACCACCTGATCCGCCGTGGCAAACCAAAAGAGAGCCGGTAAAGTCTGTGCTGCGTGGTCCATATCGTTGACCGCGTCGATCAGGGCAACCATGGGCATCACAGCGACGGTGTCATATTCGGTTGTCCAAAAGGCAGCGTGCTGGTCATTGCGCGGCTCAAAGCTGCGGCGCGTACCGGCGAGCGGCGGCAACCAGTAGCGCGCGGCGGGCCAACTGAGCAGCGGGGCCAGCGGATTGTTGAGGCCAAAGTTCGGCGAGACGAAAATTAGGCCCGCCGCCCCGTCCATCACCGCCGCATCCTGCGCCATCGCGGCAACCAGCGTGCCGCCGGTGGAGGTCGACATGACGATGACCTTTTCGCCTGCGGCCCGGGCGGCGGCCATCCCTTCGGCCAGATCGTTGACCCAGCCCTGCACAGTGCCGTCGGCCAGCGCGTCCGCACCGCGCCCGTGCCCTTGCAGGCGCGTGTAGATCAGGTTTGCGTCCAGACCCGCGGCGACCTGGTCAGGGACGGGGCGGATTTCTTCGGAGGTGGCGGAGAAGCCGTGGACATAGAGAACCGACCAATCGGTGCGCGCGCCCGTCTCACCGGCCCAGACAATACGTTTTTGCGTGCCGGGCACGATGTCGTCGAACCGCGCTTCGACCGTTTCGAAATGGGCATCGAGGTCGTCGTTGACTGCTCCGCCCGTGGGCGTCAGGGGTGCGGCCTCGTAGGGGCCGACCAGCCACAGGCCGACACCCAGCACAACCAGTACCAGCAAGGCACGCCCCAGAAACTTGCCAAACGCTCTCATGTCGCGGCCTCCATCACATCGAGAATTGCAGCTTCGATCAGGCCCAGGCAGGGCCCATCGGAAAACCTGTGGTCCGCGTCCTTGACCAGTGTCAGGCGCATGTCGGGACTGTCGGCGTGATCCAGCAGACGCAGCGCCGTTTCGGTGCTGACCGCAGTGTCGGCAGTGCCTTGCAGGCAGCGGACCGGAAACGGCAGCGGCAGGGGCGTGCGCAAGACCAACCGGTCGCGCCCGTCTGTGATTAGGCGTTTGGTGATGACGTATGGCTCCATATAGTCCGACGGCATCTCGACCCGGCCATCGCGTTCCAGTGCTGCCTTTTGCGCATCGGTGAAATTGGCCCAGTACCCGTCTTCGGTGAAATCGGGTGCGGCGGCGATGGTCACCAGCCCCGCCATGCGGTCAGGGTGCGCGCGGGCGTAGAGCAGCGACTGCCATCCGCCCATCGAACTGCCCACGACGATCAGCTTGCCCTCGGTCAACGCATCGAGTGCTGCGGCGGTGTCTTCGGCCCAGTCGCCGATGCACCCGTCCTCGAACACGCCGGAGCTTTGGCCGTGGCCGGAATAGTCGAACCGCAAGAACGCCTGCCCGCGCGCGCGGCACCACGCCTCGAGGTGGATCGCCTTGGTGCCTTCCATGTCCGACTTGAGCCCGCCGAGAAAGACGACGCACGGCCCCTGCCCCGCGCTCCGGTGATAGGCCAACCGCCGGCCCTGCGCGGTGTCCAGATATTGCGGATCGCTCATGCCGCCCCTCCCCTTTTGCCCGGATCATTCACGGGCGGTGGCGTGGTGTCCATCCTGACGCGGGGTGATTTTATAAGTGACTAACTTGTCACGTGACTAACTGTTCACATATAAGACCTCATGGATTCGGTTTTCAAAGCCCTTGCCGACCCGGCCCGCCGCACGCTTCTTGACAGCTTGCGCGACACCGACGGCCAGACCCTGCAGCAGTTGCAGGGTCAGCTCGACATGACGCGGTTTGGTGTGATGAAGCACCTCAGCGTGCTGGAGGAGGCAGGGCTGATCACCACCAAAAAGGTGGGGCGCTTCAAGCACCACTACCTCAACGCCGTGCCCTTGCAGCAGGCGATCGACCGCTGGATCGAGCCTTTGCTCGTCAAACCGGCGGCCCGGGCAGTACTCGACCTCAAATCCCAACTCGAAGGAGAGACCCGGATGTCAAAACCCGATTTCGTCATGGAGACCTATATCAAAACTACCCAGGACCGGCTGTGGGATGTGCTGATGGATGAAAAGGCTATCGCGCATTACCACTTTGTCGCCAGCCACGGCACGCGCAATGGCGACACGATCACGATGCACCACCCCGATGGCGCGCCGATGCTGACCAACACGTTGCTGTCCTCGAATCCAAAGAGCAGGATGGAATGGTCGTTCGAGCCACATTGGGACGGCGGCGCCAGCCCGACCAGCACGGTGATCTACCTGATGAAGCCGCAAGGCGCGTTTGTCCGGCTCACGATCGAGCATTACGGCCTCGGCGGTCCTGCCGTACCTGGCGAAGGTGTGGCCGATGGCTGGGTCCGCTGGGCGTCTGGCCTCAAGACCTGGCTGGAGACGGGCAATGACGCCCGTATCGGCCCCATGGACGCGGTGGAGGGTTGAGCGATGCCGACAGAACTGATGATCCTGGGGCTGCTGGCTGTCATGGCTGCCTCCCTCTGGATACCTTACATCGTGGGCGTGAACACCGCGCCCGACGGGTCGATCCCCACTGAGGCACCGGACGGGTTCATCCGCCCGCCCGACCCAAGCTACCAGCGCGAATGGGTGCACCGGGCATATCGCGCGCACCTCAACATGCTGGAACAAGCGGTGCCCTTTGCCGTTCTGGTGCTGCTGGTGGACCGGGTGGACGGGTTCAGCGCGCTGACACTCTGGGCGTCGGTGGCGTTTCTGCTGCTGCGCATCGCGCATGCAGTCGGCTACATCACCGGCATGGCGGGCTTTCCCGCACGGCCCCTGATCTTTACCGGTGGATGGTTGTGTTGCCTGGCGATGGCACTGGCGCTATTTCTGGCGTGACACCGGTGCGCGCGGGGTTGACCGCGCGCGCCCGTTCGGCCCATGGTCGCGCCATGACACGGACGATCACATACACCTTTTATTGGTTTGGCACGCAATCCTCGCGTGCTTTTGGTGTGTCCGGGTTCCACCCCACCTAACACATCAAGGCCGCGCTCCGAGCGGCCTCTCCTTGTTCCCCTCGGTTTGCGCGGGAACTCAGGAGAAAAATGATGACCCCAAACATACGACCGATGGCACCGCGCGACACCGCCGCCGTGCTGGACATGATCACGGCGCTGGCCGCGTTCCATGATGATATCGCCGAGATTGACGAGGCGACGCTCACCATGATGACGTTCGGGCCGGTGCCCTGCCTCAAGGTGCTGGTGGCCGAAGGCGGCGCTGGCCTTGTCGGTTACGCCGCCCTGATGCCCACCGCAAGGCTGCATTTCGGCAAGATCGGGCTGGAGATGCACCACCTGTTTGTCAAACCGCGCGTGCGCGGGTCAGGCGTTGGGCGCGCACTGATCGCTGCCTGCCGGGCCGAAGGGTTGCGGCGCGGGTGCCACTACATCAGCGTCGGCACTGCACCCGATAACCTCGCCGCCGGTGCGTTCTATGAAAGGCGCGGGTTCGAGCGGCACATGATGACTGCGCCAAGGTTCCGGATCAGCCTGGATCAGCCGCTGACATAGGTGCCCTTGGCGGGGCGGTAGAACGTCTTTTGATTGTGCAGCCGCCCCAGCAATTCGTGGATATCGCGCACTTTTTCCGTGGCGGCGGCGGATTTTGCATGGGCCTGCGCCTTGGCAAGCTTGCTCGCGCGCAGCGCTTCCTCGATTAGGTCGAGGTCCTTGATGCTCAGTTCGAAGTTCTTGTTGTAACCCGGCATGGCAGATCCCCTAGGGAACAAAAGTTTCCGATAGTGAACGATGTACAGCACTGACCGACCATGTCCACCCCGATCTGTCGATTTTCTGCCCTAAAAAGTCGCTTTTTACGCATGCTATTGTATGCAGAGCAGTGGCGTACCACCGCATCTGGTGGCATTCTGCCCCGTAAACCCAAGGAGAGGTGCGCGTAATGAGAGCAGTGGTGCGAGCGATGTCCGGCGGGCTCTTTGGCCTTATTCTGCTGGCCGTTGCGGGCTGGGCCAGCCTTGCGATGTGGTACCGGCTGCCCTTTGCCGACACGGTGCGCATGGGCCTCGGTGCGCTGATTATCGTGATGGCACTGGTGGCCGCTATCGGGTGGTTCACGTCGCGGCGGCGGGTCACGCTTGGGGTCTATGCCGTGGCGCTGCTGGGCGTGCTGGGCTGGTGGTTCACGCTGACGCCCGCGTCGTCCGCCAACTGGTCGCCCAGCGTCGCGCGGCAGGTGACCGGCACAATCGACGGCGATACCTTGCAGCTGAGGGACGTGCGCGCCTTTCGCTGGCAGGGCACAAACGAGGCCGAAGAAGTGTGGGAAGACCGCACCTACGACCTGAGCCAGCTGGAAAGCGTGGATTTCCTGATGTCGCATTGGGGCAGCCCGGCGATCGGGCATTTCATGCTCAGCTTTGGCTTTGCCGACGGGCGGCACTTGATGTGGTCGGTGGAGGTGCGGCGCAAGGTCGGCGGGCAATTCTCGGCGGTGGCGGATTTCTTTCGCTCCAACACGCTGGTGATCGTGGCCGGGGATGAACGCGACATT
This sequence comes from Pseudomonadota bacterium, assembly GCA_039816785.1. Taxonomy (GTDB): domain Bacteria; phylum Pseudomonadota; class Alphaproteobacteria; order Rhodobacterales; family Rhodobacteraceae; genus Tateyamaria. Next base: position 174,603 of record JBCBXB010000007.1, read on the forward strand.
GCCGGTTTGCGATCCAACATCTGGGGCAATGACGTGTACCTTTACCGCCTGCGCGCGCAGCCCGACAACATCCGCAACCTGTTGACGGCCTATGTCGACGACGCCAACGCCTTGGCCGCGCGGCCCCGGTTCTACAACTCGCTCACCTCCAACTGCTTTACCGTCGTGTTCAAGCTGATGCGGGCGGTGGATGTGAACACGCCACTGGACTGGCGGGTGCTGGCCAACGGGTATCTGCCGGAATACGCCTACGACCTTGGCGCAGTCGACACGACCTACCCGATGGAGCAGTTGCGCAGGCTGGGCCGGATCAACGACCGTGCGCTGGCCGACGGGCTGAGCGATGATTTCTCGGCCGCGATCCGCGCTGGCGTACCGGTGCCCCCTGCCCTGCCTGCAAATTGAAAGTCGCCGTTGACTTGGGCCCGTGAAGGGGCCTAGGTGCGCGGAGACACATAACCCGCAACCGGGCGTTCCGTGGGCGCCAAACTGACGAGGATGCCGATATGGCCAAAGATCAGCACCAGATTTCCCTTACCTTTCCCGATGGCAATGCGCGCGAGTTTGACGCCGGCGTGACCCCCGCCGCAGTGGCGGAGAGCATTTCCAAGAGCCTCGCCAAAAAGGCGATCAGCGCCACGGTGGACGGCCAGCATTGGGACCTTGCCTGGCCCATCGAAGCCGATGCCAGCATCGCGATCCACACGATGCAGGACGAGGTGCAGGCCAATGAGCTGGTGCGCCACGACCTGGCCCACATCATGGCCCGCGCCGTGCAGGAGATCTGGCCCGACACGCAAGTCACCATCGGCCCGGTGATCGACAACGGCTGGTATTACGACTTTGACCGGGCAGAGCCGTTCACCCCCGAAGATCTCGGCCTCATCGAGAAAAAGATGAAGGAAATCATCAACAAGCGCGAGCCTGTGCGCACCGAGGTGTGGGAGCGCGAGAAGGCGGTGCAGTACTACAAGGACAGGGGCGAGCCCTACAAGGTCGAGCTGATCGACAGCATTCCCGGCGACGAGCCGCTGCGCATGTATTGGCACGGCGACTGGCAGGACCTGTGCCGCGGCCCGCACCTGCAGCACACCGGGCAAGTGCCGGGTGACGCGTTCAAGCTGATGTCCATCGCGGGCGCCTATTGGCGTGGCGACTCGAGCCGCGCGATGCTGCAACGCATCTACGGCGTGGCCTTTACCGGCAAGGAAAAGCTCAAGGCACACCTGCATATGCTGGAGGAGGCCGCCAAGCGCGACCACCGCAAACTGGGCCGCGAGATGGACCTGTTCCACATGCAGGAAGAGGCCCCCGGCCAGGTGTTCTGGCACCCCAACGGCTGGACCATCTACACCGAGTTGCAGGACTATGTCCGCCGCAAGCAGCGCGCCGGCGGGTACAACGAAATCAACACCCCGCAGGTCGTGGATCGCAAACTGTGGGAGGCGTCGGGCCACTGGGAAAAGTACCAGCATCACATGTTCCTCGTCGAAGTGGACGAAAGCCGCGATGGCGAGAATGACGATGCGTCGGCCAAAAACCATGCGCAGACCCGGATCAATGCGCTCAAGCCGATGAACTGCCCGTGCCACGTGCAGGTGTTCAATCAGGGCCTCAAGTCCTATCGCGATCTGCCCCTGCGGCTGGCCGAGTTCGGGTCATGCGCCCGGTTCGAGCCGTCGGGCGCGTTGCATGGCATCATGCGTGTGCGCGGGTTCACGCAAGACGATGGCCACATCTTTTGCACCGAAGAGCAGATCGAAGCGGAATGCGCGCGCTTTATCGACTACCTCGCCGGGGTCTACAGCGAGCTTGGCTTTGATCAGTTCGAGATCCGGTTCGCCACACGGCCGGAAAAACGTGTGGGGAGCGACGAAAGCTGGGACTATGTCGAGGGCGCGCTGGAATCTGCGATCAAGGCTGTTGGGCGCGACTATGTGCTGGAACCCGGTGATGGCGCGTTTTACGGGCCCAAACTGGACTTTTATCTGACAGACGCAATTGGCCGTGTCTGGCAGTGCGGCACGTTCCAGGTCGACCCGAACCTGCCGGACCGGCTGGGCGCGACCTATGTCGCCGCCGACGGCAGCAAGCAGCGCCCGCTGATGCTGCACCGCGCCTGCCTTGGCTCGTTCGAACGGTTCATCGGCATCCTGATCGAAGAACACGCGGGCAAGCTGCCGTTCTGGCTGGCGCCGCGTCAGGTGGTTGTCGCCTCGATCACATCCGAGGCGGACGCGTATGTGCAAGAGGTGGTCGATACGCTGAAAGCCGCAGGCGTGCGGGCCGAGGCCGACATGCGCAACGAAAAGATCAACTACAAGGTGCGCGAACACTCGGTCGGCAAGGTGCCGGTGATCCTCGCCGTCGGTGGCCGCGAGGTCGAAGAGCGGACGGTATCCGTGCGGCGCCTCGGCCAAAAGCAGACCAGCGTGCAAAGCCTCGACGACGTGACAGCCGAACTGCGGATAGACGCGACACCGCCCGATTTGCGATGACGCAGACCGACACCGAGCGCTTTCGGTCGGAGAACAACCTGCGGCTGGTCAGCGTTTCCTATGACGGGATGCAGCGCACGCTTTGTATTGTCGTCGACGGCGCGCGCGCCAGCGATGAGGTTGGCATGCCCGGCACGGGCTCGCCGGAGATCGACGCCATCTTTGACGGTAGCCGCGCGATCGAGGTTCTGCCTGGTTGCCGCCGGTACGAGGTCCGCTTTGCGGATGCCATTGGGTATCTTGTGCGGGACGAATGCTATGCACAACTCGATCAGAACGAGGACGTCTCGTCGGTGCCGCGCGTCCAAGGTGAAACGCAGTTTCTGACATACATGCGCGCCGCGACCTTTGCCGAAGTTGTTTTGGATGCACCCCTGGAGCATTGGGCGGTCGCGACACTGGACGACGTTGTGGATGTTGCCACGCGGCAAGGCGCGGAACCCATCATCATATCCCGCGTTTTGACGGCGACGGATGTGTGGGGCTGACACGCTCCCTCAGCAATTGTTGCAACACGCACGGCGCTGTTCTGCAACAATCGCCGGCAAAACCCCTTGATTTTCGCGCATGCGCTGACATCGTATAACGTGCCCGTGAGGCACGATCTCGTGAGTGGTGTTTTGACGGGCAACGCGATTATCTCCGGCACACCAAGAGCCACATCCTATATCCGAAAGGGACGACCCAAGATGTCGAAGACCATGAAAACCGTTGCCATTGTCGGCGCTGTCGCAGCCGCTGTGACCTCGCATTCCACCACCACCGCCGAAGCGGCGTCGAAAGAGAAATGCTTTGGCATTTCGCTGGCCGGTGCGAACGATTGCGCGGCAGGCCCCGGCACCACATGCGCCGGCACCTCGACCGTGGACTATCAGGGCAATGCCTGGACGCTGGTTGACGCCGGCACCTGCACCGAAATCGAACTGCCCGCGATGGCCGACGGCACGGCGCGCGAAGGCTCGCTGACCGAGCTGGAGCGCGACCTGCCCGCATAAGCGGCAGTCACCACAGTTGCGCCGGGCCACCCCTCGGGCCCGGCGCACATCCCCCGACCGGAGAGCCACGCCATGCTGGACGCATCACGCAGACCGCCGTCCCTGCCGAAGGCCCCGGGTGTGGGTTACAAACCCCAACATTTCAATGATTTGCGCAGCGACCCCGGCCCCGTCACATGGCTTGAGGTGCATGCGGAAAACTACATGGGCGACGGCGGCCGACCGCACGCGCAGCTGCGTGCCTTGCGCGAGGATTTTGCGATTTCGGTCCACGGTGTCGGCCTGTCCATCGGGGGCGAAGGGCCACTGGACCCCGATCACCTCGCCCGGCTGAAACATCTGGTCGACTGGTTGGAACCGGCCAGCTTTTCCGAACATCTGGCCTGGTCGACGCATGGGGCCGAGTTCCTCGATGATCTGCTGCCCCTGCCCTATACCGACAAGACGCTGACACGCGTTGCCGATCATATCGACGCGGTGCAAGAGGTGCTGGGCCGGCAGATGCTGCTGGAAAACCCGTCGAGCTATCTGGCCTTTGCCGACAGCACGATGTCCGAGACGGATTTCCTGACGGCCCTGACCCGTCGCACCGGCTGCGGGCTTCTGCTGGATGCGAACAACGTGTTCATCTCGGCCACGAACCTTGGCTACACCGCGCGCGGGTATCTGGACGCCTACCCGCTGCACGCGGTCGGAGAAATCCATGTGGGCGGGCATGATGAGGACGCCGACGATGTCGGAGCGCCCTTGCTGATCGACAGCCATGGCTGCGCCGCGGCGGAGCCTGTGTGGGACCTGCTGGCATATGCCCTGAACAGCACAGGACCCGCCCCCGTTCTGGTGGAGTGGGACAATGATGTGCCCGTCTGGGCTGACCTGCGGGCGGAGGCGGACCGCGCCGCTGCCGTCCTCGACGCTCTGCCTTCGCGCTAGACCATGGGCGCTTCGCAAACAGAATTCCGGGCGGCGCTGCTGGACCCTGACGCACCTGTCCCGGATGGGCTGACCGACAGCAACGGCACCCCAACTGTCAAACGCTTTGCCGTTTACCGCAACAACGTGACCGTTGCCCTGATTGAGGCGTTGCGGACCGCCTTTCCAGTGCTGCGCAAGCTGCTGGGGGATGCGAATTTCGACCAGCTTGCCCCGCTCTATGCCCGCGCGCACCCGCCGCAATCGCCGCTGATGATGCATTACGGGCAGGACATGCCCGTCTTTCTCGAAGGGTTCGCGCCGCTGCGGCATCTGGGCTACCTCGCCGATGTCGCACGGCTGGAACTGGCCCTGCGCCAATCCTACCACGCCGCTGACGCCGCTGCGTTGGACCCGCAGGCGCTGGCCGATTGCCCGCCCGAGACGCTGATGCAAAGCACTCTTGTCCTCGCTCCGGCAGTTGAGCTGGTGCCGTCGCAATGGCCGCTGCTTGACATCTGGCGGTTCAATACGCAGGCGGATGGGCCCAAGCCCCGCGCCATCGCGCAACCCATCCTGATCACCCGCGCCGCCTTCGATCCCGAACCACATGCGCTGACAGCCGCGCAAGCCGCGTGGGTTACCGCCTGCCACGCCGGTGCGACGCTCACCGCGGCACAGGACGCGGCAGCCGCGCATGACCCGGACTTTGACCTCGCGCCACTGCTCGGCCTGTTGTTGCAGCACGGCGCCCTGACCACTCTGACCACCCCAAAGGACTGACCCATGACTGCCATCGCCCGCCTTCGCACCGCCCTGTTCGACCCGATGGACCGTGGGGACTGGCTGCTGCCAACCCTCGCCCGTGTCGTGTTCCTCGCCGTGTTTTTCTTTTATTTTCTGAACTCTGCCGGGACCAAGATCGACGGCGGGCTGCTGTCGCCCTCCTCCGGTGCGTTTGCGCAGATCTTTCCCAAGGCGGCGGAGGCCGTGCTTTATGACGTGACCCAACTGACCGGGTTTCAGCGGCTGGTGATCTTTGCTGGGACGCTGGCGGAATATGTGCTGCCGGTGCTGATCGTGATCGGGCTGTTCACGCGCCTTGCCGCGCTCGCCATGATCGGCTTTGTCATCGTGCAGACAGCGGTCGATGTGACCGGCCACGGCGTGTCGCTGGGCACGTGGTTCAACAACGCGCCCGAGTTGATCGACCAACGCTCGCTCTGGGTGTTCCTGTTGGTGGTGCTGGTGATCAAGGGGGCGGGGCCGTTTTCGGTCGACCGCCTCTTTGCCACCAAGGCGGGCTAGACGCCCAACGCCTCCTGCACGGGCTTGGTCCAACCCAGATGCATCGCGTCGCCCGCCACGATCAACGGGCGCTTCATCAAAGCGGGGTGCGCGGCCAGCAGTGCCTCGGGCGCGCCTGCCCGCTCCGCCTCGCTCAGGCTGCGCCACGTGGTCGAACGTGTGTTGACCAGCGCATCCCCGAACGTGGCGCGCGCCCGAGCCATGACCGCGGGCGGCACACCGTCGGCCCGCACATCGACAAATCGCGCCTCCGGCAAGGCCTTGATCGCCTTGCGGCAGGTGTCACATGTCTTCAAACCGTAGATTTCCATCGCAAGCCTCCCAAAATACGGGCAAATAATCACCCGCGGCCTCTGAATAACAGACCTGTGCCTTGATTTTCACGCATGCCGGGCAATCTTTTAATCAGGCGGACGCAGAGCGATTACCGGCCCTGCAAATGCACCCAAGGCCCTCGCTGTGGCGGGGATACTGCAAGGCAAAAGGAGGCACGGGTCATGCCAACTGGCACCGTGAAGTGGTTCAACACCACGAAAGGCTACGGTTTCATCGCGCCGGAAGAAGGCGGGAAAGACGTATTTGTTCATATTTCCGCGGTCGAACGGTCGGGACTGACCGGGCTTGCGGACAATCAGAAAGTCAGTTTCGAGCTGCTGGAAGGTCGGGACGGCCGGCAGATGGCTGGCGATCTGAAGCTGCTGTAACCGGCAGGCGCGGCGCATTTTCACGCCGCGCTCGGGCCAGGCTCAATCGAATGTGCAACCTTTGGTGCCGACGGGGCAGTCTGCCCTGCGCACGGAACGCACGCGTGTCACGTGCCGCTGTTTCGCAGCGCCGTGGGCCATAACCTGTTGATATGTGTGCGTTTGATTGGGCACACCGCAGCAGATCGTACCGTCCATCGTCACCGGCTGCAGGCCGGCGGGGCAGTAGTTGGCGTGGCTTTTGTAGGCGTAGATCTTGGGACCGGTATGCCCGTCGGCCAAGGCGGGCGTGGCCATCACACAGGCCAGGAGCGTTGCTTTGAGTACTCGCATATCTTCCCTCGTTTGACGTGTTAACCACGATATCTAGGTGCTTTGGAGTGTGCCGGGTGATTTTAACCAAGTCCAGATTTTTCGTTAACCGTTGCGGGCGGGCGCAGTGTTAACGATGTTCTGGCGGGTTTGTGTTTAGCCTGGAAACAGTTTTCGCCTTAATCTGGTGTCTCATGACCGATCTTTTGCGCCTGCTGTCCCTGTTTTATGCCTGCGATGTCGCGGCGGAGACCGAATTTCCGACCCCGTCGGAATGGACACGCTGCATGGGGCACTACCACGCGGTCAAGGCGCATTTCGCGGCTGACCTGAGCGGACCGACAGCCCATCTCGAAGGGTACCGGCGCTGGAAAGCGTGGGAGGATGCGAACCCCGCGCTGGTCGCCGAATTGCGTAGCCGGGTCCGCTAACCCCTTAGGCAGGCTCGCGAATATCTACCCAATCCTCGCCCATGGCGACAATGCAGGACGTTCCGGTGGCGTAGCGGACAACCATCGTCCAGTCACCGCGCGCGTCCGTCCACACCTCCATCACCTGTTCGGGGCTGCGCATGCCGATGGCGGTGCGGGTGGTGCCGAACTGCTGTTTCAGCTTGGTCTGCATCTGTGCGGTGGGGGCGCAGAGCACCTCGGCAATGGGGTTGGCGGCCAGCGGAGACGCGGCGAGCATGAGGGCGGTGACGAGTCGGATCATGCGTCGTTTGTAACAGTTTCATGACAGGCTGTGGACAAATTCGTTGCGCGTACGGCGTTCGGCGCCTTCACGTTTTGTTTCGAAGATTGTGCAGGCGCGTGTGCGTTAACCCGCAACATGTTGTGGCGGCAGCGCGGCACAAGGCGTGCACAATGTGTGCACAACCTGTGCACCGCTTGTATTCCGGGGATGGATTCGGGCCATTCGTTAACGGGATGTGGTGGAGAGGTTAACGGGGTGTGTCGGGGTGGGTGGAGATGGGCAGATTGCCCATCCTACGGTGGGCCGTGCCAGCGCCGGGCCGCGGGGGTGAGCATCGGTCCGCGTAGCGGCAAACCGTCCGGGGGACGGTTTGAGATGCGAACGGGCAAAGCCCCGGGGCGCGGTTGATTTAAGCGCTAAGCCGGGGCAGCGGCGGACCGCGGGGCGGCGCATGCAACGGGTGTTCGGCAGCGATTTATGGTTGTTGTGGTAGCTATTTTATCTGAGCGATGCGCTGGTGGGGACGTAGCGCCGGTCAAGCGTCACCGCAGGTGGCGCGATGCCCGGCAGCGTATCGCGCAGCGATGCGCGAGAGGGCCGGGATGATCTGAGCGCTGAGCCGTGCCAGCGCCGGGCCGCGGGGCGGCGCAGCTACGGTTTTTCGGGGCGATTTATGGGTGTTGTGGTAGCTATTTTGGTCGAGCGATGCGCTGGTGGGGACGTAGCGCCGGCCCGGGGGGCGGTCCGGCGCTGGCACGGCGGCCTTTGGCCTTGATTCCGTGCTTTGGGTTAGGGGGTGGCGGGGTGAACCCCGCCCTACCTACTCGAACGAGCGTTTCTAGCTCCTCGTCAAGCTAGATTCTGTTGGCGCTTGGCTTCTCGGAACCGTTATTCCTTACTACGGCGCGTGGTGCTGCCAGTGTTAGGTTTCCCCTGCGTCGATCCACTGTTCGACGTCTCCGTATTAGACGAGCTACTTCCTGATCCAGGCCGAGATGAATTCGCAGCGCCGCGCCTCGTAGTCGATCCAGTGGCCGGTCGGGTGCTGGACGGTTTCTTATCCTTAGACATTTGACCTCACATTACCAGTATCCATGCAAAAACCTGAGACCAACCCAGCGTAACCGAAAAAAACAGGTAACTCTGCGCTCTATCAATCTTTCTTTCGTTGTCCGTAAAGTACCATTCACCATCAGTCACGTACAGTCTGAAAAACTCCGCCTCGCTCAGCTCGTGTCGTTTCTCTAGCATTAAAACAGCATCAAATGAAAAACTCACTTCTTCACGTATAAGTATGGTCATCGCCGCGAAGGCCAGCGATAGGATGAAAACGAGAAAAAGCATCGCAGCTGCGGGACTTAAGCCAAGAGCGACATCGGCCTTCAACGTGACTTGAAGACGTTCGGCTCCAATTGCAGAAGCAAAGAAAGCAGCAATTAAGCCTGTAATAGCCGCTGATATCGAAGCACGGTTGCGAATACTCGTCAAATCCTCTCGTTGCGACTGCAATTTGAGGATAATATGTTCGAAAGGAATTTTTGGGTCAGCTATTGGCATGATTGCAGTTAGTCGTTCAAAACCCCCATAAACTCCCGCCACTCGCCTTTACTCATGCCGGAATTCTCCTGCGTCACCTCTTCACCTTTCAACATTCGCTGCACACACGCAATAGCTGTGCCCGACAGCGTCGCCCCGCCCATGCGGTAATCCTCGAACGCTTTGTACGCCGCGGGCACCCAATCCTTGACCACCTCGCAGATCGCATCGGCGTAGACGCGGATTTCGTATTGGGCGTGGGCGTCGGCGCGCAGGCGCAAGAAGTGAAACAGGTTGTGCAGGTCCACTTTCCAATACCATTGCGTGTAGATGTTGGCTGGCAGGTTCATGCGGGCCAATTCGCGGGCGAGGCCCTGTTGGCCGTCCTGGGAAATCATCTCTTCGTAATGGTCATAGGCGCGCATGCTGTCGTCCTTGAGGTAGCGCAGGACGCGGTCGGCCTCTTCTCCGGTCAGGGCCTCGCCCCGGCCCTGGTTGTTGACGACGGACTGGGCGGCGAGCGCGTCGGGCGCGGGGATGTAGAATTCGCGGTCGAGGATGGAGTAGCGGGCGGAGTATTCGTTGACGTTGGCGGTGCGGTGGCGGATCCACTGGCGGGCGACGAAGACGGGCAGTTTGACGTGCAGCTTGATCTCGCACATCTCGAACGGGGTGGAGTGCCAGTGGCGCATGAGGTAGCGGATCAGCCCCTCGTCATTCTGGACCGACTTGGTGCCACGGCCATAGCTGACGCGGGCGGCCTGACAGATGGCGGCGTCGTCGCCCATGTAGTCGATGACGCGGACAAAGCCGTGATCGAGCACGTCGTGGGCGGTGTAGAGATGCGCCTCCATCCCCGGGACGGTAGCGCGGAGGGTCGGGGTTGTCTGGGCGCGCAGGGCATCCACTTGGGCTTGCTGGTCGGGGGAAAGCGGCATGGCGCACCTCGTTTATCCACAGAATCTGTCAGAGCCTCACTGTATATCGTGGTGAGCGACATGAGAACCGCTAGATAGGGGGTGTTTTTTAGCAACGGGTCGGAGGGGGGCGTTCACGTTTACGTTGACTTTTGCCGGTAAGTGCCTGACGTTGCGACCAAAGAGGCAGACATAGAACCGCAAAGGTTTGACAGGTATGAAACGTATAGCATCAGTATGTGTGCTCGCGCTTGGCGTGGCGGCATGTGGCGACGGCAATCCATTCACGGATACGGGTGGCGGGACCGGCGGCGGGACCGGGGCCAACACGATCAACGGCACGGCGCTCAACACCGATCTGACGGCCAACAGCGTTGTGTTCAACGACAACGGTACGGCGGACCCGAGCGACGACACGCTGGTGATCAACAACCTGCCCTTTGACAATTCGGACACCACGGGCGGCGGCTATACCAACGCGGGCGCGCTGCCGAACGGGTTTCAGCGGTTCGAGAGCCCGGTGCTGGGCACGGCCGGTGAGCTGCGGTATTTCGCGGTCTTCCGGGAGTCGAATTTCTCGCGCGTGACGGCGGTGGGCACGGGTGATTTCGTGGAGGCCGGGTTTGGCGGTGTGTTTGCGGAGCGGACCGCTGGCGGCGGTGTGCCCGCCGCGCGCACGGCGAGCTACACGTTTACCGGCGACTATGCGGCGGTGCGGATCGGGACGCAGAACGGTGGCACCAATGACGTGCAATTCGTGACCGGCAACGCGGTCCTGACGGCGGATATCCTGGATTTCGACACCAATGGTGCGGTGGGCGGTTTCATCAACAACCGTGAGCTTTTCGCCTCTGACGGCACATCGCTGGGGCCGCTCAACGATTTCATCTCGCTGGCCAATGCCGATATCGATTTTGACAATGCCGCGATCGAAAGCAGCACGGCCAGCACGCAGGAAAACGGTGCGGCCCTGGGCACGGGCAACTGGCAAGGTATCTTTGCGGGGCCCAACGGTGAGGAAATTGCCGGGATCGTCGTGATCGAGGGCAGCAAGACCGCCGCGGAGCCAACCGACACGGTGCGGGAGACAGGCACGTTCATCGTTGTGAACGGCGGCTAGCATGCGCCAGTTGCGGTGGCGGCTAGCAGCAGCGTTTGCCCTGCTGTGCAGCGCCGCGCCGGTCCACCCCACGACAGAGGTTGATGTCGACACCGCCAAGCGTCTGGCGATTGTTCTGGTGTCCAAGGGCCAGCCCAAGGCGGCACTGTTCCTGCTTGCGCCCTTGGCCGAGCGATTTCCGGATGATCCGGAGGTGCTGATTGCGCGATCCCGCGCGCATCGCAGTCTGGGCGAGCATGACACCGCAATCCAACTGGCGCGAAACGCCTTTGCCCGAGCTGAAGAGCAGAGCCACAAACACCTTGCCGCGCGGGTAATGGCCGAAGCGCTGGCGTCGGACAAGCAGCACACGCGCGCGCAGATCTGGCTGCGCCGGGCGGGTCAGACCGCACCGACAGAGGCGGCCAAGGCATCGGTGCAGCGTGACTATGCCTATGTGCGGTCGCGCAACCCCTGGGCGTTTTCGTTTCGCGGTGCCATCACGCCAACCGACAATGCCAATGACGCGCCCACCAGTGACGAGATCATCATTGGCGGTCTGGTGTTCAGTGATCCGTCCGCACAGCCCATCGCGGGGATCGAGTATCATTTTGGCGGCACGGCGACCTACCGTTTTGCCGCGACCGAGACGGCCCAGACCGAGCTGCGGTTTTCCTACGACGGGCGGCGCACGGACCTGGAAGACAGCGCGACAGACGTTGACCCCAACATCCGCAACAGCGACTTTTCCTCGGACAGGATCACGTTCGAATGGGCGGGCAAGTTTCGCCAGACGGATCGGCCCGGCGTCTATGATGCGGCGCTGGCGGCGTTTTTCGACTGGAACGGGGGCAACCGGTCGCAGGACGGGTTGCGCGCGATTGGCGGCTATACCTTTCCGGTGGGAGAGCGCAGCCAGCTGCGCGTTGGGCTGGAGGTCGAGGACCTGGACCGCCGGGACCGGGACGTGCGGTCGTCCACCACGAAACGCGCGACACTGGACTGGTCGCACCGCACCGAACGGGCAAACCTGATCCGGCTGCATTTTTCCTATGCCGATACATCCAGCGACTCTGCCGCGGTTGCCCACGAATCTGCCAGGTTTCGCGCCAACTATTACTTTGCCAAACCGGTCATGAATGCGCAGATCGGTGTGGGCCTTGATCTGCGGGCGTCGATGTTTGACCGACCGTTGTATGGGCCGGACCCGCGCGAGGATGATGCATTGGGCCTGAGCGCCACGGCCACGTTTTCCGAGCTGGACATTTACGGCTTTGCGCCGGTGCTTGAGCTCCGACGAGATCGTGTTTTCTCAAACGTGTCGGGATTTGATACCGAGACTGTACAGCTGAGCGTGTCTTTTCGGTCGACGTATTAGTATTCTGGCCCTGCGGGTCGAACGCGTTAGATCGACACATGAAGACCAACAGGAGAATAGAATGCCACTGACCTACCTGCACACGATGGTGCGCGTCAAAGACCTCGATGCGTCGATCGCGTTTTTCAAGCTGTTGGGGATGGAAGAGACCCGGCGCATGGACAGTGAGGGCGGGCGGTTTACGCTGGTCTTCATGGCGCCGCCGGATCAGCCGGAATGCCCGGTCGAGCTGACCTATAACTGGGACGGCGACGAGGGCCTGCCATCGGACAGCCGCCATTTCGGCCACCTCGCCTACCGTGTCGATGACATCTATGCGACGTGCCAGCACCTGATGGACAATGGCGTGACCATCAACCGCCCGCCCCGCGACGGGCACATGGCCTTTGTCCGGTCACCCGACAACGTGTCGGTCGAGCTGTTGCAGGCGGGCGACAACCTGCCCCCGGCCGAGCCATGGGCGAGCATGGGCAACACGGGCCATTGGTAAGGGCGCTTGTCCTTTTTGCGGCGCTGAGCTGGGCCGGGCCCGCTGCCGCCTGCCGTCTGGCGCTGCTGCTGGCGCTGGACGTGTCATCATCGGTGGATGCGCGCGAGGATGCGTTACAGCGCGGCGGGCTGGTGGCGGCCCTGACCGCGCCCGAGGTGGTGTCGGCGTTTTTGTCCAATGACGCACCCGTGGCGCTGGCCGTTTACGAATGGTCCGGCCGCTACAATCAGGAGGTCATCCTGGAGTGGATGATGATCGACAGCCCCGGCGCGCTGGACCGCGCGGCGGCGGTGGTTGAGGCGAGCAAGCGGTCCCATAACGAATTTCCCACGGCGATGGGTTACGCGCTTGGCTTTGCCGCCGAGATGTTTGCCCGCGCGCCCGCCTGTCTGGCGCGCACCATCGACATGGCCGGGGACGGGCAGAACAACGAGGGTTTCAGCCCGCGGGTCGCGTATCGCGAATTTCCCCTGCGGGATGTGACTGTGAACGGGCTGGTGGTGAACGCGGCGGAGTTCACGTCGGAAAGCCAGCTGATCCGGTATTACGAGCGGCAAGTGCTGAAGGGGCCGACGGCGTTCCTTGAGGTGGCGCAGGGGTTTGAGGATTACGAGCGCGCGATGCGCCGCAAGCTGGAGCGCGAGGTGCTGCCGGCGCTGATCGGCATGGTGCCGGGTGCGGCGGGGCCGGGATGAAGTGGCTGGCGCTGGCCCTTGCGCTGCTGGGTGGCGCCGCTGCGGCAAGCTGCCGTCAGGCGCTGGTGCTGGGGCTGGATGTGTCGGGATCGGTGGATGCGCGCGAGTACCGTCTGCAGATTGACGGGTTGGCGTCGGCCCTGGGTGCGCCGGCTGTGTACGATGCGCTGATGCAGATGCCGGGCACGCCAGTCGAGCTGATGGTGTACGAATGGAGCGGGCCGGATGACCCGGCGGTGATCCTGCCCTGGACGGCGATCACGGGCCCTGCCGTGCTGGAGGCCGTCCGCGCCCAGATCCGCAGCACCGAGCGGCGGGCGGCAAGCCCGGGCACCGCGCTGGGGCTGGCCATGCGCGAGGGGTTGCGGCATCTGGAGACGCGGCGGCATTGCCTCAAGCGGACGCTGGACATCTCGGGCGATGGCAAGTCGAACCTGGGCCCTCGCCCGCTGTTCGAGCGCAGCGCGTTCGAGGCGACGGATATCGTCGTCAATGCGCTGGTGATCGGGGCCGACAGCCCGTCGATCGGGGATCTGCGGCAGGCGGAGGTGTCGGCGCTGAGCCGGTATTTCCAATCGGAGGTGATCTGGGGGCCCGGCAGCTTTGTCGAGACGGCACTGGGCTTTGAGGATTATGCCGAGGCGATGGCGCGCAAGTTGCAGCGCGAGCTGGAGACGGTGATCATCGGCGGGCTGTCAGAGCAGCGGTAGGGCCAGCGTGGTCGCGATCAGCGCGATCAGGCCACCGGCGGCCATTTCGACCATGGCCACCGCGCGCAGGGCCCCTGCCCCTTGCCAGCTGTCCAGCAGGCTCTGACGGGCGCCGACGGCGGCGATGGCCACCAGCACCGTCACGCTGGCGGTGCCCAGCCCCATGACAAACGCGCCCGCAACGCCCGCCCACGGGATGCCGAGGCCAAAGCACAGGATCAGCAGGAACACCGCGCCGGTGCAGGGCCGGATCGCGATGGCCCCGACGATGGCGGCGGCGTCGCGCCACGAGGTGATGTTTTGCACCTGTTCGGGGGTTGGGGCGTGGGCGTGGCCGCAGGTTTCGCAGGTCCCGTCGGACGCGTGGGCGTGGGCATGCGCATGGGCGTGCGCGGGCACGGGGGCGGCGTTGCGCAGCATCCGGCGCGCCCCGCGCACCAGCAGCCACAGGCCGACCGCCGCGATGGCGATATAGCTGGCCGGGGCCAGCACAACCTCGGCGGCGTCGGTCATCTGGGCCCGGCTCCAGCCCAGCACCCACGCGCCAAGTGCGACCAGCAGCACCGCCGACAGCGCCTGCGCCAGCGACGACAGCAGCGCCAGCCCCGACAGCCGCCGCGCGGTAACGCGCGCCGCAGCGCCGTAGCCGCCGATCACCAGCTTGCCATGACCCGGCCCTGCCGCATGAAAAAACCCGTATGTGGCGCACAGGCCCATGAGCGCCAGCCACGCGCCCGGCTCGCCCGCGCGCACGGCGCGCAGCCCACCCGCAAGCGCGCGCTGCGCCTGTTCCTGGCCCGCAACGGCCCATCGTGACAGATCTGCCACGCCGCCAAAGCCAAAGAGCCAGAGCAGCAGCCCCGCCCCGGCGGCGATCACGCCGATCCTCAGGAGGTGCATGAAACGGTCACCGTATCGGCAAAGGCTTCGCCCACCTCCGGATAGCTCTCTTCGGCCTCTGCCGCGGGGGTGGCATAGAGCAGTTCTTCGACCAGCGAATAGGCCGCGTCGAGGTCCGCAGGCAACACCCGCGCGTCACAAGGCCCCTCGACCCGGACCGCACCCACCAGACTGTAGGCGGTGTAGAATGTCGGATCGTATGCCTTGACCACCAGCCCGTCAGCAGGGCCCGTGGCGGTGCGGAAATGCGTCGAGGTGATCAAACCACGTTTCACCGATACACCCCGGCCCTGCGGCGGGCCCAAAGCCACCGCAGCACCGCCGCGGCTGACATGGGTGTCGCCCTGGTACCCTTCGATCCAGTTCATGTCGAACCCGTCAAGCCGCGCCAGTTCGTCGTCGCGCAGACGCCCGTCACCGTCATTGTCGAGGCCGAGGTCCGACAGCAGCAGCAGCGAGTAGAAATCATCGTAGGTCCAGGTGATCTCGACCCCTTCGAGGTTGCCCGCATCGTCGACCACAACCCGCAGCACCGTGTCGATGAACACGTGCGGGTGGGCCCCGGCAAAACCGGGCAGCAGGGCAACGACAAGGGCGGGCAGGATACGCATGCCCAAGATGTAGCGATGCGGCCTGCGCGGCTCAACCCCAAGCCGGTCACAGACACGGCAGCGCGTGCGGATAAGGCCGGTTGCCGCCTGCGGACACATGCCGGGATGCGCGCCTCGGGCAACGTCAACCTTGTGCCGACGCCGCGCGCAGCCTATTCCAAGGGGTGATGGATCACGGGTTGATTTCAGCACGTGGCCTGTCAGAGTACACGCGTGGGTGGTATGTCGGTTGTCTTTTGCGAAAGCCCGTTGGATCGATACATGCCAGGACGGAACGGTCAAATGCCTAGAATTACGACTTTTTTTGCCGCAATCTGTTTGGCGACAGGTGTGATGGCCAACCCCATTGACACAATCCGGCCCGACGCACCGGCACTGGCGCCGTACGGACCATACGCCATTGGCGTCCGGACCGAGACGGTCACCCTACCCGACAGTATCGACGTGCTGGGCATCGAAGGCGAGGATGTGCCCCGCTATGACCGCCCGCTGACGCTGGAAATCTGGTATCCGGCGGCCATCGGCACCGAAGCGGGCGGCACCTACACCGCGACTTTGCGCGACGGCAAGACGACGGCGACCCTGACAGGCCGCGCGGCGCGGGACGCCGCCCCGGCGGCAGAGGGGCCGTTTCCGCTGGTCCTGCTCAGCCATGGCTATCCGGGCAACCGTTTCCTGATGAGCCATCTGGGCGAAAACCTCGCCTCCAAGGGCTATGTCGCTGTAGCAATGGATCACACCGACAGCACCTATTCCGATCAGGCGGCCTTTGGCTCGACCCTGCTGCACCGCCCGCTGGATCAGGACCGTGTGCTGGACCATATCGCCGGGCTCACCGACCCTCTGGGTGCCATCGTGGACACCGACCGGACGGGCATCGTGGGCTATTCCATGGGCGGCTACGGCGCGCTGATCCTGGGCGGGGCTGGTGTGACGCAGGCGGCGACCGAATTCAGCTGGGGCACACCGAACCGGCTGCTGGCCGCGCATCTGGCGGGGTCCGAGACGCACGAGGCGCTGGTCGACGACCGGATCAAGGCGGTGATCGCCATCGGCCCCTGGGGCTACAACGCCGGTATATGGGACATGGACGGGCTTGCGGGCCTGCGCGTGCCGACGATGTTCATGGCGGGCAGCGCCGATGACGTGGCCGTCTACGACGCCATCAGGGGCATGTTCGACGGGGCCATCGACACCGAACGCCACCTGCTGACCTTTGTCTATGCCAACCACAACGCGGCTGCCCCCATCCCCGCCCCCAAGGAGGCGTGGGAGCCGGTCGAAACACTCGATTTCGTACCGTTCGACCACTATGCCGACGCGGTCTGGGACAATGTGCGGATGAACAACGTGGCCCAGCACTTTGCAACGGCCTTCTTTGATCTGCACCTCAAGGGTGACCCTGACCGGCGCGGCTATCTGGAACTGGTGCCCCGGTCCGAGGACGGTATCGTCGCGCTGGACGATGCGGGCGAACAGACCGAAGACCACACCTATTGGCAGGGTTTTGCGCCGCGCACCGCCGCCGGTCTGAGGTTCGAGACCAAGCGCCCGGGCGAGTGATGCAGGTCACGACGGAAACCCTGAACGGCCACAGCTTTACCGTGCGCCGCTGGGGTGATCGGGGCCTGCCGCCGCTGCTGATGCTGCACGGGTTTCCCGAATATGGCGGGGCGTGGGCAGAGGTGGCCGAGCGGTTGAGCGACCGGTTTCACTGCATCGCACCCGACCAGCGCGGGTACGGGGCGAGCTATGCGCCGCCCGGCGTTGGCGATTATGCCTTGCCGCATCTGGTGCAGGACGTCGCCGCGCTGATCGACAACGGGCCGGTGACGGTGATGGGCCACGACTGGGGCGCGTCAGTGGCCTACGGTCTGGCTATGTCGCGGCCCGATCTGGTGGCCCGGCTGATCGTGATCAACGGCGTGCATCCGGTGCCGTTCCAGCGTGCCATGTGCGCCGGTGGCGCGCAGTCGGAGGCGTCGCAATACATCAACGCCCTGCGTGCTGCGGGCACCGAGGACACGCTGGCCGAAGGCGACTTTGCCCGGCTGGAGCGGCTCTTCGCTGCCAAGATGGACATGTCCTGGCTGTCCGGCGATGTGCTGGAGGCGCAAAAGGATATCTGGCGGCAGTCGGGCCTTGCGGGCATGATCAACTGGTACCGCGCCTCGCCGCTGGTAGTCGCCGACCCGGGTGCGCCGATCCCGATGCCGGATTTGCCGGTGGACCGCCTGCATGTGCGCTGCCCGCATCTGCTGATCTGGGGGATGAATGACGCGGCGCTGTTGCCGATGTCCAATGCGGGGCTCGAAGCGTTCGCGCCCGACCTGACCCGTGTGGAGGTGCCTGACGCGGACCACTGGGTGTGTCATCAGCAGCCGGATGTGGTGGCGGAGGCGGTCTTGGGGTGGTGTGGTAATCGGTGAAACCGTTTGAGGCGATCCGTGGTGGCGCGTCTGTCCTGATTTCTGGCGGCAGCCCGCTTGTATACGCGCCCTATAGGCGCCAGTCAGCCCATACCGCAACCAGCGGGCAGGATGACTTGACGACCGCTTTGCTGAGCGAATCAGTCAGAATGCAGATCGGCAGCATTGGCCACCACTCTTGCGGGAAATAGTTAACGATTGAGCTGTTCATTATTGGATTGTTGCGGTTACAAAAAAAGAGAGCGGAAGCCTGAAAGGAATCTGTGTCTCTAGGAGACTGTAAAGAATGAATTTTTCTGAATCTTCCCACAAAGGGGGAAATTGAGCAAGAAAAAGGCGTTAACGTCACCGGTCGGTCTTTGTTAATCTCGCGTCAAGGTTCATTAATGGTGAGTAAAATGAAAAGACTTTTCAAGATATGCGCTGCAGCGGCACTGGTTGCAATCGCATCAACCGCAGCGCACGCAACAACGTTTATATATGATCTCGATGATCACCCGGACGGAGGCGAAAGCGGCAGCTTCGACTACGGCGTTCGGCTTGACAACGTAACATCATCACCTCGTTTTTTCACATTCGACCCCACGCTCGGGTCTTCGGCCCAGTTGACGTATGACGACGTTGCACTCAGCGCTACCCTCACGGGCACTGTTTACGAAAGCACTGGCGTAGGCACGGTCGGCAACCCATACATATTGAACTATCGGCTGGATGGTGTGACTGATCTCGGTGGAGGCTTCTTTGAGCAAAGAACAGTCCAATCGGGCGGCACGCTGACCTTTGGGTCGGAAATAATCACGCTGGGAACAGCCGCAAGCAGCGGTATTTTCTTCAAGTTCGCCAATGACGGTCACCGTCTTCCGGGATCGACGGGTATTGCCGGCCGAGGCTGGGTGAAAAGCGGCCCTGGCGCGAATGACTTTCTTTTTACAGCTTCAAACCCGGTAACGATCATCCCGGATCCCGTCCCGCTGCCTGCAGCTGGCTGGATGCTCCTTGCGGGTATCGGCGGTATCGGCCTGATGCGTCGGCGCAGAAAACAGAGCTGAACGACAACATCCAAGGCGTAGGAAGGCGGGCAACAGCCCGCCTTTTTCTTTTGGCGACCCAAAACGCTTCCCCCTCCAAAACCTGTCTGTCATAATTGCTGCCAACCAACAAAAGAGCAGCTGCCATGAATGATCTCCTCCTTCCGGACGATGAACCGTCGCGGAAACGCGGTGCCTCGGACTATGATGCCTCCTCCATTCAGGTGCTGGAGGATATGGAGCACGTCCGCCTGCGCCCCGGCATGTATATCGGCGGCAAGGATGACCGCGCACTGCACCACATGGTGGCCGAGATCATCGACAACTCCATGGACGAGGCCGTCGCCGGCCATGCCACCTGGATCGAGATCGAATTGCACGACAACGGCCATGTGTCCGTGCGCGACAACGGGCGCGGCATCCCCACCGATCCGCACCCCAAGGACCCGAGCAAATCAGCGCTCGAAATCATCTTTTGCACACTGAACGCGGGCGGCAAGTTTTCCGGCGACAGCTATGAGACCTCCGGCGGCCTGCACGGTGTCGGGTCGTCCGTGGTGAACGCCCTGAGCGATCATTTGCGCGTCGAGGTGGCCCGCAACCGCGAGCTGTATGCGATGGAGTTTGCCCGCGGCGTGCCGCAGACCAAGCTGGACAAGATCGGTGCGGCCCCCAACCGGCGCGGCACCGCCGTCACCTTTCACCCCGACCCCGATATCTTCGGCGCGCTGCAACTCAAGCCTGCGCGCCTGTTCAAGATGGCGCGGTCCAAGGCCTATCTGTTCTCCGGCGTGGAAATCCGCTGGAAATCCGCCATAGCGGACGGTGACACGCCGACCGAGGCCACGTTCCACTTTCCCGGCGGGCTGTCGGATTACCTGAACGAAACGCTGACCGGGGCGTCGACCTATAGCGATGCGCCTTTCGCAGGCTCGGTGTCGTTCGAGAAATTCAATGCGCCGGGCAAGGTCGAATGGGCGATCAACTGGACGCCCTCGCGCGACGGCTTTATCCAGAGCTACTGCAACACCGTGCCCACGCCCGAAGGCGGCACCCACGAGGCCGGGTTCTGGGCCGCGATCCTCAAGGGGATCAAGGCGTACGGAGAGCTGGCCAGCAACAAGAAGGCCGGCATGATCACGCGCGAGGACCTGATCACCGGGGCCGGTGCGCTGGTGTCGTGTTTCATCCGGGAGCCGGAGTTCGTGGGCCAGACCAAGGACCGGCTGGCCACAGTGGACGCGCAGCGGATGGTGGAGAACTCCGTCCGCGATCACTTTGACAACTGGCTGGCGGCGGATACGAAATCGGCTGGTGCGATCCTCGATTTCCTTGTGCTGCGTGCCGAAGAGCGGATGCGGCGGCGGCAGGAAAAGGAGACGGCGCGGAAAAGTGCAACGAAAAAGCTGCGCCTGCCCGGCAAGCTGGTCGACTGCTCCGCCACGGCGCGCGACGGCACGGAGCTGTTCATCGTCGAGGGCGACAGCGCCGGTGGATCGGCCAAGATGGCGCGGGACCGCAAGACGCAGGCGCTTTTGCCGTTGCGCGGTAAAATCCTGAACGTGCTGGGGGCTGCGTCGTCGAAACTAGGGTCGAACGCCGAAATCTCGGACCTGACGCAGGCGCTGGGTGTCGGGCTGGGGTCCCGGTTCAACGTGGATGATTTGCGCTATGACAAGATCATCATCATGACGGACGCGGACGTGGACGGCGCGCATATCGCGGCGCTGCTGATGACGTTCTTTTACACTCAGATGCGGCCCATGATCGACGCGGGGCATTTGTATTTGGCCTGCCCGCCGCTGTTCCGTCTGACCCAAGGGGCGCGTCGGGTGTATTGCCTGGACGAGCGCGAGCGCGACGCATGGCTGGAGAAGGGTCTGGGCGGCAAGGGCAAGATCGACGTATCGCGGTTCAAGGGTCTGGGCGAGATGGACGCCAAGGATTTGAAAGAGACGACGATGATGCCGGAGACGCGGAAATTGATCCGTGTGTCGATTGACGAGGATGAGCCGGGGCAGACCGGGGACCTGGTGGAGCGGCTGATGGGGAAGAAGCCGGAGCTGCGGTTTCAGTATATTCAGGAGAACGCGCGGTTTGTGGAGGAGTTGGATGTTTGATGGAACAGTTCGAAGTTAGAGCATTTACGCCTCAACCACACTGGACCGAATTTGTATCTGCGCTTGGTCCTGTTTTGGTCGCTTGTTTCATTGCGTACATTGCGTATCAGCAATGGGTCGTAAACAAGGCCAGTCTGAGAGAGAAGCTGTTCGAAAGACGTTTCGAACTCTTCAAAGAAACCCAACGTTTTTTGACTTCCATCGCCCAAAACGCCGCCGTCCAAGACGACACCGTGCCGTCGTTCTTCGATGCGGTTCAACGCTCGCGTTTTCTGTTTGGAGACGAAATCCATGCACATTTGGATGAGATCAAGTCCCGCGCGATAAAGATGCGCATGTACAGACTCAAATTAGATGGCGTGCCTGTCGGCGATGAACGATCAAGTCTTGTAGACTTGGAAGGAGCGGAATTACTTTGGCTAGCCGAGCAATCTTCCGTTAATTTCGATGTATTCGGGTCATATCTCAGTTTCGCCAAAAACAAGTAAACCCGACCGTGACTGGCCGAGCGCGCCCCATCGGCGGGCCGCGGTGCGGCGATCTGGCCTTTGAGCTACTGCGCTTTATGGCAGCCAAACACATCTTCGATCAGAGCTATGCACTTACATCAACCATATCGCCGTGCCGGGGGGCGGCCCGGCGATGGGGCGGCGCCTTCGGCTTAAATCCGCCCTTTGGTGCACAGGACTGGCTCAAACCGGCAATCCGGGCTCGCGGGGCATCTGCAGATGGGCTGCCGCGGTTTCCCTCTGGGCGGACGCGGACGGGCTCAGACCACAGCACCAACCACGGCCCAGAGGCTCATGAGGGCGGCGAAACCGAAGACGGTGGGGATGATGACTTTTTCCATGGCGTTTCCTTTTGCTTTCCAGGCAGGGCGCGATGCCCTGCGGTGCGGTCCGCGACATCTGTGCCGCGATAGGATTGATCTGGGCACCACGCGCTGAAACAAAAAGAGGGGCCGCCATCACCCCTGTGCGAGACATATGTCACGTGGCCCGCCGCAATGCCCCTTGCGCGTGGCGCTGTTCTTTGGCCCTATCCTTGGCATGATTTGGCGCGCTCTTGTTGTTCTGATGCTGGTGGCCTCGTGCACCGGCAGGCCCCTCACGGATGCCGAGATCGCGTTTTCCCAAAAGATCCATGGGGATCAGCTCGACACCAGCCGGGTGCGGCTGATCGACGGGGCGCCAACGCGGGCGGTGACGTTCAAGCGCAAGCCGCGGCCCCGGGTGACCTGCCGCGAGTTGATCGTGCCGCCGCCCACCACCGACATCGTCACAGCCAAACCCGCCGCCGTCGCTCTGTGGCAGCGGGTGCTGTTCGACAAGGACTGGTATCTGGACGACTACGTGCCGGCCTATCCCGATGAGATCAACCTGGTCGCCGCGATGCTGCTGGCGCATGAGTTGACCCATATCTGGCAATGGCAAAACCGGGAACGCACAGGCTACTCGCCGTTCCGCGCGGCGACGGAGCATCGCTGGGGGCGGTTCGGCACCGACCCGTATCTGTTTGATATCGACAACGATCAGGGCTTTCTCGATTACGGGTTTGAGCAGCAGGGCTCCATCGTCGAAGAGTTCGTGTGCTGCCGGGCGCTGGCCCCGCAGGCCCCGCGCACCCAGCGTCTGCATGCGCTGATCAGCGAAGAGATGCCGCTGGCCCCATTGCCGCAGTCGCGACCATCGGACGTGCAACTGCCCTGGGACGGGGTGGAGTTGAACGGGATTTGCGGCTGAGGCCGTGGGAGGACGAGATGGCGCACTACGCCGTGATCATGTTGCTGGCAGGTGTCGGCATTCCGCTTCTGGCAGCGCTCAACGCCGCGCTGGGGACACGGCTGGGCAGCCCGGCGGCGGCCGCTTTGGTGCTGTTTCTGGTGGCGTTCTCCACGGCGGCCATTGTGTTCGCGGCGACCGGCGCGCAGGGGTTGGGACGGCTGGCCACAGCCCCGAAACACCTGCTGTTGGCGGGTGTGCTGATTGCGTTTTATGTGCTGTCGATCACCTATATCGCGCCGTCGTTCGGGGTCGGCAATGCGGTGTTCTTTGTGCTGCTGGGGCAGCTGATCTCGGCAGCGGCAATCGATCACTTTGGCCTTTTTGGTGCGCAGGCGACCGCGCTGGGGCCTGCCCGGCTGGGGGGGATTGCGTTGATGGCGGCGGGGGTCTGGCTGACACAGCAGACCTGAGGATCAGTGGCGGACCGGCCCTTCGGGGAGGATTTTTCGGGACAGAGACGGGATCAGGGTTCGCCCGCCAGTGTGCGTGCCTGCGCCCATGCGGCAGGATCAAGTTGGGCGGGATCGGCAGCGATACGCCCCTGCCCCGGCATGCGCGCGCCGGCATCGGCAGCGACGGCATTGGCCAGATCGGCCATGCGGCTGTCGAACACGTCCGACACGCCCGGGTCGATCAGCAGGTAGTACTGGCCCAGATCGTGCGGCGGCCCGTCAGGGGTCTTGAGCGGTTTGACCTGGTAGCTGAGCACACCGCCGGTGAGCGCTGCGGCGAAAATTTCGGCCATGAGGCCAAACCCCCAGCCCTTGTAGCCGCCCGACGACACCAGAGCGCCGGACAGGGCGGCCTCTGGGTCCGTCGTGGGGTGGCCGTCGGCGTCCACCGCCCAACCCAGCGGGATCGCCTCGCCCGCGGCCTTGGCCATCGTGATCTTGCCCAGAGCCACGGCGCTCGTCGATTGATCCATGTGAAGGGCGAGCCCGCCGGCCCCGTCGGGTACGGAAAAGGCGATGGGGTTGGTGCCGATCACACGGGACTTGCCACCCGGCGGGGCCACGATCGGGGAGGCGTTGGTGAAGCCGACCGCGATCAACCCCTCATCCGCAATCATCTCGGTGAAGTAGCCCAGCGACGTGCAGGTATGGGCGTGGGTGATGGCGAGGCTCGCCACACCCAGCCGCCGTGCCGCGTCCACCGCCGGGGCCAGACCGTAGGCAAAGGCCGGTTGGGCAAAGCCAAAGGCCGCATCGACCACCACTGTCCCGGGTCGCGGCGTGGAGATCACAGGCGTCACGTCGCCCTTGACCCGGCCCGTTTGCAACTGCTTGCAATAGCTTTCGAGGTAGTAGAGCCCGCAGATCCGGTTGCCGAAGGCTTCGGCCCGCGCGACAGCGCGCGCGACCTCGGTTGCGGCAAAGCCGGCAGCGCCGTGGCGGATCAGGGCGGCCTGCACCACGCGTTCAATCTCAATCAGGGGGATGGTCGCCACGGTGGTGTCTCCGACAAAATGAAAGGGCGCCTGCGGGATGCGGGCGCCCTTGGGTGATGTCAAAGCAATTGCAGGGCGGCGTCAAGCGCCGGCAGGCAGGGCCGCCGTGGTGCCCGGCGCCTCACCCACCACAGCGGTGGTGGGAATTTCAGCCGTCACCCCTTGGAGCGTGATCACCGCGCCGGTGGACAGGGTCACGAGCAGGTTGCCCGGGCTGGTCGTTGTGTCCTGCGCGGTGATGCTGACATCGGCGGGCGTCGCAGCCTCAACGGTGATCACATCCACGGCCGAGTCGAAATCGGTGATCGTCATGGCCCCGGTCGCGTCATCCATCAGCACAAAGCTGTCGGCCCCCGCGCCGCCCGTGGCCACATCCGAATTGCCGATCGCGAGCGTGTCGTCACCCATACCACCGCCGAGCGTGTCGGCATCGGTATCAGCGGCGTCGGCTGCCACGGCTGAGGTAGAGAACAGCAGGTCATTGCCGGCAGCGCCGCTCAGCACGTCCGCGCCCACACCACCGATCAGCGTATCGTTCTGGTCGTCGCCGGTCAGCGTGTCATTGCCCGCGCCACCGTCGTAATTCGCAGCCGTACCCGGGCCGGGCGAAACAAAGTCGTCATTGCCGTCATTGCTCTGACCATCGAGCGGCAGGGTGACAACGGGCACGTTGTCGTCGCCGGTCGTGGTGTCGTCACCCATGGTATCGTCGCCCATCGTGTCGTCGCCCATGGTGTCATCGCCCAGTGTATCTTCGGCCATAAAGACGATCGCGCTTTCGGGGATGGCGGCGTCGACGTTCTGCAACAGGGCAGATGCGCCGCTGGAGAAGGTGATGAGCAATCCGTCGTCACCGGGCGTTTGGCTGGTAACCGTCACCACGTCATCGGTGTCGGATTCGATCACCAGCGTATCTTCAGTTGCGTCGAAATCCGTAATTGTAACGGCACCGGTCTCGCCAATTGGAAGGGTGAACGCATCGGCACCCGTGCCACCCGTACCGGTGTCACCGGCCGACAGGAACAGGACATCGTCGCCCGCGCCGGCATCCAGCGTGTCGGCAGCGTCGTCGCCTGCGCCTCCGCTGAGCGTATCGCTGCCGCCGGAGCCGTTGACCATATCCGTACCTGCGCCACCATCGACAAAATCGTTGCCGGCACCGCCGCCCAACGCGTCGGAACCAACACCGCCCCTGACGGTATCGTCGCCCGCGTTGCCCTGCACATCATCGTCACCGACGCCTCCGCTGAGCATGTCGTTGCCGTCCCCGCCGCTCAGCAGATCGTCACCGGCGCCACCCTCCAGCGTGTCAAAGCCTTGCTCGCCAGTCAGCGTGTCGTGGCCAGCGTCGCCTTCGAGGAAATCGTTGCTAAGCCCGCCCGTGACCAAATCCGCGCCAGCACCTGCGATGATCGAGTCATTGCCATCGCCACCATCGAGCAGGTCATCGCCCTCGAACCCACTGATTGTGTCGGCCCCCGCCCCGCCTGAGATCGTGTCGGATGAAGTCGACCCATTAAGTGTGTTGGCCGAGGCATCCCTACCAGAGTCACACTTTCGCTTGGGGTATCCGTATCCGTATCCGTATCGGTCTCAGGTTCTGACTGCGGCGTCCCGCTACCATCACTGTCATCAAACAGGGCAATCATGGGAAGCGCCGCAAGCAATAGCAAAGTAAGTATCGGCGACATGATAGAAACCTCCACAGGCAAAACCTTGTTAACCATAAATTTGTAGCATGATTAAACGTGCCTCGGCATGCACAGAACAAAAACACACTGTTTTCATATTGTGGCCATAATCGTTGCGGTCACAGGTCAACCCGGTATGATTTGCCCTTTTTCAAGGTGCACAATCCGGTCCATGCGGGCGGCCAGCGCGTGGTTGTGCGTGGCGATCAGGGCCGCGCAGTTGCCGTCGCGGACGATCTCCACCAGCGCGTCAAAGACCTGTGTGGAGGTGTCGGGATCAAGGTTGCCGGTCGGCTCATCCGCCAGCAACAGCCGCGGGCCATTCGCCAGCGCACGGCAAAAGGCGACACGCTGTTGTTCGCCGCCCGACAGGGCACCGGGCCGGTGATCCACGCGCGCAGCCAGGCCCACACGACCCAGAAGGTCGCGCGCGCGGTCTGCGGCCACCGGGCGGGTCACGCCTGCGGCGTGCTGGGGCAATGTCACGTTTTCCAGCGCGGTGAATTCGGGCAGCAGGTGGTGGAACTGATAGATGAAGCCGATATCGTCGCGCCGCGCCCGCGTGCGGGTGGCATCGGACGCCTTTCCCATGCTTTGCCCCGCCAGCTGCACGGTGCCGGTGTCTAGCGTGTCCAGCAGGCCAGCGATGTGCAGCAGCGTCGACTTGCCCGCGCCCGAGGGGGCGACCAGTGCCACGACCTCGCCCGGTTGCAGCGTCAGGTCGATGCCGCGCAAGACCTCGACCGCGTTGGGTGCACCGGCGTTGTAGGTCTTGCGCACGCCCTCCAGCGCCAGCACCGGATCACTCATAGCGCAGCGCCTCGACCGGGTTCATGCGCGCGGCACGGCGGGCGGGAAAGTACGTGATCGCCCAGCTGAGCGCGAGGCTGAGCGCAGCGGCAGCAAGGATGTCGCCTGGGACCAACACGGCCGAGGGAAAGATGAAGCCACGCCCCTCCAGATCCGTCACGCCGTTGCCGGTGATCGCGTTCACCAGCCGGTAAACGTGGTCGATATTGGCGGCGAACAACGCGCCAAGTGCTATGCCCAGCACCGTGCCCGCCGTGCCCACCCACGCGCCGCAGAGAAAAAAGATGCGCAGGATAGAACCCTGGCTCAGGCCCATGGTCCGTAGGATGCCGATGTCGCGCCCCTTGTTCTTAACCAGCATGATCAGCCCGGACACGATGTTGAGCGCGGCAATCAACACAAGGATTGCCAGCACGATAAAGATGGCGTTGTCCTGCAATTCCAGCGCCTGCAGCATGCCGCCAAAGCGGTCCTGCCAGGTCCAACTGTAGGCGCGGTCGCCCGCGGCCGCACGCAGGGCGCTGACCACCGGGTCGAGGTTTTCGGGGTCCACCAACCGCAGGTCGATCTGGTCCACCGCGCCCTCGCGGTTAAAGAAACTCTGCGCCTCTGCGAGCGGCAAATATACCCGGCTCTGATCCATGAAGGGCTGGCCGGTCTTGAAAATGTAAACCACCTCATAGGCCGAAATCCGTGGCGTGATGCCCAGCGGCGTGCGTGCGCCATCGGGCGAAATCAGCTTGACCCGGTCGCCGATGCCGACGCCAAGTTGATTGGCCAATTGCGAGCCAAGCGCCATGCCCTCGTCAAACCGGTCCAGCGTGCCCTGTCGGCTGTCGGCACCCGCCACCAGCGGGTATTCCAGCAGATCGGTGCGCGTGATCCCGTACACATCCGCAGGCGCATTGCTGCCGCGGAAACTGCCCATGACTTGCGCGCGCACCAGCGGGGCGGCATCCGCGACACCCGGCACGGCCTCGATCGCGGGCAGGATCTCGGCATAGTTGCGGATGGTCGCATCAGGCGGCTGTCCGTCCTCCTGCACGCGGAGATAGCGCAGCTCGATATGGGCGTTGCCGCCCAGCATCGCGTCGACGAAATCCGCCCGCAGGCCCGCGCGCACCGCCAACGTGGCCACCAACGCGAACACGGCGAGCGTGATGCCGATCAGGCTGATCCAGGTCATCGCACTGACCCCGCCTGTCGCGCGTTTTGCACGCAGATAACGCCAGGCGATCATCCACTCAAAGGGGGCAAAGGGGGCGGGCGTCGATGCCATCTCGGGTCGGTGCTCCTGCTCGGGCGTTGTGGTCACCCTTGGCGGCGGGCGTGGGCAAGGTCAAGCCCTGCGCGCCCGCCCGGCAAAGGGCCACAGGATCAGGCGCAGGATGGCCCAGATCGCGGCCAGGCCGACGGCAAAGCCTGCAAGCGCAAAGGTGAGCCCCGCGAAGGTCAGCGGCAGCGCAGGCTGGTAAGCATCAAGGGCAGCGCGCGCGACCTCGCGGTCCGTGAACCGGTAGGCGTGCCAGGCGCGGGTAAAAGGGCCCGCGCCCTGCAACGTTGTCAGGTCGGCTGACAAGCGTTCGTGGCGGGTGAAGGTACGGCGCATATCTGCTTGACGACGCTCGATAAATGCCGTGCCGACCATCTGGTCAAGTGCGGCCTCGCGGCTCAGCCCTTCGGCGCGTGCGGAGGCGTCGAAATCCGCAACCACCTCGGCCAGCGCATCGACTGCGCCGCCCAGCCGCTGGGTGTATTGCTGCGAATACTCCGGAAATTGCGAGGTGAGTGCGGCACCCGCAACCCCACCGGCCAGCATGAGCGCCCGCGCAATCATTGCCCGCCCTCGTAAACGGCGCGCGACAGGGCCGCGTCGAGGGCAAACATCGTGTCCCAGTCAACGCAGGCATCATAAAGCGCGAGCGCGCTCACCTTGCCCTCCCACATCACGGCGTAGCTGCCCGCGTTCAGTCGGTCCGGAAAGCATTGCGCGCCGAAATGCCAAAAGTTGTAGCTGTCACCAAAACGACGGAAGACCATGCCAAGGCCATAGTACGCGCCGCCGCCGATCTCCACATGCGGCAGGGCAAAGGGGTCGGCCCAGACCCGGCTGCCGGGGCCAAAGTGGCGGTGCAGGAAGCTCAGATATGCCTCCGGGTCGGCCATGATCCCGCCCCATGGGCCAAACGCAGCAGCGCGCGGGCTGATCGCAATGCCGTCGTCCAGCCCAAGGCGCGGCCAGCAGGCGTCGCGGTAGGCCTGCCCGCTCGCCGCCTCGATCATCAGGGCGAGAAGGGCATAGTTTTCGTTGTTGTAGGCGTATTCACCCGGCGTGCCCTGCGGTGTACCCCGCGCGGCGACGATGTCGAGAACGGCCTGCGCGTTGTGGCCCGCCGCTGCCGTCGGTCGGTCGAGCCAGAGCGGCATGGCGGCCTGCGTGCTGTCGCGCACCAGTCCCGAGCTGTGCGTGACCAGCTGCGCCACCGTCACCTGCGGCCCCTGCCCCAGACGGTCCGCGACCGTGTCGGACCAATCGAGCAACCCCTCGTCCACCAGCGCAAGCGCGCAGATTGCGGTGATCGATTTGCTGACACTGGCCAGCTCACCCGGAGATTGCCCCGCTGGCATCCGCCACGCACCGTCGCGGCGCACGGCGGCACCGAACACGCCGGTTGTCCCCTGCGCCGTCACCCACGTGTCAAACGCGCCCTGCAGCCGATCCCCAACGCTTTGCGCCGCCAGCGGCAGCGCAGTCAGCACCCAGATCAGCGCCGCGCGCCACATGTCACAGCCAGGTGTGGAAGCTCTGGCGCGCCATCGGCTCCCAATGTTCGGACGAGTGTTCCTTGTGCGGGGCGTAGATATCGATGAGCCGCGCGACCGCATCCTTGGGCGACAACTCCTCGCTCTGGCCGGTCCGGCGCGAGGTCAGCTCGACCACACCGTTCTTGAGGCCCCGCGGCCCCACGGTGATACGCCAGGGCAGACCGATCAGGTCCATCGTGGCGAACTTGCCCCCCGCGCGCTCGTTCCGGTCGTCATAGAGCGGCTCAAGCGCCGCAGCCTCCAGGCTCTTGTAAAGCGCCTCGCAGGCGCCGTCGGCCTCGGCGTCGCCCTGTTTGAGGTTCACGATGCCCGCATGGAACGGAGTCACGCCCTCGGGCCAGATGATGCCGTTGTCGTCGTGGTTGGCTTCGATGATCGCGCCCAGCAGGCGGCTGACACCGATCCCGTGCGAGCCCATGTGCACCGGCACCGGCTTGCCGTCGGGGCCCTGGACGGCTGCGTTCAGCGCGTCCGAATACTTGGTCCCAAAATAGAAGATCTGCCCCACCTCGATGCCGCGCGCCACGCGCTGGCGGTCCATGGGCACCTTGTTGAATTGCTCCAGATCGTGGGTCTCGTCGGTGCGGGCGTAAAGGTTGGTGAACTCCTCCATGATCGCCTGACACTGCGCCTTGTCGGTATAGTCGATCTCGCGGTCGCCAAAGGTCAGGTCGGTCACGGCGCTGTCGTAGAAGACCTCAGACTCGCCCGTGTCGGCCAGCACCAGAAACTCGTGCGTGTCGTCGCCGCCGATCGGGCCACTGTCGGCACGCATGGGGATCGCCTGCAGGCCCATCCGCTCGTAGGTGCGCAGGTAGCTGACCAGATGGCGGTTGTACGCGTGCAGCGCGTCCTCCTTGGTCAGGTCAAAGTTGTAGCCGTCTTTCATGAAGAACTCGCGCCCCCGCATGACGCCAAAGCGCGGGCGGATCTCGTCCCGGAACTTCCACTGGATCTGGTACATGGTCAGCGGCAGATCCTTGTAGCTGCTGACATGGGCGCGGAAGATATCGGTGATCAGCTCTTCGGCGGTGGGAGTGAACAGCATGTCGCGGTCGTGCCGGTCCTTGATGCGCAGCATCTCGGCTCCGTAGGCATCATAGCGCCCGCTTTCGCGCCACAGGTCCGCCGATTGGATTGTGGGCATCAGCATCGGCATGTGACCGGCGCGCTGCTGCTCTTCGTGCACGATATCCTCGATCCGCCGCAGCACCTTGAAGCCCAAGGGCAGCCACGAATAAATCCCGGCGCTGGCCTGCTTGATCATGCCGGCGCGCAGCATCAGGCGGTGGCTCACGATCTGGGCCTCGCTGGGGTTTTCCTTCAGCACAGGCAGAAAATAACGGCTCAGACGCATCAGCACGGTCTCCTTGAGGCTTTGCGCCTGATTAGGCCAAAGGCGGATGTGCCGCAATCGCACATGGGCCGGGCCCGCGCAAAAAGGCGCAGCCCGGCTCAGGTCACGTCGACATAGTTTGTGCCGGTGTCCGCGGGCAGCTTGATGTCGAGGAAATGCGTGATCACGTCAGGCTCCGGCTGGCCCTGCACAAACACCCGCGCCTCGACCTCGAACACGCCCCAGGCCCAGAAGGTGATGGAAAAGTCGTTCTTGCGGTTGTCCGACCGGCGCAAGCGGTTCCCAAAGGACGGGTGCAGCGTGTATTCCACATGGGTCACCCGCTCCATCTGCGCGGGGTCATCCGCCTCCACCCAGACGCCGATATGGTAGTGGTCCGCCCCCGGCCCCGACAGCCGCTTGAACTTGACCCGCCCCTGCGGGTCCCGAATGACCGAATTGCACATCTTGAAGGCCACGGGGCACTATCCTCTGGTTATGGGCTGCAGGTCGGCGTCGCCCTGCGGGTTCACCTCCGGCGCCGCTTCGACGGGCGGGCCGATCCACACCGTCTGGGCAAAGCTCTTGGTCTGCACGAGGTTGGCGGCGGTTGCCGCATGGGCCTGCCGGTCAAAGACGTCTTTGCGGATCTGGCGGTCCACCTTGTCCTCGAGCCGCGACACCTCCTCGTCATCGGCCCGCACCAGCGGCTTGACCGAGAATTCGTACAGCAGCCGCGTCGATCGGGTTTGCAACTCGTGGCACTCGTGCTTGTGCTTGGTGTCGCGCTCGATCTTGGTATCGAAGGCGCATAGCGGGGCCGCTGCGGTCAGCGCGCTGGTCATCAGCGCCAGCACCGACAGCACATATTCGCCGTTGCTATCCAACAGCCCGACCACAGGCGTCAGCACATCGAGGCCCGCACCACCGGTGAGCGTGCCCACCCCGAACGTAGCCCATTTCAGGATGCTCGCACCGCGCTTGTTGCGTGCAATCCGCGCCTCGAGCGCCAGAACGCAGGTCTCCAGATCGACCCAAATGCCAGTGATCCTGGCCTTGTACTGAAGGAATATGTCAGCGCTCATATGCGACTGGAACTCAATGGAATTTGACAAATGCAGGGCCAGTCTAGCCGATCACAGGCCCGTTCCAAACCAAAAAGAAGACATGCGCGACAGCATGGGCCCTTGAATGCGGTCGCAAAAACCGCGACTTGTGAAGCCCATCGGAGGTGTGTTCATGGCGCTGCCAGTTCGAGATCAGATGAAATACTGGGGCATCGCGACTGTTGTCGTGCTGCTCCTGCTCTATGCGCTTGGCGACGTGCTGCTGCCGTTCTTCCTTGGTGCCGCGATTGCCTATTTCCTCGACCCCGTCGCCGACTGGCTCGAGGAGCGCGGGCTGAGCCGGGGCATGGCCACCGGGCTGATCACTTTTGGCGCCATCGTCATCTTTGTGCTGGCCGCGCTGCTGATCATCCCGACGCTGGTGCAGCAGGCAATCCAGCTGTTCAACGTGGCACCCGAGCTTGCGCGCAACATCACTACCTTCCTGACCGAAAGGTTCCCGAGCCTGTCGGACGAGACATCCACCATCAACCAAAGCCTCAAGAGCATTGGCGAGACAGTGTCGGAACGCGGCGGGCAACTGCTGAACTCCGCGCTGACCTCGGCGGCGAGCCTGCTGAACATCGTCGTGATCTTTGTCATCGTGCCTGTGGTTGCGGTCTACCTACTGTTGGACTGGGACCGGATGATCGCCCGCGTCGACGCCCTGCTGCCGCGCGACCACGCGCCGGTGATCCGCCGGCTCGCCGGTCAGATCGACGAGACGCTGGCCGCCTTTATCCGCGGGATGGGCACGGTGTGCATCATCCTCGGCGCATACTACGCCATCGCGCTGATGCTGGTCGGGCTTCAGTTCGGCCTTGTCGTCGGCTTTGTCGCGGGCCTGCTGACCTTTATTCCTTACGTCGGGGCCATCGTGGGCGGCGCGCTCGCCATCGGTCTGGCGCTGTTCCAGTTCTGGGGCGATTGGCTGTGGATCGTACTGGTCGCCGGTATCTTTCAGGTCGGTCAACTGATCGAAGGCAACGTGCTGACGCCCAAGATGGTCGGCGACAGTGTCGGGCTGCATCCCGTCTGGTTGATCCTGTCGCTGTCGGTCTTTGGCACGCTCTTTGGATTTGTCGGGATGCTGGTCGCCGTGCCGCTGGCCGCGGCCCTTGGCGTGCTGGTCCGCTTTGTGATCGATCAGTACAAGGACAGCCGCCTCTATGCCGGGCTGTCGCATCGCGACGCCCAAGAGGCCGAGGACTGAAGCCATGGCCACGCAGCTCGGTCTTGATCTTCCGGTGCGTCCCGCGCTGGGGCGCGATGACTTTCTGGTCGCGCCCTCCAACGCCGTGGCGCTGGCGATGATCGACGACTGGCCCAACTGGGCCAAGCACAAGCTGGTGCTCACTGGGCCCGAAGGCGCGGGCAAGACGCATCTGGCCCATGTCTGGGCGGACGCCACCGGGGCACAGATCGTCGCCGCATCGACCCTCGCGCAGGCCGATATCGAGGCGCTGGCACGCACCCCGCTGGCCATCGAGGATGTAGACGCCATCGCCACCGACGATGCGGCACAAACCGCGCTCTTTCACCTGCACAACCTCATGGCCGCCGCCGCCCTGCCCCTGCTGATGACCGGCGAGGCAGCCCCGAACCACTGGGCGCTCAGCCTGCCCGATCTGCAAAGCCGCGTGGACGCGGCAGGCCACGCCCGGCTGGACGCGCCCGACGACACGCTGCTGGCGGCCGTGCTGGCCAAGCTCTTTGCCGATCGGCAGCTGATCCCCAAACCGGACGTGATCCCCTACCTGCTGACCCATATGGACCGCAGCTTTGCCGCGGCCCGCGACGTGGTGTCCGCCCTCGATGCCAGCAGCCTTGCGCAAAAGCGTGCGCTCACCCGCGCCTTTGCGGCACAGGTGCTGGACAAGGCGGGCAAAGGCGACGAATAGTCGTCACTTAACCGACACACCGCCCTGTCATATGGCCCGTCATGACCAACGCCGACTTTCTACAATCCGACTTTGCCGCCCCGCGTGAACTGCCCGATTTCGACCCGGCCAGCCCCGCGCGCTTTTTCAACCGCGAGCTCAGCTGGCTCGGGTTCAACTGGCGGGTTCTGGAAGAGGCGGAGAACCCCCGCGTGCCACTGCTGGAGCGGCTGCGGTTCCTTTCGATCTCGGCGGGCAACCTGGATGAGTTCTACACCGTGCGCGTGGCCGGCCTGCGCGAACTGGCGATGGCGGGCAATACGACACCTGCCGCCGACGGGCTCAGCCCCGCCGAACAGCTGGTCCTGATCAACGAGGATGCGCGCAACCTGCTGGCCGAACAGCAGCGCGTGCTGACCGGTCTCAAGGCCGAGATGGAGGCGCAAGGCATCTCCATCCTTGGCCTCGACGATCTGACCGACACTGACCGTGCGCATCTGGCGGACGTGTTCCTGTCGCGCGTGTTCGCCGTGTTGTCACCGCTGGCGATTGACCCCGCGCACCCGTTCCCGTTCATCCCCAACATGGGCTACGCGCTGGCGCTGCAGCTCGAACGCAAATCCGACAAACGCAGCCTGCAGGCGCTCTTGCCGATCCCCGCGCAGATCGACCGCTTCGTGGCGCTGCCCGGCACCGGCCACCGCTTCCTGCCGCTCGAAGAGCTGCTGGTCCTGCACATCCCCGACCTCTTTCCCGGCTACAAGCTCAAGGCGCATTTCGGATTTCGCGTGCTGCGCGACAGCGATCTGGAGGTCGAGGACGAGGCCGAAGACCTCGTGCGCGAATTCGAAGTGGCCCTGAAACGCCGCCGCCGGGGTGAGGTTGTGCGCCTCACCCATTCCGCCGGTGCCCCCAAGACGCTCAAGGCCGTGATCATGCGCGAACTGGCCGTGACCGAGGCCGAAGTGATCGAGCTGGACGGCATGGTCGGTATCTCCGACCTGAGCGAGCTGGTGCTGGACGCCCGCCCCGACCTCCTATGGCCCAGCTTTACCCCCCGCGTGCCCGAACGCGTGACCGATTTCGAAGGCGACATGTTCACCGCCATCCGGCAAAAGGACATGCTGCTGCACCACCCCTACGAGACATTCGACATGGTGGTCCGCCTGCTGCAACAGGCCGCGCGCGATCCCGACGTGGTGGCGATCAAGCAGACGCTCTACCGCACCTCCAAGAACTCGCCCATTGTCGAGGCGCTGTGCGAAGCCGCCGAAGACGGCAAATCCGTCACCGCGCTGGTCGAGCTCAAGGCGCGTTTTGACGAGGCCGCCAATATCCGCCAGTCGCGGCGGCTGGAACGCGCGGGCGCGCATGTGGTCTACGGCTTTCTCGACCTCAAGACACACGCCAAGATCAGCACCGTGGTGCGCCGCGAAGGCGATGAGCTGGTCACCTACACCCACTATGGTACCGGTAACTATCACCCCGGCACCGCCCGCATCTATACCGACCTGTCGCTCTTTACCTGCGATGCCAAGCTGGGGCGCGACGCCACCAAGGTGTTCAATTTCCTGTCGGGCTACGCCCCGCCCGAAGACCTGGGCAATCTCGCCATCTCGCCGATCACGCTCAAACCCCGCCTGCTCGACATGATCGCAGCCGAGGCCAAACACGCAGCCGCCGGCAAGCCCGCCGAAATCTGGGCCAAGATGAATTCGCTGATCGACAGCGAGGTGATCGACGCGCTTTATGCCGCGTCGCAGGCCGGGGTGAAAATCAGCCTCGTGATCCGCGGCATCTGCGGCGTGCGCCCCGGCATCAAGGGGCTGAGCGAGAACATCCGCGTCAAATCCATCGTGGGCCGGTTCCTCGAACATTCCCGCATCGTGTGCTTTGGCAACGGCCACGGCCTGCCCTCGAAAAAGGCGCGCGTGTTCATCTCCTCCGCCGACTGGATGGGCCGCAACCTCAACCGCCGCGTCGAAACACTGGTGGAAATCGAGAATGCCACCGTCAAGGCGCAGATCGTCAGTCAGGTGATGGCCGCCAACCTCGCCGATGTTGCCCAAAGCTGGGTCATGGGCCCGGAAGGCAAGTTCACGCGACCCCACCTGCCCGAAGGCACATTCGCCTTCAACTGCCACCGCTTTTTCATGGAAAACCCGTCGCTGTCGGGCCGAGGCTCTGCCGGTGCGTCCGACGTGCCCAAACTCACCCACACCGAAGATTGATGCTTTGTCTCGGAGCCGCCCTCGCCTGATCTCCAAGAGACGGGGGCCGGGCTGACGGTCCAGCAGAAATATGGCTTCCTCTTGCAGGGATCCTCCGCATTTCTGCTGGACCGTCAGCCCGTCCCCCGTCTCTTGGAGATCAGGCGAGGGCGGCTCCGAGACAAAGCATCAATCTTCGGTGTGGGTGAGTTTGGGCAC
>JBCBXB010000022.1:0-52537 GCA_039816785.1 Pseudomonadota bacterium
CCTTTCAATTATTATTTGTTTTTTAACCCTTAATTTTTATTAATTTTTTTTGGTCTCCCTCCCCCCCGGCCCCTGTCACGCCAGAGATCATGCGCGGGTGGATGCGCGAAACAGCGCTTTGTCTTGGTGAGCCCGAAGCCGGGCCTTTCCCCGGGGCCGGTGGGCGGGCGAATTTGCGCAGCAAAGAGTCCCGCGCACCGGGCTCAGCTGTGCTCTTCGGCAGCGGTCGCGGCCAATGCCCGGTTATACGCCTTCAAAGCATCCACATGAAACAGATTGCCCTGCAGCTCCGGGGCGGCGTTCTCGCCCGTCAGCGTGACCACCGGGATGAACCGCACCATCGCCCGGTCAAAGACCGGCATGGCGACCTCCAGCGTCGCCGCCGCGTCCACGTAAATCCCCTCGCCGATCAACTCCCACGCGCGCGCCTCGTCCGCGCCGCGCGGGTCGTCCAGCCCCCGCATGACCGAACTGACCCGGAACATCGCCAGCAGATAGGCCTGCGGGCCCGCGGCCAGATGCACGCCCTTGCGCTCGATCTGCGTAAGAAAGAACGACCGGTCCACCAGCCGCGACGACAGCGCCGTCGACATCGACACCGCCACCATCACCGCCAGCCCCGTCTGCCAGTCGCCCGTCAGCTCAAACACGATCAGCGTCGTGGATATGGGCGCGCCCAGCACCGCAGCGGCCACCGCCCCCATACCCGCCAGCGCATAGAGCGTCACGGAGCCTGAAACGTCCGGAAAAATGCTCGTCGCGACCAGCCCGAAGGCCAGCCCCGTCAGCGCCCCGATCATCAGTGAGGGCGAAAACACCCCGCCCCCCATCCGGCCCGCCATCGTCACCGCAACGGCCGCGGTCTTGAGCACGACAAAGATCATCACCTCGTTCAACGCCAGCTGTCCAGTCAGCGCGAGCGACGTGGTCTCGTATCCGACCCCGATGATATGCGGATAAAAGATCGCCATACCACCCAGCAGCAGCCCCGCGCAAGCCGGGCGCAGCCAGCGCGGCAGGCCAGTTCGTTCCTGCACAGCCGTTCCGATATCGTCGGTCCAGAAGATCGCCCGCATCAGCACCACCGCCACCAGCCCGCAGAGCAGACCCAACAGCAAAAACGCCGGCAGCTCCTGATAAAAGACCAGCGCGTTTTCATCGGCCAGCATGAACTCGGTCACATCGCCATATTCCAGCCGGTTGATCACCGTCCCTGCCACGCTGGCAATCACGATGGGCGCAAAGGCATGCACCGCAAAGTGGCGCAGCACCACCTCGAGCGCAAAGAGCGCACCGGCAATCGGCGCGTTGAAACTCGCCGATACCGCTGCCGCCACGGCACAGCCCAGCAGGTCGCGCCCGGTGATCCCGTCCGCCTTGATCCAGCGGCACACCTTGGTCGAGATCACGGCGGCGATGTGCACGACCGGCCCCTCCCGCCCGGTAGAGCCGCCCGAGGACAGGGTGATAAAGCTCGCCACCGCAGAGGCGACGCCCGCCCGCGTGCTGACGCGCCCGTCGCGCAGGGCGGCCCCCTCGATCACGTCGGCCACACCGCGCGCGATGCCGTCCTTGGTAAACAGATGCAGGATGATGCCCGTGGCCAGCCCT
Source organism: Pseudomonadota bacterium (assembly GCA_039816785.1). Lineage (GTDB taxonomy): Bacteria > Pseudomonadota > Alphaproteobacteria > Rhodobacterales > Rhodobacteraceae > Tateyamaria. The sequence goes on from JBCBXB010000022.1 coordinate 1,612, forward strand.
CCGATCACCGGGATGATCAAGATCAGGTACCATGGCAGGGACGACGCGAAACTGTGCAGATACTGAACGTCTTCAGTACCATAGAGCCAGGCCTGCAACGCCTCGATCCCCTTGCGAAAGAACAGCGCGGCAAAGCCCGCCGCGATACCAATCAACAGCGCGATGAACCAGAACTGCACCTGGCTGGGCCCGCGATGACGCAGCATCTGCCAACCGTCGCGGCACGCGGTGACGGCGGTTTCGAGCGGTTGCGAGATCAGTGGGTTGGCCATGCGGCAGGCCCGGAGAAAAGGGAGGTGTCACAACACCCTAGGCCGGAACGTGTCCGACATGGAAGGGACGCGAACCGCCAATGTGTCGCATACACGCATCGCGCGAAAATTCAGCTGCCCAGCAGGACCCGTGCCGCGCCGCGCGCCTCTTCGGTGATGGTGTCGCCCGACAGCATGCGGGCGATCTCGTCCACCCGGTCGGGCGCGGCGAGCGGCACCACGTTGGTGGTGGTCATGCCCCCGGCCACCGATTTAGCCACCCGCCAGTGATGCGCGCCAAGGGCGGCCACCTGCGGAGAATGTGTAACGACCAGCACCTGCCCCGTCGCTGCGAGTGCGGCAAGCCTGCGCCCCACCGCATCTGCAGTGGCCCCGCCGACGCCCCTGTCGATCTCGTCAAAGATCATCGTGACCCCGTCGCGCCCGCCTTGCAGGCAGACCTTGAGCGCCAGCAAAAAGCGGCTGAGCTCGCCGCCCGACGCGATCTTGGCCAGTTGCCCGGCCGGTGCGCCGGGGTTCGTGGCCACGGTGAACGCCACGGCATCGCGCCCGTCGGGGCCGGCATCGTCGGGCGTGATCTGCGTCTCGAACACCGCCCGCTCCATCTTGAGCGGGGCCAGCTCTTGCATCACGGCCTTGTCGAGCCGCACAGCCGCCTTGCGGCGGCGGTCACTCAGCGTTTGGGCGGCACGGTCATAGTCAGCCTCGGCACTTGCGAGTGCAGCACGCAGGCGGGCCAGATCCGCGTCGCCCGCGTCCAGCGCGTCCAGCTTGGCGCGCAATTCCTGGCTCAGCGTCGCCAGATCGTCCGGGGCCACGTCGTGCTTGCGGGCGAGCCCGCGCATCGCAAAAAGCCGTTCTTCGGTGTCTTCGAGGTCGGAGGGGTTGAAGGTGAGCTGATCCAGCGCCGTAGCGATCCCGTCGCTGGCATCGCCCAGTTCGGCCAGTGCACGTGACAAGGCCGCCAATGGCGCATCCAGCATAGTGTCGGCCTTTTCCGCCACATCCTCCAGCCAACGCATCGCGTCCCCCACGGCGCCTTCGGCCCCGTCATAGCCAATGGCCTGATGGGCGCGCGCCACATCCTCGCGCATCCGCTCGGCGCCCTGCATCAAGCGGCGGGCGGCATCCAGTGTCGCCTCCTCGCCCGGTTGCGGGTCCATCGCCTCCAGCTCGGCCACGGCGTGGCGCAAGAAGTCCTCTTCTTCGCGGATGGCGGCCATGGTGGCCTCGGCGGCGGCCAGCGCCTTGCGCGCCAGGCCCATGGCACGCCATGTCGCGCGGGTTTCGGACACATCGACCCCGGCAAAAGCATCGAGGATGGCGCGGTGCCCGCGCGGGTTCAGCAGGCCGCGGTCATCGTGCTGCCCGTGCAGTTCGATCAGCGTTTCGGACAGGGCGCGCAGCACCTCACCCGAACAGCGCCGGTCATTGACCCACGCCGTCTTGCGCCCATCGGCGGTGTTGATGCGGCGCAGGATCAGCTCATCCTCCACCGGCAGGCCCGCCTCCGACAGCACCTGTTGCGCCGGGTGATCCGGGCCAAGCTCGAACCACGCGGTCACCTCGCCCTGCGCCGCGCCCTGCCGCACCAGATCGGCGCGCCCGCGCCAGCCCAGAACAAAGCCAAGCGCATCCAGCAGGATCGACTTGCCCGCGCCCGTCTCACCGGTCAGCACGTTCAGCCCGGGCTGAAAGGCAAGCTCCAGCCGGTCGATGATCAGCATGTCCGAAATGTCGAGCCCGCGCAGCATCAGGCGACTACCCCCATGAGACGGGACGTGTCCCGCCCCGGCCCGCTTGTATCAGAGCCACCGGCCCCGGATCGTCTGACGGTAGATCTGCGCCAGCCAGCTGTTGCCCACGGCGCGCGGGCGCAGGCCCTGACCGTTCAGCAGGTCAAAGCTGTCCTGATACCAATCGGTCGACTGGTAGTTGAAGCCCAGAATGGCTGCCGCCGTCTGCGCCTCGGCATCGAGGCCAAGCGACAGATACGCCTCGACCAGCCGGTGCAGCGCCTCGGGCGTGTGGGTCGTGGTCTGGAAATCCTCGACCACCACGCGGAACCGGTTAATCGCCGCGGTGTAGTGATTGCGCCGCAGGTAGTAGCGTCCGATCTCCATCTCCTTGCCCGCCAGATGGTCAAAGGCGAGGTCGAATTTCAGGATAGACGTCTTGGCGTATTCGCTGTTGGGGTAGCGTTCGATCACCTCGCGCAGGGACTGAAGCGCCTGAAAAGTCAGGCCCTGATCACGGCCCACTTCGTCAATCTGGTCGTAGTAGCTGAGCGCCAGCAGGTACTGCGCGTAAGCCGCATCGTCATCGGTGGGGTAAAAGTCGATGAAGCGCTGAGCGGCGGAGCGGCTGTTGGGGTAATCCTTGTCCTGATGGTAGGAAAAGGCCTGCATGATCAACGCGCGGCGCGCCCAGTCGGAATAGGGATAAAGCCGCTCGATCTCGCCGAAGTAAAAGGCGGCGTCGGTCGGGTCGCCCTCTTCGAGCTCGAATTCCCCCCGTTCAAAGATCTGCTGCGGCGAGAAATTCTCAAGCGGGATTTCCTGACGATTGAAAAAGCCGCCTGATGTCGGGCGGTCATTGCGATCCCCGCAAGCCGTGAGGCCCACCGTCGCGGCCAGCATTACCGCCAGCCCGATTTTCGACGCGCCAAAGATCATGCCGTGTCATCCCATATCTGCTCACCGCCCCCACAACCGAGGCTGTTGACTGTCTCTAGCACAAAGGTTTGCGAGGGGAAAATGACGATTTTCGGTCCGTTCAGGCGACGGCGGGGATCTCGTCCCAGACAAGGCCGTATCCCGGCAGGCGACGAGCCGTTTCGGCGTCGCATGTGATCATGCGCACCGCATCCGGCGTCGCAAAGAGCGTGCGCAGCAACTGGTTTGTCATGGTGTGGCCAGCACGGGTGCCGACATAGTGGCCGATGATCGGCGCACCGGCGAGCGCGAGGTCCCCCAGCGCATCGAGCATCTTGTGGCGTACGGGTTCGTCGGCGTGACGCAGGCCGCCGGGGCTGGTCACCCGGTCGCCGTCAAAGACCACGGCGTTCACGCCAGGCGTGCCGCCCAAGGCCAGGCCGTTGGCCTGCATCTGCGCCACGTCATCCTTGCGGCAGAACGTGCGGCTATCGCTCAGCTCGCGGGCAAAGCTGCCGTTGGACATGTTCAGGGATTTGTACTGACGGCCAATGGCGCGGTCGGCAAAGTCGATCTCGAAGTCGATCCGCAGCACTTCGCTCGGCCCGATGGAGGCGGTGGCCTCACCGGAGGTCACCGACACTGTCTTGAGCACTTCGAACGCGCGCACGGGCGCAGGCAGGCGGCGCAGGCCACGTTGCATGATGCCGCGCACGAAGGGCACGGCAGAGCCATCCAGGATCGGCACTTCGGGGCCGTCGATTTCGATCAGTGCATTGTGCACGCCGCAGCCCGCGAGGGCCGCCATCACGTGTTCCACGGTGCCGACGGTCACGCCGTCTTCGCCGACCAGCGTGGTGCACAATGGCGACTGACGCACAACGTCCCAGCGTGCGGGGATCAGAGGGGCCGTGTCCAGATCAACGCGCTGAAACCAGATGCCATGCTCCGCCATTGCCGGGCGGATCGTGAGCCGCGCAGGCTCGCCCGAATGCAAACCGCACCCCACAAAGGAAATCGAAGTTTTGACAGTTGTCTGCACGGACCCACCCATGACGTTTTGTTGTGGAACGGAGGTAAGGGGTCGGGGCGCGCGTCACAATACAATCTTTGCAACGGTCTGAAACATGCCTGTAACAGATGGGCAGCATAACGCGACATCGGTGCCAAGCCACTGTTGTAAAATGAAAAAGGGGCCGCATCGCTGCGGCCCCTGTTCACGAAAGTGAGTGGTATCAGTTGGCTTGACGCCGCAGGAATGCGGGGATCTCGATCCGCTCCTGATCGGGGTCAGTGGCATCCGTGGGCTGGGGTGCCGGTGCTGCGCGCGCAGTTTGAACCGGTGGCTGCTGCCGCGGTGCGGTCTGTTGCGGCGCACCTGCCGGTGCCTCGCTCGTGCCCGTCATCCGGTTGATCAGCGAGTTGATGCCAAAGCGCGGCTTGTCCGCGCCCGCCTCTGCCGCCGCCTCGGGCTGTTGCGGGGCGGCACCACCACCACTGGCCCTCTGGGTCGCGGCACGCAGGCGTGCCAGCGCTTCGGGCGATGGTGTGCCGGGTGCCGGCGCACGCGGGGCCACGAACTCTTCGGCGGGCGGGGTTTCGGTATCCTGCGTCGGCTCGAACGCCGCCACTTGGGGCTGGTAGGCCGGGGGCGGCAGATCGTCTTCGGCAGCAACCGGAGTTTCGTCGGCAAAGATATCTTCGGCCATGTCCTCGGCTGCGGCCTTTTGCACGTCCAGCCCTTCAAAGAGCATCGGCTCTTCGGCAGCGGCTGCAACGGCAGCGGGGGCCGGCTCGGGGATCGGATCGGCTTCGGACGCGGGGGCTTCTGCAGACACCGTAGAGGTCAGCGGGGCCGCCATGGACCGGCGCGGGACGGGGATGTCCGTCTGCACATCGGTCGCGTCGATGCCGGTGGCAACAACGCTGACGCGCATGTTGCCTTCCATCGCCGTGTCGAGCGTCGAGCCCACGATGATGTTGGCGTCGGGGTCGACTTCCTCGCGGATGCGGTTGGCGGCCTCGTCCAGTTCAAACAGGGTCAGGTCATGCGCGCCGGTGATGTTGATCAGCACACCTTTGGCGCCGCGCAGGCTGATTTCGTCCAGCAGCGGGTTCGCGATGGCCTTTTCAGCGGCCTGGATTGCACGATCCTCGCCGTCGGCCTCGCCTGTGCCCATCATAGCCTTGCCCATCTCGTCCATCACGGCGCGCACGTCCGCAAAGTCGAGGTTGATCAGGCCCGGGCGCACCATCAGGTCGGTCACGCCCTTGACGCCTTGGTACAGCACATCATCGGCCATGCTGAACGCTTCGGTGAATGTCGTCTTTTCGTTGGCGAGGCGGAACAGGTTCTGGTTGGGGATGATGATCAGTGTGTCGACCATCTTTTGCAGGCTCTCCACGCCGTCTTCGGCCTGGCGCATCCGTTTGGCACCCTCGAACTGAAACGGCTTTGTCACGACGCCGACCGTCAGCACACCCAGCTCGCGCGCGGCCTGCGCGATAATCGGCGCGGCGCCTGTCCCGGTACCGCCACCCATCCCGGCGGTGATAAAGCACATGTGCGCACCCGCCAGATGGTCAACGATCTGCTCGATTGATTCTTCGGCGGCGGCGGCGCCGACCGTGGCACGTGCGCCCGCGCCCAACCCTTCGGTGACCTTGATGCCCAACTGGACGCGATTGTTGGCAGCCGATTGCTGCAACGCCTGCGCATCAGTGTTGGCGACCACAAATTCAACGCCATCCAGTTGTTTTTCAATCATATTGTTCACGGCGTTGCCGCCCGCCCCGCCCACACCGAACACGGTGATACGGGGTTTCAACTCGTCATGCCCTGGCATCGAAAGGTTTAAGGTCATCGCAATTCCGCCTGTCTGGTTTGCCGCGTTCGCGGGTGTTTTTGTGCCTAAACTGCCCGGAGACTACCGCCACCGGGCGCAAAGGTCACCCAGAAATCCGCAAAAAACCACAAAATATGGGTATCTTGTCCAATGGCTTGGCGGCATTTCGCTGACATGGCAACATGTTGCGGAGCGTAGTCAAACCACCACAACCCCGGCGCACGACAGAATGCGCGCCGACCGCCGCGGCAAAGCGCGACCAAAATTCGACTTGTGGTTGTGGAGACCTGCTCGATCTGCGCACGGGACCTCTGACGGGCCTTGTGGATAAGTGTATCCGAACAAACGAAAAAACCCAAGCGATTCGAGCGCGGGAACGCTGGCCTTCGCCCCCGGCGCGCACACATCGGCTCACCAGTTATCGCGGAACCACTTGACCGCGCGGCGCAGGGATCGCGACGGATAGCGGTCGTGGGGAATGTCAAAATCCCACCATTCATCCTGCGGGTGTGCGGCAAACAGCGCCAGACCCACGGCAGAGGCAAAGCCCGGTCCGGTCGCGGCCTGCGGCAGCCCGTGCACACGTAGCGGGCGGCCAAGCCGGACCTGTTGGCCGAGGATTTTGGATGCCAGCCCGTCCAGGCCCGGGATCTGGCTTGCCCCGCCGGTCAGCACGATCTGCTGGCTGGGCAGATGATCAAAACCTGCCGCGTCCAGACGGGCGCGTACCTCTTCGAGGATTTCCTCCACACGGGGGCGCATGATGCCGATCAACTCGGCCCGCGAGGCAGTGCGCCTGTCGTGTTCGTAATCGCCGGTGTCACCGCCGATCTCGATCATTTCACGGTCGTCCATCCCGGTGGCGTGCACGCCGCCGTAGAACGTCTTGATCCGTTCTGCGTTGGCCATGGGCACTTGCAACCCCATTGAGATGTCAGAGGTCACGTGATCGCCGCCCATACGCACGGTGTCGGCATAGATCATGTGCTTTTTGATAAAGATCGACACGCCCGTCGCCCCGCCGCCGAGGTCGATACAGGCAGAGCCCAGCTCCTGCTCATCCTCCACCAGCGCGGCAATCCCCGAGGCGTAGGCCGATGACGCGATCCCGGCCAGCTCCAGATCACAGCGCTTGATGCAATGGGCCAGATGCTGCACGGCAGCAGCGTCAACGGTGAGCATGTGCAGGTCAACGGCGAGCGAATTGCCCAGCTGCCCGCGCGGGTCCGACAGGCCCGACCGGTTGTCGAGCGCAAAGTTCACCGGCTGTGCGTGCAGCACCTCGCGTCCCGCGCCGATCTCAGGCACGTCGCAACGCGACAGCACACGGGCCACGTCATCTTCGGTCACCACCTGCCCTTCGAGGTCCAGTTGCGCATCAAGGCCGTAGCTGCGCGGCTCCGCCCCGGCAAAACAGGCGATCACATGGTCCACGCGGATACCGGCCATCTTTTGCGCGGCCTGCAGGGCTGTGCGAATGGCGCGCTCGGTTTCTTGCATTGCGCAGATCTCACCGAACCGCACGCCGCGCGACCGCGTCGTCGCAGCCCCGATCACCCGAAAGCCCGACTGCCCGGCGAGCGAGCCGATCTCGCCCTCCTCCCCCAGCTTGGCGGTGCCGTCGAACCGCAGCACGAGGCAGGCGATCTTGGAGCTGCCGACATCCAGAATGGCAACAACGCCGCGTTGCATGGCGATCTTGCGCATGTTGCGCATCGAGCGTTGGGAGGCGTAAAGGTCAGTCATCAAACACTACTCATTCGTCAAATTCAGCGCACGGATGCGCCACCATTCCTGTGTTGCCGTTTGCGTCATGCGCACGGTCGGGCGGTCTGCCAGCCGCAGGTCGATGCGCGAGACATCGCGGCTCAGCACTTCTTGCGCGCCTTCCAGCGCGATGACCCGCTCCAGCGCGCGCACCGCCCCTTCGGTGGGCAGCAGGATGCGCTGATCCCGGTCCAGCACCACGTCCCAGCGGCGGTTGCCCAGCCGCACCAGACCGCGCAACCGGTCGCCCAAGGGGGCAGCGGCCTGCACCAGCGCCAGTGCTTCGTCCATGTGGTCAGGGGCGCCTTCGCCCGCGATCACGGGCAGGTCGGGGCGTGCGGCGCGGCCCGACACCTCGGCGAACTCGACGCCCGAGTTGTCCACCAGATACAGGCCCCCCGCAGTGCGCCAGATCGCGGCACCGGTGCGCGGGGTCACATCGACCTGCAGCACGCCGCCCGGACGGATGCGCACGGAAACAGCCTGCACCGGGGGCATCAGCGCCAGCGTTGCGCGCACCTCCTCCAGATCCAGATCAAAGGACGACAGTGGAAATTCCAGCGGCACAGCCTCGCGAATGGCGGCAGCCAGCGGGCCGTCGGCCCCGTCCACAGCCATCAGGTTGACCATGAATTCCGGCCGTTCCTCGATGCTGGCGCGAAATTCGGCAAAAGTGTCAGTGACCAGCGTCTGGTTGCCCGGCACTGACAACCACAGCGACGCGCCGCCAAAGGTCAGCGCAAAAGGCAACCCGACCCGCAGCGAGAACAGGAACACCGGGGTCAGCATCAGCCGTTGCAGCCGCCACGCCCAGCGGGACGGGGCAGGATCACGTTTCAACGGTTGCATGACGCATCCTCCACCATCCAGGCGCACAGCTCGCCAAAGGAAATGCCCGCCACCTGCGCCTGTTCCGGCGTCAGCGACGTGGGCGTCATGCCCGGCTGCGTATTGGTTTCCAGCAGGATCAGGCCCGCGGCCCCCCTGCCCTCATCCCAGCGAAAATCGGTCCGGCTCACGCCCCGACACCCCAGCGCGTTGTGCGCGCGCACGGCATAATCCTCGCAAAGTGCGTAGATTTCGGTCGGCACATCAGCGGGCACCACATGGTGGCTGCCGCCGGGCTTGTACTTGGCGTCGTAGTCGTACCAGCCATCGGTGATGATGTCGGTCACACCCAGCGGGCGGGTACCCATCACGGTGGTGGTCAACTCGCGCCCCGGTGCAAACGCCTCGACCATCACGTCGTCGGGCATGTCGTCGCTCAGCTGTGGCGGCCCGTTGGCGGCCTCGTGCACGAGGTACACGCCGACACTGGAGCCTTCATTGTTGGGTTTGACAACGTAGGGCGGCGCCATCACGTGGCGCGCGCGCACCTCCTTGGCGGGCGCGATGATGCTGTTGACCATCGGCAGGCCCGCGGCGCGGTAGACATCCTTGGTGCGCTGCTTGTCCATCGCCAGCGCAGAGGCCAGCACACCGGAGTGCGAATAGGGTATGCCCAGCCATTCCAGCAGCCCCTGCACACAGCCATCCTCGCCCCAGCGGCCATGCAGGCAGTTCAGGACGGCATCCGGGGAAATGGCCTGCAAAACGGCGCTCAGGTCGGGGCCGGCATCGACCTCGATCACTTCGTACCCAGTGTCCCTCAGCGCGGCGGCGCAGGGTCTACCACTTGCCAGTGACACCTCGCGTTCCGCCGAGGGGCCACCCATCAACACCGCCACTTTGGGGGACGAGCTGCTCGTCCGACCGCCCATGTGCCTCTTCGTCCCGGAGCGCTTTGCCGCGCTCTCATTCATTGTCGTAATACGACGTTTTGCGCGCAGGGTCCTTACCCGGGTTCGCCTATGCGCATGATTTCCCACTCTAGCGTGATCCCGCTGGAATCGTAAACCTTTTTCCGCACGTCTTCGCCCAGACCTTCGAGGTCGGCAGCCGTGGCTGTGCCGGTGTTGATCAGGAAATTGGAGTGCTTTTCGCTCATCTGCGCGCCACCGCGCGTGGCACCGCGCAGGCCTGCATCGTCGATCACCTTCCAGGCCTTGAGGTCGTGCACGTCATCTGCCTGCCCGGTGGACGAAAACCCGGCGGGATTGCGGAAGGTCGAGCCGGCGCTGCGGTCCCTGGTGGGCTGCGTGGCGTCGCGTTTGGCCAGTTGCTCCTCCATCCGCGCGGCGAGCGCCTCAGGTGCGCCTGTGGGCGCGCGGAATGTGGCCGAGGTCAGCACGGCGCCCTCCGGCAATTGGCTTTGCCGGTAGGCAAAGGCGAGGTCGTCGACGTTCAGCGTCGCGCGGCTGCCGTCGCGCAGGATCACGTCGGCACATTGCAGGACATCCGCCACATAAGAGCCATAGCACCCGGCGTTCATCCGCACCGCACCGCCGATTGAGCCGGGGATGGTGCGCAGGAATGTCAAGTCCAGCCCCGCCTCTGCCGCGCGGCGCGCCACATGGGCGTCCAGCGCGGCAGCACCTGCCGTCACCGTGTCTCCGTCGATCTTGATACTGTTAAAGCCGCGCCCCAGCTTGATCACCACGGCGCGCAAGCCGCCATCGCGCACGATCAGATTGCTGCCCACGCCCATGGGGAACACCGGTGTTGACGGGTCAAGCGCGGCCAGAAACTGCGCCAGATCGCCCGCATCGGCGGGCATGAACACCCAGTCTGCCGGTCCACCCACGCGCAACCACGTGAGCGTCGACAGATCGCGCTGCGGGGTCAGCGTACCGCGGACATCTGGCAGGTCATAACTCATGGATGCGGGATGGCGCGCTGCGACGGCGGCGTCAAGACGGCTTGGCATGCCGCTGCACAAACAGCGCAAGGATCCCGCCCACCAGCATCCCGGCCCCAAACGGCGGCGGCAACAACAGGATCAGGACAGCCGCCGCAACACTGTCGGGCAGCATGTCGGGGGGCAATGCGCCCACGAACACCGCGAGCGTCAGCGCCACACAGATCAGGATCACGCCGACCCATGACCTGATCCAGAACCGGCGCACAAAGACGTAGCCAAAGATCAGCCCCGAGGCGAGGCACGCGGCGGCGAGCGACGCAATCATCTCTGCACCCTCCCTCTGATCCATCGGGTCAGGTAAATCACCGGCCAGCGCAGCACGCTCATCCCCGCGGCCAGCACCAGCAGGCCGATCCACGGCCCGTGCTGCCATGTGACGAACCCCACGATGGGGATGCCGATGGCGATGAGGACATAGGCGTTGGTCCAGTGCTGGTCCTTGCTGGGAAACATGGCGATTATGTTGGCCAGTGCGGCCCAGGCGCAGGCAAAGATCAGAGACAGGCTCATCGGCGCAGCTCCTTTGGCAATTCGGGATTTTGCCCGCGCGCCTTGGCCCAGAAGTAGCGCAGCGGGTTGCGGAACATGGAGACAAAGGCGGCGAGAGCCAGCACGCCAGCCCACCACGCGACCGAGATGCCGATCCACAGGATCAGCAGTGGGGCTGCGATCAGCAGGGCCACACCGGGGAAGTATTGGTGGCGCATGGGCAGCATGGCGACGCCGGTCGCGGCCAAAACCCAGGCGATACATATCCAGAGCAGTGTCATGTTGTCGCCGAAGCCCTCCAACGTCGCGCGGCACGGCCAAGCAAGCCGCCCACAAAGAAAGAAGCGGCAGCCGGAACCAGCACAATGGCCGCAAGCAAAACAAGAACCACGGCGAGTTGTCCGGCCAGCACCACACCAATCGCCACAAGTGCCAAAAGCAACACACCGCAGACCACGAGCGTCGCTCGGAAGAGCCCGTGAAGGCCCGCAAATGTGAGCACAGCGCCGAATGGCAATGCGATCAGGCCAAAAGCACCAAGCACCAGAACGTCGAGGCCCGACGGCCCGAAGCTATCGCCTTCGTTGAAACCGGCGAGCACCGGTGTGGCCAAGCTGGCCAAAGCCGCAGATGTCAGAACGCGCTGCATGCGTTTCACGCCGCCCCCTTCTGCAACCGCCCCGGCAAGCCATTGGCCCATGTGCTGATCGTACCCGCGCCAAGACACACAACCATGTCACCGGGACGCGCCTGTTCGCGCACGAGGCGTTCCAGATCGTTTTCGTCCACCACTGCGCGGGCGTGGCGGTGGCCGTGGCGGATTAGGCCTGCGACCAGATCATCGCGGCTGGCGCCTTCGATCGGGTCCTCACCGGCGGCGAAAACCTCGGCGATGCCGACGACATCGGCGTCGTTGAAGCAGGCGCAAAATTCGTCGAAATGGTGCGACAGCCGCGAATAGCGGTGTGGCTGATGTACGGCGATCACACGCCCTTCGGTCGCCTGGCGCGCGGCCTTGAGTACGGCGGCAATCTCAACCGGGTGGTGGCCGTAATCGTCGATGATCGTCACGCCCTCAATTTCGCCCACACGGGTAAAGCGTCGGTTGACGCCACCGAAGTTTTTCAGCGCCTTGCGGATTTGGTCGCCCTTCATGCCCAGATGGCGGGCCACGGCCACGGCACTCAGCGCGTTGGAGACGTTGTGATCACCCGGCATGGGCAGGCTGCAGCCGTCGATCACCTGCTCTTCGGCGAGCAAAGCGATATCAAAATGCGCCACACCGTTTTCATAGGTCAGGTTCACCGCACGCACATCCGCCTGCGGGTTAAAGCCATAGGTCACCACGCGCCGGTCGGTGATCTTGCCCACAAGGTTTTGCACGTCCGGATCATCGGTGCAGCACACCGCCAGCCCGTAGAACGGGATGTTTGACACGAACTCGTAAAAGCCCTGATGCAGCGCCTCTTCGGTGCCCCAATGCTCCATATGCTCTGGGTCGATATTGGTCACGATGGCGATGGTCGCGGGCAGCCTGTTGAAGGTGCCGTCGCTCTCGTCGGCCTCGACCACCATCCACTCGCCGTCGCCCTTGCGGGCGTTGGAGCCGTAGGCGTGGATGATGCCGCCATTGACCACTGTCGGGTCAAAGTTCCCCTCGTCCAGCAGGGCCGCCACCATCGTGGTGGTCGTCGTCTTGCCATGGGTGCCTGCAACGGCGATGTTCGAGCGCAGGCGCATCAGTTCGGCCAGCATCTCGGCCCGGCGCACGATGGGCAGACCGCGGGCGCGGGCGGCGTCCAGTTCGGGATTGCCGGGCTTGATGGCGGACGAGATCACGACCACCTCGGCGTCCTCGATGTTCTGCGCCCTTTGCCCTTCGAAGATATGCGCGCCCAACTCGGCCAACCGGTCCGTGATCTTGGAGGTTTTGAGGTCGGAGCCCTGCACCACGTAGCCGTGGTTCAACAGCACCTCGGCGATGCCCGACATACCGATGCCGCCGATCCCGACGAAATGAATGGGGCCCACGTCTCCGGGCAGTTTTGTGGCGGCGTTCATGCGGTCCCTTTCTGTGCGAGGGTTTCTACGAGTGTGACAAGCTGTTCCGTCGCGTCCGGCTTGGCCACGGACAGGGCGGCGTTGGCCATTTGCAGTGCACCTTGCGGATTGTCCAGCACGGCGGCGAGTTGTTCCGCAACGGCATCGACGTTCAGCTGGCTTTCCGGGATCAGGATCGCCGCGCCTGCATCCACGAGGCCGCGGGCATTGGCGGTCTGTTCGTCGCGAATGGCAGCAGCGAGCGGCACAAGGATCGACGGTCGCCCGATCACGGAGATGTCAGCCACAGACGAGGCCCCGGCGCGGCTGATGACCAATTGCGCCTCGGACATGCGGCGGGGCACGTCGTGAAAGAACGGCTGAACCTCGGCGGTGATCGCATATTCTTCGTAGTAGCTGCGCACACGCTCTTCGTCCTCGCCGCGGGCCTGATGGCTAACGCGGATGTTCTTGAGATGATGCATCGGCAGCTTGGCGATGGCGGGCGGGATCACGTCGCTGAGGATGCGCGCGCCCTGACTGCCGCCGATCACCAGCAGCTCCATCGGGTAGTCACCGGGCGAGATATAGGCGGCCCCGGCCCGTTCCAGCACGGCACCGCGCACGGGGTTGCCAACATGGATGCCCTCGACCTCTTCGGGCAGGTCGGTCGGCCATGTGCCGCACGCCACCGCGTCCACACGTTTGGAAAAGATCTGGTTCACGCGGCCCAGCACGCCGTTCTGTTCGTGGATCATCCGCGGCAGGCGCAGGATGGTCGCCGCCGACATGGCCGGGATCGTCGGATAGCCGCCAAAGCCCACAACCACGCTGGGCCGGTCCCGGAACAGCTTGATTACAGCGCCCATCACACCCGCGGCAATGCGAAACGGCACGGCCGCCTTTGCAAGGACACCTCCGCGGGCAAAGGTCGCGGACGAAATCTGCGCGATTTCCGTCGAATGGGGAAAGCCGCCGGTGTAGCGCGCGCCGCGGGCATCGGTGCTCAGCTTGACGCGCCAGCCCTTCTTCAACATCGCCTCGGCCAGCGCCTGGGCCGGGAACATATGCCCGCCCGTGCCGCCCGCCGCGATGAGGAGAAGGGGCTGCGTCATCTGCGCCCCCGCAAGAGGTCCGAAATCTCGCCTTGCGGTCGGGACCGCGTAAATGCCAGTAACATGCCCACCGCGATGCCCGAGGCAATCACGGATGAGCCGCCATAGCTGACAAAGGGCAGCGTCATGCCCTTGGCGGGCAGCAGGCGCACGGCCACGCCCATGTTGATCATCGCCTGCACGGCGAACATGCAGGCCAGCCCGGTGCCCGCCAGACGGATGAATGTGTCGCGCTCACGCATCAGCCGGATCAGCGAACGCACCACGATCCCGGTGTAGAGCGCGATGATGAACAGGACGAGGACAAGCCCGTATTCCTCTGCCGCAACCGCGATGATGAAATCCGTATGCGCGTCCGGCAGCCACCATTTCACCTGGCCCTCGCCGACGCCCACGCCAAAGAGACCACCTTCCTGGATCGCGTTCGTGGCGTATCCCAGCTGCGTGCGCGGATCGACCTCGGGGCTCAGAAAGCCGTCGATGCGGCGGGCAAAGTGTTCGGAGTTGCTGTAGGCGAGCGAGCCGCCAAGGATCACAAGCGCGGCCATCCCCACCAGCAACAGCATCGGTGCCCCGGCGACGAAGTACATCACGCCCCAACCAAAGAGCACCAGACAGGCCTGACCAAAGTCAGGCTGCAGCGCCAGCATCAGCACAATCGAGATGCACAGGGCAAAGGACCAGATACGCCCGGGCGGGCCGTTCAGGTCCTGACTGGCCGCCAGCATCCATGCCGCGACCACCACAAAGCCGGGTTTGAGGAATTCAGACGGTTGCACGGCGGCAAAGCCCAACGAATACCAACGCACTGCCCCCTTGCCGAAATCCGTGCCAAAGAACGGCAGCAGCGCAAGTGCCACGAAAGCCCCAAGGAACCCCAGAACCGCCAGCCGCCGCACCAGCGTCGGCGACATCATCGAGATGATGGTCATCAGGACCAGCGCCACTCCGCCGAAAAACGCCTGCCGGGTGACATAGTGGAACGGGCCGAACCCGTTCTTTTCCGCCAGCGGAACGGAGGCCGCCAACCCCAGCAAGAGGCCGATCGCGAACAGGATCAGAACACACGTGAACGACCACTTGTCGACCGTCCGCCACCATTTTGGAAGTATGGGTTCGCCGTCCTGCACCGGGACTGCGCCATAGACCATCTCTGTCATGATCTGCCGCCTTGCTGCCTGTCTACCGCCTCATGCTTCCGGTTATTCCGGAATGCTTGACGCGCAGCATAGCGACAAAACGGCCCCCGGGCCAGTATTACTTGACCAACGGGGCGCGCGTTCGGACGGATGGGTGTCAGGCGGTCTGGTGCGTGCCGCGAATGGGATAGTCGTTGGCGCGGATAAAGGTGATCCCACCTAGCACCTTGTCCAGATCGGGGCGCAGGAACGGGGCATTCGACACATCGACCATCTGGATGGTGCCCGCGGCGTTGACCACGAACAGCCCCGGCTCCGCAAAGGGGCGGTCTGTCTCCTTCGGGCCGCGCGGGTCCGAGACATAGAGCCCCAGCGCCATCATCTGCGCGATGCTCAGATCGTTCCCCATCGGCAGGGTCGGTGCGAACTCATCCGCCATGGCCTGCGCCTTGGCCTCCGGATCACCTGAGGCGATGACGACATCGACGCCCTGCGCGTGAAACTGGTCCTGCATCTCCTCCAGTTGGGCGAGGTATTTCTTGCACAGCGGACAGTGCAGTCCGCGGTAGATCACGACAAGTTGCCAGTCGCGCCCGCCCTGCGGGTCGCCAAGCGTCACGGTCCCGCCCCCAAGGCGGGCAAGGTCGATCTTGGGAAAGGGTGTTCCAGCGGCGAGTGCGGCCATGGGGTGCTCCTGTTTTGGCGTGCCCTTCACAGGTATTGGCGGGACGCGCCCGAACAAGGGCCAGCCCTTGACCCGTTCTGTGCAATCCTGCACGGGGGCGTCATGGATTATGAGACGCTAGTGATCGGCGCCGGAGCGGCGGGCATGATGTGCGCGGCCCATGCAGGCGGTCAGGTGCTGGTGGTGGATCACGCCAAGGCACCGGGCGAGAAAATCCGCATATCGGGCGGCGGGCGCTGCAATTTCACCAACATGTATTGCGATGCGGACGCGTTCATCAGCGAGAACCCGCATTTCGCCAAATCCGCGCTGGCGCGCTACACGCAATGGGATTTCATCGCGCTGGTCGATCAGCACGGCATCGCCTGGCACGAAAAGACGCTGGGCCAGCTCTTTTGCGACACCTCCGCCAAGGACATCATCGCGATGCTGCGCGGGCTGATGCAGGCGGCTGGCGCAGAGTTGCGGTTGCAGACCGGGGTTACCGCATTGGCAAAGACGCCCGACGGCTTTGACGTGACACTGAGTGACGGCGCTCGGATCACCGTGGCCAATGTGGTCATCGCGTCGGGCGGCAAATCGATCCCCAAGATGGGGGCCAGCGGCTTTGCCTATGACATTGCGCGGCAGTTCGGGCTGCGCGTGACGGACACCGCCCCTGCCCTCGTGCCGTTCACCTTCTCCGACAAGCGGTTCGCCGACATCTCCGGCGTGGCATGCCCCGCGCGTGTGACGGCGGACGGCCCCCCGTTTGACGAGGCGCTGCTGTTTACCCATCGCGGGTTGTCGGGGCCGGCGGCGCTGCAAGCCTCCAGCTACTGGTCACCGGGCGAGGCGATCACCGTGCATCTCGCGCCGGAAGCAGACATAACGGCGGCGCTGCGCGACAAGCGCCGCAGCGACGGGAAAAAGGCGATCACGACCGAGCTGGCCCGCCACCTGCCCGCGCGTCTGGTCGATCACCTGGGCACGCAGATCGACCTGAAGGGGCGGCTGGGCGACCTGTCAGATGCGCGCATCGCGACGATCCAGACAGCGCTGACCTCCTGGCACCTGATCCCGACCGACACCGAGGGCTACCGCACCGCCGAGGTCACGCGGGGCGGCGTGGACACCGACGCGCTGGATGCGCGGACCATGATGGTGCGCGACGTGCCGGGCCTTTATTTCATCGGCGAAGCGGTGGATGTCACGGGCTGGCTGGGGGGCTACAATTTCCAATGGGCGTGGGCGTCTGCCATGGCCACGGCACGACAGCTGAGCGCGAAATAGCGGGGGTGGCGGGTGGGCGCCTTTGCGGATGCAAACAGACCACCCCGCCACCGCGTGATTGACGCATCTCCATGCATCGTCCATCAAAGACAAAAGGTGAGCGCCACGGGGACAGACATGAACATACCGCTCAAGCCGGAAACCGGCGATGGCAGCCTTTTTGGCCGCCCGCTGTTCGAGGATCCGGCGGCACGCAAACTGTCACGCGTCGGTGTGGTGGATGTGGGCTCCAACTCGGTGCGGCTTGTCGTCTTTGACGGCGCGGCGCGGTCGCCGGCCTATTTCTACAACGAAAAGATCATGTGCGCCCTGGGCGCAGGCCTGTCGGACACCGGCCACCTGAACCCCGAGGGCCGCGTGCGCGCGCTGGGGGCGATCCACCGGTTTCAGCGCCTCGCCGACGGGATGGGCTTGAGCGAGTTGACAGCCGTCGCGACCGCCGCAGTGCGTGACGCGACGGACGGGCCGGCCTTCTGCGCCGACGTTCTACGTGAAACCGGCCTCGACATCCGCGTCATCGACGGGCGCGAAGAGGCGCGGCTCTCGGCGCAGGGCGTGCTGCTGGGTTGGCCCGGCTCCTACGGTTTGGTCTGCGACATTGGCGGCTCGTCCATGGAACTGGCGGAAATCTCGGGCGGTGAGGTCGGGCGGCGCGTGACCTCGGACCTTGGCCCGCTGAAACTCCAGACGCTCAAGGGCGGCCGCAAGGGGCGCAAGGCGCATATCAAGGCGGCACTCAGCGACCTGCACACACAGATGGGCACACAGCGCGACCGGCTGTTTCTCGTCGGTGGCTCGTGGCGGGCGATTGCGCGCATCGACATGCACCGGCGCGGCTATCAGCTGCACGTTCTGCATGAATACCGCATGACGCCGCGCGCGGTGCAACAGACCACCAAGTTCATCGCCGAGTGCAAGGATTACGAAGCGCTGCGGCTGGAATGCGGCATCTCCGGCGCGCGCATGGCGCTGGTGCCGCTGGCTGCCGAAGTGCTTGCCCGGCTGGTCAAGACGTTCCGGCCCAAGGACATCGCGCTGTCGAGCTACGGCATCCGCGAGGGGATGCTGTACGAGCAGATGCCGCAACAGCTGCGCGACCGCGACCCGCTGATCGAGGCCTGCCGCTTTGCCGAGGCCAAGGATTCGCGCCTGCCCGGTTTCGGCCGGGTGCTGTTCGAATTTATCGAGCCGCTGTTCAAATCCGCGCCCTATGCGCGCAAGCGACTGATCAAGGCGGCCTGCCTGCTGCACGACGTCAGCTGGCGCGCGCATCCAGACTACCGGGCGGAGGCCTGTTTTGACAACGCCACCCGCGCCAATCTGGGCGGGCTCAAGCATTCGGAACGCATCTTTCTGGGGCTGGCGCTGCTGCACCGCTACCGCAACAAGCGGGAGGGGACACATTTCGAGAACCTCTATGACCTGATCGACGACAAGACCAAGCGCGAGGCCGAGGTGCTGGGCAAGGCCATGCGCTTTGGCGCGATGTTGTGGATGGAAAAGGACGCCGACCGGGGCGAAATCCGCTGGTTTCCCAAAAAGCGTCTGCTGGAGCTGCGGTTGACCCCGGACGCCATGCCGCTGTTTGGCGAGGTGGCGGAGGCGCGGTTGAACTCGCTCGCTGCCACGCTGGAGGCTGAGGTGGTGGTCAAGTCCCGGCGGCGGTGATCCCGGGCTGGTGTTGCAAGGGGGCGCTGCCCCCCGGCCTGCGGCCTCCCCCCGTGGTATTTCCGGTCAGAAGAAACTGTGAGCGTGCTCAGATGTCGATCTGGTCGTCCGGATCGGGTTCCGGTGCGGGGTCGGGTTTGCGGCGGATGATGATGTCGCCATTGTCGAGCATTTCGGGCGGGGCATAGACGCTCCAATCCTCGACCTCGTCCAGCAGGTCGCGCAAGGCGGGGCCCATCTGTGCTGCGAAATCCTGCAAGGCCGGGCCGAACTGTTGGGCCATGCCCTGCAGATCATCCAGCGCCGGTTCCATCTCTTGCAGAAGCCCTTCCATCAGCATTTGCGCGCCACGTTCCATGAGGCTGAGGCCTTCTTCCGTGTCGTCTTGGGCCATGGCGGGGCTGGCCAGACACAAGGTGCAAAGGAGGAGTGCGCGTTTCATGGGCATGATATGGGGTCTCAGATGTCGATATCCAAGCTGACGGGGAAGTGGTCGGACGCGGCCACAAGCGCGTCGCGCAAGCGCGGGTTGGCCCAGCAGTCGGGATCATCCAGCGGGTGCCAGATGCGCCAGCGCGGCTGCCGTTCGGTCAGGTCCTGCGACACCATGATATAGTCCAGCAGCGCTTGCAGGTATCGCTTGTCCGGTCGGATCCAGAACCGGGCCGTCGTGGGTGCGACGCCAAGGCGCCCCGGTCTGAGCGCCATATCGGCATGCGGATCAAAGAGCGTCGGAGCCGGGTCCGAGCCCAGCAGGATTTCCACCGACGAGCGGCCAAAGAGGTGTTCGTACTCATCCAGCCCCGGCCCGTCATTGAGGTCCCCCAGTATCATCAGCGTATCGCCGGCCGCCAGATGCGCGTCAATGCGGCGGCGCAACCAGATCGCCTGTGCCAGCTGCTTGCGACGGTTCGCGATGGAAATGCGCATGACCTCGTCATGCGTTTTCGCCCCGTGCGGTGCCTTGGATTTCAGGTGTGCACCGATCAGGCGAAAGGCCGTGCCGCCTGTGATTTGCACCGCAAGTTCCAGCGGTGGTTTGGAAAAGACCACATCATCGGCGGTCGCATCGATATCCAGATCAATGGAAAACCCGTTGTCAAAGCGCGGAGCATCGGCGCTGGCCTGCGGGTCGTGGCGCACGCTCAGCGAGTCCGGGTCGTAGAGCAGCGCAATCTCCTGCTGGGTGTCGTTGGCAAAGCCGATGATCGCGCGCCGCGCCCGCAGACCCGCCACTTCGGCAAAAATCTCGAGCGCGGGCGCCGTGCTGCGGCTTGTACTGTCATCGGGGGCCTCGACCACCAGAACAGCGTCGGCATCGAGCGCCTGGAACACCGTAATCAGTGCCGCCGTCTGTTCCGCCCGGCTTACACCGTAGCGGGCGGCGCGCTGATCATCGTCCCACAGGCTGCCATCATCGGCAAAGAGGCTGTTCATCCATTCGATATTGTAGGTCGCGATGCGCATCAGCCGCTGCTGGCCCGGATGTCTTCCCAAGCGCGATTGATGTCGATCATCCGCTTTTCGGCAATGCGCACCGCCTCTTCGGGCACGCCGCGGGCCATCATCGCGTCGGGGTGGTTTTCCCGCACCAGCTTGCGCCAGGCGCTGCGGATGTCCTCCAGCGGCATATCGGGGCTGACGCCCAGCACGGTGAACGGATCGGGCACCGCATCGGGCACGAACCGTGCGCGCAGCGCGCGAAAGTCGCGGTCGGAAATCGCGAAGATATGCGCAACCTCTTCGAGAAACGCATCCTCGTTCGGGTGATAGAACCCATCGGCCATTGCAATGTGAAAGAGCCCCTCGAGCAGGTCGGTCAGCGTTTCGGGCTGGCTGGCAAACATGGCGTGGATGCGGGTCGCGTAATCCTCGAACCCGGCGACGTCCTGCCGGGCGAGGTTGAACACCTTGGCGGCCCCCGCCTCGTCCTTGGCCGCGATGTGGAACACCTCGCGAAAGGCGGTGACCTCGTCGCGCGTCACATGTCCGTCGGCCTTGGCCATCTTGGCCCCCAACGCGATGACGGCAATGGCAAAGGCCACGCTGCGCTCGGGCGGTGCGCGCAGTTGGTCAAAGACCTGTGCCAGACTTTGGCCGGAGGTCAGCGCCGCCAGCGCGTCGGAGATACGGGACCAGATGGACATATGCGCAGTCTATCCCGCGCCGCGGGCAGTGTCAGGCGGATTGAGCATCTTTTGCATCAGGATGAGGTCCAGCCATTGGCCCGCCTTGTGCCCGACCTGCGCCATATGCCCCACCTGCGCAAAACCGAGGCGCGTATGGAACCGGACCGCGCCGGGATTGGCCCCGCTGATGCCTGCGACCATGACCCGGTGTCCTGTGCGTGCCGCGTGATCCATCATGTGCGCCATCAGCGCAGGCCCCAGCCCCTGCCCACGCGTGGCGGGGGCGAGGTAGACCGTATGTTCGACTGTGGCGGCATATCCCGGCCCGGCGCGAAAGGCACCGTAGGTGGCAAAGCCCGCCTGGTCCGGCAGCACAAAGACGGGGCGCGTGTCGATCATCGCCTGCACCTCGTCGGGCGTTTTGGGCGTCGTGGTGAAGGTGATGAGCGTATCGGCGATGATCCCGTTCCAGATCGCGGTGATCCAGTCGGCGTCACCTGCGCCGGCGCACGTTATGACAGGGTGCATGTGCCCTCCGGCCCCTCGAATTCGGCCTGCATCGCGATGTCACCCGTCTCGATCGCCAACCGGTCGTCGTTGATGTGCGCGTAAAGCGCTGCGCGCAACGCCTCCCCCTGCGGGTGGCACAAGGTAAAGCGGCGCAGGCGCAGGCCCGTTGCGACAAGTCGCGGCGCGGGATGCATGCCCGGCGGCCATTCGATCAGCGCGGGCCAGAGATTGTCATAGGGTGTCGTGCCCTCCGGCGACACGGCCATGCGCCAGTGCAGATCGCCGCGCCGCACCGCCACCGGTGCGCCGCACCCCGCGGGCATGGCGGGCAGTGCGGTGTCCATATCGGGCACCGATGCGGCCCAGTTGCTGAGCCTCGCGGACCCCGTGAACCGGTCCAGATCGTACCAGCGCGGACGGGTCGGTGCAGGCAAGGACGGATCGGGGGCAATCGCCTCGAGATACAGGCCATCCTCCAGCCCCAAAAGCGCGTTGTGCGTGTGGAACACCGCGTGCTGTCCGCCCGGTTGCATATCCACGTGCAAACTGTCCTCGATATGGCTCTGCGCCTCTGCCAGCGTGCGTGCGCCAACCACCAGATGGTCGAGGATCATGGTCCCGTTTGCTCCACTTTGTCGCATCGTGCAGGAAAATGCATGTCGCGGCACCGTAATCGGCGGCGCAATCATTGAAAAGCAAGCTATTTGCCCCATGTTTCGCCGCATACCTGACTGTTTTGGAGTGAATTGATGCTGCTGCGGGCCATCGACAAGTTTTTCTCACACGAGGCCTCGGGCGGCATCCTGCTGATGCTCGCCGCCGTTGCGGCGCTGATCGTGGCCAATTCGGGCCTTGCCCCCATGTACGAAGCGGTGCTGGGCGCCAAGCTGTCGGTCACGGTCAATGGTGAGGGGCTGTCCAAGGCGACGATCCTGTGGATCAACGACGGGCTTATGGCGATCTTCTTCTTCCTGATCGGGCTCGAGCTGAAGCGCGAGTTGATGGAAGGCAAGCTGAAGAACCCGCGCGATGTGCTCCTGCCCGGTGTGGCGGCCATCGGCGGCATGGCGGCACCGGCCTTTGTGTTCGTGATGATCAACTGGAATTACGCCGCCAATCTCAACGGCTGGGCCATTCCTGCGGCGACTGACATCGCCTTTGCCTTGGGCATTCTGGCGCTGGTGGGCAGCCGCGCGCCTGCGTCGCTCAAGGTGTTCCTGCTGACACTGGCCATTCTGGACGACCTCGGTGCGATCATCATCATCGCCCTGTTCTACACGGCAGAACTGCGTGTCGATTACCTGTACCTGGCACTGCTTCCGCTGGCAGGCCTGATCTGGCTGAACCTCAAGGGTGCGCACCGTCTGGCCCCGGCCCTGCTGCTGGGCGCGATCATGTGGTATTTCGTGCTGAAATCCGGCGTGCACGCGACGCTTGCCGGCGTTGTCACGGCCTTCTGCATCCCTCTCAAGGACAAGTGGGGCAAGTCGCCCCTGCACTCGCTCGAGCATGGTCTGACGCCCTATGTGCTGTACCTGATCATTCCGATCTTTGCCTTTGCCAACGCGGGCGTCGTGCTCAAGGGGATGACGTTTGACGCGCTCTTTGCGCCGCTGCCGCTGGGCATTGCGCTGGGTCTGCTGGTCGGCAAGCAGGTGGGCGTATTCGGCCTGACCATGCTGATGGTCAAGACGGGCCTCGCCAAGATGCCGCATGGGGCGACCCCGCTGCACATCTACGGCATCGCATGTCTGGCCGGTGTCGGCTTTACCATGTCGCTCTTTATCGGCGGGCTCAGCTTTGCCGATCCGGCGATGATGAACCAGGTGCGGCTGGGTGTTCTGTCCGGCTCCATCGTATCGGGCATCATCGGCTATACCGCGCTGATGGTCGCCTCGGCCCGCGCGGCGGAGCCTGCGACAGCGCCCGCAGAATAAGAGACGAACATACAGTCCCACTATGTCGTGCAAGGCCTTTTTCGCCTTGCACGACAAAGAACTTGGCAAGTGATCCCAAATCGGCAATGAATACATTCACGCTGTGGTTGCAGCGTGTTTTTTATTTTCATTTTTCATATTGGGGGTTTTCATGTCCAAGTCATCACACACATTCCTTTCTTCTGTCGCCGCTGTCGCGCTCGCCGTTTTTGTCCAGGCACCGTCGGCGCAGGCCGGAACCGAAACCTACCTTGCCGAGATCATGGTCTTTGGCGGCAATTTTTGCCCGCGTGGCTATCTGGAGGCGAATGGCCAGCTGCTGCCAATTGCGGAAAACAGCGCGCTCTTTTCACTGTTGGGCACAATGTACGGCGGCGACGGGCGCACAACCTTTGCCTTGCCGGATTTGCGCGGCAGATCGATTGTGGGTGTGGGAACCGGCCCTGGTCTGTCGGAGGTCCGCCAAGGCCAGACCGGCGGCGCTCAAACGCATGCTATGACCGCCAACGAAATGCCGGAACACAGTCATTCGATCAACGCCCATGACGGCCAAGGTGGTGTGGCCACCCAAGGCGGACCGGGCGGGAATGTCATGGGTACTCCAGGGCCCATCCCCTCGGTTGTTCAGGGCGACAGCGCCTTCATTTATTCAGATCAGCCACCAAACGTACAAATGAACGCGCAGACGATCGGGACCGCGGGCGGGGGGCAGCCGTTTCCAGTTCTTGACCCGTTCCTCGGCATAAGGATCTGCATGGCAACGCAAGGTATTTACCCCTCGAGGAACTGACATTGAGTACGGTGCAGGCCGTGCATCCAGCAGCAGCCTGCATCGCGTTGCTCCAAGATCAGCCCGCGTCTTGGTCGCAGCGAAGGATATCGAGGATTTCCTGTGCCGCCGTCGGGATGTTCGTGCCGGGACCAAAGATCGCCTTGACCCCCGCATCATACAGAAACTGGTAGTCCTGCTGCGGGATCACGCCGCCGCAGATCACGATAGTCTCATCCGCACCGGCCGCCTTGAGCGCGTCGACCAGCTGCGGTGCAAGCGTCTTGTGCCCCGCCGCCTGCGAAGAGATGCCGACCACGTGCACATCGTTGTCGATGGCGTCTTGCGCCGCCTCGGCGGGTGTCTGGAACAGCGGGCCCACATCTACGTCAAAGCCGATATCGGCAAAGGCGGTGGCGATTACCTTGGCGCCGCGGTCGTGCCCGTCCTGGCCCATCTTGACCACCAGCATACGCGGACGACGGCCTTCGGCCTCGGCGAAGTCCTCAACCGATTTCTGGATCGCGGCAAAGCCCGCGTCGCCCTCGTAGGCCGCACCGTACACCCCGGCGAGCGTTTTGACCTCGGCGCGGTGGCGCCCGAACACTTTTTCCATGGCCATGCTGATCTCTCCCACGCTTGCCCGCGCCCGCGCGGCCTCGACCGCTTTTTCCAGTAGGTTACCGTCGGCTGCCGCCGCATCGCTCAGCGCATCGAGTGCAGCCTGACACGCCGCCTCATCGCGGCTGTCGCGGATGGTCTTGAGCCGGGCGATCTGGCTGTCGCGCACCGCCGCGTTGTCGATGTCGAGGATGTCGATATCGTCCTCTTTCTCCAGCCGGTACTTGTTGACGCCGACGATCACCTCGTCACCCCGGTCGATCATCGCCTGCCGCGTAGCTGCGGTTTCCTCGATCCGCAGCTTGGGCATGCCGGAGGCGACCGCCTTGGTCATGCCGCCCATCTCCTCGACCTCTTCGATCAATTTCCAGGCTTCCTCGGCCAGATCGTGGGTCAGCTTTTCGACGTAGTAGGACCCTGCCAGCGGGTCGACGACATTGGTCACGCCCGTCTCTTCCTGCAGGATCAGCTGTGTGTTGCGCGCGATCCGGGCGCTGAAATCCGTCGGCAGGGCAATCGCCTCGTCCAGAGCGTTGGTGTGCAGCGACTGCGTGCCGCCAAGCGCCGCCGCCATCGCCTCATAGGCGGTGCGGACCACGTTGTTGTAAGGGTCCTGTTCCTGCAGGCTCACACCTGAGGTCTGGCAGTGCGTGCGCAGCATCAGCGACTTGGGGTTCTTGGGCTCGAACTCCGACATGATGCGGTGCCAGAGCAGTCGCGCGGCCCGCAGCTTTGCCGCCTCCATGAAGAAGTTCATGCCGATGGCAAAAAAGAACGACAACCGCCCGGCGAACTTGTCCACGTCCATGCCACGCGCCAGTGCCGCGCGTACGTATTCGCGCCCGTCGGCCAGCGTGAACGCCAACTCCTGCACCAGGTTCGCGCCCGCCTCCTGCATGTGGTAGCCGGAGATCGAGATGGAGTTGAACTTGGGCATCTCGTTCGACGTGTAGTCGATGATATCCGCGATGATCCGCATGCTCGGTTCCGGCGGGTAGATGTAGGTGTTGCGAACCATGAACTCCTTGAGGATGTCGTTCTGGATCGTGCCGGACAGCAGCGCCTTGTCCACGCCCTGTTCCTCGCCCGCGACGATGAAGTTGGCGAGGATCGGGATCACGGCGCCGTTCATCGTCATCGACACCGACACCTTGTCCAGCGGGATGCCGTCAAACAGGATCTTCATGTCCTCGACGCTGTCGATCGCCACACCGGCCTTGCCCACATCGCCCACGACCCGCTCATGATCGCTGTCATAGCCACGATGGGTCGCCAGATCGAAGGCGACCGACACGCCCTGTTGGCCCGCCGCCAGACCGCGCCGGTAAAAGGCGTTGGATTCCTCAGCTGTCGAGAAGCCCGCATATTGGCGGATCGTCCAGGGGCGACCTGCGTACATTGTGGCCTTGACGCCCCGCACGAACGGCCCCTGTCCCGGGATGGTGCCCAGATGCTCCACACCCTGCAGGTCATCCTCGGTATAGATCGGCTGAACCGCGATCCCCTCGAGCGTGTTCCACGTCAGGTCGTCCAGCGGACGGCCGCGCAACTCTCCCTCAGCGAGGGTGCGCCATGCGTCTTTCCTTGATGTCATTGCCTTGTCCTCTTGTCAGCGGACCGGTGGGCCATTCGGCCTCTGTCCGGTCCAGGTCCTCTGTCAGTGTGGCCAGCCCGCTCGCACCGGCGGTCAGCCAAAACATGTCATCCGCATACGCCTCGCGCAGCGTGGCCACCTCGGCGCGCAGAAACGGGCTCCACCGGTCGCCGGGGCCGTGCAGGATGTCCGCAGCGCCGGTGTGCGGCTGCACCGCCTCGCGCAATTGCGCGAGGGTTGGCCGGCGGTTCAACCAATCGCCGCCGCTGTCGCGCGGCGCGGGCTGGCCAAGTATTGCCGACACTTGCCTGTCGGGCTGGCCGGCAAATCGTTCGAACGGCAGCACCTGAATGTCCGCATCCGCAGCCGCGCAGGCGATATCGCTGATCACATCACGCCAGGTGCGCCGCCCGGCCGCCAGCCGGGCCATCGCGTCGCGCGCAGGCAGCATGTGGCCGCGCTGCACGCAATGCGCCGCCGCCGACGCCCAGTAATGATCAAGCGCGCGGATGTTCACCACCACCTTGTCCACCTGCCCGTCAAAGGCCGCGACAAAGCGCGCCAGCCGCTCGCCCACATCATCATAAAGGCTCGCCTGCCGCATGTTGCGCGACATGGTGCCCATGATGTTCTCGTCGCTCACCAACAGGGTATGCGCACCATGTTCCGTGCCCAGCTTGTGACGGCGCAGCAGCAGCCGCCCGCGGGCGCGGCCCATTGCACTGCGACGCGCCATGGGCGTGGGTTGCTGAATACCGGCAAAAAGCCCCTTGCGGGTGACCGAGGGCCCCCAGCATGCGACCCCTTCGGCCAGCAACGACCAACGGCTGCGCGACAGGTAGGCCTGAAACGACGTAGTGCCCGTCCGGTGCGCACCAATATGCAGGACCGTTTTCATGTGCAGCTTCCCCCCATCAGACGCGCAGGCAAAGGCCGTGTGGCGCGTTGGTATGCGGGACCGGTGTGCGGGCCGAGACGTTAGAGGGCGATTAATGCTAAAATTGCTGCGAGCGCCCGTCGCAATTGCCGGAAAAGCCGCTACATTGACCTGGACAGGAGCGCCCATGAAACGACTTTTACCCATTGTTCTTGCTGGACTTTTCGGACAGGCCGCAAGTGCCGAAGAGGTCGATCCATTTGCCTTTGCAGGCATGGATGTGTCCGATTTGAAGCAGTTTATATGGGAAAAACGCCCCATTGTGGTCTTTGCAGACAGCCCGAACGACCCCAATTTCGGTCTGCAGATGGAGTATCTGGAGGAACAGACAGCCGCATTGGCCGAGCGGGACGTTATCGTTCTGACCGACACCGACCCCGACGCGAATGGCCCTCTGCGAGAAAAGTTGCGCCCGCGCGGCTTCATGCTGGTGTTGATCGGCAAGGACGGCGGGGTCAAGCTGCGCAAGCCGTTTCCGTGGGATGTGCGCGAGCTGAGCCGGACCATCGACAAGATGCCCACGCGGCAACGCGAAATCCGCGAACGGCGGGCGGCTGACGAGAGCTGAGGGTTCGGCTTGATCGGAACGCCCGCTTTACCTATATTTAAGGTGTGACAACGTAAGGAGCGCGTCATGGACAAAGATACAGATTTCACGCCTCCGCCTCCTGGCCAGAACGGACCCGATCCGTTTTACTAAGCTGCCAGAGGCGTTCACGCGCGTCCGGATCACCCAGTGTGACGAGCGCGTCCAACCCGTAATCGATCAACAAATCCTCGATCCGGTGGAGTGACGTGAGCACCGCCTGCCGCCGTTCGGACGCAAGCTGCGCGTATTGGCGCGTCTCGGTTCGCGCGGCCATATCTGCTACCTTTTCGTGCAGAGCATAAAACCGCACCACCGTCTCGACCTGACTGTCGTCCAGCACCTCAAGCTGTGTGAGCACCGTCGCAAACACCTTGTCCCGGCGCGATGAAATGACGAAGGGCACGAATTTCGGGTCCCGTGCAAAGGCGTCCGCCACCAACCCCGGATCACGCTTGCCTTCGGTCAGGATCAACTCGCGCACAAAATCCTCGATCTCCGCCCGCAGCGCACGGCGCATGTCGCGGCGCTTCTCCTCTCGACGGCGATAGTCCGTCTGGCGCGCCACCGCCGCGTTGAAGACCAGACCAAACAGCGCTGATCCGGCCACCAACAGGCCAGTCACAATCGTGACGTTGAAATCATCCCGGTCCGAAAAGATCAGCACCGACCCCGACAGGATCAGCATCAGGATCAGCACCAGAACCGGCACTTCAAAGCCGGTGCGGTCCGGACGCACCAGGCTGTCACTCAGGTAGACAAGGAACAGGGCCACGCCGACGACGCCAAAAACAGTGATGAGCGTCAGCGTGGCCATGCCTTATTCGAACTCCATGATCACGTCGTCCACGGCGAGGCTGTCGCCCGCACCTGCGTTGATCTTGGATACGGTGCCCTTCTTCTCGGCGCGCAGGATGTTTTCCATCTTCATCGCCTCGATCGTGCAAAGCGCCTGACCCTCCTGCACCTCGTCGCCTTCGGCCACGTCCAGTTTGACCACCAGTCCCGGCATCGGGCACAGCAGCATCTTGGACGTGTCGGGCGGCAGCTTTTCGGGCATCAGGCGCGCCAGTTCCGCCTGCCGCGGGGTGCGCACATGCACCTTGAGGTCGGCGCCCCGGGTGCGGATGTGAAACCCGCCCGACACCTTGCCGACCTTGAGCACCAGCGGCGCGCCGTCGACCGTCATGTCGGCCAGCGTGTCGCCCGGCGTCCAGCTGCCGGCCACCCGCAGCGTACCGCCATCGGCAAAGGTCACGGTGGAGCCGTCGGGATCGGCGGCAATCGTCACGTCGTGGGACTGGCCCTGCACCGTCACATTCCAGTCGGTGCCGACCTTGCGCTCGTGATTGTCCATCCGTCCCGAGATGCGCGTGCGACGGATCTCCGCCACCCGGTGCATCGCGGCACATGCCGCCGCAACACGACGCACCGCGTCCTCGGCCAGGGTCACGCCGTCGAACCCGTCGGGATATTGCTCCTCGATAAAGGCGGTGGTCATGTTGCCATCGATGAAGATCTGGTGATCCATGACAGCGGCGAGGAAAGGCAGGTTGTGCCCGATCCCCTCGACCTCGAACCGGTCCAGCGCCACCCGCATCGATTCAATCGCCGTGGCGCGGTCCGGGCCCCAGGTGCACAGCTTGGCGATCATCGGGTCGTAATACATGCTGATCTCGCCGCCCTCGTAAACGCCGGTATCGTTGCGCACGACCTCGGCGCCTGGCACGACGCCGGGCTGGTAATCCGCAGTCTCCGCAGGCGGGCGGTAGCGCGTCAGACGACCGATCGAGGGCAGGAACCCGCGATACGGGTCCTCGGCATAAAGCCGGTTTTCAATGGCCCAGCCGTGCAGTTTGACATCGTCCTGCGTGATGCTGAGCGGCGCGCCATTGGCGACGCGGATCATCTGTTCGACCAGATCAACGCCGGTGATCAGTTCGGTGACGGGGTGTTCGACCTGAAGACGTGTGTTCATCTCGAGGAAGTAGAAATTCTTGGAGCCGTCCACGATGAATTCGACCGTACCGGCGCTGGCATAGCCAACGGCCTTGGCCAGCGCGACCGACTGTTCGCCCATCGCCTTGCGCGTCGCCTCGTCCAGGAACGGCGACGGCGCCTCTTCGACCACTTTCTGGTTGCGGCGCTGGATCGAGCATTCCCGCTCACCGAGGTAAATCCCGTTGCCATGCGCATCGCAGAGCACCTGAATTTCGATGTGCCGGGGCTGGGTCACGAATTTCTCGATGAAAATCCGGTCATCACCAAAGGAATTCGCCGCCTCGTTCTTGGAGCTTTGAAACCCCTCACGCGCCTCATCATCGTTCCAGGCGATCCGCATCCCCTTGCCGCCGCCCCCGGCAGAGGCCTTGAGCATCACCGGATATCCGATCTCGTTCGAGATTTTCACCGCCTCTTCCGCGTCCTCGATCAGCCCCATGTAGCCGGGCACCGTGCTGACCCCAGCCTCCTGCGCGATCTTCTTGGAGGTGATCTTGTCCCCCATCTTCTCGATGGCACCCTTGGGCGGGCCGACAAAGGCGACGCCCGCCGCCTCCAGCGCCTCGGCGAACTTCGCGTTTTCCGACAAGAACCCATAACCGGGATGCACCGCCTGTGCGCCGCTGGTCTTGATCGCCTCCATCACCTTGTCGATGACGATGTAGGACTGGTTGGCGGGCGGCGGGCCAATATGCACCGCCTCGTCGGCCATCTGCACGTGCAGCGCCTTGGCATCCGCGTCCGAATAGATGGCGACGGTCTGGATACCCATCTGGCGGGCGGTCTTGATGACCCGGCAGGCGATCTCGCCCCGGTTGGCGATCAGGATTTTGTCGAACATGGTGTCCCTCTTCTTGGCGTGCAGGCACGCGAAACGCCGCGGCGACGGGGGTCGCTGCGGCGTTCGGTTGGTTGTGTAAACTGTGGTGTGGCGGGGTCAGCAGTCGCCGATGTCGAGCTCGCAGGCCACGATGTTGCCTGCCGCACCCACGGCAGCCCCTGTGACGACGCTGCCACTTGTGACGGCAGCGGCCCCTGCTCCGACGGCACCGCCGATGACGGCACGTTCTGCGACCGTGTCACCGCAGGCGGCAAGGCCGAGACCGGCGATAAGAGCGAAGGCGACTGGCTTGATAGGCATAATCCAAATCCTTTTGTGTTGTTTTGTCTCCACATGGGAGCAACACGTGACAGGATCAATCTGTTCAATCGCACGCGCGCGGGTTGGGCAACGCACCGCCGCCGACACCCGGTGGCATCGGCAGCAAATCGCTGAATCGGCTTAACAATTCGCGTCGAACGCCTGACAGTAGAGAATGCCGCCGACCGCACCGACAACGGCGCCCGTGCCGACGTCACCGTCAAAGATCGCCGTTGCGCCGGCGCCGATGACCGCACCCGAAAGCGCTTGTTCACCAATGCTGTCGCCGCACGCGGCGAGAATGAGGGGGGCCGCGAGGACCAGACCGAGGACTGTACGTGCCATATCAAGTGTTCCTTTCTGTAACGTGCTACAGAGTTAGGAACCGATTGGTCCAAATTAAACGACAGCCCGAACGCGATGCCGTGAGCCGCTGTAACAAACGCGCTCCGGACGAAAAAAATGGTGGGCAGCTGAGCACGAGAGCGTGCGAGCTGCCCACCAGGGGAAGGGGTACGGAAATGGTACGCAGGAACGGAAAATTTCTGGGGAACCGTTTCTGCAAATTGACCGTGGCACGGCCCGGACCACCGTGCAAACGCGGAAACGCACGCGATGCGGGAATGAGCCGTGTTCCGCTGCAATGCGCATATTCCCGGCGGGATCATGCCGATCCGGTTCGCTTTCATGGCGTCCACCCGGGGTCAAATGCGTCCGGAAAAGATGCGCGTGCAACCGCCTCGTCAATCTGCAACAGCGCCTCGTAATCCATTGGATCAAAAGGATCAGTTGCCGCCACGACCTCACGGCCAAAGAGCCAGGACAGCCGTCCGGCATCCAGGTTGCCACGCTCGAACGGAGTATCGCCAAAATGTTCCCACAATGCTGCCAGAAACGCGGTATCGGCCTTGCGGTCCGCCGGTTTGCGGTCGCGAAAGCGCTCGCGCCGGGTGATCGGCGTGACCCCTTTGGGATTCGGTCGGCGAATTGTGAACTGGAAATCCGTTCCGGGCAGACGGCCCGGGAATCCACGATGTTTCAGCATGCGCTCCCCTCCGTGGTGGCGAGGGGGGGTGTCAGGGCGGGCTGAAGCGCCCGCCCTGTGGTATTACTTGAACTTGCCGGTGTTGGTCGGCTCAACGCTGATCGGCTCGGGATCGACGATAACAACTTCTTCGTTGTTGCCGCTACGACCGCAAGCCGCAGCCAGAACCATGAGGCCCAGCAGGCCAAAAACTTTGATGCTCTTCGACATCTGTCTCTCCTGTAGTCAACGTTCGGATGCAGAGACATCCGGTGCGAGGTAAAGGTGCCTTGGGGGCCCCTGCCGGCCCGTATAAGCGATTTGACGTCAAAAGGATACGTCACCCGAAACCCTTGCGCAGGTTGTGGCCGCAAAGCCGCATATGCACGAATCCGCCGCATGTTCAGAATTCCTGCCAGTCACAGGCGCCGTCTGTGACGCGGAAGGTTTCGAAAAACTGGGTGGCCTCCGCGTCGGCCACACCAAAGGGTACGGTGCGGTCCATCAGCGAAATGACCACGACATCCGCCTCCAGCGCGAACTCCGCCAGATACGGCCGTGCAACGTCCTCGCACAGCACGGCAAAGTCGCCTTCGACCGCCGCATAGCCGAGGCCCTCTTCCCCGCCGGCAATCGCGGGCGCGAGAAAGCGGAAGCGCATCCACGCCTCCGCCCCGACCTGATCTATCAGCACCTCGTCCAGCGTGACGGTCTGGCCCGATGGCAGGTCCTGTGCGGTGGCGACTGTTGCAACGAATGAGAGGCAAAGAACGCAGCCCCGGACCCATTCCCAGCTAGGGGTCCGGGCTCCTCCCTCCGGGGCTGCTGTGCTATGGGTATACTCCCCAGGCACTGTTCCGTACGAAGCCGTATGGCTTCGGTTATCTCCAAAACACCATTTCACGGGGGATTTGTAAAGGGTTGAAGTGGACGCTGCGTCATCGTGCGCGGCTGTGATCCAGTCGGCGGATGCTGGCCGCGTGGCGCGGGGTAAGGACGCATGTCGCAAAGCTGCGCCGCGATGGGTACGGACGGTTTGCATCAGCGCATCCCTCGCATCGCGTGCCGTTGCCAGCGCGCCTTGTTTTGCGGGTGTTCCAGCACGTTGCGCGCGGCTTCGATCTGGAGCGGGGCGATAGGCCCTGACGTGCGCCCGCCTGCCACCACGTCCCAGCCACCGTCGCGCGGCGTCAGCTGTACCACCGGCGAAAAACCGCGTACCCGTTGCAAGGCCCGCCACAGGTCCTGCCGGATCTGATGCGCCAACCGCAGCGCGTCCCCCGGCCCCAGTGGGGTCCGTATGGAAAAATCGAACCGCGGCGGCAGGTGCCGCGCCAGCGTCAGCCCCTCGCCATCGCGCAGGATATGCCAGCGGTTGCTCACGGCCGCCGCGCCACACAGTCGATTTCCACCAGCGCCCCGACAGCAAGCGCGGTCACACCGATGGTCGTGCGCGCAGGCCGCCGGTCTGCGGGAAAGAACGTCTGGTAGGTGTCGTTGAACGCGGCATAGTCCCGCTCGAATTCGGTCAGGTAGCAGCGGCATTGCAGAACGTGGCTGAGGTCCAGCCCGAGGCCCTGCAAGACAATCTCAAGGTTCTGTATCACACGAACCGTCTGCGCCTCAATCCCTTCGGGCAGCGGTGCATCGGGGGCATCCGGATCAGTCGGCATCTGCCCGGTGAGCACGACCCACCCGTCACTTTCCACCGCATCGGAGAAGGGAGCGACAGGGCGCGGGCCAGTGGCGAGGAGGTGGAAATCCATCATGGCTTTGGCAAAAGTCCCGCAACAGCAGAGGCGTCTGCTGTTAACCCAAGCGGCACGGATGCGCCCCCGTACCCGAAGCGAGCCCAGCGTTTCAGCGTCTCCCAGCGACTTTCAAATTCCTTGTCCATTTCAGCGAATTCAATTGCAAAAGATGCGACAACCATCTTGATCCTGCGACGAATTTCCACGTCGGTCGTAGAGATGCTTTCGGCCTCGGATTGCTTACGGACCACGTCCAAGCTCAGCAAAAGACTCTTTTTTGCAAACTGGTCAATGTCCCATTTTTTTACATCTTCAATGAGTTCTGATGTGTGAGCGATAAATGCGGGCCTGTCCAAATCATATGTTTGCACATCCATAGCCTCGGACATTGCAGCAGCCATATTTCTCACTTCGCTACTGGCAGCATCCAACCAAATATCGAGTTCGGAACTACCCTTGTGAACTGCACGCAAAAGTGTGTCCCGCATCTTGAGCAGGCTTTCTGCAAAGCTTTTCCTGCGGCCCTCGCGTCTAAACTGGCATGCGTTCACTTCCTCAACACAATCGGCAAACAGCTCTAAAAGCTCGAAGAAAGCCCCAGTCTGCGATTCTCCCGACTGCATGGAAAGCGCAGCTAATCCGCTCTCTGGATTCCTAGAAACCACCATGGATGCTCGTGACAGTCTATACTCAAGTTTTTCAATAAGTAGCAAATGGACCTCACAACGGAATATTGTCGTGCTTCTTCCAAGGCATCTTGGCCTTCTTCGTCCGCAACGACGCGAACGCCCGCGCCACGCGACGGCGCGTCGACCGGGGCTGGATCACCTCGTCGATGAACCCGCGTTCCGCCGCCACAAACGGATTGGCAAAGCGGTCCTCGTAATCCTTCGTGTGCTGCGCGATCTTTTCGGCATCGCCAAGGTCCGCGCGGTGAATGATCTCCGTCGCACCCTTGGCGCCCATCACGGCGATCTCCGCCGTGGGCCAGGCATAGTTGAAATCGGCCCGCAGGTGCTTTGACGCCATCACAACATAGGCCCCGCCATAGGCCTTGCGGGTGATCACTGTCACCTTGGGCACCGTCGCCTCGCCATAGGCGAACAGCAACTTGGCCCCGTGCTTGATCACGCCGCCGTATTCCTGCGACGTCCCCGGCAGGAACCCCGGCACGTCGATCAGGGTCAGGATGGGGATGTCGAAGCAGTCGCAGAACCGCACGAACCGCGCCGCCTTGCGGGCGCTGTCAATATCCAGCACGCCCGCCAGCACCATGGGCTGGTTTGCGACCACGCCGACCGTCTGCCCCTCAAGCCGGATGAACCCGGTGATGATGTTCTTGGCAAATTCTTCCTGCAGCTCGTAGAAATCGCCCTCGTCAGCCAGCTTGGTGATTAGTTCCTTCATGTCGTAGGGCATGTTGGGATTGTCGGGCACGAGGGTGTCGAGGCTCGGCTCCACCCGGTCGGGCGCGTCAAAGAACGGGCGGCGCGGCGGCTTCTGCTGGTTGTTGAGCGGCAGAAAGTCGACAAGGCGGCGCACTTCGGCCAGCGCTTCCACATCGTTCTCGAACGCGGCATCTGCGACAGAGGATTTGCGCGTGTGGGTCGTGGCACCGCCCAGCTCCTCGGCGGTGACCTGTTCGTTGGTCACGGTCTTGACCACGTCAGGGCCGGTCACGAACATGTACGAGCTGTCCTTTACCATGAAGATAAAGTCGGTCATGGCGGGCGAATAGACCGCACCGCCCGCGCACGGCCCCATGATCACGCTGATCTGCGGCACGACGCCCGAGGCGATCACGTTGCGCTGGAACACCTCACCATAGCCGGCAAGTGAATCCACGCCCTCCTGAATGCGCGCGCCGCCGGAATCGTTGATGCCGATCACCGGCGCGCCGTTTTCCACGGCCATGTCCATGATCTTGCAGATCTTGGCCGCGTGGGTCGCCGACACGGACCCGCCCAGCACGGTGAAGTCCTGGCTGAAGATGTAGACCATGCGCCCGTTGATCGTGCCCCAGCCGGTCACGACACCGTCGCCAGCGGGCCGCTGCGCCTCCATCCCGAAATCGGTGGAGCGGTGGGTGACGAACATGTCGAACTCTTCGAACGAGCCTTCGTCCAGAACCAAGTCCACACGTTCACGTGCCGTTAACTTGCCTCGGGCATGTTGTGCATCGATGCGTTTCTGTCCACCACCCAGGCGCGCAGCGGCTCGGCGGTTTTCGAGTTCGGTGAGAATGTCGGTCATATTGCCCCTCGGAAGCTTTGGGCGCAGCATACAAGGGCAGAGCGGTGCGATGAAAGCGCCTTTCCGCATATTTGCAAACTCTTTGCATTGCGCTGACTGCAAACTGCAAACTCGCAAATACATCCATCGGCACAGCGCCCTGTGCACGGTCGCACTGGACAGCCCCGCGCCACGCGCATAGGTCTGCCTCCATGTCTTCTGCCCCTCAGGTCAGGTTTCTTGACCGCACCACCCCACCGCACATCATCACGCTGATCCTGCTCGCAGGGGTGTCGGCCATGGTCATGAACATGTTCCTGCCCAGCCTGCCGAACATGACCACGTATTTTGACACCGAATATCGGCTGATGCAGCTTTCGGTGGCGCTGTATCTGGCGGTGTCGGCGACGATGCAGACGATCATCGGCCCGATCTCGGACAATCTGGGACGGCGCAAGGTGCTGCTGTGGGGTGTGGCGCTGTTCATGCTGGCTACGCTCGGCTGTCTGTTCTCGCCTACGGCAGAGGTATTCCTGTTCTTTCGCATGTGTCAGGCGGTGATCGCCGTGGCCATGGTGCTGAGCCGTGCGATTGTCCGCGACCTTTACGATCAGGATCAGTCCGCCTCGATGATCGGTTATGTCACGATGGGCATGGCCGTGGTGCCCATGATCTCGCCCGGGATCGGCGGCCTGCTGGAGGAAGCGTTTGGCTGGAAGTCGAACTTCTGGCTGTTCTTCGTCGTTGGCGCGCTGCTGTTCTGGCTGGTCTGGGCGGATGTGGGCGAAACAGCGCAGCCCTCGGACAAGACGGTGCTGGGCCAGTTCCGCGAATACCCCGAACTGCTGCGCTCGCCGCGGTTTTGGGGGTATTCGGCGGCGGCGGCGTTCTGTTCGGGCTCGTTCTTTGCCTATCTGGGCGGTGCGCCTTTCGTGGGCATGACGATCTTTGGCATGGGTGAGGCGGAGCTTGGGTTCTATTTCGGCGCACCTGCGGTCGGATACTTCATCGGCAACGGGCTCAGCGGGCGCTACGCCACCCGCTTTGGCGTCAACCGGATGGTGCTGTGGGGCAGCCTCGCCAACTTCTTTGGCACGGCCGTGTCGCTGGCGATTTTCGTCGCCGGCGCCGGCACTCCGATCAGCTTTTTCGCGATGATGACCTTTGTCGGGCTCGGCAACGGGCTCGTAATCCCCAATGCCACCGCGGGCGCGCTGTCGGTGCGGCCGCATCTGGCGGGCACGGCTTCGGGCCTTGCCGGGGCGATCATGATCGGCGGCGGTGCGGCCCTGTCGGCGCTGGCGGGCTTCCTGCTGACGCCGGATACGGGCGCGTTCCCGCTGCTCTATATCATGGTGCTGACGGGGCTGGCCGCTATGCTGGCCATCGGCGTCGTCTACCGGCGCGAACGGCGGCTTCGCCTCGCCTGATCGGGCTTGCGGCCACCGCTTTGCAAACCTAATCTCGCACCACTGCAAATCTGCAAAGGTGCGAAATGGCCGCCCCCAAACTCTATGCCGGTGCCAAGCTGCGCGAAATCCGAACCCGGATGTCGCTCACGCAAAAGGAATTCGCGGCCAAGCTGGGCGTATCCCTGCCGTACCTCAACCAAATGGAGAACAACAACCGGCCCGTCAGCACCACCGTCGTGCTGAGCCTCGCGCAGGAGTTCGGGCTGGACGTGACAGAACTTAGCGCCAGCGATGGCGAGCGGCTGGTGTCGGACATGCGCGAGGCGCTGGCCGACCCGGTGTTTTCCGCCGACCTGCCCGCGCTGGCCGACCTAAGGCTCGCGGCCTCCAACGCACCCGCACTGGCGCATGCGTTTCTCGACCTGCACCGGGCCTACCGCCAGACCCACGAGCGGCTCGCCTCCCTCGATGAGGCGTTGGGCCGCGAGGACGCCCGCGCCCAGCCCTCCCCATGGGAAGAGGTGCGCGACTTTTTCCACTATTGCGACAACTACATCGACGCGGTGGACCGCGCCGCCGAGCATTTTGCCACCGCCGAACGGCGGCACGGGAATATCCGTGTCAGCGCCGTTACCACGCTGGCCAAGGCCGGCGTCAAGGTCACGTTTCAGGACGCAGACGCATTGCGCCACCGCGATGGCGACACCCTCTTTATCTCGACCCGCGCCGCCCCGGAAACGCAGACATTCCAGCTGCTGTTGCAGGTCGCCCTCACCCGTCAAGACCCCCTGCTGGAGGCGACGCTCGACCTCGCCCGGTTCCAGAGCGATGAGGCCCGTGCGATCGCCAAGATCGGCCTTGCCAACTATTTCGCAGGCGCCGCCCTCATGCCCTACACCGCGTTTCAGGAGGCCGCGGCCGAGACGCGCCACGATCTGGAACAGCTCGCCACCCGCTTTGGCGCCAGCATCGAACAGGTGTGCCACCGGTTGTCGACGTTGCAGCGCCCGGGGGCCAAGGGCATTCCGTTCTTCTTTGTCCGTGTCGATCAGGCCGGGACGATCACCAAACGCCACTCCGCCACGCGCCTGCAATTCGCGCGCTTTGGCGGCGCCTGCCCGCTCTGGAACGTGCATCGTGCGTTCGAACAGCCCGGCCAGTTCCTGCGCCAGCTGGCCGAAACGCCGGACGGCGCGCGCTATATCAGTCTGGCGCGGGACGTGTCGAAACCCGGCGGGCGCTTTGGCGCGCCGGTGCGCCGCTTTGCTATCGGTCTGGGGTGCGAGGTGCGCCATGCGCCCGCGCTGATCTATGCCGACGGTCTGGATGTGGCCCGGGCAGAGGCGTTCGAGCCCATCGGCATTTCGTGCCGCATTTGCGAACGCGACCGCTGCCATCAGCGGTCCGTGCCGCCACTGGAACGGCAATTGTCGGTCGATCCGGATGTGCGCGGCGTGCTGCCCTACACTGTGCGCTAGCGTCGCGCCGGACGCCAGCCTGCGGCCTGCGCCTCGTCCGCGGTGCAAAACCACCGCTCGCCGCGCGCCTCGATGATGCCCGTTTGTTCGTAGTATGCCTGCCCCGGCACGTGGAAGATCCGCCCGTTGCCCGACACGTTCCCCTTGATCCGGCAGGCCGGATCGGGCGGGATGCGCCCCTTGGCGCGGGTCTTGCGGAACCATGCGGGCGATTGCACGCGCATGCCGTGCAGACCCCGATCCGCCACAAACGCCGCCTTTTCGTCCAGATCGTAGTCCATCCCGTAGCGCCGATAGGCAAAGGCCCAGCCCTGCGCCACGATCTCGCGCCCCATGTCCACACCGTCCACGTCGCATGTGGCGACCATGCGTCCATACCGGTCCGTATCCCGCACCGCACATCGGGCCACCCGCCCCTCGAACCGCGCGCGCACCTGTGCGGTGACCCAC
Source organism: Pseudomonadota bacterium (assembly GCA_039816785.1). Taxonomy (GTDB): domain Bacteria; phylum Pseudomonadota; class Alphaproteobacteria; order Rhodobacterales; family Rhodobacteraceae; genus Tateyamaria. The sequence goes on from JBCBXB010000022.1 coordinate 40,931, forward strand.
GCACCGCAATCAAAGGCCGGGCCCAGCTCCGTCTCGCAGGTCTGGTCCAGTTCCGGCGCGTCGATCGCGTGCAGCCGCACCCGCGTGCCCGCCACGTCAATCGTGTCAGCATCGATGACGATCACCGGCCCGCGCAGCTCAGCCAGCGCCCAACCCGGCAAGCACATCAGAACAAGAATGGAACAAATCCTTAACATCGCCTTAACCTGCGCAGTCAAAGCCCCAAGATCAAGGACCGCGCGCGCGACAGGTTAACGCTGTGCCGTCTCCCAATCGGGATGCACCCAAGGCGCGTCGTTGCTGGCAGGCAGCGGATCGCGGCCAAGGATGTGATCGGCCATCTTTTCGCCGGTCATGATCGACGGTCCGTTCAGGTTCCCGTTGGTGATGCGCGGAAAGACGGAACTGTCCACAACGCGCAACGCGTCCACCCCGATCACCCGCCCCTGCGGATCGACAACGGCGTCAGGATCATCCGCCCGCCCCATCTTGCAGGTACCACAGGGGTGATAGGCGCTTTCGGCATGTTCCCGGATCACCTCGTCGAGTTCCGCATCGCTCTGCGCCGCATCCCCCGGCTGGATCTCGTGCTTGACGAAAGGGGCCATCGCCTCCTGGGCAAAAATCTCGCGCGTGAGCCGAATGCAGGTGCGGAACTCCTCCCAATCCTGCGGCGCACTCATGTAGTTGAACGCGATCTTCGGATCGTCCGCCGGGTCGCCCGACCGCAACGACACCCGCCCCCGGCTGACCGACCGCATCGGCCCGGTATGCGCCTGAAACCCGTGCCCCTCGGCGGCTGTCTTGCCGTCATAGCGCACCGCGATGGGTAGAAAATGGAACTGGATGTCCGGGTAGCTGATCCCGGCGCGCGACCGAATGAAGCCGCAGCTTTCAAAGTTGTTCGAAGCCCCAAGCCCCGTTTTCGTGAACAGCCATTGTGCCCCGATCACCGCCTTGCTGGCGATATTCCAGTGTTTGTACAGGGTGATAGGCTGTTTGGAGGCATATTGGATGTACATCTCCAGATGGTCCTGCAGGTTGCCGCCCACGCCCGCCCGGTCTGCCACCACGTCTATCCCGTGTTCGGCCAGATGCGCGCCCGGACCGATACCCGACAGCATCAGGATCTTGGGCGAGTTGATGGAGGACGCTGCCAGGATCACCTCGCGCCGCGCCCGCACAACCTGGCCTCCGGCCAACGCGACGCCTATGGCGCGCCCGTCCTCCATGACCACGCGTTCGACCAGCCCGCGCACCAGATCGCAATTCTGCCGTCGCAAGGCGGGGCGCAAATACGCGTTCGCCGCCGACCAGCGCCGCCCCTTGTACACCGTCTGCTCGAACGGGCCGAAACCTTCCTGCTGCTGCCCGTTATAGTCGGCGGTCACCGGATAGCACGCCTGCCGCCCCGCCTCGACAAAGGCGTGAAACAGCGGGTTGGTGCGCGGACCCCGCGTCACATGCAGCGGACCATCCGCGCCACGCCACGCCGGGTCGCCGCCATGGCCGCCATCATCCCAGCTCTCCATCCGCTTGAAATAGGGCAGCACGTCCGCATAGGCCCAGCCGTCCGCGCCACTCTCCGCCCAGTGGTCAAAGTCATGCGCATGCCCGCGCACATAGACCATCCCGTTGATCGATGACGACCCGCCCACGACCTTGCCGCGCGGGCAAACCAGCCGCCGCCCGCCCAAATGCGGCTCCGGCTCCGACACGTAGCCCCAATCATACCGCTTCATGTTCATCGGATAGGACAAGGCGGCGGGCATCTGAATGAACGGCCCGGCATCGGTGCCGCCATGTTCGATCACCAGCACCGACTGCCCGGCTTCGGCCAGCCGGTAGGCCACCGCGCAGCCTGCCGACCCGGCCCCCACAATCACATAATCCGCTTCCATCGCGCGCTCCCCGTGATTCCGCGATGGGTCAAGGATGCGCAGCACCGCGCGCATGCGCGGCTTGTCCTTGAGGCATCGGGGAATCGCATCACATCATCGTCTGGGTGACTTGAGGATCACTTCGATCCTTCAAGCACCTCTCAGCAAACAAAAATACCTCAACCAAGCCGCGCACCGAACATCCTCCGCATCCGCCCTTTTTCAGAGCGCGGGGTGGGCGGGTGGGCGCGCTCTGAAAAAGGGCGGCGCACCATCTCAGAACGGGGCCTCCAGATCACCCATACGCACATAGACCGACTTCAGCTGGCTGTAATGTTCGATCGCGACCTTGGAATTCTCCCGCCCCACCCCCGACCGTTTCGAGCCGCCAAAGGGAGCCTCGACCGGCGCATCATTGTAGGTGTTGATATAGCAGGTGCCCGCCTCGAACCCTGCCGCGACACGATGCGCCCGGGCCAGATCGCGGGTGAACACGCCCGCCGCCAGCCCGTATACGGTGTCATTGGCGCGCGCCATCACGTCCGCCTCGTCCTCGAAATCCAGCACCGCCATGACGGGGCCGAAAATCTCCTCGCGGGCGATGGACATGTCGTCGGTCACGTCGGCAAAGACCGTGGGTTGCAGGTAGAACCCGTCGCGTTCCAGCCGCTGCCCTCCATAGAGCAGCCGCGCGCCTTCTGCCTGCCCCTTGGCGATGTAGCCTTGCACGATCTCCATCTGCCGTGCGCTGACCATCGGGCCAAAACTCGTCGCGGGGTCCTGTGGATCACCGATCACGGCCTCCTCCAACCGCTCGGCCAAACGGCTCAGAAACGCGTCCTTGATCGCGCGGTGCACAAACACGCGTGTGCCGTTGGAACAGACCTGTCCCGAGGAATAGAAGTTGCCGAGGATCGCGCCCGATACCGCGTTCTCCAGATCCGCGTCGTCAAAGACGATCATGGGGGACTTGCCGCCCAACTCCATCGTCACGTGTTTGATACCCGCAGCGGCAGCGGCGTACACCTTGGCCCCTGTGGGCACCGATCCGGTCAGCGATACCTTGTCGACCCGGTCGTCCCCGACAAGCGCCGCACCCACCTCGCCCATGCCCTGCACCACGTTGTAGACGCCCGCAGGCGCGCCCGCCTCGTGCAGGATTTCCGCCACCTTCAGGGCGCAGAGCGGTGTCGTCTCCGACGGCTTGAACACCATCGTGTTGCCACAGGCGAGCGCGGGCGCCCCCTTCCAGCAGGCGATCTGCGTGGGGTAGTTCCACGCTCCGATACCAACGCACAACCCCAACGGCTCGCGACGGGTATAGACCCAGTCCTCGCCCAGCTGGATATGCTCACCCGTCAGCGTCGCTGCGATACCGCCGAAATACTCAAGCGCGTCCGCACCGGATGTGGCGTCGACAACGCTCGTCTCTTGATAGGGCTTGCCCGTGTCATAGGTCTCCAGCACCGACAGGTCATGGTTGCGCGCGCGCATGATGTCAGCGGCCCGGCGCAGGATGCGCCCCCGCTCCGTGCCGGTCATCGCCGCCCAGGCGGCCTGTGCCGCGCGGGCAGACGCCAGCGCATGGTCCACGATCTCGGGCGTTGCGGCGTAGACCCGTGCTATCTTCTCGCCCGTGGCGGCATAGATCACGTCGACGGGCGTGCCGGTCGTGTCCTCGACATAAGCCCCGTTGATGAAGTGGCTGGCGGTCGGTTGGGTCTGCATGTCTGATCCTCGGAAAATTTCGTGCCGGCGGCGAGCCACGCCGCCGCCGGCCTAAGCGTCACTCGGCCGGGGCCGCGCCCATGGTGCCACCGCCCAGACGGTCCCGGTGCATCAGCACCCAGACCAGACAGGCGATGTAGATGCCGATCACCGCCGTGCCGACCCACTGGATCTGCAGCCACTGGCTCTGGAACAGCAGCGTCAGCACAAAGAGCAGCGCGGCATTGCCCAGCACGTACTGTATCTTGCCGAACCGGTCCGCCCTGATGTTCAGATTGTCGGTGTAAAGCCGGATCAGCGAGTCAAACGAGTTGATCACAAACAGGATGCCCACCACGGTCATCGACCAGTTCACCAGACCCGTCATGTCGATGGCGTTCAGGTGATACCAGTAAGCCACCGTAAACCACACGCCGAGCGGGATGGACGGAAAGATCAGCAGGGCCGCCAGCAGTTGCCAGGTCTTCAGTCCACCGACAAAACGCGAGGTGAACTGCCCGATCATGATCGACCAGGCGAACCACCAGAACAGGTAGAATTCATGGTAATCCGTCAGCGGAATGATGAACTTGTGGATGTTCGCAAAGTAGCCGCCGATGTTGCTGCCTGTGCTGAGGAACTCACCAAAACTCATGCCCGCATTGATCCACATCCCCGCGATCAGCGCAAAGAACACGAAGGTCGAGGCGACCGACAGGATCTTTACGTATTTGATGTCCGTGGACGAATAGGATGCGGCGAGGATCACGAGGAAACAGATCACGTAGAACGCCGGGATCACCGTCTCGCCATCGCCCACTTCGGGGATGTAGTAGGGCATGTAGATCAGGAACAGCGCGCCGGTAAACGCGCAGGTCGTGATGATGACCAGGTTGTTGATCAGCTTGACGATGCCGTTCTCAAAGAACTTCACATGCGGCTCGATCGCGCAGAAATAGAACGCAGTCAGAAAGTAGAACGCCCAGATCAGAAAGCCCCAGAACCCGAACTCGAGCGCCAGTGGGTTGGTGAACGCGTAGGCCGGCTCCGCCGCCGTATCGGCATAAAGTGGGAAGTCGAAGGCGATGGGGAACATGATCAGGCCGACATCGAGGCCGGACGTGAACAGGATCGCGATGAACACGAACAGGCTGACCGGTTGCGGGCCTGTCAGGCGCGTATTCCAGTATTTCACAGTGACGAATGCCACCAGCACAAAGGCCAGTATCACACCGAATGAGATGATCGAGGTAAGCATGCGTGAGGTCCCTCCTTGTCGACCTGTTGGCTTTGGCACCGTTTGTTGTTGACCATCACACTTCGGTGCCCGAGGTGATGTGATGGTTTATTCTCCGCGCGGAAACCGTTGATTTTCCTCAACATCGTTGAGGTCCATATGGTTGCGCATATACCGTTCGGATGCGCGTTGCAGCGGTTGGTAGTCCCATGGGAAATAGCCACCCTCTCGCAGCGCCTCGTAGACGACCCAGCGCCGGGCCTGTGACGCGCGGACATCCGCGTCATAGCGCGCAAAGTCCCACCGCGTCTCGGATTTCGCGCGCAATTGGTCCAGCGTGCCCTGATGCGCGGGCACCTCCGCCAGATTTGTCAGCTCGTGCGGGTCCGCCTCGAGGTCAAAAAGCTGGTCGGGATCAAGCGTGCAGCGGTTGTATTTCCACTTGCCATAGCGCAGCGACACCATCGGTGCGTAGGACCCTTCGGCGGCGTATTCCATCGCCACAGGTTCGGTGCGTTCGACGCCCTGCCCCTGCGGGACAAGGCTTTGGCCAGCCGTCCACGGCGCCACATCCGACATATCGACCCCCGCCAGATCGCAGAGCGTGGGGCAGACGTCGATATTGCTGACCGGATCGGTCACAAGGCCCGGCTGCATGCCCGGCGCGCAGATCATCAGCGGCACCCGCGCCGAGCCTTCGTAGAACGACATCTTGAACCACAACCCGCGCTCGCCCAGCATGTCGCCGTGGTCCGAGACGAACAGGATGATCGCCTCTTGCCGCGTGGCCTCCAGCGCCTCCATCACCTCCCCGATCTTTTCATCGAGATAGGAGATGTTGGCGAAATAGGCCCGGCGCGACCGGCGAATGTCGTCCTCGGTGATGTCGAAACTGCGCCAGTCGTTGGCGTCAAAGATGCGTTGTGCGTGGGGATCGTGGTCTTCGTAGGCCATCGCCGGAACGTCCGGCAGCAGATGGTCACAGTCCTCGTAGAGGTCCCAGTATTTCCGGCGCGCCACGTATGGGTCGTGCGGGTGGGTAAAGCTGACCGTCAGGCACCAGGGCCGCGCATCGTGGCCGCGCGCCAGATCGTAGACCTTGCGCGTCGCGTGGTACGCGACCTCGTCATCATACTCCATCTGGTTGGAGATTTCGGCGACCCCGGCCCCGGTGACCGACCCCATGTTGTGATACCACCAGTCGATCCGCTCACCGGGTTTGCGGTAATCCGGCGTCCAGCCGAAATCGGCCGGATAGATGTCGGTGGTCAGCCGTTCCTCGAACCCGTGCAACTGATCGGGGCCGACAAAGTGCATCTTGCCCGACAAGCAGGTCTGGTAGCCCGCCCGGCGCAGGTGGTGCGCATAGGTCGGAATGGACGAGGAGAATTCGGCGGCGTTGTCGTAGACGCCCGTGACGCTTGGCAATTGCCCCGACATGAACGACGCCCGCCCCGGCGCACAAAGCGGCGAGGCGGTGTAGCTGTTGGCAAACCGGGTCGAGCGCGTCGCCAGCGCCTTGAGGTTCGGGGCGTGCAGCCAGTCGACAGGGCCGTCGGGGAACAGAGTGCCGTTCAGCTGATCTACCATGAAAATCAGGATGTTGGGCTGGCTCATGACTGTCCTCCGATCAACTGACCCAACGCGCGGTGCGCCGTGGCCCGCGCCGCTTGCGCCGTGGTGCCACCGCCAAGTGCCGCACGCAGATACAGCCCGTCGATCAGCGCGCCCAGCATCGCGGCATCCGCATCCGACGAGGTGCTGAGCGGGCGCAGCGCATGGCGCAGATTGCCGTGCAGGCGCAGCTGATAAAGCCGCAGCAGCCGGTTCGTTTCGGGGTGCGTCGCGGCCTGCGCATAAAGCGTCATCCAAGCACTGATCGTGGCCGGGTCAAAGGACGAGGCGGCAAAGCTGGCGTCAATCAGCGCTTCGGCCCGGGCACGGGGCGTCTGTGCAGCGCGCAGCGCGGTGACAACTTCGGCCCGGAAGCCGCGCAGGATGTGCCGCATCGCCGCGAGAAAGATCTGGTCCTTGCCGCCGAAATAGTGGTGCGCCAGCGCCGACGACATGCCGGCCCGACGCGCGATCTGGCTGACCGTCACATCCAGCGTGCCGGCCGCGCCGATCTCGGCGATCGTGGCGCGCACGAGGGCGTCGCGCCGTATCGGTTCCATCCCCACCTTTGGCATGGCGGGCAGTATCTTGGTTTTTTATTGACTCGTCAATCAATAAAAACAGTTCACAGCTTGGTCGCCGGGCTTGGCGGCGTGATGCTGCGCCGCTTCAGCACCGCCTCGCGCCAGGTGATGTAGGTCACCGCCCCCAGGATCAGCACACCGCCAAAGATCACCCAGCCATCCACCGGCTCGGCAAAGACCAGCGCGCCCAGCAGCACCGCCCAAACCAGTTGCAGGAACGTGACCGGCTGCGTCACGGTCACCGGGGCCGCAGCAAAGGCCATGGTCATCGTGTAGTGCCCGGCGGTGGCAAAACAGGCCACGACGAACAGCAGCCCCAGATCGCCCCATGTGGGCGTGACCCAGTTGGCCAGCGCAAAGGGCGCCAGCCCGATGGTCACAAATATCGACAGCATGGCCACGACGACGGCAGGCTTGGCCTCATCCGCCATGATCTTGGCCAGCAGGTACGAGCCCGCGAACACGACGGCGCAGAACATCATCGCGATATGGCCCGGTGCCACCTCGCGAAACCCGGGCCGCAGGATCACCGCCACCCCGATCAGCGCGACCACCACCGCCGCGATGCGCCGCGCCGCCAGCCGCTCGCCCAGAAACAGCGCGGCCCCGATGCTCACGTAGACGGGGGCGAGGTAGTTCATCGCCGTCACCTCGGCGATGGGAATGCGCGTCATCGCGTAAAACCACAGCATCACGCCCACCGAATGAAACACACCGCGCCAGCCAAAGAGCCACCATTGCCGCCGCGTGATCGTGGCCGCCCGCAAGGTTGGCAGCATCGGCAGCAAGAATACCAGACCCAGCACATAGCGCAGGAAGGCCGCCTCTGCCGGTGGGACGCGCGCGCCCATGTATTTGACCAGTGCCGTCACCGCGACAAAGCAGAACCCTGTTACCAGCATCCAGAAGATGCCCAGCACCGGGTTATGCGCGTCCGACTTCATGCGCGCATCAAGGGGCAAAGGGGAGCGCTGCGCAACCTACATCCAATAGAGCAGCTTGAACGCGATAGCCCACATCGTCAGAGCGATGATCGCGTCCAGCACCTGCCACGCCCGCGGCCGGGCAAAGAGCGGCGCAAGCATGCGCGCGCCGTAGCCCAGCGAGAAGAAGAAGACGAAGCTCGCCAGCGCCGCCCCGATGCCAAAGGCCAGCCGATCCGGGTATTGGGCCGAGATCGAGCCGACCAGCACAACCGTGTCCAGGTAGACATGCGGGTTCAGCCATGTGAGCGCCAGCACCGTGGCAATGGCGGACGCGAGGCTTTGCGCCTCATCACCGCCCATCGCGAGCGCCTGCCCGCCGCGCCAGGCGGACCGCGCATTGATCCAGCCGTACCACAACAGGAATGCCGCCCCGCCATAGCGCATCACCGTCTCGAACCACGGCACCGCCTCGGCCAGCGCGCCAAAGCCCGCCACCCCCGCCACGATCAGGATCGCGTCCGACAGCGCGCAGGTCATCACGACCGGCAGCACATGCGCCCGCCGCAGCCCCTGACGCAACACGAACGCGTTCTGCGCCCCGATGGCGAGGATCAGCGACAGCGACAGCAGAAAACCGGGAACAAAGGAGGTCATGGCAGGGCTCGGCAAAGACGTCCCGCCTGCCTATCGGCGGACACCCGCCCCCACAAGCGGAAACCAGCTATTCGATTTTTGCACAGCAGGATTGCGCAGATGGACCAAGACATGCGCGATCCGCATACCTATATCGCGTCTACCCAAGAAGACACCTACTGCCAGCATTTGTCATGTGTCGGGGATATCACGTTGATCTGATCATTGATGATTGGCGTATGACCTTACGACACACATATGCTGGTCAACGATAACAAGGATGAAATCCGATGCTCGACGACACATACGCAGTTGATCTGACCAAGCAGGATCTTGAGTTGATCGAAGCAGCCCTGCAGACGCAGGAGAAAATTCTGTCGGTCCAAAGCCGGGCGGGCGGCAATGCCGCGCGCGCACGCCTGAACGACCTCAAGGGCCTGATGCGCCGCCTGCGCCGCCAGACGCCCGCACCGACCGGGGGCGAGGCCCCCAGTTGGAGCCAGACGGCACGGTCGCTGTTTTTCTGACCCGCACTTTCCACTCACGGAACGCGGCTGCGAAACGCCGCCCTCGGGGATGAGGGCGGCGTTTTTGATGTTGAGCATGCACTAGCCGCAGGCTTCTTGCATCGCTTCCGCCCAACGCGTTCGACAAACCCACCAACGGCGAGGCTCCTTGCAACTCAAAGCGCTCGACGAAGGGCCGCGTTGAGCCCAAAATGATGGCTTTTGCGCCGTGCGCGAAAGGCTGCGATGCGCAGAAAGCTGACTTTGCAAAGTCGTGCGGACGACACCTACCAAAGGTAAAGAAATCGATTTCGACGCCGCATTACTCTGGCAGCCCGGCCGCGCGTAATCCTTCTTGAAAGCGGCTTTGTCCAATTGGGTCAGTAATCTGAATAAAGCTGGTGGAGATGCTTGCATCTGGCATCCGCTCAAAGATCGCCGTCACTGCCAAAGCGGCCTTTTCGGCATCTCCAAGTTGACCATAGGCGGCTGCACGCCACCACAGGTTCCCGATAAAACGTGGATTCTTGGCGCTAGATATCTCAAGATGCCCCAGCGCTTCTTCATATCGACCCTGAAGGTAAATAGCTTGCCCCAACAACTGGTCCGCCAGCCAACTGTGAAAGGGATTTAAGCGAACTGAAAGACGAAGCAATTCTTCAGCCTCTGCTCCGCGACCCAGAAAGATCAATGCCAGAGCCGAGCGGGTTAACAGGTGCGGATGCGCGGGTTCGAGTTCCATTGCTCGCCTGAACTCTACCAGGGCACCTTCGTAGTCGCGCAGGTTAAGTAATGATTGCGCCAAGACCTGGCGCGAATACCAGTCGTTGGGTTCAAGGCGCACGACTTCTTTCCCAATTTCAAGCCCGTTCTCAAGCGCAATTTTCGGGTCTTTTGCGATACGAAAGTACCCGGTTTGTGTCTCTACGAAGCCCAACAGCGCTTTGGCTCGAACAAAGTCTGGATCCAGTGCGAGCGCCTCGCTGGCCAAGACGCGGGCTCTGCCAAAAGAGGCGGGCGTGTTGACCCAACTTGCCTCGTCAGCGCGCGCCCACAACAAAAAGGCTTCTGGGTTTTCCGTAAAGCGGTGCCGGTCCTGCACGCGTTCAAGATCTTCGGAAAATTGCTGAGCCAATTCTTCCACAAGCGAATCCTGGAGTTCAAAGACGTCTTCGGATGCTCGTTCTATGCGGCCACTCCACATTATCCGCCCGGACAACGTATCGATCAGTTCGGCGTCGACGCGCACTTGATCGCCTGACCGTCTCAGCGAACCGCGCACAACATGAGCAACGCCCAGTTCTTCTGCTACGGTCGCGGGGCTAGCGCCCTGACCGCGGTATCGCTCTGTCGAACTGCTCGCAATCACGAACAGTCCGTTGACCTGCGCGAGGGTACGGGTCAGATCCTCACTTATCGCTTTGGCCAGCAGGGTATCTTCTTCGGCACTAGACAGTGTCTGGAAGGGAAGGATTGCCACCGATGGCTTGTCGGGAAGTTCAAGTTGCATCCTTTCAAGCGACGCTGCTTCCACCTGGCCGAGCCGCAAACGGTCCCAGGCGATCACGCCCAAAGTGAGCAGAGCCAACACAACAAAACCTGCTGATATCGGCTTCCAGAAACGCCATTTGCGTGAGCCCAGAGCAGGAGGCCGGGAGTCTGTGCTGGAATCCACCACGTTAAAAACACGAACCGGGCGGGCAATGTTTTTGACCTGGATTTCTCCAAGATCTTGTAGCGTGATATCTAGTTTGTCCCGGATTTGATCGCGTGCCGAGCGCGAGATTGCGATTCCGCCGGGCTCGGCCAAAGCCTCAATCCTGGCAGCAACGTTGATCCCATCTCCGTGAAGGTCATCCCCCTCGACGATGACGTCACCCAGATTAATTCCGATTCTGAACGTAAGCTCGCTGTGGGTGGAAAAGTTCTTTTGAATTGACGTTGCGCATTCGACGGCCTCAACGACAGAGGCAAACTCGGCCAGGAACCCGTCCCCCATTGTCTTGAACAAACGTCCGCGATGCCGTTCGAGAGCAGGGGTGATGATTTCATCAAACGCCGCGTTCAAAAGCGCTCTTGTGCCAGTCTCGTCGTGCTCAATCAGCGAGGAATACCCGACGACGTCGGCCGCGAGTATCGCGGCAAGCCGACGCTCAACCCTGACATCAGTCATAACTCTTTTCCAATGCGGCCATACTCAGCAATTGCTTAGGTCCAATGACATTGCACGTGTGACCTTAAGTATACACGATAATATTCACAGCCCAACACGGAGTTCCGAAATCGTCATGGAGTAATGGGATGGCCCGCCCCGCATCCAGAGGCCAATGTTGGCGCAATTAATCTCAAGGAGGATTGACGGATGCGCACAAAACCAAACCCTGCAGCAGCAGCCTACGGGATCGATATCGGGAAGAAAGTCTTTCACGTCGTCGCGATGGATGCTGCTGGACAGCCGATTCAGCGCGCGAAGTTCGCGCGTGAGACACTGCTAAGTTTCTTCGAAGCCGCTGATACGGC
>JBCBXB010000010.1:0-158974 GCA_039816785.1 Pseudomonadota bacterium
AGCGTAGGAGGAGCGTTCCGCTGCCTCAGTGTGCCCGCGCAGCGGTTGCGCGTCAGTCTGCGCCTGCGCTTGATCCGGGGCGATGACCGTTATCAACAGTGTGGGGATGGTGGAGCATAGCGGGATCCGTCCGCTGACTCAGAGTGCCCGCGCAGCGGGTGCGCGTCAGTCTGCGCCTGCCCTTGATCCCGGGCGATGACCGATATCAACAGTGTGGGGATGGTGGAGCATAGCGGGATCGAACCGCTGACCTCCTGCATGCCATGCAGGCGCTCTCCCAGCTGAGCTAATGCCCCATCCTTGGCGGCCCTTGCGAGCCGTGCGCCGCTGATTAGGCGCTTTGCCGGGCGGGATCAAGCGAAAACCGACCCCGTCCGGCGTGTTCTCAGACCGGTCTCAGGTCTCGTCGTCTTCGGCTGCGACGTCGGCCAATTCCTCGAGGGGGACCGTGTCCTCTTCCTCGTCGTCATCCAGCAGATCGTCGTCCAGTTCGACCTCGACCTCATCTTCTTCGTCGATCACCTGATCCTCGCCTTCGGCGGCGGTGGCGACCTTGGCCTTGGTCGTGGCGGCATCCGCGGAATCGGCGGCGATCATGCGGGTCTTGGAGCTGTCCAGCTCGACGACATCACCCGTGTAGGGGCTCACGATGGGCGAGCGGTTCATGTCGTAAAAGCGCTTGCCGGTGGTGGGGCAGAGGCGTTTTGTTCCCCATTCTTCCTTGGGCATGGATCATCCTTTTGCGTCGGGTGGCGGGGCGAAACCGCCCCGTTTGGTCGCAGTGATATTGCGACGATTCTGGGCAAGTGCCATAAGCGAAAGACGGAGTCAAAGGCATATGCCGCGCAAGGGAGATGGGATGGCCGGTCACGTTCTTCAAGGCGATCCCGATATCCCCCTGATCCTGCGCCCCTCGGCGCGTGCGCGACGCATTACATTGCGTGTCAGCCAGGTAGACGGGCGGGTCACGGTGACCTTGCCCCGGGGTGTGCCGGAGCGTGAGGCCCTGGCCTTTGCCGCCGAGAAAGAGCGGTGGATTCGCAAACATCTGTCGGGCCGCGCCATGCAGGTCGACATGGTGCCCGGTGCGCGGCTGCCACTGGCCGGTCAGGAGGTGACGCTGGCACAAGGCGACGGGCGGTCGGTGCGGCTGGAGGGGGCCACGCTGCTGGTGCCGGGGCCGCAGGACGCGATGGGCCGGCGGGTTGCGGGCTACCTCAAGGCGCGGGCGCGGGATGTGCTGGCCGGAGCCTCGGATCATTATGCCGCGCGGCTGGGCCGGCCCTATACCGGGCTGTCGCTGCGCGATACACGCTCGCGCTGGGGGTCGTGTTCGTCGTCTGGGCGGCTGATGTATTCCTGGCGGTTGATCCTCGCGCCGCCGCCGGTGCTCAACTATGTCGCCGCGCATGAGGTCGCGCATCTGGCCGAGATGAACCACAGCCCACGGTTCTGGGCCGAGGTGGAGCGTATTCACGGCGCCTATGCCGATCCGCGTCAGTGGCTGCGGCGTCACGGGGCGGGACTGCACCGTTACAGCTTTGGTGATTGACGGGGGCTTGCCCTTGTGATCACAAAACCACATGACAGCAACCGCGCCCGCCCGTGACACCGCCTCCGCCGCGCATGACCGCGTGTACCGCCGCCTGCGCACGCGGATCATGCATGGCGACATGGCCCCCGGTCAGGCGCTGACCCTGCGTGGCATCGGCAAGCAATACGACGTGTCGATGACCCCTGCCCGCGAGGCGGTGCGGCGGCTGGTGGCCGAAGGTGCGCTGACCCTGTCGCAGTCGGGCCGCGTGTCCACGCCCGAGCTGTCCAACGAACGGATCGAGGAGCTGGCGGCCCTGCGCGCGTTGATCGAGGTGGAGCTGGCCACGCGTGCCCTGCCGCGCGCGCATCTGGCCCTGATCGAGCGGTTGCAGACCATCAACACGGCTGTGGCCGAAGCGGTCGCGCACCGCGACGCGGTCAGCTATATCCGCACCAATCTGGAGTTCCACCGGACGCTGTATCTGCGCGCCCAAGCGCCCGCCATGCTGGCCATGACGGAGACCGTGTGGCTGCAGATGGGGCCGACGATGCGCGCGCTTTATGGCCGGTTGCGCCGGACCGAGCCGCCGCAATACCACCGCCTGATCATTGCGGCCTTGCGCGCAGGCGATGAGCCGGGGCTGCGCATCGCGGTGCGGTCGGATGTGACGCAGGGTTTGCGGATGTTGGCCAGCTGACGGCAACGAATTGCTAATAACCATGACGTAGAGGTTAGGCCGCGCCATGGGAACTGCCTGCAATGCTGCCTGATTTCACGACGTACAACGCTATCGTATCGCCGGTTTTCGTGCTGACCGAGGGTCCGGATGGTGATGTGGTTTACGCGTTCATGAACACCGCCGGGTGCCGCCGCCTGGCGTGCACCCCGCAGCATGTGGTCGGCAAGTCCGCGGCGCAGATCTTTACCGGGCGGACGGCTGATCTGGCCCATATGCGCCAGCGCGAGGCGTGGGCGTCCGGGTGCGCGATGGAATACGAGCTACCGTTCGTCGATGGGAACGACGAACTGTGTTTTCTGACCAACCTGACACCACAACGCGATGCGGACGGGCAGCTGACCCATATCGTCGGCATGTCGCGCGACATCACGCAACGCAAACGGCTTGAGCAGGTGCAGGCCATGAACGACGCCATGGCCAACGAGCTCGAGGATTTCGTGCGGTTCGCCGCGCATGACCTGCGCAGCCCCATCGCCAACGTCAAGATGCTGGCCGATATGCTGCGGGACGGGTTTGTGGACCGCGGTGATGGCAAGACCGAGATCATCCAGATGATTGAGGATGTATCGGACCGGGCGCTTGATCTGGTGTCGGATGTGCTGACGCAGGCCGTGGCCGTGCGGACCGAAACCGCGCCGGCGCAGTTTTCGTTTCGCACCATGTGCGACAACATTATGGCGACGCTGGACCCGGCGCACCATCACACCATCGCCGTGTCTGATGTTGAGGTTGTGGCGGACATGACCGCCGTTCAGATCATCGTGCGCAATCTGGTCGACAACGCGGTGAAGCATGCCGGGCTGGATCACATCACGCTTGAGATCGAAGTGGTGGACAGCGGCGATGGCCGCCTGTGCATTGCCGTGACGGATAACGGTCAGGGCTTTGGCGGCGCGGCGCTGGCATTCTTGCAGGACGAAACCGCCTCGTCAGCGCAAAGCGGGTTTGGCCTGTTGGGCGTGCGACGGCTGGTGCGGGCGCGGGGTGGCAAGATCCGGGTGGGCGAGGCGCGCGGTCAAACTGGCGCGCGCGTGAACGTCGATCTGCCGGGTCATGTCGTTGCGATGGACGCCGACACCCGCAAGGCGATGGCGCGGCAAAAACGGTTTATCTGAACGCCGCGCGCAGGCTCAGGCGGCGAGGCCGGTTTGCCCCAGCGACAGGAACTTCTTGCGCCGGTCGGTGATCAGGTCCGCCGGTTTGTGCCCCGACAGCTCATCCAGCATCGCGCCGATCGCATTGCCGACCGAGCTGAGCGTGGCCGCGCGGTGACGGTGCGCGCCGCCCATCCCTTCGGTGATGATCCGGTCGATCACGCCCAGTTGCTTGAGGTCCTGCGCGGTCAGGCGCAGCGCTTCGGCGGCTTCGCGCATCTTTTCCGCGTCCTTCCACAGGATCGACGCGCAGCCTTCGGGGCTGATCACCGAATAGACCGAATGCTCCAGCATGGCGACGCGGTTGGCGGTGGCAAAGGCCACAGCCCCGCCGGAGCCACCCTCGCCGATCACGACAGAGATCAGCGGCACGCCGATTTGGAGACATTTTTCGGTCGACCGCGCGATGGCCTCCGATTGCCCGCGTTCTTCGGCGCCCTTGCCGGGATAGGCGCCGGGCGTGTCGACCAGCGTGATCACGGGCAGGCCAAAGCGATCGGCCATATCCATCAGCCGGATCGCTTTGCGGTACCCTTCGGGCCGCGCCATGCCGAAATTCCGTTCGATCCGGGACTTGGTGTCGTTGCCCTTTTCGTGGCCAAGCACCATGACCGGGCGGTCATCGAACCGCGCCAGCCCGCCCATCACCGCGTGGTCGTCGGCAAAGTTCCGGTCGCCGGCCAGCGGCGTGTAATCGGTGAACAACTCGTTGATGTAGTCGACGCAATGGGGCCGGTCGGGATGCCGCGCGATCTGGCATTTGCGCCACGGGGTCAGGTCGGCATACAGCTCTTCGAGCAGGGTAGCGGCCTTGGCATCCAGCGCTGTCGCCTCGTCGGTGACATCCATGTCCTCGTTCTGACGCGCGAGCGCGCGCAGCTCTTCGGCCTTGCCTTCGATTTCGGCCAGCGGCTTTTCAAACTCGAGATATTGCGTCACGCCTGCGCCCCGTCCTTGGTTTGACGATATATGGCCGGGGTGGGCCGCGGATGCAACTGAGCAAGATGTGTCGCGGACCTCGCGTGACAGGCGCGCGGGTCCTCAGGGCCAGAGCACGGGATAGAGCGACGCGACAAGCAGCGCCGCCATGGTCCAGTTGAATGCACGCAGACGGGTGCGATTGGTCAGCAGGCGCGCCATGCCGTGGCCCAGCATCGTCCAGGTCGATACCGATGGCAGGTTGATCGCGCCAAAGATGAGCGCGACGACAGCAATGGCCCAGAGCCCGGTGCCGGGGCTGTAGACAGTGACGGCGGTCAGCGCCATCGACCACGCCTTGGGGTTGACCCATTGGAACGCGGCGGCCTGCAGGAACGTCATGGGCCGGCCTGTTGCCGATTGTGCTGTTGCCGGGGCCGCGGTGGCGATTTTCCAGGCGAGGTACAGTAGATATAGCACCGACAGCGTCTTGAGGATGGTGTGGCTGACCGGATAGGCGACGAACACTTGCGCCAGGCCCACGCCCACCAGCAGGACCATCACCACAAAGCCGACGCCGATGCCGAGCATATGCGGGATCGACCGGCGAAAGCCGAAATTCGCGCCGGAGGCCATGAGCATCAGGTTGTTCGGCCCCGGTGTGATCGAGCTGATAAAGGCAAAGGTGGCAAGCGCGGCGAGCAGGTTGGTATCCATGACGCATAGTATGTGCGTGGTTGCGCCGGTAGTGATTGCAAAATCGCGGCTTCTCTGGCAATTTTCGCAACTTATGGCGGTCATCGATCAGATCAACGAACAGATATTGCAAGAGCTGTCCCGCGACGCGCGGTTGAGCAACCTTGCCTTGGCGGAGCGTGTGGGGCTGTCCCCGTCCGCGTGCCTGCGGCGGGTGCAAGAGCTGGAGCGGTCGGGGATCATTGTCGGCTACCGGGCCGTGCTGGACCGGGCCAAGCTGGGCACCGGATTTGTCGCCTATATCGGCGTGGGGCTGAACGACCATTCCAAGCGCAGTCAGGAAGCCTTTGAACGGGCGATGATGCGTGCGTCCGAGGTGCGGGAATGCCACAACATCACCGGCCCGATTGAATACCTGTTGCGTGTCGAATGCGCGGATTTGCCGAGCTACAAGGCGTTTCACACCGACCTGCTGGGGGCCTTGCCGCAGGTGAACGCGATCACGACCTACGTGGTCATCGGCGCGCCCAAGGACGAACGCGCCTAGGCGACGCGGGTCAGCCCCGCCTCTGCCCGGTCGAACAGGCGGCCCAGCGTTGCATCGCTCAGCCCATCGGGCAGCGGTGCGCCTTTTTCCGGATCGACATTGTGCGGGGCTGGAGGTGTTCTGCGGCGGGCCACAGCGGACCGGCGAACATCGCTGGCGGTGATCGCGGGGTTGTCGGGGCGGTGCAGGCGAAAATTCTCGATCACCACGGACAGCGGGATTTCCACATCATCGTCGAGAACAAAGGGCGCGTCGGTCGCGAGGCGGCGTATCGTCTCGCGGAATGGGCCACGATCGCGCAGCTCCGCCTCGGTCACCGGGAGCAGCAGGCGCTGTCTGTGGTCGATGCCCAGCGGGCGCTGGTCGGCGCAAAGCGCATTGATCCGCACGCGCATCGCGCCAAGGGATTGGTAGAACGCGCTGGCCCCCCATGTGCGGGCGAGCCACCCGGCATTTCGGAACGTGATCGCGACCACACCGACAAATCGTGTGCCATCGCCCGACGCGTTGACATGCGACACCTCCCGCGCGAAGGCGTCGAGCGCCATCAACCGGGTGGCCGGGTCCAGCTGTGCGGCGGCAGCGAGCCGGGCCTGCGCGGCGGCGGCCTTTTGTTCGCGCAGCAGCAGTGCGCCGATGAGCGGCACACAGCTGAGGTTGAGGATCAGGACGGTCGGGGCGGCCTGAAGGTAATACCACGTCATGATCTCGGCCGAGGCGAGCAGGGCCGACAGCATGTGCAGGTTGACCGCGCCGCCCAGCAGCAAAAGCTTGATCCACGGCGCGCGGTTGATCCGGGGCATCGCGCGCGACCACGCGTAGCCGACGGTGCCCGCAATGAGCATGCCGACAACGCCGGGCAGGACGCCAACGCCACCCAGCCCGATCCGGGTCGCCACCGCCAGACCGAGGCACATGAGCAACCCGGGCAGGCCCAGAAACGCACCGGCCAGCACGATGGGCACGTTGCGCATGTCGATGATCACCCCGTCCGCGGGGCTGAGGGGCATGGACATCTGAAGTTCCACCACCAGCCCGAACAGGAGGCCCTGCAGTGCCGAGCCGATGCGGCTGCTCTTGAGCGCGGGACTGAGCGCGCTGAAGCCCAGCACAAGCAGGCCCAGAACGGCCAGCGAGCTGACGAAATCCAGCAGTTCCGGAGTGGCGATAAAACCCATGACAAGCTCCACGAGGGTACCTGCCCAGAAAAGGATCAAAACGTGAACAATGCCTGAAGGCGGAATGCTGCCGAGACGGCGATATACCTCGAATTGTCGGCTTATTGTGCCGCTGCGGCAGCGATATCGGCAAAGATCGCATCAAGCTCGGACGCGATGCGGGTCAGGTCGGGGCCGGCCTCGTCCATATAGGGGGCGAACACGGTCGAGGGTGCCTTGTAGCTGAGTGTGGCAGTTCCGTCAGCGTTTTCAGTGACATACATGCGGATCGGTGCCTCGATCATGGCGGCGGTCGACAGGGCGAGCACATCGACGGCGTAGGAATTGTTAAACAGGCCAATGACGCGGTTGCCGGGGATGGAGATGCCGCGGTTGCGCGCGGCCCCGGTGGGGCCGGCTTGGGTGACGACGCCCATCTTGTTGGCCTTGGCCGCCGATTTCACGGCGTCGATCAGGTCAGCGTAGGGCTTGTCGGTCGGTGTGACGGTCCAGCCGTCGCGGGGTGCCATTTCGGCCAAGGCGGGCAGCGTGAGGCAGGCGAGGGCAAGGGCTGTGATGAGAGCGCGCATGGTGGATGTCTCCGGCAGGTCTGTCCGGTTACGTAATCATGGCAGGCGCGAATTTGCCCAATCACGGTTTGGTGCGCATGTGGCGCGTGACCCGGCGTGGCGTCCGGGGTAGGCGCATGGGATGAAGTATGTCTTTCTGATCCTGTGCCTGGGGCTGGCGGCATGTTCTGGCGGTCCGCGTGAGTCCGCGCCAGAGGTGGTCGATGTGCCGCTTTATCCCAATGAGACGCGTGAGCTGCGCGCGTTCATCGAGACGGCGGCGCTGGAGAATGACGTGCCGGTGGCGCTGGTGCAGCGTGTGGTGATCCGGGAAAGCACGCATAGGCCCGCCGCCCGCAACGGTCCGTATTACGGGCTGATGCAGATCCTGCCCGCAACGGCGCGGTCGATGGGATTTCGTGGCCAGCCAAGTGATTTGCTGGATGCGGAGACCAACCTGAAATACGCGGTGCGGTATCTGCGCGGGGCCTGGCTGGTGTCGCAGGGCGACATGGACGCGGCGGTGATGTGGTACGCGCGCGGCTATTACTTTGAGGCCAAGCGGCTGGGTCTGATCGAGGAGACCGGCGTGGACGGGCGCAAGGTCTGGCCGGATTAAGTCGGCGGTCCGGCGCTCTTTGCTGTGCAAATTCGCCCCGCCCGCCGTCCCGCGTGCGCTATGTTTTTAGGTGGATCGCGGGGTGGGTGGCGACGGATTGGGGCGCTGCCCCAAACCCCATGGTATTTTTGGTCAGAAAAAACGGTTAGCTGCCCGCGATCATTTCGGATTGTCTGACGATGACTTCGGCCTGTTTGATTGAGGCGATGTCGACGAGGCGGCCCTTGTAGACGGTGGCGCCTTCGCCCTTGGCCTTGGCCTCCTCCATGGCGGCGAGGATTTCACGGGCTTCGGCCACAGCCTCTTTGGACGGGGTGAAGACGTCGTTGGCCAAGGCCACCTGCCTGGGGTGGATCGCCCATTTGCCGACCATGCCCAGTGTGGCGGAGCGTTTGGCTTGTGCGACGAAGCCGTCATCGTCCGAGAAGTCGCCAAAGGGACCGTCGACGGGCAGCACGCCGTGGGTCCGGCAGGCGGCGACGATGGCGGCCTGCGCCCAGTGCCAGGGGTCGGACCAGTGCTTTTGCCCATCGCGGATCATGTAGTAGTTTTCCTGTGTGCCGCCGATCCCGGTTGTGGCCATGCCCATGGAGGCGGCAAAATCGGCGGCCCCGAGGCTCATCGCGGCAAGGCGGGGCGAGGCGGCGGCGATCTCTTCGACATGGGCGATGCCGGCGGCGCTTTCGATGATTACCTCGAAGGTGATGGGCTTGCTGCGGCCCTTGGCAACCTCGATGGCGGAGACGAGCGCGTCGACGGCGTAGATATCGGCGGCGTTGCCCACCTTGGGGATCATGATCTGGTCCAGCCGGTCACTGGCCTGTTCGAGCAGGTCCACCACGTCGCGGTACCAGTAGGGCGTGTCGAGCCCGTTGATCCTGACGCTCAGCGTTTTGGTGCCCCAGTCGATGTCGCCGATGGCCTGGATGATATTGGCGCGCGCGCTGTCCTTGTCCGAGGGGGCCACGCTGTCTTCGAGGTCCAGATTGATCACGTCGGCGGCAGAGGCTGCCATTTTCTCGAAAATGGCGGGGCGGGAGCCGGGACCAAAGAGCTGGCAGCGGTTGGGACGGGCAGGGGGCGTGGGTTGCAGGCGGAAGGACATGGCAGAGGCTCGCGCAATATAATTTCAATCTGGGTCGCGTTGCCGATAGGATACTACGCGCGGCTGCGCAAGACCGCTTTGGCCGGGAATTGACACTTCACATGTGGCCGTTCGCACTTCATCCTGTGCGTGTATGTCTTGCTGGGGGACAGGGGCATGGCGCGCACATTGGAACGCCAATTGGTCTGGCTGGCGCTGATCGTTGTGACGGTTTACGGCCTGTACCGGTTGCAGGCGATGTTTCCGCTGGTCGGGGCGGATGACACAGTGCTGCATTTCTACGATCTGGACGCGTTTCTGGAGCGTTGGCCGGGCGGCGTGCTGGGCATCATCCCTTCGCGGGTCTGCACGCTGTCGGTGGCCATGTGCGAGGCCCCGCGCGAAATCGAGATCGGCAAGCTGGCCGATCCGATGCTGTCGAGCGGGTATTTTGTTTGCTTTCTGGGGTTGTGGCTGTCGATGTGGGTCGAAGGGCTGTATCGCGCCATGTCCACGCAGTTGCGCGCCGAAGGGGTGCTGCACTGGACAGATGTCGACGATGCGGTGATCGAGGCGCGGCAGCTTGTCTATGCGCGGGGCACGGCGGCGGGCGTGGTCGTCATGGTGTTCTTCGGGTCGTTGACCTTGCACTTTGGCGGGTGGCCCACATCGACGGCAGGGCAGGAAATGCTGTGGTCGATGACCATTCTGGGCGCGCTGGCAGGCCACCGGCTGGGCACCATTGCGGCCCTTGGCACGTTCGGGCGACGGCTGAACCGGCGCGGCGGCCGGCTGCGGCTGGTGCCGGGACACAGTGACGGCGCGGGCGGCGCGCTGCGGGTGGGCGAGTTTCTGGCGTTTCAGGGCATCCTGGTGTTCCTGCCGATCATGTGGCTGTCGTTCTGGCTGGCCATGGTCTGGAGCGTGCCGGAGGTGCGGGCGTTCTACGGGCAATGGTGGCCGCTGCATGTAGGTCTGCTGATCGTGGCACTGGTGATTGCGTGGTACGGGCTGATCTCGCCCTTTGTCACGTTCATCGCCCACTACCGCGCCTCCAAGGCGGAGGTTGTGGCGGCCTGGCGGGCCAAGACGGAGGGCACATTGCCGAAACTGCAGACGCTGTTTCGTGACAGCGACGATTGGCGCGACGCCAAGACGGCGATTGACGAAAGCGCTGCGCTCACTTCGGTGTCGTCGCGGATTGCGGCGATGTCGAGCGTGCCGCTGCGCGCCTCTGTCCGGGGGTTGTTTTCGCTGACCAGCCTGTTTCCGCTGTTCACCCTCGGCCTCGAGATCGCGGTGCCGAATGAGCAGGGATTCGTCAGCCTGATGACGCATTTGCTGGTTGTGTTCGGTGACCTGCTGGCCTGACGCAAGAAATTTCGACAATCCGGGCCATCGCGCACGTTTTTCCTGCTGAGGCGCGGCAGGCGGCGGATTTTGCGAGCAATGTGTCCGAAACATGCATAAAATTGCACCCACACTGCAAGGAAAGCTCGTGCCATGATCCAAACGCCATATCTTTTGTTTCTGGGCGATGCCCCGGATCAACTTGCCGCCAAGGTGGCACAGGGGATCAAGGACTGGCGGCCGGAAAACGCCGTCGGCCAGCTTTGCCTGCCGGGATGCGGGGCCGATATGGGCCTGACCGACATGACGCTCGAAGAGGGGCTGGTTGCGGGGGCGAAAACGCTGGTGATCGGGGTGGCGAACCGCGGCGGCGTGATCTCGGACGCGTGGAAGGTGGTTTTGGTGCAGGCGCTGAAGATGGGCTATGACCTCGCCGCCGGTCTGCATAACCTTCTGCGGGACGAGAACGAGCTGCAGTCGGCGGCCAAGGTGAACGGCGGCACGTTGCACGATGTGCGGGTGCCCACGATCGCCTACCCCATCGCCAACGGGCAAAAGCGCACCGGCAAGCGGGCGCTGGCCATCGGCACGGATTGTTCGTGCGGCAAGATGTATACGGCCATGTCGATGGATGCGGAGATGCGGGCGCGGGGGATGAAATCTACTTTTCGGGCGACGGGTCAGACCGGCATCCTGATCACCGGCAAGGGCGTGCCGCTGGACGCGGTGATCGCGGATTTCATGGCCGGTGCGGTGGAATACCTGACGCCGGACAATGACGCGGATCACTGGGATCATATCGAAGGGCAGGGCAGCCTGTTTCACGTCTCCTATTCCGGGGTCACGATGGCGCTGATCCACGGCGGGCAACCCGATGCGCTGGTGCTGTGCCATGAGCCGACGCGGACGCATATGCGCGGCCTGCCGGACTATGCCCTGCCGTCGCTGGAGCAGCTGCGCGACACGGCCCTGCCGATTGCCCGGGTGGCGAACCCGGCCTGCGCGGTGACGGGCGTGTCAGTCAACACCAAGGCGCTGGACGAGGCGGCGGCGCGGGCCTGCCTGACGGAGATCGAGGACCGGATGAACCTGCCCGCGACGGACCCGTTCCGCTTTGGTGCGGGCAAGCTGGTAGATGGGTTGCTGGCCTAGGGTGCCCGTGGCGGAGCGGCCCTTCGGGGAGAGTTTTTCTGGCGAGATGAAGGTGGATCATGCGCATTGAAGTCAGCCGGGATGTGTTTGCACTGGCGCAGGTGTTCACCATTGCGCGGGGGTCGCGGACCGTGGCGCAGGTGCTGACCGTGCGGGTGACGGACGGGCTGCACCAGGGGTGGGGCGAGTGTGTGCCTTATGCGCGTTACGGCGAAACGCTTGAGACCGTGACGGCGCAGATCGAGGCCCTGCCCGGGGACGTGACGCGGGCCGCGTTGCAGGACCTGTTGCCACCTGGTGCGGCGCGGAATGCTGTGGATTGTGCGCTGTGGGATATGGAGGCGAAACGGGCAGGCCGTCCGGCGTGGGCGCTGGCCGAGTTGGAAGCACCGGGGCCGGAGATCACGGCTTATACCTTGTCGCTGGACACGCCGGAGGCGATGCGGGCGCAGGCAGCGGAACATGCGTTTCGGCCCTTGCTCAAGACCAAGCTGGGGGGTGGCGAGGCGGACGTGGCGCGGATCGAGGCGGTCCGCGCCGGTGCGCCGGATGCACGGATCATCGTGGATGCCAATGAAGGCTGGACGCCGGAGCTGTACCGGACGCTGGCCCCAGTGCTGGTGCGGCTGGGCGTGGAGATGGTGGAGCAGCCCTTGCCCGCCGGAGCGGACGGCGCGCTGGCAGAGCTGGAGCGGGTGCTGCCGGTCTGTGCCGACGAAAGCTGCCATGACCGGGCCAGCCTGCCTGCGCTGAGGGGCAAGTATGACATGGTGAACATCAAGATGGACAAGGCTGGTGGGCTGACCGAAGCGCTGGCGATGCGCGCCGCTGCGTTGGCCGAAGGGTTTGACGTGATGGTGGGGTGCATGGTGGGCTCGTCGTTGGCGATGGCCCCGGCGGTGCTGGTGGCGCAAGGCGCGGCGGTTGTGGACCTGGACGGGCCGCTGCTGCTGGCTGAGGACCGGGATATGCCGTTGCGCTACGACGTTGATGGGGTGCATCCGCCTGCTCCGGAGTTGTGGGGGTGATGCGCGGCACAGCAATCATTTATGATTGCGAGTTTGCCACCGCGCCGGGCGCGCCGCAGCGGTTCTGGTGTGGCCCTCTCGACCCTGATCCTGTGGTGTTTCAGATCGGGGCTGTCCGGATGTCGCTGGCTGCACCGTTCGAGGTGCTGGAGCGGTTCGAGGTCTTGATCCGACCGCTGGACCGCCACGGTGCGCCGCTGGTCCTCGACCAACTGAACGCGCGGTTGACGGGCGTGACGGAGGACCGGTTGGAGGCAGAAGGTGTGCCCTTGGCCGAAGCTTTGGACCGGCTTGGCGTTTTTGCCGGGTCGGACACGCTGTGGGCCTGGGGGAAGGACGAATTCAACATGGTTGCCATCAGCTGCTATGTCACGGGGATTGCCCCACCGATCCCGGCCAGCCGGTTTGGCAATGCGCCCTCGCTGTTTCTGGAGGCGGGTGTGCCGCTGGACGTGATCCACGCCTTGCGCAGCAACACTATGCTGGACCATTTTGGCCTGAGCCTGCCGGATGCCCGTGGTCACGACGCCCTTGGCGATGCCCGTATGGTCGCCGAAGTCCTGCGGCACCTGATGCAAACTGGCGCACTTGATCCGGCGCACTTGCGCCCGCAAGACACCTGACGTAACCCCAAGGCGACCCCGCACCAAGGAGCCCACGATATGACCCGCACCGTATACGTGAACGGAGAGTACCTGCCCGAGACAGAGGCGAAAGTGTCGATCTTTGACCGGGGTTTCCTGATGGCCGATGGCGTCTACGAGGTGACAAGCGTGCTGGGTGGCAAGCTGGTCGATTTCGATGGTCACGCCGTGCGGCTGGAGCGGTCGCTGCAGGAGCTGGATATGGCAACGCCCATTTCCAAGGACGATCTGCTGGAGGTGCATCGCGAGCTGGTGCGCCGCAACGAGATCGAGGAGGGGATGGTTTACCTGCAGATCACGCGCGGGGCGCCGGATGACCGCGACTTTGTCTTTCCCGACCCGGAAACAACGCCGCAGACCATCGTGCTGTTCACCCAGAACAAGCCCGGGCTGGCCAACAGTCCGGTGGCCAAGACAGGCATGAAGGTTATCAGCATCGAGGACATCCGCTGGGGCCGGCGCGACATCAAGACGGTGCAGCTGCTGTATCCGTCGATGGGCAAGATGATGGCCAAGAAGGCCGGGGCCGATGATGCCTGGATGATCCAGGACGGTTACGTGACCGAAGGGACCTCGAACAACGCGTATATCGTCAAGGGCAACAAGATCATCACTCGCGCCCTGAGCAACGATATCCTGCACGGGATCACGCGCGCGGCCGTCCTGCGTTTTGCCGAAGAGGCGCAGATGGAGGTCGAGGAACGCAACTTTACCATCGACGAGGCGCGCGACGCGGACGAGGCGTTTATCACCTCGGCCTCGACCTTTGTGATGCCGGTGGTGGAGATCGACGGCGCGTCGCTGGGCGACGGCACACCGGGCCGTGTGGCACCGCGTCTGCGCGAGATTTACCTGGACGAAAGCCTGAAGGCTGCGATCTGATACGGGGCGGCGAGCCTTGAAAATCAATGGCTTTACCTCCATATCGGAATGTAAATAGTATTTACTTTGACGAAGGGACAGCCGTTGACCGAAGAATTCATCCTGAGCCTGTTGAGCGAAAACTTGATCCTGATCCTCGGGGCAGTTCTCCTGTTACTGTGTGTTTTTCTAGGTGTTCAGATCGTACCGCAAAGCGAGAAGTACATTGTAGAACGCTTTGGCCGACTGCACTCGGTTTTGGGGCCAGGCATTAACTTTATTGTCCCTTTTCTGGACAAGGTGCGCCACAAAAAATCTGTGCTGGAACGCCAGCTGCCCAATGCCAGCCAGGATGCGATCACGATGGACAACGTGCTGGTGCAGGTGGAAACCAGCATCTTTTACCGGGTGACGGAGCCTGAGCGGACGGTGTACCGCATCCGCGACGTGGACGCCGCCGTGCAAACGACAGTGGCCGGGATCGTGCGGGCCGAGATCGGCAAGATGGAACTGGACGAGGTGCAATCCAACCGCTCGCAACTGATTGCGCAGATCAAGGTGCTGGTCGAAGAGGCGGTGAACGATTGGGGGATCGAGGTGACGCGTGCCGAAATCCTCGACGTGAACCTTGATGTGGCGACGCGCGAGGCGATGCTGCAGCAATTGAATGCCGAGCGCGCCCGCCGGGCCGCCGTGACAGAGGCGGAGGGGCACAAACGTGCCACTGAACTGAACGCCGATGCGGAGCTTTACGCAGCCGAACAGGCTGCCAAGGCGCGCCGGGTCGAGGCGGAGGCCGAAGCCTATGCCACGCAGGTCGTCGCAGACGCCATTGCCACGCACGGGATTGCCGCAGCGCAATACCAGGTCGCGCTGAAGCAGGTGGATGCGGTGTCGGAGATCGCCCGGGGTGAAGGTCAGCAGACGGTCATTCTGCCCGCCAGCGCCATGGACGCCTTTCAGGAGGCGTTTGCCATGCTCAAGGGAGGCAAGTCGTGATGACCGATCTGTGGAGTATCTGGTGGGTCTGGATCGTGGCTGCGCTGGTCCTTGCCATCATCGAGATTTTCGTGCCCGCTTTTGTCTTTCTGGGGCTGGCGGTGGGCGCGGCTGTGGTGGGCGTCGCCCTTGGCTTTGGCGCGCTGGGGTTTGTCGGGGCTAGCCCGGCGATCCTGCTGTTCCTCTTTGCCGCCGTATCGCTTGGTGCGGTGATCGGGCTGCGCGCCGTGCTGGGCGTGCGCCGGGGTCAGGTCAAGACCTGGGACACCGATATCAACGACTAGGGATAGCTGAGCGGCAGGCCCAGCAGTTCATCGAGTTGTCGTGCGATCCAGCCATGCGGGATGAAGTGCCCGCCGGGGTGGACGTCGAGGGCGACCTTGCCTGCGGTGCAATCGGTCCATGCCGTGCGGCTGAAGTCGAGGAAATCGACTTGGTTCCACGTGCCTGTGTCGGTGCCTGACCCGCACCCCATCGCTGCGCGCCAGAGCGACACCGGATAGGTCGTGTCGCCGTCCGGGCCGAAGGGAAAGTCGAGCACATTGTCCTTGAGCCCGTGCACATGGCGCACCTCGCGCGGGGCTTCGGCGCAATCTTCGGACTGGCGCAAGGTGCCGGAGATGCCCAGCAGGGCGCGGATGTTGAGCCGCGCACCCCGGTCACAGGCCACACGCCACGCCATGATCGAGCCGTAGGAATACCCCGAGACAAAGATGTTGTCCGCATCCACCGGGTAGCGCGCCGACACATCCCGGATCACGTCCTCGGCAAAGGCGACATCCTCGGTCTCGGCGGACCAGAAATTCCAGGTCTTGCGATTGCCGTTCGGCGCGATGAGCAGCACGCCGCGCAGCCGGGTCGCGCCAGAGATGCGCTGATGCTTGACCGGCAGCGCGCCGGTACGTTGCCAGCCGTGAAAGTGGATCAGGACAGGCAGCGGTGTGGTCCCGTCCCAACCGTCCGGTTCGCGCACATGGTAGGAGCGGTCACCCAACGCGCAGGGCACATCGCCGTGGCACAGGTCACGCTGTGCAGCGGTGGCGGGGAGGGCCCAGAGCAGGGCCATCAGGACAAGGGCGTATCTCATGCGCCGTACGCTATGGAATTGGCGGGCCGTGTCACGTCACGTTGTCGTGGCTGTCTGTTTCGGCATTGCGCCGTTTGATTGTGGCCAGCCATTTGTCGATGAACAGGATGGGCAGCAGCACGATGGACCAGCCGATGGTGTTGAGGATCGTGAAGGTCAGCTTGAGCTCGAACGCCATGCCCGAGCGCCACAGGAACACGTGGGCGATCACGATCAGGGTGGCGAGAGTGAGGACGAGTGCGAGCCGCATGAGCGGATAATAGGGCGGTGGCGGCGCTGTGCCAGATGTGTGGCGTTGGGTGCTGTTGGCAGGCCGGCCCTTCGGGGAGGATTTAGCGGGACAGAGACGGGGTGGGACGTGCTGAATTGGTGGCCGTGTCACCTTGGGGTGCTGGTTTTGGCCATGCGGCAGGCGCGGCGCAGCAGCTTGCGGCGGCTGCGCAGGTATCGTTGCGGCGCGCGCCCGGCGGTGAGGTCCAAGCGTTCTTGCAGAAGGGTGGCCATGATCAGCGCGTTGTCGGCATTGCGCATGGACGGCTTGGGGAACGGCGCGGCGCGGTAGTCGGCCACGATGGTCAGGTAGTGGACGAGTGACGCTTCCAGTACGTCGTCAGGCCAGTCGGCGATATGTGTGGCGTAGGCTCTGCGGCGGCGCCAGTCTGAGCGGGTCCAGAGGCCATACCACAGACCCGCCCATGCAAGTGCGATCAACGGTTGCGACAGGACCGACAGCCAGAGCATGCGGCGCTAGCGGCTGAGCCCGCCGTGCAGGTTCGGCATGTCGAGCGCGGCAAAGCCGTAATGGCGCAGCCAGCGCAGGTCGCTGTCAAAGAAGGCGCGCAGGTCCGGCACCCCGTATTTTAGCATCGCGATCCGGTCGATCCCCATACCGAAAGCAAAGCCCTGCCATTCCGCTGGATCGATCCCGCCCGCCTCCAGCACCTTGGGATGGACCATGCCGCTGCCCAGGATTTCCAGCCAGTCATCGCCTTCACCGACCTTGAGCGTGCCGCCCTCCCAGGAACAGCGGATGTCGACCTCGGCCGAGGGTTCGGTGAAGGGGAAGTGTGAGGCGCGGAAGCGCAGCTCCACCCCGTCGACCTCGAAATACGCCTTCACGAACTCTTCGAGCACCCATTTGAGGTTGGCCATGGAGATGTCGCGATCGATGGCGAGTCCTTCGACCTGGTGGAACATCGGCGTGTGCGTCTGGTCGTAATCGGCGCGGTAGACACCGCCGGGGCAGATGATGCGCGTGGGGGCGCCAGTGGCCTCCATGCTGCGAATCTGCACGGGGCTCGTATGCGTGCGCAGCACGTGGGGCGGGCGATTGTCGCCCGGCGCCCGGTGCATGTAGAACGTGTCCATCTCGGCCCGTGCAGGATGGTGCCCGGGGATGTTGAGCGCGTCGAAATTATACCAGTCAGTGTCGATCCGCGGCCCTTCGGCGACGGAGAAGCCCATTTCGGCAAAGATCGCGGTGACCTCTTCGGTCACCTGGCTGATCGGGTGCAGGGTGCCCTGACGGCCGGGCCGCGCGGGCAGGGTCACGTCCAGCCACTCTTCGGCGAGGCGCGCGTCGAGCGCGGCGTCGGCCAGTGCGGCCTTCTTGGCGGCGAGCGCGCTGTTGATTTCATCCTTGAGGGCGTTGAGCGCGGGGCCTGCGGTCTGACGTTCTTCGGGGGTCATCTTGCCCAGCTCGCGCATCTTGAGCGCGACCTCGCCTTTCTTGCCGACAGCGGCGATGCGGATATCCTCGAGCGCGGATTCGTCCGCCGCACCGCCGATTTGGGTCAGATATTTGTCGCGCAGATCGTCCATGCCACAGGCACCCCGTTTGGTTCCAAAGCGATCTACCGCCCCGCGCGGGTCAGCGCAACCGCCGCGATTGTCAGCGCGGCACAAGGTTATACACAGAAAAATGCAGCTACCGGATTTGGAGGCTGTTGTCTTGGCAACCACATTATGTATGGTCTGTGCCTAGGGGCGGATGTGCCGCCCACGCCGCTGCCACGAGCGTGGGTCGACATGGAACAAACGCGCAAAGCGAACGTGCATCCGCCGACTGACGACACGGCCCCGTTTGTCGGGGCGATCTCTGGGGGATCACGGAATGACACGACTGACGATGCACGCTCAAGGCGGCCTGCCACCCAAAAGCGCTGCCTTTGCGCCGCCGGAGTCGCCGCAGCGGCGACTGCCCGTGTGGCTGATCGCCGGGGTGAGCGGCGTGTTTCTGGTCATGTTCACCGCGCTGGTGGTGATGACGACACTGCTGGTCGTTCAGTCGCGCGAAACTCAGGAGATGCAGGCGCGCATGGCGTTGGATGAGCCCGCCGCGCCTTTGGTGGCAGTGGCCCCGGTGCCGACGCCGCCCGAAACACCCGAAGTTGTCCCCGAGGCCGAGGTCACCCGGACCAGCGTCGACCTGTTGGGCGCGGACCTGCCACAGCCTGAGCCGGTGCTGGCCGCCCCTACGCGGCCGCTGCGGCAGCAAATTCAGGCGCCCAGCTGCATCGACTATCTCGATACGCTGGCAAAGATTACCCATGTCCGCTTTCCACTGGGCAGCAACGAACCGGCGGAGGCTGACATGCCCCGCGTGCGCAACATGGCCACAGCGCTGCGTCTGTGTCCGGAGGTCAAGCTGGTGGTCGAAGGCCATTCCGACCAACGCGGCAGCGACAAGTTGAACATGGACCTCAGCTGGTATCGGGCCGACACGGTGATCCAGATGCTGCAAGCCGAAGGGTTCGAGACTACCCAGATGGAGCCCCTGGGCTTTGGCGCGCGGCGTCCGATCAACCTGAGTGGTACGATCTCGGGCGAGGGCGAAAACCGGCGGGTACAGTTCCAGCTGGTGCCACGCGACACCGTGATCGACGAGCGGTTGGCGCGCAACTGACGCCCTGCGCGCGGGCACCAGAGAGCTGACTGAACCGGGGGCATTGCAGCCCCCGTTTCTGTTTTCACCCTCCAGATGCCGGTTGCGCAGGGGGCGCAATCCGGCAATGCTATCCCTGCGTGCATTAACGGGACGTTATCCAACCTGCACATAAGGCTAACGGGGGATGAAGCGCTCAGTGAGGCATCTGGTATGAAGACGAGGCGTATCGCAGATATCGATGCCGCGCTGGACGCCTGCGCCGCGGAGCCGGTGCACATTCCGGGCTCGATCCAGGGGCATGGCGCGCTGGTCGCGGTCGACAATGAGACGCTGCAGGTCACACATGCGAGCGTCAACCTGCACAGCATCACCGGCATCGACCACGCGGCGGTGCTTGGGCAGAGCATCCATGACGTGTTCCCCACAGGCGTCCGCCACGACCTCGTCAACAGCATGTTGCCCCCGTTCCTGATGCAGGACACCCGCGCCATCGAAGAGTTGGCGCTGAACGGCAACCGCGTGGCCGCCGGGGCGTCAGCGGCCAGGACGGCCACCATTTTCGAGTTTGAACCGGCCTCCGGCCTGCCGGATGTGAGTGGAAAGGCGGTGCACCAGATCGCCTTTCTCACGTCGCACCTGCATGGGGTCCAAAGCCGGGCGGAGTTGTTCGACAAAAGCGTGAAGCTGATCCAGGTGCTGACCGGGTATCAGCGCGTCATGGTCTACGAGTTTGACGGCGACGGAAACGGCACGATCCAGGCCGAGTCGCTGACAGGTGGGCTCGAGTCGTTCCTCGGGCTCAACTTTCCATCCTGGGACATTCCGCAGCAGGCGCGCGAGATCATGGCCCGCACGCCGTTCCGCTATATCGCCGACATCTTTGGCACGCCGGTGCCGGTCATGGCTGCCGGTGCCGATCTTGCCCCGCTCGACATGACCTATTCGCACCTGCGCGGGGTGTCGCCGGTGCATATGCAGTACCTCGAAAACATGGGCACGAAAGCCACGCTAACGCTGAACATCGTCGTGTCGGGCAAGCTGTGGGGCATGATTTCGCTGCACAACCCGACCCCGCGCGTGCCCGACCAGAACGTGCGCGAGGTGTGCCGCAACTTTGTCCGGTTCTTTGGCCTCAAGCTGGATGCGATCCTGCAACGCGAACGGCTGGCGCGCCTGCACGAGGCGGACCAGTTGCGGCGCGAGCTGATGGACAATGCCGGCAAGCGTCAGGAGGCGGAGTCGCTGTTCACCGCGCGCCTGCTCAGCCGGTTGTGCGACGCCATGCGCGCCGATGGGGCCCTGCTGGCCAAGGAAGGCAGCGTTCAGGTGCACAACCTGGTGCCGCCTGCCGACACGCTGGACCCGTTCGTCAAGTTCGGCGAGAGCTGTGCAGACGTCTATCACAGTGCGGCCCTGCGTGCCGACAGCCCGGGTCTGGCGGATTTGGTCGGTGACGACATCGCCGGGGTGCACATCACCCCAATGGCCCGAGACAGCTTTGTCGCGTTTTTCCGCCGTGACCGCGAAAAGATCACCAAATGGGCAGGCGCGCCGCACAAGACCATCGAAGGCGTGGGCGGGAATGCCCGGTTGCGGCCACGCGGGTCCTTTGCGCTCTACAAGGAGACTGTGCGCGGCAGTTCGGACCCCTGGACTGACGAGGAACACCAGATCGCGAGCGAGGTCTGGTCGATCTACGTCAATGCAGAGCGCAACGCCCTGATCCGCAAGACGTCCCGCCAGCAAAAGATGCTGATCGATGAGCTGAACCACCGGGTGCGCAACATCCTGACGCTGATCCGGTCGCTGTCCCGGCAGTCGCGGTCCACCGCCGACACGATCGACGATTTCATCGCGACGCTCGAGGCCCGGATTGAGGCGGTCGCCAACGCGCACAGCCTCGCCGTGGAACGGCCTGACGCCTATGTCAGCATCCACACCATGCTCCAGATGGAGGCGGAGCCGCACAACCTCGAAGGCAAGGGCGTCGTGATCAACGGAGAGGATGCCGGCCTGCGCCCCGATGTGGCCCCGATCTTTGCCCTCGTGGTGCACGAATTGATGACCAACGCGGCCAAATACGGCGCACTTTCTGCGCCGGAGGGGCGTGTCACGATTGACCTGTCGCCCGCAGAGGCGGGCTTGCGCCTGTGCTGGACAGAGACGGGCGGGCCCGCTGTGGAGCCGCCCCAGCGCAAGGGATTTGGCACCAGCCTGCTCACCAATGCCGTCCCGAATGAGCTGCGCGGCACCATCGACGTCGCCTACCGCGAGACGGGGATCGCGGTGGAACTGGCGCTACCGCAGGACATGCTCAGCGGTATGCGCTTTCTCGGCGGTGAGGTGGCCAGATCAAAGGCGAAGGCAGACGAGAACGCGGAGGCGATGCGCGCCCGTGGTCAGGTGCGGTGTCTGCTGGTCGAAGACAGCTTTGTCATCTCGATGGACACGATGCGGATCATGAACGATGCGGGTTTGGCCAAGGTCCAGACCGCCATGACCGTGCAGGACGCGATGCAGGCGATTGACGCCGAACGTCCGGATTTCGCCGCGCTCGATGTCAACCTGTCCGGGGGGGAGACATCGTACGGCGTGGCCAACCGGCTCAAGGCGATGGGGGTGCCGTTTGTCTTTGTCACCGGCTACGGGTCCGAAGGGGTGCCGCGCGACGCGTTCGACGGCATCCCGGTGCTCAGAAAGCCGTTGCACCGCGCTGATCTGGAGCCGGTCTTGCAGGATTTCGGGCTGTGACGGCGCAGCACCCGGTCGGGGTACGGCAGCATCTGGCGCGTGTGACGCGCGACATTCACGAGGCGCTGCACAACGATCCGGTCTTGTCCGTGTTGAGCGCGCCGACGTTGACGCCAGCCACCTATCGCGCGGCCCTTCAGGTTTTTTCCGTGTTCTACCAGTCAGTTGAGCGTAAGCGGGTGGCGTTGGCATGCTACGATGACTTTGCCCTGCAAAACGAATGCTTTGCCCTGTCCCGCGACTTGGGTGTTTGCGCATCCGACGCGCCCGACCTGTCGCTGTCCAACGGCATGCAACTGCTCGGCGCGCTTTATGTGGCGCATGGCGCATCCTTTGGGCGGGGCACCTTCCGCGCAAATGTGACGCGGCGGCTGCCGGACCACAGCCACGCCTTTGTCGGCCTACGGACAGATGCACGGCGCTGGAAAAAACTGGTCGCGACGCTGGAGGATGCGGGGCAGGACGCCACCAACCTGCGACACATCCAGACCGGGGCAACCCGCGCCTTTGCCTATGTCGACCGCGCCGCGCGCGCAATGACCCTTCCCGACCGTCCGGAAACCGCCGTCGTGGCCTGACGCGCAAAAAGGCCCGCAGCTGCAATGCCTGCCCATGCGCCGCCCGGTGGCGCAGAATTGGGCAGCGGCGGATGCTTTATCGTGCAGGTTTCCCGTCCAGGCTGTATCCGCTCAAAGATTCCTGTGGATAGATCGCAGCATTTAGCGACCCATACTATGCCGCCCACAGCATATTGTGTATTTTCGCGGTAGTTATTGCGAGTCTTTCACATTCGGGGCCCCGTATGAAACCCATCATGTATTCCCACCGGCTCAAGTCGGTTTTGCAACACACCGTACGTGAGCTGGGTTTGACCGTTGTGATCGACGATTCGCGGACCGAACTGGACCTGCTCGAAAACGAGGCGATGATCCGTGAGACAGCGAGACTGTTGGGGCTACAAGTGCATTTTGAGCAGAGCGATGGCGGGGTGTCGGTGTCGTTCTTTCAGTGAATTGGTGACAGTGGAGGTTTGAGTTTGACATGAGGGAAAGCAGAAAAGCCAAGGATATGAGGGCGTTGCGATCTGCCGGACTGACCCTTGCCAGCGCGGACCGGCTTGCGGGCACGGGCGGCGGTAACTCGATCGCGCTCTACGCGCTTGGCGGATTGGCCATTCTGGGGCTGGCCGGGGCAGGCGTCTTTGCGATGAACCTGCAAGGCCCCAGCGCACCCGCACAGGCGGAGGCCTCAGCCCCCGAGGCCGCAGACCCCGTCTTTGCCATGCCGCAGGCCATCGCAGATGAAACGACGGCAGTGGGCGTGGCCGAGCTGCCCGTGCTGCTCGACACCCCATCCGGGTCCGAACTGCCGTGGATGACCTCCCTCAACGATGCGGCACCCGCACCGGTAGAGGCCCCTGAAGCCGTGGATTGCGTCACTGCCCTGTCCGACGCGTTCTCCGGCGTGATGTTCAATTTTGACCCGGGCAGTGCCGACATCCGCCCGCAGGATTACGACTTGCTCGTTTCGGTCGGTGAACAGACCGCGGCCTGCCCCGAGGCGCGCGTGCTGATCGCGGGACATTCGGACAGTTCGGGATCGGATGCGCTGAACCTGCAGCTCAGCTGGCAGCGCGCCGACAGCGCCGTGCAGGTGCTGGACAAGCTGGGCATCGACGTGTCGCAATTCGAAACCGTTGGGTTCGGCGCACGCACACCGCTGACCCAGGGAAGCAGCACAGACGAAGACGTGAACCGCCGCATCGAATTGCGGGTCCTGCGAGAGGGAGGTCAACTATGACGCTTGAAACACTTGCCATGCAGTTCGGGCTTGCCCTGCTGTTTATCGCCGGCGCACTGGCGTTCGGGTTCGTGATGGCCCGCCAGAAATACCGCAGCGAAAACGCCGCGCGCATTGCCATGCTGTCCGGCGAGGCGGCCAAGCTGCGCCGCCGCGCCACGTCCGCCGAAGACCGCGCGCGCGCCGCCGAAAACGCGCTGTTGCGCGAACGCCGCCGCCTGCGCCGCGCTTAGGAGTTGCTGACCCGCAGCGTCGGCGCAAACTCGACCGACAGGTCCTGAAGCACGTCGAGCAGGCTTTCCACGTTCACGGTCTCGGGGTTGATCTCGTCGGTGGAGAAGTAGCGCAGGTAGATCGCCCGGGCGCGCTCATCCATGCCCTGATGCAGACCCATGGACCAGGTTGGGAACATCCGCTCGCGCACGTCGGTGCAGGCCAGCAGGATGATATTGCTGTGGCGCGGGTCGCGGGCAATGCGGTGATACAGCGCCGACACCTCGACGCGCCCCCCTTCGATAACCTGCAGAAAATGGTCACCGTTGTAATGCAGCATGCCCGTCAGGTTCATGCGCTTGTTGTTGCGCTGACAGGTCTCGATCAGTTGTTGCGAGTCCATGCTCTCGGATGGGTTGCGTTGCGAGTAGTAAACAAGTCGCGTCAGGTTCATTGAAATGCACCATTCTTTTGGAAACTCAAAGCACTAAGGCCGCGTGGCACCCCTCGTCTCACCCAGAATCGCCCGCAGCCGCTGACTGAGCATATCGGCCCATCCCAGCCCCCGCCAACGAAAAAGGCCGCCCCGTAAGGGCGGCCTGTCATCTAACGGTATGCTGCGCGGTTTATGCGCTCAGCTGAGCCTTTGCCTGATCCACGATGGCAGCAAATGCATCGGGTTCGTTCACGGCCAGGTCGGCCAGCACTTTGCGGTCCACTTCGATCCCGGCCAGGTTCAGGCCATTGATAAAGCGCGAATATGTCAGGGCCTCGTCATGGGCGCGGACGGCCGCGTTGATCCGCTGGATCCACAGCGCGCGGAAGTTGCGCTTGCGGTTGTGACGGTCACGGGTCGCGTACTGGTTGGCCTTGTCGACGGCCTGGCGCGCGACCTTGAAGGTGCTCTTGCGGCGGCCATAATAGCCTTTGGCGGCCTTGATGACCTTCTTGTGACGGGCGTGCGTGACGGTTCCACCTTTGGTGCGGGACATGTGTCGATCCTCCTATCAGCGGTCGTAGGGCATGAAGCCCTTGACGATACGGGCGTCGGGAGCCGACAGGGTGGTCGTGCCGCGGGCGTCACGAATGAATTTGCGGGTGCGTTTGATCATGCCGTGGCGCTTGCCGGCCTGACCTGCCATGACCTTACCGGTCGCGGTCACCTTGAAGCGCTTCTTGGCGCTCGACTTGGTCTTCATCTTGGGCATTTCCGTCTCCATCTTGGTCGTGCGGTTTACACGCGACTCGGCATGCCACTTGGGCCGGACGCGCGGAATGAAGTGGGCGTTTAGATCGGGCACGCTCAAAGCGCAAGGGGTTAGTTGGTTAGTTGCAGATCGACCCGGCTGCTTGGTCAGGGCATGAACTGCGCGGCGACACGCACAAACGCGTCGGGAATATCGCTCAGGTCATAGCCGCCTTCCTTGGTCTGCAGCGCATACAACACCAGCCCGCCGGCGATCAGGATCGTTACAGCCGAGGCCCGCGGCGCCCGACCATCCGTCACCGCAGACAGGATCGACGGGATCGAAAATCCCGCAATGACAATGCCAAGCACCAAGAAAAGATCCGGGTTCATCCGATAACATCCTGAACTGAACTGTCGGAAAGTTACTCCGGATCGCTCGAGTAAATCAAACGTTCATCACATGGGGCCACACGCAAGATGTTGGTGGTGCCCGTCACATTGAACGGCACCCCTGCGGTCACGACCACCTGATCCTGCGCCGTGGCAAAGCCGTGCTTGCGCGCGGCCAGCACCGCGGCCACCACCGCGCCCTTGAAGCGGTCGACCGTCTCGGTGATCACGCAATTGCAGCCCCAGCTCAGCGCCATGCGGCGGGCGGTGTTGCGCAGCGGGGTCAGCACGATGATCGGCACGCGGGGGCGTTCGCGCGCCACCAGCAGCGCCGTGGTGCCCGATTGGGTAAAGCAGCAGATCGCCTTGATGTCCGCCGTCTCTGCGATTTCGCGCGCAGCGGCGACGATACCATCGGCGACCGATGTGCCGTTGGTGCTGCGGCTCGCCTCGATGATCTGGGTATAGGTCGGGTCCTGTTCCACTTCGGCGGCGACATGGTCCATGGTGGTGACCGCCTCGATGGGAAAGCTGCCTGCGGCACTTTCCGCGCTCAGCATCACGGCATCGGCGCCTTCGTAAATGGCGGTGGCCACGTCGCTGACCTCGGCGCGGGTCGGCATGGGGCTCTCGATCATCGATTCCAGCATCTGCGTGGCGACGATCACCGGCTTGGCCGCCGCGCGGCATTTGCGCACCAGACGTTTCTGTATGGGCGGCACGTTCTGCACGGGCAGTTCAACGCCCAGATCACCGCGTGCCACCATGATGCCGTCGCTCGCCTCGAGGATATCGTCGAACCGTTCGACGGCGTTCGGCTTCTCGATCTTGGACAGCACCGCGGCGCGCCCCTTGATCAGCTCGCGCGCCTCCAGCACGTCCGCTGCCCGCTGCACAAAGCTCAGCGCGATCCAATCCACGCCCAGCTCCGCGACAAAGGCGAGGTCTGCCCGGTCCTTGTCCGACAGTGCGGCCAACGGCAGTTCCACGTCCGGAACATTCACGCCCTTGCGGTTCGAAATCACGCCGCCCGCCAGCACCACGCAATCGGCAAAGTCAGGGCCGCAGGCGGTGACCTGCAAGCGGATCTTGCCGTCATTGACCAGCAGTGTCGCCCCGGCCTCGAGGGCCGCAAAAATCTCCGGATGGGGCAGGCACACACGGGTGACATCGCCCTCGGCCGGGTCCAGGTCCAGCCGGAATGTCGCGCCGTCTTCCAGCATCTCGCCATCAGCGTTGGCAAACACGCCCACGCGCAGTTTCGGCCCCTGCAGGTCGGCGAGGATGGAAATGGTCGAGTTCAGGTCCGCCTCGACCTTGCGGATATGGGCATGCTTTTCGGCGATCTCTTCGTGGCTGCCATGCGACATGTTCAGGCGGAAGACATCGGCACCCGCCTCGTGCAAGGCCCGGATCATCTCGTAACTGTCGGAGGCCGGGCCAAGCGTGGCCACGATTTTCACGTTCCGCATCCGTCGCATGTCGCAAAGCCTTTGTGTGATATCGCTAACAGCGCCCTTATTGCCCAATTCACAAGGCGTGGCAACTGGCCTACACCTGCCAGCGCAATGGTGACAGCAGCATGACAGACGAACCCTATTTCATCGATGGCGCAACCCGGCGCGGGCGCTGGGTGATCACCTGTGATCACGCCGCCAACACCGTGCCCCGGCACGTCGCCGGAGGTGATCTGGGCCTGCCCGAGGCCGAGATGGCGCGCCACATCGCCTATGACATCGGTGCACTCGGCACGGCACTGGCGCTTGGCGCGCTCTTGGACGCGCCGGTGGTCGCCTCGAACTACTCTCGGCTGGTGATCGATCCCAACCGCGGCGCGGACGACCCCACGCTGATCCCGCAGCTCTATGACGGCACCATCATCCCCGCCAACCGCCGCCTCGACACCCCCGAACGCGCCCGGCGCATCGAACGGCTCTATGATCCCTACCATGACGCCATCGCGAGCCAGGCAGAGGGGCGCGAGGTGATCTTCATCGCCATGCACAGCTTTACCCCTAAGCTCAAGGACCGCCCGCCTCGCCCGTGGGAGGTCGGCGTGCTCTCCGCGCAGGACCGCCGCATCGCCAACCCGCTGATCACCCATCTCGGCGCGGCGCTCGACAGCCCCGTCGGCGACAACGAACCCTATGCAGGCTTTTTCCCGGGCGACAGCTTTACCCGGCACGCCCACGGCCCGGGCCGCCCCAACGTGCTGCTCGAACTGCGCCAGGACCTCCTCACAGACAGCACGCAGCAGTCCAAATGGGCCGAGACGCTGGCCACCCACCTTGAAGCGGCGCGGATGGACGCCAATCTCTGATCCATCCTTCATCTTGCCAAGTAAACTCCGGGGTCCGGGGCAGCGCCCCGGTCCAACGCCCGACACAAGGACCACACCCATGGACGACCAGACCCGTATCGAGCTCGAAGCCGCCGCCTTCCGCCGCCTGCGCCAGCACTTGATGGAAGACCGGACGGACGTGCAGAACATCGACATGATGAACCTCGCCGGGTTCTGCCGGAACTGCCTGAGCCGCTGGTATCAGGAGGCCGCCGCCGACAAGGGCATCGAGATCACCAAGGACGCCGCGCGCGAGACGTTCTACGGCATGACCATGGACGACTGGAAAGCCAACTATCAGACCGACGCCACCGGCGCGCAGCAAGACGCGTTCAAGACCGCCTTTGCCGAGAATGTAGGTGACAAGGGCTAGGCCCACCGCTTGCACATGGGCGCGAACTTTGCCATTGCGGGCGCGATATCCGCGCAAAGGGCAGACCCATGAAATTCACGCTCAGCTGGCTCAAGGATCACCTCGACACCACCGCCTCGGTGGACGAGATCACCTATGCCCTGACCGACCTCGGCCTCGAGGTCGAAGGGGTCGAGGATCGCGGCGCGACGCTGGCCGCCTTTACCATCGGCAAGGTGCTGAGCGCGGAAAAGCATCCCGATGCCGACCGTCTGCGCGTCTGTCAGGTCGCCACCGATGAGGGCACCAAACAGATCATCTGCGGCGCGCCGAACGCGCGCGAGGGCATCACCGTGGTCGTGGCCAAGCCTGGCGTCTACGTGCCCGGCATCGACACCACCATCGGCGTGGGCAAGATCCGCGGAATCGAAAGCTTCGGCATGATGGCCTCCGAGCGCGAGATGGAGCTGTCGGAAGAGCACGACGGCATCATCGAACTGCCCTCGGGCGAGGTTGGTGAACGCTTTGTCGATTGGCTGGCCGCGCATGATCCGGCCAAGGTCGACCCGGTGATCGAAATTGCGATTACCCCGAACCGCCCCGACGCGCTGGGTGTGCGCGGCATCGCGCGCGATCTGGCCGCGCGGGGTCTGGGTGCGCTCAAGCCCTACCCGGACGCTGTGGTCGAGGGCGGCTTTGTCTCCGACATCACGGTCAGCATCGACGACGACACGCTGGATGGCTGCCCCGCATTCTTCGGGCGGCTGATCCGCGGCGTGCAGAACGGCCCCAGCCCGACCTGGCTGCAGGACCGGTTGCGCGCCATCGGGCTGCGCCCGATTTCGTTTCTCGTGGATGTGACCAACTTTTTCACCTTCGACCAGAACCGCCCCCTGCACGTCTTCGACGCCGACAAGGTTGCGGGCAACCTGCGCGTCCACCGCGCAAAAGGTGGCGAAGAGATTGCGGCGCTCGACGAGAAGACCTACACCCTGCAACCCGGCCAGATGGTGATCTCCGACGACAACGGCCCCGAAAGCATTGCGGGCATCATGGGCGGGCTTGACACCGGTTGCACCGAAGAGACGGTCAATGTCTTTGTCGAGAGCGCCTATTGGGACCCGGTGCAGATCGCCTATGCGGGCCGCGCGCTCAAGGTCAACTCGGATGCGCGCTACCGGTTCGAACGCGGCGTCGATCCGGCCTTTACCCCCGTCGGGCTGGATCACGCCTGTGCGATGATCCTCGAACAGGCGGGCGGCACCGCATCCAACGTGATCAGCGCCGGTGCCATTCCCAACACCGCCCGCGCCTTCCGCCTCAACAGCGCGCGGGTCCAGAGCCTCGTGGGCATGGACATCCCCGAAAGCGAGCAGCGCCAGACGCTGACCCGCCTCGGCTTTCGCCTCGAGGGCGACATGGCGCATGTGCCCTCCTGGCGTCCCGACGTGATGGGCGAGGCCGATCTGGTCGAAGAGGTCGCGCGCGTGGCCTCCCTGACCAAGCTGCAGGGCAAGCCGCTGCCGCGTCTGACCGAAGGGGTGCCTAAGCCGGTGATGACCACGATGCAGCTGCGCGAGCAGATCGCGCGCAGGACAGCGGCTGCGCTCGGTTACAACGAATGCGTCACCTACAGCTTCATCGATCAGGCCTCCGCCGCGCTCTTTGGTGGGGGTGACGATGCCACGATGCTCGAAAACCCGATTTCGTCCGACATGAGCCATATGCGCCCCGCCCTGCTGCCGGGCCTCTTGCAGGCCGCGGCGCGCAATCAGGCGCGCGGCTTCATGGACCTTGCCCTGTTCGAGGTCGGCCCGGCTTTTCACGGTGGTGAGCCGGGCGAACAGCACACGCTGGTGTCCGGCCTTCTGGTGGGCCGGACCGGCCCCAAGGACACGCACGCTGCCTCCCGCGCGGTCGACGTCTATGACGTCAAGGCCGATGCCGAAGCGATCCTGAACGCCCTCGGCGCACCGGCGCGGGTGCAGATCATGCGCGGTGCGCGCGAATGGTGGCACCCCGGACGGCATGGCAAGATCTGCCTTGGCCCGAAAAAGGTGCTGGGCGTGTTTGGCGAGTTGCACCCCAAGGTGCTGACCGCGATGGACATCAAGGGGCCCGCCATGGCCTTTACCCTCTGGCCCGCCGAAATCCCGATGCCCCGCAAGAGCGGCGCGACACGTACCGCGCTCGACATCAGCGATCTGCAAGCGGTGGAGCGTGACTTTGCCTTTGTCGTCGATGCGGATGTTGAGGCGCTCACGCTGGTCAACGCCGCCCTCGGTGCCGACAAGGCGCTGATCGAGGACGTGCGCGTGTTCGACGAATTCATCGGCGGCAGCCTCGGCGACGGGAAAAAGTCGCTGGCCATCACCGTACGCCTGCAACCCCGCGACACGACCCTCAAAGAGGCGGAGATTGACGCCGTCGGCCAGAAGGTCATCGAAAAGGTGGCTAAGGCCACCGGGGGCACGCTGCGCGGCTGATCAGGGCGCAGCCGTCATCTCGGCCAGCATGTCGAACACCAGCCGGATGCGTCGGCTGGTGTGCAGGTCGCGATGCGTGACCAGCCAGATGGGAAAGGTGATATCGACCTGCCCGTCGAGCAGGCGCACCACGTCCGGGAACTTTTCTGCGATCTCGTCCGACATCGGAAAGATACCCAGCCCCTTGCGCACCATTTCCCATGTGGCAATGCCGCTTGTGGACCCTGCGCGCATCTGGATCTGATCTGTCGGGACGCCGAAATGCGTCATCGCCTCGCGCATCCGGTCGTCATCGCCCAAACTGATAAAGTCGTGCCCGGCGAGGTCTGCCGGTGTCTCGGGCATCCCGCGCGCCGCGACATAGCCTTGCGAGGCATAGAGATGCGCAGGCGCGTCGCGCACCAGCCGCGCGATCAGGTCCGGCGCGGTCGGGCGCACATGGCGAATGGCGATGTCGGCCTCGCGGTGCAGGATATCGCGGATGTCATTGGCCGCGATCAGGTCGATGCGCAGCCCCGGCGCCATGCTGCGCAGCCGCACCAGCAGGTCCGGCAGGATATAGGCGCTGGTCATGTCGCTTGCGGTGACCTTGATCTGCCCCTCCAGCGCATGCGCGCGCCCTTCGGCCACCAGCGCGATCCGGTTGGCCGCCTCGCCCATGGCGCGGGCATCCTGCAACAGCTCGCGCCCCGCATCCGTCAGCGCCATCGCCCGTCCGGCGCGTTCGAACAGCGCCAGCCCCAATTCTTCTTCCAGTGCAGTGACTTGGCGGCCCAGCGTCGGCTGGGTCAGGCCCAGACTGCGCGCCGCCGCCGACAGGCTGCCCGCCTCCGCCGTCGCCAGAAAGGCGCGCAGGCGGTTCCAGTCAAATCCGTGATCCATGCGGTTTTGCATGCGAGAGCTGCATATTTGATGATTTCAAGGCGAATTCAGGTTATCTATATGCACGATCAAAGGAGAGACACAATGACCGTTGATCAGACATTCTGGGACAAGACCGCACCAAAATACGCACAACAACCCATATCCAACATGCAGGCCTACGAGGAAACGCTGGCCCGCACCGTCAGCTATCTGCACCCCGACAACCGCCTGCTGGAGCTGGGCTGCGGCACCGGCGGCACCGCCTTGCGGCTCGCCCCGCATGTGCACAGCATCGTCGCCACCGACTTTTCGGCGGGCATGATCGCGCAGGCGCAGGACCGCGACCCGGCGGACAATGTGACGTTCCTGCAGGCCGATGCCTTTTCGCTCGATCTGGAACCGGGCGTGTTCGACGTCATCGTCGGCTTCAACCTCTTCCATCTGGTCAAGGACCCGCGCGGCGTCTACGCGCGCATCCACGACCTGCTGGCCCCGGACGGGCTCTTTATCTCGAAAACGCCCTGCATCGGGGAACGGTCGCTGGGCTGGAAATTCGGCGCGCTGCGGCTGGCTATCCCGGTCATGCAGTTCTTTGGCAAGGCCCCGTTCGTGAACTACGAAAAGATCGACGGGCTGGAACAAGACATCACCGCCGCCGGGTTCCGCATCGTCGAGATGGGCAATTACCCGGTGCGCCCGCCCAACCATTTCGTGGTGGCACGCAAGGTTTGAGCTTGTCTTTGCCGGGGTCCCGCGCATCTTTGCCCCAAGGCAAAGACAAAGGGACCCCGACATGCTGAACGTCTATCTTTCCGGCGAAATCCACACCGACTGGCGCGATCAGATCATGGACGGGGCCAAGGGGCTTGAGGTCGCGTTTTCCTCCCCCGTCACCGACCACGCGGCCAGCGACGATTGCGGTGTCGCGATCCTTGGGGCGGAGCCGAACAAGTACTGGCACGACCACAAGGGCGCGATGGTCAACGCCATCCGCACCCGCAAGGGCATCGCCGACGCGGATGTGGTCGTCGTGCGCTTTGGCGATCAGTACAAGCAGTGGAACGCCGCGTTCGACGCGGGCTATGCCGCCGCCTTGGGCAAGTCGCTGATCATCCTGCACGGGCCCGACCACGCCCACGCTCTCAAGGAGGTTGATGCCGCCGCCCTCGCCGTCGCTGAGGAGCCGGGGCAGGTGGTCGACATCCTGCGCTACGTGCTCAGCGGCACCCTGCCGGGCTGAGCGGCGCCCGACACGACCTGCGCCAGCGCGTGCAGGTGATCGGCCATCGGTGTCGTCTTGCGCCATACCATGCCGACGGCACGCTTGGGCGCAGGCGCGGCAAAGCGGGCGATGTCCACACGCGCCGCCCGCGCCTCGACCTCCACGGCCATCTCGGGGATCAGGGTCACGCCCAGCCCCGCGCCGACCATCTGCACCAGCGTCGACAATGCGCTGCCGTCCAGCCCCTCGCGCGCCGCCCCCACATTGCAGAACGACAGCGCCTGATCGCGGAAACAGTGCCCTTCTT
This sequence comes from Pseudomonadota bacterium, assembly GCA_039816785.1. Classification (GTDB taxonomy): domain Bacteria; phylum Pseudomonadota; class Alphaproteobacteria; order Rhodobacterales; family Rhodobacteraceae; genus Tateyamaria. The sequence goes on from JBCBXB010000010.1 coordinate 32,944, forward strand.
CCAGCAGCAGCAGGCGCATCGCCCCCAGCTGATCCGGGGCGGGCACCGGCGCGCCCGCGTCCGTGTCGGGGCGCACCAGCACCATATCCTCATCAAAGAGCGGCCATTCGATCAGGTTCGGCTCTTGCAGCGGCAGGGCGACAATGGCGGCATCCAGCTTGCCGTCGTGCAACTCATCGACCAGGCGCGGCGTCACCGTTTCGCGGATGTGCACATCGATCCCCGGGCGCGCAGCGCTCAGCGCAGGCAGAACGGCCGGCAGCAGGTAGGGCGCGATGGTCGGGATCACGCCCAGACGCAGCCGCCCCGCCAGCCCGTCCCGCGCCGCGCGCGCCAGATCGTCCAGCGCGTCCACATCCCGCAGGATCGCCCGCGCGTGGGTCCGGAACGCCTCGCCAAAGCTGGTCAGGCGGACATTGCGCGGGGCCCTTTCGAACAGGGCAAGGCCCAGGCTCTGCTCCAGATCGCGGACCTGCACCGACAGGGCAGGTTGCGACACCGCACAGGCGTCAGCGGCGCGGCCAAAATGCCGGGCCTCCGCCACCGCCTCGAAATACCTGAGCTGTTTGAGGGTGATATTTGTCATAATGCGTTCCTATCAAACCGATAGAATATTGCAAATTCGCCTTATCGCCGCTGCCTGCTACAAGGCAGTCAGCCGCCCGCTGTCACGCCACGTCCGATTCGACTGGCGCCGGGCGCACGGAAAGGCGACACAAGTCTAGAATGATTCAAAACACGACTTAGATCGGCCAATGAACCGGGCCTGAATATAGCACGGATAGGAGACCAACATGGACGGAAACGACGTCGGCAAATGCCCGGTGATGCACGGGACAGCCCTTGCCAGCACCTTCGGGGGCCGCACCAACAAGGATTGGTGGCCCAACGCGCTGAACCTCGATGTGCTGCACCAGCATGGCGCGCGCGTCGATCCCATGGACGCGGATTTCGACTATCGCGAAGCGGTCAAGGGCCTCGACTATGACGCGGTCAAGGCAGACCTGACCGCGCTGATGACCGACAGCCAGCCCTGGTGGCCTGCGGACTGGGGCCACTACGGCGGCCTGATGATCCGCCTGGCCTGGCACGCGGCGGGCACCTACCGCACGCAGGACGGGCGCGGGGGCGGCTCCACCGGCAACCAGCGCTTTGCGCCGCTGAACTCCTGGCCGGACAACACCAGCCTCGACAAGGGCCGCCGCCTGCTCTGGCCGATCAAGAAGAAATACGGCAACGCGCTCAGCTGGGCCGACCTGATGCTTCTGGCGGGCAACGTGGCCTACGAATCGATGGGTCTGAAGACGTTCGGCTTCGGCTTTGGCCGCGCCGACATCTGGGCGCCCGAAACGGACATTAACTGGGGCGAAGAGGCCGAATGGCTGGCCCCCTCCGAAAACCGGTACGACGACCTCGACGACGCCACCACCATGGCCAACCCGCTGGCCGCTGTGCACATGGGCCTGATCTATGTGAACCCCGAGGGCGTGAACGGCAATCCGAACCCCGCCCGTACCGCCGAGCATATCCGCGTCACCTTTGCCCGTATGGCGATGAATGACGAGGAAACGGCGGCCTTGACCGCCGGCGGCCACACCGTGGGCAAGGCGCATGGCAACGGCGACGCCAGCACGCTCAGCCCCGAGCCCGAAGGCGGTGCGATCGAAAACCAGGGCTTTGGCTGGATGAACCCCGGCCAGACCGACAAGGCCAGCTCGCTCATCACCTCCGGCATCGAAGGCGCGTGGACAACCGAACCGACCAAGTTCGACATGGGCTATTTCAAGCTGCTGTTTGGCTACGAGTGGGAGCTGACCAAATCGCCCGCCGGGGCCAACCAGTGGAAGCCCATCGACATCCGCGAAGAGGACATGCCGGTGGACGCCGCCGATGGCGTGACCCGCACCATGCCAATGATGACGGACGCCGACATGGCGATGAAGGTGGACCCGGCCTATCGTGAGGTCTGCGAGAAATTCATGGCCGACGAGGCCTATTTCCGCGACACCTTTGCCCGCGCGTGGTTCAAACTGACCCACCGCGACATGGGGCCCAAGGCCAACTATATCGGACCCGAAGTGCCCGGTGAGGATCTGATCTGGCAAGACCCGGTGCCCGCAGGCGCCACGTCCTATGACGTGGATGCGGTCAAGGCCAAGATCGCGGCATCCGGCCTCAGCCACGGTGACCTGATCGCCACCGCATGGGACAGCGCCCGCACCTATCGCGGGTCCGACAAGCGGGGCGGCGCCAATGGCGCGCGCATCCGCCTCGCCCCGCAGCGCCACTGGGCGGGCAATGAGCCCGAGCGCCTGGAGGCCGTGCTTGCCGCGCTCGAGCCCATCGCGGCAGAGACCGGCGCATCGGTCGCGGACGTGATCGTGCTGGCCGGCAACATGGGTGTCGAGGCGGCAGCCAAGGCCGCAGGCGTCGACATCGCTGTGCCCTTTGCCCCCGGTCGGGGTGACGCCACGGACGACATGACCGACGCCGACAGCTTTGACGTGCTTGAGCCTGTGGCGGACGGTTTCCGCAACTGGGACAAGGGCAACACCGGCAAAAGCCCCGAGGACATGATGCTGGACCGCGCCCAGCTGATGGGCCTCACCGCCGCCGAAATGACCGTCCTGCTGGGCGGCATGCGGATGCTGGGCACCAACCATGGCGGCACCAAACACGGCGTGTTCACGAACCGCGAAGGGACGCTCACCAACGACTTCTTCGTGAACCTGACGGACATGGCCTACAGCTGGAACCCGGTCGATGACGGCATCTACGAGATCCGCGACCGCGCCACGGGCGACACCAAATGGACGGCCACGCGCGCCGATCTGGTGTTCGGCTCCAACTCCATCCTGCGCTCCTACGCCGAGGTCTATGCCCAGGACGACAACGCGGGCAAGTTCGCCCACGACTTCGTCGCTGCATGGACCAAGGTGATGAACGCCGACCGGTTCGACCTGCGCGCCTGAACCGGCCTGACATGACGATGACGCGGGCCCCCGCCGGGCCCGCGTTTTTCTTTTGTACCAAGGGCCCGCGCGCTTGACTTATCCCCCTGCGGACGGTGTATGTGCGCCGACTTCAGACCCCGCATCCGAAAGGCCCGTTCCCATGCATGCATACCGCTCTCACACCTGCGCCGCCCTGACTTCGGCCAATGTGGGCGATACCGTGCGCCTCGCGGGCTGGGTGCACCGGGTGCGCGACCATGGCGGCGTGCTGTTCATCGACCTGCGCGACCATTACGGCGTCACCCAGGTGCTCTGCGACCCCGACAGCCCCGTCTTTGCCGAGATGGAAAAGGTCCGTTCCGAATGGTGCATCCGCATCGACGGCAACGTAAAGGCGCGGGATGCCGCGCTGGTCAACGACAAGATCCCCACAGGTGCCATCGAAGTGTTCGTGCGCGACCTCGAAGTGCTGGGCCACGCCGCCGAGTTGCCGTTGATGGTGTTCGGCGATCAGGAATACCCCGAGGAAACGCGCCTCACCTACCGCTACCTCGACCTGCGCCGCGACAAGATGCAGGAGAACATGAAGCTGCGCAGCGACGTCGTGGCCAGCATCCGCAAGCGGATGTGGGACAAGGCATTCCGCGAATACCAGACGCCGATCATCACCGCCTCCTCGCCCGAAGGTGCGCGCGACTTCCTCGTGCCGTCGCGCCTGCATCCGGGCAAGTTCTACGCGCTGCCGCAGGCACCCCAGCAGTTCAAACAGCTGCTGATGGTGTCGGGCTTTGACAAGTATTTCCAGATCGCGCCCTGTTTCCGGGACGAAGACCCCCGCGCCGACCGCTCGCCCACCGATTTCTACCAGCTCGACATGGAGATGAGCTTTGTCGAGCAGCAGGACGTGTTTGACACCATCGCACCCGTGATCGCCGGTGTGTTCGAGGAGTTCGGCGGCGGCAAGGCGGTCGACGCCCCTGAAAGCTGGGAGCAGATCAGCTACCGCGACGCCGCACTCTGGTACGGCTCGGACAAGCCCGACCTGCGCAACCCGATCAAAATGCAAGTGGTCTCCGACCACTTTCGCGACTCCGGCTTTGCGATTTTCGCAAAGCTGCTGGAGCAGGACGGCACACAGATCCGCGCCATCCCGGCGCCGGGCGGCGGGTCGCGCAAGTTCTGCGACCGCATGAATGCCTGGGCCCAGAAGGAAGGGTTGCCGGGGATGGGGTATATTTTCTGGCGGGCGAAGGGGTCAAATGAGGATGATCGGAGGCGTGATTACCTCACCGAGTGTATGGCAAAACGCCGAACACCTTCTGCTGCTGCGTTGACCCTTACGGACACAGATTCTGTTGAAAGACACCATGCAGCTGAGAAGATTAGTGATTGTTTGCAAGCAGACGATGTTGAACAAGCAAAATTCCTAATGGAAGCTTATTTTGGTGCAGCCGAAGCCGCCGGACCGCTGGCCAAAAACATCGGCCCAGAACGCACCGAAGCGATCCGCCAGCAACTCGGCCTCGGCGTCGGCGATGCGGCGTTCTTCCTAGGCGGCAAGCCCAAGGCGTTCGAGGCCATCGCTGGCCGCGCCCGCAATGTGATCGGCGAAGAGCTGAAGCTGATCGACGAGAACCGCTTTGCCTTTGCCTGGGTCGTGGATTTCCCGATCTACGAACAGGACGAAGAGACCGGCAAGATCGACTTCGAACACAACCCGTTCTCGATGCCACAAGGCGGGATGGCCGCGCTCGACGGTGATCCGCTGGACGTGCTGGGATACCAGTACGATCTGGCCTGCAACGGCTACGAGCTGGTGTCGGGCGCGATCCGGAACCACCGCCCCGAGATCATGTTCAAGGCGTTCGAGATTGCGGGCTACGGTGAGGACGAGGTGCGCAAGCGTTTCGGCGGGATGGTCAATGCGTTCCAGTACGGCGCGCCCCCTCACGGAGGTTGCGCGGCGGGTATCGACCGGATCGTGATGCTGCTGGCGGGTGAACAGAATATCCGCGAGGTGATCCTGTTCCCGATGAACCAGCGCGCCGAGGACCTGATGATGTCTGCCCCGAGCGAGCCGCAGAGCGATCAGTTGATGGAGCTGGGTCTGCGGGTGATCCCGCAAGAATAGTGTACAGGCGGTGCACAACCTGTGCACATTCTGTGCACAGGTTGTGCACCCCATTTCGGGCCCGAGGAGAGGACCATGACCACCACACGTTTCGCGCCCTCGCCCACCGGCTATCTGCACGTGGGCAACCTGCGCACGGCGCTGATGAACTACCTGATCGCGCGCAAGGCGGGCGGCACCTTTATCCTGCGTATCGACGACACCGACCCCGAGCGGTCCCGGGGCGAATATGTCGACGCGATCAAGCAGGATCTGGAGTGGCTGGGCCTGATCTGGGACCGGGTCGAACGGCAGTCCGAGCGGCTGGGCCGCTATGCCGAAGCCGCAACGAAGCTGCGTGACGCGGGTCGGTTCTACGAGGCGTTCGAGACCCCGACCGAGCTGGACCTGAAGCGCAAGAAGCAGCTGAACATGGGCAAGCCGCCGGTCTATGACCGCGCCGCCCTGGCTCTGAGCGATGATGCCCGCGCGGCCCTGCGCGCAGAACGCGGGCAGGGTGTGTGGCGGTTCAAGCTGGACCATGCGCGCATCGAATGGGCGGACGGGATCATCGGGGATGTGAGCATCGACGCGGCGTCGGTGTCTGACCCTGTTTTGATCCGGCAGGACGGTCAGGTGCTGTACACGCTGGCGTCGGTGGTGGACGATACCGAGATGGGCGTGACGGACGTTGTGCGCGGGTCGGATCACGTGACCAACACCGCGACACAAATCCAGATTATTCAAGCACTTGGTGGCACGCCGCCCCGCTTTGCCCACCACTCGTTGTTGACCGGTGCGCAGGGTGAGGCGCTGTCGAAACGGCTGGGCACGCTGGCGCTGCGCGACCTGCGGGCCCAAGGGGTTGAGCCCATGGCGCTGCTCAGCCATCTGGCGCGATTGGGCTCGTCTGACCCGGCAGAGCTGATGACGGATATGGCGGCGCTGATCGACGGGTTCGAGGTGTCGCACTTCGGCACGGCCCCGACCAAGTTCGACGTGGCCGACCTGTTCCCGCTGACCGGCAAATACCTGCAGACCCTGCCGCTGGATGCGGTCCGCGACCGCGTGCTGGCGGTCGGTGTGCCCGCCGATCAGGCGGATGCGTTCTGGACCGTGATCCGCGACAATATCGAGACCCTGAAAGACCTTGAGGCGTGGTGGGCCATCTGCCGGGACGGGGCCGACCCGGTGATCGAGGACGAGGATCGCGACTTTGTCGCCGAGGCGATGGCAATGCTGCCCGATGCGCCCTTTGATGCCGGGACCTGGGGCACCTGGACCAGCGCGGTCAAGGCCGCGACGGGCCGCAAGGGGCGGGGGCTGTTCATGCCGTTGCGCAAGGCGCTGACGGGACAGGCGCACGGGCCGGACATGGGCGCGCTGATGCCGCTCCTGCACGTGGTCAAGGCGCGCTGATGCTCCAGCGGGGGGCGCTTGTGACAAGGCGGCCATTCGGGGAGGATTTTTTCGGGACAGAGACGGGGGACCCCCGTGGCTGAGCCGCAGGCCAAGTTCCTGAGCGGCTCGCTCTTTGGTCATGTGGCGGTGATGTCGCTGACCTCCACCGTGGGTCTGATGGCGGTGTTTCTGGTCGATTTCATCGACATGGTTTTCATCTCGATGCTGGGGCAGGCAGAGCTGGCGGCGGCGGTGGGCTATGCCGGGGCGATCCTGTTTTTCACTACGTCGTTCTCCATTGGCATGGCCATCGCGGTGGGCGCGCTTGTGGCGCGGTCGCTGGGCGCGGGGCAGGCCAAAGCGGCGCGTGTGCGGGCGAGCAACGGGTTGGTGTATGGCGTCATTCTGGGCGCGGGGTTCGCGGCGTTTGTCTGGGCCAACATCCCGGTTTTCGTGCGCTGGATCGGGGCCGACGGGGAGACGGCAGCGCTGGCCGAAGGGTATTTGCGGATCATCGTGCCGTCCCTGCCGTTTCTGGTCGTGGGCATGATGGGCAGCGGTGTCTTGCGCGCCTATGGTGATGCGCGGCGCGCGATGATGGCGACGATCTATGGCGGTGGCGTGAACGCGGTGCTGGACCCGATCCTGATCTTTGGGCTGGGCTTGGACCTGACCGGGGCGGCGCTGGCGTCGGTGGCCGCCCGGGTGGTGATCGCCGCGGCGGCGATCCTGCCGATCCTGCGCCATCACGGGGGCCTGCCACGGCCCGATCTGGCCGGGCTCATTGCGGATTTCCGGCCCCTCGTGACGATCGGCATACCGGCCATCCTGACCCAGCTGGCCACCCCGGTGGGCCAGGCGATCGTGACGCGTTCAATGGCGCAATACGGGCTCGAGGCGGTGGCGGGCATGGCCATCGTGGGGCGGCTGATGCCGGTCAGCTTTGCCGTCGTCTTTGCCCTGTCGGGGGCCGTGGGGCCGATCATCGGGCAGAATTACGGCGCGCGGGATTTTGACCGGGTGCGGGCGGGGTTCAACGCGGCGCTGCGCTTTGCCGGGATGGTGGTGGTCGTGATCTCGGTCGTGCTGTTCGTGCTGCGCGGGCCGATTGCGGACCTGTTCGACGCCACCGGGCTGGCGCGCGATCTGGTGTTCTTGTTTTGCGGTCCGCTGGCGCTGCTGTTCTTCTTCAACGGCGTGCTGTTCGTGTCGAATGCCGCGTTCAACAACCTCGGCCACCCGTTCTACAGCACCTGGATGAACTGGGGGCGCAACACGGTGGCGATGATCCCGCTGGTGAGCCTTGGGGCCTGGGCCTATGGCGCGCCTGGTGTACTGGTGGGGCAGGCGCTGTCCGGTGTCCTGTTCGGCCTGGTGGCCTGGGCGCTGGCACTGCGGACGATAGCGCGCGGTGGCGAGGATGCGCCGCGCGACAGGTTCGACCGTGAAGGGCGGTTGCTGTCGCTACTGAACCTGCGCAAGTAGGCGGTCGGTCAGGGCGCGTTCGTCCGGGCTGATGGGCTGCGCGCGGGGGTATTGCGGCGCGGCGCGGTCGTCTGTCACCGGCGTGCTCCACCCGTCGGTCGTGGCAAAGAACGCCTCGACCCCCGCCGGGCCGAATTCGCGCAGGAACCCTTGGACCACGACGTCGAGATAGCTGAGCAGGATGGCATGGGACCCGCCCTGGCGCTGGCGCGCCTCCGGCACCTGGTAGACGGCGACCGGGCCGGTTTCGACCGACACCTGCCCGTCTGCCGGGACGCGGTCATAGCCGGTTTCGCGCAGGTCCAGCGCGGCCCAGTCGGCACCGGGCACCTGTGCCACCAGCCCGTCGATGGAGGTGCCGGGATCGGGCCGGACCGACAGGAACACCACGTTGCGCAGATCGGTGCGCACCCATATGCGCCGCCAGCCGTGCAGTTGTGCAGGCCGGGCCGCCGGATAATCGTGGGTCGCGCGGTTGACCAGACTGCCATAGCCAAAGAAGGACGGCGTCATGTGTCAGACAGCAGGTCGGCAAAGTGGGTGGCGACGGTGTCCCACACTTCGGGGGAGGACGCGGTGAGCAAAAAGCCGGTGGTTTTGGTCGCATCGTAAGGCGTGTCGTCCAGCATCGCCGTCTTGCCGCCCGCCTGCGCCGTGATCAGGGCACCGGCGGCGTGATCCCAGCTGTTGAGGTGGCTCGACAGGACAAAGTCCACAGCGCCCGTCGCCAGCAGCCGGTATTCATGCGCCGAACAGCGCAGCGCGCCAGCATGCGCCAGCACACCGACCTTGCGCCACATGATCGCCTGATCGGCGGGGGCCATCAGCCGGATATGCATGTAGCCGACCATCTCGCTCAGCGGTTTGGGGCTGCGGGTGTGGATCGGGCGGTCGCGTCCCGACCGGGTGTGCCACAGCGCGGGCGAGGTGTTGTCGGCCATGACCGCATCGTCGCCAATGGGGTCGTAAATGAGGCCAAACACCGGCTGGCCGAACCGGCATACTGCAATGATCGTTCCAAAGAGCGGCATGCCACGGGCAAAGTTCCAGGTGCCGTCGACCGGGTCGATGATGAAACACAGCTCCGCCTCGCCGATCCCGTCGAGCAAGTCGGGCTTGTTGGAGATCGCCTCTTCGCCGATGACCAGCGCGTGAGGAAAGGCCATTTGCAGCCCGCGTGTGATCATCGCCTCGGCGCCGGTGTCGGCGGCGGTGACCAGGTCCATCTCGTCGGCCTTGGTGTCGATGTCGCCTGCATCCAGCTGGCGAAAGCGGGGCAGGATCTCGGCCCGGGCGGCGCGGCGCACGAGGTTGAGCAGCTGAGTCTTCTGCGCCGGGGAGAGGGGCGCTGTGACGGGCATGGGCAGCGTGTCTTTCATGGCGGAACCTTCGGCAGTGATTGGGGTGTGATCAGGGTCTGACATGGGTGCGTCGCGTCGGCAATGGGACTATTCGCGCGCCCGCAGCACGTGTGCGGGACGTGCGGCCAGCGGGCCCCAGGCAAAGGCGAGCCCGGCCAGCAGGGTGGCCAGCACGCCGCCTGCCACGATGGCGATGGCCGATGGCCAGATGATGGTGAAATCGGTGTCCATGATGAACCGGCTTACCGCCCAACCGCCTGCAATGCCCGCCGTCAGCGCCACAGCCCCGGCCCCAAGGCCGAGCAGCGCGGAACGTGTGGCGAAACTCAGCAGGATGCGGCGGCGGGTGGCGCCCAGTGTCTTGAGCACTGCCGCCTCGTAGGTGCGCGCGTTGGTGCCCGCTGCGGCTGCGCCGATAAGCACGAGAAAGCCGGTCAGCAAGGTCGCCGCCGCGCCATAGGATGTGGCGGCGGCGAGGCCCGACAGCACTTCGCTGACCCGGTCGATGGCGTCGCGGACGCGGATCGCGGTGATGTTCGGATAGGCCCCGGCGAGGTCACGCAGGATCTGCGTTTCGGCGGCATCATCGGCATAGACCGTCGATATGAACGTGTGCGGCGCCCCTTGCAGGGCTGCGGGGTTCATCGACAGGATGAATCCGATGCCAGCGGTCGAAAAGTCGACCTCGCGGAACGAGGTGATCGCGCCGTTGATGTCGCGTCCGAGGATGTTGATCGTGAGGCTGTCGCCGATTGACAGGCCCATCTCTGCGGCCTCTTCGGCGGCAAAGCTGATCTGGGGCGGGCCGGTATAGTCTTCGGCCCACCATGTCCCGGCGGTGATGCGTGTGTTTTCGGATGGTAGCGCCGAATAGGTCACGCCGCGGTCACCGCTCAGCACCCAGTGGTCGCCTGCGACCTCGCGGGCGGGCTTGCCATTGATCTGTGTGATGATGCCGCGCAGCATGGGGGCGCTTTCGATGCGGGTGACGGCAGGGTCGTTTTCCAGCCGCTCGGTATAGCCGGCCATCTGGTCGCGCTGGATATCGACAAAGAAGTAGCTGGGCGCAACCTCCGGCAGGTTGCCGGAAATGGCGTTGCGCAGGTTGCCGTCGATCTGGCCCACGGCGGCCAGCACCGACAGGCCAAGGCCCAGCGACAGCACAACCGATGCGGCCCCTTCGCGCGTGCCCGAGATCGCGCCAAGCGCCCACCGCAGAGCGGGACGCCCCTTGGCCCGCGGGGCAGCACGGCGCGACAGCCAGCGGATCAGGACCGCCGCCAATGCCAGCAGGCCGAAGGCAAAGGCGATGCCGCCCGCCGTCCACAGGGTCAGCCACCACGTGCCGGAAAAGACCGCCGCACTGATGATCAGGGCCGCAAGCCCCGCACCGATCCACATCAGATAGAGCGGACGGGGCAGGATGCGCGTCGACCCGAGCGCGTCGCGAAACAGGGTCGCGGCGCGCACATCCTCGGCCCGGGCCAGCGGCCATAGGGTAAAGACAAAGGCGGTCAGCGCACCATAGAGCGCCGCTTCGGCGAGGGGCGCGGGGAACAGGGTAAAGCTGGCCGGGATCGGCAGCCGCGCCTCGATCACCGGGGCCAGTAGCAGCGGCACCAGCGCGCCCAAGGCAAGGCCGATGGCAATACCGAGGATCGACAGTACGCCGATCTGGAGGAAGTAGGTCTGAAAGATCGTGCGCCGTTCGGCACCCAGCGTGCGCAGGGTGGCGATGACAGAGGTCTTGTCGGCCAGATAGGCGCGCACCGCCGCCGACACGCCAACGCCGCCCACGGCGAGGCCCGACAGACCCACCAGCACCAGAAACGCGCCGAGGCGGTTCACGAATTCGGCGACGCCCGGCGCGCCGTTGCGCGCATCGGTCCAGCGCATGCCGGTGTTTTCGAACTGCGCGCGCGCATTCGCCTCGAGCGCGGCAAGGTCGGTGCCATCGGGCAGGTCCAGCCGGTACTTGGAGTTGAACAGCGTGCCCGAGGCCAACAGCTGCGCATTCGCCAGGCTCTCGCGCAGCACAATGGTGCGGGGGCCTAGGCCAAAGCCGCCAGCGGCGCTGTCCGGCTCGCCCGTCAGCGTGGCCATCAGCACAAAATCCTGCGTGCCCAGCCGGAACGTGTCGCCGGTGCGCAGGCCCAGCCGGTCGATCAGCGCCCGTTCCATCACCGCGCCGGGCAGTGTCTCGCGGCCTGCCAAGGCTTGCGCCAAAGGCATGGCGGGGTCTAGCGTGACGGTGCCGATCAGGGGATAGGCGTCATCGACGGCCTTGATCTGCGTCAGGCCACGCTCCGGGCCATCGGGCCCGTCCACCACGGCCATGGACCGGAAATCGGCAATCTCCGACACGGCGTCAGCGACGTCGCGCATCCACGCCCATTCATCGTCAGACGCAAAGCGATAGGTAAAATCCAGCTCCGCCTCGCCGCCCAGCAATGCGGACCCCTCGCGTTCCAGCCCCGCCTCGATCGCGGCGCGCACGGACCCAACGGCGGCAATCGCCGCCACGCCCAAGGCCAGACAGGCAAGAAAGATGCGAAAGCCCCGCAGTCCACCGCGCAGCTCGCGGGCGGCAAAACGGGCGGAGGTGGCAAGGCTCATTCCGCGGCCCGCTGCGCAGCATCCGGCGCGATGCGGCCATCGGCCAGATGTACGACACGGTCGCAGCGCGCGGCAAGCTCGGGCGCGTGGGTCACCAGCACCAGCGTTGCCCCGTGCCGGTCGCGCAGGGCAAAGAGCAGGTCCATGATTGCCGTTCCGTTCGCCCCATCAAGGTTGCCCGTCGGCTCGTCCGCCAGCAGGATGTCGGGCCGCGTGACAAGGGCGCGGGCCAGCGCCACGCGCTGCTGTTCGCCGCCGGACATCTGGCTGGGATAGTGCCCTGCGCGGTGCCCAAGGCCGACGGCCTCCAGCTCAGCCTCCGCAAGGGCAAAGGCGTCGCGCGCACCGGCCAGCTCCAGCGGTGTCGCGACGTTTTCGAGCGCCGTCATGGTCGGGATCAGGTGAAAGCTCTGGAACACAACGCCCATGTGCGCGCGGCGAAAGCGCGCCAGCGCATCCTCGTTCATCGCGGTCAGGTCAGCCCCGAGGGCGGACACCGTGCCGCCCGTCGCACGCTCCAGCCCGCCCATGATCATCAGCAGCGACGATTTGCCCGAACCCGACGGCCCGACCAGCCCCACCGTCTCGCCGCGCGCGACATCCAGCGTGATCCCGCGCAGGATATCGACAGTGCCTGCGTTGCCATCGAGGCTGAGCGCTGCATTATTCAGGGACAGGACGGGTTCGGACATGCATCAAGCGCCTTATATGTGTCTTGAGTGCTGATATGGAGGCTGGATGAGCATGGGCAAGGTGATAGCGACGATTGTCTTTGCTTTGTGGGCAGGGATCGCGGCGGCGCAGGAGGTTGTGGTGGCCGCATTGGGCGACAGCCTGACCCAGGGATACGGCCTGCCTGCCGAGCAGGGATTCGTGCCGCAGCTTGAAGGCTGGTTGCAGGCGCAGGGCGAGGCGGTGCGGGTGATCAACGCGGGCGTGTCGGGCGACACGACGGCAGGCGGGCTGGCCCGGGTGGACTGGACCCTGACGCCGGACGTGGACGCGCTGATCGTGACGCTGGGGGGTAACGATCTGCTGCGCGGGCTGCCGCCCGAGGCGAGCCGCGCCAACCTCGATGGGATCGTGTCGACGGCATCGGAGCGGGGTGTCGCGGTGCTGGTCATCGGCATGCAGGCACCGGGGAATTACGGGCCGGACTACAAGGCGGCATTCGACGCGATGTATCCTGAGATTGCGGAGACGCATGGCGCGCTCTACCTCAACAGCTTCTTTGCCGGGCTTGGTGGGCCGGAGGTGGACCCGGCAGGTCTGCGTGCATTCCTGCAACCGGACGGCATTCACCCCAACGCGAGAGGGGTTGCGCGCATTGTCGAAGGGGTGGGGCCGTCGGTGCGCGCGCTGATTTCGCGGGTCGAATGACATGCCGGGCCGGTTCTTTCTGACAGACCCTATGTCGTCCCTCGCGGGCGCGTTGGGCGTTGAAGCAGGCGTGGTCAGTAACGAACCCGCCCGTGCCAACATCGCGCCGGGCCAGGAGATCGTCGTTTATGACGGCAGCTTGCGCCGGATGCGCTGGGGCATTGTGCCCGTTGGTCGCGTGAACACACGGGGCCGCCCGGTGATGGAGCAGATCATCAACGCGCGGTCTGAGACGGTGTTCGACAAGACCGCCTTTGACGGTGTGGGCCGTGCGGTGATCCCGGTGAACGGCTGGTATGAGTGGACCGGCGAGAAGCGGCGCAAGACCGCATGGCGGATCGCGCCCAAGGACGGCGGGTTTCTGTTTTTCGCCGCGATCACCGATGTCTGGACTGCGCCGGGTGGGCTCGAGGTGCCGCAAGTGGCGGCGGTGACCTGTGAGCCGAACGGGGATGTCGCCCCGATCCATCACCGGATGGGGGTGCTGCTGGCGCCGGATCAGCTGGGCGTGTGGATGGGGGACGACCTGTCTGCAGCCAAGGCGCTCATGGTGCCCTGGCCCGTGGGGCGTCTGGCAATCATGGAGGCCGCTGATGTCAACTGGGACGGGCCGTGATCCAAAGGACGCGCATCCGCGCGACGACATGTTTCATTTGGCGCCTTTGTCGGATGCAGTGCTGCAAAATTGTGCGTCGGGGCGTGTGCAGCTGGCGTTGCTGATTTTTACCAGTTGATAAAATTTTGGACCTGTGAGAGCGTTTCGTCTGAACCCATGGGACGGAGCCTTCATGACGCACTCTCCTTTCACACCCGGCGTGGCCGCCGCGCGGCTTGAGCCGGAGGCCTATGCCGAGAATTTCACCGATCTGCATCCCGCACTCGATGATCATGAGGCGTTGGTGGCGGCGGACCGCTGCTATTTCTGCCACGATGCGCCCTGCATCACCGCGTGCCCGACGGATATCGACATACCGCTGTTCATCCGTCAGATCGCGACGGGCACGCCCGATGCTGCGGCCAAGACGATCCTGACGCAGAACATCATGGGCGGCATGTGCGCCCGCGTCTGCCCGACAGAGACACTGTGCGAGGAGGCCTGCGTGCGCGAGCTGGCCGAAGGCAAGCCGGTGCTGATCGGGCAGCTGCAACGCTATGCCACGGATCACTTGCAGGAACAGGGTGTGCATCCGTTCACGCGCGCTGCAGTGACTGGGAAAACGGTTGCCGTTGTCGGGGCCGGGCCTGCGGGCCTGTCCTGTGCGCACCGTTTGGCGACGCTGGGGCACGAGGTGACCGTGTTTGACGCGCGGCCCAAGCCCGGCGGGCTGAACGAATACGGGATCGCCGCCTACAAAACGCCGGACGGGTTTGCGCAGGCCGAGGTGGACTGGCTGCTGCAGATCGGTGGAATCACGATGCAGCATGAGACGGCACTGGGGGCCGACCTGTCGCTGCACCAGCTCACGGCGGACTATGACGCGGTGTTTCTGGGCATGGGGTTGGGCGGCGTGAACGCGCTTGCCGTCGACGGTGGCGACAAGGCCGGCGTGCTGGATGCGGTTGAATTCATAGCGGATCTGCGGCAGGCGTCGGATGTGGCATCGCTGCCGGTTGGCCGCGACGTAGTCGTGATCGGTGGTGGTATGACGGCGGTGGATGCTGCGGTGCAGGCCAAGCTGCTGGGCGCATTGAACGTGACGCTGGCCTATCGCCGCGGGCGCGACCGCATGAACGCAAGCCGGTTCGAACAGGACCTGGCCGCGTCCAAGGGTGTGCGGATCATGACCCACGTGGTGCCCAAGGCGGTGCACGGCAATGGGTCGGTGCGCGAGATCGAGTTCGAATATGTGAACGCAGACATGACCGGAACGGGCGAAACCGTGCGCCTGCCCGCCGATCAGGTGCTGCGCGCGATCGGTCAGACGCTT
Organism: Pseudomonadota bacterium; assembly: GCA_039816785.1. Lineage (GTDB taxonomy): Bacteria > Pseudomonadota > Alphaproteobacteria > Rhodobacterales > Rhodobacteraceae > Tateyamaria. The sequence goes on from JBCBXB010000010.1 coordinate 48,179, forward strand.
GAAGGCGACGGGATGCCGACGCTGGAGCGTGGCAAGATCGCGGTGACCGGCGCTGGCCGGACATCGGTGGATGGTGTCTGGGCCGGGGGCGACTGCGCTATGGGCGGGGACGACCTGACCGTGACGGCCGTGGCCGAAGGGCGCGATGCGGCGATGGATATGCACGACGTTTTGATGGGGTGATGGTGGGCGGATCGCCCACCCTACGCAGAGGACCAAACGATGGCGAGTTTGCAAAACGACTTTCTGGGCATCAAGAGCCCCAACCCGTTCTGGCTGGCCTCCGCGCCGCCGACGGACAAGGAATACAACGTCCGCCGCGCTTTTGAGGCGGGCTGGGGTGGCGTGGTCTGGAAGACGCTCGGTGAGGCTGGCCCGCCTGTCGTGAACGTCAACGGGCCGCGTTACGGCGCGATTTACGGCGCGGACCGGCGGCTGCTGGGCCTCAACAACATCGAGCTGATCACCGACCGCCCGCTGGAGGTGAACCTGCAGGAGATCAAGGCTGTCAAGCGCGACTACCCGGACCGCGCCATGATCGTGTCGCTGATGGTGCCCTGCGAGGAAGACCCCTGGGCGCGCATCCTGCCGCTGGTCGAAGAGACCGGTGCCGACGGGGTCGAGCTGAACTTTGGCTGCCCGCACGGGATGTCGGAGCGGGGCATGGGATCAGCCGTGGGTCAGGTGCCCGAGTATATCGAGATGGTCACCCGCTGGGTCAAGAAACACACGCGCATGCCCGTGATCGTCAAGCTGACGCCCAACATTACCGACGTGCGCAAACCGGCGGCGGCGGCGCATGCGGGTGGGGCAGACGCGGTGAGCCTGATCAACACGATCAACTCGATCACATCGGTCGACCTGGACCTGTTTTCGCCCGAGCCGACCATTGATGGCAAAGGCGCGCATGGCGGATATTGCGGGCCCGCGGTCAAACCCATTGCGCTGAACATGGTGGCCGAGATTGCCCGCGACCCGGAGCTGCGCGGCATGCCGATCAGCGGCATCGGCGGTGTGACCACGTGGAAGGACGCTGCCGAATTCCTCGCCCTCGGGGCGGGCAATGTGCAGGTCTGCACGGCGGCGATGACCTACGGGTTCAAGATCGTGCAGGAGATGATTTCGGGCCTGTCGGAATACCTGGACGAGAAACAGATCGGGCTGGATGACCTTGTGGGTCGGGCGGTGCCGAATGTCACGGACTGGAACCAGCTGAACCTCAACTACGTGACCAAGGCACGGATCGATCAGGACCTGTGTATTTCCTGCGGGCGTTGCTATGCGGCCTGCGAGGACACGTCACATCAGGCCATCTCGATGTCGGATGACCGGCGGTTCGAAGTGATCGATGCCGAATGCGTCGCCTGCAACCTGTGCGTCAACGTCTGTCCAGTAGAGCAGTGCATCACGATGGAGGAACTGCCGCTGGGCGTGACCGACGAACGAACGGGCAAACCGGTCGAGGAATATGCCAACTGGACGACGCATCCGAACAATCCGTCGGCCACGGCGGCGGAATAGATTTTTCGACGAAAAATCTTGGCACGGGAAAATGCGTCGTATTTTCTCAGAACAGGATGCGGATCGGGCCGTTGTGGCACACGACGATTAACTGATCCGCCGTTTCGATCAGGTGGTAGCCGCGTCGTTTGACCTCGGCCTCGAACACGTCGCGTCCGACTTCGCGATGGACCCAGGCTTGCGAGCGGCGCACAACCGCCCCCTTGCGGGCGGCCTGGGTGGAAAAGATCTGCGCGATCCACGTATCGTTGGGCGGTTTGAGGCGGGCAACATGCATGCCGTCAGGCTTGCATGTCTATGGTTTCCAAGTCCTAAACGGCGAGCAGACGCCGGAACATCGTGTCGAGATGCAGCCGCGCCTCGTCAAAGGCCCCTGCACCGGACAGCACCTGCACTTGGGTCTCGAAATCCGCGTAATGCTGCGTCGTCGCCCAGATCGAGAACAGCAGGTGGCGCGGATCGACCTTTGCCAATTTACCCGCATTCATCCAGTCCTGAATGACCCCGCATTTCTCGTCGAAAAGCGATTTCAGCTCGCCCTCCAGATGCGGGCGCATCCGCGGCGCGCCCTGCAGGATTTCATTGGCAAAGAGCCTGCTTTCGCGGGGTAGGTCGCGGGCCATGTCCAGTTTGCGCTGCACATAGCTCAAAATCTCGTCCAGCGGGTCGCCGGTGGCGTCCATCTCCACCAGCGGGTCCAGCCAGGTTTCCATCAACTGGCTGAGCAGAGTGACGTGGATCTCTTCCTTGCCGGCGAAATAGTAGAGGATGTTCGGCTTGGACAGGCCCGCCGCCTCGGCGATCTGGTCCAGCGTCGCGCCACGGTATCCGTGCACCGCAAACACATCGAGCGCTGCGTCCAGAATCCGGCGCCGATTGCGCAACTGTATCCGGCTGGGCGCCTTGGGGGCTGTGTCGTCAGGCATCGTGTCGTTCCGTGACCTGCTGCAAGTCTGAGCAAATGCATAAGCCAGCTGCGGCGCGGTTCAAACCAGTTCTTGACACCGGAGCAGCCGGTGGCAATCGTTGGGTTGACCAAATGGTCAAAAGTTTGAGGGCGAGGGGCGTGATGGCGGCACCGGGCGAAAATCTGCGGATCAATGGCGAGCGGCTGTGGGACAGCCTGATGGAGATGGCCAAGATCGGTCCCGGCGTCGCAGGTGGCAACAACCGGCAGACCCTGACGGACGAGGACGGGGAAGGCCGCGCGCTGTTCCAATCCTGGTGCGAAGCGGCGGGATGCGAGATGGGCCTGGACCAGATGGGCAACATGTTTGCGTGGCGTGCGGGCACGGACCCTGACGCGCTGCCGGTCTATGTGGGTTCGCACCTCGACACGCAGCCGACCGGGGGCAAGTACGACGGTGTGCTGGGCGTGCTCGGCGGGCTGGAGATCATCCGGACGCTCAACGACCTGGACGTCAAGACGCGGCATCCCATCGTGGTGACCAACTTTACCAACGAGGAAGGGACGCGGTACGCGCCGGCGATGCTGTCGTCTGGCGTGTTCGCTGGCATCCATACCCAGGACTGGGCCTATGGCCGCGTGGATGCCGAGGGCAAAGCCTTCGGCGATGAGTTGCAGCGCATCGGCTGGCGGGGTGATGAGGAAGTGGGCGCGCGCAAGATGCATGCCTTTTTCGAGCTGCATATCGAACAGGGCCCGATCCTCGAGGCCGAAGGCAAGGATATCGGCGTGGTCACGCATGGGCAGGGCCTGTCGTGGACGCAAGTGACGGTCGAGGGCAAGGACAGTCACACCGGCTCGACGCCCATGCCGATGCGCAAGAATGCGGGCCTCGGCATGGCGCGGATGCTGGAAAAGGTGGACGAGATCGCCTGGTCGCATGCGCCGCACGCGGTGGGGGCGGCGGGCCATATCGACGTCTACCCGAACTCGCGCAACGTGATCCCGGGCAAGGTGGTGTTCACCGTCGATTTCCGGTCACCGGATCTGAGCGTGATCGAGGACATGGAGGCGAGCCTGCGCGTCGAGGCTCAGAAGATCGCCGATGACATGGGCCTGACTGTAAGTTTCGAGAAGGTCGGCGGGTTTGATCCGGTTGCCTTTGACGACGGCTGCGTCACCGCAGTGCGGACGGCGGCGGAGCGTTTGGGCTACACCCATCGCGACATCATATCAGGGGCGGGGCATGATGCCTGCTGGATCAATCAGGTGGCGCCGACGGCGATGGTGATGTGTCCTTGCGTGGACGGGCTGAGCCACAACGAAGCGGAAGAGATATCGAAGGAGTGGGCGGCGGCGGGCACTGACGTGCTGATGCACGCGGTTGTCGAGACGGCGGAGATTGTGGGGTGATCGACCCGGACCTTTCGCTGGCGGACCGGATCGCCGACATGGTCGCGACCGAGGTGGCCGATGCACCGCGCCAAACGGGCACAGAACGCGCCGTGGTCGATGCCTTTGCTGACGCGCTGGTGCAGCCGTTCGAGACGACGGTGAACTTCAGCGGTGGGGTGACGCAGCGGTGCTGGACCGTGACCCGCACGGACGGGGCCTACCGCGTGGTGTACCTGCCGCGGGCAGGATACTTTGCCCTGTGCGTGGAGAGTGATTTCGGGCCGCTGGACATAGGCGTGCATGGGCCGGCGTTGGGGTGTTTTGCATCCGTGTGACTGGGGGCCAGCCCCCAGACCCCCGTGGTATTTTCAGTCAGAAGAAACAGACTGACAGAGGAGAGATGACATGACCAAGGTGATCAAGGGCGGGATGGTCTGCACGGCGGATCGGACGTGGAAAGCCGATGTGCTGGTCGAGGGTGAGACGATCAAGGCGATTGGTGAGGACCTCGTGGGCGACGAATATATCGACGCCCAAGGGGCCTATGTGATCCCCGGTGGGATCGACCCGCATACGCATCTGGAGATGCCATTCATGGGGACGACAGCGGCGGAGACGTTCGAGTCCGGGACATGGGCGGCGGCTGTGGGGGGGACCACGATGATCGTGGATTTTTGCCTGCCCGGGGCGGATGGATCAATCAGGAACGCGATCAACGAGTGGCACCGCAAGAGCGCACCGCAGATCTGTTCGGATGTCGGCTATCACATGGCGATCACGGGCTGGAACGAGAACATCTTTGACGAGATGAAGGACGCCGTGGATATGGGCGTGAACTCCTTCAAGCATTTCATGGCCTACAAGGGCGCCTTGATGATCGAGGATGACGAGATGTTCGCGTCGTTCAAGCGTTGTGCGGAGTTGGGCGCGTTGCCCATGGTGCATGCGGAGAACGGCGATCTGGTCGCCGAGATGCAGCAAAAGTATTTCGATCAGGGGATCACGGGGCCTGAAGGGCATGCCTATTCCCGGCCGCCGGAGTTTGAGGGCGAGGCAGCGAACCGGGCGATCACGATTGCGGACGCGGCGGGCGTGCCGCTGTATGTGGTGCACGTGTCCTGCGAGCAGGCGCATGAGGCGATCCGGCGGGCGCGGCAAAAGGGTATGCGGGTGTATGGCGAGCCTTTGATCCAGTTCCTGACGCTGGATGAGGGCGAGTATTTCAACAAGGATTGGGACCATGCCGCACGGCGGGTGATGTCGCCGCCGTTCCGGTCCAAGGATCATCAGGACTCGCTATGGGCAGGCCTTCAGGCCGGGTCGTTGCAGGTGGTGGCCACGGATCATGCGGCGTTCAACACCGATCAAAAGCGCGCCGGCCGCGATGATTTCCGGATCATTCCGAACGGGTCCAACGGGCTGGAGGAACGGCTGGCGGTCCTGTGGACCGAAGGGGTGGAGACGGGGCGGCTCACGCCGAACGAGTTTGTCGCGGTGACCTCGACCAATGTGGCGAAGATTTTGAACATCTATCCCAAGAAGGGCGCGCTGGTCGAAGGGGCGGATGCGGATATCGTGGTGTGGGATCCGAAGATCAGCAAGACGATCTCGCCTGCCAATCATCACTCGGTGCTGGACTACAACGTGTTCGAGGGGTTCGAGGTGAAAGCGCAGAGCCGCTACACGCTGAGCCGGGGTGAGGTGATCTGGGCCTGGGGTCAGAACTCGCAGCCGTCGCCCGGTCGGGGCAAGTTCGTGCCGCGGCCAGCCTTTGCCAGCGCGTCGGTGGCGCTGTCGAAATGGAAAGCGCTGACGGCGCCCAAGATGATCGAGCGCGATCCGTTGAACATTCCGGCGGGGATTTGATGGTCCAACCCGATTTGGTGAATGAAGCCTCAATTGAATCCGCATACCAAAAGAGCGGTAACGCCTTGGGCTGGCGGCTACTGGCCAGCCCTGAAGAAACATTGAAGGGTGCTGACGTTGCCTTTGTTGGCCTCAATCCGGGCGGCAAAGTAGATGACCCCAGCCATCCACGCTTCGCCGTGCCTGGAAAAAGTGCCTATATCGACGAAAGCTGGAATGGCTTTCCACCCGGGCAAAGTCCGCTTCAAAAACAGGTTCGGAAGCTTTTTCAGATGCTTAGAGTCGTACCTGAAGAGGTCTTATCGGGAAACTTGGTTCCGTTCAGATCGCCAACATGGAACGCGTTGCCAAGCAAGCGTTCTGCTTTGGATTTCGGCTTCGAGCTCTGGCGCCAAATCCTTGAGCGCGCGAAGCCAAGTCTTGTTGTCGGTATGGGAGGTGACGCAACACGGCAACTTGCCAGACTCTTGCGCGCAGATACAAGCGAACGCATTCCACTTGGGTGGGGCAAGGTAACAGGAACCCGAGCGGCTCACGCGCAGGGTTACCTTGTTGGCTTGCCGCATCTGTCGAGGTTCCCAGTTGTCGGAAGACAAGCATCCGAAGCGGGACTTCGCAAGCTGTTCGGATCAAGTTGGCATTTATGACCGTCATTTCCGCCCAGAATCTCGATCTGACATTCCAAACAAATGACGGACCAGTACACGCCCTCAAAGGTGTTTCGCTGGACATCGAGAAGGGCGACTTCGTGTCCTTTATCGGCCCGTCGGGCTGTGGCAAGACCACTTTCTTGCGCTGCATGGCGGACCTGGAGCAGCCCACGGGCGGGGCGATCTCTGTCAATGGCACAACGCCGGAGGCGGCGCGGAAGGCACGCGCTTATGGGTACGTGTTTCAGGCGGCAGGGCTTTATCCGTGGCGGACGATTGGGCGGAACATTTCGCTGCCGCTGGAGATCATGGGGTATTCCAGGGGCGATATTGCCGAGCGCGTTGCGCGGACGCTGGATCTGGTGGAACTGGCGGGGTTCGAGAAGAAGTTTCCATGGCAGTTGTCGGGTGGTATGCAGCAGAGGGCCTCGATCGCGCGCGCGTTGGCGTTTGATGCGGACCTACTGCTGATGGATGAGCCGTTTGGTGCGCTGGATGAGATTGTGCGCGATCACCTGAACGAGCAGCTCTTGCAGCTTTGGGCGCGGACGGAGAAGACGATTGCCTTTGTCACGCATTCGATCCCGGAGGCGGTGTATCTGTCGACACGCATCGTGGTGATGTCGCCACGGCCCGGGCGGATCACGGATGTGATCGAGAGCACGTTGCCAAAGGAGCGCCCGCTGGACATTCGCGAAAGCTCGGAGTTCCTCGAGATTGCGCACCGGGTGCGGGACGGGCTGCGGGCGGGGCATGCCTATGATTGAGCGGCGGCGTGATGGAACGCGACCCTCCGGGGGGAGTTTTTCTGGCGAGATGAAGCAGGGGATGCTCTGATGCGGTCGGGCTTGCCTGTTCTCAGCGTTTTGGCGGTGATCGTGGGGGTCTGGTATCTGGCCGTGGCACCGATGAATGTGCGCGTGGCGCTGGATCAGGCGGAGCGGGCGGATGCAGTGATTGTGCCCGAAGGGTCCGTGCCGCGGCGGGACGTGTCGGTGTGGCGGTTGATGCTGGACAACAGCGATTACGTGGCGCTCGGCTATGCGCTGGAGCGGCCAAGGCTGCCGACACCGGGGCAGGTGGGTGCGGAGCTGTGGAAGACAACGGGCGAAATGATTGCCAAGGGGCGGCCGTTTTCCAAACGCGGTTTGATCTATCACGGGTGGATCACCTTGCAGTCGACCCTGTGGGGGTTCCTGCTGGGCACCACGCTGGGGATCGTCGGGGCGGTGGCGATTGTCTATTCGCGGACCGCGCAGCTGAGCCTGATGCCCTGGGCCATCATCAGCCAGACCATTCCCATCGTGGCGCTGGCCCCGATGATCATCGTGCTGTCCTCGCAGGTGGGGGTCGAGGGGCGCGGGCTGCCCAAGGCGATCATCTCGGCGTATTTGTGCTTTTTCCCGGTGCTGGTGGGCATGGTAAAGGGGTTGCGCGCACCGCTGCCGGCGCAGCTGGACCTACTGCGGACGTATAATGCGAGCGGGCTGCAAAGCTTTCTGAGGCTGCGGTTGCCGGCGTCCCTGCCCTATCTGTTCACCTCGCTCAAGATCGGGATCGCGGCGGCACTGGTCGGCACGATCGTTGGGGAATTGCCGACCGGTGCCATCAGCGGCCTTGGCGCGCGCATCCTGATCGGGGATCAGTTCGGCACACCTCTGGCGATCTGGTCGGCGTTGTTTGCGGCGGCGATCCTTGCGGGGGCGCTGGTGACGTTGCTTGACCTCGTGCAGCGGCTGACGCTGAAACGGATGGGGCTAGCATGAGCTGGGTTCTGGGTGCAGTGCTGATCTGGGCCGCCGGCTGGGCGTTGAACATCTGGCTGGCGCGGCGTGGCGGGATGCGGGCCGTGCGTATCGCGGTGCCGGTGATCTTTGGCCTGACGCTGCTCGCCATGTGGGAGGCGCTGGTGCGCGGCTTTGGCGTGTCGCCTGTCATTCTGCCGCCGCCGAGTGTTGTGGCGCAGACCTTTGCCGCGTCCACCGACATCCTGTGGGTCGATTTCCAGCAGACGGTGGTCAAGGGCGCGCTGCGCGGCTTTGTGATCGGGACTGTTGCTGCGTTTATCACGGCCATCCTGATCGACCGGTCGCAGTTTCTGACCCACGGCCTGTTGCCCATTGGCAATTTCATCGCCGCGCTGCCCATTGTGGGGATCGCGCCCATCCTGGTGAACTGGTTCGGTTTTGACTGGCAGTCCAAGGCGGCAGTGGTCGTGGTCATGGTGTTCTTTCCCATGCTGGTGAACACGGTGCAGGGGCTGCGGGAAACGTCGGCAATGCAGCGCGACTTGATGCGCACCTACGCCGCGGGCTACTGGCAGACATTGCTGAAACTGCGGCTGCCGGCGGCCATGCCGTTTGTGTTCAATGGACTAAAGATTGCAACGACACTGGCGCTGATCGGCGCGATCGTTGCTGAATATTTCGGCTCGCCAACGCGGGGCATGGGCTTTCGCATCTCGACGGGTGTCGGCAGCTTGTCCATCGACCTCGTTTGGGCTGAGATCGCTGTTGCCGCTTTGGCGGGGACGGCATTTTACGGTACGGTGGCGTTCGTCGAGCGCATCGTAACGTTCTGGCACCCGTCGCAACGGGGATAACAAAACCACTTGGAGGGTATCATGAAGATCAAAGCAACATTTGCAGCGCTGGCGTTCACAGCGACCGGGGCCATGGCCGCGGATGACGTCACACTGCAACTCAAATGGGTCACGCAAGCCCAGTTCGCGGGCTACTACGTGGCGCTGGAAAAGGGGTTCTATGGCGAAGAGGACCTGAACGTCACCATCAAACCCGGCGGGCCCGACATCGCGCCCACGCAGGTGCTGGCAGGCGGCGGCGCTGATGTGACCGTGGAGTGGATGCCTGCGGCCTTGGCCGCGCGTGAAAAGGGTCTGCCAATGGTGAACATCGCGCAGCCGTTCAAGTCGTCGGGCATGATGCTGACCTGCCGCAAGGACGCGGGCGTCGAGACGACCGAAGATTTCCCGGGCAAGACGCTGGGCGTCTGGTTCTTTGGCAACGAATTCCCGTTCCTGTCGTGGATGAGCCAGTTGGAGATCCCGACCGACGGCTCCGACAGCGGGGTCGAGGTGCTGAAACAAGGCTTCAACGTCGATCCGATCCTGAACGGTCAGGCGGCCTGCGTGTCGACCATGACCTATAATGAGTACTGGCAGGTCATCGATGCGGGCCTCACGCCCGAGGACCTGACGGTGTTCAAATACGAGGATAACGGTGTGGCGACGCTCGAGGACGGTCTCTATGTGCTTGAGGAAAACCTCGCCGATCCGGCGTTCGAGGACAAGATGGTACGGTTCGTGCGCGCCTCGATGAAGGGTTGGAAATACGCCGAGGCAAACCCGGATGAAGCTGCCGAGATCGTGCTGGAATATGACGAGACCGGTGCCCAGACCGAAAAGCATCAAAAGCGCATGATGGGCGAGATTGCCAAACTCACCGCAGGCTCCAATGGCGCATTGGTCGAGGCCGACTACGAGCGTACGGTGGCATCGCTGCTGGCCGGTGGCTCTGACCCGGTGATCACTGCCGCACCCGAGGGTGCATGGACGCATGCGATCACCGACAAGGCGCTGAATTAAGCCGACGGTCACCAAGATGAGAGAAAGCCAGCCTACGGGCTGGCTTTTTTGCGTATAGAGGCTGGAAATGCGAGCGCGCCGCGCCACATGTATCGAAAATCTAGGAGTGCGCCGATGACCCGTATGGAAAACCTGCAACCCAACCTCGACGAACAAGCCCGCCAGGACGCGGTGTACGAGGCCGCGATGCGATCCGTGAACGCCGAGGCCCGCGAGACGGAGCGTCAAGGCTATGTCGTGATGTCCGCAGCGATGAACTGGGGCGAAGGGTCATTGGGTGACGGTTTGTTCGGGAAGGCGAGCCATGCGGCAAAGCTGTTCATGATCGGCTTTGCCTGCGCGCTGCCGCCTGTGATGGTGTGGTACGTGCTGCTTTAAAGGGCGAGACCTAAGCGTAAAACGGTCGCCGTTTGGGCGGCCTTTTTTGTTGAGACGCGGTTGTTCCGCCCTTGGGCTTGTAAGCCCTTTACGGCCTTGAACGTTCCATTGGAGCCTTTGCACGACGGTTTTCGCAAGCCGCGCTGCCGTCACTCGGCACTGGGCTGGAAACGCCCCGTCGCTTTCGAAGGCACGGTTGCTTAAGCTAGCTCTTGAGGCGGCGCAAAAGCGTGACAGATTCAATTCGCAGTCGTCAGGTGTCCGCACTCGTTGCGAAACCCCAACTCAACCCGAGCGCCGCAACGCGCGTATGTTTCGCAGACACGCTACCGCGCACGCCTTGAACCCAGACGTGATCACAAGAACCCCGTTCTAACGTGCAAACTTCTTGTGCTTCAACCGTTTCGGCTCCAACGCATCCGGTCCCAACCGCCGCTTCTTGTCTTCTTCGTAGTCCTCGAAATTGCCCTCGAACCACTCCACATGCGCGTCGCCTTCAAACGCCAGGATGTGCGTGCATATGCGGTCCAGGAAAAACCGGTCGTGCGAGATCACGACGGCGCAACCAGCAAAGTCGACCAACGCGTCTTCCAAAGCGCGCAAGGTCTCCACGTCCAGATCGTTTGTCGGTTCGTCCAGCAGCAACACGTTGCCGCCTTCTTTGAGCAGTCGCGCCATGTGCACGCGGTTCCGTTCACCACCCGACAGCAGCGACACTTTCTTCTGCTGGTCGCCGCCCTTGAAGTTGAAGGACGAGCAGTAGGCGCGGGAGTTTACCTGCGCGTCCCCAAGCTCGATGATCTCCGCCCCGCCCGAGATCGCCTCCCACACGGTTTCGCCGTCCTTGAGGTCATCGCGGGACTGATCGACATAGCTCAGTTGCACGGTGTCGCCCAGCTCCACCTTGCCCTCATCGGGCTGTTCCTGCCCGGTCAGCATCTTGAAGAGCGTCGATTTACCTGCGCCGTTCGGCCCGATGACGCCCACGATGCCGCCCGGTGGCAGCGCAAAGTCAAGCCCCTCGACCAACAGCTTGTCGCCCATGGCCTTGCTCAGCCCTTCGACCTCGATCACCTTGCCACCCAGCCGCTGGCCGTTGGGGATGACGATCTGCGCGCGGGTGAGCTTTTCCCGCTCGGACTGATCGGCGAGTTCGTTATAAGCGTTGATCCGGGCCTTCGACTTGGCCTGCCGGGCCTTGGCGCCTTGCCGCATCCATTCCAGTTCGCGTTCCAGCGTCTTTTGCCGTGACTTGTCCTCGCGGGCCTCTTGCGCCAGCCGCTTGGCCTTTTGTTCCAGCCACGAGGAATAGTTGCCTTCCCAAGGTACGCCCTTGCCGCGGTCCAGCTCGAGGATCCACGAGGTGATGTCGTCGAGGAAATAGCGGTCGTGGGTGACGATCAGGATCGTGCCCTTGTAGTCCATCAGGTGCTGTTGCAGCCACGCGATGGTTTCCGCATCAAGGTGGTTGGTCGGCTCGTCGAGCAGCAGCATTTCGGGCGCTTCGAGCAGCAGCTTGCACAGCGCGACACGCCGCGCCTCACCGCCCGACAGCGTGGTCACGTCAGCGTCGTCCGGCGGGCAGCGCAGCGCCTCCATGCTCACGTCGATCTGGCTGTCCAGGTCCCAGAGGTTTTCGGCGTCGATCTGGTCCTGCAGGGCGGCCATCTCGTCCGCCGTCTCGTCGGAGTAGTTCATGGCCAGCTCGTTGTAGCGGTCCAGGATCGCCTTTTTCCCGGCCACGCCCAGCATCACGTTTTCGCGCACGGTCAGGGACGCATCCAGCTTGGGCTCCTGCGGCAGGTAGCCGACCTTGGCCCCTTCGGCGACCCAGGCCTCGCCCGAGAAATCGGTGTCGAGCCCGGCCATGATCTTCATCAGGGTGGACTTACCCGCACCGTTCACGCCCACAACGCCGATCTTGACGCCGGGCAAGAAGTTCAGGTGGATGTTTTCAAAGCATTTCTTGCCGCCCGGATAGGTCTTGGACACGCCGGACATGTGATAGACATATTGATAGGCCGCCATGGAAAGGTCCCCCTGCGTTGCATCTGTCGCTCATGTACTGCCCGGGGCGGGCAAGGGCAATGGCATGCGCATCAGCGCCGTGATGCCCGCGCCGGGCGGCAGGGTTTTCTAAAGCGGGGCGCGCGCCTATGGTGGTGATAACAACGGCTTTTGCAGGAGGAGGCGAAGGATGATCCGTGCGGCTTTGGCCAGCCTGCTGCTTGCGTTTCTGGCCGCCTGCCAGGTGGGCATCGGCCTTGCGCCGCCGCCCAACCTGTACCGGACCGGCCTGAACTATCCCGAAGACCGCATTCCAGCGTCGCTGCGCACGGTGGACCCGTCGATCTTTTTCATGACGGACCGCCAGCCGGAGGCGGGCACATACGGGGCGGACCGGTCGGCCTCGATGGCGTTCGGCCGGGCAACGGTCCGGTTCGGGCGTGATCTGGACTGGCAAGAGCTGCTGTCGCGTACCCGGGCGGACTCCGATCAGAACATCTCGTCGCTTTGGGTGCCCGAAATCGAAGAGATCGTGCGCTTCAACGGGACACCGCTGGCCTATGAACGCGTCGACGGAGAGTTGCGGCACCTGCCGCGCGTGCTGGACCTTTATGACGAACAGACGCGCGTCTTTCAGGACACGATCGCGGCTCATATCCGCGAAACAGGCAACGACAAGCTGCTGATCTACGTGCACGGCTTCAACAACGAATTCGAGGACGGGCTGACCACCGTCGCGAACCTCTGGCACTTTGCCGGGCGCAATGCGGTGCCGATTGCGTTCACCTGGCCCGCGGGCAACGGGGCGGGGCCCCTGGGCTATTTCCGGGATCGGGACGCGGGCACGTTCTCTGTCCACCATACCAAGGAATTCCTGCGCATGCTCAGCGAGATACCGGAGGTGTCGCAGATCGACATCATCGCGCACTCGCGCGGGACGGATGTGGTGACGACAGCCCTGCGCGAGCTGATCCTAGAGGTGCGCGGCTCGGGCCGCCACCCCAAGGTCGTGCTCAAGACCGGGACGTTCATCATGGCGGCGCCCGATCTCGATGTGGAGATCGTGCGTCAGCGGTTGCAGGCTGAGCGGTTTTCCGAAGCGTTCGAGCAGATCAACATGTACATCAACCCGAGCGATGGTGCCTTGCGCCTGTCGGCCTATCTGACGCGGTCGACACGGCTGGGCGCGTTGCGGGACGAGGATTTCCTGCCCGGTGAGTTGGCCTTGCTGAGCAAGCAGGCGCTGGTGCATTTCATCCGGGTCGAGGGGGTGCGGGGCGGCTTTGGCCACACCTATTTCCGCGACAACCCGGCAGTGCTGTCGGACGTGGTGCTGGCCCTGCGCACCCGCGCCTTTCCGGGTGGGACGCTGCGCCCGCTGGAACGGGCCTCGGACAGCGCGGTGTGGGAGCTGCACCCGAACTACCCGCTGGACCGGTTGCCCGACCTCAGCCCGCTGGAAGAACGCGCGCTCGCCCGCGAGGAACGGTGAGTGACCTGCACGACATGATCGCCCGCTGGGCCCAGCCCGGCACGGTGGACTGGATCGGCCTGCGGCCTGCGCGCGGGGCCGAGATTGTGGCCGTGCCCGCGGTCAACGTCACAGAGGCGGGTCTCACCGGTGACCGGGCCCGGGCGGGCAAACGGGCGGTGACACTGGTGCAGGCAGAGCATTTGCCCGCCATCGCGTCATTTCTGGGCCGTGCCGACATACCGCCCGAGATGCTGCGTCGCAATCTGCTGGTACGCGGGCTCAACCTCGCTGGTCTCAAGGGGCGCGCGGTGCAGGTGGGCGATGCCGTGCTGCGCCTCACCACGATCTGCGCGCCCTGCAGCCAGATGGAGCGCGCCTTTGGCCCCGGCGGCTACGCCGCCATGCGCGGTCACGGCGGCTGGTGTGCCGAGGTGATCACACCGGGCCGCATTGCAGTGGGTGACGCTGTGGCGCCCTGCGACTAGTGGCTTGGGTCGTTGACAAGCATTACACAACCGCCGGATAACACGGCCACTTTGCAGGGAGGCCGGGAATGCGGCGCACGCCATATGCACGGCCCGGTCAGGTCATTGGCCTGCTTGGCGGGTCCTTTGACCCCGCGCACGAGGGGCACGTGCATATCACGCGCGAGGCGATGAAACGGTTTGGTCTGGCCCGCGTGTGGTGGCTGGTGAGTCCCGGCAATCCGCTCAAGTCCCGTGGGCCCGCGCCGCTGGCGCAGCGTATGGCGCGGGCGCAGGCGATCATGCGCGACCCGCGCGTGACCGTGACGGATATCGAGGCGCGGCTGGGCACGCGTTATACCGCGCAGACGCTGGCGCAGCTCAAGGCGCGCTATCCCGGGGTGCGGTTCGTGTGGCTGATGGGGGCTGACAACCTGGCGCAGTTCCACCGTTGGCAGGACTGGACCTGGATCATGGAAAACGTGCCCGTCGGTGTGATCGCCCGTCCGCTGGACCGGATATCGGCCCGGATGAGCCCGGCGGCACGGGTCTATCGCAGTCACAGGATTTCGGGGCGCGCCAGCCAGTTGCTGGGCCGGTCGGACGCGCCGGCGTGGTGTTTTGTCAATGTCGCCATGTCGCGCCAATCCTCCACCGCGATCCGGGCGGCGGGGGCATGGGGCGGCTCTGCGGAAAAGTGATCCGCTGCGGGCAATGCACTGTTGTCTGCTGAATCGCGCTGCGCTTAGATACGGCCATGGTGCGTAGCGTTTCGAGACGTTTGTTTTTGGGATTTGTGGGGGCCGGGCTGGGCCACGCTGTGGCTGCGGCACCGCCCACGGCCTCGTTGCGCCCGATGGCGCGGGGCGGCGATCACTTCAAGAAGGCCGTTGCAGACCCCGAGGCGATCATCGCCGCGGCCCAGCTGAACGGGCGGGTTGTCTATGCGGTGGCCGACCCGCGTACCGGCAAGATGCTGGAGGGCATCAACAGCAAGGTCGGCACACCGCCCGCAAGTGTGGCCAAGGCGGTCACCGCGCTTTATGCGCTGAGCGCGCTGGGACCGACGCACCGGTTTGTGACCCGGGTGGTGGCGACCGGGTCAGTGGCCAATGGTGTGGTCAGCGGTGATCTGGTGCTGGTGGGCGGTGGTGATCCGACGCTGGACACCAATGCGCTGGCGGCACTGGCGCAAGCGCTCAAGGACAAGGGCATCCGCGAGGTGCGCGGGGACTTCAAGGTGGCCGAGGGCGTGTTGCCCTATGCCAAGACAATCGACAGCGGCCAGCCGGATCACGTGGGCTACAGCCCGGCGGTGTCGGGCATCGCGCTGAATTTCAACCGCGTGCATTTCGAGTGGAAACGTTCGGGCAATGGCTATGGCGTGACGATGGACGCGCGGTCGGACCGGTACCGGCCTGCGGTGTATTCCTCCAAGATGCAGATCGCGGATCGCAACCTGCCGGTCTACACCTACAGCGATGGCGGGCGGACCGACAACTGGACCGTGTCGCGGCGGGCGCTGGGTGGGGGCGGGGCGCGCTGGTTGCCGGTGCGCAAGCCCGCGCTCTATGCGGGCGACGTGTTTCAGACGCTGATGCGGGCGCAGGGCATCGTGCTCAAGGCGCCAAAGGTCGTGGCGCGCGCGCCTGCGGGCACCGCGCTGGTGGCCCATCAAAGCGATGAGCTGCGTGTGATCCTGCGCGACATGCTAAGGTTTTCCACCAACCTGACGGCCGAGATGGTCGGCATGTCCGCGACCCGGGCGCGCACAGGCAAGGTTGCCAGCCTCAAGGCATCGGCGGGCGAGATGAGCCGCTGGGCCGCCTCGGCCCTGGGCGCGCAGGGCACGCGGCTGGTGGATCATTCGGGGCTGGGGGGCGACAGCAAGATGACGGCGGAGGGGATGGTGCGGGCGCTGGTCAAAGTGCACGAGACGCGTGGGTTGCGGCCGATCCTCAAACCCTTTGCGATGCGGGATGCCAAGCGGCGGGTGGTCAAGAACCACCCCATCGAGGTGCATGCCAAGACCGGAACGCTGAACTTTGTGTCGGGTCTGGCGGGTTATATGACGGCGCGGGACGGGTCGGAACTGGCCTTTGCGATCTTTTGTGCGGACGAGAAGACGCGCAGCCGGATTTCCAAGGCCAACCGCGAATCGCCGCAGGGTGCGCGCAGCTGGAACCGGCGCGCCAAAGCGATGCAGCAGCGTTTGATCGAGCGCTGGGGGGTGCTTTACGGGTCTTGAGATGTCGCCGTATGTGCATGCGGCGACCGACTGGGGGGCCAGCCCCCCAGACCCCCCGTGGTATTTCCGGTCAGAAGAAGATGCGGGCGCTCAGGCGGCGTTCTTCATGCGGTTTGTGTCGATGATGTCGGCGGTGGCTTGGGCGGTGGCGGCGGACAGGGTCCAGCCGAGATGGCCGTGGCCGGTGTTGTAGTAGACGCCGGGTTTGGCACCGGGGCCGACGCGAGGCATCATCGAGGGCAGCATGGGGCGCAGGCCCGCCCAGGGTACGCAGTGTTCGGTGGAGACATCCGGGAAGAAGGTTTCGCACCAGGCGCGCAGGGGGCGGATGCGGTCGTCGCGGATGTCGAGGTTGTAGCCGTTGAATTCCGCCGTGCCCGCAATGCGGAAGCGTTTGCGGCCCAGACGCGAGGTCACGATCTTGGCCTCGTCATCGAGCAGGCTGACCCAGGGGGCGGCGGCCTGGCTGTGGGCGTCGTCGAGGTTGACGGTGATCGAGTAGCCCTTGACCGGGTAGATGTTCACGCGGTCGCCCAGATGTGCGGCAATGGCGCGGCTGCCGACGCCGGCGCAGACCACGATGCCGTCGAAATGCTGCTGTTGGTCGCCGTCACCGTTGGACCAGTCGAGGCGGACGCCCCTGCCGGTGTGGTGGATATCGGTCACGTCGGATTTGTAGTGGAACGTGACCCCCATGCGCGCGCAGCCGTCGCTGAGCGCGCGGGCGTAGCGGTGGATGTCGCCGGTAAAGTCGCTGTGCGTGTAGAAGCCACCGAGCGTGTCGGTTTTCAGGGCCGGTTCGATGGTCGCAACCTCTGCCGCGGAGACCTCGCGCCGGTCGAGGCCGGCCTGGCTGAGCAGGTCATTGACGCGGCGTGCGTGGTCGAATTCGCCCTGGGTCTTGTAGACATGCAGGATGCCGCGCTGTTCGCAGTCGAATTCGAACCCGACCTCTTTGGCAAAGCCGATGAGGTGTTCGCGCGCGGCGATGGCGAGCCGTGCGGTTTCGATCGTGTTGCGCTCGTATTCGGGGATGTTGCCCATGAATTCGGCCATCCAACTGAGTTTGTGCCAGCTGGGGCGCGGGTTCACCAGCAGGGGGGCGTCGGATTTGAGCATCCATTTCAGCCCCTTGAAGATCGTGCCCCAGCGTGTCCACACCTCTGCATTCGAGGCCGAAAGCTGGCCGCCATTGGCAAAGGATGTCTCCATCGCGGCATAGCGGTTGCGGTCAAAGACCGAGACGGCAAAGCCGCGACGGGCCAGTGCGTAGGCGGTGGTGATGCCGGTGATACCGGCGCCGATGACGGCGATATGGGTCATGGGTTTTCTCCCGGGTGACGCGCAACGTGGACGCCACCAGCGGCATGCTGGCGTGGCGTCCCCATCTGTCGCGTGACCTGAGAGCTTGACGGCCGGGCGGGCCGCTTTCTCCTTCGGTGGGCCGGGTGCGTGACATCCGACCACTCTCCAGATTGTCAGCGTTGCCTTTGCGGTACAGGGGCGCGACGGACACGGTCCATTTGCCTGAGAGTTTCCGGGGCGTTGCTCCTTCGGCGGCGGTGTGACCCGCGCTCTCCCATGGCCGTCTTGCTGACGCGTGTTTCATATAGGAAACGTGCGTGAGTCATGCAACGGGAAAACGCGGAGATGCGTCAAAGTCTCGTGAGGCTGATGTGACACCGTGAGGTGTTCAACAATTGTCGTCTTGGGGCGCGCAGTGCTCGGTGCTGCGACTGAAGCAATCCTCTGCTATCTTTTGTGATGAGGGTTTTTGCAGGTGGAAGTGTCGGGCTGCAGAAAATCTAATGGAATCAGTTTTTTGCAGCGTTAGGAAGTTTTTGGGAAAAGGGATATGAGCATCAGATGGCCTGAGACGGTTTGGAAGCTCGCCAGCGATAACCATGAAGTATTGGCAGCGCTTTCAGGTATGGGCGCGTCAGCAGTCGGCTGTGTTCCGCATCGTCCCGCAACGTTAACCTGCGGTCGGTGTTTTCCAGAAATTCCTCAGACCGTCACATGCCGCGCACGCGCGCCGCGTTCGATGGCGGCTGCGTGCAGGCGGTCGATGTTTAGCTCGTAGCGGATTTCCTCGAGCAGGCGCAGTTCCGCCTCTTCCAGCGTGCCGTCGGCGGCGGCGACGTCGCAGGCCAGCGCGTAAGCCGTCTCGAACAGGCGTTCGGGCAGCGCCTCGCGCACGAGGCCAAAGAGCGCGTCGAGCCCGTCTTCCTGCTCGAACAGGTCAAACACGACCTGGCTGACCACCGGCAGGCGGTCGGCGTCGAAATCGGCAAACACCGGCAGCATGTTGATGGCGGAGTTGATCTTGACCAGTTCGGCTGTGCGGATGTCCTCGTCCGAGGCGGAGACGGCCACCATGACGGCGACAAGCGCATCCTGCGCGGTGAGGGAAAGGTTTTCGAGCTCGGACATGGGCGGCGTTCCTGATCAACGGCGTTTGCCCCTCAATATTGACGCCTTGCACGGCCCGCAATAGGTAAGCCCGGATCGCGCGACGCCTGCGCGATGTACGTGGTCGCGGCATGGTGCCGGGCCCAGATACAGGACAGCCCCATGTCGAATTTCCGTGACGCTGCGATGACGAGCAAAGCCTGGCCGTTCGAAGAGGCGCGGCGGCTGCTGAAACGCTACGAAAAGGCGCCGCCGGACAAGGGGTATGTGCTGTTCGAGACGGGGTACGGTCCGTCGGGGTTGCCGCATATCGGCACCTTTGGCGAGGTGGCGCGCACCACCATGGTGCGCCGCGCGTTCGAGGCGATCTCGGACATCCCGACCAAGCTGGTGTGTTTTTCCGACGACCTTGATGGGATGCGCAAGGTGCCGGGCAACGTGCCCAACCCCGAGGTGCTGGAACAGCATTTGCAGCGCCCGCTGACGGATGTGCCCGACCCGTTTGGCACGCATGAAAGCTTTGGCCACCACAACAATGCGATGTTGCGGCGGTTTCTGGACACGTTCGGGTTTGAGTACGAGTTCATTTCGGCCCGGGAATTCTATGCGTCGGGGCAGTTCGACGAGGTGCTGATGCGCTGTGCGGAGAAGTATGACGATCTGATGGCGATCATGCTCAAGTCCCTGCGCGAAGAGCGGCGCGAGACCTATTCGATTTTCCTGCCGCTGCATCCCGAGACCCGCCGGGTGATGTACGTGCCGATGAAGCATGTGGATGCGGCGAACGGTACTGTCACCTTTGACGACGAGACGGGCAAGGAATGGACGCTGCCCGTCACCGGCGGGAACGTAAAGCTGCAGTGGAAGCCGGATTTCGGGGCGCGATGGGCGGCGTTGGGTGTCGATTTCGAGATGTACGGCAAGGAACACGCCACCAACGAAAAGATCTACGACGCGATTTGCCGGACTTTGGGCGCACGCCCGCCGAACCATTTCTCGTACGAGCTGTTTCTGGACGATCAGGGGCAGAAAATCTCCAAATCGTCCGGCAACGGGGTGAGCATCGACGAGTGGCTGACCTATGCCAGCACCGAGAGCCTGTCGTATTTCATGTATCAAAAGCCCAAGACGGCCAAGCGCATGTTCTTTGACGTGATCCCCAAGGCGGTGGACGAGTATCACCAGCAATTGCGCGCCTATGCGGGGCAGGATGACAAGGCGCAGGCGGCCAACCCGGTCTGGCATATTCACAGCGGTGATGTGCCCCAGAGTGACATGGTGGTTCCGTTTGCCATGCTGCTGAACCTCGCGTCGGTGTCACAGGCCGAAAGCAAAGACACGCTGTGGGGCTTTATCCAGCGCTATGCGCCCGGCACGGGGCCGGACACGCATCCCGGCATGGACCGGGCGGTGGGGCATGCGGTGGCCTACTACAATGACTTCGTGAAGCCCGCCAAGGTGTACCGCCTGCCGACAGAGGCCGAGCGGCAGGCGATCGAGGCGCTGCGCGCGGAGCTGGTCGCCTATGACGGGCCGCTGGAGGACGAGGCGCTGCAAGGGGTTGTCTACGCCGTGGGGCGCGACCGGTTCGACCCGCTGCGGGGCTGGTTCACGGCGCTGTACGAGGTGCTGCTGGGTGCGAGCCAGGGGCCGCGCTTTGGCGGGTTCATCGCGCTATACGGTGTGGATGAGACCATCGCGTTGATCGACTGGGCACTGGCGGGTGAGCTGGTGTAGGATGGGCAATATTGCCCATCCTACGAGATGACCTACCCTTCAGGTCACATTGACCGGAGGACGACGATGCGGGTATGGATTACAGGGCTGGTATTTGCCATCGGGTTCGCCATGGGCGCCATGGCGCAGGATCGCGACATCGAGGGCGTGATTTCGGGCCAGATCGAGGCGTTCAAGGCGGATGATTTCGAGGAGGCCTTTACCTTTGCTGCACCCTCGATCCAGCTGATGTTCCGCACGCCGGAGAATTTCGGGGTCATGGTACGGCGCGGCTATCCGATGGTGTGGCGGCCCGCAGACGTGACGTTCCTCGACCTGCGCGAAGAAGGCGGGCGGTTTGTGCAGACGGTGCAGATCGAAGATGCCGAAGGTGCGATCCACCTGCTGGCCTATTCGATGACGCAGACGGATGCCGGCTGGAAAATCTCGGGCGTTCAGTTCCTTGAGGCGCCGGGCGTCGCTGCCTGACGGGTTGGCCTGCGCTTAGTCGGGCTGCCGCACCAGCGCATGGCGCACGGCACGCAGCAGATCGTCGCGCTGCACGGGTTTCATCAACCGTGTGTCGGTGGCGTGCGTGTCCGCGGTTTGGCTGGCTTCTTCTCTGGCATAGCCGGACATGAGCAGCACCGGCAGATCGGAGCGCGTGACACGCAACGCGTCAGCCAGATCATTGCCCTGCAATTTGCCGGGCATCACGATGTCGGTGACCAGAAGGTCAATCTCCGGGTTGGCCTGAAAGGCGGCATATGCCTCGTCCCCGCTGAAGGCATATCGCACGCGGTAGCCGTTTTTCTCCAGCGTGCGGCGCAGGGCGTGCAGGACGTCCACATTGTCTTCCACCAGCAGGATTTTCGCGTCCTTGACGTCATCTGCGCGCATGGGCGCGGTGGCGGCTTTTGCGTCCTGCGCCGGCTGTGCCTCGGCGGCGACAAAGAACAAGCGGAACGTCGTGCCCGCCCCCGGATCGGACGTGACGCGCACGGCACCGCCGGATTGCTGCATGAAGCCGTCGACCATCGACAGACCCAGCCCCGAGCCCACACCGACCCGTTTGGTGGTAAAGAACGGATCGAAGATGCGTTTGATGTTTTCGGGCAGAATGCCTTCGCCGGTGTCAGCGACCTTGAGCATGACGTAGCGGTCTGGGGCGAGGTCGAGCGTGCTTGCCTCCTCGGAGCCGTCCTCGATCGCCACATTTGTGGTGGAGATGGTGAGCGTACCGCCGTCAGGCATCGCGTCGCGGGCGTTCACGATGAGGTTGAGCAGGCTGCTTTCGGTGGAGGCGGCGTCGATCCTGATCGGCCAAAGGTCGGGGGCATGCACAGTGTTGACCTCGATGGTTGAGGGCAGGGTGCGGCTGATCCATTTCTTGGACGCGCGGACAATCTCGTTGAGGTCGACGATGGTCGCGTTCAGCGGCGCCTGACGGGCAAAGCTGAGCATGTTTTTCGTCAGTTCGGCCCCGCGCAGCGTTGCGGTGATCCCGTTTTGCACCAGTTCCCTGTGATCCTCGTCGGTCAGTTCGTCGCGCAACAGTTCGAGGTTGCCCAGCGTCACGGCCAGCAGGTTGTTGAAGTCGTGGGCGACGCCGCCGGTCAGCTTGCCGATGGCGTCCATTTTCTGGGACTGGAACAGGCGTTCCTGTAGCTGCCGGGTTTCGGTCACGTCCTGCCCGACCACTTCGTAGAGGTGGTCTGTCCGCCCGTCGGGATAGATCGGGGTAAAGACCTTGCGCAGCGACCGGACCTCGCCGTCGGGACGGACGTGGCGCAGCTCTTCGGTGACGGTTTCGCCGTGCTCCAGCTTGTCGATCAGTGCTGCACTCTTGTCGCTGTTGTCGTCGCGGATCAGTTTGGCGATGATGCCGTTTTTGACGTCCAGCGTGGTGAGGTCGTGGGCGGTCATGCCATGCATCCGGGCGTAGGTTTCGTCGCATTCGACGACCTGCCCGGCATGCGGATCGTAAATCGCGTAGCCCAGACCGGCCAGTTCGGCGGAGTGCAGGATGCGCGATTGCGTCTGTGTCAGTTCGGCGTCCCTTTGTTCGAGGTCACGGATGATTTCGCTGCTGGACGATTGCACTGTGCGCCAGTTGAGCACGCGCGCATCCAGATAGGCGGCAAAGCGGCGGGGCATCAGCAACATGAAGGCCAGCACGGCACAGCTGTAGGCCAAAGCGGTCAGAAGCTTGCCGTTGAAGCCGCCTATGACGATCGCGACGATCTCGGGCGCGGTGCCGAAGGCGATCAGCGGGAACGCGATCCCGTCAAAGCAGAGCACCGCCACGAAGATCACCATATAGGCCACGCGCACCACCATTTGCGGCGGGTTCAGGCGCTTGATCCATTCGAAAAGGAACAGCATCAGGCCGAGTTCGAGGATGATCAGCACGCCGCCCAGCACGATCAGCGGGATGGCGTTTTCGAACAGGGCGGACGGCGTGTCATGGGGGTTGATCGTGCCGGATGTGCCGATGGTTTGCGTGATGAGGAGCGAGAGCAGGATGTTGAACGCATCGACGCCAATCACCAGAACGATCAGGCGGCGCAGGATGAACACGTCCCGTTCGGCCAGAACGAACAGGACCGCTGTCAGCATGAAGGCGCCATAGGCGAGGTTGCCGCCGCTGACGGTGACGCTGTCGGATATCGGCAGGGAATAGGCATTCCCGAGAAAGCCGCCCACCAGCAGGATCACTGACATGTAGGCGTAGAAACTGACTGCCCGCGTCGGACGGGGCAGTATCGTCAGCGCCAGAGCAACGCTGGAGAATAGCACAACGTGCAATACGAATATCGTAATCATTAAATTCCTGGCACCGCCGTGTGGTTCACATTTTGAACCCCGGCTGCGCCAACCCCGTGACACGGCAGAGCATCCCCATGCGCAGTGTGGAAAGCAAGACTATTCCAACGAATTGACGTACGGGCGGGGGTTGAGTTGCATGAAAATGCGCCTGTTTGCGCAACCATGCCGAGCCCAAGATGGCTTACCCCCGGGCACCCGCAACGCACGCTGGTCTCACGTCCCGTTAACGCCTTGTTGATACTTCCACCTCCCGCGATGGCCGGGTCTCCGGCTTTGGGTGCGACAGGCGGCGATATCTGCGCGCCACACCTCTGTGACAAAAGGGATTTTGGGATGAACAAAGCGATCACTGATGGCGTACTGCTGATGCCGCCGGCCTTTGCAAACGGTCTGGATGTCTGGTCAAGCGGTGATGGCACCCCGGGCTCGGACACTTATGAAAACGCGTCCAACGCGGCCTTTGTCCCGGCGGATCAGGATTTTGGCGGCTGTCTGGAGGTGCAAAAGACGTCCGGCACCACGCGGCTGCGGTATATGGGGCAAACGCCCCTGTTGCCGGGCTGCTATCTGCGCATCACGGCGCGGATCAAGGCGATTGCGGGCAACCTGCCTTCGGTGCGGATTGCGGGCTATGCGGCGCGCTCCAACGGATCGTCGGTGGGCGGGTTGGACACCACAGGCGATTCCGTGACGCTGACGACTTACGGGTCCGTGGTCGAGGTGTCGGCCATTGTCGGCGCCGGCAACCGCAGCGGTGTTGATCTTGTCTGGGGATCGGAGCCGGTTTACGGCCACTTCGGCCTCGACCTGACGGGACCGAATGGTGGCGTGGTCCGGATCGACGATCTGGTGATCGAGGATATCTCTTCGGTCTTTCTGAGCGACCTGCTGTCTGTGGTGGATGTCCGTGACTATGGCGCGGTGGGTAACGGGACGACCGATGACAGTGCAGCCTTTGACGCGGCGGACGCGGCTGCCAACGGGCGGACCGTGCTGGTGCCCGAAGGGACGTTCCGGCTGAACAACGATGTGGCGTTCAACAACGCGGTCCGGTTCGAAGGCACGGTGAGCATGCCCGACAATCGCATGCTGCTGATCCGCAAGAACTACAGCCTTCCAACCTATATCGACGCCTTTGGCGACGAGGTGATGGGCTTCAAGAAGGCGTTTCAGGCGCTGCTGAACAATTCCGATCACGAAAGCCTCGACATGGAAGGCCGCCGCATCGCGCTGACCGAGCCGATCGACATGCAGGCCACGGTGCCCAACCGCACCACCTTTGCCACGCGGCGTGTGGTCAAGAATGGGCAGATCGAGGCGGTCGGCGACGGCTGGTCCACCGCTGTGGCGACCAGCCAGGCCACCTATTCGGCGTCGAATGCGCGCAAGCTGACCAATGTGAGCAACGTGGCCAACATCCCCGTCGGGGCGCTGGTGCAGGGCACCGGAGTGGGGCGTGAGATCTATGTGCGCAGCAAAAATGTCGGCGCGCAGGAGATCGAGCTGAACGCGCCGCTGCATGACGCGGAGGGCACGCAGAATTACACCTTTCTGCGGTTCGACTATCTGCTGGATTTCTCGGGCTTTGCCAGCCTGTCGCTGTTCATCATGAGCGACATCGAGTTTCAGTGTAACAGCAAGTGCAGCGCTGTGATGCTGTCGCCTGGCGGCCCGGTGAAGGAATTTCAGGACTGCTATTTTAGCCGGCCCAAGGATCGCGGCATCACCTCCATCGGTGAGGGCTGTCAGGGCATGCTGATCAACCGGTGCCAGTTCCTGTCGGCCGAAGAGCCGCTGGATGTCGCCGACCGCGTCAGCATCGGTTTCAATGTGAACGCCAACGACGTGAAGCTGAAGGATTGCCGGGCCACCCGGTTCCGTCACTGGGCCGTCATGGGCGGGCAGAACCACCTGATCGCGGGCAACCACTTCTTTCAGGGGGACAACGTGCCCAACGGTGTGCGGACGGCGGGTATCATCCTGCAGGAGAACTTTTCCGCCACGATGATCACCGGGAACTACATCGACAACTGCTTTGTCGAGTGGACGAACGAGCGGGACCCGACCCCGGCGTTTACGGGTGGTTTTTCGTTCAGCTCGCTCACCATTGCCAACAACGTGTACCTGAGCGGCGATGTGGCACCGTGGTTCACTTATATCGTGGTCAAACCCTTTGCCGCCGGGCATTTCCTGAACGGTGTGACGGTGACGGGCAACCGGTTCCGCAGCATCAACGGGTCGATCACGCGGGCGGAGACGGTCGACACCAGCTTTGCCGATCTGGATCACAGCAAGGACAAGGACGTGTATTTCGCCGGCAATTCCTACCACAACGTCAGCGAACAGGCACACAACCCGTTACACATTGATTTCACACAGAATTCCAATGCACAGACCTGGACGGTGGACACCGACAAGCGCCTGCCCTTCGAGGGGTTCTGCCGGTTCATCGATGCGGTGGTGGCCACGGGTGACATTCGCAACTCGTCCAACGTCAAACAGTTTCAGGCACCGGTGGCCCGGGGCCGCAATGGCCCCGACGAGGACCGGTTCACGCTGGAATGGGGCACGCCCGTGCGCGGCTCCATCCGTGCGACGGTGCGGATGGACAACTAGAACTCCTGCCAGAGGCCGAGCCGGAGCGATATGTCGCCCTGTTCGGCCTCCAGCCCGATCTGGTAGCTGGGCCTTTGCGGGCGCGGTTGCCAAATCAGCGACGGGGCGAGGGTGAGGCTGGTGTCATCGCCCGCGCTGCTGACAAAGACCTGCATCATCAGCTTGGTCGTGTCGGTGAGACCCATGCCCAGGGTCGTGTCGAGTTTGACCGTATGCGGCAGCTCACCGAATGACCATTCCACTGCAAAATCCATGGCGAACCAACCGTATTTCTCGCGCCACTTGAGCCCGCGCCCATAGCTGAGGCCGGTGCGCAGCAGGGGATCCGTTTTGGTCCCGAGTGTGGCGCCCAAGCCGATCTCGTAGGCCAGCTTGTACGGCCGGTCGCCCGTATTGATCGGCAGGCGGACAAAGGCAAAGCCGGACCCGCCACTCACCTGGCCCGCGATCATGTTGGCGTCCGCCTTGATCCCCAGTGTCAGCTTGGGTCGCAGCCCGTATTCGGCATAGAGTGCTGTGTCGCTGTGCCCGTCCAACCCTTGCAGCACCGAGGAGGCGACGAACGCCGTCCCTTCCTCGCGCAGCCATGCGCCCCCGGCGGCGGTTGTTGCCCACATGAGGGCACCAAGGGTGAGGGTGAGGCGCAACATTCCGCTCCTTAAGGTGCGGTAAATCTGCGCCGGGCTTGGTTAACAATTGGTTAGGCTGGTCGTGGGGCCGTGCTGCGTTATGTGGCGGGTCATGGAATTGCAGGTCGAAAACGTTCAGTCCTATCCCCGCCCTCCGGCGCTGGAGCAGGTGCCGCAGCTGCTTTGTGTGGAGCTTGGCGGCGTTGTTGTCGCGCGCACGACTGCTGCGTTGCGGGTGTTGGAGACGCACCACGCGCCCACCTATTACATCCCGCCGGACGACGTGCTGGCCGAATTGACGGCGGCCCCGGGCCGGTCGTTCTGCGAGTGGAAGGGAACGGCGTCCTACTGGACCGTCACGGCGGGCGACACCGTGGCCAAGGCCGCCGCCTGGAGCTATGCGCGCCCGACCCAACGTTTCACCGCGCTGGAGGGGTATTTGGCGTTTTACCCCGGCCTCATGGACGCCTGCCGGGTCGGCAAGGCGCTGGTGACGCCGCAGCCCGGCGACTTCTACGGCGGCTGGGTCACGCCGAACCTGACGGGCATCGTCAAAGGGGACGCGGCAACCCGTCACTGGTGACTGGCATTTGCGCCCGGCGTCCCCATGTAGAGGGTTGCCAAACGCAACGGAGGTCAAGCCATGCAATGTCCCATCGACGGAACCGCACTTGTGATCGCGGATCGCAACGGGGTCGAGATCGACTACTGTCCGCGGTGTCGGGGCGTCTGGTTGGACCGGGGTGAGCTGGACAAGATCATCGAGCGCTCCGCCGCCTACACGCCGCCTCCGCCGCGGCAACAGATGCAGGCGGAACCTGAGTATTACGAGGAAGAAACCTACAGCGAAGGCCCCCGCCGCAAGAAGAAGAAACGCCGGGGCGGGTTTGCCGACATGCTCGACGATATCTTCGACTTCTGATCCTAGGATGTGATCGCGCTGGCGCAGGCGCGGAATTGTTGCACCGGGCCCGCCGCCCCGTCGAGCGACATCGTGACCGCCGCCGTTTGCGTGAATGCGGTAGCGGTGCTGTTGAACTCCAACCCGTCAAGCACGTTGCCAAAGCCGCTGTCGGTGACAGTGAGCGTGTTGGCGTCGGTGCTGTGGCGGGTGGTCGAGATGGTGTTCGGCTGTGCCCCGTCAAAGCGGATGGAAAAGGCAGGCGCGCCCGGCCAGCCTTCGGCGCTGGTGACCGCGATGGCGTAAAGCTGGGTGGCGTGGTCATAGGTGACCGTCATGTCGGCCGCACCTTCGGCGTGGGCCAGGGTGCAGATGGGCGCGGGCGAAAACTCCCAGGCGTGGGCCGGGGCTGCCAGCAGCAGGAGGGCGGCGACGCGCATCATGCGGGCTCCGTGCTCAGGTCAAAGTCCACATGGATGTGGTTGCCATCGGGGTCGTGGATGTTGACCTGCACGATCTCGGTGCCCGGCACGTGGCCCAGCCGCGGTTCGATCCCGTGTTGGCTCAGCGTTTCACGAAACGCCGCGTAGCCCTGCCCGCGAAACGCCACATGCTCCAGCCGGACGCCGTCATAGCCCGTGGGCGCGTTGTCCACCGCGACCAGATGCACGACGGGCGTGTCGCCCAGATAGAGCCAGGCCCCGGGAATGTCGAAGGGCGGGCGCGGCCCTGCGTGCAGGTCCAGCACCTCGGCATACCACTGTTGCATGGCGGTGAGGTTGGAGGTCAGGACATTGACGTGATCGAAGGCGGTGAGCGGCATGAGCGTGAAGGTAGGGCAATTGATCGCGCGTGTGAAGGCGACGCGAGATGGGCAATGTTGCCCATCCTACACCAGGAATTAACCATGGCTCGGGATGTTGAGGGCATGAGCCATTACCGCCGACTGCGCATACCGGGCGCGACCTATTTCTTTACCGTCAAGCTCGCGCATCGTGGTGGCGACTTGCTGGTCTCGCACATAGATGCGTTGCGCGCCGTCTATGCGGCCACCCATTGCGAACAGCCGTTTCAAACGGATGCCATCGTTGTTTTGCCGGACCATCTGCACGCGGTCTGGACCTTGCCGCCGGGCGATGCGGACTTTTCCAGCCGCTGGCGCAAGATCAAGGCACGTTTCAGTCGGTCGGTTGGTCAGACGCAGCGCGCAGTTGGAGCAAGGTGCGCAAACGCGAGACGGGTGTGTGGCAACGCCGGTTTTGGGACCATGCCATTCGGGATGAGGCGGATTACGACGCGCATGTTTCGTATTGTTGGGCCAACCCGGTGAAGCACGGGCACGTGACGCGGGCCGTGGAGTGGCCGCATTCGTCGATCCATCGGGATATGCGGTTGGGTCGGGTCGGGCCGGAATGGCGTGGCCGCGTGTTGGAAGGCACGTTTGGAGAGTAGGGTGGGCAATCTGCCCACCATGGGTACGGTTGTGGTGGGGGATGGTGGGCAGATTGCCCACCCTACGCATCGAATTGAATTACAAATCAGTTTTGCGATGGCTGGCAAGTGCCGGAGCTAAGAGGGCTTAGTGGCGCAGGTGGCGAGGCAGAATTTGGCTTCCGTCTACATCATCTCGTAGCAGCCGCGAGTACTTTCGCAATTCTTTGTGGCCTGCCCTATTAAACACCTTCCTGTTGCGGGTGGTGGTGTGCTACCAAAGTGACAAAGTAACGCGTAAGTGAATCATGAACAGAAAATCACCGCTTCGGATTTGTCCAAAGAAAGCTGCAGGGCTGTACCGTAACACGGTCAGTTTTCGCAGGGCGTATGTGCCGGACGGAAAGTTTTTCAAAGCCAGTGACTTTTGGCGCGATGCTGCAGCAGACATTCCTGAAGTTCGAATAAAACTTCACGACAGATCAATCCTTAAAGCGTCGACAAACGCTCTGGATGAGCTCACTGTTTTGGTCGCCCCAAAACAGCTTTTTGACAACGCTGATAGAGGGTGTAAGATATGCAATTTTATTTTGGCACATGAGGCGGGGCACATATCAGAAGAACATCACTCAGAGAATGCAGTGAGTAAGTATTTTCAGCTTTTTGCAACGGAAACTGAGGTTGCAAACATACCACCCACTATCGAGGAGCTGGAAACAAACTACGCGGCAACGTTTTTCCTCTGTGGGCCCGCTATCTTTGATCTCAGGAGAGACGCCCTCCGGTTGGCAGACGTGGCTTATTGCGACGTCTATTACATTAAGAAGGTTCGGAAGCTGTTGGAGCAGCAAGAGTTTTGGGAAGAGATGCAGAAGCTCAACTCCACCCCACGTGCGGTCTTTTAAAGTCTACCGCTTCCGCCGCTTCACATTCCCACCCCTTTGCCCAGCCCGCCCAGCCGTTGACCGCCCGCTCGCCTTCTGCGCATCGTCCACGGCCTTCTCCACCGCGTATTGCCGTGCCAATGGATCATCCGCCACAACTAGGTCCACCGTCTCCAGCCGCTTGACCTCGTCCCGCAGGCGTGCGGCCTCTTCGAACTCGAGGTTCTCGGCGGCCTTGCGCATGTCGGTGCGCAACCCGTCCAGCACCGCCTGCAGGTTGCCGCCGGCCATCGGGTTGTCGACCTTGGCGGTGACGCGGTTCATGTCGACGTCGCCTTTGTAGAGGCCGGCCAGCACATCCTCGACGTTCTTTTTGACCGTCTCGGGGGTGATCCCGTGTTCCTCGTTATAGGCCATCTGCTTGGCGCGGCGGCGGTTGGTTTCGGCAAGCGCGCGTTCCATCGATCCGGTGATCTTGTCGGCATACATGATCACGCGCCCGTCAGCGTTGCGGGCCGCGCGGCCGATGGTCTGGACGAGGGAGGTCTCGGAGCGCAGGAACCCTTCCTTGTCCGCGTCCAGAATGGCCACGAGTCCGCATTCGGGGATGTCGAGCCCCTCGCGCAGCAGGTTGATGCCGATCAGCACGTCAAAGGCACCCAGTCGCAGGTCGCGCAGGATCTCGATGCGTTCGAGCGTGTCGATGTCCGAATGCATGTAGCGCACGCGGATGCCCTGTTCGTGCATGTATTCGGTGAGGTCCTCGGCCATGCGTTTGGTCAGCGTGGTGCAGAGGGTGCGCATGCCGTCGGCGGCAACCTTACGCACCTCGTCGAGCAGGTCGTCGACCTGCATTTCCACGGGGCGGATTTCGACTTGCGGGTCCAGAAGGCCGGTGGGGCGGATGACCTGTTCGGTGAACACGCCGCCCGATTGCTCGATCTCCCACGACGCGGGCGTGGCGGAGACGAAGACGGATTGGGGGCGCATCGCGTCCCATTCCTCGAACTTGAGGGGGCGGTTGTCCATGCAGGACGGCAGGCGGAAGCCGTGTTCGGCGAGGGTGAATTTGCGGCGGTAGTCGCCTTTGTACATGCCGCCGATCTGGGGGACGGAGACGTGAGATTCGTCCGCAAACACGATGGCGTTGTCGGGGATGAACTCGAACAGGGTGGGGGGCGGCTCACCGGGGGCGCGGCCCGTGAGATAGCGCGAGTAGTTCTCGATCCCGTTGCAGACGCCTGTGGCCTCCAGCATCTCGATATCGAAATTGGTGCGCTGCTCGAGGCGCTGCGCCTCCAGCAGTTTGCCCTCGTTCACCAGCTGGTCGAGGCGCTGTTTGAGCTCTTTTTTGATGTTGATCACGGCCTGGTTCATGGTCGGCTTGGGCGTGACGTAGTGGGAGTTGGCGTAGACGCGGATATGCTCCATGCTGCCGGCCTTTTCGCCGGTGAGGGGGTCGAATTCAGTGATCGACTCCAGTTCCTCGCCGAAGAAGGACAGCTTCCACGCGCGGTCTTCGAGGTGGGCGGGAAAGATCTCGAGACTGTCGCCGCGCACCCGGAAGGACCCGCGCTGGAACGCCTGATCGTTGCGGCGGTATTGCTGGGCGACGAGGTCGGCCATGATCTGGCGCTGGTCGTAGGATTTGCCGACCTTGAGGTCCTGCGTCATGGCCCCGTAGGTCTCGACCGACCCGATGCCGTAGATGCAGGAGACGGAAGCCACGATGATCACGTCGTCACGTTCCAGAAGCGCCCGCGTGGCCGAGTGGCGCATGCGGTCGATCTGTTCGTTGATCTGGGATTCCTTCTCGATATAGGTGTCGGACCGGGCCACATAGGCTTCGGGCTGGTAGTAATCGTAGTAGCTGACGAAATACTCGACCGCGTTTTCCGGAAAGAACCCTTTGAATTCGCCGTATAATTGCGCGGCTAGCGTCTTGTTCGGGGCAAGGATGATGGCGGGGCGCTGCGTTTCCTCGATCACCTTGGCCATGGTGTAGGTCTTGCCTGTGCCGGTGGCGCCCAGCAGGACCTGATCGCGGTCGCCGCTGTTGACGCCCGCGCTCAGCTCGGCAATTGCGGTGGGCTGGTCACCTGCGGGCTTGAACTCGGTCTGCATGGTGAGTGGCTTGCCGCCCTCGAGCTTGAGGCGGGTGCGCACATCCTCTGCCGGGTTGGCGAGGAATGTGTCCTGAGAATCGGTGTGTGTATTGGCCATGCGGCTAATGTGGCGCAGACGCGTGCACGCGCAAGGGCGGTGCTGTCAGATCGTGGCAGGAGCGAACAGGCGCATCGGCGTGTCCAACCCCTTGATCGATTCGGTGCTGACCGGAACAGGGCCGGGGCCCAGGGCATCGGCCACCGTTTCCGAGATGAGGACGGATTGGTCCAGCCGGCGGCAGCACGCCTCGACCCGGGAGGCGATGTTGACCGCCTGGCCGAGGATCGTGAAATCCAGCCGCGCGCGAGCGCCCACATTGCCATAGAGCACTTCGCCATAATGGATGCCGATGCCAAAGGGCACCGACAGGTCCGCAAGCGCGGCGATGCCGTGGGCGGCGTGGGCGGCGGCCACGGATTGGCGGCAGGCGGTCACATGTCCCTCTGGTGTGCCGTCGGACGGGAACAGGGCCAGCACGCCGTCGCCCATGAACTTGAGGATTTCGCCGCCATTGTTCTCCACCGCGTCCGAGATCACCTCGAAATAGCGGTTGGCGACCTCCAGCGCCTCGGTCGCAGGGCGGGTGGCGTTGAGTGCGGTCCAGCCGCGGATGTCGGAAAAGAGGATCGCGCCCTCGATCGCCTCGATATCGCCGCGGGTGATCTGACCGTCCAGCACGCGTTGGCCGGTGCGCGGGCCCAGATAGCTGGTGGCGATGGCGCGCGCCATGTAGCTGGCGGCATAGGCCTCGAGCACCGGGGCAAGGCCGTTGGCCAGCCTGTGCACCTCAGCGATGTCATGATCGGTGAACCCGCCGGGCCGCGCGGTGCCCACGGCCACGATCCCGCCCCGTGCGTTGTGGGCAAAAGGTGCGGGCAGGCCGTAATAGTCCACGATGCCCTGCGCCTTCATCTCGTGCAGCACCAGGTGGGCACCGTCGCGCAGCGGTCCGTCGAGCCGTTCGCGCAAGGGCGCGCCGGTTTCGGTGATCGTCTCCATCGGGCTGCCGACATAGGAACTGCGCTGTTCGATGCCGTGGGTGGCCTGAAATTCCAGCATGTTGTCGGGGTTGGCGTCCCAGACGGCACTGATCGCCGTGACCAGCGGATGAACGGTGCGCATCCCAAAGCGGACCCGCTGGAACGGCGCGCCCTGTGCCGCCATGCGCGCGCCCAGCGTTTTGAACATGGCGTTTATGTCGTCCATGTACCGGCCTTCGGTCAGGACCCAGTCGAGGTGGGGTGCGGCGTGCCATGTCATACCGTTGCATATGGTGTCGCGCGCATCTGAGACAAATCGCGTCTTGCGAGGGGCGGCTGAATTTTCCATATATCCTCCAGCGATCAAGGAGCGAGATCATGCGCGCACGCATCTACCAGCCTGCAAAGACGGCAATGTCGTCCGGCACGGCCAAGACCAAGCACTGGGTGCTGGAATATGCGCCCGCCTCGGCCCGCGCGGTGGACCCGCTGATGGGCTGGACCTCGTCCGCCGATACGCAAAGCCAGGTGCGCATGACGTTCGACACCAAGGACGCCGCGCTGGATTACGCTAAGGAGCATGGGATCGACGCGGTCGTGCAAGAGCCGAACAAGCGCAAGCCCAACATCCGCCCCGGCGGCTATGGCGACAACTTTGCCACCAACCGGCGTGGGGCATGGACGCACTAACGGTCGCCCCCGACACGCCTGCGAGCCCGGATGTCGCCGCGCTGCTGACGCGGCATTTTGAGCTGATGCGCGCGACCTCGCCCGAAGACAGCTGCCATGTGATGACGCCCGACACGCTGCTGGCGCGCGACGTGTCGCTGTTTGCGGCCCGCGCCGGGGATATCGTGCTGGGCGTCGGTGCATTGGCGGTGATCGCCCCCGGCCATGGCGAGCTAAAGTCGATGCACACGGCGGCAGAGGCGCGGGGGCGGGGCGTTGCGCGTGCGGTGCTGGCCGCCCTGATGGACGCCGCCCGCGCGCAAGGTCTGACGCGTCTCAGCCTCGAGACGGGGTCGGCCGACGCATTCTCCGCCGCCCGCGCGCTGTACGCTGCGCACGGCTTTGAGGGGTGCCCGCCCTTTGGCGACTATGTGCTGGATCCCCTGAGCGTTTTTATGACCCGGCCCCTCTGAACGCTTGCGCTGTGCGGCAGGCTGCGGCATGACAAGGCCAGCGGTCCCTTAGCTCAACTGGATAGAGCAGCTGACTTCTAATCAGCAGGTTGAGGGTTCGAGTCCTTCAGGGATCGCCATTTGCCCCTGCGTTCAGGTGTTCGGCATCGCGTTCATCTGCTGTTGCGCCGCGACAAGGCCCCGGACCATACCGGGGTCCGCCGGTTTGAGTTGCCGTTCCGGCGCGCCCTCCAGGATTGCGCGGACGTCGTGGAGGATCATCTCGCCGATCAGTTGCCGCCCGCCGGGCACGGCTGCGGCGCGGTGCGGCGACAGGATCATGTTGCGCCCGTCACGGATCGGATCGTCTGCCGCCAACGGCTCGTCCGGGTAGACATCCGTGGCCACCCGGATGCGCCCGGCCCGCGCGGCGGCGGTCAGCGCGTCGAAATCGGCGCACCACGCCCGGCTGATCAGCACCACCAGCGCGCCGTGTTGTAGCCGTGCGATCAGCTCCGCGCTCAGCAATCCGCGCGTGTCGTCGGACGGGACGGCGGCGACGACAACCACGCGGCAGTGCGCCACCAGCGTGTCGAGGTCGGTGCGTTCGACGCCTGTCATGTCCTCGGCAAGGAACGGATCATAGGCCATCACCTGCGGCGAAAAGGGTGCCAGCAGCCGGTGCGTTTCCTGCGCGATCTGCCCGTAGCCTATAAACCCGACGCGCTGACCGTAGAGCGTAAAATCACCCTCGGCCCGGTCATCCAGCCAGCGTTCGGTGCCAGTGGCAAAGGCGCTGTGTTCCTCGACCAGCCCGCGGCCCGCGGCCAGCATCATGGCCAGCGTCATCTCGGCCACCGACTGGCGAAAGCCGGGCGAACAGGACAGCACCTCGATCCCGCGCGCAAAGAGGGCGGTGTAATCGAGACCGTCGTGAAACGCGCCCGACACTTCGATCGTGGCCTTGAGGTTTGGTGCGCTGGCGATCTCGTCTGCGGTCAGGCTGGGCCGTGAGGCGATGTAGAACGCGGCGCGCGGCAGCAGTGACAGGATGTCGGTCCGGGCCATGGGGGCATCCGCGCCGCCATGCACCTCGCAGAGCGTGGTCAGCGCGGCGTAGGTTTCCGGGCGGAACAGCTCGTCGCGGGTGCGAAAGTGGTTGTCGAGGATCAGTACGGGCTTCATCGGTCACGCGGTGCAGGTGTGTCGGGTTTGAGCATTGCCGCGACAGCGTGGGTATGCAAGCGCGCCCTACTCGAAGTAGTCGGCGTGGGCTGCGTGGATGTCGGCGATGGTGTCGTCAAGCCGGCTGAGGTGCTTGCGCACCGCGGCGCAGGCGGCATCGGCGTCCTTGCGCTTGAGCGCTGCGGCCATGGCGCGGTGATCGCCCCACAGGGCGTCGGCCTCGTGCGCGCGGCCAAGGCTGAGCACGCAGAGCCGGTCCACCTTGAGCTTGGACGCCTCGATGGTTTCTGAGGCCAGCGGGTGGCCTGCAAGCTCGCAAAGCGAGGTGTGAAAGGCGTAGTCCAGCGCGTGGAACTGCTCGGCGTCGGCGCTGTCGATGGCGGCGCGTTGGGCGGCGATGCTGTCGTCCAGCACCTTGGCGCGGGGGCCGTTCCAGACGGCGCAGGCGCTGCGGATCACCTCAAGCTCGACCGACAGGCGCACGAACCGGGCATGCGCGATGCGCTGCATCGAAAAGCGCCGCACCTCGGTCGCCTTTTGCGGGCGGATCAGCAGCATGTCGAGGCTGGCCAACCGGGAAAACGCGTCGCGCACGGGTTGGCGGGACACGCCAAAGCGTTTGGCGACCTCGCTTTCGGAGAGTTTGGTGCCCGGCAACAGCTTGAGCGCCGTGATCTCCTGCTGGAGCCGGTCGAACACGATGTCCGCCGCCGTCCGCCGTTCGAAGATTTCGGTGATTTCAAGCATATGTCGCAGTCACTCTGGTGTTGCAGGGCCGGGGTTTCACATTCGGGCCCGTTTCGCGCGCCCTTGTATGGGAAGATCGCCAGCGACGCCACCATCTCGCGGCGGAGGTTCCTACACTTGACAAACTAGTATACTAGAATGTTACACAAGACAAATCATATGCGAGACCGGCGCTCAGAAAAACAAATGCACGGCACCGCATCAGGGAGGAGACCGCAACCGCCGCCATGTCCATGGCAGCGCCGCGCGCGCCCCCGACAGATATGACCAAGGCCCGGTTCACCGGGCATCAAGGACGGAACGGGGGGATCACATGGCAGACACGGGTGGACGCGCGATGGACGGCAAGGTCGCCATCGTCACGGGCGGTGGGCGCGATATCGGGCGGGCCTGCGCGCTGCGGCTGGCCGCTGCGGGTGCGGCGGTGACCATCAACTACCACAGCTCTGCCGAGGGCGCCGACAGCGCGGTGGCCGAGATCACGGACGCGGGCGGGCGCGCGCTGGCCATGCAGGGCGATATGACGTCGCAGGAGGATGTGGCAGCACTGGTGGGTGACGCCGTTGCCAGCTTTGGCGGGCATATCGACATCCTCGTGCATGTCACCGGCGGGCTGGTCGCGCGCAAGACGCTGGCCGAGATGGACATGGAACACTGGCACCGGGTGATGGACCTCAACACCACGTCACTCTTCCTCGCAGCCAAGGCGGTGCTGCCGCACATGCCCAAGGGCGGCTCCATCATCGGGATTGCCAGTCAGGCGGGCCGTGACGGAGGCGGGGCGGGGGCGGTGGCCTATGGCGCGTCCAAGGGTGCCGTGATGACGATGACGCGCGGCATGGCCAAGGAACTGGGCCCCGACATCCGGGTGAATTCGGTCTGCCCCGGCATGATCGACACCGATTTCCACAACATATTCTCGAAACCCGAAGTGCGCAGCCACGTGGCCAACATCACACCGCTGAAGCGCGAAGGCACCTCCGAAGAGGTGGCCAATCTGGTCGCCTACCTCGCCTCGGAGGAGGCGTCGTTCATCACGGGGGCGAATATCGACATCAACGGCGGGCTGGTCTTTTCCTGACCGGCGCGCAGGCACGAAACGAACTGGTCATTTAACCATAGGGAGGACATCATGTACCAGAAATTCACCACCTCACTTCTCGGGGCTGCGACGGCTTTGTCGCTGTTGGCCGGGGCTGCCGCGGCAGAGACTTGGCGCGCGTGGAACATCCACAATGACGGCCACCCCAACACGGCCGCGATGGACAAGTTTTCGGAACTGGTCGCCGACAAGACCGGCGGCGATATCACCGTGGACGTGTTTCATGGCGGCGTGCTGGGCTCGCAGCCTGACGCGCTGGAACAGGTCCGCATCGGCGCGATCGAGATCGGCAATTTCAACCTCGGTCCCATCGGCCCGATGGTGAAAGAGGCGAACCTCGTGTCGCTGCCGTTCATCTTCAAGAGCGTGCCGCACATGTTCCGCGTGCTGGACGGCGAGGCGGGCGACATCATGGCGGGTGCTATGGCTGATGCCGGTGTGATGCCGCTGGCCTGGGTCGATGCCGGGGCGCGGTCGTTCTACAGCCAGAAGCCGATCAATACGCCTGCGGACGTCGCGGGCCTCAAGATACGGGTGATGAACAACGATCTGTACACCGCGATGATTTCGGCCATGGGCGGCAACCCGTCGCCGATGGCATTCTCGGAGGTGCAGCAAGCGCTCAAGACCGGGGTCGTGGACGGGGCGGAAAACAACTTTCCCTCGTTCAAGAGTGTCGGCCACTTTGAGGTCACCAGCCACTATTCGCTGTCCGAACACCTGATCATCCCCGAATGCATCTGCGTGAACACGGCCAAGTTCAACGCCCTGTCGCCCGAATTGCAGGGGCAACTGCGCGCCGCTGCCGAAGAGGCGGCACTGTTCCAGCGTGAGCTGTGGGCGGTACAATCCGAACAGGCGCGCAAGGACGTCGAAGCGGCCGGCATTCAGGTGAACGAGATCGCCGACAAGGTCCCCTTTCAGGAGGCGATGGCCGCGGTCTATGACGAATACCTGACCGCCAACCCGGACATGCGCACCCTCGTCGAGATTGCGCAATCCACCGAATGATCCGACAGTGCCAATGACAACAAGGCGTCCGGCCACCTGCCGGGCGCTTTTTCCAGGGGAGGGGAGCGGATGAGCGATGCGCCGGAGCGGCCTGCACTGTTGCGGGCCATGGACGCCGCTTTCGACGGGTTGTCGCGGGTCTGCATGATCCTTGCAGGCACCGCGCTGGTCATCATGACAGCCATTTTCGCCTGGCTCGTCTTTGGCCGCTACGTTTTGAATGACACGCCCACATGGGTCGAGCAGGTGTCGCTGCTGCTGGTGATGGTCATCGCCTTTCTGGGCGCTGCCGTCGGCGTGCAGCAGGACACGCATCTGTCGGTGGTTCTGTTCCGCAGCATGGTGCCCGACCGGGTGCGCACCGTCTTTGTGGTGGTCACGGACCTGCTCATGGCGGGTTTTGGCGCGGCGATGTTCTGGTACGGCTGGGAGCTGACGCAGTTCAAGTGGAACACGCTGATTCCGCTGATCCAGTGGTCCGAAGGGTTGCGGTCACTGCCGCTGACCGTGTGCGGCGCGCTGGTGTTCCTGTTTTCGTTGGGCCACCTGATCCGCCTGACCCTGGGCCGCGACGCGCGCGTCGACAGTATCGAGTAACGCGGGATCATGGGCCTTCTTCTGTTAATGGGCGTCTTCGCCATTTGCGTCGTCATCGGCACGCCGGTCGCCTTTGCCCTCGGCATCGCGGCACTTGCCGCGTTCTGGCACGAGGGTCTGCCGCTGTTCGTGGTGTTCCAGCGGATCGTGTCGGGCATCAACGTGTTTTCGCTGATGGCGATTCCGTTCTTCATCTTTGCCGGGGAGCTGATGTTTCACGGCGGCATCGCCATGCGGCTGGTCAAGTTCGCGCAATCGGCGGTGGGTGCGGTGCGCGGGGGGCTGGGCATCGTCAACGTGTTTTCGTCGATGCTGTTTGGCGGCATCTCGGGCTCGGCCATTGCGGACATCTCGGCGCTCGGCTCGATCCTGATCCCGGTGATGAAGGACAAGGGCTACGACGCCGACTATGCCGTCAACGTCACTGTGACCTCGTCGATTGCGGGCATCATCATCCCGCCCAGCCACAACATGATCATCTTTGCGCTGGCCACGGGCGGGGCTGTGTCGATCTCGAAACTGTTTCTGGCGGGTGTGGTGCCGGGGGTGCTGATGTGCATCTGCCTTGCCGTTGCGGCCTATCTGGTGGCGGTCAAGCGCGGCTACAGGGCAGAGAAGTTTCCCGGATTTGCCGCCCTGATCCTGACCTTTGCCAGCGCCATTCCCGGCTTGCTGACGGCGGTGATCATCGTGGGCGGGGTTCTGTCGGGGGTGTTCACGGTCACCGAATCCGGTGCGTTCGGGGCGATGTATGCCTTTATCGTGACGCTGTTTGTCTATCGCAGCATCACCTGGGCCAAGTTCAAGCTGGCGGTGGTGCAGTCGGTGCGCACCACGTCGATGGTGATGATCCTGATCGCCTGTGCGGCGTCCTTTGCCTACATGCTCACCTTCTATCGGGTGCCGGACCAGACGGTGGCGTTTCTGACCGGGCTGACGGACAATCCAATCCTGATCCTGCTGATGATCAACGCGGTGCTGTTGCTGCTGGGCATGATCATGGACATGGCGGCGCTGATCCTGATCTGCACGCCAATCTTTCTGCCGGTGATGTACGCGCTGGGGATCGACCCGGTGCAGTTCGGGATCATCCTGCTGGTCAATCTGGGGTTGGGCCTGTGTACACCGCCCGTAGGGTCATGCCTGTTTGTGGGCTGCGCTGTGGGCAAGCTGCCCATGGAAAAGGCGCTGCGTACGATCTGGCCGTTCTACATCGCCATCTTCGTGGCGTTGATGCTGATCACCTTTGTGCCCGCGATATCGATGACCTTGCCGAACCTGCTGGACTGACGCTCAGGCGGTGCCACGCACGGGGCGGTCGTTTTCGATGTTGAAGGTCATGCCGTCCAGCAACTCGTCCAGATCGGGGCGCGCGGCGGGACCGTTGGAGATATCGACCAGCATCAGCGTCCCGTCGGGCCGGATGCCAAATGCGCCCGGCTCGGCAAAGCGCTGGTCGGTCTCGGCCTCCGACAGCGGGTCGGAGACGTAGAGGCCAAGCGCCCGCATCTGCTCCTCCGTCAGCCCGTGGCACAGGTCGAAGTCCCAGCCGAATTCGGCCTTGTCGGCCAGTGCCTTGTCGGCGCTGTCGGCGGAAACCACGACGACATCCATGACGCGGGTCCAGTCGGGGAGGGCGGCGTTCAGCTTGTTCAGGAACCGCTTGCAGCGCGGGCAGTGCCGCCCGCGATAGACAAACAGCATGGTCCAGCGGTCCTTTGCCCCGCCGATGGTCACTGTGCGGTCAGTCCCGGCGAGGGGCAGGTGCATGTCAGGCACGGCAGCGCCGACATTTGGTTTGGGTGAGGTCATGTTGTGCTCCGATTGTCTGGGAGTGGGTTCAATTGGACGCCTGCAAGCTGCGTCATATGCCAGGCCAGCGCGTGGTTGGAGCTGAGAACGGGAATGCCAAGGGCGGCTTGCAACGGGCGCAGGATCGGCAGCGTCTGCAGGTTGGTGCAGGACAGGAACAGGCCGTCCATCGGGGTGCGGGTGGCCAGCTGTTCCGCAGCGGCGAAGGTGGAGGCGGGGTCGATCCGGGCCACGCGCGCCTCCGTGCTTTCGTAGAAGGACATGGTGTCTGGCACGGTAATGCCTGCGCCGGCCAGGGTGGCAAGCAGTGGTGCGCCGACCTGCGGCGCATAGGGCGACAGCACGCCGACCCGCGACAGGCCCAGCGATGCGATCTGGGCCAGCACAGCGGTCAGCGGGTCGGTAACGGCGCGTGTGGCGATCCCGGCGGTGATCCGGTCGCGCACGGCGGTTGCGCCCAGCTGTGCCGTGGCGGAGGTACAGGCGTAGCCGATCACGTCAAGACCGGCCGCAGCGGGCAAGAACGCCGCCGCCTCGGTCAGCCGGTCGCCCATGTCGTGGATACTGCCCGGGTTCAGATCATCGCCAGACTGCACGCGCGAGACATGCAGGCGGGCGGCATCGGTGGGGAGCAGGATGCGAAACTCCTGCTCGATCGTCTCGTCCACGCGCAGGACGATCAGGCCGAGAGCGGGCGTGGTCGGGTCCTTGGTGGCATAAGGAACCGTCATTGGATCACCGTGCCATGTTGCGGCGCGCGCGGTGACAGCAGCTCTGGCCCGTCTGCCCGCAGGACGATGTTTTCCTCGTGCACGAGGATGGTGTCGTCCGTGACATGGGCCGATGGCTCCAGCGTCAGGACCATACCCGCGCGCAATTCGGTTGTGTCGCTGGGCGTGAATGAGGGCCATTCGGTCAGCGACAGGCCCAGCCCGTGGCCCAGCCGCCCGCCACCAGCGCGCGCGCCGCGCTGCGTCAGGGCACCCGACAGGATGCGGTGTATGTCGCAGGCAAGCATACCCGGTCGTATGGTATCCAGCGCCTGTTCGGTTGCGTGCCACAATGCGTCCTGCGTGCGGGCAAGGTCAGCAGACGGCGGGCCGAGGAAATAATTGCGGTCA
Organism: Pseudomonadota bacterium; assembly: GCA_039816785.1. Classification (GTDB taxonomy): domain Bacteria; phylum Pseudomonadota; class Alphaproteobacteria; order Rhodobacterales; family Rhodobacteraceae; genus Tateyamaria. The sequence goes on from JBCBXB010000010.1 coordinate 89,953, forward strand.
AAGTCGCAGAAATAGCCGTCCCGCACCGCCCCGGTGTCGAGCATGACCACATCACCGGCAACCAGCGGCGTGGCGGCGGCGGGGGAGATCACGTCGCTATACCCGTGCTGCCCGGCGGCACCAGCCACATAGCTGACCCAGTCGGCGCCCTCTTGCAGCAGCAGCGTCTGGAAATCGCGGAAAACGCGGTCAAGCGGCGTGCCGGCGCTCGCGATCTCGGGCACGCGGTCAAAGGCGCGCCCGGCGATGGCGCAGATGTCGCGCAGCTTGGCGATCTCGCCCTCGCTCTTGACCTCGCGGGTGCGCTGAACTGGGGCGGTGCCGTCAACCAGTTGACGCGGGGCGAGGGCGGCGCACAGGCGGTGATAGTCTGCAAGCGGCATGCGCAGCTGCGTCTCAAGCCCCATGGGCAATCCGATGCGGGCCGCATCTGGCGTGCAGTCGCGCAAGGTGTCGGTGAGCAGGGTGATGCCGTCATCCACCGGGTCGGGCGCGTCCCATGTGCGGATGTCGGTGATCCACGTGCGCTGCATCAGCGGCGCACCGATGGCGGGGATCACGGCGATGGGCGTACCGGTGGCGGGCACCACGATGAACCACGGGCGCGCCGGGCTTTCCCAGAACCGGGTCAGAAAGCCGGTGACGTAGAACACGTCCTGCTGCGTGGTCAGCAGCAGCGCATCGAGGTCATGCGCCTGCATCTGCTCCTGAAGGCGCGCGTTGCGGGCGCGGTATGCGTCGGTTGGAAAGATCAGCGACGGCTCAGCCATCCTCCGGCCCTTCGCTGAGGAACGTCAGGACGCGGGCGTCCGGCGGCAGGTCCAGCCCCGCGATCAGCGCAGCGAGGCCCGCGCCACCGGACGGCGTTGTGGCAAGTCCGTGCGGCGCAAGCGTTGCGACACCTGCGGCGGCCTCCGCCTCGGTGATGGTGGCAAAGCTGTCGGCGTCGCGCGACAGTCCGGCCAACGCGATGAGCGACGGGGTCTTGCAGTCCAGCCGCCCCATGGATGATACGGGCCCGTCTGTTGTGGTAAGCGCACCAGCGCGGATGCTTTCGATCAGGGCGGGGGCTGCGTTCGGCTCAATCACGATGATCGTGGGCACGTCACCCCAGACCAGACGCGCGTGGGCGGCGACAGCAGCGGCGAGGCCGCCGACACCGGCTTGCAGCAGTATGTGCGTGGGCGGCGCGGGTATCTGGCGGACGGCCTCGGCGGCCATCTGGGTGTAGCCCTCCATCACGCGCAGCGCGGGTTCGGTGTAGCCGTCCCATGAGCTGTCGGACAGCAGGCTCCAGCCATTGTCGGCGGCGGCTTTTTCGGCGGCCGCCATGCTGGCCTCGTAGGCGGCCCCTTGGCGCACGACCTGCGCGCCGTAACTGGCCAGCCGGTTGGCGAAGGCGTCAGGCACTGTGTCGGCGATGTAGATCACGGCCTGCGCGCCAAAGATGCGCGCGCCCGCCGCAACGGACAGGCCGTGATTGCCCGCGCTGGCCGTGACATAGGTGCGGCCTGTCAGGCGTTGATCCCAGTCGCCATGGTCCATGGCTTCGGCTGCGCGAGCGATGACGTGGGCCGCGCCAAGCGCCTTGAAGCTGCGAAGACCCATACGCCCGCGTTCGTCCTTGATGTGCACATTGGCCACTGCGCACGCCTGCGCCAGTGCCGGCACATCCAGCAGCGGTGTTTCGGCGTGGGCGGGGCAAAGCGCCAGCAGGCGCGCCACGCCCGCCGCATCAGCAATGGGCCGGGTTGCGTCCGGCAGCAGCCCGGTGCCGCGCCATGGGTTGTCCAGTATCTGTGGCACGCGCGCGCTCCTGCTCCGTGATCCGCCGCATTAAGCGCGGATGGGCAGGGGCGCGCAAGGTGCCACCGGCGCGGACGCCGGTGGCCAAATTGTCAGGCGAAGGACACGCCGTCGTTGATCATCGGCAGCACGCCCACGACGGGACCCGCCTGCGCGATGGCGTTGGCCAGTGCGGGGGCCGACGGTGGTGTGCCCGGCTCACCGATGCCGGTGGGCGGCTCGGCGGACGGGATGATATGCGTCTCGATCGCGCCGATGTCGCGCATGCGCAGGGGTTCGTAGTCGGGGAAATTGTACTGATCCACGACGCCGCCGGTCAGCGTGATCTCGTCCCGCATGACGTGGCCGATGCCATAGCCCACACCGCCTTCGATCTGCGCCTTGATCACATCAGGGTTGACCGCGATGCCGCAATCCACGGCGCAGGTGACCATTTCGATCTGCACGCCGTCATCGGCAGTGCCGGAGATTTCGACAACCTCCGCCACGAAACTGCCAAACGATTTGTGCACGGCGATGCCTTGCACGCGGCCCGCTGGTGCGTTGCCCCAGTTGCCCTTTTCCGCGGCGAGCCGCAGCACGGCGGCCTTGCGCTGCGCATCCGCGCTGTCGCCCAGATGGGCCAGACGGAATTCGACCGGATCGCGGCCTGCGGCCTTGGCGGCCATGTCCATCATCACCTCCATCGCATAGGCGGTGTGGGTGTGGCCCACCGACCGCCACCACAGCGTGCTGGTCGCCTTTTTCGTGTCGGTCAGGCCAACGTGGAAGCCCGGGATGGTGTAGGGCGTGTCCGACACCCCCTCGACCGAGGACCCATCGACACCGTCGTGCACCGCAAAGGATTCGAACGGCGTGCCTTTCATGATCGACTGGCCCGCGATGCGGTGATCCCAGGCGACGATTTCGCCTTCCGCCGACAGGCCCACGCGGACCTTGTGGCCAAAGGCGGGGCGGTAATAGCCGCCGCGCATGTCGTCCTCGCGGCTCCAGACCAGTTTGACGGGGCGGGAGCGGTCAGTGATCGCAAAGGCAAGGCCCGCCTCGACCTGGTAGTCCGCCGACGGGGTCGCGCGACGGCCAAAGGAGCCACCGCAGAGCATCGTGTTGATCCGCACCTTGTCCATCGGCAGCTCGAGGATTTGCGACAGCGCCATGTGTGGCCCCGTCGGCATCTGCGCGCCGTCATGCAGGGTGATGCCGCCGTCGTCATTGGCCTCGATCGTGCAGTTCAGCGGCTCGAGGGCGGCGTGGGCGAGCAGGGGGAAGTAGAACGTCTGTTCGACCACCTGCGCGGCCTGATCCATTGGACCGGGTTCGTTTTTCAGCACATTGTATTCCGCGTCTGCGTCCAGCGCGGTCATGATCTCGGCCTTGATCTGGGTGCTGTCGCGGGTTTCGGCGTTGGTCAGATCCCATTCGACGTTCAGCGCATCCCGGGCCTGCATCGCGGCCCAGGTGTTTTCGGCGTAGACGGCGACGGCGGCGTTGTTGGGCAGGGTTGCGGCCCGGATGAACCCCTTGATCGCCTGCGCATCCGTGTCGTCAAAGCTGGCCACCGTGCCACCCGACTGGGGCGGTCGGGCGAGCATGGCGACCATCTGGTTGGGCAGGTAGACGTCCATGCCGAACATCGCCTCGCCGTTGCCCTTGATCCGGCTGTCGAGGCGGCGGATGTCCGGGTTGCCGATCAGCCGCCACTCCTCCGGCGTCTTGAGCGTCGGTTCGGCCGGGGCGTCCAGTGCTGCGGCTGCGGCCACGAACTGGCCCAGCGGTGCGGGATCGCCCGCGCCCGTCAGCATGCCGTCCACGATGTCGAGATCGGCGGCGTTTGCACCTGTGGCGCTTGCCGCAGCCTCGAGGATCATCGCCCGTGCGGCGGCACCTGCGGTGCGGTACTGCATGAACGAGTTCGACATGGCGGTGGACCCACCGGTGCCCTGGAACGGTCCGAATGCGAGGTTGTTGTAGACCTCGGGGTTGGAGGGCGCGAATTCATAGTCGATCTGATCCATGGTCACGCCGATCTCTTCGGCGATGAGGGTGGACAGGCCGGTGGCCGGCCCCTGACCCTTTTCGAAATGCTTGATGATCGCGATGACGCGACCGTCGGCCCCGATCTTGACGAACGGATTGATCTGGGCGGCGTTGCCACCCGCGGCCAGCGCGCCGTCAGGCCGAAGGCCGACGACAAGGACGGCACTGGCGGCAGCGGCAGCTTTGAGGAAACCCCGGCGGGATGTGTTCACGGTCATGGCTCAGCCCTCCAGGATTTCGGATGCGCGCTGAATGCCGGCGCGGATGCGTTGATAGGTGGCACAGCGGCAGGCGTTGCCGTCCATGTAGTCGTGGATGTCGTCGACCGAGGGTTTCGGGTTTTCGGTCAAAAGGCCCACCGCGGACATGATCTGGCCCGACTGGCAATAGCCGCACTGGACCACGTCCAGTTCCATCCATGCCTGCTGGATCGCGGCGCCTTCCTTGGTGTCGCTGATGGCCTCGATCGTCGTGATCTCGGCACCTTCGACATCCTCGATATAGGTCTGGCAGGAGCGGGTGGGAAAACCGTCCACATGCACCGTGCAGGCCCCGCAAGAGGCGACGCCGCAGCCGAACTTGGTTCCGGTCATCTTCAACTCGTCGCGGATCACCCACAGCAGGGGCGTTCCCGGTTCTGCGTCCACCGTGTGGTCGACGCCGTTCAACTTCAGTTTCAGGCTCATGGCTAAACTCCTGTTGGTGTCGGGCTGGGGGCGTGCGTGGGCAGGGCCCGCACGTCTGGCATTGTGGTTAACACAGTAGGCCTGCGCCGCGTCTGTGCCAGTCCAAAATCAACCGCCGCGCGAAAACCGCCGGTTTCTGCCTGTGCTAGCGATTGAGAATGCGCCGCGCGTCCGGTCCGCCGAGGGCGGTGGCGAACATGTCGCCGTCCTCCGGGCGCAGCAGCGTGCGCCGTCCGCCCACGGCATCCGGCAGGGCCACGGCGCGGCGCGCGTTAAACAGCCCGTCATAGCGGCCAAAGAACACCGCGCGGGTCTGTTGCAGCGGGGCGAGGTCCAGTTGCCGGGCAAAGCTGTGGCCAAGGCCCGCGATGCGGAACCCCGGCGCTGTGTCGATGGGCTCAAGGTACCCTTCGACGGCCAGCTGGTTAAGCGTCGTGCCGGGGCGGAAGCGTCCTTGCCGCAGGGTGCGTGCGATCAGGCTGGTGCCGTTGAATGCGCCCGCGAGCGATGCGTATTGGCCCGCAATCAGACGGCTGCCCTGTGGCGGCTGAACAAGCGTTTGCCCGATGCGCCAACCGGTGGCCGGGTCGCCGTTGACAGTGCCCGACACGCTGTCAGCTGCGTCGGGAAGCGGTCCGATCAGGCTGGCGCGGAGGCTGCCATCGGCTTGCCACACGCCGCTTGCCGCGACGCGGCGGCCCAGCAGCGTGCCGCCCACGGCACCCGGTTCGACCGTCACGGGGCTGCCATTGACCGACAGCGCAGTGCCGGTGCGGCGCAGCACACCGATCAACGGGTCTTCGACATCGATGCGCTGCGCCTCAAGCCGGTCGCGGCGCGTGCGTGCAACGATGGTCATCGCGCGGCCCGGCATCAGTGCGCCGGTGCCGCCGATCCCGCCATTGTCGACGATCCGCGTCGCATCCGGCACCTCGACCCGCAAACCGTTGATCAGGACGCTGCCCGCGCCGACCATCAGGCCGACGATGCCAGTGCCGCCTATGCCGCCTTCGAACGGGTCTTCGCCCAATGCGCCTGTTTGCATGGCGGGCGCGCAGCCTGCCACAGTTGCGGCCCCCAACAGGGCCAGGGCTTGGCGTCGGTCGAACTTGGTCACGGCGTGTCAGACCCTTTGTCTTCAGTCTCCGGCGTAGCATCGGCGTCTTCGCGGTAGAAGTACACGCCCATTCGGTAGCGTTGGTGTGGCGCGCCATCGGCGTCCTGCGCCCGGCGCAAGGCGCTGGATTGAGCGCTTAGCTGCTCCAACAACGCCTGCGCCTGCGTGCGCGCGGCGGCTTCGATTTCGTCCACGGACTCAGGCGTCAACTGATTGTAAAACACCGCGCGTTCAAAGAACGGAGGCTCCTCGGCCAGCAGGTTTTCCGATGCAGCCGCAAGGTGATCGCCCACATTGGCGGCAAAGAACGCCTCGCGGTCGGCCGTGCTGCCGGTGCCCACCACCGCCTCGGCCCGGAGCGCCAGAGCGCCGTCCGCCGTCTCGGACACGAGCCCGGCGCGGGTCAGCTCGTCAAGGACCGTACGGGGGCGCACGTCCTTGCTGACGGTGCGCACCAGCGCGTCGAACCCGTCTTCGGACCGGGACAGGGGGCGGGGGGCGCCGTCGGCATCCAGAAAGCCGGGGTTCGTCATCCATTGGCCGATCACGGTGGCCAGAAGCGCGCTTTTGCGCCGCGCCTCACCCGCACCATCATCGGTTTCGGAGCGGATCGTGCGGATATCCTTGCGGTGCACCCCGGTCAGCATCGCGATACGGCTGTCGGTCAGCGGCTTGTCGTCGAGGGCGAAATGCGTCTCCGCCACTTCGACATAAACCCGCTTGAGCAGGCTGTAGACCACGGGGGCCGTCAGACCCCGCGCAATCATGGTCCGCACAAGCGGACGCAACAAGCCCCTGAGAACGCGCACAAAAGCGCTTGATCCACCGTTTTGATCCGAACTGTTCATCACGCAAACCTACAGGCCGTGGAAAAATTTTCCACACCAAAGCTTGATTTCTCACGCAGATGCGACATCTCGCCACTCGTGGGAAATAATCCCACATTATTTTGACTGCGGGAGCCGCCCGGCACACCCGACCAAGGAGAAGACAACATGAAACGCCGTTCTTTTGTGAAACTGACCGTGGCAGGTGCCGCACTGGCTGCATTGGGCGCGTGCGCCGAAGTGGGCGGAACTCCGGATATCGTCGACACAGCTGTCGCCGCGGGTTCGTTCAACACGCTGGTCGCCGCCGTGCAGGCCGCCGACCTCGTGGACACGCTGAAGAGCCCCGGTCCCTTCACCGTTTTTGCACCGACGAATGACGCCTTTGCCGCGCTGCCCGCGGGTACGGTTGAAAACCTGCTCAAGCCCGAGAACAAGGACCAGCTGGTTGCCATCCTGACCTACCATGTGCTGCCCGGTCAGACGCTGGCCGCCGATCTGGCCGGTCAACGCCTGAGCGTGCCGACCGTGAACGGTGCCAATGTGCATATCGACGGCCGCAACGGTGTGCGCGTCGAGCAGTCCAACGTGATCCAGGCCGACATCCTGGCCTCGAACGGCGTCATTCATGTGATCGACAAGGTTCTGATCCCCTGATCATGACGCTGGGATCCCTGACCCGGTCCGTGCTCCGCACACCCCCCAGTTGACCCGGTCAGGGCTCTTGCGACGCCGCGACGGTTCCGCCACCGTCGCGCATCCGGGGCAGGCGAAGCGATACCGCAAAGCCTGCCCCAACCGGATCGATGGTCAGCGCGCCGCCATGTTGCCGCGCAACCGCATCCGCAATCGACAGCCCCAGACCAGAGCCCGCATTGGGCTGCGCCTGCCCGAACCGCGCCAGAATTTTGGGGTAGTCATCCGTGGGCACGCCTTGCCCGTCATCGGTGACGTTGATCCGCCAGTCCTGATCGCCCCGCAGGCTGACGGTGATGCTGCGCAGGCCTGGCCCGCCATGCAGCAGCGCGTTGTCGATCAGGTTGCGCACCGCCTCTTCGACCATGGTGGCATCCATCGGCACCAGCGCGCGCGCATCCGCACCAGTCAGGCGCAGCTGCACCTTTTTGCGCGCTGCCAACCCTTCGAAATCCGCCACGGTGCGGCGTAGCACCTGCGCCAGATCGCTCAGCTCAAGTGCGGTGCCCAGCCCCGCGCGTGCCCGTTCCAGCGTCATCAGGCTTTCGGCCAGATCGCCCGCGCGTTCGGCGGCGGTGACCAGATCACCCGCCCGCGCCTTGGCGGCCTCCAGCGACCGCGCGGTCAGGATCGCCTCGCCCAGGGCGCGCACACCGGCGATGGGATTGCGCAGCTGGTGGGACGCGTCCGAGATGAACGCCGCCTGCGCCTGCATCGCCCGGTTGACCTGCCCAAACAGCACGTTGAGCCGGTCGACCAGCCCGCGCGCCTCGATGGGGACGCGGCGCTGGATCGGGCTGAGGTCTTCGGACGACCGGCTGGAGATCGCGTCCTCGAGGTCGGTCAGGGGTTTGAGACCGTAGTTCACACCGAACCAGACCACCGCACCCGTGCTGAGGATCAGGACGGAGATCACCGCCAGCGCCTTGAGCGCCAGGCCCATCACAAAGGCATTGCGCACGCCGATATCCTGCCAGACGGTCACGGTAAACGGGCCGGAAAAGCCGTCGATCTCGGTCACGTATTTCAGCCGCAGCACACGCACGGGCCGCCCCTTGTAGGCGGCGTCGAAAAAAGCGTAGGGCTCGGTGAGCGAGGGGCCGTTCGCGATGGGGATGGGCGGCACGGCAAAGCCGGTCACGAACACGCCGTCGGGCGCATAGACATGGTAGCGCACCGGCCCGCCCGCCGTGTCGGCCAGCAGCGCCTCCGTCTCGAGCGAGATCAGATCGCCATCGGCAAGTGCGACGTCACGCGACACGGCCAGCGCGGTGATCAGCAGCGCGTTGTCATAAAGCTCCTTGCCGGTCTGGCGCGCCTCGCCCAGCCGCCACAGCCCGACCCCGATCGAGATCAGCACGAGCGGGATCAGGATGATCGCAAACAGCCGCAGGCGCAGTGACCCGGTCATCACAGCACCTCCAGCCGGTAGCCAAGGCCGCGCTGCGCCCGGATGTCCACGCCGTGGGTGCGCAGCCGTTTGCGCAGGCGCGAGACATGCACCTCGATTGCACTTTCCTCCACGTCCGCGCCGGTGCCATAGACCTGTTCGATCAGGTCCGACTTGGCCACGACGCGGCCATCGCTGCGCATCAGCGCCTCGATCACCGACAGCTCGCGGCGCGGCAGGTCCAGCGGCGTGTCGCCCGCCCGGACGCTGCGCGATTGCGCATCCAGCCGCAGCGGGCCAAAGGCAAGCGTGGTTTCGATGTCCTGTGCCCGGCGGCGCAGCAAGGCGCGAATGCGCGCCTCCAGCTCGTCCATGTCAAAGGGTTTGGTGAGGTAATCGTCGGCCCCAGCATCGAGGCCCGTCACCCGCGCTTCCACATCGCCTTGGGCGGTCAGCAGCAGCACCGGGCGCACGTCGCCGCGGGCCCGCAGGTTGCGCAGGACGCTCAGCCCGTCGAGATGCGGGAGGTTGATGTCGAGCACCACAAGGTCATTCGCATCGCCTTGCAGAAACGTGTCCGCCACCGCGCCATCGTGGATCAGATCGGTGGCGTGGCCGCGATCCTCCAGCCGGTAGGCGATGCCCTTGGCCACGCTTTCATTGTCCTCCACAATCGCGATGCGCATGGGGTTTTTCTGTCCGATGATAGCTTCGTGCAAGTTTCGGCAGTTAAGCTGATGCAGTCAGGCGGGGCAATCCCGCCGATTCGTGACGCCGGACCGAGGAGGGTCCGCGCACATTGGGAGGAAGTCTATGACACTGAATAAAACGGCCCGTGGGGCCGCACTTGGTGCTGCCGTTGTCGCAGCGAGCTTTGCAACACAGAGCGTGGCGGGCGGCCACGGGATCGACCTGACCGGCAAGACCGTCGAGTGGATCATTCCGTTTTCGGAAACCGGCGGGTCGGCCAAATGGGCCAACTTCTACGCCCCGCTGCTGAGCGAAGCGCTGCCCGGTCAGCCCACCGTCGTGGTCAAATTCATGCCGGGTGCCGGGTCGACCAAGGGCGCCAACTGGTTCCAGGAACAGTCCTATGACGACAGCGAAGGCACGTTGATCTTCGGCTCGTCCGGGTCCACGCAATTCCCCTATTTGCTGGGCGATCCGCGCGTGCGCTACGAGTATAACGACTGGAACGTCGTGCTGGCCTCCGGCACCGGTGGCGTCGCCTATCTGCCGCCCGACATGTCCGCCAAGATGAGCGGTATGGACGCCAGCGGGTTGCAGGGTGAGGATTTCATCTATGGCAGCCAGGGTGCCACGCGCCTTGACCTGGTGCCGCTGCTGGCCTGGGAAATGCTGGGCCTGAACGTCGAGCCGGTGTTCGGCATCAAGGGCCGCGGTGACGGTCGTCTGATGTTCGAGCGGGGCGAGGCCAATATCGACTACCAGACGTCGTCCTCCTATCTCAAAGGAGTGACGCCGCTGGTCGAGGCGGGCACCGCCGTGCCGATGATGTCCTGGGGCGCGCTGGACGACGATGGCAACATCGTGCGCGACCCAACCTTCCCCGACATGCCGACCTTCAAGGAAGTTTGCGATGCCACGCCTGCCTGCGAAACCAGCGGCGAGAAGTGGGACGCGTGGAAGGCGTTCTTTATCGCCGGCTTCCCGGCGCAAAAGATGGTGTTCCTGCCTGCCGGTGCCTCCAACGATGCGATCGTGACCTACACGGCGGCGTTCGAGGCGGTGAAGGCGCGGGCCGACTTTGTGGAGATCTCCGGCGCACGTCTGGGCAAGTACCCGCAGATGACGGGTGATGCGGCCACGGGCGCACTGACATCCGCGACCAACGTGCCGGACGCGGCCAAGACCTTTGTGGTCGACTGGCTCAAGGAGCGCTACGGCGTGTCGCTGGACGGCTAGGCGCCGGTCTGAGCCATTGCGGTAGGGCGGGCTTCACCCCGCCCTCCGTGCGTGCCGCCCCACCGCATCAGGAGCCGAGATGGATTTCTTTACCCTCGCCTTGCCCGCCCTCGGGGATGCTGCGGGCCTGATCCTGCAACCCGTCGTGCTGGGTTATCTGGTGCTGGGCGTGGTCATGGGCCTGTGCGTCGGTGTGTTTCCCGGACTGGGCGGCATCGCCGGGCTGTCGCTGCTGTTGCCGTTCATGTTCGGGATGGACCCGGTGCTGGGTCTGGCGCTGATGATCGGCATGGTCGCCGTGGTGCCTACCTCCGACACGTTCGCGTCCGTCCTGATGGGCATTCCCGGCTCGTCGGCCAGTCAGGCGACGGTGCTCGACGGCTTTCCCATGGCGAAAAAGGGGGAGGCGGCGCGGGCGCTGTCTGCCGCCTTTGCCTCATCGCTGTTCGGGGGGCTTGTGGGGGCGGCGTTCCTGACATTGTTCATTCTGGTCGCCCGGCCGATCGTGCTGGAATTCCGCACGCCTGAGTTGCTCATGATCACCGTCTTTGGCCTGTCGATGGTGGGCATTCTCGCAGGCCGCGTCGCGCTCAAGGGGCTGGTCGCGGCGGCGCTCGGCATGCTGGTCGGTGTGATCGGCGAAGGCGCGTTCGAGGGCGAGCTGCGCATGATCCCGTCCGACTGGGTCTTTGCCGACAGCGGCACGGCGGCGTTCACCATCTATCAATACATGGGTGACGGGCTGAAGCTGGTCATCGTCGGCCTCGGTATCTTTGCCATTCCCGAGATCGTCGCCCTGCTGCGCCAGGACCGGTCGATCTCGGACCGATCGCCGCTGGGCGGTGGCTGGATGGTCGGGGTGCGCGACTGGTTTGCCAATATCTGGCTGTCGGTGCGCTGTTCGATCATCGGCGTGGTCGTCGGCGTGATCCCGGGCCTTGGCGGATCTGTCGTGGACTGGATCGCCTACGGCCACGCGGTGCAAACGACGCCGGACAAGTCGACATTCGGTAGCGGCGAGGTGCGCGGTGTCATCGGCCCCGAAAGCTCCAACAACGCCAAGGAAGGCGGCGGACTGGTGCCCACACTGCTCTTTGGCATCCCGGGCTCGGGCTCCATGGCGATTTTCATTGGGGCCATCGCGCTGCTGGGCTCCGGCAATATCGAGGTCGGCCCCTCGATGCTGCAGAACAACCTCGACATCACATACGCTATCGTCTGGCTTCTGGCGCTGGCCAATGTGGTGGGTACGCTGATCTGTATCGCCGCGTCAGGCGGGATTGCGCGGCTGACAACCATTCCCTTTGGCCTGCTGGCGCCGTTCCTGTTCATGATCATCAGCTTTGCCGCGTTCCAGTCGGGGCAAAACCTGATGGACCTGGTGGCGCTGCTGGGCATCGGGCTGCTGGGTATCCTGATGCGCCGGTTCGACTGGTCGCGGCCTGCGTTCCTTATCGGGTTCGTGCTGTCCAACCCGGCAGAAAACTACGCCAATCAGGCAGTGCAGATTGCGCAATCCCGCTTTCGCCGCGGGTTCGGGGAGGGGATGGAGTACATCTTTTCCCCCATCGTGATCGTGCTGATCATCATCACCGTGATTTCGGTTGTCGTGGGCCTGCGACAGGCCAAGCAGATCATGGCCGAGGGTGAGGTGCAGGCGGGCACCAAACGCGCGCCCATGGTGTTCCTGCTGGTGGTGCTGGCCTTTCTGATCACCGCGTTCGCCAATGCCTGGACGATCCCGGATTTCGCGTGGCGCGACCGGGTGTTTCCGATGTTCGTGGCCGGTGTCGCCGTCGTGGGCGCGCTGGTGCTGGTGGTACAGATGATGCTGCGGGCGGAAACGCATCCCCTGTTCGCCGACCGCGAGGTGACGGATGCCGACACCAACAGCCACGGGCTCTGGGCCACGCTGGCGTGGTTCGCGGGGCTGCTGGCGCTGACGGCGCTCTTGGGCTTCATTCTGGCGCTTGGACTGTTCCTCTTTGCCTTTATCAAGTTGCGTGCGGGCCGTAGCGTCACCTTTGCCGCGGCCTACACCGCTGCGGGTATCGCGTTCATTTGCGGGATGGCGGCACTGCTCAACCGCGACTTCCCGCCCGGTCTGTTGCAACGCTATGTCGATCTGCCATGGCCGCTGACCTGACCTTGCTGCGCCTCGACGGCGACGGGATCGGGCCGGAGATCATGGCCGCCACGCTCACGGTGCTGGACGCGGTGCGCCCGGTGATGTCCCGCGGCGTGACGGTGGAGGATGCCGATATCGGGTTCAAGGCGCTGGAGGCCTACGGCACCACGATCCCCGACGACGTGATTGCCCGCGCCCGTGCGGCGGATGGGGTGCTGCTGGGTCCGGTGTCGCACAACGCCTATCCGCCGCGCGACGCGGGCGGGCTGAACCCGTCGGGCGTGCTGCGCGGTGCGCTGGATCTTTACGCCAATATCCGGCCCGCGCGCGGCTGGGACGGGCTGCCGACCCGGTCGGCCACCCGCATCGATCTGGTCGTGGTGCGCGAAAACCTCGAAGGCTTTTACGCTGACCGCAACATGCATATGGGCCCGGGCGAGGTCATGCCGGTGCCCGGTGTCGCGCTCGCCACCCGCAAGATCACCGAGGCCGGATCGCGCCGCATCGCACAAGCCGCGTTCCAGATTGCCATGCAGCGCCCGGCGCGCAAGGTCACGGCGGTGCACAAGGCGACCGTGATGCGCCTGTCGGACGGGCTGTTTCTGGAAACGGTGCGGGACGTGGCCCGAGACTTCCCGGATGTGATCTACGAAGAAGAGCTGGTGGATGCCACCGCCGCGCTGCTGGTGCGCGATGCGGCCCGGTTCGATGTGCTGCTGACGACCAACATGTTCGGCGATATCCTCAGCGACCTTGCGGCAGAACTGGCCGGCGGGCTTGGCCTTGCCGGATCGCTCAACCGGGGACCGCAGGCCGCTGCGGCACAGGCGCAGCACGGCTCCGCCCCCGCTATTGCGGGACAGGACGTGGCGAACCCGACCTCGCTGATCCTGTCGCTGGCGATGCTGTTGCACCATCTGGGCGAGGTGCGGGCGGCCAAGCGGATCACGACGGCCATCGCCGCCTGCCTTGCCCGGCCCGAGTATCGCACCGCCGACCTTGGCGGCCCGCTGGGCACCACAGCATTCGCCGCCGCCGTCGTGCAGCATATGGAGGGGACATGACCCAGACCGCCATTCCGTACCTGTTTCTGCGCGGGGGCACCTCGCGCGGGCCCTATTTCAACCGCGCCGACCTGCCTGCAGATCAAGAGACCTTGGCCGAGGTGCTGGCGAGCCTCATGGGCGCGGGCAACCCGCGCAACATCGACGGGCTGGGCGGCGGGAATGCCGTCACGACCAAGACGGCGATGCTGTCGCCCTCCGATGATCCTGAGGCGGATGTGGACTACCTCTTTGCCCAGGTCGCGGTCGAAGAGCGGCTGGTGGATTTCGCGCCCACCTGCGGCAACATCCTCGTCGGTGTCGGCCCCGCTGCTATCGAGATGGGGCTGGTGCCCGCCACCGCTGACACCACGACAATACGCATCCGTGCAGTCAACACCGGCGCGCTGGTAGAGGCGGTGGTGCAGACCCCCGGCGGCGCTGTCCGCTATGACGGCGACGTGGCCATCGACGGCGTGCCGGGCAGTGCAGCCCCGGTCGCGCTCAACTTCATGCAGGTGGTCGGCTCACGCACCGGCGCGATGTTCCCCACAGGCCACGCGCGCGAGGTGATCGACGGTATCAACGTGACCTGCATCGACGTGGCGATGCCCATGATGATCGCCCGCGCCGCCGACCTCGGCATCACCGGCCACGAGAGCCAGCAGGTGCTGGACGACCACGCGGCGCTCTTCGAACGGATCGAGGCGCTGCGCCTTGAGGCCGGTCAGCGCATGGGGCTGGGCGATGTGACCAAGTCCGTGGTGCCCAAGGTCGGCCTCATCGCTGAACCGGCCGGGCAAGGCCATATGGCGGCGCGGTATTTCATGCCGTGGACAACGCACCCCACGCTTGCGGTGACCGGCTCGCAATGCCTCGCGGCCTGCGCGCTGGCACCGGGTACTGTGGCCGATGGTCTGGCCCGCCGCCCGAACGAGAGCCCGGCGACATTCACTCTGGAACACCCGATGGGCATCATGGATGTGCGCGTGCAGTTCGAAAACGGGGCGGACGGGTTCCACTTTGTCTCCGCCGGGGTCACGCGCACCGCGCGCCTGCTCGCCCGGGGCGAGGTGATGGTGCCGCGCGATGTCTGGGCCGGTCAGGCGACCTGACGCCCCAGGCTCCAGACGCTGCCTGCCACGGCCATATCGTCGCGTATGGCAAAGCGTACCAGATCGGCGCGCTTGCCCGGTGCGATTGCGCCGCGATCCGTCAGCCCCACGTGACGCGCCGGGTTGGCGGTGACCGTCGCAATCCCGCGCGCCATGTCGCCCCAGAGCGCGCCGAGCTGCACCGCCGATAGCAGCAGTGCTGCGGGCACGTAATCCGACGACATGATGTCCAGCAGATCGTTCTGCGCCAGTTCGCGCGCGGCAACGTTGCCCGAATGCGACCCGCCCCGCACGAGGTTCGGCGCGCCCATGATGATCGCGATGCCCGCGTCGCGGCAGGCCTGTGCCGCTTCCCGCGTCGTCGGGAATTCGGCCACGGCAACACCGTGCCCCGCCGATACGTCGACCTGTTCGGCGGTGGTGTCATCGTGGCTGGCAAGCACCGCGCCCAGCCGCCCGGCCTTGGCCACCGCCGCCGCCTCGTGCTGCGCGCCCAGCCGGTCCTGCAGGCCCTGCAGCTTTGCCACATGCGCGGCGAACTCCGCCTCGGTCAGGTTGTTCTTGCCCATCACATAGGCCTTCATCTTGCTGACATCGCGGAACTGGCGCTGGCCGGGCGTGTGGTCCATCAGGCTCAGGATGCCGACGCGGTCCTCGGGCGTGAACTCCGCCAGTTCCTCGATCAGCGTCTCGGAACAGATTTCGGCCCGCAGATGCAGAAAATGGCTGATCTTGAGCACCCCCTGCGCCCGCAGCGCCAGCATCTCGGAGGCCAGCGCGCGCGCGTATTTCAGGTACCGCCCCTTGCCCGTGGGGATGGAGCCGACGCGCATCGCGTCAAACACCGTTGTGATCCCGGTGCCGGCCAGTTCGCGGTCATGGGCCATGATCGCGGGCCCGTGCGGCCAGGGCACCTTGGGCCGGGGCGAGATGTGGCGCTCGAGGTTGTCGGTGTGCAGCTCGATCAGCCCGGGGGCGAGGTAATCGCCGTCGCAATCCAGCGCGCCCTGCGGCACGGCGCTGCCGGTGCCGATATCGGCGATCAGCCCGTCAACGAGCCTCAGGTGCCCCGTGACCACCTCGTTCTCGAGAATCAGCCGGGCATTGGCGAGCGTTATGTCTTGTGTCATGAGCCTGTCATCTCTGCGCGCAATGGGGTGGGATATGTTCAAACGGTACGCCATCTACTACACGCCCGAGCCGGGCAGCGCGCTGGCCGATTTCGGCGCGGCATGGCTGGGCTGGGACAGTGCGGCTGGCGCTCCCGTCGCGCATCCCGAGGCCGGCGGCCTCGATGTGGCGGCGATCACGGCCACCCCGCGCAAATACGGCTTTCACGGCACGATCAAGCCACCGTTCCGCTTGGCACCGGGACGGACGGCGGAGGGCTTGCAGACAGCGCTCGCCACGCTCTGCGCCGACGCGGCGCCGGTCACCTTGACCGGGCTGCGCCTCGCCCGGCTTGGCCGGTTTCTTGCCCTCGTTCCCGACGGCGATGCCGGTCCGCTGGCCACGCTCGCCGCCCGCGCCGTGCAAGAGCTTGACGCGTTCCGTGCGCCCGCGACGCAGGCCGAACTGGCCAAGCGCCGCGCCGCCCGGCTGAGCCCTGCGCAGGACGCGCTGCTGGTGCAGTGGGGCTATCCCTATGTGCTGGATGAATTCCGCTTTCACCTCACCCTCAGCGGTCGGCTGGAGGACGATGTGGCTCAGGCCACCGAAACCACCCTCGCGCCGATGCTGGCACAGCTGCCCTTGCGGCCCTACCCCATGACGGGCCTGACCCTGCTGGGTGAGGATGCGGAGGGTCGGTTTCACCAGATCACCCGCTATGCCCTGACCGGGTAAAGCCGGGCCAGCGCGGTCGTCACGGTGTCTTGCAATGCGCCGGAATTGTCGACCTCATGCGCCGCGATTCCCGCAGGCAGGCCGGAGCCCGCCCGCGCCAGACGTTCAGCGATCTGCGTGCGGCTCTCGCGCCCTCGTTCGGCCAGCCGTTCGGCCAGCACCTCGGGCCGCGCCACAAGCGAGATCACCTGCAGATGCGCAAAGCGGGCCTGCGCCTGCACCAGCACCCCGCGCGACAGGTTCGCCACACAGTCCTGACCAGACGCCAGCGCCTTCTCGACCGATACCGGAATGCCGTAGTGCAGATCATGCGCCGCCCACCACAGCGCAAACGCCCCCGCATCGCGCATCCGGTCAAAGGTGGCCCTGTCCACGCCGTCGAAATCCTCACCGCCCGCATCCTCGGCCCGGGTAATTACCCGCCGCACCAGGGCCAGCCGCGGCTCGGCCCGCGCCATGCCGGCCATGACCGAATCCTTGCCCACGCCCGACGGGCCGACCACGGCGATCAGCCGTCCCGTCATGCCGCCGCCCGCGGGGTAAAGGTGCTCACATCCACTTCGCGGTCACAGACCGCCGCCCGCGCCTCCGCGTCGTGAAAAATCCCGATGATGGCCGCGCCGCGCGCCTTTGCGTCCTCGATCAGGCCCAGCACCACGGCGCGGTTGGTCGCATCCAGGCTGGCCGTCGGCTCGTCCAGCAACATCGCCGGATAGGCATGCGCAAACCCGCGGGCGATGTTCACACGCTGCTGCTCGCCGCCCGAAAAGGTCGTCGGGCTCAGGCTCCACAGCCGCTCCGGAATGTTCAACTGCGCCAGCAGGTCCCGCGCCCGTGCCCGCGCATCCTGCCCTGTCGCACCCACCGACAAGAGCGGCTCTGCCACGACGTCCAGCGTGGGCACGCGCGGCACCACGCGCAGGAACTGGCTGACGTAACCCAAGGTGTGCCGCCGCAGGGCCAGGATATCGCGCGGCGGTGCGGTGGCCACATCCACCTCGCCCACCCGGATCGAGCCGGACGCAACCGTATAGTTGCCGTAGATCATCCGCATCAGCGTCGACTTGCCCGCGCCCGACGCCCCGACAAGCGCCACGCATTCGCCCGGGGCCACCTCCAGCGACGCACCCTGCATCACCGGGATCACCGTACTGCCCTGATTGTGCAGCACGAACCGCTTGGCGACATCCTGAACACTGATCATCTTCTTCTCTTTCCAAATACGGCGGGGGTTTGGGGGCTGGCCCCCAATCACACCTGCAACACGCTCGACACCAGCAGCTGGGTATAGGCGTGCTGCGGGTCGTCCAGCACCTGATCGGTCAGCCCGGTTTCCACCACGTGCCCGTCCTTCATCACCATCAGCCGGTCGGCCAGCAGGCGGACAACGGCCAGATCATGGGTCACGATGATCGCACTCAGCCCCATCTCGCGTACCAGCCCGCGCAACAGGTCCAGCAGCCGCGCCTGCACGCTCACATCCAGCCCGCCGGTCGGCTCGTCCATGAACACCAGCCGCGGCCCGGTCACCAGATTGCGCGCGATCTGCAGGCGTTGCTGCATCCCGCCCGAGAACTGCCGCGGCCGGTCGTCGATCCGGTCCTCCGCGATCTCCACCCGGCCCAGCCAGTCCACCGCAGCGCTCCGAATGTCACCGTAATGCCGTGCGCCCACGGCCATCAGGCGCTCGCCCACATTGCCGCCCGCGCTCACGTTCATGCGCAACCCGTCCACCGCGTGCTGGTGGACAAAGGCCCAGTCGGTCCGCCCCAGCATCCGCCGCTCCGGCTCCGACATGCGCACCGTGTCGCGCACTGTGCCGTCGCGCATGTGAAAGCCGACGGAGCCTGTGTCGGGCGGCAGATGCCCGGCAAGGCAATTCAGCAGCGTCGACTTGCCCGACCCGCTTTCGCCCACGATGCCCATCACCTCGCCGGGATAAAGGTCAAAGGACACGTCGGCACAGCCCACCCGCTGGCCATAGGACTTCGTCAGCCCAGTCACCTGCAACAGGGCTTGGTCCGCGCTCATGCCCCCACCTCCGCCTGCGCGACACCGTCAGCGCCCACATGGCCCGCCGCGCGTCGCGTCTCGCAATAGTCCGTGTCCGAACACATGAAAAGCCGCCCGCCCGCATCATCCACGATCAACTCATCCAGATAACTGTCCGTCGCCCCGCACAGCCCGCAGGGGTGATCGGCCTTGGTCGCCTCGAACGGGTGATCGTCGAAGTCGAGGCTGACCACCTGCGTATAGGGCGGCAGCGCATAAATCCGCTGCTCCCGCCCCGCCCCAAAGAGCTGAATGGCCGGCATCTCCAGCTTGGGGTTGTCGAATTTCGGGATGGGCGAGGGGTCCATCACATACCGCCCCTCGACCCGGACGGGATACGCATAAGATGTCGCGATGGCCCCGTGCGCGCTGATATCCTCATAGAGCTTCACATGCATCAACCCGTAATCCTCCAGGCTGTGCATCTTGCGCGTCTCCACCTCCGACGGCTCCAGAAACCGCAAGGGCTCCGGGATCGGCACCTGATAGACAAGGATCTGGCCCTCGGTCAGCGGCTCTTCGGGGATGCGGTGGCGGGTCTGGATCACCGTCGCCTCCGCCGTGGCACCGGTCACCGCCACGCCCGCCGTCCGCTCAAAGAACCTGCGGATCGACACCGCGTTGGTGGTGTCATCCGCGCCCTGATCGATCACCTTGAACACGTCCGCCGCCGTCAAGATCGCCGCCGACACCTGCACGCCGCCCGTGCCCCAGCCATAGGGCATCGGCATCTCCCGGCTGGCAAAGGGCACCTGATAGCCCGGAATGGCCAGCCCCTTCAGGATCGCGCGCCGGATCATGCGCTTGGTCTGCTCATCGAGATAGGCAAAGTTGTACTCAGACATGGCAAGCCACCCCCGCAACAAGGTCAGCACATATGCCGCCCGTGCCCACGGCAGGCCACCGCAGCATGGCCCCGGACGCACCGCCAACCCGCAACGCGCCATCCCCCCGCTTCATCTCGCGCAATAAACTCCCGCCGGAGGCTCCCGCACGTATCGAAATGCTCATTCCGCAGCCTCCTGTTGCGGCACAGACGCCTCCCGGCGCAGCTTGCGCACCAATTCCAGCTCCGACTGGAAATCGACGTAATGCGGCAGCTTGATATGCTCCAGAAAGCCCGTCGCCTGGATATTGTCGGCGTGGTACAGCACAAATTCCTCGTCCTGCGTCGGCGCGCCCAGATTGTCCTCACCCAGCTCGCGCCAGCGCAGCGCCCGGTCTACCAGCGCCATGGAAATGGCCTTGCGCTCCGACATGCCAAAGACCAGCCCGTAGCCGCGGGTGAATTGCGGCGGCTCGGTCTTGGAGCCCTGAAACTGGTTCACCGTCTCGCATTCCGTCATCTCGACCTCGCCGATCTCGATGGCAAAGCCCAGTTCGGGAATGTCCATCTCGACCGCGCAAGTGCCGATGCGCAGTTCCGCGACAAAGGCGTGGTTGCGGGCGTAGCCGCGCTGTGTGGCGTAAGCCATGCCGAGGATAAAGCCTTCATCCCCCCGCGCCAGCGATTGCAGCCGCAAGGCCCGCCCGGCGGGCAGCTCCATCGGCGCACGGGTCAGGTCGGGCGGTGTGTCCGCGCCCTCCGGCTCGTCCTGGATCAGCCCCTCACGGTCGAGAAACCCCATGATATGCGGCTTGGGTGCCGCATCGGCCTCGCGCTCCGACGCCTCGGGCACCTCGCCATCGGCGGCCAGTTTGAAATCCAGCAGCCGGTGCGTGTAGTCGAATGTCGGGCCCAGCACCTGCCCGCCCGGCGCGTCCTTGAACGTGGCCGAGATGCGGCGGTCGCAATCCATGGCACCCGTCTCCACCGGCTCCGACCCGCCAAAGCGGGGCAGGGTGGTGCGATAGGCGCGGATCAGGAAAATGGCCTCGATCATGTCACCCCGCGCCTGCTTGATCGCCAGCGCGGCCAGATCCGGATCATAGAGCGAGCCTTCCGCCATCACCCGGTTCACGGCCAGCCGCAGCTGCCCCTTGATCTGATCGGTCGACAGCTCCGCCACATCCACCGGGCCGCGCCGCTCTTCGGCGAGCCAGGCATGTGCGGCGTCAATCGCCTTTTCGCCCCCTTTGACGGCTACATACATGTCACGTCACCTTTGTGCTGCGGGGCAGGGCAGCCAGCGCCGCACCGCTGGTGAAAAAGAAATCGAGCCCCAGCGGAAACAGTGCCGCGTTGTGCTGAAACGCCGTGATGGCGGGCAGGTTCAGCGTGGCGCTGTCCTTGATTCCCGGCCCGCGCAGCGTTGCGCCGGTATGGGCGAGGTCCGGCACCTCCACGATCACCGTGGCGGACCGGTCGGGGTATTCGGGCGTGCCGATGGGCAGGACACTCAGGTCGATGTCATCCCATGCGCCCAGCACAAATGTCGCGTCCGTGGCAGCGACGAGGGGTGCGCCGGTGTGGAACGTGATCCAGCCGCGCACCGCTGGGGTGTCACAGGCGCCGGCCAGGTGCAGGCCGGTGTCCGGATCGCACAGCGTCAGCAGCAGCGTCGCCGCCGCGACCGACAGGGACGCGGGCGGCTGCACACCGCCGACCGTCTCGATCTGTCCGGGGCGGGCCATGGCCTGCATGATGCCGCGAAACGCCTGTGCCGCGTCCTGTGGCGGATCGGTGAAACCACCGGCGAGCATGGTTTGCGCCATCAGTCTTCTCCCCGTGCGACGGTGAAAAAGTCGACCTTGGTCGCCGCCGCGCGCTTGGCCCGTGTGTCGCGGCGCGCGTCGGCGGTGCTGCGCAGGGGGGCGAGGATCGCTGCCTCCACCTGTGCGGCGGCGTCCGTTTGCATCAGCGCGTCGATCAGGGCCGCGTGCGTGGCATGCGCCTTGTCGCGCCCCTGCACATAGCCGTGCCCGACGATGCCGCCGGTCAGGGCGACGGTCGTGCGCGTGACGGTCATTTCGCCCAGATTGAATGGCGCGCCGACGGCACCGGCCCGGCCCCGGACCATGACTGCCCCGATCTCGGGCGCGCGCAAAACATCATGCGCGGGCGCAAGCCCCGCCGCCGCCCACAGCCGCGCCACATCGGCGGGCGCAGAGCGCGCCAGCAGCGACAGCCAGGCCTTGCGGGGCGCGTTTGGATCAGAAGAGCCGTCCATCTAGACACCTTGCCAACTTGTCGAGTATCCTATACAACTAGACAAATACTACGCTCTTGCCGTTCCGACGTCCATGCCCCGTTTCGTGAATTTTCCATGACACTTACCGCGTGATGCCCCGTACACCGATCTGGAAATCCATTGCCGAGACGCTGCGCCGCGAGATTGCGGCGGGGCACTACCGTCCCGGTGACAAGCTGCCGACCGAGGCGCAGATGGCCAGCCGTTTTGGTGTCAACCGCCACACCGTGCGCCATGCCATCAGCGCGCTGGTGGACGAAAGCCTGGTGCATACGCGTCGCGGGGCGGGCGCCTTTGTGGCGCAGGTGCCCACGGACTATCCCATCGGCAAGCGTGTCCGCTTTCACCAGAACGTCGCCGCTGCCGGCCGCATCCCGGCCAAGCGCGTCCTGTCGGTCGAAACCCGCCCCGCCAGCGCGCGCGAGCGTGACGCGCTGGCGCTGGACGCGGATGCGCTGGTGCATGTCTACGACGGGCTCAGTCTCGCCGACGATCATCCCATCGCGCTCTTTCGCTCCGTCTTTCCGGCCGCGCTCTTTCCCGACCTGCCGCAGGCGCTGCGCCGCTCGGCATCGGTCACGCACGCGCTCGCGGCAGCGGGGGTGACCGATTACACCCGCGCCTCCACCCGGCTCACGGCGCGGGCGGCCAGCGCGACACAGGCCCTGCACCTGCGCATCGCCGAAGGCGCGCCGATCCTGCGCAGTGTCGGGATCAACGTGGACGGCAGTGCCCGCCCGGTCGAATACGGGCGCACATGGTTTGCCGGGGATCGCGTCACGCTGACCTTTGATCCGGGGCAGGTCTGATGCGCGCCCACTGTCATGCGACCGACATATCCACAGGCTAAATACGCGAAAACAAAAGCGAGCCGTGCGATGTCACCTGGAATGCCATCTCTTCGTTTCACCGGTGCGCGCGTCCTGCGGGACGGCGCGCTGCGGGACGACAGCCTGTCGGTTCAGGCCGGTGTGCTGGGCGACGCGCCGCTGCCTGCGGTCGACCTGCGCGGTTATCTCGTGCTGCCCGGCATCATCGATCTGCACGGCGACGCGTTCGAACACCACATGGCCCCGCGCCCCACAGCGCCCTTTCCCATGCGCACCGGGCTCGTGGGCACCGACCGCGATGCAGCCGCCAACGGCGTGACCACCGCCTGGATGGCACAAAGCTGGTCGTGGGAGGGGGCACATCGCGGTCCGGACTATGCCGAACGGTTCATGGCCGCCCATGCCGCCTACCGCGCCGACATGCAGACCGACCTGCGCATCCAGATCCGTTGCGAGACGCACACGATGGACACCCAGGCCCGGCTGATCGAGGCGATCGGCCACTACGGTATCGACTACGTGATCTTCAACAATCACCTCGACGAGGCGCTCGAACTGGCCGAAGCGCGCCCGCAGGAAATCGCGTTCTGGGCCAAGAAATCGGGCCGCACGGCAGAGGCGCACATGGCGCTCGTGCACGGGGCCAAGGCGCGGGACGCGGACGTGCCGCGCTATCTGTGCAATCTGGCCACCGCCTTCGACCGCATGGGCGTGACCTATGGCAGCCACGACGACCCGGACGGCGCAACCCGCGAACGCTATTCGATGATCGGGGCCAAGGTGTGCGAGTTTCCCACGGCGATGGGCGCCGCCGTGGTCGCCCGGACATGGGACGATCCGATCATCATGGGTGCGCCCAACGTCGTACGCGGCGGCAGCCAGTCGGGCAACATCGCCGCGACCGACCTGATTGCCCAGGGGGCCTGCGACGCGCTGGTGTCGGACTACTACTACCCCGCGCTGCCGCAAGCGGCCTTTGCGCTGGTCGATGACGGGTTCAGGACCTTGCCGGAGGCGTGGGCGATGATCTCCTCCGTGCCGGCGCAGTTCATGAACCTGCGCGACCGGGGCACGCTGGCGGCAGGCCAGCGCGCGGACCTGACGATCATCAACGAGGCGACCCGACTGATCGAGGGCACGATGTCCGGTGGCCGCTGGACGCATTTGTGCGGCGATGTGGCCGCTCGGGTCAGCGGCCTGCCTGCGGCGATGCCGGTCGCTGCGGAATAGTCATTCGTACTTATCCAGAAATGCCTCGGCGCTCAGGCTGCGGAAATCGTCGAGCCGGGCGCGCAGCGTCGCGTGATCCCAGTCCCACCAGGCCAACGCCATCATTCGGTCGCCCACGCCGGGGGCATGGCGGTCGCGGATTTTTGTCGCTGTCACCCCGCCCACGATGGTGTAGGGGGCCACATCCTTGGTCACGATCGCGCCTGAGGCGACAACCGCGCCGTGGCCCACCGTCACCTCCGGCTTGATCTGCGCGCCGTGGCCGATCCACGTGTCGTGCCCGACGCTGGCCCGCCGCGTCCTCCGCCGCGCGAACCAGTCGGCGTCATCCGCGACGTCGTCCCAATAGCTGGCCGACCGATAGAGGAAATGGTGCAGCGACGCCTTGTCCAGCGGGTGATCCGTCGCCCCGATCCGCACATTGCTGGCGATGTTCGCGAACTTGCCGATGCTCACATTGGCAAAGTCACAGCCACGCGCGCAGTAGGAGTAATCCCCCATCTCCACCTGCGCGAGGTTCGTGTGCGCCCCGATCTCGACATAGGCCCCAAAGGTGGCATTCACGATATTGCAGCCGTCATGGATCAACGGCGCGTCGCTGGATAGTTTCGTCACTCAGTGCCCGCCTTCGTCACCCTTGATCAACTTGCGGCGCAACATGCCCGACACCCAGTCCATGAAGATCACCATCAGGATGACGAGGATAATGTAATAGCTGACCTCTTCCCAATCCTTTTGCGTGATGATCGCCTGCGTCAGCAGCAGGCCAATGCCGCCCCCGGTGATGGCCCCGATGACCGTGGCCGACCGCGTGTTGGATTCGAGGAAATACAGGATCTGGCTGATCAGCACCGGTGTGATCTGCGGGATCACGCCAAAGCGGTAGCGCTGGATCGGCTTGGCCCCGGTCGATTGCACCCCTTCGATCTGCTTGTTGTCCACGTTTTCCAGCGCTTCGGAAAACAGTTTGCCAAAGGTGCCGGTGTCCGTGATCAGGATCGCCAGCGCGCCAGTCAGCGGGCCAAGGCCAAAGGCGCGGCTCAGGATGATCGTCCAGATCAGCGCGTCCACCCCGCGGATAAAGTCAAAGAGCCGTCGGGTCGCCATGCGCACCGCCATCAGCGGGGCAAAGTTGCGCGCCGCCAGAAACGCCAGCGGCAGGGCCACAATCGCGCCACCCATAGTGCCGAGGAACGCCATCAGGATCGTCTCGAAAATGGCCCAGGCCACGTCGCCGTGCCGCCACATCCGGTTGTTCCAGAAATCATCGGCAATGGCCCCCGCCTCACCGCTGAACGCCCGGCCTGCCAGCTCGCCCGGACCCATCCCGTAGTAGGGGCTGTCCAGCGTGAAGAAGAACAGCTCCCACCCGACGAAATAGCGGAACACCTCGGTGCGGTTGCGCGTGATCGAGAGGCGGCCCGCATCCGTGGTGATCGCCACCCGGTTCTTGGAGGCGTTGATCCACTCGGGGATCTCGTCGCTGGGGTAGTTCTGGATGACACCCTGGCTCCGCGACACCTCAAAGCTCATGAGGCCATAGCCCGGCACGTCATAGGTCACGCCGTTGTTGTCGGGCAGGTAAGTGACCACATGGCCGCCGCCCAGATCAATCACCGTCTCATCACCCAGGGCGACCCAATCGGGGCTCGTCCCCTCGGGATAGGCCCCCTTGTTCTCACCCTCGATGGCGACGCGCACGGCACCGTTGCGGTTGTCGCGGGTCACATGGACCTTGTGGCTGTAGGTGTCCGCCATCAGCGCGCGGGCATTGTCGCCGCTCGCCTTTTGCAGCAGCTCCGGCACGCCGAAGGCGAAAAAGACATATGTCAGGTACGCCAGCACCAGCCCGGGCAGCGCAAAGCTGATCAGCCGTTTGCGCGCCATCACGCGGTCGGCGGAGCCCTTGAGGTCGGCCGTGTCGAGCATGGTCATCAGGACGCCCTCCGCTCGGATCTGGACCCGTGGGTCAGGCGGTCGCGATAATAGCTCGACACCTGATCGATCGCGACGATGGTGACAAAGAGCAGCAGAAAGATCGCGGCCGCCTCGTCATAGCGGCCCTGACCCCAGCTGATCGCGTTCTTCAGCTCGTAGCCCAGACCGCCCGCGCCGACAAAGCCAAGGATGGCCGAGGCGCGCACGTTGATCTCGAACCGCAGCAGCGCGTAGCTGAGCCAGTTGGGCGCGACCTGCGGGATGATGCCAAGGGTCATCTGCTGGCCCCATGTGGCGCCCACCGATGCCAGCCCGTCCACGGGTTTCAGGTCGGCGTTCTCGTTCACTTCGGAAAACAGCTTGCCCAAGGCACCTGCGGTGTGGATCGCGATGGCGATCATCGCGGGCACCGGGCCACCGCCAAGGATAAAGATCAGCACCAGCGCCACCACGATCTCGGGGATGGCGCGGCTGATATCCATCAGACGGCGAAAGACGGGAATGAGGCGCGGATAGCGCGCCAGCCCGCGCGTCGACAGCAGCGACAGGAACACGGCCGCCAGCGCGCCCAGCAGGGTCGCCGCTGCCGCGATGTTCACCGTCTCCACGAGCGCGGGAAAGAATGTGACGAAATGGCCGGGCAGCTCGGACAGCTTGCCCCAGGCCTCGATCACCAGTTCGGACGGATAGTCAAAGAAGTTGTCGATGCCGCCCCAGAACGACCCGGCATTGCGCCCGCCCGCCACCGAAAACCCGGCGACCATCAGGGCGATGAACAGGACCAGCAAGATGAACGAATAGAGCCGCTTTTGCCGCGTCAGCGCCATGTAGTCGCTGTGAATGTCGCGCAGGTCGCGTGCGCCCGCCGTCGTCTCTGCCATTGCCTGCCCCTGAAAAATTACCGGGCCCCCTCGATGAGAGGACCCGGCAGACACGTGTTGAAATCAGTTGGATTTCGCTTTGCGCGCTTCGATCACCGAGACATAGGCCTCGTGGGTGATCGGGTCGAAGCCGAGGGATTCACCGGCAGAGATCGAGTAGGTGCAGTCCTTGTCGGTGTCGAACATGTTGTCGACCAGCGCGATCATGGTGTCCTTGACGTCCTGCGGCAGGTCCTTGCGCAGCACGATGGGGCCTTCGGGGATCGGCTTGGACTTCCAGATTTGCACCAGGTCGTTCATGTCGATCAGGCCCGCGTCCACGGCCTTGCGCAGCGCGCCGGAGTTGTAGCCGTCTTCCCAGTTGCCCTGGCCGTCGGCCCAGGTCACGCCGCCGTCGATGTCGCCGTTGTTCACGGCAACGATTGTTTGCTCGTGACCGCCGGTGAACTTCACCTCACCGAAATACTCGCCCGACTCCATAGTCACGCCGTCCTTGTATTGCGGGATCTCGATGGAGGGGATCAGGTAGCCGGAGGTCGAGTTCGGGTCGCCAAAGCCGAACACTTTGCCTTCCATGTCGTCGATGGAGCCGATGCCCGCCTCTTTGCGGGCGAACCCGATGGAGTGGTAGCCATAGGAGCCGTCAAGGTTGATCTTGACCAGCACGGGCTCGACGGCGTCGGGGTTCTGCAGGTAGGTCGCCGCGTAGGACGAGGCACCCAGCCACGCCATGTCCAGCGTGCCACCCACGAGGCCCTGGATCACACCGGCATAGTCGGCGGGGGCAAAGAGCTTGGTTTCGACACCCAGCGCGTCTTCGGTATAGGCGCGCAGGCACTCGTTCGAGTTCAGGCGATCCTGGGCGTTTTCGCCGCCCAGCAGGCCGATGCGAAACTCGGTGATGCCTTCGGCGGATGCGGCGGTTGCCAGTGCAGTTGTTGCCAGAGCGGCAGCGATGATCTTTTTCATTGGTCTCTCCGTTGGAACGAAAAAGCCCCACCGCGTCCCCGCGATGGGGGTCAAGGTCAGACGTAGGCCTCGGCCTCCATCCTGGCTTTTTCCGTAGCATCCAGTGTCTCGATCTCGGTCGAGGTGGCGCTTTCGGAAAACTCTTCGCCCGCGCCGTAGATCTCGCGGGCCATGTCTGTTGTCAGCTTTTCCGGGACGGCATCAAAGACGATGCGCCCGGCGCGCATCCCGATCACCCGGTCGCAATAGCGCCGCGCCGTGTCCAGCGTGTGCAGGTTGCAGATCACCAGCCGCCCGTCTTCCTCGTGGATGCGGCGCAGGTCCTGCATCACCACCTGCGCGTTCATCGGGTCAAGGCTGGCGATGGGCTCGTCGGCGAGGATGATCTTGGGGTCCTGCATCAGCGCGCGCGCAATCGCCACACGCTGCTGCTGCCCGCCCGACAGGGCCTCGGCGCGTTTGGGCGCGTGTTCGGCGATCCCGAGCCGGTCAAGGATGTCGATGGCGCGGTGGATGTCCTGTGTCGGGTAAAGGTTGAACAGCGTCGCCAGAGTCGAACGGCGGTTGAGCGTGCCGTGCAGCACGTTCGACACCACGTCCATCCGCGGCACCAGGTTGAATTGCTGGAAAATCATCGCGCATTCGGACTGCCACGCGCGCTTGTCCGCGCCGCGCAGCGCGGTCACCTCGCGGTCCTCGAAATGGATGGCGCCGGCGCTGTGGTCGGTCAGCCGGTTGATCATGCGCAGCAGCGTGGATTTGCCCGCGCCCGACCGCCCGATGATCCCGATCATCGTGGGCTTGTCGATCTCGAGCGATGCGGCGTCCACCGCAACGTTCTGGCCAAATGACTTGGTCAGTTGATCTATCCTGAGCATCCCATCCCCCGGTTCGCACGTCGCGCTGTATCGGGACAGCAGGACTCAGATTTGTATCAGATTTTTGAAGTTTTTGTAACGCGGCGCGCGGGGTCGGATCAGCGGCGGACTTATCCCCAGCCGTAGTTGAAACTGACCGACACACGCTCGTCTTCTGCCATATTCATGGGCACTTCGTGTCTCAGCCAGCTTTCCCACAGCAGCACGTCACCGACGGATGGCTTGGCGTAATGAAACTGCCGCAGGTCTTCGGGCACGTCCTTGGTCCGGCCCGGGGCGGCCATCATCATCGGCAGGCGCGGGTCCTCCAGCTTCAGGGCCGACGTGCCATCGGGCATGGCGACATATGTCGTGCCGGAGATGACCGAATGCGGATGGATATGACCGGTGTGAATGCCGCCCTCTGGCAGGATGTTGATCCAGATACTGTCGAGGGACAGCGCCTTGTCGCCCAGATCGAACGCCAGTTCCCTGGCAAAGGCCGCGACATGCGCGTCCAGCACCTTGACCAGATCGGCAAAAATCGGAAACCGCCACGGCAGATCGTCGAGCGAGGCGTAAGATGTGTAGCCGGGATAGCCTTCCCGCTCGCACCAGTCATGGCCCGCCTCGTCATCCTCGGCTATGGCATAGCAGTGCTGCTCAAGCTCCTCGGCGCCGATGGCGGGCGCAAACTCGGACAGCGGCGCGTGATAGAGGCGTGTGGCAAACAGGGACGTTATCTTGGGCATGCCGGTTCCATATCGTGGAACGGGATGCTGAACCAGTGCGGTATGACGGACCCGGTCGAAGCCCAAAGCCTTTAGGCCATGGCGATCCGCGAGCGCATCGACCTGATGTCTTCGGTCATGGGTACGATGTCGGTGATGGCATGGGCCGTCTCATCGGTGCCCGTCACGTATGAATAAAGCGTATAGACCTGCGCCACGCGCATCGGGTCGTATACATCGGGCGTTCCCTCAAAGGTCAGGTACATCTCCAGCGTGTTCTGCAATTCCGGGGCAAAGCTGGATTGCACGATCTGATCGAGGGCCTGAACCACAGTCCCGTCCGCCTCCTGCGTTGCGCTGATCAGGTCGGCGACCATCTCCTGCGTGTCGGGAAATCCGGCACGCGACAGCCGCCGGCACTGCCACCATGACACGCGCGGTGTCTGGATCACGGGCAGCCGCACCGCACCGCAGCGCGCAGCCACGCTCGCGTTCGGCTCATGGCGCAGCGCCTCCATGAAATGGCGGCGCTTGGCGCTTTGCAGCGCGTCGATCAGGGCACCGTGCCGTTTGTCAAACAGTAGTTCAGCAGTATTCATCTCAAGTTTCCCACACTTTTTCCGAGAATGTGATGGGGCCGGGTGGCAGCAATAAGGCGGTTTGGTGGTGTTTTTGCAGAGTGGACCGCCATATGTGGTGCGCGCCGGGGCACGTGGGATGGCCTGTGTCGAATGGGGTTGCCATGTGTGCACGGCCCTCCTATACGGCCCGTCTATTCACCCACTCCACGGGAATCGGTGTCACGCCTCTGGCGGCTCCCCCGTGATGTTGAAAGGAAAAGGCGCATGAACGCCCAGGAACTTCGGGATAAAACCCCGGACCAGCTTCGCGATGAACTGGTCAGCTTGAAAAAAGAAGCCTTCAACCTGCGCTTCCAGGCCGCTACAGGCGCGCTTGAGAACCCCGCGCGGATGCGTCAGGTCCGTCGCGACGTGGCCCGGGTCAACACGATCCTCAACGAAAAAGCCCAAGCGGCTGCGGAATAAGGAAGACACGATATGCCCAAGCGTATTCTGACCGGCACCGTGACATCCGATGCCAATGCCCAAACCGTCACCGTGAGCGTCGAACGCCGCTTCACGCATCCGGTTCTGAAAAAGACCATTCGTAAGTCCAAGAAGTACCGGGCCCACGACGAGAAAAACACGTTCAAGGTCGGCGACAGCGTCCGCATCATCGAATGCGCGCCCAAGTCGAAAACAAAACGCTGGGAAGTGCTCGAAGCCTGAGCACGCCTCCGCATTAATCGAAACCCTGGGGATCAGGCACGCATCGCCCCCCAAAGGTCGGGAGAAACCAAATGATCCAGATGCAAACCAACCTGGATGTTGCTGACAACAGCGGCGCACGCCGTGTTCAGTGCATCAAGGTCCTGGGTGGTTCCAAGCGTAAATACGCATCCGTCGGCGACGTCATCGTCGTGTCGGTCAAGGAAGCCATCCCGCGCGGTCGCGTGAAAAAAGGGGACGTCCGCAAGGCCGTCGTCGTCCGCACCGCCAAAGAGGTTCGTCGCGACGACGGCACCGCCATCCGCTTTGACCGCAACGCTGCTGTCATCCTGAACAACAACAACGAGCCCGTCGGCACCCGGATCTTTGGACCCGTCGTGCGCGAGCTGCGCGCGAAGAACTTCATGAAGATCATCTCGCTCGCTCCGGAGGTGCTGTGATATGGCTGCGAAACTGAAATCCGGCGACAAGGTCGTCGTGCTGGCAGGCAAGGACAAGGGCAAGGAAGGCACGATCTCTTCCGTTGACCCGCGCGCGAACAAGGCCGTCGTCGACGGCATCAACATCGCCATCCGCGCCACCCGCCAGACCCAGCAATCCCAGGGCGGCCGCATCCCCAAGGCGATGCCGATCGACCTCAGCAACCTCGCGCTGCTCGACAGCAACGGCAAGCCGACCCGCGTGGGCTTCAAGATGGACGGCGACAAGAAAGTGCGCTTTGCCAAGACAACAGGGGACGTGATCTGATGCTCGACACTGCAAACTACTCCCCGCGTCTCAAGGATCTCTACAAGACGACGATCCGCGCCGCGATGAAAGAAGAGTTCGGCTACGGCAACGACATGCAGATCCCGCGTCTGGACAAGATCGTGCTGAACATCGGCTGCGGTGCCGAAGCTGTCCGTGACAGCAAGAAGGCCAAGGCCGCCGTCGAGGACCTGACAGCCATCGCCGGCCAAAAGGCCATGGCGACGCTGGCCAAGAAATCCATCGCGGGTTTCCGGGTGCGCGAAGAGATGCCGCTGGGTGCCAAGGTGACCCTGCGTGGTGACCGGATGTACGAATTCCTCGACCGTCTGATCACCATCGCGATGCCCCGCGTCCGCGACTTTCGCGGCGTGAAGCCCAGCTTTGATGGTCGCGGCAACTTTGCCATGGGCATGAAAGAGCACATCGTGTTCCCCGAGATCGACTTCGACAAAGTCGACGAGGTCTGGGGCATGGACATCATCATCACCACCACCGCGGACAATGACGCGGAAGCAAAGAGCCTGTTGAAGCACTTCAACATGCCCTTCAACGCGTAAGAGGGATATAGAGAATGGCCAAGAAATCCATGATCGCCCGCGAAGTGAAGCGTCAAAAGCTGGTGGAGAAATATGCTGCCAAGCGCGCCGAGCTCAAGGAAATCATCAACGACGAGAGCAAACCGATGGAGGATCGCTTTCGCGCCTCGCTGAAGCTGGCAAAACTGCCGCGCAACAGCTCCGCCACCCGTTTGCACAACCGCTGCCAGCTGACCGGCCGCCCCCATGCGTATTACCGCAAGCTCAAGATCAGCCGGATCGCGCTGCGCGAGCTGGGCAGCCAGGGCCAGATCCCCGGCCTCGTGAAATCCAGCTGGTAAGGGAGAGACAGATATGAATGATCCTATCGGCGATATGCTCACCCGTATCCGCAACAGCCAGATGCGCGGCAAATCCGTGGTCGAGACGCCCGCGTCCAAACTGCGCGAGCGCGTGCTCGAAGTGCTGGCGGATGAAGGCTATATCCGGGGGTTTGAGAAAACCACCGGCATGAACGGCCACCCCGCCATCGAAATCAGCCTCAAGTACTACGAAGGCGAGCCCGTGATCCGCGAACTCAAGCGCGTGTCCAAGCCCGGCCGTCGTGTGTACATGGGCAAAGATGACATTCCCTCGGTCCGTCAGGGCCTGGGCGTGTCGATTGTCTCCACCTCCAAAGGTGTGATGTCGGATGCAAACGCACGGGCGGCCAATGTTGGCGGTGAAGTGCTTTGCACGATCTTCTAAGGAGCGCTGCAGATGTCTCGTATTGGTAAAAAACCGGTCGATCTGCCCTCGGGTGTGTCCGCAGCCGTATCCGGCCAGACGATCGAAGTGAAAGGCCCCAAGGGGGTCCGCAGCTTTACCGCCACCGACGATGTGACCCTCACGGTCGCGGACAATGTCGTGACGATCGAACCCCGCGGCAAGTCCAAGCGCGCGCGCCAGCAGTGGGGCATGTCCCGCACGCAGGTGCAGAACTGCGTGACGGGCGTGACCGAAGGCTTCAAGAAAGAGCTGGAAATCCAGGGCGTTGGCTACCGGGCGCAGATGCAGGGCAACACCCTCAAGCTGAACCTCGGCCTGTCCCACGACGTGGATTTCGTCGCACCCGACGGTGTGACGGTGACGGCGCCCAAGCAGACCGAGATCGTGGTCGAGGGTATCGACCAGCAACAGGTCGGCGAAGTGGCCGCGAAAATCCGCGAGTGGCGCAAGCCCGAGCCCTACAAGGGCAAAGGCATCCGCTACAAGGGCGAGTTTATCTTCCGCAAGGAAGGCAAGAAGAAGTAAGGACCAGACAGATGGCAAACAGCAAACGGACCCTGTTCCTCAAGCGCCGCCTGCGCGTCCGGAACAAACTGCGCAAGGTCAACGCCGGGCGTCCCCGCCTGAGCGTGCACCGTTCCAACAAGAACATCAGTGTGCAGCTGATCGACGATGTGAACGGTGTGACCCTGGCCGCGGCCTCCACGCTCGAGAAAGACCTCGGGCTGGCGGGCAAGAACAACGTCGAAGCAGCCGCCAAGGTGGGTGCAGCAATCGCCGAACGCGCCAAGAAGGCGGGCGTCGAAGAGGCGTATTTCGACCGCGGCGGCTTCCTCTTTCATGGCAAGGTGAAGGCTCTGGCCGATGCCGCGCGTGAAGGTGGCCTGAAGATCTAAGGTACGTGGTGGGCAGATTGCCCACCCTACCCACAAGGCGGGCCGCGTGCCCGTTCGCGTAGGATGGGCAATCTGCCCATCTCCCCTGCGAGGGGCGGCAACGCCCCTCCGATGATCCGGGAGCATCCCGCTCACCGCGATCGAGTAGAACTGGCGCAAGCCACCCAAATCAAAGGACTGTCACATGGCAGAACGTGATAACCGCCGGGGCAACCGTCGCGACCGTGACGAAACCCCAGAATTCGCAGACCGCCTGGTCGCGATCAACCGTGTGTCGAAAACCGTCAAGGGTGGTAAGCGCTTCGGCTTTGCCGCGCTCGTCGTTGTCGGCGACCAGAAAGGCCGCGTTGGCTTTGGCAAGGGCAAGGCCAAAGAGGTGCCCGAGGCGATCCGCAAGGCGACCGAACAGGCCAAGCGTCAGATGATCCGCGTGCAACTGCGCGAGGGCCGGACGCTGCACCACGACATGGAAGGTCGCCACGGCGCCGGCAAGGTTGTGATGCGCACAGCACCGGAAGGGACCGGGATCATCGCCGGTGGTCCGATGCGTGCCGTGTTCGAAATGCTGGGCGTCAAGGACGTCGTGTCCAAGTCCATCGGCTCCCAGAACCCCTACAACATGATCCGCGCCACCATCGACGGCCTCAAGAAAGAGCAGTCGCCCCGTGGCGTCGCCCAACGTCGTGGCAAGAAAGTGTCCGACATCCTGCCCAAGCGGGACGAAGCACCCGATGCGTCGGCTCAAGTGGCTGAGGAGGCCTAAGTCACATGGCAAAGACAATTGTCGTCAAACAGATCGGCTCGCCCATCCGTCGCCCCGCTGAACAGCGCGCGACCCTGATCGGCCTGGGCCTGAACAAGATGAACAAAACACGCGAGCTCGAAGACACCCCTTCGGTCCGCGGCATGGTTCGCAAGATCCCGCATCTCGTCGAGATCATCGAAGAAAAGGGCTGAAACGCCCTTCAGACCACTGAACATGACCCGGCCTTTCGAGGCCGGGTTTTTTTGTGCCGCCTGCGCAGTCCGCGGCACGGGTAAGACAGTTCTGGGTTCACAACAGAATCAGGCAAATGCGGTCGGAAAGCCTGTTTCAAAGCATGGTCCGGTGTCTGAGAAACAAATCCCAATTCAAACACGCATTGTGCCAAAAATGAAAACAATAACCCGCGCCAATTGCACGCCAGAATAGAAGTGAATCAATTAATACGGGAAGCGCTGCACAGCAAACAGGATCGTGACCGCAATCGTCCATAAAATTGACACTCCGGCACGGCAAGACATTGCATATCGGCGGGAAATCGCTCATCTGAGGGCTGGGGTTATTCGGACTTTGTCCGTTGCGAAGGTGGTAACAAATGAACTCTTTGCGCATTGCGTTAGCTGCGGCAGTCATTGCGGGCTCGGTCTTCGGGTCGGCGGCGCACGCCGTCACATTTAAATTCACAGGGTACGATTACGCTGACGCCAACGTGCGGACGTTCAGCTCCGAAGGGCTCGGGCTCACCGTGACGGCGGGAACGTTCTCCGCCTTTTCGAACCCGAGCCATATCAACTTCTCCACGCGCAAGGTGGATCAGGATCCCGATGGTCTTGGTACAGACGGCGGCAAGTTTGAAAGCGACCAGATCGACGGCAACCTTGGCAACGACGTTATCGTGTTCACCTTCAGCCAGGCCGTCGTCATTGAAAAAGTACGCTTTGGCAATGTCGACCACAACGACCGCTTCGCGTTCGGGTCCGTGACGAACGGTGCATTTGACCGGCTCGTCAGCTTTCAGGACATCGTGAACCCGTTCAACCTGTCGCATATCGCATCGACCGAAGACCGGACCGGCCTGAGCTTCGGCTTTGGCGCGATCGGCAAATTTGACAACTTCACGATCAAGTCGCTGCACGTGTCGCTGGCCCCACCGCCATCCAATGAGCCACCCGCAGTACCGCTGCCTGCCTCCGGATTGCTGCTGCTTGGCGCGCTGGCCATGGCCGGTGGCGTGTCGGCCCGGCGCCGCCGGACACCGGCCTGACACAGACATCTTCAGGCGCCCGAACGAGTGTGCGTGTAACGATCAAGGCCTGAGATAAAAGCTGCCCCCGAAAGCGGGCAGCTTTTTTCATGGGCGCAGCTGCATTACGCGATGCGGCGGTCGTACACCACCGCCCGGCCTTCGGCGACCCGCCCGCACAGGATGGCGATCACCACCATGCCGTTGAGCGTAAAGATGTAGAGCGGGTAGGCCAGCAGCATCCAGTCGGCGGACCCGACCGCCATGATCGCGCAGCACGCGGCGAGCCCCGATGTGCCCCACTTGATCAAAGTCTCGCTCGCTGGGCGGCAGAACGCCTTGACCAGTGTGAGCGTTCCGCCCAGAAGGCTGATCGTTATGGTCAGCGCCAGCGTGTAGGCCGCCGTTTCGGTGAAATACCAGATCACCAGCCCGATGACCGCCAGCCACAGCACCCGTTCGTCGGGGCGGCTCAGCACCGGGCCTGTCCCATGCGAGATCGACATCAGGAAAATCGTCACCGTTCCCGCCACCTGCGCGCCCGCAAACCACAGCGACGTTGTCGCCCCTTCGGCATATTGCGCGGCAAAGGCCAGCGTGCTCAGCAGCGACCAGATCAGCCAGGACGCGCGTTGCGGGTGGCTGTTGCCGCGCACGATGTCGCGCATATACGGCAGGTAGGCGAGTATGCTCAGCACGGCGGACAGCACACCGATCGTGTGCTGCCATGATGCGTCGATAGAAAAGAACGCTTGCATCGGAAATGCCCCAAAGTATGTGCAACAAAACGTTGCTGTCGTTGAAAAAATCTGGTCGTCGAAATAACTGCCATCGGTGTACCGCAAGGCGCGGCGCGTCGGTATGGGGGAAAACCCCACCTTGCAGTCACCATGCCGCGCGCGACACGAAAAATCCTGACAGGGACACGAAATCTTTGCCGTTCGTCTCGCCGCTTGCAGGAATGATGCGGGGGCGTTATACGCCCCCGGTGGCCGCGCGCCACGTTCAGAATCAACCAAGAAACGCCGTGGTTGGCCCGTCATCGCTTCGTGGGTCACATCCGGCAAAGGAGAAGCGAAATGAAACTGCATGAGCTGCAGGACAATCCTGGTGCAACCAAGCGCAAAAAGCGCGTCGGCCGTGGCCCCGGTTCGGGCATGGGCAAAATGGGTGGCCGGGGTATCAAAGGTCAGAAATCCCGCTCGGGCGTGGCCATCAACGGCTACGAAGGCGGGCAAATGCCCCTCTACCAACGTCTGCCCAAGCGTGGCTTCAACAAGCCGAACCGCAAGAGCTTTGCCGTGGTGAACCTCGGCCTGATCCAGAAATTCATCGACGGCGGCAAGCTGGACGCGAAAAAGGCCATCGACGAAGATGCGCTGATCGCCTCCGGCCTCGTGCGGCGCAAGCTGGACGGTGTGCGCGTTCTGGCCAAGGGCGAAATCACGTCCAAGGTTGAACTGTCCGTGACCGGCGCGTCCAAATCCGCCGTCGAAGCGGTCGAAAAAGCCGGTGGCAACCTCGCTGTCGCCGCGGCGGCCGCCGAGTAAGCCAAACCGTGACTTGTGAGCCGCGCCCGCGCGGCTTACATAGGCTCTAGTTTTTCCCGACGCCGTCCGCCGGAAAACCGCGCAGGACGGCGTTTTGCCATAAAGGAACATGCCCGCATGGTATCTGCCGTCGAGAATATGGCCGCCAACACGAGCTGGAGCGCTCTGGGCAAGGCCACCGACCTGCGCAACCGCATCCTGTTCACCCTCGGTCTGCTGATCGTCTACCGCCTGGGCACGTTCATCCCGGTGCCGGGCATCGACGGCGCGGCCCTGCGCGAGTTCATGGAAAGTGCGGGCCAGGGCATCGGCGGCATGGTCAGCATGTTCACCGGCGGCGCGTTGGGGCGCATGGGGATCTTTGCACTTGGCATCATGCCCTACATCTCGGCCTCGATCATCGTGCAGCTGATGGGGTCGATGTACGAACCCCTCAAACAGTTAAAGAAAGAGGGCGAACAGGGCCGCAAAAAGCTCAACCAGTACACCCGCTACGGCACCGTGGCGCTGGCCACCCTGCAGGCCTGGGGCCTTGCCGTCAGCCTCGAGGGGGGCGATCTGGTCACCGATCCCGGCCTTTATTTTCGCGTGGCGTGCCTGATCACGCTGGTGGGCGGCACCATGTTCCTGATGTGGCTGGGTGAACAGATCACCGCGCGCGGCATCGGCAACGGCATCTCGCTGATCATCTTTGTCGGCATCATCGCCGAAGTGCCCGCCGCCATGGCACAGTTCTTTGCCTCCGGCCGTTCCGGCGCGCTGAGCCCGGCGATCATCGTGGGCGTGATCGTCATGGTCATCGCGACGATCACATTCGTGGTGTTCATGGAACGCGCCCTGCGCAAGATCCACATCCAGTACCCCCGCCGCCAGGTCGGCATGAAGGTCTATGACGGCGGCTCGTCCCACCTGCCGGTCAAGGTGAACCCGGCGGGCGTGATCCCGGCGATCTTCGCCTCGTCGCTGCTGTTGCTGCCGGTGACGATCAGCACGTTCTCGGGCAATTCCACCAGCCCGGTCATGTCGTGGCTGCTGGCGAATTTCGGGCCCGGTCAGCCGCTCTACTTGCTGTTCTTTGCGGCGATGATCGTGTTCTTTGCCTATTTCTACACGTTCAACGTCAGCTTCAAACCCGAAGACGTGGCCGAGAACCTCAAGAACCAGAACGGCTTTGTCCCCGGCATCCGCCCCGGCAAAAAGACCGAGGAATATCTGGAATACGTGGTCAACCGCATCCTGGTGCTGGGCGCCGCCTATCTGGCGCTGGTCTGCTTGCTGCCGGAAATTCTGCGCGGTGAGTTCGCCATTCCGTTCTACTTTGGCGGCACGTCGGTGCTGATTGTGGTGTCGGTCACCATGGACACGATCCAGCAGGTGCAGAGCCATCTGCTCGCCCACCAATACGAAGGCCTTATTGAGCGATCGCAATTGCGTGGTAAGAGTGGTGGCAAAGGCCGCCGCAAGCGCAGCCCGATCCGGAGATAAGGGACGTCTATGAATATCATTTTGCTGGGCCCGCCGGGTGCGGGCAAGGGCACGCAGGCGCGTTTCCTCGTGGAAGAGCGCGGCATGGTCCAGCTGAGCACCGGCGACATGCTGCGCGCGGCCAAGGAGTCGGGCACCGAGATGGGCCAGATCGTGGCCGACGTCATGGCCCGCGGTGCGCTGGTCACGGACGAGATCGTGATCGGCCTGATCCGCGAGCAGCTGGAGACGGTCAAATCCAACGGCTTCATCTTTGACGGCTTTCCCCGGACGCTGGCACAGGCCGATGCGCTGGCAGTGCTGCTGGCCGAACAGGGCGAGAGCCTAGATGCCGTAATCGAAATGGAAGTCGACGACGCGGCGCTGGTGGCGCGCATCGTGGCGCGGTCCACCTGCGGGATGTGCGGTGAGGTCTACAATGACGTGACCAAGCCCATCCCGGCGGACGGCAAGTGCACCAATTGCGGGGCCGAAAACCAGTTCAAGCGCCGGGCGGACGACAATGAGGAAAGCCTCAGGACCCGCCTGATGGAATACTACAAGAAGACCTCGCCGCTGATCGGCTACTACTACGCCAAGGACCAGCTGGCCCGGATCGACGGGCTGGGCGAAATCGACACGGTGAAGGCAGCGATTGCCGACGTGCTCGACCGCTGATCGGGGCGGCAGATTTTTCCGGAAAAATCTGCACACCCGCGCTCTGCCGGACAGGGGTTGACGCCCGGCAGGTCAGCGCCTATTTCACGCCATCTCTGACGAGAATCAACGGCGGGACCACGTCCTGCCGGATCACCTGATCAGCTGCAGGCCCGGGGGCGAAATCCTTGGGCCTTATGTTGTGAAAAAAGGACCTGGAACAACGGGTCCGCAACGAAAAGGATAGCCCACGTGGCACGTATTGCAGGGGTCAACATCCCCACCGCCAAGCGTGTTCCGATCGCCCTGACCTACATC
Source organism: Pseudomonadota bacterium (assembly GCA_039816785.1). GTDB lineage: Bacteria > Pseudomonadota > Alphaproteobacteria > Rhodobacterales > Rhodobacteraceae > Tateyamaria. The sequence goes on from JBCBXB010000010.1 coordinate 129,422, forward strand.
ACCGGCATCGGCAACACCTCCGCCCAGAAAATCTGCGAAGCCGTCGGGATCGACCTGTCGCGCCGTGTGAACGAACTCAGCGACGCCGAAGTCCTGAAGATCCGCGAGCATATCGACGAGCATTTCACCGTCGAAGGCGACCTGCGCCGCGAGACCACCATGAACATTAAGCGTCTGATGGACCTTGGCTGCTACCGTGGCCTGCGTCATCGCCGCAACCTGCCCGTCCGCGGTCAGCGCACCCACACCAACGCTCGCACCCGCAAAGGCCCCGCAAAGGCCATTGCCGGCAAGAAGAAATAAGGGAGGTCTGCACACATGGCACGTGATACACGGCGCGTGAAGCGCAAGGTCTCCAAGAATATCGCGGCGGGCGTGGCCCACGTGAATTCGTCGTTCAACAACACCAAGATCCTGATCTCGGACGTGCAGGGCAACGCGATCGCATGGTCGTCCGCCGGCACCATGGGCTTCAAGGGCTCGCGGAAATCCACGCCTTACGCGGCCCAGATGGCCGCCGAGGATGCGGGCAAAAAGGCACAGGAACACGGCGTGAAAACGCTCGAGGTCGAAGTGCAGGGCCCCGGGTCCGGTCGCGAAAGCGCGCTGCGCGCCCTGGCGGCTGTCGGCTTCAACATCACGTCGATCCGTGACGTGACGCCGATTGCCCACAATGGTTGCCGCCCGCCGAAACGCCGCCGCGTCTAAGCGACAGAGTATCTACGTTGGGGCGGCACGTTCTGTGCGGCCCCGATCCGCATTTTGAAACCTCGGGAGCCCACGTGCTCGGACATGGCACGTTGGCAGGAATGGAGGGACGCATGATCCACAAGAACTGGGCCGAACTGATCAAGCCGGGCCAGCTTGACGTCAAGCCGGGCAATGAGCCTGCGCGTCAGGCGACCGTTGTGGCCGAACCGCTGGAACGCGGCTTTGGCCTGACCATGGGCAACGCGCTGCGCCGCGTGCTGCTGTCGTCGCTGCAAGGTGCGGCGATCACATCCGTGCAGATCGACAACGTGCTGCACGAATTCTCATCCGTCGCAGGCGTCCGTGAGGACGTGACCGACATCATCCTGAACCTCAAGCAGGTGTCGATCCGCATGGAAGTCGAAGGGCCCAAGCGCCTGTCGATCTCCGCCAAGGGGCCGGGCGTTGTCACCGCCGGTGACATCTCCGAATCCGCCGGGATCGAGATCCTGAACCGCGACCACGTGATCTGCCACCTCGACGATGGCGCCGACGTCTACATGGAGCTGACGGTGAACACCGGCAAAGGCTACGTGTCGGCGGACAAGAACAAGCCCGAGGACGCGCCCATCGGCCTGATCCCGATCGACGCGATCTATTCGCCCGTCAAGAAGGTGAGCTATGACGTGCAGCCCACCCGCGAGGGCCAGGTGCTGGACTATGACAAGCTGACCATGAAGGTCGAAACCGATGGCTCCATCACGCCGGACGACGCCGTGGCTTTTGCCGCGCGCATCCTGCAGGACCAGCTGGGCATCTTCGTCAACTTTGACGAGCCCGAGTCGGCAAGCCGTCAGGACGACGATGACGGTCTCGAGTTCAACCCGCTTCTGCTCAAGAAGGTGGACGAGCTGGAATTGTCGGTGCGCTCGGCAAACTGCCTCAAGAACGACAACATCGTCTATATCGGCGATCTCATCCAGAAGACCGAAGCAGAGATGCTGCGCACGCCGAACTTTGGCCGCAAGTCGCTGAACGAGATCAAGGAAGTGTTGTCGGGCATGGGTCTGCACCTTGGCATGGATGTCGAGGACTGGCCGCCGGACAACATCGAAGACCTCGCCAAGAAGTTCGAAGACAACTTTTAGGCAGGCGGGGTGGGCAGATTGCCCACCCTACACTTTCGTCGACGTCAATTGTCGACATATCAAGGGTTTGCGCAGCATTGCCAATGGGCAACGCGCCACCCGACCCGGGCAACCGCGCTTTCCTCCGGGAAAGGCTGGCCCCAAGGAGAGCGGCGGGCACGCACCCGCTGCCGGACAAAGCAATACAGCCCGTAGAGGGCACGAAACGGAGATAGAAATATGCGTCACGCACGTGGTTACCGCCGCCTGAACCGGACCCATGAACACCGCAAGGCGTTGTTCTCGAACATGGCCGGCTCGCTCATCGAACATGAACAGATCAAGACGACCTTGCCCAAGGCCAAGGAACTCAAGCCCATCGTCGAAAAGCTGATCACGCTGGCCAAGCGCGGCGACATGCACGCCCGCCGTCAGGCCGCCTCCAAGCTGAAAGAGGCGCAGTATGTCGAGAAGCTGTTCGACGTGCTGGGCCCGCGCTATGCCGAACGTCAGGGGGGCTACATCCGTGTTCTCAAGGCGGGCTTCCGCTATGGTGACATGGCGCCCATGGCGATCATCGAATTCGTCGACCGCGACCGCGACGCCAAAGGTGCGGCCGACAAGGCCCGCGTCGCAGCCGAAGAGGCGGATGACGCCTGAGCCGTTCCTGCCCGTGAATACCGCAAACCCCCGTCCCCCGTGGCGGGGGTTTTGCGTTGCGGCGCTTGTATTGGCGGGGCGGGCTTTGCATATTCGCCGCACCATGAAACGCCTGCTTGTCCTGCTGCTGTGCCTGCTGCCCGTGACCGCCACCGCCGAGACGCGCGTGCCCGGCAGTCAGGCCGAAATATCCCTCAGCTTTGCGCCGCTTGTCCGCGACACCGCGCCCGCGGTGGTCAATATCTATGTCCGGTTCGTGACCGAGGCGCGCCGCCGCACGCCGTTCATGGACGACCCGTTTTTCGAACGGTTCTTCGAAGGGTTCGGCCCGCCCACGCCGCGTGTGCAGAACTCGCTCGGCTCCGGCGTGATCCTCAGTGCGGACGGCATCGTCGTGTCGAATTATCACGTGGTCGGGCAGGCCACCGATATCAACGTGGTGCTCAACGACGGGCGCGAATATGCCGCTCGCGTGCTACTGGGCGATCAGGCCAGTGACCTTGCCATTCTGCAGCTTGACGGGGTCGACGACCTGCCGTTCCTGCCCCTGCGCGACAGCGAAACCGTCGAGGTGGGCGAGCTGGTGCTGGCCATCGGCAACCCGTTCGGCGTGGGTCAGACCGTGACGTCGGGCATCGTGTCGGCGCTGGCCCGCTCCGGCGGGTCGAACGGGCGCGGCGCGGGGTATTTCGTGCAGACAGACGCGCCGATCAACCCGGGCAATTCCGGCGGCGCGCTGGTCGATGTGGCGGGGCGGCTGATCGGGGTGAACACGCGCATCCTCAGCCGGTCGGGCGGTTCCAACGGCATCGGGTTCGCGATCCCGGCGGACCTCGTGGCGGCCGTGCTGCGTCAGGCGCGCGACGGCAATGACCGGTTTGTGCGGCCCTGGGCCGGGGCGACGGGGCAGGCGGTGGACTCTGACCTTGCCGAGATGCTGGGGCAGGACCGCCCCGCCGGGATCATCCTGGCCGGTCTGCATCCTGCCAGCCCGCTGGCCGAAGCCGGGTTCGAGGTGGGCGATGTCGTGACCCATGTGGACGGCGCGCCGGTGAATAGCCCCGGCGAGATGCTCTACCGGATGAGCGTGGCGAGCGTGCGTGACACCGCCCGGATGGTGCGTCTGCGCGATGGCGACGCGGTCACGCTGGACGTGTCGCTGATCCCGCCGCCCGACACGCCGCCGCGCAATGCGATCACGCTGCCCGAAGGCACCAGCCTGCCGGGCCTCACCGTGGCGCGCATCAACCCGTCGGTCATCGCCGAGCTGAACCTGCCCATCGCCGCGACCGGCGTCGTCGTGCTGGAGACGGGGCCGGTGGGCCGCCGTGTCGGCCTGCGCCGGGGCGACGTGCTGCAGCGGATCAACCGTCGCGACATCGACACGCCGGAACAGGCCGCCACGATCCTGTCGGAGGCCACCCGCGGCACGTCCGTTCGGGCGCTGCGCGGCAACAGCCGCGTCATGCTGCGGTTCTAGGTTTGCCCGATCTCTTTGCCTCTGACACGCCCGCGCCCGACACCGGCCCGCGCCCGCTGGCCGACCGGCTGCGGCCCACCCGCATCAGCGAGGTCATCGGGCAGGATCAGGTGCTGGGCCCCGACGCGCCGCTGACGGTAATGCTGCGCGCCGGCGCGCTGTCGTCGCTGGTGTTCTGGGGGCCGCCCGGCGTAGGCAAGACGACCATCGCCCGCCTGCTTGCCCACGAGACGGACCTGCATTTCGTCCAGATCAGCGCGATCTTTACCGGCGTGCCCGACCTCAAGAAGGTGTTCGAGGCGGCGAAAATCCGGCGGCAGAACGGGCAGGGTACGCTGCTGTTCGTCGATGAAATCCACCGCTTCAACAAGGCGCAGCAGGACGGGTTCCTGCCGCATATGGAGGACGGGACGATCCTGCTGGTGGGTGCGACCACCGAAAACCCGAGCTTTGAGTTGAACGCCGCCCTGCTGAGCCGGGCGCAGGTGCTGGTGCTGGAACGGCTCGACCTGACGGACCTCGAGCTGCTGGCCCAACGGGCGGAGCAGGAGCTGGACAAGCCGCTGCCGCTGGACGGTCAGGCGCGCGCGGCGCTTTTGGAGATGGCGGACGGTGACGGGCGCGCGCTGCTTAACCTGATCGAACAGGTGATGGCGTGGGACGCGGGCACGCTCGACGCCGAACAGCTGGCCAAACGGCTGATGCGGCGTGCCGCGCAATACGACAAGTCCGGCGATGCGCATTACAACCTCATCTCCGCCTTGCATAAATCGGTGCGCGGATCTGACCCGGACGCGGCACTCTATTGGTTCGCGCGCATGCTCGAAGGGGGGGAGGACCCGCGCTTTCTCGCCCGCCGTATCACGCGGATGGCGGTCGAAGATATCGGCCTTGCCGATCCGCAGGCGCAATCGATCTGCCTGCAAAGCTGGGAAACCTACGAACGCCTTGGCTCCCCCGAAGGTGAGCTGGCGCTGGCGCAGGCGCTGATCTACCTCGCCCTCGCGCCGAAATCCAACGCGACCTATGTGGCCTACAAGGGCGCGCTCAAGGCGGCCCGGGAAACCGGCTCGCACGCGCCGCCCAAGCATATCCTGAACGCGCCCACCGCGATGATGAAGGATCAGGGATACGGGGCGGGCTACGCCTATGACCACGACGCCGAAGACGGCTTTTCCGGGCAGGACTATTTCCCCGACGGCATGGGCCGCCAGGACCTGTACCAACCGGTGGAACGCGGGTTCGAACGGGACCTGCTGAAACGGGTGGAGTATTTTGCCAAGCTGCGGGCCAAGCGGAACGGTTGACTCTGCGGGGCGAAGCGGTGACAGACCGCGCATGTTTACAACGCTGTCTCTTGTGGCCCTGGGTGGGGCAATCGGTGCGTCCCTGCGCTGGCTCATGGGTGTCGCGGTTTTGCGCGCGACCGGCCCGGCGGAATTTCCCGTGGCGATCCTGTCGGCCAACGTGCTGGGCTCGTTCCTGATGGGCGTGTTCGTGGTCGTTGCCGCGCACAAGGGGCTGACGCATCTCAGCCCGTTCGTGATGACCGGGCTGCTGGGCGGGTTCACCACGTTTTCGGCCTTCAGCCTCGAGACGATGACGCTGATCGAACGCGGTGCCGCGGGGCAGGCCGCACTATATATCGCGCTGTCGGTGGGGCTGTCGGTGGGCGGGCTGGCGCTTGGCCTGATGCTGGCACGGGGGGTCGTGACATGAGCGGTGTGCAGACAGTGACCGTGGGCGCGGATGAGGGCGACCAGCGGCTTGACCGGTTCCTCAAGCGGCGGTTTCCGCAGCTGAGCCAGGGCATGATCGAAAAGATGTGCCGCAAGGGCGAATGCCGCGTGGATGGCGGTCGGGTCAAATCCTCGACCCGCGTGGACGAGGGGCAGGCGGTGCGCGTGCCGCCGCTGCCGGACCGACCCGCACCGATGCGCGAACGCGCTGCCGTGTCGGACAAGGACGCAAGGATGATCCGCGATTGCGTGATCTACCAGGACGACCACGTGATCGCGCTGAACAAGCCCAGCGGGTTGCCGACGCAAGGCGGCTCGGGCCAGACGCGCCATGTCGACGGCCTCGCCGAAGCGCTGCAATACGATTACGACGACAAGCCGCGGCTGGTGCACCGGCTGGACAAGGACACCTCGGGTGTGTTGCTGCTGGCGCGCACCCGGCTGGCGGCCAAGGCGCTGACGGCGGCGATGCGCCACCGCGAGACGCGCAAGATCTACTGGGCGCTCGTGGCCGGCGTGCCGACGCCCTATCTGGGCGAGATCAAGTATGGTCTGGTCAAGGCGCCCGGGCGCGGGCGCGGCGGTGAAGGCGAAAAGATGATCGCCGTGCACCCGCGCGACATGAACGACACCGACGGGGCCAAACGGGCGCATACGCTATATGCCACGCTCTACCGTGTGGCGAGCCGCGCGGCCTGGGTCGCGATGGAGCCGATCACGGGCCGCACGCACCAGCTGCGCGCCCACATGGCCGAGATCGGGCACCCGATTGCAGGCGACGGCAAATATGGCGGCTCAGGCCAGGAGAACATGGGCGACGGCTGGGGCGCGCAGATCGGCGGCGTGATCTCGAAGCAATTGCACCTGCACGCGCGCATAATGCGGTTCGAACATCCTGAAACGCGCAAGCCCGTGACCGTCACCGCCCCGCTGCCGCCGCACATGGCCGACAGCTGGGACACCTTCGGCTGGACAGAGGACCTCGCGGCGGAGGACCCGTTCGAGGTGCTCGAGTGAGCCTCAAGCTGGTGATTTTCGACGTGGACGGGACGCTGGTCGACAGTCAGGCGGATATCCTCGCCTGCATGGCGCAGGCCTTTGCCGCGCAGGACATCGCACCGCCGCCGCGCGGGGATGTGCTGGCCATTGTCGGGCTGTCCCTGCCGCAGGCGATGGCGCTGTTGGCGCCGGGGGCCGATGTGGCGCGGCTGGTCAGTGACTACAAGACCGCCTTTGCCGCGCAACGGCAGGCCAAGGCGCACAGCGCTGTGCTTTATCCCGGTGCGCGCGAGGCGATTGCGGCGCTGCATGGCGCGCCGGACATTCTGCTGTCGGTGGCCACGGGCAAGTCGCGCCGGGGGCTGGATGCGCTGCTGGCCGAACATGCGCTTGGGCCCTATTTCGTCAGCACGCAGGTGGCCGACACGCACCCGTCCAAGCCGCACCCGTCGATGATCCTGACGGCACTGGCCGAGACGGGCGTGGCACCGGGCGATGCGGTGATGGTGGGCGACACGACCTTTGACCGGGACATGGCGCGGGGGGCCGGCGTGCCCTTTGTCGGGGTCAGCTGGGGCTATCATGCGGCGGCGTTGCTGGGCGACGTGGTGATCGACGATTTTGCAGCACTTCGGCCCGCGCTGGCGCGGCTTTGGGGAGAGGGCGCATGAGCGAGTGGAAACAGAAACGGTTCTGGACCGATGCGGCGGCCGTGGCCGACGGCCCCGGCTGGGTGATCGAACTGGACGGCCGCCGGGTCAAGACACCGGCCAAGGCGGCGCTGGAGGTGCCGACGCGGGCCATGGCCGAGGCCATCGCCGCCGAATGGGCCGCGCAAGAGGACGTGGTTAACCCGACCGCGATGCCGTTCACGCGCAGCGCGAATGCGGCCATCGACAAGGTCGCGGCGCAGCATGACGAGGTGGCCGACATGCTGGCCGCCTATGGCGACGCCGACCTGCTGTGTTACCGCGCCGATCAGCCCGACACGCTGGTGGCGCGGCAGGCGGCGATCTGGGATCCGTATCTGGACTGGCTGGCACGAGATCTGGGCGTGCGGCTGGCCCCGCGCACCGGGTTGATGCACGAATCACAGGACCCCGCCGCGCTGGACGTGATCACGGAGATCACCCGCAAGATGTCGAATTTCGAGCTTGCGGCCTTTCACGATCTTGTCAGCCTCAGCGGCTCCTGGGTTCTGGGTTTCGCCGCTGCCAAAGACATGACCAATGTGCCCGAGATTTGGGCTGCTTCCCGCTTGGACGAGATTTGGCAGGCCGAACAATGGGGTGATGACGAAGAGGCGCTGGAGCTTGCAAAACTGCGGGAAACAGCCTTTTTTCACGCAAAATCGTTCTGGGATGCGGCGCAAACGGACGCTGCGTAAAGAGGTGCGCGCGCCTTGGGCAATTGCCCAGAAATGCGTCATTTTCGCTTGCGCTGCCCTTGACCTTGCAGGGCGATTCTGGACAGACTGCCGCACACCCGGAAAAAGCGAGTTTCGGGATCACCTTCGGTATTGCCTGTTTCACGGGTAATTCCGGGCCCTTCACCCAACGTGGTGGAACATCAGGAAGAGGTAAAAATGAAAAAATCCGTTTTCTTTGGCGCGCTGACTGTAGCTGGCTTGGCCGCCGGTGCTGCAGCTGCTGGCACGCTTGATGACGTGAAAGCACGCGGCACGCTGAACTGCGGCGTGTCGACCGGCCTCGTGGGCTTTGCCGCCCCCGACGCAAATGGCGAGTGGGAAGGGTTCGACGTCGCAGTCTGCCGTGCCATCGCCGCGGCCGTGCTGAACGACCCGACAGCCGTCGAATTCGTCCCCACAACCGGCAAGACGCGCTTTACCGCGCTGGCCTCGGGCGAGATCGACATGCTGGCCCGCAACACGACCTGGACCTTCAGCCGTGACGTCGACCTCAAGTTCGAATTTGTCGGCATCAACTACTATGACGGCCAAGGCTTTATGGTGCCCAAGGAACTGGGCGTCACATCGGCCAAGGAACTGGACGGCGCGACCGTCTGCATCCAGACCGGCACCACCACAGAGCTGAACTTGGCGGACTTCTTCCGCTCCAACAACATCAGCTACGAGCCGGTTCCGATCGAAACCAACGCCGAAGCGCAGCAGCAGTACCTTGCCGGTGCCTGCGACGTGTACACCACCGACGCCTCGGGCCTGGCCGCAACACGCGCCACGTTCGAAAACCCCGGTGACCACGCGGTTCTGCCCGAAATCATCTCCAAAGAGCCGCTGGGCCCGCTCGTGCGTCACGGCGACCACGAATGGGGTGACGTTGTGCGCTGGACGCTCAACGCGATGATCGCAGCCGAAGAGCTGGGCGTGACATCGGCCAACCTCGAAGAGATGGGCGCAGGCACAAACAACCCGGAAATCAACCGTCTGCTGGGCACCGAAGGTACCCTGGGCGAGATGCTGGGTCTGGACGCCGACTGGGCCAAGCGTGCCCTGGCCGTGTCGGGCAACTACGGCGAGGTCTTTGAGGCCAACATCGGTGAGGCAACGCCGATCGGTCTGGCCCGCGGCCTGAACGCACAGTGGACCGATGGCGGCCTGCTCTACAGCCCGCCCTTCCGCTAAGATACCAAGCCAAGGGGCGCAGGTTGAACCCTGCGCCCCTTGCGCATCTGGGGTACGGATCGCTGAAAACAGTGGCAGGCACGCCCGGAATGCAGCCAACTTGAAAACGCCGGACGGGGCGCACCAAGCGCCAAAAAGAACAAACCGGCAGAACGGGGATCACCTGATATGACCACGATGACCGACCCGCCGGAGGGGACGTTCCGCCTGTCGATGCTGATCAACGACACGCGCTACCGGTCCTACACGTTCCAGTTTATCGCGCTGATCGTTCTGATTGCGGCCCTCGCCTATTTGATGAGCAATCTGTTTGCGAACCTCGCGGCTGCGGGTCTGAACATCTCGTATAGGTTCCTTAACGAACCGGCGGGCTATGACGTTCAGCAGACGCTGATTGAATACACCAGTCAGTCGACGCACCTGCGCGCTGCGTGGGTCGGTATCCTCAATACGTTGCTCGTGGCGTTCCTCGCCTGTGTCTCCGCCACCATCCTCGGCGTGATCGCCGGGGTGCTGCGCCTGTCCAAGAACTGGCTCGTGTCCAAGCTGATGTCGGCCTATGTCGAAGCATTCCGCAACGTGCCCGTACTGGTCTGGATCCTCGTCATCAACACGGTCGTCATCTCCATGCCCTCCCCGCGGGCCTATCGCGGTGACACGCCGGATGCCGAGATGCTGTTTGGCCTGATCGCCTATACCAACCGCGGCATCTACATCCCCGCCCCGACATTCGGTCCGGGCGCGTGGCTGGTTGTGCTGGTGTTCCTCGCCTCGATTGCGGGCATCTTTTTCCTGCGGCGCTATGCGGTCCAACAGCTGTTTGACCATGGCCGCGTGGTCAAACAGCTGTGGCCGTCGGTCGCCATCTTCTTTGTGCCGACGCTGTTGGCGTATTTCGTCATGGGCCGCCCCATCGGTGTCGATATCCCCGAACTTGCGGGCTTCAACTTTCAGGGCGGCACACAGATTGGCCGACCGCTGATTGCCCTTTGGCTGGCGCTGTCGATCTATACCGGCGCCTTTATCGCCGAGAACGTGCGCGCGGGCATTCAGGCGGTGAGCAAGGGCCAGACCGAGGCGGCATCGTCGCTGGGCCTGCGTCCGGGCCGCGTGATGAACCTCGTGGTGCTGCCGCAGGCGCTGCGGGTGATCATCCCGCCGCTGATCTCGCAATTCCTGAACATCACCAAGAACTCGTCGCTCGCCATTGCCGTGGGCTATGCCGACGTGACCGCCACGCTGGGTGGCATCACGCTGAACCAGACGGGCAGGGCGATCGAGTGCATCCTGCTGCTGATGGCGTTCTACCTGACGATCAGCCTGCTGATCTCGGCGGTGATGAACGTCTACAACAAATCCGTCAGCCTGAAGGAGCGTTGAGATGAGTGACATGCACGCACACGCCGCCGCCTTTGTACGCACAGAACAGCTGCCGCCGCAGGCCCCGCCTGTCACCGCCGCCGGTCCGGTCAAATGGGTGCGCGAGAACCTGTTCTCGAACATCCCCTACTCCATCCTCACACTGGCCGCGATCTATTGCATTTACGCGATCCTGTCGGGCTTTTTGCCGTGGCTCTTTGGCGGGGTGTGGGACACCAACAACATCCGCGAATGCCGCGAAGTGCTGGACGGTGCTGCGGGTGGCTGTTTTTCGGTCCTGTCGGAACGCTGGAACCAGCTGATCTTTGGCATCGCCTATGACCGCAGCGAATACTGGCGGCCCACGCTGGCCTTTGTCCTGCTGTTCGTCGCGGTGGCGCCGGTGCTGTTCAACAAGCTGCCGTCCCAGATGCTGGTGTTCACGGGCCTGTACCCGTTCATCGCGTTCTACCTTGTTTGGGGCGGTACGATCTTTGCTCCGATCATGGCGCTGCTTGGCTTTGTCGTTGGCTACCTCGTCTACAGCCGACTTGTCGCCTCGTCCTTTGCGGCCGGTTTCTTTGGCGGTGTGGTCGCGGCTGCGATCACATGGTGGATCGGCGGTTACATAGTCGGGGCCATCACGCCGGAACAGACTTTCCTCGAGGCTGTGCCAAGCCGTGACATCGGGGGCTTCATGCTCAACATGATCCTCGGCGTAGTCTGTGTGTCGCTGTCGCTGCCCATCGGGATTGCGCTGGCGCTGGGGCGTCAGTCGGACATGCCGATCATCAAGTGGATCTGCGTGGTGTTCATCGAGTTCGTCCGGGGTGTGCCGCTGATCACATTGCTGTTTGTGGCGAACGTGGTGCTGGCCTATTTCCTGCCGCCGGGCACCAACTTTGACCTGATCCTGCGGGTGATCATCATGATCACGATGTTCTCGGCAGCCTATATCGCCGAGGTGATCCGGGGTGGCCTCGCCGCCCTGCCACGGGGCCAGTATGAAGCGGCGGACAGCCTTGGCCTCGATTATGCGCAGGCGATGCGGCTGATCATCCTTCCGCAGGCGCTCAAGATCTCCATCCCCGGCATCGTGAATGTCGCGGTGGGTCTGTTCAAGGATACCGTGCTGGTGTCGGTTATTTCGATGTTTGACCTCGTGGGGATGATCCGCGGCCCGATCCTGTCGTCGACCGACTGGAACGGCGTCTACTGGGAGCTGTGGGCCTTTGCCATCCTGCTCTTCTTTGTCGTCTGCTACGGCATCTCGCAATATTCGCAGTGGCTGGAACGCCAGCTCGCGACCGATCACCACTAAAAGGAGTGTGTGACTATGACTGAGACAACAACCAACCTGCCCGATGCCGGCGACATGCCCCATGTGGATGCGACCGTGTCCGATGAGGTGGCCGTTTCCATCGAGAACATGAACAAATGGTACGGCACGTTCCACGTGCTGCGCGACATAGACCTGACGGTCTATCGCGGCGAGCGGATCGTGATTGCGGGTCCGTCGGGGTCCGGCAAATCCACGCTGATCCGCTGCATCAACGCGCTGGAGGAACACCAGCAGGGCAAGATCACCGTGGATGGCACCGTGCTGTCCTCGGACGTCAAGAACATCGACAAGATCCGGTCGGAGGTTGGCATGTGCTTTCAGCACTTCAACCTGTTCCCGCACCTGTCGATCCTGGAAAACTGCACGCTGGCCCCGATCTGGGTGCGCAAGACGCCCAAGAAGGAAGCCGAGGAGATCGCGATGCATTTCCTCGAAAAGGTGAAGATCCCCGATCAGGCCGACAAGTATCCCGGCCAGCTTTCGGGGGGGCAGCAGCAGCGTGTGGCCATTGCCCGCTCGCTCTGCATGCGGCCGCGGATCATGCTGTTTGACGAGCCGACATCGGCGCTTGATCCGGAGATGATCAAGGAGGTGCTCGACACGATGGTCGAGTTGGCCGAAGAGGGCATGACCATGCTGTGTGTGACGCACGAGATGGGCTTTGCCCGGCAGGTGGCGAACCGCGTGATCTTTATGGACGAAGGGCAGATCGTGGAGCAGAACGAGCCCGAAGAGTTCTTCAACAACCCCAAATCGCCCCGGACGCAGCTGTTCCTGAGCCAGATCCTCGGGCATTGACGCGTGGTGGTGACTGACGTGTGGTGGGCAGATTGCCCACCCTACGCCATCACCTCGCGGGGGATCGCGAAATCGACGGGCTGGCCATTGCGCCAGCCCGTTTGCGTCCAGCCGTCCGTGTCAAAGTGGATCACGGTGGTCGCGCAGGTCGGATAATCCTCGAAACGGGCATGGGGCGGCGGCGCCGTGACCAGCCGGTAGGCGAACTCGGCGATGCCCGGGTTGTGGCCCAGCATCAGCACGGTGGCGGCGGTCTGGTCCCGCAACACCTCCATCATCAGGTCGGGTCCCGCGTGATAGAGCGCGCGGGTGTAGGCCACCGGACAGTCGAGGCCGAGCCCGAGGAAGGTCTGGCCCGTCCGCGTGCTGGTCGAGCTGATGCAGGCGTCGGGCACATGACCCTTTGCGCGCAACCAGTCGCCCATCGCCTTGGCCGACGCGCGCCCGCGGTCATTCAGCGGGCGGTCGTGGTCTGTCAGGTCCGGGTCATCCCAGCTCGACTTGGCATGGCGCATGAGGATCAGGGTGCGCGTCATCCCAGGAACGCCCGCATGTGAAAACCCGACTGGGCGGCGGGCCGGTCAAAGCGTTGCGACACCGGGCACACGCGGCGCACGACACAGCCATTGGCCATGCAGTCGCGGCCCGCGTCGCTGACCAGATAGGCCTTGCAGGTGGGCACGTCATAGGCGTGCCGGTCGCTGAGCGCGCCGACAGGGCAGGCGTCGATGCAGGGGCGGTTCGTACAGCTGTCACAGGGGGAGGCCTCGGGGCCTGTGGGAGCAAAGGCGTCCGGAAAGGTCAGCGCCCCGCGGATGGAGATCATCAGCCCCGCGGTGTCGTGGATCATCATGCCTGTCGGGCTCTGCCAGAACCGGCCCGTGGCCAGCGCCCACGCAATAAAGGGCGCGTAGGGCGGACCGTCGGAGGGGTAGGCGGGTTCGGCGCCGTAGTTCTGTGCCAGCCCGTCGATCACGCGCTTGGACCAGCGGTCGATCGGGTCGGGTGCGCCGTCCTGCGCCTCCGGCGTCCCCGCGAAGGTGGGCCACCAGTCGGCACGGGTGCCCAGCAGAATGCGCGGCCCGTCCACACCCATGACGAAGAGCCCGTGGGGTGCCGCTGCGGCGTCCAGAGCGTCGGGTGTCATTTCCGCGCAAAAGGCAGCGTCAGCGACCAGACCAGCCGCGAGGGGCGCGCGTCCTGCCATTCGAGGCCCACCTCCATGTCGTCATGCCCGGCGGCGGGCTGCGGGATGTAGGTGCCAAAGAGCCTGTCCCAGATCGACAGGGCAAAGCCGTAATTGCTGTCATGTTCGTCCCGGTGCACCGAATGGTGGACGCGGTGCATGTCCGGCGTGACCATGATGCGCCGCACGATGGCATCGAGCCACAGCGGCAGGCGGATGTTGGCGTGGTTGAACATCGCGGTGCCGTTCAGGATGATCTCGAACAGGATCACGGCGAGCGCGGCGGGGCCCAGCAGATACACCGCGCCGATCTTGATCAGCATGGACAGGGCAATCTCGACCGGATGAAAGCGGATGGCCGTGGTCACGTCCATATCCACATCCGCGTGATGCACGCGGTGCAGCCGCCACAGCACGGGCACCTTGTGCGTGATCAGGTGCTGCGCCCAGATGATGAAATCCAGGATCAGGATCGCCGCCACCACCTCGATCCAGAACGGCAGCGTCAGTGCATTGAACAGCCCCCAGCCCTGCGCGGTCGCATGGGTCGCTGCCCCCACGGCCAGCAACGGCAGGCCGAACGACATCAGCCGCAACAGCACCGTATTGGCGATGGTGATGCCCCAATTGGTGAACCAGCGCGTGCTGCGCGGCTGGGTGCGCTTGCGGCGCGGCAGCATGCTCTCGGTCATGGCAAAGAGCACAAACAGGCCGAGAAAGACGCCAAAGCGGATCAGGGTTTCGTTTTCCATGCCGGGAACTTATCCGTGCGCCGGGCCAGAGCAATGCGGCGCAGGGACACGTTTGCGTTAACGTGGCCGGATGATGGAGCCGGCACCGTGGTCGGTGAACAGCTCCAGCAGGCAGGCATTGGGCGCGCGCCCGTCGAGGATCACCACAGCGCGCACGCCGCTGGCGATGGCGTCAAGCGCGGTTTCCGTCTTGGGGATCATGCCGCCTGCGATGGTGCCGTCATCGGTCAGGGCGCGGATCTGGTCGGCAGTGATTTCGGTGAGGACCGCGCCGTCTGCGGTCTTGACCCCCTCCACATCCGTCAGCAACAGCAGCCGGTCAGCCTTGAGCGCGCCCGCGATGGCGCCCGCGGCGGTGTCGCCGTTGATGTTGAACGTCTCGCCATGGCGGCCTGCGCCCAGCGGAGCGATCACCGGGATCATCGCGGTGTCGAACAGGGTGCGCAGGATGCTGGGGTCGATCTGCGACGGCGTGCCGACAAGGCCGAGCGCCGGGTCGGTCTGGTCACAGGTGATCAGGTTGGCGTCCTTGCCCGACAGGCCCACGGCCTTGCCACCGGCGCGGTTGATTGCCTGCACGATGCGCTTGTTGACGATGCCGGACAGCACCATTTCGACCACGTCCATGGTCGCCGCATCCGTCACCCGCTTGCCGCCGACAAAGTCGGAGCGGATGTCGAGCCGGTCCAGCATGTCGTTGATCATCGGCCCGCCGCCGTGGACGATCACCGGGTTCACGCCCACCTGCCGCATCAGCACGACATCTCGGGCGAAGCTCTCCATCGCGTCATCCGAGCCCATGGCGTGGCCGCCCAGCTTGATCACGACCGTGGCGCCGGCATAGCGCTGCAGGTAGGGCAGCGCCTGGCTGAGGGTGCGGGCGGTGGCGATCCAGTCGCGGTTCATGTCTTGCGTCTTCATCCGGGTTCTGGCGGTTGCAGCGGTTGGCCTGTCTTGCCCGACAGTTCCGGCGGGGCCAAGATTTTTCGTACGAAAAATCTGGGACGTCAGGCAAGCGTTGCGATGATGGCGCGCAGGGTGGCGATGCCGTCGCCCTTTTCGCTGCTTGTCAGGACGATCTCCGGGAAGGCCGCGGGGTGTCTTGACAGCGCTGCGCGCGTCTGGGCGAGCACCGCGTCGCGGTCCTTGGCCTTGACCTTGTCGGCCTTGGTCAGCACGCATTGGAACGTCACCGCGGCGCTGTCGAGCAGGCTGAGGATCTCCTCATCGACCTTTTTGACCCCGTGGCGGCAGTCGATCAGCACAAAGGCGCGGCGCAGGGTCTGGCGGCCCGACAGGTACTGTTTGAGCAGGCGCTGCCACTTTTCTACCACCGGCAGGGGCGCGTTGGCATAGCCGTAGCCGGGCAGGTCGACCAGATAGTGGTCGTTGCCAGCGGTGAAGTAGTTGATTTCCTGCGTGCGGCCGGGTGTGTTGGAGGCGCGGGCGAGGCCCTTGCGCCCCGTCAACGCATTGATCAGGGACGACTTGCCGACATTGGACCGCCCGGCAAAGCACACCTCCATCCGGTCGGCGGGGGGCAGGCCGGACATGGCCACCACCCCTTTGACAAACTCGGTTTCACCGGCAAAGAGCAGGCGGCCCTTTTCGCGAGCATCTGCATTCGGGTCCTCGGCGATGGGGAAGGGCAGGGCGGTCATGCGAGCGCGTCGCCTAACGTGACGGTGCCCGCGGTTGCGACCATGAAATAGACGCCGAAATTGCGGGTGTCCCATTCGCGTGCCAGCAGGCCCAGCATGCTGATGTCGCGGGTGGCGGTCCTCGGGTTGGCGTCGGGTGCGCGGCAGCGTTCGATCGGTTCGACCGGTGTCAGTGTGGCGCTGCCCAGGGTGATGTCGCCGCCCAGCAGGTCGATCTCTTCCCACGGGGCGAGGCCGTCGAGCCACAGGTTGATGCGGAAGCGGCGCATGTCGATGTCGAACCCGGCCTTTTGGCTGAGCGCGCGCAGCGACGCCAGATTGCCGACAGAGACTGAGGCGAATGGCACATCCGTCATGCCCTGGGGCGGTGCGCTGACCAGCCGTGCGGGGCCGGGACGGTCGGGGGGCCAGAGGTCGCCGATCCAGTGGCAGAGCGCCTCGGGCGCGGTTGCGGGCGCAAGATCGAGCGGGTCACGGTCGGGATGCGTGAGCAGCACGCCGGTCTCGGTGCTGACCGCGCCGATGGCGGCCAGCGCCGGGCCGGAGGCCACCTGCAGGAAATTGCGGCGCGGTTGCCAGTCGTCGGTGTCGGGCGCCTGTTCGTTTAGCAGCGCCCAGGCGCGGTCACCGACCACGGCGGCGTCGGGCGTCAGGTCCACGCTTGTGCAGGCCTCGCTGCCGATCCCCTTGATCGGGTGCCGCCAGATATGGGCCAGCGTGGCTGTCACTTCTTGGGTTCCTCGGCCACCTTCTTCTTGAAGCTCGAGGTGATGTTGCCCAGCAGATCGGGTTTGTAGCCTTGGCTGCGCATGATCAGGTATTGCTGCGTGAACGTGATCACGTTGTTGGCGATCCAGTAGACGACGAGGCCGCTGGCAAAGCTGCCCAGCATGAACATGAAGATCCACGGCATCCAGGCAAAGATCATCTGTTGCGTGGGGTCGGTGGGGGCCGGGTTCAGCTTTTGCTGGAGCCACATGGAGATGCCGAGGAGCAGCGGCAGGATGCCGATGAAGAGCAGTGCCATGATCGAGCCCGGTTCGGGCCCGGCAAAGGGCAGCAGGCCCCACAGGTTCAGGATCGAGGTCGGGTCGGGCGCGCTGAGATCCTGGAACGGGCCAAGCCAGGGGGCGTGGCGCAGCTCGATCGTGACAAAGATCACCTTGTAGAGCGAGAAGAAGATCGGGATCTGGAGCAGGATCGGCAAGCAGCCCGCGGCAGGGTTCACCTTTTCCTTCTTGTAGAGCTCCATCATGCCCTGCTGGAGCTTCTGCTTGTCGTCGCCCGCCTTTTCCTTGAGCGCCTCCATTTGTGGCTGCAGCTCTTTCATCTTGGCCATGGAGACGTAGGATTTGTAGGCCAGCGGGAACAGGATCGCCTTGATGATCAGGGTGAGGCCGATGATCGACCAGCCCATGTTGCCGATGATCAGGTTGATTTCGTGCAGCAGCCAGAAGATCGGCTTGGTCAGGAAAAAGAACCAGCCCCAGTCGATGCTGTCGATGAATTTCTCGATGCCGGTGTCCTGGTAGGCCTTGATGGCCTCCCATTCCTTGGCGCCGGCAAAGACCTGGCTGGTCACGGTCGCGGATGCGCCGGGGGCGACGGACTGGGTCTGCTGTTTGGCGGTGGTCTGGTAGATGTCGCGGGTGGCGTCGTGGAACGTCTCGACCCGGGTTTCGACGTCCTGCGGTGCGATCAGGATGGTTTGCCAGTAGTGGTCAGTGAAGCCGGCCCAGCGGGCGTTGCGCCCGGCTTCGGTGTCGCGCTCGGCAAAGCTGGTGAAGTCGTTCCAGTCGGTTTCGAGGTATTCCTCGCCGGTGTATTGCACCGCACCTTCGTGCACGATCCAGATATTGGTGCGCCCTTCGGGCAGGCCGTGGCGCGCCAGCACGCTGTAGGGGGCGAGGCTGACGGTGTCGGTGCCGGTGTTGTCGACCGTCTGAGTGACGGTGAACATGTATTCGTCGTCGACGGCGATCTGCCGGGTGAAGTCGAGGCCGGAGCCGTTGTCCCAGCTGAGCGTCAGCGGTGTTTCGGGGGTCAGCGTTTCGCCGCTGGCCACGGTCCAGACGGTGTTGGGGCCGGGGACATCATCGGGGGTGAGGCCCGCACCGGCGGCCCAGCCATAGAGCGCGTAGTACGCGTCCGCATCGCCCACCGGCGAGAGCATCGTGACGATGTCCGCACCATCGTCCAGCGAGACCTGGTAATCCTTGAGCGACAGGTCATCGATGCGCCCGCCCTGCAGCGATACAGACCCGGTCAGGCGGCCGGTTTCGATGGCCACGCGGGGGGCGTCACTGGCCTGTTCGTCGGCGCCTGCCTGGGTTTCAGCCGTGGTGGCGGTCGTGTCGACCGCTTGTGGCACGGTCGCCTCGCCGGTGGCGGGCGGCGCGGTGAGGTCCGCGCTGTCGGTGATGGGGGGTTGTTCCGGCTCCGGCGGCGGGAACAGGACGAACCAGACCAGAATGACCACGAAACTGAGGGCCGTTGCAAGAATGAGGTTCTTGTTCTGATCGTCCATCGTGGACCACTACCTGCTGTCTGCTGCGTTGGTCGGGTTCAACAGAGTGCGGGCACAAAGGTCAAGTGGATTCCGCTGCTGCATACCCCGTGCGATTTGGGCATTTTGGCAGCATTCGCAAGGGTCAGCGGCGGGGTTTGTGGGCCGGACCGCGCATTGCGGGGGTGCAGACGGCGCACAATCCGGATTTGGGCGTTGCAGGTGGCCCGTCAGGAGTAGCGGCGACCGGGCAGGGGCGGGGCCTCTTGCAGCTTGGCCTCGTGGGTGCGGACCCAATCCAGCGTCTTTTCGAACGGCATGGGGCGGGCGATGCCGTAGCCCTGGACGTGGTCACATCCAAGCTGCGCCAGCAGGGCGTGTTCGCCCACCGTCTCCACCCCTTCGGCGAGGGTTTCCAGCCCGAGACGCTCGGCCATGGTGAGGATGGCGGAGATCATGCGCTGCTGTTCGGGATCGCGGTCCGCCTTCATGACAAAGGAGCGGTCGATCTTGATCCGGTTGACGCCAAAGCGGCGCAGCGCGGCGATGGAGGCGTGGCCGGTGCCGAAATCATCGAGGTCGATGTGACAGCCAAGCTGGGACAGCGCCCGGATATTGCGCACGATCGTGTCATCCGCCATGTCCGTGACGACGGTTTCGAGGATTTCGACGGTCAGCCGGTCCGGCGTCAGGTCAAAGCGGTCAAGCTCCCACTGGATCTTGTCGACGAGCCGCGGGTTGGCAAGCTCCAGCCCGCTGAAGTTCACGCCGACCTGCGGGACATGCACCCCGGCGTAATCCCATGCCTTGATCGCGGTGAGGGTGTTGTAGGTCATCACCTCGGCCAGACGTTCGAGCAGGCCCGCCTCTTCGATGGCGGGCAGGAAATCACCGGGCGCGATGGCACCGCGATGGGGATGGATCCAGCGCGCCAGCGCCTCGAACCCCGTAACTTTGCCGGTGTCGGTGGAAATCTGCGGTTGGAACCATGGCTGTACCTGCCCCCCTTCGAGGGCGTTGGCCACCTCGTCGCGCAGATTGGCGCGTTTTTTCATCCGGCTTTGCAGTTCGGCGGAATAGGCGCGGATGGACCCGTGGCCGCGCTTCTGCGCCTCGTGCAGGGCGGCGATGGCGGCGTTGGTCCAGTCCTGACCGGTGGCGCCGGGGGCGCGTGCCACGAGGCAGAACCCGACGCTTGCCGTGACGTAGACGGAGGTGCCATCGACGGCCACCGGCTCCTCAATGGCTTGCTGAATCCGGCCCGACAGCTGGATGCTGCTTTCCAGATCCATGTGCAGCACCGGGGTCAGGCAAATGCCGTAACGGCAGTCGCCGATGCGGCTGACGGTATCGGTATCGCGCAGCACCGACGTGATCCTGTCGCTGATTGCGTTCAGCACACGGTCGGTCGCGTCAGGTTCGTAGCGGTCGCGCAGCGTGCTGAATTCATCGAGTTCGACAACCAGAACCGCGCAGGATTTGCCGGATGCCGTGGCCGATTGCCGGACCTCGTCCGTGGTCAGGCGAAATAGTTCGGGCGATACGGAGCCCTTGCGCAGGATATGTGCCCGGACGTCGAAACCGGCCAGCCTGCCGCCCACGGCAACCCATATCACCGGGATCAGGAGGGCTGTGATCAACAGCGCCATCTCACCCCCAACCCAATAGGCGGCCAGTGTTATCGCGGGCAGGAGGGCGAGCATCTGAGGCCCGCTCAACAGTGATTTGCCGCGGTCCAGACTGCTGACCACCCATGCCGGTGAATGCCACGCCATGCGCTACCCCTTTGGTCCGATCCCGACGCACGGAGGTGCACCGGTTTGGGGGTATGCCTAAATCTCCAGCGTAACCGCCACCTTAACGCCCCGCCGGATTTTCATTCGAATTTTGCGCATAATGCAGCCTCGCCTGCCGCACCCCTTTCCGCACGCCATGCTTTGTCCTATGCACAGGCGCATGAAGGACGATGTGACAGACATTCACCCGCTGTTTTCCGGCGCGCCGCAGACGACCGAATTCCGCAAGCTGCGCAAGCGGATCGTGCGCAATGTGCGCGAGGCGGTCGATCATTATGGCATGGTGCAGGGGCGGGATGCGCGGTGGCTGGTGTGCCTGTCGGGGGGCAAGGACAGCTATACGCTGCTTGCTGCACTGCAGGAGTTGAAATGGCGGGGGCTGCTGCCGGTCGACATTCTGGCGTGCAATCTGGATCAGGGGCAACCGGGGTTTCCCGCGACGGTGCTGCCGGAGTTCCTGGCGAAAATGGGTGTGCCGCACCGGATCGAGTATCAGGACACCTACTCGATCGTGATGGACAAGGTGCCCGAAGGCCGGACCTTTTGCGCGCTGTGCTCGCGGCTGCGGCGGGGCAACCTGTACCGGATCGCGCGCGAGGAAGGGTGCACGGCGGTGGTGCTGGGCCATCACCGGGACGATATCCTCGAGACGTTTTTCATGAACCTGTTTCACGGCGGGCGGCTGGCGACGATGCCGCCCAAGCTGGTGAACGAGGAGGGTGATCTGTTTGTGCTGCGCCCGCTGGCGCATGTGGCCGAACAGGATTGCGAGCGGTTCGCGCGGGCGCTGAACTATCCGATCATTCCGTGCGATCTGTGCGGCAGTCAGGACGGGCTGCAACGCCAGCAGGTCAAGCAGATCCTCGATGGATGGGAGCGCAACAGCCCGGGCCGCCGGCAGGTCATGTTCCGGGCGCTGATGAATGCGCGGCCCTCGCATTTGCTGGACCCCAAGCTGTGGGATTTTGCCGGGCTGGCGCTGAACGAAGCGCCGACTTCGGACGAAGGCTCGGGCCGCGAAGCGGGTGCGGCGCTGCCTGATGGCTAGCAGGTTTGTGCCCCGTGGCACCTGCGTTTCGGCGGTCCATACGCTGGCGTGCAAGATGTGTTAATAATCTGTTGATTTCTAGCATAAGTAGTATACGGTGATGGAGCGTAAGCTGTGACACAGCAGCTCAGTTCCCCAGCCTGCGCCCCCGCAGAATTCCCGTCTGCGGGCACCGACCGCTCCTGCAATTTCCCCCATTCTCACCCCACGGACCGCAGGAGCGGTCGCCCTTTAGTCGGGCTTGTCGTCGGTCGGGACCGGGTCGTAGCCGTCGCCGCCCCAGGGATGGCACCGGGCGATGCGGCGCGCGGTCAACCATGTGCCACGGATCGCGCCGTGTTTTTCCAGCGCCTCGAGCGCGTAGGCGGAACAGGTCGGCTGATAGCGGCAGTTGAAGCCCACCCAAGGGGAAAAGATCAACCGATAGGCGCGCACGGGCAGGGCGACGATGTGCGCGAGAAACGTCATGCCAGCGCGTCCCGCATGTCGGTGAGCATCTGTGTAAAGGGGCGCGCTGCCGTCACCTCGGCCCGGCCCACCAGCACATAGTCGGTGCCGGGGCGGCCGTTCTGCGGCAGAACCAGCCGCGCCACCTCGCGCAGACGCCGTTTGGCGCGATTGCGGGCAACGGCGTTGCCGACCTTTTTGGAGCAGGTGAAGCCAACGCGCATGGGGCCGTCATGGTCGTCGCGGGCGCGCATCTGGAGGATAAAGGCGGGGGTCACCACACGCTTGCCCCGCGCGGCGCGCAGAAAATCGGCACGTTTGCGCAACCGCTCCAACGGCAATGACCCCGCGCTCGTGCCCGCCTCAACCGCATGATCGCGTGTCGGGGGCACAGGGTGCGAGGTCATGGGAAAACCCTTGTGGCGGTGTGGCCGGGCCTAGGCGCTCAGCGACTTGCGGCCACGCGCGCGGCGCGCGTTCAGGATCTTGCGACCGGCCTTGGTGGCCATGCGTGCACGAAAGCCGTGACGCCGCTTGCGCACGAGGTTGGACGGTTGATAGGTGCGTTTCATCGCAATGGCTCCGGACTGTTTTGGCCAATGGCTCCGCGGATTCGGGCCGTGGCAGTGTTCGAAGCTCGTCCTCTAAAGCGCCGATGGTACCAAGTCCAGCCCCTTTGGCCCCGCAATCCGGCGCCGATTGCAACATTTTGGCGCAGCCGGGCGGCGATTGTTTCAAGCGCGGCGCAGGACGCCCCGTCATTTCACGAAATCGGCCCGGAACCTTCAAGCGCCCGTGATGTTCCTGTTTTCAGGGGTGCGCGGTGCGCATTTTCAGGTCAAGACACGGGCCAGAGGGCCGCTCATACCGACCCGCAAAGGAAAAACAGGATGTCCGATATCAGCCAACCGCCCAAACCCGCGCTGCTCCGCAACCTGCCGCTGATCGGCATATTGGTTGTCGCCGTGATCGGCTTTTTCACGCTGCGCGATTACCTCAGCTTTCAGACGCTGGCGGACAATCGCGAACTGCTGATCGGCTTTCGCGACGACAATTACCTGCTGACCGCGCTGGCCTTTATCGCCGTCTACGTGACCGTTGTGGCCTTTTCCCTGCCCGGGGCGAGCATTGCGACGCTCACCAGCGGCTTTTTGTTCGGGCCGGTGTTCGGCGCAGGGTTCAGCGTGCTGTCGGCCACCATCGGGGCCACGCTGATCTTTCTGGCGGCACGCCATGGGTTCGGTGAGACGCTGGGCGCGCGGATGGAGGCATCCAAGGGCACGATCAAGAAGATCAAGGACGGGATCGACGAAAACCAGTGGTCCATGCTGTTCGTGATCCGGCTGGTGCCGGTGGTGCCGTTCTTTGTCGCGAACCTCGTGCCGTCGTTCATGCAGGTGCCGCTGCACCGCTATGTGATCTCGACCTTCTTTGGCATCATGCCGGGGTCGGTTGTCTATACGTCGGTGGGTGCCGGTCTGGGTGAGGTGTTTGCCCAGGGTGAAACGCCCGATCTCGGCATTATCTTTGAGCCACATGTGCTGTTGCCGATCCTCGGGCTGGCGGCACTGTCGCTCTTGCCCGTGGTGGTCAAGGCGGTGACGGGCAAGAAAGGCATCTGAACCCATGGAACGTATCAAGACCGATATCCTGGTGATCGGTGCCGGGTCCGGCGGGCTGTCCGTGGCCGCAGGTGCCAGCCAGATGGGCGCAAAGGTTGTCCTACTCGAAGGGCACAAGATGGGCGGCGATTGCCTGAACTACGGCTGCGTGCCGTCCAAGGCGCTGATCGCCAGCGGCAAGCTGGCCTATGCGCAGGGGCACAGCGCCGCCTATGGCGTCGCCGACGCGGCCCCGCAGGTGGATTACGGCGCGGCCAAGGACCACGTGCAGGATGTCATCGCGCAGATCGAGCCGGTCGACAGTCAGGAGCGGTTCGAGGGCTTTGGCGTGCATGTCATCCGGGAATTCGGCCACTTCATCTCACCGACCGAGGTGCAGGCGGGCGATCATGTGATCACTGCGCGCCGAGTGGTCATCGCCACGGGCTCCGGCCCGCTGGTGCCGCCTATCGACGGCATCGACACGGTGCCTTATCTGACCAACGAGACGCTTTGGGAGCTGCGCGAGCGGCCCGAACACCTGCTGATCATCGGTGGTGGGCCCATCGGCATGGAAATGGCGCAGGCGCATCGCCGTCTGGGCAGCAAGGTGACGGTGATCGAAGGGGCCAAGGCGCTGGGCAAGGACGACCCGGAGATGGCCGCCGTCGTGCTGGACACACTGCGCGAGGAAGGCATCGACATCGTCGAGGACGCGCCGGCGGAGCGGATCGAGGGCGGCGACGGCACCTTGACCGTCCACACCAAGGACGGCGCCAGCCACACAGGTTCGCACCTGCTGGTCGCGGTGGGGCGCAAGAGCAATCATGACACGCTGAACCTTGACGCCGCGGGCATCGAAACGACCCGTTCGGGCGTGAAGGTTGACGCGTCGATGCGCACCACCAACCGCAAGGTCTACGCCATCGGCGACGCGGCAGGCGGGCTGCAATTCACCCATGTGGCGGGCTACCATGCCGGGGTGATCATCCGGTCCATGCTGTTTGGCCTGCCGTCCAAGGCCAAGACATCGCACATTCCCTGGGTCACCTTTACCGACCCCGAACTGGCGCAGGTGGGCCTGACCGAGGCGCAGGCGCGCAAGACCCATGGCGACAAGCTGGAGGTGGTGCGGTTTCACTACAACCACAACGACCGGGCCATTGCCGAACGCAAGACGCGTGGCCTGATCAAGGTGATGGTGGTCAAAGGGCGTCCTGTCGGCGCGTCCATCGTGGGATATCAGGCGGGCGAATTGATCAATCTGTGGGCGCTGGTGCTGGCCAACAACCTGAAAATGAGCAAGGTCGCGGGCATGGTCGCGCCCTATCCGACCATCGGTGAGGTTAACAAACGCGCTGCGGGTGCCTATTTTGGGCCGAAACTCTTTGAAAGTGAGATGGTTAAGCGGGTTGTGGGCCTTGTGCAGCGCATCCTTCCCTGACCAGATGGCACCATGTTGAATTCCCTCTCCGGTCGATTTCTGATCCTGACGACGATCTTTGTCATGCTGGCCGAAATCCTGATCTTCGTGCCTTCCATCGCCCGCTTTCGCGAGGAGTACCTGCAGAACCGTCTGGAGCGGGCGCAGATCGCGTCGCTGGCGCTGCTGGCGGACGACATGATCACCAGCGAGCTCGAGGAAGAGCTGCTGACAAATGCCGAGGTGTTCAACGTCGTGCTGCGCCGCGACGAGGTGCGCCAGCTGGTGCTGTCCACGCCCATGCCGCAACCGATCGACGCCACGTTCGATTTGCGCGACGGCACGCCGCCGGTGCTAATCCGCGACGCGATGATGCGACTGGTGGAGCCGGACAACAAGATCATCCGCGTGATCGGCGCGCCAACGCGCGAGGCCGGTCTGCTCATCGAGGTGACGATGGAGACCGCACCGCTGCGCATGGCGATGCTGGATTACGGGGTGCGCATCCTGATCTTGTCGGCGGTGATCTCGATCTTTACCGCGTTCCTGCTGTTTCTGGCGGTGCGCGCCATCCTCGTCAAACCGATCCGCGGCGTGGTCGGGCACATGCAGCGCTATGCCGCCGCCCCAGAGGACGCCCGGCGCATCATCACCCCGAACGCGGGCGTGACCGAACTGCGCGAGGCCGAAGAAGCGCTGCGCAGCCTCCAGACAGAGCTGATCTCGGCCCTGCGCCAGAAGGACCGTCTGGCCCAGCTGGGCGGTGCGGTGTCCAAGATCAGCCATGATTTGCGCAACATCCTGACCTCGGCCCAGCTGTTCACCGACCGGATCGAGGCGTCCGAGGACCCGCTGGTCCGGCGCATGGCACCCAAGCTGGTCAACTCGATCACCCGGGCGGTGCACCTGTGCGAAAGCACGCTGGCCTTCGGCAAGGCGGAAGAGCCGAGCCCGACGCTGATGATGGTGACGCTGGATGATGTTGTGGCGGATGTGCTGGACAGCGAACGGCTGGCGGTCGAGCCCGAACAGGTGGTGCTGTCCGAAAACATCCCGCCGCTTTTTTCCCTGCGCGCCGATCCCGAACAGCTGTTCCGCGTGATCTCGAACCTGGTGCGCAACGCACGACAGGCGATTGTCGCGAATTGTGAGCCGGGCGAGATCGCGGTTTCCGCCTATGAGGACGCCGACAATTGGTGGGTGGAGGTCGCCGACACCGGCCCGGGCCTGCCCGCCAAGGCGCAAGAGCACCTGTTCACCCCGTTTCAGGGCGGCGTCAGCAAGGGAGGCACGGGGCTGGGCCTCGCCATCGCGTCAGAGCTGATCCGCGGCCATGGCGGCGCGCTCGAACTGGACCGCACTGGCCCTGCCGGCACGGTGTTTTCGATCCGCCTGCCCAAGGGCGACGGGATTTAGCGCGCCTTGCGTTTTGTCCCTTGCATTGCAGGTGCCACGGGACTAAACCGCCCGCCAGTGGACCGATAGCTCAGCTGGATAGAGTACTTGACTACGAATCAAGGGGTCGGGGGTTCGAATCCTCCTCGGTCCGCCACCCACCCCTGTCTCATTTTCCCATGTCCGTTTTGGCTGGAATTCCCGCGTGTATTCCGTCGGTTGCGAGGTGCCGTTTCGCCCTGAGACGGACCGTGCTGCCGTTTCATCCGCAGCAATCTCCCTTTGTCTCAGTTGCCTGAGTTCGCCGGTCCGGTTTCCCTGATAACAGCCAATTAACAGGGAAATTCCTGCGTTTCGGTCGATTTCGCGGTTCTGTGGATGATTTAACGGAAGTAATAACAGTCGCTTACATGGAAATTCCCTAAAGCACTTAACAGGGAATTTAATCTGACAAACAGGGAATTCAGAGCGACCTATCAGGGAATGCAATTCGCTGAGCAGGGAAGGTCAGGAAACGGCTCCAAACAGACGATCCTGATGGGCCCAGTCGAGAGGAATGTTCCCGCGGACCAGAGTCTCTAGATTGAGATGTGCAGGTTGCGTGCCTTCCAGGATCGCTGTTTGCAATCCAGGCGACAGGGAGATCAAAGATGTGACCCGTCTGATGTAGCGTTCGGAATGTCCGACGCGCTGGGCGAGGTGCTTGAGTGGTTCGCCGGACTTCAGAGCCTCTGCCCAATCGTGCGCATTGCGCAACCCGCGGATCAGGGTCTGGTCTGGGTCGGGACAGCGATCGCCCGCGACAATACGTGTCTCCGCACCTCGGCGTTTGCACATGAATGGTGTCGAGATTTCACAAAGCGCGGCGTTCAGTGAGGAGGCCTGCAGGTCTATTGCGTCGGCTACCGCGAGGGGATCGAGATCAATGGATAGCGTGTCTGGGTCGAATGCGATCGCCCGGATCAGAGGGGACGCGCGTTTGCACCCTTCTGCCTCCAGAGCATCTGCCAGTTCAAAAACTGCTTTGGCCGTGGCGTCCAATTTGGTCACGTCACAATTTTCCAGAACGGTATGCCGTTTTGCATGCTCGCGCAGATGGTCCGTGATGGCTTTGACGACAGCCGTCTCAAAAGCCTTGGCCGGCAGGCGCCATCCCGTTGGATCGGCACCGCCTGAGATCAGGCGGTTGGAGACATAATACCTTTGCCGCTTTCCATGGCGGGTCGTATGTGTGGGTGTCAGAATATCGCCGGTCTCATCGCGCACTTTCCCTTTGAGTGGCGCATCTGAATTTGATGACTGGCCTGCAGGTGCACCGCGGCGTCGCGCGCTGGCCGATTTGAGGTGCTGTTGCACACTGTCCCAGAGAGGCTGATCGATGATCGCCGGGTGCTGGCCATCAAAGGTTTGATCCTTGTGCCGGATCAACCCGAGATACACCGGGTTGGTAAGGAGATGATAGATCTGGCCGCGGCTGAAAGGTGTGCCGCCCTGGGTTCGGCCAGTTACAAAGACATGGTGCTTGGAGCGTATCCCTAGCTCTTCGGCAGTTCGTACAACCGCATTAAGACAGCGGTGTGTCTCATAAAGCTGGAAGATCTGCCGAACCACATCCGCTTCCTGCGCGTTTGGAACCAACTCGCGCCGGGTCTTGTCAGGGTGCGGATCATATCCCAGCGGAAGAATACCGCCCATCCACAATCCCTTCTTCTTGGAAGCCGCAATCTTGTCGCGGATCCGCTCAGCGGTGACCTCGCGCTCGAACTGGGCGAAGGACAGCAGCACGTTCAGTGTCAACCGCCCCATGGAAGATGATGTGTTGAAAGCCTGCGTGACGGAGACGAACGAACAATCCGCTTTCTCCAGCCGCTCCACCAGTTTGGCAAAGTCTGCCAGAGACCGCGTCAGCCGGTCGATCTTGTAAACCACCACCATGTCGATGCGTCCGGCATCGATGTCCGCCATCAGCTGCTGCAGGGCAGGGCGTTCGAGTGTCCCGCCTGATATGCCGCCATCGTCATAGCGCGTGGGCAGCATCTTCCAGCCTTCGTGTTTTTGGCTCGCGATATAGGCGGCACAAGCTTCATGTTGCGCATCCAGCGAGTTGAAGTCCTGATCCAGACCTTCTTCGGTCGACTTGCGGGTATAGATGGCGCAGCGGATTTTTGGCGAGCTCATGACTTGGTTGCTCCGGTCAATCCGAAGAACCGCGGCCCCGACCAATGGGCGCCGGTGATCTCGCGGGCGATCCGGGAAAGGGAACTGTATCGGGTCTCTTTCCAGATAAACCCGTCGTCGGTTACGTCGACCACATGCGTTACTCCGTTCCACTCGCGCAGCAGACGGCCGGCGGGTTGTAACCCTGGGCTTTGGGGCCGGGCTTTCTGATCCGAGGGTTTGCGCAGCGCTGTTTTGGTCTTCTTGGACAAGCCGCCCATCTGCCGTGTCTGTATCTCGATGGCAAGAAAGCGGCGCATCAGGGCCTTGCTCAGGCCTTTGGGGACTGGGGTGCGGAAGATGTCAGACCAGGCAGTAACGAGGGCCTCTCGATCCATCGCTGCGATCTCAGCTGCGCGGCTCATCTTGAACCCCGTCTTGCGGCATCAACCGGTACTTGGCTGTCGGGCCGCGGCTGTCTCTTTGAACGACGGCACCTGCCTTGCGTAATCCGCTCAGAAAGGCGCGCACCGAATGTGGTTGCCAACCAGTTTTGTTGCAAAGGCTCTCCAACGTTGCACCTTTTGGTCTCGCCAAGAGGCGCTGAACGGTTTGAGATTTGGTTGTTTTGGACATGTGAGTTTCCTCTGAGATGAATAGCCCCTAGTATTGTAGACGCTTTCTTCCCTAATTTTGAGGCAAGGAGGCCGTTATGGGGAAGCCAAATTTCAGTGAAGATTTCAAGCGTGATGCGGTGCATCAAATCACGGTGCGTGGGTATCCTG
>JBCBXB010000005.1:0-342329 GCA_039816785.1 Pseudomonadota bacterium
GTTTGCGCGTTAGCCCACTGGTCAGTGCGATCCGCACCGCATCTTGGCGGAATTCGTCCGTCCGTTTCAGTCCCATAGTCAGTCTCCTTTGGTGCAGTAAATGCTATCAAAGGAGCGGCATCAAACCGCGACAGGTCCAGACAGCGACAGCCGCTTGATCGAGAACATGCTGGCCAGCGTCTCCCAACACCACAGCCAGAAAAACGCGGAACAGGTACGACACCGGATGACGGCACGGCTCAAGGCGGGATTTTACTGCTTTTGGGTGGCGACGGGCTACGCCTATGTCAAAGGCGCGGGCGGCGGCAAAATCCTTGAGCGCGATGAACCCACCGCCAGCCTATTGCAAGAAGCGCTTGAAGGCTTCGCCTCAGGTCGGTTTGGCTCACAGGCAGACGTGGCGCGGTTCCTTGCACCGCATCCGATCTTTGCCCGAGACGCCAAGGGCAACATCCACCCGCAGCGCATAAAAAACCTGCTCACAAACAAAATCTATGCGGGTTACTACGCTTACAAGCCGTGGGGCGTAAGCCTGACCAAAGGCAAGCATGAAGCCCTAATCTCGTGGGACACCTTTGAACGCATCCAAGCCCGCATCAATAGCAGCACCACAGCGCCGCAGAAGACCGTCAGCACCGACGATTTCCCTTTGCGCGGCTACGTCGCCTGCGACGGCTGCGGACATCCCATGACGGGCTATTGGGCAAAGGGGCGCAACAAGCGCTATCCCTACTATGAATGTTTCCAGAAGGGTTGCGAGTTGCGCCGCAAATCCATCAAACGCGCGGACATCGAAGGCGCGTTCGAAAACTTGCTTCAATCTCTGACGCCAAGTCGCGGCTTGATTGCAGTCGCCTCCGAGATGTTCAAAGACATTTGGGATGGACGCATCGCCCAATGGCAGACCCAACGCAAAGCGCAAAAGACCGAACTCGTTCGCATCGAGGCGCAAATCAGCAAAACGGCAGATCGTTTGATCGACACAACAAGCGCGGCCACAGAACGCGCCCTCGAGGGCAAGATCGACAAGCTGGAAGCGCAACGAGTGAAACTGGCCGAAGACCTCGCCTATTCCAAACCCAAACCCGAAGACTTCCAGTCAAAATTTCGAACCGCGCTGGCATTTCTCGCAAACCCTTGGAAACTATGGAAAACAGGGCGCGGTACAGACCGCCAAACCGTCCTGAAACTGGTTTTTGACAGCCCAATCCCATATGCCCGAAATCGAGGGTTTCGAACCGCCAAAACCACCATACCATTCAAGGCCTTAGACGATATCGAAGGGGCGGAAAGGAAAATGGCGGACAGGAAGGGATTCGAACCCTCGAGACGGTCTCCCGCCTACGCACTTTCCAGGCGCGCGCCTTCGACCACTCGGCCACCTGTCCAAGGCGGGGTCTATCGAAAAAACGCAACGCTCTGCAAGGGCTGCTGCGCATTTTCCGGGAAATACCGGTTCAGGTGGTGCGCGCACCCCGTGCAGCGGCCAGAAACAGGAGGCCAAGCAGAACCTCGATGACGGCCGCAATGAGGATGGAGCCATGCGCCGTGCCCATGACGAAGTCGTAGACACCCGTCGCGGCCACACCGAACCAGACGCAGGCCGTGACAACGGCAAAGCGTTGCAGCACGGGCCCGGGACTGACGCCGCGCATCAGGAACAGCACGGCACCCAATCCTATCACTGCAGGTGCAAGGCGGCGCGCGGCAAAGCCGCGGCTTGCATCAGGTGCTGTGAGGTAGACATCCAGATAAAGCTCGGGCGCCACCAGCAGCAGCAGGCCAAGAAGCGCCGCAAACACGCCCGTGACGGCAAAGAGCGGACGATACAGCATCACGACCCCAGATGCAGGTAGACGCGTCGGTTACGCCGGCCCTTTTTCTCGATCTTGCCCAGGCGCAGGCCGCCGATCTCGCCCGTGCGCGCCACATGGGTGCCGCCGCAGGGCTGCAGGTCGACGGCGTTGGTGTCGGTGCCGATCCGGATCAGGCGGATGCGCCCGGCCCCGCGCGGCGGCTGCACCGTGAGCGTCTTGACCAGTGCGGGGTTGGCGTCCAGCTCGGCTTCGGTGATCCAGTCTTCGGTCACCTTGTGGTCCGCCTCCACATGCGCGTTGAGGGCGTCCTGAATGGCGTCGCGGTCTTCGGGCGCGTCCTCCATATCGAAATCAAGCCGCCCGCGCCCTGCGCTGATTGACCCGCCGGTGACGCCAAAGGGCATGACGACGGACAACAGGTGCAGCGCGGTGTGCACGCGCATATGCGCATAGCGGCGGTCCCAGTCGAGGTGCTGTTCGATCTGTGCGCCACGGGGTGGCAGCGCGCGCGGCTCGGACGGGACCAGCACGATTGCGTCGCCCTCCCCTTTGACCGCAGTGGCAATGGTAAGGCTGCTGCCCGCCCACGTGATTTGTCCGCTGTCGCCGGGCTGGCCGCCGCCGGTGGGATAGAACAGCGTCCGGTCGAGGATGATGCCGCCCTCATCGGTATGACCGATAACTGTGGCGGCGGCGTCGCGCGCATAGGCGTCGTCACGGAAAAGCATCTCGGTCATCTGCCGTCTCCGTCCCCATCTGCGTCACCGGTGTCGCCGATGTCGGGATCAATCTCCGGCTGCGGTGCGGGAGGTGCTGTCTGTGCTGCCGGCGCGCCAGACTGCAGCGTTTCGGGATTGCGCAGCCACACATCGCGTTGGGCAAACGGTATCTCGATCCCTTCGGCGACAAAGCGTTCGGCGATCTGGTGGTTGATGTCGTTGCGCACGCTGAGCGACCAGTTCACATCGCGCAGGATGATCCGGATCTCGAAATCCAGGCTGTCTGCGCCAAAACCCGCAAAAAGGATCATCGGCGCCGGGTTGGCCAGCGCCATCGGGTGTGCTTCGGCGATCTCGCGCAGGATGCCTTCGACCCGGCGGGTGTCGGTGCCATAGGCGACGCCCACGGGGATGATCACCCGGCCCACCGTGTTGCCACGGGTGTAGTTGGTGACGGTGCCCGAGATGAGGTCCGCGTTGGGCACGATCACATCCGTGCGGTCGAACGTCTCGATCCGGGTAGAGCGGACGGAGATGTTGCGTACATAGCCCATCTGCCCGCCGACCTCGATCCAGTCGCCTTCGGAGATGGGGCGTTCGATCAGCAGGATGATACCCGACACGAAATTCGACACAATGGTCTGGAGGCCGAAACCGATACCGACCGACAGCGCACCGGCGACAATCGCAATGTTCGACAGGTCGATGCCTGCGGATGTGATCGCCACCAGTGCGGCGAGGAATATCCCCACATAGCCCAGCCCCGCCACGATGGCGGTCTGGCCGCCGGGGTCCAGCTTGGTCTTGGGCAGGACGGACGTCCGCATCGCCGATTGCGCGCCGCGCGTCAGCAGGTAGCCCAGCGTGAAGACCACGATCAGCGTAAAGAAGCTGCCGGGCGAGATGGTCATGTCGCCCACCGTCAGGCCCCTGCGCATCTGGTCCCAGATGTCCGTCAGATCGGTTGAGCGTGCGCCCCAGATCAGCGCCAGCGGGATGCTGGCAAGCAGCATGAGCATAAAGCCGACAAGTGTCGGGATCAGACTGTCGGCGGCGGCGTGACCAGGGCGCAGCGCGGTGTAGATGTCGCGCACCAGTTGCTGCAACAGCGCCAGAACGCCGAACATCGCAAGCGTCAGGATGTAGGGAAAGATCAGCTCCTTGGCGGCCGTGCCATAGCCCGCCGCAGCCAACAGGGGCGCAAGCAGCCCGACCACGATCGCCCCCTGCCCCAACAGCCGGATCAGCCGCGCGCCAAAGGGGCGTTCGGTGGGCGCTTCGCCTTCGGCGTCGCGCAGGTTGCGGCGCATCAGCCAGCCCACGCGCAGGGTCAGTACGGCAGCCAGCACGATCAGCGGGAATTGCAGAACGGCGAGCGTCTCCAGCCCGTAGCGTTCGAAATCGGCCACGTCCTGCAACAGCAGGAACACAGCAAAGGTCGCGCCCAGCACAAAGGTGTAGATGCGCCCTTCGGTCCGGCGCTCATGCGGCAGGGTGAGCGGGGTCGGCAACGCCTCGTCCCGGGGAAAGATGCGGCTGCCCAGCCAGAGCGCGAAGAAGATGGTAAAGCCCATCGGCTCCAGCGCGTCGAGGATAAGCTGCGCCCGTGTGCCGAACAGGTCGGTCGCCCCGACCGCCCGCAGCAGCGCCAAAAGGCCCAGCATCGGCAGGATGATCTGGCCCAGCGACACAAAGAACCCGGCAACGCCCGCCGTGCTGCCGGCGGCAGTGCGCTGAATGCGCATGGCGAGCAGTTCGGACCAGTGTCGCGACCGACCCAGCAGCGCAATGCCCAGGATCACGAGGGCCACGACCAGCGGCAGATTGTCCTGCGCCTGCGCACGTGTGGCCGGGTTGCGCCAGGATTCGACGACACCGCTGACCGTGGCAATCACCGTTTCCTGCAAGTCGCGCCACGCATCGGGCCAAAGCGACACGTTCACCGGCCACGGCCCCATATTCAGCAGCTGATCCGCCTGCCGCTGGCTCAGGATCTCATCAATCTCGCCGACGATGCCATTGGCGCGGCTGAACGCCTCTTCGGCGGTGCGGCGGGGCGTGTTGAGCCGTTCGAGTTGCGTGTTCAGTGCCGCACGCCTGTCGGCAATTTCAGTGGCCTCCGTCGCGCCTTCTTCGGGTGGTGGGCCGAGGGCGGCGAGCTGTTCATTGAGCGTGCTGATCCGGCTGGCATTGGCGGTCAGCTGAGCCTGAAACCGGCCGCGCCAGTCCACGATCTCGGCGCGCAGGTTGCCAAACGCCTCGTCCGAGGCGCGCGCCGCCTCCACCGCGCGTTCGGCGCGGGTTGCAACCGATTGCCAGGCGTCAAAATCGACGCCGCTGTCCTGCGCCAGCGCAGCAAGCGCGAAAAAACACGTCAGAACAAGGGCAAGGACCCCGCGTACAGCGGCATGTGCCATCAGACGTCCTCGAACACGCCCGGGATGGAGGCGGGGCCACGGTCAAGCCAGTCCGGCACCGGCAACTCCTTTTCCCGCAGGAAGTCAGGGTTGAAGAGCTTGGACTGATAGCGCGTGCCAAAGTCACACAGGATCGTCACGATGGTGTGGCCCGGACCCAGATCACGCGCCAGCCGCATGGCACCGGCGATGTTCACCCCAGTGGACGCGCCCATGCACAGCCCTTCGTCCTTGAGCAGGTCAAAGACGATCGGTAGCGCCTCGGCGTCGGACACGTTATAGGCAAAGTCGGGCTTGAACCCCTCGAGGTTGGCAGTGATGCGCACCTGCCCGATCCCTTCGGCGATGGAGCCGCCCTGCATCGCGATCTCTCCGGTCGTGTAGTAGCTGAAAAGGCCCGCACCATCCGGATCGGCCAGTCCGATCTTGACGCCCTTGGGTTGCAGCACGTCGGCCACTCCGGCCAGCGTCCCGCCGGAGCCAACGGCACAGATAAAGCCGTCCACCTTGCCGCCCGTTTGCTCCCAGATTTCCGGGGCTGTCGTGTCGATATGGGCCTGACGGTTCGCCGTGTTGTCGAATTGGTTGGCCCAGATCGCACCATTCGGTTCGGTTTTGGCAAGTTCAGCCGCCAAACGCCCGGAATAGCGCACGAAATTGTTGGGATTGCGATAGGGTTTGGCGGGCACCTGCACCAGTTCCGCACCGGCCAGCCGCAGCATATCCTTTTTCTCCTGGCTTTGCGTCTCGGGGATGACGATCACAGTCTTGAACCCCATCGACGCACCGACCAGCG
The DNA here is from genome assembly GCA_039816785.1 of Pseudomonadota bacterium. GTDB lineage: Bacteria > Pseudomonadota > Alphaproteobacteria > Rhodobacterales > Rhodobacteraceae > Tateyamaria. The sequence continues at coordinate 5,750 of JBCBXB010000005.1, forward strand.
CCAGACCGATGCCGGTGTTGCCTGCCGTCCCCTCGACAATCGTGCCCCCGGGACGCAACTCACCGCTGGCCACGGCGTGTTTGATGATCGACAGCGCGGCGCGGTCCTTGACCGACTGGCCGGGGTTCATGAATTCGGCCTTGCCCAGAATGGTGCACCCGGTTTTCTCGCTGGCGCGGCGCAGCTTGATCAGGGGCGTGTTGCCGACAGCGGCGGCGAGATCAGGGGCAAACTGCATCGGTGTCTTCCTTGTGGCGGTATTGGGCACGTGTAGCGGGCCGCAGGCACGACCTCAACCCACCGCAAGGCGCGCGCGGTGATGCGCGAGCCAGTAGACCAGCAGCGTCAGCGGCGTGTTTGCGGTCCGCCGGTCCTCGGCCAGGGCGAGCAGATCATCAAAGGCCATGAGGTGGCTGCGGATGTTTTCGCCTTCATCCACGGACCCGCCGATCCTTGCGGCATCATCCGGCAGGTCGCACAGACCGACAAAGAGGTGAAAGAAATCGGTGGCCGCCCCCGGCGAAGCATAGCATTCGCCAACAGGCTCCAACCGGTCGAGCGTCAGGTGCGCCTCTTCCATCGCTTCGCGCCGCGCGGCGTCGGCAGGTGCCTCGCCCGGGTCGATCAGGCCCGCGATGGGTTCCAGTTGCCAGACCGATGGATCGGCGCGCCCGATGGGGCCAAGGCGGATCTGTTCGACCAGCAGCACACGGTCGCGCACCGGATCATAGGGCAGCAGGATGGCGGCATCGTTGCTGACGAACACCGCCCGCCGCATCACGTCCGACATGGAGCCATCGAACCGCTCGTGGCGCAACTCGATATCCTCGAGTGCAAAGAAGTCCGAGTAGGTCTGCGCGCGCTGCACGATCTCGACCCGGCCCGCAAAGGTCCCTGCCCCGTGACGGCCCCGCTGCGCCAGCACCTTACTCCAGGCGCGGGCGCGGATGCGGGGGAACGTGCGCGCGACCTCCTCTGGCGGGACATGGCCAAAGCCTGCCATGATCTCACGCGCGGCGTATTCGGTCATCGCGCCCCAGTGCTGCACCCACGCATCAAGGTCCCATGGCCCGTCCGTCGTCCATTGCCCGGCATCGGCCATATAGACCTGTGCTGTTGCGCCGCCTGTCGTGGTGCACGCCACAAGCTCATAGTGAAACCCGGCCTCGTAATAGTCGATCCGATTGCGGTCCGCCTCCGTCAGCCCCGCCATCACGATACCCGGTGCCGTCGCCGTATCGTCCCGGACAAGGATCGGAAACGGCCCTTCGGCCACCGAATCGATCCGGTGGCCGGGCAAGCTGTCGTCACGCACATCGAGGCTGTCCAACGGGCGGCCCAGCACAATCGCCAGCAGCGGCAGGTGCCGCAAGGTGCCAAAGAAAAACAGGGAGGACATGGACCCTAGCGCCAGTTGCGCCAGGCGAATTCCGTCACAAAGCCGGTGATGACGCCCCCGACCACCACGGTGCCCCAGATCGGGACCGTCGACATAAGGATCAGCCATTCGGTGCCAATCTCGAAAATGGCGGTCAGCGCTTCGCCCGCGCCGTCAAAGCGGTTGCGCATCGCCAGCCGCACCATCTCGTTGCAGGACTGGATGAAGAGGCCCCAGAACACGAGGACAAAGCCGCCCGTGAGCCCGACATTGAAGGCGGATGTCCAGCCGCGCCCGGCGCGCCTGCCCACGAACACCCAGCCAACCGCAAGGCCCAGCACGACGTTCACGTAGGGAAACCAGCCGAAATTCTTGTCCTCTTCGAAGAGGCCCATGACCATGCCCGACAGCACAAAGCCCAACACGGCCAGTCCCAAGGCCCCAACCAGTTTGGCTGCGTCAGGCATGGGAATGTTCCGTCATAATCTATCCGAGGCGTTTGATTGTGATCTGCGTTACATCGCAGTTGGCACTTTCGAACGTGGCCGCGCAAGAGGTCAGGTAAAAATTCCACATCCGCCGGAACCGGTTGTCAAAGCCCATTTCGGCGATCTGGTCCCACTTTTCGTTAAAGGTCTCGTGCCAGCGGCGCAGGGTGATGTTGTAGCTTGGGCCGAACTCCACCGACTTCTCCACGGCAAGGCCGGCGCGCTGGACCTGCGTGCGCAGGGCACTGGGGCTGGGCAGCATGCCGCCGGGAAAGATGTATTTCTGGATGAAATCGACGCCGCGCTGGTAGACCTCCCAGCGGCGGTCAGTGACGGTGATGATCTGCAGCGTTGCATTCTTGCCGGGTTTGAGGCGTTCGCGCACCGTCTCGAAATAGGTCGGCCAGTATTTCTGACCCACCGCCTCGAACATCTCGATCGAGGCGATGCCGTCATAGACGCCACGCTCATCGCGGTAGTCCTGCAGCTTGAATTCGACTTTGTCGGAAAGGCCAGCCTTTTCAATGCGCTCCCGGGCATACTTGAACTGCTCTTCGCTGATGGTGAGGCCGGTCACCTTCAGCCCCCGCTCCTTGGCGGCGTATTCGGCAAAACCGCCCCAGCCGCAGCCGATCTCGAGGATATGGTCGCCCGGTTGTGCGCCCATCTGGTCCACCATGCTCGCGTATTTTGCGATCTGCGCGGCCTCGTGGCTTTCCTGTCCGGTCTCGAACAGGGCCGAGGAATAGGTCATCGTGTCGTCCAGCCACAGCCGGTAAAAGTCGTTGCCGAGGTCGTAGTGATAGCTGATATTCTTGCGCGCCTGTTCGCGGTGGTTGCGTTGCAGCCAAAACCGGAACTTTTCGAACCGGCGCACCAGCCCCATGCCGGGAAAGCCGTCATAGAGATCGTCATTGTCCGCGTGCACCCAATCCATAAAGGCCTGAAGGTCCGGCGTGCTCCACCACTCGTCCAGATAGGCGTCGCAAAAACCCAGGTCACCCTCGCGGATCAGCCGGGCAAAGAGGTCGTCATTGTGGATATGCACCTCGGCCACGGGGCCGGGGTTAGGTCCCTCGGCGCGAAAGCACCGCCCGTCGGGCAGCACAAAGTCGAGCCGCCCGGTGTTCATGCCCTGGGCCATGGAAAACACGCGGGTGAAATACCGTGGCAGATGGTCTTGGCCATCAGTGGTCGTCAGGATCATGCTCTCTCCCATCAGCATGCGTGTCACGCTAGTTGGACCGTTTCGCAGGTGCAACCATGCGCAACAGTCCAGCGATCAAAAATCTCGGTTTTCATAAGCGGTTAGCGCCCTTTTGCGGCCTTCGTCAGCAGCGACGATGGGTGCGGGATACGGATCAGTGGCGGTCAGGCCCCAAGACCGGGGCGTCGCCTCGAAAAACGACAATGCGTCGGCGTGCGGGTTTGACCGGCCTTCGGCGATCCAGCGGCTGACATAAGCGCGGTTCTTGTCGAACTTGTCGAGCTGTGTGACCGGGTTGAACACCCGGAAGTAGGGCGTCGCGTCCGGCCCGGACCCTGCGGACCACTGCCAGCCCATCGCGTTGCTGGCCGGGTCCCAGTCGATCAGGCAATCCTCGAACCACTTCTGGCCGATCCGCCAGTCGGTCAGCAGGTGTTTGGTCAGGTAGCTTGCGACGATCATGCGACCCCGGTTGTGCATGCGGCCCGTCACGTACATCTCGCGCAGCGATGCGTCGACGAACTGGATGCCGGTGCGGCCCTGTTTCCAGGCACGCACCTGTTCTGTCTCATCCGTGTTCCAGGGAAAGCCGTCCCAGTCGGGCTTCCAGTTGTCCTGCAGGATGTGCGGCGTGTGGTGCATCAGGTGGTAGGCGAACTCGCGCCACACCAGCTCCTTGAGGAAGGTCTCTGCCCCGGCCTTGCCTTCCTGCAGCGCGGCAAAGCCCGCGTGCCAGCACTGGTGCGGGCTGATCTCGCCCAAGGCAAGGTTCTCGCTGAGGTTCGATGTCCTGTCAGCCGAGGGCAGGTCGCGTCCCGCGTCATAGCCCGCCACCAGCTCGTCGATGAAATAGCCCAGCCGGTCTGCCGCCGCGTCTGCGCCAAGGCGCACATGCGGGCGCACCACAGCGGCACCGCGATCCATGGCGCGATCCAGCTGCCAGCTGCCGATCTCTTCGCCCTCGGGCCAGTTGTCCGGGGCAGGAATGGTCCCGGGGATCGGCAATGGTGTGTCAACCTCCCGGTCCTTCACCGCGCGCCAAAAGGGGGTGTAGACCTTGTAGAAGCCACCGGTCTTGGTCTCGGTCGTCCACGGCTCGAACATCAGATGCCCGCCATAGCTGCGCGCATCGACACCGGCCTCCCTGAGCGTCGACTTGATCGCCGTGTCGCGTTCGACCGACCGCGGATCATAAAGCCGTGACCAGTAGACCGCCCCTGCCCCGGTTTCCGCGATCAGCGCCTGCAACACCTCCAGCGCATCGCCTGAGCGGCAGATGAGGCGGCTGCCCTTGCCGTCGAGCGTGCTGGCCAGATGTTCCACACCCAGCCCCCAGCGCCATTTTGGCGCCGCACCCAGCGTGTCGACGCTGTCATCACGGATCACCACGGGGATCACGGGCCGGCCTGCATCGCAGGCGGCGGACAAGGCGGTATGGTCGCGCAGACGCAGGTCGCGCCGGAACCACATGATAATGGGGGAGCTGCTCACTCTCGGTGTCCGTAACTGTTTGGTAAGCTTACGTAGGGCGCGGGACCGTGGATCAAGCGACGCCCGCCTGACCCAGGGTCAACACCCCGCAAAAGAATGGCCCCGGCGCATGTGCGCCAGGGCCGTTGTCGTACGAATGGGTGCCCCGCCTACTCGGCCGGTGTCGCCCCGTCTATTTCGGAATGCACGGTCGGCACACCGATCGCTTCGCGCTTGCCATCGTTGTAGATCGCCTTGATCAGCGACAGGCACATCAGCACCATCACGATGCTGAAGGGCAATGCGCCGATGACCATCGCGGTCTGAATGGCCGATGTCCCGCCGGAAATCAGCAGTCCGCCGACAACCAGCGCAAGGGCCGCACCCCAGAAGAGGATGTGGGGACGCGCCTTGGGCCCTTCGTCACCGGCAGCGTTGATCGTGTTCACGATCAGCACGGCACTGTCCGCCGAAGTCACAAGGAACGTCATCAGCAGCACAACGATCAGCATCGCCATACCCCAGGCCAGTGCTTCGGCGATGGGGGCCAGCATGAACTCGGTCATGGCAAAGATCTTGTCGCCATTGGCCGCGTCAAAGATCACGCCACTTGCACCACCGTTCAGTTCGAGGTCGATGGCGGTGCCACCGGCCCAAGCGAACCAGACAAAGCACATAAGAGACGGCACGATCATCGCGCCCAGCACGAACTCACGGATGCTGCGCCCGCGCGAGATGCGCGCAAGGAACAGGCCCACGAACGGTGCAAACGCGATCCACCACGCCCAGTAGAACACCGGCCACCAGCCCTGCCACTGCGTCAGCAGGAAGGATTCAGAGCCGTCTACGCCATCCGATGACCAGACGTTAAAGCTCATGCTCGGCAGTGCGATCAGGTAGTCCCAGATGCCGATAAAGAACGCCGTTGCACCGAACCACGTGGCCCCGAAGATGATGAAGAAGCCGAGCAGGACAATCGACAGCACCATGTTGATGTTGGACAGCCACTTGATGCCCTTGCCAACGCCCGACAGCGCCGACAGGGTCGACGCGCCCATGATGGCCACAAGTGCCACCACGATGCCGACGAATGTCGCACCACCTTCGGCGTCCATCAGGCCACCGATACCGATCCGGGTCAGGCCCGCAACGAACTGTTCCACGCCAAAGCCCAGCGTCTGCGCCACGCCAAGGATGGTCGCCACAACAGCCACGATGTCGATCAGGTGACCCACCTTGCCCGACAGCGCCTTGCCAAAGAGCGGCGTCAACGACGACCGGATCGTTAGCGGCAGCCCCCGGCGGTAGCTGAAGAACGCGAGGCTCAGACCCGCCACCGCGTAGCAGGCCCAGGCGCCAAGGCCCCAGTGCAGGAACGACCACTTGTAGGCCATGCGCACGTTGTCGGCGGCACCACCCGTTGTGATGCCCTGAATAGTTTCGGGATTCGACCCAAAATGTGCGACCGGTTCGGCCACGGCCCAGGTCAGCATGCCAACGCCAATCCCGGCGCCGAACATCATGGAGAACCATGAGAAATTCGAAAATTCGGGCTTTTCACCCGGCTGGCCCAGGTTCATGCGTCCCGCCGTCGGCCAAAGCGCGAGCCCGAGGCAGACGATGATAAAAAACGCCACGACCCAGATATACCACGCCGCAAAGTTGGCGAGGATCACCGAGTTGAGGTCGCCCAGCACACGACCGGACTGTGTCGGCCAGAAGATGCACCAGACGACGAGAACTGAGATGATGATTTTACTGACGACCGTCACGTCAACGCTGAAGCCGCGGTAAAAACCGTTGTCAGCCGTGCGGATCGGCAAATCCGTCAAAGGGGGTTTCATTGGATACCTTCCTGTTTGTCTTTTTTATGACATCCAGCAAAACACGGGACCGGTTTTTTACGAAGTGTTAATTTCGCAGCGCGCGGTCGATTTCGGAGATAATCTGCCGGTTTCGGGCGTGTCGTGAAATCAGCCGCAAAATCTTCACGCGTTTCGATGGCAGTGCAAAATTCCTACCTAAGGTAGCAACGCGTGCACCACGTGATTCACCCGGATTGCCCACCGTTCAGGCGTTTCCATCAGTCTGCCAAGCCGCCGCATTGCGTAACAAACGTTGCCGTATGTTTGCGCTTTACTGCGCCAGCGCCGCCCTGATCTTTTCCGCATGTGCTTGAATGGCGTCCATATCCCCCATCTTGCCCGGCGGTCGCATGGCCACGCCTTCGTGGCGCGGATGGATGTGGAAATGCAGATGAAATACCTCTTGCCCGCCCGCCGTCTCGTTGAATTGCTGCAGGGTGATGCCATCCGCCTCGAACGCCGACCGCGTGGCATTCGCCACCGTCTTGACGGTGCGCATGACCGCGGCCAATTGCGCATCGCTGGCGTCCAGAACATTGCGGCAGGGCGTCTTGGGGATCACCAGACAATGCCCGTCTGTGCGCGGCATGATATCCATAAAGCACAGCGTTTCGTCATCTTCGAACACCGGCACCGACGGGATTTCGCCGCGCAGGATTTTGGCAAAGATATTCTGGTCGTCATAGGCGGTCATGTCCTGCCCTCACTTTTCGGTACGCTGTGGCGGCACCCTAGCCAAGCCCGTGAAAATCGCCAGTCCCTTCATGCGCGCCTTCGTGACAAGACTGAAATCGGTCCGACAAACCCCTGGCAACTTTTTTGCATCCACACCTTGAACATCGTTCACGTGTCCACCATTTCGTGAACATCGTTCAAGGAGTTGTGAAAATGAGTGAAGCAGCAATCTTACTGGTCCCCGCCGTCGTCGGCCTCATAGCAGGGTCATTGGGATGGGGATTGGTCCACAAACGCATTTATGGCGTCTATTGGTCCCTCTTCGGTGTCGTGTCGTTGATATCAGTGGGTCTGTACGGAGCGCTTGATACAGCACCCGGCTTCGATGGCATCGTTTACGCCATCTTTTTGATGGGCGGCAGCCTTCCAGCTGCCGCAGCCCTGTTGATCGGCGGTGGTGTCGGTCTGGTGACCCGACCGCGCCTGATGCTGCCGTCCTAGGCGTTGACGTCGACCACCACACGGCCCTTGACCTGCCCCTTGAGGATATCCGCCCCAAGCTGCGGCAGGTCAGACAGGGTCGCGGGCTGGACCATCGCCTCGAGCTTGTCCATGGGCAGGTCCTTGGCGATGCGTTCCCAGGCACGGACCCGGTTGTCGTAGGGTTGCATGACGCTGTCGATGCCCAGCAGGTTCACGCCGCGCAGCAGGAATGGAATGACCGTTGCTGGCAGCCCCGCGCCGCCGGCGAGCCCTACGGCGGCGACGCTCGCACCGTATTGCATCTGACCCAGCACGCGGGCCAGCATCGCGCCACCGACCGCGTCCACACAGCCGCCCCACGTCTCCGCTTCGAGCGGGCGCTTGGTGGTCTCGTTCAGCTCTTCGCGCGCCACGATCTGCGTGGCACCCAGCGAGGTCAGGTAATCCGCCGTCTCGGGCCGCCCGGTCACCCCGGCCACGTCGTGACCCAGATTGGCCAAGATCGCCGTCGCCACCGACCCCACACCGCCCGCAGCGCCGGTAACCAGCACAGGGCCACCCGTCAGCCCGTGATCCTCCAGCGCCATCACCGCCAGCATCGCGGTGAACCCGGCGGTGCCTACGGCCATCGCGGCGCGGGTGTCCAGTCCGGCGGGCAGCGGCACCAGCCAATCGGCCTTGACCCGCGCCTTTTGCGCATACCCGCCCCAATGCGCCTCGCCCACGCGCCAGCCTGTCAGCACCACCTTGTCGCCGGGCGCATAGCGGTCGTCGTCGGACGCTTCGACCGTTCCGGCAAAATCGATGCCCGGCACATGCGGATAATTCCGCACCAGACCGCCGCCCGGCCCGATGCACAGCCCGTCCTTGTAATTCACCGTCGAATACTCGACCGCGACCGTCACCTCACGTGCGGGCAGATCATCCAGCGACAGCTCGGACATTGCCGCCGACGTCTTGCCGCTGTCCTCATCCTTGTTGACCACCAGTGCATTGAACATGTCGCTCTCCATATTGCGGGGCCGATCCCCGTCTTTGTTCCCAAAAAATCCCGGGGTGTCTGAGGGGCTGGCCCCTCAGTCCCGCACTCAAAGCCAGAAGGCCTCCTGCACCGTTGCGCGGCGCATGCCATCCGGTGTTTCCACCTCGATATCCGTACCCGGATCCCAATGGGTCATCCGTACCATGCCGATGGACACGTTGGTCTGAAAATCAGGGCTCCAGGCCGCGCTCGTGATCTTGCCGATGCGCTTGCCGCCCGCGTAGATCGGCCAGACCCGATCGATCGGTGGCACGGCATCCCCGTGGATGGAGATGGGCCGGATCTGCTGCACCGGTCCCTCCTTGGACACGCGCAACAGCGCGTCGCGCCCGATACATCCGATGGCCGTCTGCGTGTCGCAGAACCGGCCCAGGCCGCATTCGTGGGGGGTGTTGTCGTCAGTCATGTCGTTGCCGTAGCTGAGCAGGCCGCCTTCGATCCGCTCGATCCCGTTGGGGCAGCCGGCACGCACCTGCAAATCCTCACCGGCGGTGAACAGGTCGTTCCACAGCGTCATGCCCAACGCCGAATCCGGCAGGTAAATCTCGAACCCGCCCTGTTTCGAATAGCCCGACCGCGCGATGGCCAGATCGACGCCCTCGTACTGGAACATGTCAAAGCGGAAGAACCGGATGTCGCGCACCCGGTCACCAAACACACGGGCCATCAATTCGTCGGCTTTGGGGCCCTGCACCGCCAGCGGCGACACGTCCGGCTCGTCCACCAGCACGTCAAGCCGGTAGCCATTGGCGATCCCCTTGACCCAGAGCAGCAGGTCCGAATCCGCGATGGAGATCCACCAGCGATCCTCGCTCAGCTTGACCGCGACCGGATCGTTCAGCATCCCGCCCGTCTCGTCGACGATGGGCACATAGTAGCATTGCCCCGGCAGCATCCGGCGCAGATCACGCGGGGTCAGCATCTGCATCAGGCGGCCCGCATCGGGGCCGCGCAGCTCGACCTGCCGTTCGACCGACACGTCCCAGACCTGCACATGGTCCTTGAGGTGGCGATAGTCCGCCTCGACGCTCTCGAACACGGTGGGCAGCAGCATCCGGTTGTATACGGTATAGGCCTTGACCCCCGCCGCCTCGACACCGTCGGAAAACGGCGTACGGCGCAACCGGCGCGAGGTCGAAATCGTTGCGTTCATCATAGATCCTCCGGCATGACAAACAGGTCCGACACCGGGGCTGTCAGCCCGGCGGCGGTCATCATCGCGTGCACTTGCCCGCGGTGGTGGGTCTGGTGGTTGAACATGTGCACCACGCACAGCTCGAGCGGTTTGCGCACATCGCGCCCCAACGCCCCGGAAAACCACGACAATTGGCCCTTGAGGTCCAGTGAGCTGAGCGTGTCGGCCCACATGAGCATCGCGCCGTCCATGCGAAACCGGTCGGCGGACCAGACCGCAAAGGTCGGGGTGAAATCGACGCTTTCGGCAATACTGCCCTCGGGCTTGGCAATGCTGGGCACAAACCGGCTCATCCAGATCGTGTCGCCCCACAGAAGATGGTTCAGCGTGTTCATGATGGACCCGAAAAAGCCGCCGCGCTCGGCGCGCAGATCAGCATCGCGCGCCTCTTTGAGGGTGTCGGTCAACTGGCGGTTCTGCCACGCGTTATAGCGGGCCATGCTACGCACATAACCCTTGTCGATCACGGTTTCGGGCCTTTCCAGTCGATCGGGCAGATCTCGGCGGACTTGCCGCCAAAGTCCCAGATGCGACCGTAGTCGCGCACCCGGCTCTTGGTGCCGCGAGCGGCGATGATGTCGGGGCCCATCCAGTATTTGGAATTCGTGATCATCACCGGGTGATCCGGTGTGGCGCCGTCGATCATCTCGATCTCGCCCTGGATCTTGCGCCCGATATAAAGCCCGCGTTTCTTGCCATCCCGCACGATCTCGACCTTTTCGCGTTCCGCACCCACGATGTCACTCACCAGCATGGTGAAGAGACCCGTGGTGCCGCCCGCCGCGCCCGAGAAAATCTGCAGCAGACCGTTATACGCCTTGCCGCTTGCGCGCTCGTCCACATAGGCCGCCACGCGCCAGCCGCCCTCGCCCATACGACCGGGAATTTCGACCATCAGGCCGACGTTCAGACCGCTCAGGTCTTCGCCCTCGAAATGCCCCTCGTCGATGGCGATGGCCATCCAGGCGTGGCAGTGCCCTTCGGTGGGCGGGTGCGCGCCCAGGCTGACCACGCAGGGGCAGAACACCTCGCACGAGCAATTGAGGAACAGCTCGCCCTTGATCGCCCATTCGGTGGGCGACATCTGGCGCCGTCCGGGATTGGGCATCCGGCTGTCGATCCGCTGACTGACCGGCAGCTTGTCCGCGTCGGGACGTTTTTTCACGGCCATCTTATCCTCCTATCGCATAGGGCCAGGCCAGAACGGCCAGACCCGCGAGGGTCAGCACGACCCCCATTGGCTTGGTCACAGCGTGCCCCACCTGGGGCAGCTTTTCCAAGACCATGAACAATGTGGCCAGGCCCATCCACGCAAGGCTCGTTACCCCGCCGACAAATCCCAGCGCCATGAACCCCCAGCAGCACCCGACGCAGAACGCGCCAAGGCCCAGCCCCATCCGCAACCCGCCACCAAAGCCGGAGCGCCAGTGGCCCAGAAAATAGGTCATCGGGCTGTGGCACACGCCGTGGCAGATTTCCTTGGCCCTTGTGAACTGGAACAGGCCCACGACGATCAGCAATCCGCCCGACAACATGGTCGTCTTGGCGATACCCAGCATGTCGATCGCGCCACCATAGAGCAGTGCCAGCTGCACGCCGGCGATCAGCGCGGCAAAGGCGACCCAGACGATGAAATAACCCAGCAGCACGCCCAGCCACCCGTCACGGGTGCCGTCGGCGGCACGCATCAGGTCCTCGTAGGTGCGCAGCGTGGGCACCAGCGTCGGCAGCATCATCGCCGCCATCATGATCGCCCACATCCAGAACAACGGCCCGAATCGCGCCATCGGCATGTCCATCGGCATCCGCGGGTCCATCGCTGCCATGCGCGCGCCCATCTCGCCCGGACGGCCCAGCAGGTCCACGTCCATATCCACGCTCATCGCATACATGATGTACCACGCGATGAGGATGGCGCCGAAAAAGCCCAGCCATAGCGTGGAGCGGATCAGATGCGGCATGAGACCTCCCTACGACTCAAACAGCGCGACTCAACTCAGAGCAGATTGTTCTTGGCAGATTAAATGTCAGACATTAAAATGTATGACAAATGAAAATTGATCCCGACAGCAGCAAGGACCTTTCCGCCCAGATCGCCGAAGCGATCCGGGGAGAGATCGTCGGCGGTCAGTTGATCGTCGATCAGCGCCTGCCGTCAGAGGCCGAGCTGGCCGATCATTTCGAGGTGTCGCGCCCGACCGTGCGCGAGGCGCTCAAGCGGTTGGCGGCGCAGTCGCTGATCCGCACGCAACGCGGTGCCACCGGCGGTGCGTTTGTCAATCGCCTCCGGTTCGAGGACGCCTATGACCAGCAAGTCACCACCGCCTCGCTGCTGCTCAGCATGAATGCGGTCAGCTTCGATGTGGCTTGCGAGGCGCGCTACGCGCTGGAACGCGCCTGTGCGCCGTTGTCGGCAGAGCGCCGCACGCCGGATCATCTGGCCACCATGCGCGCTGAAATTCACCGTCAGGGTCAGCCCGGCCTCACGGATGAGGCGTTCTGCGCCTCGGACGTCACCTTTCACCGGGCGCTTGTCGATGGCGCGGGCAACAAGGTGCTGAGCTATCAGCTGGCCGGCGCGGTCGAGGCGATGCAGCCTCTGATGAACATGATCACCTTCACCGCGCGGTCGCGCGAGGCGATCGTGGCGCTGCACACCGACATCGCCGATGCGGTCGAGGCGCAGGACGCCGCCAAAACCGACGAGATCCTGAACACCTTGGAAGCTTACACGCGCGAGCTGGCCCATTCGGTCGTCACCGCCCGCGCGCAGAAGGACAAGGAGAAAGCAACCGCCTGACCCTAACAAGACCGCAAAGCGGCACCGGGGCAGGCACCGATATTCAACAGTGCGTCAGGGAGGACGACATGAATTTAAGACCCGACAACACTTTTTACCCCTCGCCCAAGGATGCGATCAACGCACCCGTCGAAACGTTGGCCTTTACGCTGATGCTCAGCCCCGACGGGACCAAGCCGGACGGTCTTGCCGTGGTGGATGTGGACCCAAGCTCGGACAGCTTCGGCCAGATCGTCTCCGAGCTGTACGTGCCCAATCTGGGTGACGAATTTCACCACTTTGGCTGGAACGCCTGTTCCTCCGCTCTGAGCCCGCTGACAGGTCACGCCTTTCTGGAGCGCCGCTACCTGATCATCCCCGGCATCCGGTCCTCGCGCATTTACATCATCGACGTCAAGGACCCGCGCAACCCGGTCATCCACAAGACCATCGAGCCCGAAGAGCTGTTTGAAAAGACAGGCTATTCCCGCCCTCACACGATCCATTGCGGACCCGAAGGCATCTATGTCTCGACCCTTGGCGGCGGTGGCGAGGATGGCACCGACGGCCCTCCCGGCATCTTCATCATGGATTGCGAAAGCTTTGATATTCTCGGCCGTTACGAGATGGATCGGGGCATTCAGGACAAGCACTATGACTTCTGGTGGAACCTGCCGCGCGACTACATGGTCAGCTCCGAATGGGGCCTGCCGCCGCAGTTCGAAAACGGCGTCGTACCCGAGGACCTGCTGAGCAACAAATACGGGCACACGATCCACTTTTGGGATTTGCGCGGTCGCAAGGTGATCAAGTCCCTTGATCTCGGCGAAAACCACCAGATGGCGCTGGAAATTCGGCCTGCCCATGACCCGGTCAAGGAATACGGGTTCTGCGGCGTGGTGGTCGACACCACCAACCTGCAAGGCGCAATCTTTACCTGGTGGCGCGACGAGAACGGCGAATGGCAGGCCAAGAAAACCATCACCATCGACCCGGTGCCAGCAGATGCCGACGACCTGCCCGAACTGCTCAAGGGCTTTGGCGCGGTGCCCCCGCTGGTGACGGATATCGACCTGAGCCTCGACGACAAGTACCTCTACGTCGCGTGCTGGGGTCTGGGCGAGATGCACCAATACGACGTGTCCGACCCGATGAACCCGGTTCTGGCCGGCAAGGTCGAGATCGGCGGCATCGTGGCCAAGCACAAGCACCCCAATGGTGAAGAGTTCGGCTATGGCCCGCAGATGGTCGAGATCAGCCGCGACGGCAAACGCGTCTACTGGACCAACTCGCTTTATTCCACATGGGACGACCAGTTCTATCCCGGAGAGCGTGGGGCCGCGATGGTCATGGCCCATGTGGGTGAAAATGGCGGCCTGACGCTGGACGAAAACTTCTGGACGAAGTTCCCGGACGGCTACCGCAGCCACCAGATCCGGCTCGAGGGCGGCGACTGTTCGACGGACAGTTTCTGCTACCCCTCGGTCTAGAAGGGCAGTCTGGATGGACATGACAACGGCGGCGGGCCTCTGGCTCGCCGTCATCCTCTCTGGTCTCTATCACGGGCTCAACCCCGGCATGGGCTGGCCGCTGGCCGTGTCCTCGGCCCTGTTCGAGCGGCGGCGCTCTGCGCTTTGGCCCGCGCTGGGTGCGCTGAGCCTTGGCCATTTCGCGGCGATGCTGGGCATTCTGCTGCCCTTTTCGATGATGACCCTGCTGATCGATTTCGAACGCGAGATTCGCATCGGCGCAGGCGTGATCGTCATCGGCATGGGCCTTTACCTGCTGATCACACGCCGCCACCCCCGCTTTCTCGCGCGCATCCCGCCGCACAAGCTGACCCTGTGGTCCTTCCTCGTGGCGCTGGCGCACGGGGCGGCGCTGATGCTCGTGCCCATCTACCTCGGCCTCTGCGCCATTGCGGAACTGGACGCGGGCCACCGCGCCGCCTCCGCGCTGATGGCCACCACGGCGCTGGCCCTCACTGTCGCCATCGTGCACACCGCCGCCATGATCGGCTCCGGCGGGGCGCTCGCCTATGCGGTACACCGCTGGCTCGGCCTGAACTTCTTGAAAAAGGGCTGGTTCGATCTGGAACTGGTCTGGGCCATCAGCCTGATCGGTGTGGGCGTTCTGGGGCTGTGGACAGCGATTTGAACTGGCACATCCCGACCGGCTTGCTACCTTGCCCCAACGCAACCGACCGGGACAGTCGACTGATGCAACACAAGGCCTGCAGCGCATGATGCGCTTTATCGACGCGACACTGGGTCGGTGGACTCGGCACTTTTTCTTTATCGTGGTGCGCAGCTACTATTCGATGTTCTACAATGTCAGCTGTTCGGGCAAACACCTGTTGCAGGACCATCCCGGCGCGCTGATCCTCGCCACGCATGTCAGCCGCCATGACGGGCCGATCGTTGCGGCACTGCTTTATACCACCACACGGGTGCGCACGGTGGTGCACTACAATGAATACTACAACTGGTTGCAATGGTTCCCGATGTTCGTCATCTCCGCCATCCCGGTCAGCTCGCCCCGCGACTGGCCCAAGGAGAAACGCGCCGCGCGCAAGGCCTTCAGCCTCGGCGTAATCAGCAAGGTGCTGCACAAGGGCAATGCCGTGCTGCTCTTTCCCGCAGGCAAGACGCGCCAGCAACCCGAAGAGATCGTCGAACCCTACTATTCCGGCGCCTATGACGTGGTGCGTGACAATATGGATATCCCGGTGATGCTGGTGCGCATCGACGGGCTGGGCCGTTTCCAGAAGGCGCGCTTTGACAGCTTTTTCACCTTTATCGGCCGCAAGAAGGGCCGGCGGCATGTGAGCGTGGATATCAAGCTGCTCACCGATCTGGATCGGGAAGCGGATCTTGCAACCTTCAACGCGGATCTTGAGGCGCGCATGAACACGCCCATTCCGTCGTCGTTCGAGGCGATGGATCACGCGTCATGATCCGTGGCAGAGCGCTGATGGTCGCCGCCTTGTGTGTTATCGCAGCCACGGCCGCCGCACAGTCAGAACAGGAAGGTCGCGCCATTGCAGCGAAAATCGAACGGCTGGACGGTCGGGATTTCAAATGCTCACGCGTGCGAAAACTCTTTCGCAAGCTGCGGCCCGCGCACCCGGCCTACCATTTTGCCTTTGCCGGCAGGCGCGGCGCGACCATTACCGGCATCTACGGGTGCGGATACGCATGGGGCACCTCGGAAACCGTCGCGATGAAACGCGCGATGACCGCCTGCCGTCGGCAGGAGGCCAGGCTGGGCACCGGCCCGAACGGCGAACACACGTGCCGCTTTCTCGAATGAACGCTTGAGAGCGGCGCGCTGGCGCTTACTTCACCCCTATGACTGACATACTCAACCTCATCGCCAGCCTGCTCACCATCGCCTTCGGGCTCTTTGGCTTTCTGGCGCCCCGCTACACCGCTGCGGCGCTCGATCTTGCGCCGACGCAGACCAATATGGGCCTCAGCGAGATGCGGGCGAGCGTGGGCGGGTTGTTCGTCGTGGCGGGGCTAGGCGCGCTGTGGCTGGATCACCCGCTGGGATACGGGATGATCGGGTTCGCCTTTGCCGGAGCAGCCCTCGGGCGCGTGCTGTCGCTGATCTTTGACGCGCCACCGGTCCGCAAGGTGCTGATCTTTGGCGGGATTGAGGTGGCGCTGGCCGCGTGGTTCCTGTCCGCAAACCTGTAAAGGAAAAGGCCGCCCCAGCATGGGACGGCCCGAACAATGAAAAGGTTAGGTGATCAAATAGCTTGACGACGCCGCAGTACGGCGAATGCGCCCAGACCTGCCAGCAGTAGTGGAAGTCCAGCAGGCAATGGTACGGGCGACGGATTGTTGCCGACCGGATCACCGTTGCTGTTGAAGTCAAAGTTGATGTCACCACCACCGGACGACCGGAAGGCGATATTGGTTGTGTTGCTGCGAACACTCCAGTCCAGCCAGTTGGAATACCCAAATTCGAGGTTGAACCAGTTCCCGCCAAAGCCAAGCTGGCCAGGTTTATACTCTGTCGGGAGGTTCAGCGGTCTCATCGCCACGTCGAGAACGAGACCGTCCAGCGCACCGACCCCCGTGATCGACCCCATGGATGGCCCGCCATTCATGTCAAAGTAGACCATGTTGTCGACATTGTCCTGGGGTGGGTTGGTACACGCGCCAGCACCACAATAGGGCGCCGGAGGTTTGGTATCCGTTTGGAACACCTGGAAGTCGAAGTTCATTTCGTAGTTTACGCCACCGACCGTGTTTGAGATGGCACCGGACATCACCATCGATGTGCCGTCATAGTTGGCGGTCCCGGATGTCACAGACCAGTGCTTGTCGCCGGGATTGGTGTTAAACAGTTGAGGAAGATACAGGCCATGGCTGCCCGTCTTGGCGTTGCTGATGTCGTAGTTTCCGACGTACCCGTTCGGGTCGACAACTGGCGGTACCGTTGTTGCCGCCGCAAGCGAGGCCGTTCCTATTGCGACTGCAGTGATCGCCGCCTTCAAGACAAAGGATTTCATTTAACTCAGGTCCTCTCAAAAAATGTTACAGCACAGGCGTTATTCACCTTTTGATAACGAATTCGCGAGTGGCGCCAAAGAGGATTCCCGAATCTGCCCCAATTTTGCCGCAAAGTTCCCCCTAGGCGAGAAATCGCCACCTTTAGCGCGCAACAAAGTTCTAGTTTGACCTGCATTTGTGCCGAAGCAGCGACAGCGATGGCAGCGATTCGGGGGCGCAAAGGAATGACTTCCCCCTTCAAAACGCCAGTCAGTCACGCTATGCATACGATGTCCCTCGGGACTATGGACATAAACGCGCTCGTAATAAACGGATCGGACCCGGGGGCGGTACCCGGCGGCTCCACCAGATATCCTGTCGTTTGCAGGATCATGGGGCCGAAACAGGATCGACGGACGTCTAAAGGGGTTAGCTTTGTCTCGGCTGTCTGCCACCGTTACCGGCGAAAACAGTACAATTGCAAACGACAATCGTGCTCCGGTTGCTCTGGCTGCGTAAGCAGTCCGGGTTGAACCGAACTTAAGCCCTCTCGCCTAGCCGCGTGAGGCGGGGTTCGCAGGCACCTGGCAACAGAAGCCTGCACTTTCCCACCCTGAGCAATGATTAATCGCGTCTTAATACTATGGGTCTATTGCCGGTGCCGAACCCGATTGGAAGGACGCGTTTCATGCCGCACAAAGCCGAAATTCTGCAGGACTGGTTTGCGCGTGTCTGGACTGATGGCGATCTTGACGCGATTCTCGAGTTTCTGTCGCCCGACGCGGCGTCCAAGGGCATCTTGCCCGATGTGGCGCTGACACCCGACGACATGCCTCATCTGGTGCAACTCATGCGCGCGCAACTTGGCCCGATTGACGTGCGGTTGGCCAAGACAATGGATCAGGGCGACTGGATTGCCGCGCTGCTCGAGGTGCGCAGCAATGTGCGGGACACCGGCGATCCGATCCAGGTGTTCGGGCAAATCATGGCCCGTTTCGAGGGGCGCATGATGGCGGAGGTGTATCACAGCTTCGACTTTCTCACGTATTTTGAGCAGATGGGACAGGTGCCGCCAAATGCACTGGCCGTTCTACTGGCGGGCAACAGGCTCAACTGACCGGTTGACCGGGGCAACATGCACCGGCTAATCAATGGGCGTGGGGGCAATGTGCGACTGCCCCATCAGGTCACGCCCGGCCCAAAGTCGCATCCTTTTGCGTTGTTTGAAGGATGCTCTGATGGACCCGCTTTTCTACACCACCGCTGATGCACTGCTGCCCCGATTGGGCACAGCCGATGCGCCACACCTGATCGATGTGTGCGTTTCCGACGACGTTGCCGCCGATTCGTTCCGCCTGCCCGGTGCTGACCGGATCGGTCACCGCGATTTGAAGGCTGCGATGGCGCTGCTGCCGCCGGATGCAGAGGTGGTTGTGGTCTGTCAGAAGGGGCAAAAGCTCAGCCTCGGCATGGCGGCAGCATTGCGGGCGCGGGGCTTGCGAGCACGCGCGCTTGAAGGCGGTGTTCTGGGTTGGGGACAGGCCGGTCTGCCGCGCATCCACGAAGGTGCGGCAGCGGCGGCATATGTGGTCAGCCCGCCCTGCACTGCCCCGGTCTTGCTCACCGTCTGGCTCCTGCGCCGATGGATCGCCCCGCGCGCCGACATCCTTTGGGTGCCGCCCAACGCATACGCTGCCGTTGCTGACCGGTTTGACGCCGTCCCCCTGTCGGGTGATCCGCGAACGCTCGCCGACACCGCCGGGCTGGGCTGGCCCCCTCTCAGCGCGTTCCTGAGTGACGCAATCGACGCGCCCAACGGCTGGGCCGCATTGCTCCGCGCGCCACAAAAGATGCACAAATCGCCCGAAGCGGCGGCAAAGGCCGCCCTGCCCCTCATCGACGCGGCATGGACCGCCCTGCGAAAGGACATCCCATGACCCCGGGCTGGCGCGAGATGACCCATGTCTTTGGCCGCATCGGCGTGCTGTCCTTTGGCGGACCCGCGGCCCAGATTGCCTTGATGCATGACAGCCTCGTAACCCGCCACAAGTGGTTGAGCGAACAGCAATATCTGCGCGCGCTGTCACTGTGCATGTTGCTGCCGGGCCCCGAGGCGATGCAACTGGCGACCTATGCCGGCTGGCGCATGCGCGGCACCGCGGGCGGTTTGCTGGCCGGGCTACTGTTCGTCGTGCCGGGTGCGCTGGTGATCCTGGCGCTGGCGCTTGGCTATGTGTGGTACGGCGATCTGCCGCTGGTGCGCGCCGCATTCCTGGGGATCAAGGCCGCCGTGATCGTGATCGTGCTGCAGGCGCTGATGCGGCTGGCGCGCAAGGCGCTGACCGGACCCGCAGCCTGGACGCTGGCGCTGTCGGCCTTTGTCGCGCTGTTTGCGCTTGGCCTGCCGTTCCCGGTCATTGTTCTCGCCGCGGGCGTCTACGGCTACGTCACCGCGCGCCCCGGCGACGCGGCCCCACAGCCCGCCACATCCCCGACCGGCACGCTGCGCACCATCATCCTCTGGTCCGCCCTGTGGTCCGCACCCCTGCTGGTCTGCTGGTTTTTTGCGCAGACGTTTCTGGTGCAGATCGGCCTCTTTTTTTCCAAGCTGGCAGTGGTCACCTTTGGCGGCGCTTACGCCGTGCTGGCCTACATGACGCAGGAGGTGGTGCAGAACCACGGCTGGATCGAGACGGGCCAGATGATCGACGCGCTCGGGCTGGCCGAAACCACGCCCGGCCCGCTCATCCTCGTGACCGAGTTCGTGGCCCTGCTGGCGGGCTATGCCCAAGGTGGCCTTGGCCTAGCCATTGCTGCCGGGGCGCTGACACTCTGGGTGACGTTCATCCCCTGTTTTCTATGGATATTCGCCGCCGGTCCCTATGTCGATCTGATCGCCGCCCGCCCGCGCCTGTCGGCGGCGTTGCAGGCAATCACGGCGGCGGTCGTCGGGGTGATCCTGAACCTGTCGGTGTGGTTCGCGCTCCACGTGCTTTTTGCCCGGATCGAGGCGGGCGGCACGCTGCCCATTCCGAGGCCGGACTGGGCCACGCTTGACCTCTGGGCCGTGCTGCTGACGCTGGTCGCGATGGGTCTGATGCTGGGGCTACGCCTTGGCCTGCTGAGCAGCCTCGCCATTCTGGCCGCCTGCGGCACCGCCCTTGGGGCGCTCGGCGTGTTATAATCGCAGCATTTGCCGCCCTGCCCCTTTCCTTGCCCGCAAATTGGGATAGAGTGGTTGTGCATGGCGGAGAGTATAGATGAGCCGCGGTATTGATTATGGAAATCTGATGCATGAGGCCATGCGTGGTCTCATCCGCAAGGTGCTCACGGATGTGTCGCTGAACGGCCTTCCGGGCGCGCATCATTTCTTTATTACCTTCGACACAAGCCACCCCGATGCGGAACTTGCCGACTGGCTCAGCGACCGCTACCCGGGCGAGATGACGGTGGTCATGCAGCACTGGTATGACAACCTCGACGTAGGCTCTGACGGGTTTTCCGTGACACTTAACTTCGGTGACGCACCCGAGCCGCTGTTTATCCCCTACGACGCGATCAAGACTTTTGTGGACCCGTCGGTGGAGTTCGGCCTGCGCTTCGAGACGCAGGACGACGAGCAGGAAGATGCGCCCGCCGCACCGCCTGAAATCCTGCCGAGCAGCGCGCTGAAACCGGCAGAGCCGATGGCGGTCGAGGACAAGGATGACGACGGCGAGAGCAAGCCCGCAGACGTCGTGTCGCTGGACAGTTTTCGCAAATAGGCGTCAGTCGACGCGGGTCAGGAACGTCTCAACCGCGCGCAGGATCTCGCCGTCGCGGATGTTCTGGAACCGCAGGTTCAGGCCGCCATCCGCAAGTGTCCGGTCATATTGCTGCAAGCTGTAGCCGCCCGCCTCGCTGACAAAGAGCGAATAGACGGTGAGCGTGTCGTCATCGATCCGCGCCCACACATACGGCTCCCCCTTCATCGGGTCGAGCTGCACCAGATGGCCAAACACGTTCTTTTGCTGTGCCGCGGCATAGACGGCATCCCTCCCGCTGGGCACGAAATCGATGGCGTATGACTTTTCCTTGGTCCGCCCGTCCGTGCGGTAGGTGACCGAGGTCCATTTGACGCGAAAGCCGTCCTTGGTCTCCGACACCTCTACGCTCATGTCGCGGGGGATCTTGGTCCCGTCGGCGGCGGTCACCTCTGCCGAGCCTTCGTAACTGCCGGCAAATCGGGTCACGTCCTGTGCAGCGGTCGCACCGGCCCAGAACAGCGCGGCAGAGATCACGCACAGCGCCAGCAAGGCAGCGGGCATGGGCAACAGTCGGATGCGGGGCATGGGGCGGTCCTTGTGTGAAAGCGCGGTCTTTCCTTGATATATAGGTCTGTGACGACCGTCTTGCACTAGCTTTGGTCAATTTGGTCGCCCCACGCGGTCCTGCCGCTTGTGAGCGCAGGCCCGCAAGGGTAAACGCAAGCAACTGGAACTGACATCGCAGGAGAGCCCCATGGCCGACACGCGCACCGAAACCGACAGCTTTGGCCCTCTGGAGGTTCCCGGCGACAAGTATTGGGGCGCACAGACCCAACGCTCGATCATGAATTTTCCCATCGGCTGGGAAAAGCAGCCCATCGCTGTCGTCCGCGCGCTGGGTGTGATCAAAAAGGCGTGTGCAATGCAGAACAAGGCCCAAGGCACGCTGGATGCCGGTCTGGCGGACGCGATCATCGCCGCCGCCGGTGAGGTAGTGGAGGGCAAGCTCGACGACAATTTCCCCCTCGTCGTGTGGCAGACCGGGTCGGGCACACAGTCCAACATGAACGCCAACGAGGTGATCGCCAACCGCGCGATCGAGATGCTGGGCGGCGTGATCGGTTCCAAGGACCCGGTGCACCCCAACGATCACTGCAACATGGGCCAGTCGTCCAACGATACGTTCCCGACGGCGATGCATATCTCGACCGCGATGACCGCGCGCGACGTGCTGCTGCCGGGCCTGCACAAGCTGCATGGGGCGCTCGCGGCCAAGGCCGACGCCTTCAAGGACATCATCAAGATCGGGCGGACCCATACGCAGGACGCCACGCCGCTGACGCTGGGGCAGGAGTTTTCCGGCTACGCGCATCAGGTCGCCATGGGCATTGCGCGCATCGAGGCGGCCCTGCCCCGCATCTACGAACTGGCCCAAGGCGGCACGGCGGTGGGCACCGGCCTGAACACGCGCCACGGCTGGGCCGAGGCGGTCGCGGGCCACATGGCCGACATCACCGGCCTGCCTTTTGTCACAGCCCCCAACAAGTTCGAGGCGCTGGCCGCCCATGACGCGATGGTCGAGATGTCGGGCGCGCTCAAGACGGTCGCCGCGTCACTCTTCAAGATCGCCAACGATATCCGCCTGCTGGGCTCAGGGCCCCGCTGCGGTCTGGGCGAGCTGATGTTGCCCGAAAACGAACCCGGCTCGTCGATCATGCCGGGCAAGGTGAACCCGACGCAATGCGAGGCGCTCACACAGGTCTGCGCGCATGTGATGGGCAACGACGCCGCCGTCGGATTTGCCGGCAGCCAGGGGCATTTTGAGCTGAACGTTTACAAGCCGATGATGGCCTATAACGTGCTGCAGTCGATGCAGTTGATGGGCGACGCGTCCGTCGCCTTTACCGACAACCTCGTCGATGGGCTGCAGGCGGACGAGGTGCGCATCGACAAGCTGATGCGCGAAAGCCTGATGCTGGTGACGGCACTGGCGCCCGAGATCGGCTATGACAACGCGACCAAGGTTGCCAAGACCGCGCACAAGAACGGCACCACCCTGATCGAAGAGGCGGTCAAGATGGGCTTTGTCACCAAAGAACGGTTCGCCGAGGTCGTGCGCCCCGAGAACATGATCGGGCCCAAGTGAGCACGCCGGTCAACCTCAACAAGGCCCGCAAGGCCCGCGCGCGCGCCGCGAAAAAGGCGCGTGCAGACGCCAATGCGGTCACGTTCGGGCTGACCAGGGCCGACAGGCAGGCCGCGCAGGCCGAAAACTCCCGCCAGACGAGAGAACTGGACGCAAAGGTCCTCGACATGCCGCGCAAACGTGCGGATGGGGACCCTGAAAAGCCATAAATGGTCGATAATTCATAGGCTTGTAAGACTGACAGGTGATTTGATGATGCACACCGGTGAATTTACCCATGCCGAACGGCAGCGCATCCGCGCCCTGCGGCGCGCCCGCCGCTATCTGCGCGCCAACAAGGGCCCGCTGGCGCGACTGCTCAACACCTATGCGCAGGTCGCCGACCTCGACCCGGCGCGCCGCTTTTTGTCGGACCATTGAGCGGACGGCCCAAAAAGCACTCACTGACCCTCAAGGGGCACCGGACAAGCGTGTCGCTGGAACCCGAGTTCTGGGAGGCCTTCTGTGCAATTGCAGCGGCAGAAGGCAAGCCAATCAATGCGTTGGCGGCCGATATTGATGTCGGGCGCCCCCCGGATGTGGGGCTGGCATCCGCGATCCGGGTATTTGTTCTCAAGCGCTTAAGCGACCGTTAACCATCGGGGCAGCAAGGTCCCGTCATGTCCTTGCCCATGCAACACACCCCGCTTTGCCCCGAGAACGACCTGCTGGATATGTTCAGTTCGCGGGCAGCGCGTTCGGGCGGTGTGGTGCGGCGTAAAGCCAGCGATGTGGATCGCTATATCGGTCGCGCCGATTTTCTGCGCGAGCTGGACCGGCGTGGATTTCGCGCAATCGAGAATGCCGGTCAGATCATCGTGTTTTGCAACACCGAACCCGTCCGGGTGCTGACGTAGCCGGAAACTGACGCAGTTTCCGACAGTCTTCCGCCGCGGAAAACAGCTCCCGGTCTGACCGTCGCGCCATGAAACCGCGCCGGTTTCCACCCGGTTTCCGCGTCGGAAACCACCTACGCCACCGATGCGCCGTAGATCTGATCGATGTTCTTGCCCAATGCCGCGACAAACCCGTCATCGTCCATGTCACGCCGCAGCCCTTCGGTCAGCGCGCGGCTAAAGCTCGCGATCATCTTGTGGTTCTGTGCCAGCTTCGCGCTCGCCTCATCCGTGGAATACCCGCCCGACAAGGCCACCACCCGCAACACGCGCGGATGATCGGCCAGCGCGTCGTACCGCCCCGGCACGTCCGGCAAGGTCAGCTTCAGGATCACGTCCTGATCCGGCGACAGCTGGTCGACATGCGTCAGCAGCGCGTCGGCCAGCAGGTCCTCGCAGGCGGCCTTTGTGTCGGAGTGAATGTTGATCTCGGGCTCGATGATTGGCACGAGGCCTGCGTCCAGCACCTCATGCGCCACCGCCATCTGATTGTCGGCAATCGCCTTGATCCCATCTGCATCCGCCGACTGGATCACCGACCGTTCCTTTGTCCCGAAAATGCCCATATCCCGCGCTTCGGCCAGACGCGCAGCGAGGCCGGGCATCGGCTTGAGCAGTTGCACGCCCTGCGCCACATCCTCCAGCCCCTTGTCGATCTTGAGAAACGGCACGACGCCGCGCGTTTTCCACAGATGCGCCGCCACCGGCGCGCCGTCGATCACCTCGTGGATCGTCTTTTCAAACAGGATCGCACCGATCACCTTGTCACCGGTGAAATCCGGGCTCTGGATGATGCGGGCCCGCATCTTTTGCATCTCGGCAAACATCGCCGCGTCGCCGTCGTAATCCCCCGGCTCCACCCCATAGAGCGACAGTGCCTTGGGGGTCGAACCGCCCGACTGGTCCAGGGCAGCGATGAACCCGGCCCCCTGCTCCATCTGCGTGCGCATTTTGGCAAAATCGGACATCGGGTACTCCTTGGACGTCGGCAGTGAATGTGCCTCTCCTAACCCATTCAAGACGCCCGGTTAATCCCGCATGCGCGGTGTTAGCGCTGACGTTTGCGGATTTCGAGCCATATGCCGTCCCGCGCACGCACCGTGAGGTGCGCAACAGGCACCGGGGCCCGGTTCGGCACAGGCAAAACCACGTGATCACGCAGCAGGCGCGCCAGAATCAGCGGCCCCTCGACCATCGCGAATCCCGCGCCTGTGCAAACGCGCGCCCCGGCGGAGAACGGGATGAACGCATCCCGCATGCACGTCTTACCGTTCTCGGTCTGCCAGCGCCCCGGGTCGAAATCGTCCGGCTGATCCCACAACCGCGTGTGCCGGTGCAGGTGCCAGGGGCTGATCACCACCTGACTGCCCTTGGCCACATCGCGGTCGCGGAACCGTTCGGGGCACGTGGTCTCACGCACCATCATCGGCACCGGAGGATAAAGACGCAGCGTCTCGCGGAACACGTCGCGTGCCGCCGGCATCTGCGCCATTGCGGCAAAATCGCAGGCGCCGAGCACCCGCGCCTCTTCGGCGATACGGTCCTGCCATGCAGGGTAGAGCGCCACGAGGTACAGCGCCCAGGCCAGTGCCGATGCGCTGGTTTCGTGTCCGGCGAGAAAGAAGATTGCGACCTGATCCACCATCTCTTCGGGCGTAAACGTCTCGCCGGTTTCGGGGTCGGGCGTGGTCATGATCTTGGTCGCCAGATCATCCGGCGCAGTGCCCACCGCAATCTCATCCGCACGCCGGTCCACCAGTTGTGTGATCAGCCGCCTGATCTCGGCGGCAGTCGCACGGGTGTCGCGCCGAAACCCGCGCGGCATCCAGCGGGGCAAGGGCACGAACGCCGCGAGGTTCAGGATCGGCTGGCTGCGCTGATAGGCGCGAAAGGCGTGGAACACCGCGCCCGCCAGTTCATCCTCGATCGGCAGGGAAAACAGCGTGCGAAAGATTACGTCGGCGGCGGCATGGCTCGTCTGCGCCTCGATCTCCGTCACCCCTTCGGGCAGGCGGGCGGCGGCGGCCTCGGAGGCGGCCCACATCGCCGGAAAGCTTTCGCGCAGCCGCCCGCCTTCGAACGCCGGGTCGATGATGCGCCGCTGCCGTTCCCACTGCGCGCCATTGGTCAGAAAGACGGAATTGCCCAGCAACGGCCGCAATCCCTCGCCGATACGGTCGGATTTCGGGAAATCCATCGGCCGTTCCTTAAGCACGGTGCGGACAAGCTCGGGCT
Organism: Pseudomonadota bacterium; assembly: GCA_039816785.1. GTDB lineage: Bacteria > Pseudomonadota > Alphaproteobacteria > Rhodobacterales > Rhodobacteraceae > Tateyamaria. The sequence goes on from JBCBXB010000005.1 coordinate 31,896, forward strand.
GGTTCATCAGGTAGCTGCGAAAGAACGGCGTGCGAAATTCAGCCATCCACGCACGATAGAGCCGCGCGGGCTGCGCCGACAGGATGTCATCGCGAAAAAGCCGCATGTACCGCCAGAGCGAGACCCGGTCGGGCCGGCTGGGCGGTTTGGGCGGCCTCATGCAGCGACCGAGGTGTATTTGGACACCGCGATGTCAATCCGCGACTTGGACGGCGGCCGGCCCGCATAGCGCTGCGCCAGCGTCACCGGGCCCCCCGTGATCTGGAAATAGTCGTAGTCCTTGGGCCGGTCAAAGGCACACAGGTACTGAAAATGCAGCCGGAAGAAGCGCCAGCGCAGCGCCTTCCACCGCTCGGGGCTGAGCGTCTGGGTAAAGGCGGCGGAAAAGACCAGCGGCCAGCGCTTGTCGTCCGGGGCCACGCCCGACACCGCCACCGGATCGCACAGCGCAAAGGCGCAGCCATCGCCGGGGGCCGTTACGTCGACCCAGATCAACTCAGTGCGCGTCGACAGAAATTGCAGGTCTGCCCGCAGCCGGTAGGCGTCGGGCAGGAACGACACCATCGGCACCACTTGCCCCAGCGACAGAAACGCCAGCGCGGGGCCATCCGCTGGCACGCGACCTGCGCGGATCAAATCGGCCAGCACCGACACGGCAAGATGCGCGCCGGATGAATGCCCGACCACCAGCACTTCGTCGACGTCACTCTGCAGCGCCTCGGCGATGCTGTCGGCGAAATCCGCCATGCGGGCCTCCAGCGCAGGCGGATTGGCACCTTTTGAGGCGGCAGAATAGGCGTAGTCGTGCATCAGGTAGTAGGCAAAGAACTTGCCATCTTTGGACTTGAACCAGCGCAGCAACGCCACGAACCCGGCAGCCCCCAGCGCCGCGCCGATCCACGACCCGACACCGGGCCAGAGTGCAGCGCCCGCGCGCCAGATCAGCGACCACAGCAGCCACGCCAGCAGCAGTTGCCCGATGAGCATGCCCACGGGATAAAGCGCAGCAATCACCGGCCCCTTGCGCAGGCGCATCAGGCGGCGCAGCGCGCCGGAGGTGATGTAGGTCCAGGCGGTGCGCGCCAGTTGCAGGTAGGTGCCGGGAATGGACGCCTCCATACTGCCCCGCACAATGTCGGACCAGACCAGCACCTCGACATCCGCATGGGTCAGCGCCCCGTCGATGCGGGCATCGACCTGCCAGCCGTAATGCCTGCCCTTGGGGGCGGGTGTCAGCGTCAGGGTGTAGCCCGAGATGGCCGCCTGTGCGGCCCCTTCCTTGCGGTAGAGCTCGCGGTAACGGCGCGGATGAATCGGGTCGTAGCCGGGGATGTAGAACACCCGGCGGCGCGACACGGTTTTGGGATGCGGACTGCTCATCAATGCACCTTTTGGCGCATGGTAGCGATGTTCTGGGGCCAAAGTAAGGCGGAAGCTGACGCAGCTTCCGGTGGGTTTCCGACGCGGAAACCGGCGCGTTCGGGTGGGGGAAACCGCGTCGGTTTCCAGCCGGTTTTCGCGTCGAAAACCGATCAGCCCAGGGTGGCGAGTGCGGGAAACTGCTCCAGCAGCCAGAACGAGAACCAGGTGAACAGCCCCGTCAACATCGCGGCCCCCACCAGCACCAGCAGCCCGCCCATGACCTTTTCGATCAGCGCCATGTGGCGTTTGAGACGGTTCATCAGGCCCATCGCACGGCTCATGAACATCGCCGCCAGCAGGAACGGTATGCCCAGACCTGCCGCGTAAACACCCAGCAGGAACGTCCCGCGCGTCACCGACGCCTCGGTCGCGGCCAGCGTCAGGATCGCACCCAGTTGCGGGCCGATGCACGGGGTCCAGCCAAAGGCAAAGGCGAGCCCCAGGATATATGCGCCAAAGGACGAGCCGCCCTGATCGCCCGCATCCATCCGCGCCTCTCGGTCCAGGAACGATATGCGGAACACGCCGAGGAAGTGCAGGCCGAACACGATGATCACCGCACCCGAGATTTGCGCAAAGAGCACCTGGTTCTGCAGAAAGAACGCGCCAAAGGCCGAAGCGGCAAAGCCGAGGATGATGAATACCGTCGACAGGCCCAGCACAAAGAACAGCGCCGATATTGTCGCGCGGTTGCGGCCCCGCCCATCGTCGGAAATCTCACCGACGCTCATGCCCGACATATACGCCAGATAGGGCGGCACGATGGGCAACACGCAGGGGCTGAGAAAGCTGATCACCCCCGCCAGCAGCGCCACGCTCATCGCGGGCAACAGGCTCGCGTCGATGATATCAATTCCGAACATGATCCCCACCTAACCGTCCCTGCGCCTGCCGTCACGGGGGCACGCAGTCACATGTCCGTGGACATGCTGAAACATCGCGCTTACATGGCGCTCATGTCCGATCCACATATGCTTGATGCTGTGGGGCTGCTGTGCCCCCTGCCCGTCCTCAAGGCGCGCAAGCGCCTGCAGCCTCTGTCACAAGGCGACGAGATCACCGTGCTTGCCGATGATCCCGCCGCCATTGTCGATATTCCACATTTTTGCACCGAGGCCGGCCATACGCTCGTCTCGAGCGATCTGGACGGCCCCGTTCAGACCTATGTGATCCGCAAGGGCTGAGCGGCCTTACTTGCCACCCAGAGACCACCAGCCGCGCCGTTTCGGCTTGGCGGGTTCATCCGGTGCCGCTTCGACTGCGGGCTCAGGCTCTGCCGCGGCCACCACAGGTTCCGGCGCGGGCGCGGGTTCTTCCACCGCTTCGGGTTCCGGTGCTGGTTCTGGGGCTGCCTCCGCCACGGGCTCTTCGGCGGGTGCCTCAGCTTCGGCTTCGGCTTCGGCCTTGGGCTTGCGCGACCGTGTGCTGCGCGTGCGCGTCGGTGTCTTGCGCGCGGGCTTCTCTTCGGCCTCGGGAGCCTCGGCGGCGTCCTCTGGTGCGGCGGTGTCGGCCTCTGCCGGCTCGGCTGTGTCACCGGCCACATCTGCGCTCTCTTCTTCCACCTTGGCCTTGGTCGAACGGCTGCGGCGCGTGCGGGTCTTGGGCTTGGCCTCTTCGGCCTCTTCCGCAGGTGCGGCCTCTGCCTCGACCGGAGCCTCAGCAGCCTCCTCGGCCACGGCCTCCGCGCCATCCTCGTTCGTGTCCTGCGCCTCACCGTTTTCGCCGTTGCCAGACTTGCCGCGGCTGCGCCGACGACGCCGGCGACGCCGCTTGGGCTTGGCCTCGCCATCCTCGCTCGGCGGCGTGCTGCCGGGCGCTTCGGGGGCCTCTTCGACCTCGGCCTCGTCGACCTCGTCCATCAGGGAGGTATCGACCGATACCACCGGGGCCTCGACGGCCTTTACCACACGCGTCGCGGTCTTGAACTTTTCCAGCGCAAAGTCGGGGCTGACCAGATGCGGCTCACCCTCCACCCGGACGGACAGGCCATAGCGCGCCTCGATCTGGGCGATGTGCTCGCGTTTCTGGTTCATGAGGAAGTTGGCGATGCCCACAGGCGCCTTAACCAACACTTCGCGCGACCGGCGGCGGGTGCCTTCCTCTTCGATCTGCCGCAGGATCGACAGCGCGAGGTTGTCGTCCGACCGGATCAGACCGGTGCCGTGGCACGCCTGGCACGGCTGGGTTGTCGCCTCGATCATGCCGGGGCGCAGACGCTGGCGCGACATTTCCATCAGGCCAAAGCCGCTGATGCGGCCCACCTGAATGCGGGCGCGGTCGGTCTTGAGCCGGTCCTTCATCCGCTTTTCGACGGACGCGTTGTTCTTGCGTTCGTCCATGTCGATAAAGTCGATGACGATCAGCCCGGCAAGGTCGCGCAGACGCAGTTGGCGCGCCACCTCGTCGGCGGCCTCCAGGTTGGTCTTGAGGGCGGTGTCCTCGATCGAGCCTTCCTTGGTCGACCGGCCTGAGTTCACGTCGATGGCCACCAGCGCCTCGGTGATGCCGATCACGATGTAGCCACCGGATTTCAGCTGCACCGTCGGGTTGAACATGCCGCCCAGATACGTCTCCACCTGATACCGCGCGAACAGCGGCAGGCTCTCGGTATAGAGCTTCACGTTCTTGGCGTGGGACGGCATGATCATCTTCATGAAGTCCTTGGCGATGCGGTAGCCGCGCTCGCCCTCGACAAACACCTCGTCGATCTCGCGATTGTAGAGGTCGCGGATCGACCGTTTGATCAGGTCGCCTTCTTCGTAGATCTTGGCCGGTGCGATGGATTTCAGCGTCAACTCGCGGATCTGCTCCCAGAGCCGTTGCAGGTATTCGTAGTCGCGCTTGATCTCCGCCTTGGTCCGCTTGGCCCCGGCGGTGCGCACGATGAGGCCGGCGCCTTGCGGCACTTCGATCTCGTGGGCGATTTCCTTGAGCTTCTTGCGGTCAGCGGCGTTGGTGATCTTGCGGGAAATGCCGCCGCCCCGGGCGGTGTTGGGCATCAGCACGCAGTAGCGCCCCGCAAGGCTCAGATAGGTGGTCAGGGCGGCACCCTTGTTGCCGCGCTCTTCCTTGACGACCTGCACCAGCAGGATCTGGCGGACCTTGATGACCTCCTGGATCTTGTAGCGGCGCGGGCGCGGCTTGCGCGGCGGGCGGATGTCGTCTGTGTCGTCATCATCGGCGACGGATTCGATGCTGTCATCCTTGGACGCGGCATCGGCCGACTTGGCCTCGGGCGCATCATCGTCGCCTTCGACCGCCTCGGCCACATCTTCGCTCACCTCGTCCGCCTCATCGGCGGCAGGTGTCTCGACCGGCGTTTCCTTCACCGTCTCCATCGGGGACGCGGCCTCACCCTCGGGAACCTCGCCCTCGTCAAGGTCGATGGTCTCCATCCCCTCGATGTCCTTGGCGGTCGTCGCATCGCCGTTGTCGGCCTTGGCCGCCTTGGAGCGGGACGAGCGGCGGCGCTTGGGCTTGGGCTTGTCCTCTTCCTCGTCGCGGGCCTTTTGCGCTTCGGCATAAGCCCGCTCTTCCTCCATCAGCGCCTCACGGTCGGCGACGGGGATCTGGTAGTAATCGGGATGAATTTCCGAAAACGCGAGGAAGCCGTGGCGATTGCCGCCATAGTCGACAAAGGCCGCCTGCAGCGACGGTTCGACCCGGGTTACCTTGGCGAGATAGATGTTGCCAGCAAGCTGGCGTTTGTTCTCGGACTCAAAGTCAAACTCCTCGACCTTGTTTCCGTCCACCACCACAACGCGGGTCTCTTCCGCGTGGGTGGCATCGATAAGCATTTTCTTAGGCATGAAAGTCCATTGCACATGTACCTGCGCCATTCCCCCGGAGGGGCCAGCGTTGCGTAGATGTGTCTTGTTCGAGCGATATGGGACACGCGGCAGGTCCGGCCCCGAAGGCCCCCTGCTGGTAACATTCCTGTCCTCGCGCGCGTCATCGCGGTTCTTCTCCGATACGCGCGTTTGGCGGCGTATCCATTCATATGCTGCGCCAGACCTCGGCCCGCGTCAGCGTCTCGTGGCCGTTTCCGGCCCAATCGGTCTGTCCCGGGCGCTTGGCCCCATGACAGCGAATCTCACAATGGACGCGACGCCAATCCGCGTCGCCTGTCCATAGGGTTAGATAAGGGCAATCGATGCCTGAATACAATGGGCAATCACGATTGCCTGCAACACAGGGCGGATCGGGGCCGCCATTCAGACGATCCCGGCAAAGCGTTCGGGCATCCGGTAGAGCCGTTTGCGCAATAGCGGGCTGACCCCGTAATTGAACACGCCGGGTCCGTCCGCCGTCTGGGCGCGCATGGCAGCGCGCAGTTCGGGCAGGTCGATATCCTCGCCTGCGAATTCGAACGTATCGAGGATGTGCTGATGCTCCCCGGCCCACAGCAGCATCCGCTTTTCGGTGCTGGTGTTGTCGCCGATCTCATCATGATTGATCTGTGCGGCGGGCGCGCGGTGTTCGACCCGACCGTCCATCATGAAGCGGTCGAAGTATTTCAGGTGCAGGGTGTAGAGGTGGTCAGGCAGATGGCGCTCACCCAGAGTGTTGGCATGCCCGCCCGGCTTGAACTTGACCGCCTTGCGCACGAGGTTGGGCTTGGAATAGTTGCGGTTGGGCCGGAACGTGCGGCGGTGCGACAGGATCGTGTCGTCACTGCCGATGGGCTGCGTCTCGTCATGCGGATAGTGCACCATGTCAAGGCAGAGCGGCGCGATGTTCACCGGTGCGGTGTCCGGGTCCCAGTAGTGCGACTTCAGATGCGACAACAGGTCGGGTGAGACATCCGGGTCGGCGATCACGAACTCGTCCACATCGCTCAGGATCATCCAGTTGTAATACATCAGCAGGCCCGACACGAACTGGCTCATCATGTTCCAGCGCCGCCGTTCAAAGCGGAACTTGGTCTCGTCCCGCGGGATGTGCATGACGTTGGCGCCTTTGGCGATGCGGTCATGGCGCGCGTCCGGCCCGTGGCTGAACACATAGAGATTCTCCGGCCCCAGCATCCCGGCGTAATAGTCGTACCAGCGTTCGAGGATGAAGTAATCGCGGTACACCATTGTGACCACGCCAAGGGGGTTCTTGGTCGAATCCATGCCTGCTCTCACTGCGATGGCGCGGCTGCTTTTCCGCCCCCGTTGTCACGAAGACAGCATATCGCAAACACGCAGGCAAGCTTATACACGCGATACCTCAGTGCCTTGGGCCACACCCTTCGACCGGTGCCGAATTCCTGGGGTCAGGTGCCCGCCTTTGCGTCGCGTGCCCGCACCATAGCAACCGCGCTCGAAAGATCGTCAGACACGTGCTGCCCCAGATCCGGCAATGGCACATCAGGCACCCGCAGGTCGGGCACTTGCACCGCGCGACACCCGGCACGCACTGCCGACGCGATGCCACGGTTGCTGTCCTCAAAGGCCGCGCATTCGGCGGCGGTTACGCCCAACGCGGCAGCAGCCTGCAGATACGGGGCCGGGTCGGGTTTGTTGGCCGTGACCTCATCCCCACCGATCACGATTTCAAAGTGGTCGATCAATCCGGCAACCGTCAGATGATGGCGCGCAGCCGCACCGAAGGTGGAGGTGACTACCGCCAAGCGCGCGCCTTCACGACGCAATGCGGTGAGCGTATCTGCGACCCCCGGACGCAAGGGCACGTGTGTAGCGAGCCTGTCACGCAACCTGTCGCGCCATTCGATCTGAAACTGTTGCACCGCTTCGGCATCGCCCATCAACGCCACCAAACGCGCATGGGTCACCGCTTCGGATGATCCCACCAGACCGAGAAAGAAGGCGTGCATTTCGTCCGCGGCGTAGCCACGCGCGACGAGCAATGGCACGAATTCTTCCAGGCAGACACGCTCGGTGTCGAGCAAGAGCCCATCCATATCGAACAGATATGCCGCTGGCTCTGTCATGTAGATCGACATGTCCCTGTCCCACTCGATTGATCTGGATGCAGGGATGGCAGGACAACAGGGCCAGTGTAAGCCCTGTCGCGATCAGTTTTTATGACAGCGCGTAACAGGCAATCCAATGCGCGGCCCGTGGTGGCCGCTTGCCATGCGTCTCAGATATCGCGGCGGCACTTGTCCTGTGCTTCGGCGTCCGGGTCGCTACAGAAATAGCGGATCAGCAGGGCCATTTCATCGGAGTAAGACACCGCACTGTGCACCCGGCGCACCAGCGGGTTGAACGGCGCGGTGTAGTAGCTTTCCGAGGCGTAGGGCACCAGCATGACCATGCGTGCCGCGCGTGTAGCTTGGCCCACCACGCCGATTGAAAGCGTGGCACCCCGAACTCATCGCCGATAGGGTCAATTCGTTGTGCGCTCGTCACTTTTTAGGACGCCTAACGAGGCCGAGTAAGAACGGGAGCATCTCGTTCTCCCCATGGCCCAAGATCGTCAGCAACGGTAGACCTATCTCAAGGTAGCACCACTCGATTTCTAGCGACAGGCCATCCAAATCAAACAAATGCAGCGCTGTATTGTTCATCACCTTCTTCTGACAGCTTGGCGCAGGGATGCTACAGGGATCGAAGGTGACGTAGCCTCTGAGCGATCAGGAAACGCGACAGACCACTTCAGATTGCACATTTGCACTTCGTCTGCGACGCCGCTGCGCCTGAACAAACAAGACATCAGACGGTGTATCTGGCATTATAGTTCACCGAGCGAGGAGGAACGAAAGAGGACAGAATGCGCACGAAATCCACCCATGCCGCAGAGCAAAACGACCCGGATTTGGCGCGCAAACTTTGGCTCGTCAACCTCGGCTTGTTGCTGAGTGCGGCCGCGATATCCATCGGCGTTATTTCTCAAGCCATGCTGGGTTGGTTCCAAACAGCGGTGGTCAACACAGGCTTTGTCATCGCAGCGCTCACGATTTTTGCGATGAAAAATTGGTCGGTCGAACGCAAAGTATTGGCCGCATGCCTTTGGGTGTTGGCGTTTATTCTGTGGGATTTGTCGTTCGGGCTGATTTCAGGGCTTCAATATTTGCTACTGTCGACTCCCGCGATTTTGTTTTACCTGTTCCGAGCAAAACACCGCAAACTGATTGCCTTGGCTACAGTTATTAACGCAACCATTTTCATAGCAGCTGACTACTATTTTCCCTGGCAATTGTCTTGGGGTGAACCGTTGTGGGAAAATCTTGAGGGTCCTTTTGCCAACGGTGGAACGCTTCATCCGCTGGACTATTTTTTCATTTTTAACATTTTGTCGTTTCAATTCGTGCTCTTCATGATTTCTAACGCTGGCTCAACTGCGTTGGAGCGCGCCGAACAAGCACTCGCAACAGAACTAAACCGCTCAGACGCGCTCTTGAACGCCATTTTGCCGACACGCATCGCCACACGCCTGAAAGACTCGCCGGGCGCAACCATCGCCGAAGATGTGTCTGAGGTCACGATTCTGTTTGCAGATATCGCCGGGTTTACCGCGTTCGCTTCAGCGCGCACCGCGTCCGAAACAGTTGTTTTCCTTAACCGGCTGTTCGAAGTGTTCGACAATCTGATCGAACGCCATGGGTTGGAAAAGATCAAGACAATCGGAGATTCCTACATGGTGGCAGGCGGTCTGAACGGCGCCGACGCGGACCATCCCCAGCGTATGGCCGACTTGGCGCTAGACATGATTGAACAAGCCAACTCGGTATTTGGAGAGGCGCCGCTCTCTCTTCGGATCGGGATTCACCGGGGCCCGGCCACCGCTGGGGTTATCGGAAACCAACGACCGTTCTACGATGTCTGGGGGGACACGGTGAATGTCGCCTCTCGCATGGAAAGCACGTCAGAGCCCGGTCGCGCTCAGGTTACGCCGGAAATGATGGATTTATTGGGTGAAAAGTTCGATTTGACCCCACGCAACCCAATCCAGATCAAGGGCAAAGGCCGACTGACGCCCTACTGGCTGATTGGCCGCAAGTAGCTCCGAATTACAAATAGTCTGCGCGCTGCAACCCGTATTTGGCCATCTTTTCGTTGAGCGTCCGGCGCGGCAGGCACAGCTCGTCCATCACGCTGGCGATGGAGCCCTTATGACGTCGCATCGTGTTGTCGATCAGCATCCGTTCGAACGCCTCGACATATTCCTTGAGCGGCTTGCCTTCGGTCGTCATCACGGGCTGCATCTCCTCGTGATCCGACATCAGCAGCGACGCGATGGAGCCTGTGCCCCGCCGCGATTGCAGCACTGCGCGTTCGGCGATGTTGATCAGCTGGCGCACATTGCCCGGCCAGGGCGCTTGCAGCAGCTGTGCCGCCTCCTGCGCCGACACCTTGGGCGCGTCGCAACCGTATTCATCCGCGAACTGATCGCTGAGCCGCGTGAACAGCGTCAGAATATCCTCGCCCCGCTGGCGCAGCGGCGGCACGGTGATCTTGAGCGCTGCGAGGCGGTAGAACAGGTCCGGGCGCAGCGCGTCCTCACAGGTCTTGCCCGCCTCCTGCATATTGCAGATCGCAACTATGCGCGTCTCGGCGGGTGTGCCCTGTTCGTTGATCACCGACAGCAGGCGCGCCTGCAGGCTCTCGCTCAGCGCCTCGATATCCTCAAGGACAAGCGTGCCGCCCCGCGCCTCTTCGACCGCCGGAAGCTGCCCGTCCTCGGGCAGCATCGGACCAAAGAGCCGCTTGGCCAGCGCCTCTTCTTCCCAGGCCGAGCACGAGATCAGCACGAATTTCTTGCCCGCACGCGAGCCCACCGCATGCAGCGCATGGGCCACCAGCGTCTTGCCCGTGCCCGTCTCACCGTCGATCAGCACGTGACCGTCGGCCTGGCCAAGGTCCAGGATGTCCTCGCGCAGCCGCTCCATCACCGGCGCGTTGCCGATCAGCTTTTTCATCAGCTGCCCGCCATCCGACAGCTCGCGCCGCAGGGCGCGGTTGTCCATGGTCAGGCGGCGCGCGACCGTGGCCTTTTTGGCCAGATCGCTCATCCGGTCGGGGTTGAACGGCTTTTCCAGGAAATCGAACGCACCCACGCGCATCGCCTCGACCGCCATGGGCACATCACCATGCCCCGTGATCATGATCACCGGCAGGGCGCTGTCATTGCCCATCAGCTTTTTCAGGAACTGCATCCCGTCCATGCCCGGCATCTTGATGTCCGAGATGACGATACCGGGATAATCCGGCCCCAAAGTCTTGAGCGCATCTTCGGCACTGGCAAAGGTTTCGGTGTCGTAGCCCGACAGCGCCAACCATTGGCTGATCGACTGGCGCATGTCCTGTTCATCGTCCACGATGGCAATCTTCATGGCTTGGGTCATTTGCTTTTCTCCGGTCTCATTGGGCCGCGGTCATTTTGGTCTTGTCGGCGTCCGCCCCATCGTCGAGCGCCGGCAACTGCATCTCAAAGACAGCGCCACCCGCTTGTCCGTTGCGTGCGGTGAGCCGTCCGCCCAAATCGTTGACAATGCCCGACGAAATGGCAAGGCCCAGCCCCACCCCGTCGCCGGGCTGCTTGGTCGTGTAAAACGGCTCGAAGAGCGCATCGAGGTCCTCGATGCCGGGGCCGTTGTCGCGCACGGTCAGTGTCACCGTCTCGCCCGCCGACAGGATGATATCGACCTGCGGCGCGCTCACCGCCTTGGTCGCGTCGATGGCGTTGCGCAGCAGGTTCACCATCACCTGTTCGATGCGCAGCCTGTCGCCCAGCACCATCATCGGTGCAGGCGGCACGATCCGGTTGATCAGAACCTTGCGTTGGCGCAGCTGAGGCTCCATCATCGACAGGGATGAGGCCAGCGCATCGCCCATGTTTACAGGGCTCAACTCGTCCTGCCCCTTGCGGGCATAGGATTTGAGCTGACGCGTGATCGCCCCCATCCGTTCGATCAGATCGTCGATCCGGCCAAAGCTCACCAGCGCCTCCTCGGGCCGGTTGCGGCGGAGCAGCAGCCGCGCGCCCGCCAGATAGGTCTTCATCGCGGCGAGCGGCTGGTTCAGCTCGTGGCTGACGGCTGCCGACATCTCGCCCAGGGCGGCCAGTTTCGACGATTGCTGCAACGTCTGTTCGGCCACGGCGAGGTCTTCCTCGACCCGTTTGCGCTCGGCGATTTCCCGCTGCAACTGCACATTCAGATGGCGAAGCTCTGCCGACTCGCGCGCAAACAGCGCCAGCCGCAGCGCCGACCGGCGGCTCATTGCATAAAACGCCAGCGCCAGCAGCAGCGCGAATCCCATGATCTCCAGCGCCAGCACCCCGTTTACCCGCTCGCGGACGGAGGCGTAGGTGGTAAACGACGTGATACGCCAGCCGCGGTAGGGTATCCGCGCCTCCTGACGCATCACGCCCTCGCCCTGCAGGTAGGCGTCGGGCGGCAGCGCGGTCCAGTCGGCGGTGGCACGGATGGCGCGTTCGATCGCACTTTGCGCCGGCTGTGCGGCCAGCGCCTCTTCCTCGGTGCGGCCCCGCCAGCGCGGCTCGGTGGCCAGGATGATCTCACCGGAGCTGTCGGTCACGAGAACCGCCGCGGAAATCCCGGCCCATGCGCGTTCGAACTTCTGCAGGTCCACCTCGACCACGATCACGCCCAGCACGTCGCCGCCAGCCGTGATGCGCCGCGAATACACAAAGGCGTAACCGCCCGCTTCGCGCGGCGCGGTGGTGAAAATCGTGTCATTGGCCCGCAACGCGTCGATGAAAAAGCCCATGCTGCGGTGATCGGCGCCCAGCATGTTTCGGTCGGTTGCCGCCACCACACGCCCCTCGAGGTCCAGCAACATCAGGTTTGCCGCCCCGATCTCTTCGACAAAGGAAATCAGCCGCTGTGTCGATTGTGCGAAATCGGACGAGTTCAGCGCCCCGATCAATGTCGGGTCCCGCGCCAGCAGTTGCGGCACAATCTCACTCTGCCGCAGCTCGCTCAGCAGGTTCCCGGAATAGAGCGCCAACCGCAGTTCCGCCCGGTTCTTGGTGGTTTCGGTAAACCGGTCGGTCAGCAGCACATTGGTGAAAAAGACGGTGGCGACCGCAGTCGTGACAAACAGCAGCAGCGCCAGGCGCGCCCGCCAGCTGATTGTCCGTGTCCGCGCGGGGCGTCCCGCCTGTGTCTCATCTCGCGCCATGCCGGACAGCTTACGCAGGCTGCGCGCCCCGCTCAAGTCACGCGGAGGTCAACTGCCCCGCCAATGCGCGAAAGAGCGCTTGGCCATCGGTGCCGCCATGGCCCGCATCCGCCGCCCGCTCGGGGTGCGGCATCAATCCAAGGACGCGCCGGTTCGGCGACAGGATGCCCGCGATGTCGCGCTGCGATCCGTTGGGATTGTCGGTGTAGCGGAAGGCAATGCGGTCCTCGCCCTCCAGCGCATCCAGCGTCTCGGCGTCGGCAAAATAGTTGCCATCGTGGTGCGCGATGGGAATGTCGATCACGTCGCCTGCAGTGTAGCCCTCGGTATAGGCGCTCTGCGATGTCTCCACGCGCAGGCCAACGGTCTTGCAGATGTATTTCAGCCCCGCATTGCGCAACAGCGCCCCGGGCAGCAGTCCCGTCTCGGTCAGCACCTGAAAGCCGTTGCACACGCCCAGCACATAACCGCCCCGCTCCGCGTGGCGCTTCAGCGCGCCGATCACAGGCGCATTGGCCGCAATCGCCCCGCAGCGCAGGTAGTCGCCAAAGGAAAAGCCGCCCGGCACACCCACGATGTCCACGTCGTCAGGCAGGTCCACGTCCTTGTGCCAGACCATCTCGACGTCAGCCCCCGCCGCCTCGAACGCCACCGCAAGGTCGCGATCACAGTTCGAGCCTGGAAAGACGATCACCGCCGCCTTCATGACATGTCGATCCGGTAGCTTTCGATGACCGTGTTGGCGAGCAGCTTTTCGCACATCTCGGCCACTTGTGCCTGCGTCGTGCCCTCGGCCAGGTCCAGCTCGATCACCTTGCCCTGCCGCACGCCGTTCACACCGTCAAACCCTGACGCCCCCAGCGCGTGCCGCACCGCTTCGCCCTGCGGGTCCAGCACGCCGTTCTTGAGCATCACATGCACCGTCGCCTTCATCTTGTCCCGGTCCCCTGCTTCTTCTCTTTCATAAATACGGAAAATCCCGCCCGTGCCGCCACGCCCTCAGTTGATCAGGGTCGGCTTGGTCATCGGCTGCGCATTCTTCGGCATAACGCCGAGGCGCCGCGCGACCTCCGTGTAGGCATCCGCCAGATTGCCCAGATCGCGCCGAAACACGTCCTTGTCCAGCTTTTCGCCCGTCTCCATATCCCACAGCCGGCAGCTGTCGGGGCTGATCTCGTCCGCCACGATCAGGCGCATGAAATCGCCGTCATAGACCCGGCCGATCTCGATCTTGAAGTCCACGAGCCGGATGCCAACCGCCATCATCACGCCGCTGAGAAAGTCATTCACCCGCAGCGCAAGGCTGACAATGTCGTCCATGTCCTGCTGGCTCGCCCAACCGAAGGCGGCGATATGCTCTTCGGTCACCAGCGGATCGCCCAGATTGTCGTCCTTGTAGCAATATTCGACGATGGGGCGCGGCAATTGCGTGCCCTCCTCGATGCTAAGCCGCTCGCTCATGGTCCCGGCGGCATAGTTGCGCACGATCACCTCCAGCGGGATGATCTCGCAGGACCGCACCAGCTGCTCGCGCATGTTCAGCCGCTTGAGGAAATGTGTCGGCACGCCGATCTGGTTCAGACCGGTCATGAAAAATTCGCTCAGGCGGTTGTTCAGCACGCCCTTGCCTTCGATCACATCTTTTTTCTGCGCGTTGTAGGCGGTGGCGTCATCCTTGAAGTACTGCACGATGGTGCCCGGCTCGGGGCCTTCGTAGAGGATTTTCGCCTTGCCTTCGTAGATCTTTTTGCGTCGCGCCATGGGCGTCCTTTCGCTGGGGCAGTGTGAGGTGAATCTGCCCGTCAGTGGCCACCTCATAAGCAATCGGGTGATATGCCGCAAGCGATGGGCGCACCGAGGCGCATCAAAGGGGTTGCGTGCACCCGCGCGGGCTCGCATATCTGGTGCAAAGCAATCCTTGGGGAGAGTTCGGATGAGCACCTTTGACGACCGCGAAAACGCCTTTGAGAACAAATTCGCACATGATGCCGAAATGCAGTTCAAGGCGGATGCCCGCCGCAACAAGCTGTTGGGCCTGTGGGCGGCTGATCTGATGGGCAAATCCGGCGATGACGCCGCGGATTACGCCAAGGAGGTCGTGAAGTCCGATTTCGAGGAAGCCGGCGACGAAGATGTCTATCGCAAGGTATCGGGTGATCTGGGATCGCTCTCGGACGAGGCGACGATCCGCGCCAAGATGAAAGAGCTGATGGTCGAGGCCAAGGCCCAACTGCTGCAGGAAACCAGCTAGATCAACGGATTGTACGCCTAACCTGAAGTGATTGTGACGCGCGCAGTGAAATCTGTGCGCGTTTTTAGTTTTTCAAATTGACGACTTAACGCCCCGGTCATGCCGCACCCCTAATGTCCGCCCCGGGGCATTGTTCGGTTACAAGGGGTACTGAGGTGAGCGATACGCGGTTCAAGGCGCAGCCTGCGCTGATGGTCTGGGGCAAATGGGCCGCACGCGCCCTGTTGCCGCTGGTCACGCTTGTGGTCTGTGGCTGGATCCTGTCGCGTGAGCTTAGCGTTGATCTGATCGCTTCGCTGCCGCAGCGGCTCGCCGATATCGCCGCGTGGCAATGGGTGAGTGCTGCGGTTCTGACCGCGCTCAGCCTCTACAGCGTCGGGCGCTATGACGTGCTGGCGCATCGGTTCCTGCGCACCGGCCTGCCGGAACGGTCCGCGCGCTGGACCGGCAGTATCGCGATCGCACTGGCGCAATCGCTGGGCTTTGGCCTGTTTACCGGCGCGCTGGCGCGCTGGCGCATGATGCCCGCATTGGGTGCCGTGGGCGCGTTCAAGCTGTCGACGGTCGTCTCTGTGTCCTTTGTGCTGGCCTGGGTGGTGGTGGCCAGCGTTGCCTGCCTGATCCTTCCCGCACCATCCTGGACCAAGTGGACCGCCTTTGCGGGCTGTATCTTTGCCTATGCCGGGTTCATCGCCTTGTTCTTCTTCCCCGAAATTCGCGTGCGTTCGCTGCGCCTGCCGTTGCCGGGATGGCGGCTGAGCGCGGGTATGCTTGGTTGGGCCCTCGTCGACACGGTGGCGGCGGCTGGCGCGCTCTATGTGATGCTGCCTGCGGGGTCAGTTGGCGTCGCGACATTCTACCCGATCTTTCTAATCGCGATGGGCATGGCGCTGATGTCCAACACCCCCGGCGGGCTGGGCCCGTTCGAGGTTGTGATGCTGGCCGCCCTGCCCTCGGTCGGGGCCGAGGTCGTGCTGACGGCGATCCTGGCCTACCGGATTGTCTACTACTTCGTGCCCGCATGTCTCGCGGCGCTGGCGCTGATACGCCCCTTCGCCACCACGCAGGCGCGGCCCGCCTTTGCCGCCGCGTCGATGACCAGCGCGCCGCGCAGCGAGGTGGGTGTCGTCCGTCAAAACGGCGGAGCCATCCGTGATTACGGACGCACCGCCATGGCGCTGTGGCCGACGGGGCAAACGCTGAGCATGGTGGCCGATCCGCTGTCCGGCGCTGACGCCACGGCTCTGGCCACACTCAAGTCATCCGCGCGCGACATGGCGCTGTTTCCGATGGTCTACAAGGGCGGGCCGCGCCTCGCCGCGGAGGCGCGGCGCGCCGGCTGGTCCGTCCTGCGCATCGCCGATGACGCCGTCGTCGCGCTCGACGGGTTCGACACCGCGACGCCGCAACGGCGCAACCTGCGCCGCAAGCTGCGCGCAGCCGCCCGTGTCGGGCTGGAGATCGAGGTGGACCGCCCCCTGCCCCACAAGGAACTGGCTCGCATCGACGCCGACTGGCAGGCCGAACACGGCGCAGCACGGGGCGGCAGCATGGGTAGGTACTGCCCGCATTATCTGGTGGATCAATGGGTGGCTGTGGCCAGCATCAATGGCCGCCGCGTCGCCTTTGTCACCGCCCACAAAGCCCGCGATGAATGGTGTCTCGACCTGATCCGCCACACCTTTGACGCGCCCGACGGCACGATGCACGCCCTTGTCCATGCGGCGATCGTGGCGGCGCAGGCGCAGGGCGCCCAACGGTTTTGCCTTGCCGCCACACCCGCCTGTCCCGACCCCGCATCAGCGTTCTGGCGATGGGCGGCGGTGCAGTTCGTCAAGGCGGCAGGCGGGTCCGGCTTGCGGCAGTTCAAGTCCAGCTTCGGCCCCACATGGCAGCCGCGCTACGCCGCCTCCACCGCGTCCTACGCTCTGGCCATCGGGCTGATCGATGTCATGCGCGCGATCCACTTCCCCGGCCCAATCACCACGGCCAATACAATCACCGCTCATGATCTAGATGAGAATTATGAACTGGATTCACATCGTGCCGCATGAAACAGCAAGGGCCTGACATCAAAGAGGCGTCTTATGTCCAACCCCCTGCTCTCTCTGCTTGATGCGCGCGGCACGTTGCTGGCCGATGGTGCCACGGGCACCAACCTGTTTGCCATGGGGCTCGAGGCGGGCGACGCACCGGAACTGTGGAACACCGACGCGCCCGACAAGATCACGGCACTTTACAAAGGGGCTGTGGACGCGGGCAGCGATGTCTTTCTGACCAACTCGTTTGGGGCCAACGCCTCGCGCCTGAAGCTGCACGACGCGGGCCACCGCGCGTTTGAGCTGAGCCGCGTCGCCGCCGAGATTGGCCGCAACGTCGCCGACACGGCCGGGCGCACCGTGATCGTCGCAGGCTCCGTCGGACCCACAGGTGAAATCATGGAACCCGTCGGCGCACTGAGCCATGCAAGTGCCGTCGAGATGTTCCACGAAACCGCCGCCGGGCTGAAGGCGGGCGGCGCCGATATCGGCTGGCTCGAAACGATCTCGGCCCCCGAGGAATACGCCGCCGCCGCCGAAGGGTTTGCGCTGGCCGGGCTCGACTGGGTCGGCACGATGAGCTTTGACACCGCGGGCCGCACGATGATGGGCGTGACCAGCACCGATCTGGCTGCCCAGGCCGCAGCCCTGCCCAATCCGCCGCTGGCCTTCGGCGCAAATTGCGGCACCGGCGCGTCGGACCTGTTGCGCACGGTGCTGGGCTTTGCCTCCACCGGGACGGAGACGCCGATTGTGGCCAAGGGCAATGCCGGCATCCCCAAGTTTCATGACGGCCATATCCACTATGACGGAACGCCCGACCTTATGGCGGATTACGCCGTGCTGGCGCGCAATTGCGGCGCCCGCATCATTGGCGGCTGCTGTGGCACGACGCCCGATCACCTGCGCAAGATGCGCGCGGCCCTCGACACAAAGGCAAAGGGCGCGGCCCCGACGCTGGACGAGATCGTCGCGGCCCTCGGCCCGTTCAGTTCGGCCACCGACGGCACCGGCGACGATCCGCGCCCCGTGCGCAAACGTCGTGGCCGCCGCGCCGTCGCCTAAAAGAGGCTGAGTTGCGCGCCGGGTGCCACGGGCGGCCGAAAGAGGTCAGTGCGCATCGCCGGTGCCCTTGTCCGCAACCCCAACCGTTTGACCGCCAGTTGGAACCGATGTGCCACCATCTCCGCATAGTTGCCCGTGCCCCGCATCCGGTGCCCCCAGCGGGCGTCGTAATCCTTGCCCCCGTGCATCTCGCGCAGCTTGGACATGACGCGGCCCGCGCGGTCGGGATAGTGTTCGGACAGCCATTCCTGCCACAGCGGCGACACCTCGCGCGGCAGGCGCAGCATGATCCAGCTGGCCGTGCGCGCACCTGCGGTCTTGCCGGCGGCCAGGATCGCCTCAAGCTCCGGATCGGTCAGCCCCGGCACCATGGGCGAGGCCATGATGCGCACCGGCACGCCCGCCGCACTCAGCCGTTCGATGATCTGCAAACGGCGCTGCGGCGATGGTGCGCGCGGCTCCATCCGGCGGCACAGCTCGGCGTCCAGCGTGGTGAGCGATATGCCCACGCGCACCAGCCCGCGCCGCGCCATGTCGCCCAGAATGTCGAGGTCGCGTTCGATCAGCGTGCCCTTGGTCACGATGGCCACCGGATGCCCGCATGCCGACAGCACCTCGAGGCAGGCACGCATGATCCCATGGTCCCGCTCGATCGGCTGATAGGGATCGGTGTTGGTGCCAATGGCCAATGGTGCGACGCGGTACGCCTTGCGCCCCAGCTCCTTCCGCAAGACGGCGTCGATGCCGGGCCGCGCCACCAGCCGCGTTTCGAAATCCAGGCCCGGCGACAGGCCCAGATAGGCGTGCGTGGGCCGGGCAAAGCAATATACACAGCCATGTTCACACCCGCGATACGGATTGATCGACCGATCAAAGGGCAGGTCCGGCGAACGGTTGTAGGTGATCGCACTGCGCGGGCGTTCAATGCTGACCTGCGTGCGCAGCACCGGCACGTCTTCGTCCGGCGTCCAACCATCGCTGTCAGCGTGCCGCGTGACCGTGCTGTACCGGCTGTCGACATTGCTGACGGCACCCCGGCCCTTGGCGATCTGTGTCTGCAGGTCCTGTTTCATACGCGCAATATAGAACATAAACAGAACATTTACCATCACGACCTACCCTGCATGCCGCGGCACACCAATTGCACCCGCCCGCGTCGCGCTTGGCGCGGGCCATGTCGCAATCCGGACAGTCGCCCCGCGACAATCTGCCCGATAACTTTGGAAACACATGGCCTTTTGACCCGCGCGCCCAGCAAAGGTCAACAGAGGCCCCACAAAGGATAAACCCATGTCTGACGAAGACGACATCATCCTGTCCGAACTCGACGACGAGGAACTGGTCCAACAGATGTTCGACGACCTCTATGACGGTCTCAAGGAAGAGATCGAAGAAGGCGTGAACATCCTGCTGGAACGCGGCTGGACGCCTTATGACATCCTGACCAAGGCGCTGGTGGGCGGCATGACCATAGTCGGGCATGATTTCCGCGACGGCATCCTGTTCGTTCCAGAGGTGCTGCTGGCCGCCAATGCGATGAAAGGCGGGATGTTCATCCTCAAGCCGCTGCTGGCTGAAACCGGCGCGCCGCGCGTTGGCAAGATGGTGATCGGCACGGTCAAGGGCGACATCCACGACATCGGCAAGAACCTGGTGTCGATGATGATGGAAGGCGCGGGCTTCGAAGTGGTCGATCTGGGCATCAACAACCCGGTGGAGGCCTATCTGGAAGCGCTGGAAAAGGAACAGCCCGACATCCTCGGCATGTCCGCCCTACTGACCACGACCATGCCTTACATGAAGGTGGTGATTGACACGATGATCGAGCAGGGCAAGCGCGACGACTATATCGTGCTGGTCGGCGGCGCCCCCCTGAACGAAGAGTTCGGCAAGGCCATTGGTGCCGACGCCTATTGCCGCGACGCCGCCGTGGCGGTCGAGACGGCCAAGGAATTCGTGGCGCGCAAGCACAACCAGATGGCCAGCTGACGCAGCCACACCGCAGCACATGGCACATGACATGAGCCTGCCCGACGACATCACCCTGACCGAAACCGGCCTGCCCGCCAAAGGGCAGGGTCGCGTGCTGCTGATCGCTTGCGGCGCGCTCGCCCGCGAAATCCTTGACCTCAAGGCGCTGAACGGCTGGGACCACATGGACCTGACCTGCCTCCCGGCCAAGCTGCACCTCTACCCCGACCAGATCACCGACGCCGTCACCAACGCCGTCACGCGCCACCGCGACGCCTATGCCGACATCTTTGTCGTCTATGCCGATTGCGGCACCGGTGGCCAGCTCCAGGCAGCCTGCGCGGCGATGGGCGTCGAGATGATCGCAGGCCCGCATTGCTACAGCTTTTTCGAAGGAAACGAACGCTTTGCACGCCATAGCGAAAGTGAAATCGCCGCGTTCTACCTCACCGACTTCCTCGTCCGGCAGTTCGATGCGTTCGTGATCCGGCCCATGGGCCTCGACCGTCATCCTGAACTGCGCGACATGTATTTCGGCAATTACGAAAAACTCGTCTATCAGGCCCAGACCGACAATCCCGCCCTCACCGCCAAGGCAAAAGCCGCCGCTAAAACGCTCGGCCTCACCTTCGAGCGCCGCTTCACCGGCTACGGCGACCTCGCCACAGCCCTCGCAGAGCGTTGATCCACCCCCGTCTCTGTCCTGAAAAAATCCCGGGGGCTTGGGGGCAGAGCCCCCAAATCAAAAAATGAATCGCGTCGCGCAGCGTCCTTTGGATCACGCCGCCGCGGCCACGGAACGGATCCGCTCGATCATCGCGCGCAGCCCATTGGACCGTTGCGCCGACAAATGATCATTCAACCCCAGCCGCTCCATCTCGGCGCGTGCGTCCACCTGCACAACCTCACCCACCGGCAGATCGTTATACAGCGTCCGCAGCACCGCGATCAGCCCATTCACGATCATCGCGTCACTTTCCCCGTCAAAACGGAACACGCCGGCCTCGATCTGCGGGTGCAGCCACACCTGGCTTGCGCAGCCGTCCACCTTGGTCGCAGGCACCTTGAGCGCGTCGGGCAAAGGTTCCATCGCCTTGCCCGCCTCGATCACAAGGCGGTACCGGTCTTCCCAGTCGTCCAGAAACGCGAAATCGTCGACAATCTCTTCGAATGCGGCCGCTGCCATGCGCAGTCCCCTCTTGCTTGCCGTTCACCTAGGCAGTGACAGCCCAAAGGTCCAGCCCGCATGACGACGCTTTTCAAGCGCGCCCGCATCCGCTACCACTCATGGCCAAAGACCACAGGCGCAGAGCACAAAAATGCACAAGCTTACCATCCTCCTCCTCGTCGCGACGATGACCCTTGGCGCGTGCAACACCCGGTTGAACCCGTTCAACTGGTTCGGGCGCAGCCAGTCCGAGCCCGTGCAGGCACCCCAGGAGACCGAGGCGGTGAACCCGCTGATCCCGCAAAGCGAGCGGGTCCGACTGAACCTGTTTGGTCTGCGCAATGAAGACGCCGAATACCCCGGCGGTCCGGTCGATCAGATCAGCGGACTGGTGATCGAACGGGTGCCCGGCGGGGCCGTGATCCGCGCCTCCGGCGTGGCCGATTATCAGGGTGCCTTCGGCGTGCGCCTGCAACCGGCCAATGACGACGAGGTGGCCGAAGACGGGGTGCTGACCTACCGGCTGGAGGTGATCCGGCCCGAGCGTGCCACGGTTGGCGGCCCTGAACGGGTCCGCACCGTCACCGCCGCCCGCGTTCTGACCGACAACCAGCTGGCAAATGTGCGCACGATCCGTGTCGAAGGGCTGCGCAACGCACAAACCTCGCGCCGCCGCTAACCCGCGCCTCAGTCGTCCAGCGGGACGATGCGCACAGCGTCGCCTTGTGCCGCAAGTGCCACGCGCCCGTCACAGAGCCGCAGCGCATCTTCGCCGAACACTTCGGACCGCCAGCCCTTGAGCGCGGCCACATCCCGTTCGCCCGCCGCCAACGCATCCAGATCAGCCGCCGTCGCAATCAGCTTGGCCGCGACGCCCGCGCTCTCGGTCTTGGCCTTGAGCAGGACGCGCAGCAGATCGGCCAGCGCCGGGTTCACCTGCAGCTTTTCCCGGCTGCGGTCGGGCTGCGGCATGTCGCCCGCGGGCATCGCCAGCCCGGCCTGCACCGCCTTGAGGATGCCGTCGGCAATGTCGCCCTTGCGCGCTTCGCGCAGCAGCAGCCGCGAGCGGCCCAGATCCTCGAGCGACTTGGGCTTGTTGCTGGCCAGCTCGACCAGCGCGTCGTCCTTGTAGACCCGGTTGCGGGGTATGTTGCGTTCCTGGGCAAAGCGTTCGCGGAACGCGGCCAGTTCCTTGACCAGCGCGAGGAATTTGGGCGAATGGGTGCGCGTCTTGACCCGTTTCCAGGCGTATTCGGGCTGCACGATGTAGGTCTCGGGGCTCAGCAACGTCGTCAGCTCTTCGGCGACCCAGCGGGCGCGGCCAGTCTCGGCCAGCTTGGCCGCGAGGAACTCGTAGATTTGGCGCAGATGGGTGACGTCCGCCAGCGCGTAGGTCTTTTGCGCATCCGTGAGCGGGCGGCGCGACCAGTCGGTAAAGCGCGAGGTCTTGTCGAGCGATTGCCGCGCGATCTTGCGCACCAGCGTCTCGTAGCCGACCTGTTCGCCAAAGCCGCAGACCATCGCCGCCACTTGCGTATCAAAGAGCGGATCGGGCAGCACCTGCGCATCCACAAAGAAAATCTCGAGGTCCTGACGTGCTGCGTGAAACACCTTGACCACCGAGGTGTCGCGGAAAAGCGCATAAAGCGGCTCGAGCGACATGTCGCCCGCCAGCGGGTCCACCAGCACCGCACCGTCATCGTCGGTGCCGGGCATGGCCAGCTGGATCAGGCACAGTTTGGAATAATAGGTCCGCTCGCGCAGAAACTCGGTATCCACCGTGACGTAATCGTGCCCGGCAGCCTCGGTGCAGAATGCGGCCAGTTCATCTGTGGTGGTGAGTGTCTTCATCGGGGGTATCTTCTTGTTTTTGGGCGATGTGCGCCAATTCGTTGTGTGGGTCTATACCATTTCCGTCCCGCTTGGCTAGAGCATCAGCGGCGTGCTGTCGCCACCTGCAAACCGGCGCAGGACAGCCGGGTAAAGCCGATGCTCCTGAACCAGGACGCGGGCGGCCAGCGTGTCGGCTGTATCGTCCGGGTGCACCGTGATGTGCGCCTGTCCCAGGATCGGCCCGTCATCCAGCGCGGGGGTCACCAGATGCACGGTGCAGCCGTGGTCCGTGTCGCCCGCGGCCAGCGCACGGGCATGCGTATTGAGCCCTTTGTATTTCGGCAGCAGCGAGGGGTGGATGTTCAGCATGCGCCCCGCCCACGGGGCCACGAACCCTTCGGTCAGCACGCGCATGAACCCGGCGAGGCAGATGATGTCGAGCGCGTGAGGTTCCAGGGCCTCGGATATCGCCGCCTCGAACGCCGCGCGGTCCGCGCCATGGGGGCGGTGGTCGATCACTTCGGTTGCGATACCCTGCGCGCTGGCCCATGCGATGCCACCCGCATCTGCGTTGTTCGACACGACTACGGCGGCGCGGGCGGGGTGGTCGCCGGTCATGTCCTCGACCAGCGCGCGCATGTTCGACCCGCCGCCGGAGACAAAGATACCGACGCGTTTGGTCAAGAAAGCCGCCCGGAATAGGCCACGCCCTGCCCTGCCGTCACCGTCCCGATGCGATGGACGGTCTGGCCTTCGGCCTGCAGGGCGGCGGTCACGGCGGCTTCGGCCTCTGGCGTGGTGACAACCGTCATGCCGATGCCGGCGTTGAATGTCTTGAGCATCTCGGCTTCGGCGATGCCGCCCTGTTCCGCCAGCCAGCCAAAGACGGGCGGCAGCGACCAGGCGGTCAGGTCGATCGCGGCCCCCAACCCGTCGGGCAGGACGCGCGGCAGATTTTCGGTCAGCCCGCCGCCGGTGATATGGGCAAAGCCGTGCACCTCACCCGCCGCCATCGCGGCCAGCGCCGCCCTGACGTAGAGCCGCGTGGGTGTCAGCAGCGCTGCGCCCAGCGTGCCTGCGCCCCATGGGCAGGCGGCATCCCAATTCAGCCCTGACGCCTCGACGACGCGGCGCACCAGCGAATAGCCGTTGGAATGCACCCCGTCCGAGGCGAGGCCGAGGATCACATCGCCTTCCGTCACATTGGCGGGCAAGGCTGTGCCACGCTCCATCGCGCCGACGGCAAAGCCTGCGAGGTCAAAGTCGCCCTCGGGGTACATGCCGGGCATCTCCGCCGTCTCACCGCCCAGCAGCGCGCAGCCCGACGCTTCGCAGCCTGCGGCGATCCCTTCGACGATGCGGGCGGCCTGATGGACCTCCAGCTTGCCGGTGGCAAAGTAGTCGAGGAAGAACAGCGGCTCGGCCCCCTGACACACAAGGTCATTGACGCACATGGCCACCAGATCGATGCCCACGCCGTCCACGTGGCCGGTGTCGATGGCAATGCGCAGCTTGGTGCCCACACCGTCGGTGGCCGCCACCAGCACCGGGTCGGTGAACCCTGCGGCCTTGAGGTCAAAGAGCCCACCGAACCCGCCGAGGGCGGAGGCGACGCCGGGGCGTTTGGTGCGGGCGGCGGCGGGTTTGATCCGCTCCACCAGCGCGTTGCCCGCGTCGATGTCCACGCCCGCCTGGGCATAAGTCAGCCCGTTCTTGCCATCCTGCGTCATGCCTTGCCCCTCGGTGTCGCGTTGCGCCCCCGTAGCAAGGCGCGGCAGGTTGGTCCAGTGCACAGCCTAGCGCGCCGTCTTTTCCTGCCGCTTGAGCTCTTGCCGCTGGCCAAAGCCCATGCAGAAACGTGCAACCAGCACGTATAGCGCGATGCTGCCGGCGAGTATGAGCGCGAATGCGCCCGGATCGATGCTGGCGGCGAGTTGCGCCAGCGTGATGCCCGACACGAGCGCGGAGACGGCGAACACCATGGCGCTGAGTGCCACGTTGATCAGCGTGCCGAGGCCCGAGAGCCGCCACATCCGGACGCTGTCCATGGCGGCGCGTGTCGCCTTGGCTTGCACCATCCCGACATAGAGCGCGGGCACCGCGACAGCGACGACTGCGACCCCGGCGTTCAATGTATAGCCCGCGACCAGAAGCAGCACGACGTTCAGCACGTAGGTGGCCAGCACCGCGGCTGCTGCGACGACGGCGTAGCGGCCCAGCAAGGCAAGATCGGTCATCGGTGCATCCTGTTTTCTGTCGCGGTTTTGTCCGGGGCAGGCATATCGCGCCGGAGGCGCGTTGCATAGGTTGCGCCGGAGGCGCGTCGCATAGGTTGGGCCGGAGGCGCGTTGCAAACCGCCCGGCCCCTCTTGACCCTGTCGCACCTGCCGCCTACCCATGCGCCATGGCGGGCCTGTAGCTCAATTGGTTAGAGCAGAGCGCTCATAACGCTTTGGTTGCGGGTTCAAGTCCTGCCGGGCCTACCAGCCGCCCCTGTTGCCTTGCCCCAGCGCCCCTGACAGAGTGCGCATATGGACTGGCTGCGGGACCTTTATCTGGCGTTTTTTGATGCTTCGGTGCTGATCGCGCCGGAATATCTGCTGTTGTCGCTGGCGCTGGCTTATGTGCTCTACCGGTTGCGCGGGGTGGGCACGGGGTTTTGGGCCTGGGCACTGCCCGCGCGCATCTGGAAACACCCCAGCCACAAGGTGGATGTGCAGCTGTTCGTGATCGGGCGGCTGCTGGTCTTTGTCGGCCTCTTCAACCGGATTTCGGCGACGTCGCTGGTGGCCATCTGGGTGGCGGGCCTTGTGGGTGGCAACGGGATCACCGGTGGGGCGCTTAGCCCGTGGATCCTGGCGCTGCTGCTGTTTCTGGCAGAGGACGGCACGCTCTATTGGCTGCACCGGATGTACCACACGCAGCGCTATATCTGGCCGATCCATGCGGTGCACCACAAGGCCGAGGTTATGTCGCCCGTCACCGCCTACCGGCAGCATCCGCTGGCGCTGGTCCTGTCGGTGCTGGTGGTCAGCACTTGTGTCGGGGTTGTGCAGGGGGTCGTGATCGGCGTGGTTGACCCGTCGACCACGATTGCGCAGGTCGCGGGTGTGAACGCGGTGCTCTTCACGCTGTCTCTGGTCTTTGCCAACTTTCGCCACTCGCATATCTGGATCAGCTTTGGCCCCGTACTGGAGCGTATCCTGATCTCACCGGCGCAGCATCAGGTGCACCATTCCATCGACCCCGCCCACCACATGAAGAACTTTGGCGAGACCCTGGCCATCTGGGACTGGATGTTCGGCACGCTTTATATCGCGGGCGCGCCCAAGGTCCTGACGCTTGGCGTCGTGGATGAGGCTGGTCAGCCGGAGCCGGGCGCGGGTGTCCTGTCGGATACACTCCTGCGCCCATTACGCGACATGGCCGCCGCGTGGCGCGGTCAGAACTGACTGTCGGGCGACTTCTTGGCCTTGGTCGAGCGGGCATTGGAGCGGCCCAGACCAAAGAGCAGCGCGCCCAGGGCAACCACCAGAACGATCACAGCGGCATCGCTGCCACCACTGCCGCCTGACGGTGTTGAAACGCTCGCCCCGGCATGGCCCTGCATGGGTGCCACAGCGGTCAGGCTCGCACACAAAGCCGTCGTCAAAATAAACTTTTTCATGGAGTTTTCCCAGTTTGCCGGCACCCTTCCCGATGCCTGACCAAACCGTACGGGCGGCCGCGCGCGTCGGTCAAGCCTTGCGGACGTGCCAGCCGACCTTCATCGTGACGACGGTCTCATCTTCTGCGTCCCGGATATCGACATCGACGTCAAAAGCGACCTTGCCCGCGTCACTGAGGGTTTGCAGCAGCTCTGCACCCGGCGCGCTCGCAGTTGCGTGGGCAGTCAGCGTGCCCCGCGCGATCTTGACGTAGGAAATCGTGGCACCGGATGCGACGGGCCGCACCTCGAGGATCACAGGGGCCAATGCACCTGCCAATGCAGCGCCCGAAGCCGCCTCGCCCAAGGTGAACATCGCGCCGGCGTGCTGGGTCTGGATGTGGTTCGACGTCTCGGTGCGCTGATCCAGCGTTGCTGTGGCGGTGCCGTCGCCGATATCGCCCAGCACCACGCCCACATGGTTGGCAAAGGGGATCACCGTGCTGAGATGCGTGCGGATCATATCATAGGGGTTCATGGTGTGGCCTTTGGTTCGTGTTGGTCTGGATCACCAAGCCATGCAGGCCGGCGCATTGGCAAGCGTGCCGCTGCGGCACGGGGATTGGCGCGCCATCAGACTGAGGCGACCTAGCGCGCGATCACAATGTCGGCCCTCAGACCGCCCAACCGCTCGCTGTGACCAAGGCGCAGCACACCGCCGTGCCCCCGCGCGATATCCGTCGCGATGGCCAGCCCCAGGCCGACGCCACCACCCTTGTCCTGATTGCGCGCCGCGTCCAGCCGCGAGAACGGGCGCTGCGCGTCGGCGCGCTGGTCTTCGGGAATGCCGGGGCCGTCATCCTCCACCCGAAAGCGCAGCGACTTTTCGGTCAGCGTCACCGACACTTCGGCGTTGGAGCCGTAGCGGATGCCGTTGCTGATCAGATTGCCGAGCGCACGGCGCATCGCGACGGGGCGCAGCATCACCTCGCCCGCCCCCTTGGTCCGTGCCAGCTGTACCGGCTGGCCCACGCGTTGCGCATCCTCGACCAGCGCCCGGGCCAGTGCAACGGGGTCCACCGCCTCGGGCTGGCCTTCGCCCTCGCCCTTGGCAAAATCCAGAAACGCGTCGATCATGTTTTGCATATCGTCGACGTCTGGCGTGATCATGTCGCGCGCCTCATCGTCCAGCATCGACAGGCTTAGCCGCATCCGCGTCAGCGGCGTGCGCAGATCATGGCTCACCCCCGACAGCATCAGCGTCCGCGTCTCGATCTGCCGCTCGATCCGGGCGCGCATGTCGACAAAGGCGGTGCCCGCCGCCCGCACCTCTGTCGCACCGGTGGGCGTGTAGGCCATATGCCGTCCGCGGCCAAAGGCTTCGGCGGCGCGGGCCAGGCGTTTGATCGGGCGCAGCTGGTTGCGCAGGTAGACAAAGGCGATCAGCGTCGTCAGCACCGAAAAGAACCCCAGATAGACCAGCAATTGGTGCGGGTTGCTGGCCGAGATGCGCCGCCGGTCGAACGTGATCGAGATGGGGCCTGCATCGCTTTGCAACGCGAGGCGCACCAGCTTGTCCGCCGCCAGATCGAAGGACCGGATTTCGGGCACCTGCGCGCTGAGCCTGCGGATGACCACCCGGCCCGAGAAATCCTCCCAACTGCGCAGGTTCGGCGCGGTAAGGGCATCGGGCGACACCTCGCGCACCACCATCTGGAGCGGGGCGGCCAGCCGGTCCACCGCGTCGGCGACGGTTTCGCCGGGCGCGCGCATCTCGATCACGGACAGCACCAGCCTGATCTCGCGGGCGACGGTGTCGGACATCTGCTCGGTCACGCCCTCGAAATGCCGCTGGACAAAGACGATGGCCACCACGACCTGCACCACCACGACGGGCAAGAGCAGGATCAGGGCGGCACGCCCATAAAGGCCACGGGGCATATAGCGTTTGAGCCAGGCAAAGAACATGGGCTAGACCCTAGCGGCGGTTCCCTGCGGACGAAAGGCATGGCCATGACACCCCCTGACGATTTTGACCCGTTGATCGGTGTGGCCGAAACGCTCGAGCCGGGCCTGCGCCGGATCGTGGCGCCCAACCCGTCGCCGATGACCTATCGCGGCACGAATACCTATCTGGTGGGCGTCACGGATATCGCGGTGGTGGACCCGGGGCCGGACAGCGACGCGCATCTGGCGGCGATCCTGGGCGCGCTCGGCCCGGGCCAGACCGTCACGCATATCATCGTCACGCACAGCCATCTGGACCACTCGCCCCTGTCCCGCGGCCTGGCGCAGCACACCGGCGCGGACATCTATGCCTTTGGCGATGCGCTTGCCGGGCGCAGCGCGACGATGCAGGCGCTGGCCGCCACAGGGTATGCTGGGGGTGGCGAAGGGATCGACACTGGCTTTGCCCCCGATGTCACCGTTGCCCATGGCGATGTGATCGCGGGCAGCGACTGGCAGCTGGAGGTCTTGCACACCCCCGGCCATCTGGGCAATCACATCTGCCTCGGGCTGGGCGATGCCTGTCTGACGGCGGACCACGTGATGGGCTGGGCGTCGTCGCTGGTGTCGCCGCCCGATGGCGATCTGACCGACTTCATGGCGTCCTGCGATATGCTGGCGGCGCGCGACTGGCGCGTGTTCTACCCCGGCCACGGTGCGCCAGTGACAGACCCAGCCGCACGGCTGGCATGGCTGATCCGGCACCGCCGCGCGCGCGAAGCGGCGATCCTCGAGGCTCTCGCCGACGGTCCCGCCACCGCCGCGTCATTGGCCGCAGAGGTCTACACCGACACGCCCGCCGCCCTGTTGCCGGCCGCCACGCGCAACGTGCTGGCGCATCTCATTGACCTCGCTGGCAAATCGCGCGTCGCCCCAGTGGGCGACATCGCCGAAAACACCCCCTTTTCGCGGCTTTGAGGGGATGTGAAATTTTTCCGCATCGCCCGCCCAAACCCTCTGGACGTGCTGAATCGCCCTTGCTATACGGCGCGAACCGTTCCGGCGTAGCTCAGCGGTAGAGCAGTTGACTGTTAATCAATTGGTCGTAGGTTCGATCCCTACCGCCGGAGCCAAAAATCCCCTAAAATCAAAGACTTAAAAGACTGATTTTCAGGGGTGATTTGCTGTGGAAATTCCTAGTAGTCGTCTAGTAGTCACCCACCCCGCTCTGACTACTTGGACGATTCAACTGGCTTGGTGATATGCACAGCTTCCAGCTTTGGCATCAGTTCCCAAATCACGCGGGCATCTTTGAACCCGGCGGTGCCTTTCTGGTGGTTCACGGCCAACCGGCGCAGTCGCATCAGATCAGCATCGGACAAGCCCGCGCCTTTGAGTTGGGCCAGCCGTTGCGACAAAGCCCATTCGATCAGATCACCAAGGCAAGCCTTGATCTCGTGAATGCTGGCATCGGGTGCGGGCTTGAACGGCAATGAGGATTTGGTCACGGGCATCATGCGTTCCGAATGTTGGGGGGGTCATCGGCGGGCAAGCTGGTGCAGTCGAGGGTGAGCGACACTCCCAGCACATCAGACGAATGCACCGAATGTACGACATAGAACACATCGCCTAAGAGGATCAGCGCCAAGCCGTTCGGGGCATAGTCGCTGATCACCGTGACCAGATGCGACCCTTCATAGGTTTGGCTGGCCGTGAACACGGTTTCTTTGCTTTTGTCCGCGTAGCCGTAAGTCTGGCCCATTCGGTCAAATTGCATCTCGCCAGCAGCATCAAACACGGCAGCGCCGTTTTCCTCAGCCGTGCCGTATAGCACCGCCTCAGAGTAGAGGGGCGACACCTTGGCCATGCGCAGGGCGGTATCAATCGGGCTATTCACTATCCCACCCCGCCATTGCTAGCGCCTTTTGAAGGTCAACGCCTGCCCCTGTCAGAATGCCCACGGCACGGGCACGGCCTGCAATGTCGGCGGACATCATGTCAGCCGTGGATAAGCTGGTGAGGCCCAGTTTGTCGGATAGTTCGGGCAGGATTTGACGGGCCAAGGGTTGCACGGTTTGCAGCACAAACAGGCGATACGCTTCCCGCATGGCCCCGGCATTGCCGTTTTCGGTCATCAAGGCGGGTGGAATACCGCAACCGGTCAGCAAACGGATATGCAGATCGCGGCTCACCTCTGCAAACTCTGTCTTTTGCAGATCGGGGGACAGATCAACGCGCCGCCATTCGGCTGAGTGCCCGCCTGTCTGGTGCGCAAAGTCGCTCTTGCTGGTGAGAACTGCCAAGGCCCCGTTTTGAAGCCCTGACACGGCCTTGGCCTTTTGGTCCTCTGCAACAGCAGACGGGAACGGCAAGACACCTTTCCCGGCATAGCGACTGGCAGTCGAGAACGCGGATTCGATCTCTGCCAGCAAGGCCGGGGTAAGCCCCATCATCTGCCATGGGCTACGGCCCTTCCAAGGCTGGACCGGATCGGCGTTGATCCTGAGGTGCAGCACCTCATCTGTCAGCGCCTTAACTGTCTCAGTGGTGTTCACGCGGGCGATGTGAAGGTGATAGCGTCCGTTGCCCAGTTCATCCCAGTAGGCCACGGGCACCAGATCAAGGGCCGATCCATCCGCCCGGATGTGCCAGCAGCTTTCCCCTTTCATGCACAGATCACGCCCTATGGCCGCAAGCGTGTCAGCCCGCAAGGTGGTGCTTTCGTCGGTCAGCATGGCAAAGCCTGATTGCCAGTAATGCAATGCCGTGCCAGTCGTGGCGGTCAAGTTCACGCCCGCATCGGTCAGTACCTGTTTGCGGCGGTGATCCATGTAGTCGAGGGTCAAGCCCATGGCCGCGCGTTGTTCCAGCTTGGGTTTTCGATTGAAGGGCCACATCACAGACGCATCTCCCCTGCCAACATCGCGCCCGCACCTGAGCCATAGAACACGGGCATAAGGGTTTCGCGGGTGAGGCTACTGTCACCAGCGGCTTGGCTCTTAAACTCACGCCGCGCGGGCGATTGCAGCAGTTGGTAGAGCGTGAGATTGTAGACGGCCTGTTCAACGGCGGGCGTGACCGTTGCCCCCGGCGTCGTGGTGGTATGCCCGATCCGGTAGAGCGTGAACGGTTCAAGTTCGATCAACCCGGCTGAGGGGATATAGGTTTCCGCGTGTTCCACCCAAGAGCCTTGGGAGTAGGCTTCAAAGGTCAATGCCTCAGGGAACGGATAGCGGGGCCACGTCCAGACCACTGGTGCGCTCACTTTGACAATGGCTTGGCCCGCAGTGGTGTCGCGGTAGGTCTTGCCAGTGAAGGCCTCCACCATGGCCCAGGACGCGCTCAGCATCCCTTGTGCGGTCAGTTCTGAGGTGCCCGCTTCAAGGGCAACGTCGCTGGCCTGAGGGTCCACAGGATCGGCCCCAAAGGTCCACTTGGTTTCGAGGTGTTCGATCATGGCAGCATCGCCCGCTTTGTGAGGGTATCGGATGCAATGGCAGTTGATTGCATAGCCCTCAGTTCGGTTTCGGTGCCGGGGTAAGCGGGCCGTGTAACAATCGACAATTCGTAGAGCGCCAGCTTGGCCAATTGGCGGATCATCACGCCCGCGTTGCCGGGTTCGGGCACCAGCTTTTCAGCATCGGGCACAACGTCTTTGGGCGGAACACGAAAGCCGGGGCTGATCCCCGTAGCCAGTCCTGAGCCGATCAAGGCAAGGGCGTCTGTCACATGGCTGGCCCGTTCTGCCCCCTCAGGTATCGTGGCAAAAAATTGCAGAAACTTGGCCCCATCTTTCAGTTCTAGTGTGCCCGACTGACGGCTGGCCAAGGGCTTGTCGAAAGAATGTCCAAACAGCAGGTTCACCTCTGCCAGCGGGTTGGACAGGGTGAAGTCGAAGGCCCCCGGCATGATCTCTTCTTTTCGGACGGTGCCCCGATCAGACAGCACGGCCCACTCATTGTATGGAAAGCGGCCCGCAATCACGGGGCGCTTGTCCTGTTGCCGCACCTCTAGGTCAGACGCGGCCCAGATGACGCGGCGTTCCATTAGGCAGCGTTCACGTTGGTGATGCGGCGGAAATGGGTGTTCAGCCGCTGCACAAGAATGTCGGTGAAAGCGAACGTAGTCAGGGCGATTTTGCCGGTTTTGCTTTCGCTATACGGATCGACCAAAAGTTCGGGCGAACCCCACTGGACGTGCCAAGCGTGATTGGCTGGCGCGCCGATATAGACGTTGTTCAAGTCCCCTGTCGTATCAGAGACTTGCGTCGAAAAGGTCATGGCCTTCACCAACTTCTGCGCTTGCTCGAATTCGGTCAGCACATCGCCAAAGGTGGTAGTCAACAGCGATTTGAGGTTCTGCGGCACTCCGGCGATGCTCACGCCTTCAAAGCTAGACAGCTTTGCGCTTACCATCATGTCCGTGGCCCATCCGACGATTGAGCCGTAGGTGAGAACCGCATTGCTGTGATCATCAGGCGAGGTCAGCAGGGCCTCTAGACCAGCGGGTTCATCACCAATGCCAGAACCTTGAAAACACGCCTTGTCCAGAGCCTCGCGCATGACTTCGGACAGATCACGGCGCAGCATGGTTTCCAGAACCGGGTTCTGCTTGGTGGCCTGTCGAGAAATCAGGTAGCGGCTTGTGAGCGTATGAATTGCGGGTTCCTGCACGCGGGTGGTGATCTCGGCGGCGTCTACGCCCGTACCCTCTGCGACCCAAGATGCAGCCGCCCCATCATCCAGTGAAGGAAAGCGCGGTTGCCCGGAAACTTGTATGGACTGAAACCCGAAACGGGCAGCAGCGGAATTCTCAAAGAGGCGTTCAAGAGCCTTCATCGTTGGACGGCTGGCCAATTCACCAGATGACGCATCCGGCGCGGTAACGGTAGCATCCGCACGAGTCTCAAGGTTGAAGGCCTCCCAAGGTACGGGCGTGCCTTTCTGCGCCGTGCCGTCCCGGTTTTCGAGTTCAGCGGAAATCTCGGCTTCGCGGCCTTGAAGAGGTTTGCTATCGACCAGTGCGGCAACTGCATCAGAAAGAGAAAACGCACGACATTCCGCGCTGAAGTCTTTGTCGGCGGCGTCGGGTTCCTTGATCTTTTCGCGTTCAGCGTCTTCGAGGATCAGGGCCGTGCGCAGTTCCACCTCAGCCCCTTGATAGGCATCGGTGAGCGACCGCAGTTCGGTGCGGGCATCATCGGTGATCTCGTCCGATTTCTGGATTTCGGCCATACGTTCCCGGCGCTTGGATTGTGCCAGAGTGATTTCTTGGGATTTCAACATGTTGTCAGCTTTCGTTGAGGATTTCGTTAAGGAGGGCTTCAAAGGCACGGTCGGCAAAGGCGGGAACGCCCCGGCGGATACCGGCCCCAAGCCCAAGGCGGCGTTTGACTTTGACACGGGGTTTCAGGGCGTAGAGTGGGATCAGCTTCGGCCCTTGCCGTTGGAACAACAGCAGGTTGCCCTTGCGGCTTTCGGCAATGAATGTGCCGTGCCATTGGCGCGGGTTCATGTGCTTGGGGGTGCCGTCTGATTTCAGGGCAGCGGGCAACGGGACGAACACGTAACCGCCCTTTTGAGGACGAATGGACCCGCCAAATTCATGGATGCGATATTTAGAGGGCAAGAACACCTCACCCTTCACATCTGCCAGTGTCGGGGTTTCCGTGACCCGCCCGCCCTTTCGAAGTGCCCGGACAAGTTCCCCGGTGCGCTTTGCCAGACGGTTGGACGTGGTGGCCGATCCGGAATGATGCTTGGCCAGCTTGTCCAGTTCGGCTTTCAGAAAAAGGCGCATCTCACGCGACACGACAAGGCCAAGCTGATCGAAGTCAGCGCCCACGCTATCGGCCAAGGCCCTGAGGCCCACGCTGGCCCGCTGGTACCGCTTGCCGTCAAATTCGGTCTCTAAGGTGACTGTCTGAGCCATCACGCGCGCCCCTCTTGCAAGGCTTGCAGAAAGGCCCCTCTGCCAGTCACGCGGGCGCGGCGTACCTCTTGCCGATCTTTGCGCTTGTGCCCGTCCCAGCGTTCCCGGTTGGTCTTTATCGAATGGCAGGACTTGCAAAGGTATTGCAGGTTTTCGGGGTCACGCGGGTGAATGCCCTCAGCCTCACACCGATGGCGCGGCACCACGTGGTCAACATCCCCATGCATCCCGACAAACAACCCACAAGCCTCGCAGCGGTGTTCTGCGCGGTCAGCAACGGCGGGACGGATACGCTTGCGCCAGTCAGCCAGGTCAATGGTGGAACGGTCCTGTTTCCGGGTCATAGCACCGTCACCTCCATTTCGGCGGCGGGTGCATCCAGATCAGCGACAAAGGCCGCACAGGCCAGCGTGAGGGCTTGGGCAACGTCAATCCGGGCGTTGCGGTGCGATTTGTCGATTTGCATCGCGCCGGTGGTGGAAACCTTCACATCCGCCTCGGTCAGGCCAGCCTCTAGCAGCAGGTTGCGGCGCAGCTTGGCCTTGCCAGACAGGAACACCCGGCGCGTGGCGCGAATGTCGTTATCTCCGTCCTTGGGTCCGGTGCCCCGCGTGATGATCGGCCAATCAATTTTGGCCCGTGCCATGGCCGTGCGAAACTCAGCATCGCGGTAGCGGTCGGCAGAGACAGACAGGACCGGGTGAGGTCCGATGAAGTCCCGTAGGCGGTCCAGAAACTCCGCAACGTCTGTGACCGCGCCTGAGGTTTCAAAGAGTTCCCCGCGCTCAGCAGCAGTCACATAGGCATTGCCCACACCGTCACGCTTACCGCGCCTTGCAAGATCAAGGGTACCCTCACCCGGAAAGGCCCCAATGCACCGGATCACGCCGCTTTCCTGATACATCACCACGGCGGCGGTCATGGCGCTGGACCCGCCGAGGTCCATGCCGACAAAACACGGCTCACTCGGTATGGGTTCGGCGGTTTCGTCATAGGCTTTGGTGAGGTCGCCATACTCCAGCAAGAGTTGCCGGGTTGGGCTGAGCGGCATGTTGAGGTGCCAGACGCGAAACTCGGTCAAACTGCCCGCTTGCTCACCCTTGGCATGGGCGTCTTCCATGAAGCGGCGGGACTTGGTGACGCCAAGGCCGGGGTTCGCTTGTGCCCACGTTGCGGGGTCAGAGGCGTTGGCGTCTTTGTCCACGCCATAGAGATGCACCTTTGTGCGGGCATCGGGGTTGTTGATGATCTCGTTATAGGTATCGGAGTCACCCCGCGTCCCTGTAAGGATCACCCGCCCGTCTTTCGAGGCCACGGCGTCAAAGGTATTCTGCACCGTCTCATTTGATTTAGGCATGAGGCCCGTTTCATCGACAAGGGCCAAGTCGAGGTCGAGGCCATGCCCAGATGCACGGGCACCTGACAGACAGGTCAGCTTGCCCTTGCCGCCTTTGTGCCGAAACGTGGGCGGCGGCGCTTTGTTGAAAGACCATTCGTTGCCCCGGTCGATCCGGTCATACAGCAGCTTGATGGCCTCTGGCAAAAACTCAGCATGTCGGGACGTCGGCGCGTTGATGGCCACCTGAGCAAAGGGCACATGAACGGGGCTGGACGGGTCGAGGTAACCGGCGACCAGCAAGGCAAGCGTTACCGTCTTGCCGTTCTTTCGCCCGGTGCTGAGAACGGTGGTTCTGTAGAGCGGCCCACCCGCCGGATCATCCGCAAAGTGATCAGACAGAAAGTCGTACTGGAATTGGCAGAGCGTGAGCGGTGCCCCGTGCTGATCCACAAAGGTATCTGCCACCCACGTTGCGAGCCGCTCACTTTTGGTTATCAGTTTTGGCCGGGTCAATCGCAACGGCATGGATAAGGGTTCCCCGTGGAACGCTCACCATCCGTGGTCTGGCGTTATTGAATCTGCCTGAGCCTTGCAGCGTCTTCATCAACGGGTCAAGCTGCACTCACTACAAAAAAATGAAATGGTATGAGGTGAGTACCGGGTGGCAACCAAATTCCGTAGCAGAAACTCTAGGGCGATTGCCGAGTGCATAATCGGCGATACTGAGCACTTTGTGTATTTGAGCAGTTCTTACATCACGAGGTTTTTCGAAGAATGCGACCTTGAATATGCGCATGATGGATCGACCCGATGGGCATGGACCCAAGGTGTTGTCGAGGAACTGCTATCGCATCCTGCACCAGCACCCTATACGCTTCCCGATCAATTTGTTCATGTGCTCCGGGTTCTAATGAACAAAGCGGACGCAACCGACGATGATCCCGGTCGAAGCAAGGCACTCGAAAACCTGAATGCGCCGTTGAAACGCGAAGGTTTCGAAGCTTACTACGACGATGATGACAACCTTCAGATTAGGCACATTGGTACCAAGACCGTCTCAACAAAGGTAAACCCTCACAGACCTTTCACCCCCAGCGAAATTGAACGCCGCGAAAAGCTAACGTCCTATTTGGACAAATGCTCAGAAGATGAACTGATCGAAGACGTGTTGCTGCCTATGCTCCGGCAGTTGGGATATCACCGCATCACCGCTGCAGGACACAAAGACAAGGCGCTAGAGTACGGCAAGGACGTTTGGATGCGATTTGTACTGCCGACGCAACATGTTCTGTACTTTGGCATTCAAGCAAAGAAGGGCAAGCTGGACGCGGCGGGCGTCTCGAAAGGCTCAAACGCAAATATATCGGAAATCCACAACCAAGTCCTTATGATGCTTGGACATGAAATCTTCGACCCTGAGACCAGCAAAAAGGTTTTGGTTGATCATGCCTTTATCGTTGCTGGCGGAGAAATCACAAAGCAAGCAAGGAACTGGCTGGGTCAAAAGCTGGATGCGTCGAAGCGAAGTCAAATCCTGTTCATGGATAGAGACGATATTTTGAACCTGTATACGGTGGCAAACCTGCCGCTGCCAAAAGGAGCCATTGAACCGAAACAGCGCGACTTGGATGATGAAATCCCGTTCTAGTCTGCACAGACTGCCTACGCCCCGCCCCTCCGATAGTTGCGTGGGTTCCCCCCCAGGCGGCAGGGTTCCCTATGGGCTTTGGTGAGATCACCGGGCGCTATGACGGTTGAGGCGTTGGATGGAGTCCGATCCCTCTGCGTCGCCATGATCGTTCACGGGATAGAAGATCAGCGCCCGGTGACAAGATGAGACTATCAAGCTGAGGCGTTAGGGTGAATCCATCACTTGGCCAGTGGTGCAGGATCAGGACCGGACTTGAGGTTGTGCAATTGTTTGCACGGGCTGGCAGGTCAGGCGCGGCGCGTCTCTCTTTCCTACTTAGGGACGTTGCCCTGTTGTCCCGTAGAAACTGATCGTCTGGCCTGTTGCTTTCCCTGAGCGCAGCGAGGGGTAAGCCCTCTGATATATCTATGTCCCTTTCTTTTCTTGTCCCACTGTCTTGTAGATACATAAGAGGTGCTACTCCTGTAGTATTATGGAACAGGAAGAAAGGGACATCACACGTCTGAGGGCTTCCAGTTTGGTTCCCAGTCGAGCAATGCAGCGGCGTCCCGTTCCTGCCACCAGTCCAAATAAAAGGCGTGACCCTCAAGAGTCTTTGACCCTTCGCTCAGGCGCTTGGCCACAAACGCGCTTTCGGCACACATCCAGAACACCCGCAGAGTGGGCAGATGGGGGTACTTGTGGTGATGGTGAAACTTGCCCGGTAGCGGCTTCACCATGCCCCCTGTCTTGTGCAGCGGTGTGACGTGATCCTCTGTCTTGTACTTCGACAGGCTCTTAGTCTGTGCCCAGCCCTCTGGGTTTATGGCATACTTGAATATCTCCACCTGCCAGCCCTTACGAAAGTCCTGCACCAGCCCGTGTAGACAGCCGTAGGCTTTTGGTGACACCCGCTGGCCTGTCTGGGCTTCGAAGATCACCGCCATTCTCTTGGCAAGTCTTGTGGGTTGGTTTGGGTCAGGCTTACCGATCCTCACAAGGGCGGCTTGTCGCCCCTCCACCCGCTTTCGGAGCGTATCAAAGGGCGCTTTCTGAAAAGTGCGGGTCACGGTTTTTGTGCTCACGCCTGCCATATCAGCCCATTCCTGATAGGGGAGTATGGCCCAAGTCTTGCCTTCAAAATGCTGGCCGTTTTCTTCGATGGTTTGGCGCACCAGAGCATCCAGCCGCACTTGCGCACTGGAATCTGCACCGCTAGATTCTTGCATGTGACATGCTCCTATCCTTTGCCGAGGTCGGATCGTGTTCTCTTTTGCTTCGCAGGCAAAATAGGCCCCCGGATTATGCGTCCGGGGGCTTTGCTTATTCCACCCTGTTGGCGTCAAGAAATTCCAGCACATCGGCGCGGCGATAACGCACTGTTCGATGGCCGAGCGAGGCATATGGGATTTTTGGGGCAGTCCCATTAGCGCGGGACTCATGCCGATCCTTGTCGAGGAAACGGCGTGACACGCCTAGCAGAGCCGCGGCTTGCTCAGTGGTCAACTGATCGGAAAGGGATTGCGTCTTTTTCAGATGTAGGGCCATCGGCCATTCTCCACAGATCGAAGCATAACCGCTGCGTTCGCAGTGCGGTCATGGGGTTACCATTTGCTTCGCGTCTCAGGCTTCCTGTCCTTTCAGACCCGTGACCTGAACCCTCCGTGGTATAAAAACGCTCGCATCATCGCCGATGCTGCCATAACACTGAGGCTTACCTTGGCAGGTTTCAAGCCCCTCTTTGATTGTCGATAAAATCCGAAACCATTTGCACAGACTTGCGCAGCGTTTCGGGGTTCTTTGAGACTTGATAGCCAAGGGTCACATTGCCCCCGCTGGCATGGTTCAACAGACGCATGATCTTGGATTGTTGTAAGTCCAGATCGGTGGCGATGGTGGCAAAGGACCGGCGCAAGTCGTGAAAATTCACATCCCAGCCCAGAGCCTTCCTGAAAGCCGCAAGCGT
The DNA here is from genome assembly GCA_039816785.1 of Pseudomonadota bacterium. Classification (GTDB taxonomy): domain Bacteria; phylum Pseudomonadota; class Alphaproteobacteria; order Rhodobacterales; family Rhodobacteraceae; genus Tateyamaria. The sequence goes on from JBCBXB010000005.1 coordinate 71,200, forward strand.
CTTACGCGGATCACCGTAGGGTGAAGCTCCCCAAACATACGTCTCGCCCTCTATACGCTCTTGTAGGCGTTCAAACAGGGCCAGCGTTTGATCAGCCATGGGAAGCGTCAGGGCTTCGCCGTTCTTGGCCCGCTCAGCCGTGATCGTGAATGTCTTTGCGTCAAGGTCTACATCTGCCCATTCCAAATTTGCGGCCTCGCCCATCCGCATCCCTGTGCGGGCTAGCAGTTCCACGAATACCTTGAAGTTCTCGCCCGCATCCTTGTGGCGGTTTGAGTTGGTTTCGAGGTTTTCCAAAGCTGAGAAAAACGAGGGCCAATCGGACACGAAAGACTGTTTGCGCTTGGCCTTGGGCATCAGCTTCTTTGCTCGCACGATTTCGGCGGGGCATTCCGGCAAGAGCATGTTGCCTTCCCTGTCAGTCACATCTGCCCTTGCCCAATTCCAACAGGACTTGAACGTTCGCACAGCCAGAGCGGCACCGCTTGGTGTTCGGTCAAGCATCTCTTTGAACCTGGCTTGAAACAGCTTTGGCGTGATCCGACGCAATTCAGTGTCGTTCCAGTCACCAAACTCGCGGTAAATCGTGGCGCGATAGTTGGTGGCAGTGCTTTCTCTGTGCCCGCGTTCTTCTAACCATCCGTCTACAGCTTCGCTGAGCGTCATCAGCTTGGCTCTTGCAAGGCGCAGTTCAGCATTTCTATCCTGACCATCTGCCATTTCAGACAGCGCCTTGATGGCTAGCTTGCGGGCATCGTTTATGGCTAGCTTGTCTGTTCGACCAAGGGTCACACGGCGCGGCCTGCCCCGCACGCGGCTCTCCGCGTAGTATGCCTTCGCCGTCTTTCCGACGCGCACGCCAAAGCCCGGTTGTGCATCATCCACGACGAACCTTTGGCCCCCTGTGGTGAGGGGCAAGTCGCGCACAAGGTTGGCGGTGAGACGTGGCATGGCAGTGCTCCTAGTAGTCGCCTAGTAGTCGGCTTATGGGAATCTAAAGGCAAACATAGGAATCCACGGAATCGCGCACAACACCCTAAAAGCATTTATTTTCATGCGCTTGTGTTGCTATAGGTAGCTATGGGATGGTACCGGAAAGAATAACCTTGCGTGACTGATAATCAATTGGTCGTAGGTTCGATCCCTACCGCCGGAGCCAAAGAATTCAGGGGCTTAGCGCTTGTTCGCTGGGCCCTTTTTCTTTGGGCCAGAGCCACTGTCGGCAATCAGCGCAACACGACCTCCCGAGGCACATGTCTCCTGCCGAGCCCCGCTCAGAAGCCCTTGCGTCAGGCCGGGCAAAAAAGGTCCTGCACCCGCCTGGCTGGGCAGATGCTCGTTGGCTTTGGCACGTGTATGCACTTGGTACGACACCCTTTGCGAGAACCGATCTCGCGCGGTGCATAGCGCTGCTGAAACAGCAAGAACGCCAGGGTTGCGCACCATGCCCCATCCATTGGGCCAAGGATTGACGTGGCAACAACGCTCAGCCTGCGCAACAGTGTCGAAATTGCCCACGGTATGCTAAGCATCGACAACCAGCGACGCGATCATTTGCGGAGCAGGCATAATTTGAGCAATTGAATAGTGACCTGACGACTTGAAAACCTCGAAAACCGGAACTGCAAAAAGAGCGAGCGACGCCGCAAAGCCCGATCCTGACGCCGCTGCGCATCTGGCGGCCGTGGCCGAAATCATGCGAATGATCGACGGGTCCGGGCAGGATGGCGCGCCGGTGTTTCAGGCCATTCTGGCCAAGGCGAAAACGCTGTGCAACGCGCCGATGGCCGGCTTGATCCTGGGGACGGCGCAGGACGACATTCAGACGTTGGCGGCCAATGACGGCGTTTCGGCCGAGGTTGTGGAGATGTTTGGAACCGGGCAGATGAAGATGGACGCATCCCTGTCCTATGCCGCCAAGTGCATCATCACCGCCGAACTGATCGCGCACGACGATATGGCCGACAGCGACCTTTATCGCGCAGGCAGCCCGGTTGTCCGCGCGATGGTGGACGACAGCAACATCCGCAGCGTGCTGTTCGTGCCGCTGATTTCGGGGGAGCGGGCCATCGGGTTGATCACCTTGTTCCGCACCAGGGTTGCCGCCTTTGCCGTGGACGAAATTGCGCTGGTGGAGGCGTTTGCCACGCAGGCCGTGATTGCCATCAAGACGGTGCAGCAGTTCAAAGAGCTACAGAACCGGTTGGACAGGGAAACCGCGACTGGCGATGTTTTGCAGGCCATCTCGCAAAGCCGCGCCGACCATCAACAGGTCTTTGACACATTGCTAAACCGCGCCGTGTCTCTCTTGGAGAGTGACCATGGGTCGGTCTGGCTTGTGTCTGAGGATGGCAACTGGGTTGAAACGGTAGCGCGCAAGGAGGACGGGGCCGAGTTCGGTGCCGCGTTCGATCGGCGTCCGATGGCGCAGGCAGACAGTGTTGCGGCCACGGTCGTGCGTGAGACCCGGATGTGGCGCACTGATGATCTGCAGGCCGACTCCGATTTTGCCGATCCCAATCATCCCAACCGGGTCTGGATCGCGCAGTCGGGGGCGCGGTCAATCCTGATGGTGCCGCTTGTGTCGAAGGGTGTGGGAGCCGGGTTTATCGCCGTCTACCGCCGGCATGTTGGTCCCTATTCCGACGACGACGCGGCCCTTTTGCAGACCTTTGCCGCGCAGGCCGTAATCGCCATCGAAAACGTGCGCCAGTTCCGCGAGGTGCAGCAGCGGCTGGAGCGCGAGCGGACATCCAAGGAGATCCTTGGCGTCATCAGCCAGAGCAACGACAGTGAACAGCCTGTTTTCGACGCGATCCTGCGCAATGCCAGCCGGTTGTGCAACGCGCCGCTGGCCTTTCTGAGCGTTGCAGATCATGCGCGCGGGCTGGTTACGATCCCGGCCAACGTCGGGGCTCGCAGTGAATTCAGCGACGTTCTGAACGGCTTTGTCGAGCCGCTGAGCCAGACGGACCTGGTGGCCATTCGCCCGATCCTGGATGGTCAGATCATCCGGCAGGACGATATTACGGACGATCCGGTGTATCACCGCGACCGCTCTCCCCGACGCGTGCAGATGGTCGAGGTCGAAGGTGCGCGGTCGGTTCTGGCCGTGCCGTTGATCAAGGATGGTCAGGGGCTGGGTGTCATCGTGCTGTATCGGCGCGAGGTGGCCCCGTTTTCCGATGACGACGTTGATCTGGTCGTGACCTTTGCCGCGCAGGCCGTGATTGCCATGGGGAATGTGCGCCAGTTTCGCGAGTTGCGCACCCGGCTGGAGCGTGAGCGCGCGACAAGCGACATTCTGGAGGTCATTTCCAGGTCGCGCGAAGACGAAGGCCCGGTTTTTGATCTGATCCTGAAGAAGGCGGCGGATTTGTGCGGCGCTGATGCGGCCGCCCTTGCCCTGGGGAAAAAGGGCGATGCGCACCAATCCATGCCGGCCTCTTACGGGATCGCGCCCGAGACGCAGTCGGTTTACGACGCCGGACATGTACCGATGGATCCCGACATCTCGGTCGGCGCCAAGGCGATCCTGACCGGGGAACCGGTGCACATCGAGGACATGTCGCAAACCGACAACTACCGCAGTGGCGTGTCGATCTTCAAATCCGTGGTCGAGGACACCGGCATCCGCACCAACCTGCTGGTGCCCTTGATGGCGCCGGATGGTGGTATCGGTGTGCTGATCCTGTTTCGCAAGAAGGTTAAACCCTACACCGACGACGAAATCGCGTTGGTCAAAAGCTTTGCCGCGCAGGCCGTGATCGCCATCGAGAACGTGCGCCAGTTCCGCGAGGTGCAGACGCGCACCACGGAGGTCGAAGAGGCGCTGGAGTATCAGACGGCGACGTCGGAAGTGCTGGAGGTGATTTCGCGCTCACCGGACCAGCTCGTCCCGGCTCTCGAAGCGATCCTTGGCGTGGCGTCGCGCATCTGTCGGCTGCAAGACGCGTTCGTCGCGCTCAAGGACCCGTCGGATGGAAAGAACCGCTTTTGTGCCGCTCACAATGCGTCCGATAGGTTTGTCAGCTTTCTGAAGTCACATATCTTCGAACCCGGCGATGGATCGAACACCGGGCAAGCCCTTTTGACGGGGCGGGCGGCGTATGTAGAGGACATTCAGGCCGTTCCAAGTTACGATCCGAGCCTTCTTCAGAAACTGGATGGGTACCGTTCCGTGCTCTCCGTGCCGCTGATTCGGGAAGGCGAGACGATCGGCGTCATCAGCATGGGCAGCAAACAGCCCGCGATGTTCTCCGAAAAACACCTCAAACTGTTGGACACTTTTGCCGCTCAAGCCGTGATCGCGATCAGCAACGCGCGTCTGTTCGACGAGGTTCAGCAACGCACTACCGAGGTCGAAGAGGCGCTGGAGTACCAGACGGCCACATCGGAAGTGCTGGAGGTGATTTCGCGCTCACCCAACGAGGTGCAGCCGGTGCTGGACGTGATCCTGAGGGTGGCCTCGGACATCTGTGCGCCGCAGACGGCCTATGCCACGCTGCGCGACCCGGAGGATGGCAGTTACCGGGTGGCCGCCACCTATGGCATGTCCGACGCTTTCCGTGATGATCTGGCCGGGTTGCGCCTGAAACCGGAACGCGGCAGTTGCACGGGGCGCACGGCGCTGACCGGGCAGACCGTCTATATCGAGGATGTGGAGGCGGATCCGGAGTTCGCCCACAAGGATATCGCCGTCAAAGGCAATTTCCGCGCCACCCTGGGGGTTCCGCTGATCAAGGACGGGGTGAGCGTGGGCGTGATTACGCTGGGGCATGCCGTGCCCGGGGCCTTCAGTGCCAAGCAGATTGCCCTGCTTGAAACCTTTGCCGCGCAGGCGGTGATCGCCATCGGCAATGCCCGGCTTTTTGACGAGGTGCAGCAGCGCACCGCCGAAGTCGAAGAGGCGCTGGTGCGCGAACAAGCCAGCGCGGAAATTTTGCAGGTCATCAACGAGGCAACGTCCGATCTGCAACCAGTGTTCGACCTGATCGTGCAGAAATCGGCAGAACTGTGCGGCGCGAAGTTCTGTGTGCTCGACCGGTTTGACGGCACCCACTACCAGTTTTGCGCCCAACACGGTTTCCCGCCGAAACTGGCGGCTGATTTGCTGTTGGATTACCCTTTCACGGAGGCGCCAGGTCATGTCTCTTGTCAGGTGGTTGGCACCGGGCGGGTCGTCCATATCGAAGATGCGCAAAGCCCGGACTTGTACTATGCACCGCACCTGGCACGAGATGTCGGTTGGCGCCGTATGTTGGGTGTGCCGATCAAGGCGGATGGCCGCACCTGGGGGGCTGTCATCATGGCGTGGCCGCACACCGGCTCACCGCCCATCGCAAATATCGAACTGGTGCAAAGCTTTGCCAATCAGGCCAGCATCGCCATCGAAAACGCACGGCTGTTGAGCGAAACCCAGACAGCGCTTGTGCGCCAGACGGCCAGCGCCGATATCCTGAGGGTCATCAGCGAGACGCAATCCGATCTGAACCCCGTCTTTGACGCGATCCTGAGCCGGGCGGCGACCCTGTGTGATGCGCCGATGGCCAGCCTCAACATCGTCAACCCCGAACGCACCCATGCCAATCTGGTGGCCCATCACGGAGACCGGTTGCAGGCGCTGGAGGTGGGCAAGACCCAATGGCCGCTGGATGACAACCTGTCCAACGCGGTGGCGATCCGGGACAAACAGGCGGTCCAGATCGCTGACCTTATGGACACGGACCTGTATCGCGACGGCAACGACATTCGCCGCCATGCCTTGGACGATGAAGGGGTGCGCACCTTCCTTGCCATGCCTTTGATCCACAAAGGCGAAGGCATCGGCAGTCTTGCCCTGTACAAACGCGAGGTGAAGCCGTTCACGCAAGAAGACATCGCCTTGCTGGAAAGCTTTGCCGATCAGGCGGTGATCGCCATCCAGAACGCGCGCCTGTTTAATGAGACGCAGAATGCGCTGGTGCGCCAGACCGCGAGTGCAGACATTCTGCGTGTCATCAGTGGGGCGCAGACGGATGTGCTGCCGGTGTTCGAGGCCATTTGCACGGCGGCCACGTCCTTGCTCGCCAGTGATCTGGCCTTTGTGATGACAAGTGACACAGAGACCTATTCGCCGGTGGCCGGCGCCTCGCCCGCGGGCATCCTGGATGATCTGGGCCCTCAGAACATACCCGTCGATCCGGTACAAAATTTCCCGTCGCAGGTGATCCGCAACCCCGAGGTACTGCACCTGCCCGATTGGACCGTGATTGACCTGCCGCCCCATGAGCGCCTTGTGCACGAGACGTTCGGTGTTCAGTCGGCGCTGTATGTGCCGCTGATGAGCAAGGGCAAGTTTCTGGGGCTCCTTGTTTTTGCGCGCAGCGAGGCCAGGGCCTATTCGGAGGATGACATCGCGCTGGCCCAGTCCTTTGGGGATCAGGCCGTGATCGCGATAGAAAACACGCGCCTGTTCAACGAAACCCAGACGTCCCTGTCGCGTCAGACCGCCAGCGCCGATATCCTGCGTGTCATTTCGCAATCGCCGGATGATCTGCAACCTGTGTTCGACCGGATCACCCGCAGCGCGACCGAGGTCTGCGATGCGCGGTTCTGCATTCTCTGGCAGTATATCGACGGCATGATCCATTTCCGATCGAGCAGCGGATTCACCCAGGATTTCATGGACGCGTATCTTGAAGACTATCCGATGCGGCCCAAGGAAAACTCGATCGCTGCGAAGGCTTTTGCCAAAGGCGGAAGGTTCCATCTGGACGACGCGCAGGACCCCGGGAAATACTTTGATTTCGAAACGGCACGTACAAATCGTTTCAGGCACATGGTTGGTATGCCGGTGGTCACAAAAGGGCAGACATGGGGTTTGTTCATCGTTGCCTGGCCCGAAGACATGGTCCCGGATGACGGCCATTTCGATCAGCTCGAAGCCTTTACCGATCAGGCGGCCATCGCCATCCAGAACGTGCGGCTGTTCAACGAAACGCAGTCCGCTCTGGTGCGCCAGACGGCCAGTGCGGATATCCTGCGGGTGATCAGCCAGGCGCAGACAGACTTGAGACCTGTGTTTGAAGCCATTGCAGGCACAGCGGTGCGATTGCTGGACTGTGACATCTGTTCTGTGATGATCAGCGAGGGTGACAAATTCGTCCCGAGGGGTGCGGCCAGTTCCGAGGGGCCGATCCGGGACTTGGGGACGGGCAGTCCGATTGATTCCGAGCGCAGTTTTCCGGCGCAGGCGATCGTGAACAGGGAAATGGTGCATGTGCCCGACTTCTGGGCTATTGACCTTCCGGCTGACGAGTATTGGGCGCGCGAGAAGTTTGACATTCATTCCGCGCTCTATATGCCTCTCTTGCGCGGTGATCACTGTTTGGGCGCTGTTGCGTTTTCGCGCAGGGTGACCCGTGCGTTTGATGCCGAAGATATTGAAATCGCACAGACCTTTTGTGATCAGGCCGTCATCGCCATTGAAAACGTTCGGCTGTTCCTTGAGGCGCAAGAGGCCCGCGAAGAGGCCGAAAAGGCCAACGAGGCCAAGAGCGCCTTTCTGGCCACCATGTCACACGAGATCCGCACGCCGATGAATGCCGTGATCGGGATGAGCGGGTTGCTGATGGACACCGACCTGAACACCGAGCAGGACGATTATGCCCGCACCATCCGCGACAGTGGCGACGCGCTGCTGGGCATCATCAACGAGATCCTCGATTTCTCCAAGATCGAGGCCGGGCAGATGGACATCGAGGATCACCCCTTTGATCTGCGCAATTGCATTGAATCGGCGCTTGACCTGATCAGCGGGCGGGCGGCGGAAAAGCAGTTGGAACTGGCCTATGACTACGACGACAGCGTGCCCGTCGGGATCAGTGCGGACCTGACGCGGATGCGGCAAATCCTGCTGAACCTGCTGTCGAACGCGGTCAAGTTTACGGAGGCGGGCGAGGTGGTTCTGTCGGTCACCGCCACGCCCGCCGAACGGGGCCGTACGCAATTGGAATTTACGGTCAGGGATACCGGTATCGGCCTGACGGACGAGGGCATGGGCCGTCTGTTTCAGTCGTTCAGTCAGGCCGACAGTTCCACCACCCGCAAATATGGCGGCACGGGGCTGGGCCTTGCCATTTCCAAGCGGCTGGCCGAGCTGATGGGCGGCACGATGTGGGCCACCAGCGCGGGCGCGGGCGAAGGTTCGACCTTTCACTTCACCGTTCTGGTCAAGCCGGCCAAACTGCCCAAGACGGAGGCCCGCAACCTGCTGGGCGAACAGCCCGAGTTGCGCGGCAAGCGGCTGATGGTTGTGGATGACAATGCCACCAACCTCAGGATTTTGTCCCTTCAAACGCAGAAATGGGGGATGGACGCGCAGGCCTTTTCCACCCCGGCGGAGGCGCTGGCGGCTGTGGAGGCAGGCGTGCCATTTGACCTTGCCATTCTTGACATGCACATGCCCGAGATGGATGGCGTTGACCTTGCCCGTGCGCTTGTGGCGCGTCGCCCGACACTGCCCAAGGTGCTGTTCAGTTCGCTGGGTCTGCGCGATACGGCGGCGGAGGATGATCTGTTTGTGGCATCCCTTGCCAAACCACTGCGCCAGTCGCAGCTGTTTGACACGCTGATCACCCTGTTTGCCCCCGTCGCCCCGCGCAAGCTGGCCAAGGCCCCGGCAGACAAGCCGAAAGCCGACCCGGAGATGGCCGCCCGCCACCCGCTGCGCATCCTGCTGGCCGAAGACAACCTTGTGAACCAGAAGCTGGCCACGCGGCTGCTGGAACAGATGGGGTACCGCATTGATCTGGCCAGCAACGGGATCGAGGCGTGCGAAAGCGTGGCCCGCCAGACCTATGACGTGGTGCTGATGGATGTGCAGATGCCCGAGATGGACGGGCTTGAAGCCGCGCGACGGATCAACCGCGATCATGCGAGCGGCGCGCGCCCGCGCATCGTCGCCATGACCGCCAATGCCATGCAGGGCGACCGCGAGATGTGTCTGGCCGCCGGTATGGACGACTATATTGCCAAGCCGATCCGCGTCGAGCGGTTGATCGAGGCGCTGCTTGCGGTGCCAGCCTATCAAAGGGACGTCTCATGACCCAAAGCCTGATAGACACTGCGGTCTATGCCGAACTGACTGACGCGATGGGGGCCGAGTTCTCCGCCCAACTCGTGACCACCTTTCTGGAGGACGCTCCCAACATGATCGCCGCCCTCAAGCAGGGCGCATCCGATGGCGATGCGGACGCCTACCGCCGCGCCGCGCATTCGCTGAAATCCAACGCAGAGGTTTTCGGGGCAACCGCGCTCGCAACCCACGCACGCGACATGGAACTGTCGGGCCTGCCGGACACCGCGCCACCCATTCCCGCGCTCAAAGCGGTCTATGCCGACACCGCGGACGCGCTGAGGGCATTGCTTGATGCGTGACACACCGGGACGCCTGCTGATCGTGGATGACAACAAGGTCAATCGCCTGCTCATGACCCGCAGCGTCGAGCAGTTGGGCCACACCGCAGCGGTCGCCGAAAACGGCCGTATCGCGATGGAGATGCTAGCGGCGGAGCCATTCGATATTCTGCTGCTGGATATCGAAATGCCGGAAATGGACGGGTTCGAGGTGCTCGAAGCGCTCAAGGCCGACCCGAAACTGCGCGACCTGCCGGTCATCGTGACCTCATCGGTCGAAGGGCTCGACAACATCGTGCGCTGCATCGAATTGGGGGCCGAGGATTACATCCCCAAACCCGTGAACAAGGTCCTTCTGAACGCGCGGGTCAGTGCCAGCCTCGAACGCAAGCGGCTTTATGACGAGCAAAAGAAGCTGCTGGACCGGTTTGCCACGGTCGAAGTGGCCGAGCATCTGAACAGAGGCGGGTTCGCCATTGGCGGGCAGCGCCTGCACGCCACGATCCTGTTCTGTGACATCCGCGACTTCACGGCGATGTCCGAAACGATGGCGCCAGAGGCGACGATTGACCTGATCAACACCTACTACACGCTCATGTTCGACGCAGTCTCCAGCCAGGGTGGCATTGTCAGCCTGATGGTCGGCGACGGCCTGATGGCTCTGTTCGGCGCACCGAAACCCATCGAGAACTCAGCTCAGAGTGCTGTCGCGGCCGCACAGGACATGCTGACCATGACCGCTGCCCTCAATGACGAGCGGGCGGTCGTGGGCGAACCCGCGCTTCGGATCGGGTTCGGGATCGCAACGGGCGAGGTGGTGGCGGGCTACACGGGCACGGATGAACGCGCGACCTACACCTGCGTCGGCAAGACGGTGAACCTCGCCGCGCGTATGGAAGCGCATACCAAAAGCGTTGACCGCGACATTCTCTTTGACGAAGAAACCCGCTTGCGGCTGGCAGAGCATACCGACTGCGAGGCGCTCGCCGACATGCGTTTCAAGGGGTTTTCGGACGCCATACGGGTGTTTGCGCTGTAGAGTGATCGACGCCGGAGCGCCACGCGACAGAGGACGCGCGCCCTGCCAAAACAAAATACGGATGGCTCCTTGCACCAGCCAGATCGACAACCGCGCGCAACGCAAACGGCATGACCTGCTGTTGGCCGCAGCCTACAGCCCTGCCCCGATGCGTCGAAACGCGGCAACCGGGCGCAATGGCGCTATCCTGTCAAACGCGCGTTCGAACGCAGCGCCCCCACGGGCATTGCGCGCGAAGGGAGGCAGGATGCCGTATTGCGAAATTTCAGGGTTCTTCAAGCCAGAGCGCGTCATGATGTCCGTCAGGTTACGCCGACCAAGGTTGAATATCCCTTTTTCCGCCTTCCAAGACATGGTCGGCATCACTGTGACCTGAATCCAGAACAGAGGACAGTTCGGGTTCGGCTCAATAAAGCTTACCCGCCCGCCCGGCGCGAGAAGCTTGGCAAACTGATCAAAAGACTTCGTAAGATCATAGAGATGATGCAACATGAAGAAGCCGACCACCCGGTCGTACTTGCCGTAATGCGCCGGGTCGATCTGTTGCACGTCACCGCAGATCGTAGGGATCGATGGATCCTCTGCGCTGAGCATCTCGAGCAAGCGCGGCGACAGATCGAAGGCTTCGACATCCAGCCCTCTCTCACGCAAGGGTATGGTGAATTTACCCATGCCACATCCGACATCCAGAATACGCTGCCCCGGACGCAGCCCGGCAAACGCGATCATGTGATCCACGTGGTTTTGCACATAGGCAGACCGGTCAAGCACCATGCGGTGATTGTGCGCGATGGGGCGCGTTTCATAGTAGCTGCGTTGCAGTGCGTTGTGGCGCAGCTGCTCGGTCTCATCTCTGGCCACGAATGAACCTTTCATGCAAAATCACAGACAAGTTCGTCAGACCGAGCGAAAGGCGCATCCGTCCGGAATAGCTGCTTGCACCAGCGGGGCGATGGTTCCGCCGGACCGGTATCGACGTGATCCTGTATCCGCCACACCCGATCAGCCCTGTCAGGTAAAACCGAGGCGACTTTTTCTGCCTCAGAGTGCGTGCAACGTCACTCGTCATGGCGAGAAACCCGCCGGCACCAACGGGAAGGTTGGTCAGACGCCGCATAAGAAACCGGAACCATCTGGAAAACAGCATCCGTCGCCTTGACTGATATGCACCAACACGCGTCGCAAAGACCACATCATGTGCGCCGCCATGCAGCGCCTTCAGCAAGTCCGGAACGGCCTCTGGCGGGTCCTGAAGATCCGCATCCATCACCACGATGACCTGCCCGTCACAGGCAGACAACCCTTTGAAAATACTGGCCTGTTGGCCGATGTTTTCGGTGTTTTCGACAACGAGCACGCCGTCGCACCGCATCTCGCGCAGGACCTCTCTGGATCGGTCTTGGCTGCAATCTTCGACAAAGACGAACTGGATGTCGCGGCTTGCGCGCGCCGCTTCACGCGATACCGCGGTCACCAGATCACGCAGCGTTTCCGCGTTGTTGAAAACCGGAACCAATATGCTGACCCGATCATGCACGTGCCGCAGTCTCCCAATCCAAACAAGCGCGCAATCCATCGACAAGCGGTGTTTTCGCGTGCCAACCAGCCAAAGGTGTTCCGGCCCCGGAAAGGGTCCAGTCGCCCCGGTCAAAGTCCCGTGCGGCGAAGTCCTGCATCGCAATGTCCAACGGCTTGCGCGCCAGATCGGAGATGTGCCGCACAACGTCGAGGTTGGAGATCTGCTGCGCGCTTGTGATCAACTGGACCTCATCGGTTGGCGGGCTTTGATCCTGCACGTGCAAGAGTGCTGCGACCACATCCAGCACGTACACATAGCGCTTTCGGATGTCGGGACCTGTCAGCGAAATCGGGTCACCAGTATGGGCTGCCCTGATGGCGACCGGCACCAGCTTGGTCTGCGTTTGCAATGGCCCGTACACGTAATGGGTCCGGGTGGGCGAAAACGGGATATCCAGCGTGCTGGCCAAAGCGCGCATGGCCTGCAACTCACGGAACTTGGACTTGCCGTGCGGGCCGACAGGCTGGTTCGTTTCACGGTCCGGGACTTCGAGGCTGGAGCCGAGGGACACAAAGCGCGCGAGACGGGGGGCAGAGGCGACAGCCCGCATGACGTTGTCACCGGCGCAGGCATGGCGGCCTTCGGCCTCCGCCTGCATCAGCTTCTGATGGTCCCGTTCTGCCGCCAGATGGAACACAACGTCGAAATCCAGCGTGCCGAGCAACTGTTCTAGGCGCGTCTGGTCAGCCAGATCACAGACGAGGCGCTTGGGAGATATCCCCAAAGCATCAAACCGCCAGCAGTCGCTTGTCGGACGGACAATGCCTGTCACGTGCGCGCCGTGACGCAACAGCTCAGCGATCAAATGCGCCCCGATGAATCCATTGGCACCGGTCACGAGGATCTCTTTTGCCTGCAGGTCACCCATGTTCGGCCACCAGAACACCCTGAACCGCGGCGCGCATCGCGTTGTGATCCGCCGCGACCTGACCCGGCGCGCGGGTGCGCGCGATTTGCATGTCTTCGTGCATCTGGCGCAAGGACAGCACCGGGTCGCGCCCTTCGACATCCCGGTAGAAAGACCGTCGCAGAAAGGTGAAATCCGCGTCCAGTCGTGCCAGCGCCCCGACAAGATGGCGCACCGGCAAAGGTGAGCCCTTGCCGCGCAGCGTTATGCCGCCAAAGCCGAACTCGACCCCCTGCACATCTGTCCTGATGGCATCAAGCCGACCGTCTTGCATGACGTCGAAAATGGATGATGTCCCCAGACTGATTTGAAGGTCGTTCAGCCCTACATAGATGCGGTCAGTCGGCAAGGCACAGAGGTCGGCGACACAAGCCAATGCCTCGACCGTCTCGACCATCAGGGTCACGCGGGCTGCGCCGGCAACGGCGTCCACCAGCGCCTTGGCTTCATCCGGGTGGCGGATCATCGGAAAGATGATTTCATCGGCACCCGCAGCAAGCACATCAGCGACTTCGCGGGTCGTATCGGGGCCGGGGCCGTTGATGCGACACAGAACGTGGGCCCCGGGAATGGACTTTGCCGCCTCCAGATCGTGCAGGTCATGAACGCTGATCTGCGTGTCGAAACCGTCCTGACGGACAGCTTTGCCGCGCGTTTCAAGATCGACGATCAGGCCGCCCGCACCGCCGTTGAGACAGGCCTTGCTGAACGCCACATCGCGATGGAACAGCAACATCTCAAAGGCACCCGAAGTCGTCATGTGTCAGGCCGGCTTGCGTGCCAGCACGGCATAGCTTGAGCCGGTCGGCATCGCAAACAGTGACAGCGACACCGCGACCTCCGCGCCGTTGATCCATGCAAATACCCTGTTGATAAGCCGGGGTGGCTTGTCCTCCATATCTCTGGATGTGTTGGAAAGTTTGCCAAACAGCCGCGACAGGACCACAAGGGGCAGCAGCACGAATTGGTAGGGACGGACCGCAGACACCTGGAAACCCGCCGCAGCGACGCGGCCGCGCACCCCGCGTCTTGTGTAGCGGCGCAGATGGCTGGCACCGACGTCACGCGCGCCCCAAAGCCATGGGTGCGCCGGGACCGACAGCAACAGCGTGCCGCCCGGCTTCAATACGCGAAACGCCTCTGACAGGGTTACCGTGTCGTCGACATGCTCAAGCACGTCCAGCAGCAGCACGACATCGGCCACGCCTGCATCAAAAGGCAAGCTCGTCACGTCGCCTTCGATGATGTTCGGGACGCCGCGCCGGTCCTGCGTTGGCGCGCCTTGCTGCGGGAGACTGTACTGATCCAGCCCGATGACCTCGTCGGCAAAGGCGGTCCACGTGGACAGATTACGCCCGGGACCACAGCCAAGATCCAGCAAAAGCCCGGCTTTTTCCGGAAGGTCCTGGTTTAGCATGCCAGCCAAGAGCGCGCGCCTCGCGACGAACCAGAAATGCTTGTCCACAGCCTCTTCGAGGACCGAAAATCTGCCAGCACTCAGGCCAAACGTTCCCATCGAAAGACCCTCCCCCAGCCCGTTTTCCAACTTGCACCGGTTGTTAACCACCGCAGTCAAACAGAAACCCCAGCTCAGATGTTATGATTGTCGGAGCCAACCAGCAACCTCAAACAGACAGCACGCATATGGTGACGGCTGCGGTAGGCGTGCCGCTCAGTTATTGGGCACTTTTCTCACGTACAGCGTCTCCGGTCCGCTTTCCATCGCCGCCTCGTAGTTTTTTCGGATGTAAGCCATCAACTCTCGGTAATTGTTTGAAAATCTGAGGTCATCGCGCTGGTCTATCGGTGCGTCTGACAGGATGATGGCCTGCGGGGCGGCCGAGGTAAACTGTGCCATCATCTCCGAACGCCCCGCCGGGGTGGAAGGGTAAACCGGAAACGTGTCGTAAACGGCGGATTTTCGATCAAATAGAACAAGGTAAGCAGAGCAGGCAGGTGCTACAAACAGCACGCTGTCGGAAGAAGTGTGCGTCTGGATGATTTCACGCATCCTGACGAGCGTGCGGGCCCATGGGCGGGCCACCTGGACACCATTCCAAAGGACTTCTGAGGCCTCTGCATTCACGCGTCTGCGCAGATTGCGGAACGGAAATTCGCCTTCGCCGCGCAACAAGGCAATTGTTCCGACAAGACAGAGGGTCATGACAAGCGCGGCACCCATAACACCCAGAAACACATGGCTGCAGGCTGCAACCATGATCAGAACCGGATGGATTGCTTGCGCCAAATGCCCAAGGTCAGCGCGGGAATAGACATGGTGGAAATAGACCTGCGCAGTACAAGCCGACGCCATTGCGAGGGCACCACCGTCAGACCGCGCCAGCCATGATCGATCGGCAAACACAGCAATCATCAGAACGCTGGTGACTGGGATCAATGTGAAGATCGCCTGAAAAGCCAAGCGCCGACCGCGCGAAAACCGCACGAATTGATGCGGCGAGGTCCCGAGCCACGGCTTTGGCAGCGAAAGGTTTGTCGAGCCACGGCGCAGAATTCTCAGGACTTTCCTATCCAGATAGCATCTCAGAAACCCGCGTGCGCGCGACGCGACGACAAGAAAGACAAGGAGCAGGACTGTTAAAGCGATCACATATTTCGCTCCGAACGTGACCGGTTCTGGCACACCTCCTGCGATGACAGCAACAAAGGTTGCCGCAGTAAAATAGATGAAGATATTCAGACCGAATGCACAGGCCAGCGCGGCCAAAACCCCCAAAAAGTAGGCGTTCGCAGCACCGGACAGCAAAACATAAAGTGCGCAACAGCACAGGATGCTGAAAAAGATCTCGACCTGTTTGTGCCGTGGAAACATCCACCCCAGCGAAACACAGCCCAGCAGGGCACCGACAACTGCGCTTTGCGTTATGTGGACACCAAGCAGGACGATCATCAAGACGGATCCAAACGACAAGACCGCCATAGACACGCGTGCCGCAATAAAGCCCGGGCCCAAAAGCCAAAACCACAGCGCGCACCAGTAATAACGCGCAGGGTCATACGCGCGAAAATCCCGGATCGGCACATCACCCTCCAACAGGCGCATGGTGCCATAGACCAAGTACCCTTCGTCGCTCAGATTGATGCCGAGGCGGGTATTTCGGACGACCGAGAGGCCAAGCAAGCCGAGCGGAATGATCAGCGCGAGAAATGCGGTCATGGGATTATAAGACGAGACATCATATCAGACAGATACGAGCAAGGTGCGGTTCCGTCCAACGCTTCCGGCATGCGCGGGTCGGTATTGTCATCGGATGGTCGCAGGTCTCTGGTGGGCAAATGTGCTCTTGATGAGGGATGCAAGCCTTTTGGTAAAGCCTTGCGCGTTGATGAACCAGAGCGCAGCATCGCCTATTCCGGACACCATCACATATCCAGCAGGCCTCCTACACTGCTTTTGCAAAGCCGCTTGGTCGTCCCCCATCGCCCCCCCCCGCCGCCGAGCGTCTCCGTGACGAACATTTTGCCTGCCGCATGCGCTGCCCGGTCATTGGCACCCAATAACCCCAAGGACCAGTCAAACCGCTGTACAGCTTTGCGCCCGAAAGTTCCCGGGCCGCCACCCTCGCATCCGAGCGGCGCACAAACGCGGTGCGAGGACTGCACCGTGACCGTCATCGGCTCCGGAAACCGCATGCGCCGCGCGATGCCGTCGCCGCTGAGGCAATTCATCGTATCTTGTGTCACGTCATAGCCGCGCTGCACGCTGATCTGATTGATCGCGTTGCCCATGTTCTCGACCGCGATGCGCAGGAAACCTTCGACCAATGCCTCGCCCGGTTTGTTGCTGCCGATCTCGACGGCAAGGCGGTGAACTTTTGGCGCACAACACCGGCAGGCAGAAACTGATCGCCGTCCGGGCCAAAGAGGTGCGGGCAATGCTCCGGTCGCAGCTTGCCCATCAGCACATTGCAGTTGTTGACCGTGAGAGGCCCATCCCGACGCCACCCGCGGGCCCCGATAGGATCGCGTCGCGCCCGTGAAACATCCGCGCATCGGTCAGCCCGCCGTTGGACTGCATGAACATCAACCGGGTGCCGCCACTCTGTTCGGTGCCAAGGGCTGCGGCCACCTGATTGATATAACGGCGGAGGATCGGGGACAGGTAGGCGTCCACCACAGCCGTATCGCCACGCCCCAACAGCTTGATCAGCGGGCTGACCTCGTGGCTGAGCGAGACCTGCGTGAACCCGACCTGCCGGGCCAGCGCGCCGATGCGGATTTCGTGATCGGCAAAGTGGTAGCTGTGCATCAGGGCCACCGCGATGGCACGGTAACCCTTGGCATAGACCGCCTCGAGGTCCGCGCGCACCTGCACCTCGTCCAGCGCACGCACCACGTCGCCCTTGGCGCTCATGCGTTCGTCCACCTCTACGGCCCGTTCATAGAGCATTTCAGGCAGCTGGATGTTCAGATCAAAGAGGCGCGGACGGTTCTGGTAGCCGATGCGCAACAGGTCCCGCAGCGCCTTGGTCACAAACAGCGCCATGCGCTCCCCCTTGCGCTCCAGCAGCGCATTGGTGGCGACGGTGGTGCCCATCTTGACCCCCGCGATGGCGCCCGCAGGAATGGCCGCCCCGGGCTCCAGCCCCATCAGGTCGCGCACGCCCTGCACGGCGGCATCGACACAGCGCTCCGGGTTTTCCCACAGCAGCTTGTGCGTGTGCAGGGACCCGTCGGGCCTGCGCGCCACGATGTCGGTAAAGGTGCCGCCACGGTCGACCCAGAACTGCCACATGGATAAGGCTCGTTTGGGTGCAGGCGCGGCCTGCATCATGGTTTGGACAAGGTGATTGATACACCGTCAGTAGAACAGGGACGGCAGCCACAGGGCCAGTTGCGGGAATGACAGGAGCAGGCCCAGCATAACGAACATCGTCAGCACGAACGGCAGCGCGCCGCGGATCACCTGTATCATCGGCCCCGCCTTGCGAATGCCCTGCACCACATAGAGGTTGATACCGATGGGCGGCGTAATCAGCGCGGTTTCCAGCAGCACCATCAGCAGGATGCCGAACCACACCGGATCGAACCCCAGCGCCACCACAATCGGGGTGATCAGCGGCGCCATGGTCAGCAGCATCGACAGCGTCTCCATGAAACAACCGATGAGGATCAGAACCGCCACGATCATCAGCATGGTCTGCATCGGCGTCCAGCCAAGGCCCGTGACAAAGTCGGTGAGCGCCTGTGTGAGCCCGATGATCGACAGGACAAAGTTCAGGAACACGGCGGCAATGATGATCAGCATGATCATCGCGGTGGTGCGCATCGTCCCTTCGATGGCCTGCCGCATCATGTCGATGGACATCTTGCCGTTGAATGCCGCAAGGATCATCGAGGCGACCACGCCAAGTGCTGCCGCTTCGGTCGGGGTGGCCCATCCGGCATAGATCGAGCCGACGACCACCAGAAAGATGCCCAGCGGCGGGATCAGCGCGGGCAGTGCGCGCAGCCGTTCGCCCCAGGAATAGAGCAGCTTTTCCCCACCCCATTCCGGCTTGATCAGGCAGGCGACGACGACCGTGGCCATGAACAGCAGCGCCAGCAGGAACCCGGGGATGAACCCGGCCAGATACAGCTCCGGCACGGAGGTGTTGGTGAGCAGGCCATAAAGGATCAGGTTGATCGACGGCGGGATCAGGATGCCCAGCGTCCCGCCTGCCGCAACAGTGCCCAGAAACAGGCTTTCGTTATAGCCGCGCTTTTCGATCTGCGGGACGGCGACGGTGCCGATGGTGGCGGCGGTGGCCACGGACGACCCGGAGGTGGCGGCAAAAAGCGCCGAGGAGCCGATGTTGGAGTGCATCAGCCCGCCCGGCAGCCAGCCCAGCCATTTGACAATGCCGTCATACATCCGCTCGGTGATGCCCGCGCGCAGCAGGATCTCGCCCATCATCACGAACATCGGGATGGCGACCAGAAGAAAGTCGGTGCTGGTCTGCCACGCCATGTCCGAGATCGCCCGATAAAGCGGCATGGGGCTGTCGGTCCATTGCAGGATCAGGCCCAGCCAGCCCAGCGAGGCGGCGATGGGCACGGCCAGCCCGATCAGGGCCAGCAGGATGAGAAGCGTCTTGGTCAGCATGGTCTAAACCGTCTCGTCCTGGATTTGCTCGTCGAGCGATTTGACCCCGATCAGCTCCTGCACCCCGGCCTCGTCACCGCGCAGGTAGCGGCGGATGGCCACGAGGCCGATCAGCGCTCCAGAAAACACAAAGAACATCCAGCCGATCAGCCAGGGAATTTGCGGAATGGCCAGCGGCACGCGCATCGGCGTGATGGAGCGTGAGCCGTTGTCGAGCGTGTCGCCCACCATGCTCCAGACCATGGCGACCACGACGAGTGCAAAGCCGATCAGCATCACGAGCCCAAAGAAGTTGATGTGCGGGCGCAGCGCCTTGGGGAACGTGCCCAGCAGCGCGTCCACGCGGATATGCGAGCGCTCGAACAGCGCGTAGGAAAAGGCGAGCGTCGTGGCGACCCCGAAGGCGTAGCCGGAGATTTCGTCCGCACCGCCGAGCGAGATGTTGAAGAGCTTGCGCAACATCACCTCGAGCGTGACCAGAAAGGCTGACAGGACGATCAGCGTGCCGCCCAGCCATGTCAGCCACAGGCTGACCGTGCGCGTACCGATAAGGAGCCGGTCCAACATGTTTCCAAAACCTGTCTGAGAGGAGATGGCGCGGCGGGGGTTCCGCCGCGCCCCATGTGCCTATTCGGCGGCGGCTGTCAGGCCCAGGATCGGGCCCACGGTCTTGTTCCAGTTGTCGGCGCAATCGGCACCGCACCGCTCGGCCCAGCGGGCCAGCACCACGTCCGTCGCGATCTTGTCGCGCAGGGCAAGGTCCTCGGCGGTGGGCTCGACCAGCGTCATCGAGCCGGGGTCACCCACCTCGCATTTGCCGCCCGTGATGCAGGAAATCGCCACTTCGTCCTCGGTCGCGGTTTCGGCCCACATCGCGTCGTTCAGCGCCGCGATCTCATCGGTCAGGAACGCCTGCTGGTCAGCCGTCAGCGTGTTCCACTTGTCCATGTTCATCGCCCCAAAGGCGAGGCCCCAACCGACGCGCAGCGTATAGGCATGTGTCGCGACCTGGTTCCAGTTGGCGGTATAGGCTGACATGGTGCCGGTGATGGCGCAATCGACCACGCCTTTTTCCAGCGCCGGGATCACTTCGGAGAAGGCCACGGTGACGGAGGTGCCGCCCACCCCTTCGACAAAGTCGCCGAGCGTGGTGGAATAGACCCGGATTTTCTTGCCTTCGAGGTCGGCAATGCCGCCCACTTCGCCATTGCACCAGAGTGTCTGGCTGGGGAACGGGTAGAGCATCAGCAGCTTGGCGTTGTAGATGTCGGCAAAGGCCGTCTCGAGCGTCTCGAAATAGGCGTCCGATACGGCGCGCTGGGTGTCGATGTCCTGCGTCAGGGTCGAGAGATCCGCCCCTTCGAAGATCGCGTTTTCGGCAGCGACATAGCCCGGCAGACCAAAGGCAAAGTCAAAGACACCGTTCTTGACCAGCCGCATGATCTCGAACCCCTTGAGGCCCAGACCGGATTGCGACTGGATCTTGCCGATCATCTGCCCGTCGGAGGCCGCAGCCAGATGGTCGTTGAAGAACGGCTCTTCGTGCTTCTGGAAATTGGTCAGGCTGGACCACGTGCCGACCGCGTTCAGAACCACGGGGCTGTCGGCCAGCGCGCCTGTGGCGGCAAAGGCCAGTGCGCCAAGGGTTGTTGCAAGGGTTTTCATTTTTGTCTCCTGTTGGGTGCGTTTATGGGGTGAGGACTGTCGTTTCGGCGTCGTCGGCCACGTCGGTGATCAGCATCGCGCCGGGTTTGTGGGTGATGCAGATGGTCAGGCGGGCGCGCATGATGGCGACTTGCGGCGTCACCCCGCAGGCCCAGAACACGGGCGTGGTGCCGGCTGGCACCGGGGCGGGATCGCCCCAGTCGGGCGCGCTGATGTCGGCAATCCCGATTGCGCCCGGGTCGCCCACATGCAACGGCGCACCATGGGCCATGGGAAAGCGTCTGGAAATCTCGATGACCTCGTCGATGCGCGCATCCGGGATCGCGCGCATGCTGACCACCGTCGCGCCACCAAAGGGGCCCGCCGGCACCGTCGGGATGTCGCAGGCGAACATGGGCACCGTCGTGTTGTTCTCGATATGCCAGAGGGGGATGCCCGCCGCCTCCAGCGCATGTTCGAAGGTGAACGAACAGCCCAGGGCAAAGGCCACGAAATCATCCTGCCAGAGGTCGGTGATGTCGGTCACCGTCTCGGTCCGCGTGCCATCGCGGTAGACGTAATAGGCCGGGATATCGGTGCGAATGTCGATGTCGCGGCCCAGCGTCGTCATCAGCGGGTTGCCGGTGTCCGACACCCCCACCAGCGGACAGGGCTTGGGGTTGCGCTGGCAATACCGCATGAAATCCAGCGCATGCGAGGCGGGCAGAATGGCGAGGTTGGCCTGCAACATGTTCTTGCCCAGACCGGCTGTGTGACCGGCATAGGCGCAGGCCCGGATCTGCGCGCGCACCGCCGTGGTGGGTTGGGTCTTGAGCTGATCGAAAAGCTGGTTCACGGTCGAATCCCCTGGTCAGGATCACGATCCGGCGCAATTTACATCAAATCAAATAATATAAATTTGGGACAAGCCATAAATCTTGTTTATGCTTCGCCCTGCGCAACCGCCTCTGCCATCCTGGCCGCCGTCTCGATCAGGTGACTGCGCGGCTCACCCAGATAGGACGCTGAAAATCTAAGCGGTTCCGGCGTCCAGCCGGGATCAAAGCGGACCAGCTTACCCTCCCGTTCCAGCGGTGCGCCCAGCGACAGGGGCAAGGCGCCGACGCCCAGACCGGCCTCGACCATGCGGAAACAGGACGACAGGGACGAGGACGGGAACATGGTGACATCGGGCCCAAACCGTTCGAACAGCGCCGCCCGCAACTCGCGATAGGGCCGCGTATTGCGCGCATAGGTGGCGATGGGCACCGCCGACAGGTCCACCGCATCGCCCGGTGCGCCGCCGGGGGCGCGGAACCAGGCCAGTTCCACATCCGGCAGGATCACGTTGTCGATCGTGTAGTCCGATATGGGGCCCAGCAGGATCGCCAGATCAATCTCGCGCCCGAGCAGTTGGTCGCGCAGGTTGACCGAGATATCGACGCTGATCTCGATCTTGAGCTGCGGGTATTTCTTGTGCAGCACGCCCACGAAATCCGGCAGCCAGCTTTGGGCGATGGTTTCCGACACGCCCAGCCGCATGAACCGGTCGACGCCGACCGCGTCCACCACATGTTCCTCGACCAGTTCGGTCAGGTGCTGGAACTGTTCGGCATAGTGCAGCAGCATTTCGCCCCGTTTCGTCAGGTGCATGCCCGCGGCGGAGCGGTCAAAGAGTGCGGTGCCGATACTGTCCTCCAGCGCCTTGATCCGCGCGGTGGCCGCCGGTTGCGTCAGGTGCAGCGCTTCGGCCGCGCGGCTGACACTCTTGAACCGTGCGACGGCCAGGAAGGTCCGCAAATGTTCAAGCTTCAGGTTGGACATGGCTCACCGCTGCTGCGCAATCAGCGCCTTGTAGGCGGCGCGCAGGCGCAGGAACACCGGCCCCGCCTGTCCGGCCCCGATCTGCCGCCCGTCAATCTCGAACACCGGCGTCTGTGCGCCGAACGTGCCGGTCAGGAACGCTTCGTCGGCGCTGTAGGTATCGACGAGGGAATAGTTGCGCTCAAACACCGGAATGCCCTCGGCCCGGCACAGGTCGATGACCTTCTGGCGGGTGATCCCGTTCATGCAATAATCCCCGGTGGAGGTCCAAACCGCCCCCTTCTTGACCACGAAAAAGTTGCAGGCATTCGTCGTGTTCACGAACCCGAACGGGTCCAGCATCAGCGCCTCATCCGCGCCCGCCCGCACGGCGTGGTTCAGCGCGATGATGCAGTTCAGCTTGGAATGCGAGTTCAGCTTGGCGTCCTGGGTCAGTGGCAGGCCGCGATGATGCGGCACGGTGTGCAGGCGGATGCCACGTGTCAGAACGCTGTCATCCGGTACGGAATGCTCGGCGATAATGACGATGGTGGACCCCCACAGGCTCAGATGCGGGTGCTGGAACGGCTTGGCCTTGCGCCCGCGCGTGACCATCAGCCGGACATGCGCGTCCGTGGTCATCTCATTGGCGCGCAGCGTGTCCCAGATGGCGGCCGTCAGCGCAGCGCGGTCGAGGCCAATGTCGATCTCGGTATAGGCGGCAGCCTCGAACAGCCGGTCGAGGTGGTCGTCCAGAAACGGAATGTGTCCATCATAAAGCCGCAAGCCCTCCCAGATGCCGTCACCAAGCATGAAGCCGCTGTCATAGACCGACACCATCGCCTCTGCCTTGGGCACGATCCGGCCATCCACATAGATCAGGATCGCCTCGTTGCGGGCGTCGGCGGTGGCGTCGTGGGTCGATGTGGGCATGGGCGGTGTCCTTTGGTCCGGGACATGAGCACGCGGGGGCCGCGCATCGTCAAGGCCAAAGGTTTGCACCTGCCCCGCACCTGCTCCAATGTCGCGCAATGACAGACAGTTACACGGTATCCTCCGACCGGCTGACAGCGCGCTTTGAACCGCTGGGTAGTCGCATCCGCGCGCTGCACCTTGATGGCGGGCCGAACCTGATCCTCGATGCCGACGCGGCAGCCTTTGTCGCCGCCTATGGCGGTGTGCTGATCGGACCGATGGCGAACCGGGTGCGGGACGGGCGGGTGCAGATCGACGGCCAGACCCATCAGATGCCGCAGAACGAGGGGGCAACCTGCCTGCACAGCGGCCCCCATGGCGCACATGCCCGGCACTGGAACGTCACGGGGCATGGGCCCAGACACCTCGTGCTGTCGCTGGATCTGCCCGACGGTGCCTGCGGCCTGCCCGGCAACCGGCAGATCACGGCCGCTTTCGCTATCACCGGGCCGACGCTGAGCCTGAGCCTGCACGCCGTCACGGACGCCCCCACGCCTATTGCCATGGCGCATCATCCCTACTGGGCGTTGGGTGGGACGCCAGTTCTGCACTGCCCTGCCGACCACTACCTGCCGACAGATGCCGCGAACGTGCCCACGGGCGACATCGCGCCTGTGGACGGCACCACGTTCGACTTTCGCACCGGCCAGCCACTGCCGCCCGACATCGACCACAACCTGTGTCTTGCGCGCGCCCGCCGCGACACGCCCGAGCGCATCGCGACCCTGACCGGCGACGCCGCCACGCTGCACATCGACAGCACCGAACCGGGGCTGCAGGTCTACTCCGGCGCGGGTCTGCCACGCATCGAGGGCACGGATATCGCCCCCTTTGCCGGTTGTGCGCTGGAGCCGCAGGATTGGCCCAATGCGGTCAACGAACCTCAATTCCCGCACGCTATGGTAACGCCTGATTCACCTTACCGTCAGATAACCCGCTACACCTTGCAGCCCGCCACATAATTGCCACATTTCAGCCACCCGCTCGGCACAGTTGCATGCTGAGGTTCCTTCACCGCGCCGATGCGGCGAGCAGCAAAAAACGGAGGGCATCACAATGCCCAAAGACGCAAAACAACAACCGCCCAAACCGCAGCCCAGCAAAGAGCCGCGGCCAACGCCGGTGTTCACCGACTTTGCCAGCATCTGAAGGCTTGGGTACCTGACGCAGACCGGTGACAGCCGTTTCGCGCTGGCATAGGCTGCGCGCATGGGCAACCCCGTTGCAACCATCCGCAACCTTGGCCCGGCCATGGACGCCGCCTGCGCCAAGGCGGGTATCCCGGATGCCGAAACCCTGCGCGATCTTGGTCCGGACGAGACTTACCGCCGGCTGCTGCGGACCGGCATGCGCCCGCACTTCATCGGATATTACGTGCTTGTCATGGGCCTGCAGGGCCGCCCGTGGAACGATTGCAAGGGCGACGAGAAAAGAGCGCTGCGCGCCCGCTTTGACGCGATCAAGGAAGAGGCTTTCGACAGCGGTCTGTCGGCCTTTGAACAGGCCTTGAACGACATCGGCGTGATCGAACGGCCCAAGACCTAACGCGTCATCCGGTAGACCGTGCCATTGCCCACCGAAATGAACAGGATGCTGCCATCCGGCGCCTCGACGATATCACGCACGCGCGCCGTCTCGCCTCCGCGGATCTGTTCGACCTCGCGCACGTTATTGCCAGACATATCCAGCCGAGAGATGTAGCCGAACTTGAGCGAGCCGACGAACATGTCGCCGCGCCATTCGGGGAACATGTCACCCTGGTAAATCAGCAGGCCCGAGGGCGCGATGGACGGGTCCCAGTAATGCACCGGCTGCTCCATCCCCGCTTTGGTGGTCCCCTCGCCGATCGTGCCGCCGGAATAGTGCACGCCGTATGAGATCACCGGCCAGCCGAAATTGGCCCCCGTGCGGACGCGGTTCACCTCGTCACCGCCGCGCGCGCCGTGCTCTGCCGTCCACAGCGTGCCGCGCGCATCAAGGCCTGCGCCCTGCGGGTTGCGGTGGCCGTATGACCAGATGTGCGGCTGCACGCCCGCCTCGCCGATAAACGGGTTGTCGCCGGGCACGGTACCGTCGCGGTTCACCCGGACGATGGCACCGTTGTGGTTGGCCCGGTCCTGCGCCGAAGGGCGGTCGCCCCGGTCGCCGATGGTGACGTAAAGCGTGCCATCCGCCGCCTCGACCACACGGCTGCCAAAGTGCCGCCCGCCGGAAAAGCCCGGCGCGGACACGAAGAGATCGCGCAGATTGTCGAGCCGACGTCCATCCGCGCTGAGCTCGGCTGCGGCAAGGGCGGTTCCGGCACCGCCGGATTGGCGTTTCGAATAGGTCAGAAACACCGTGCGGCTGGTGGCAAAGTCGCGCGCCAGCGTCACATCGAGCAATCCGCCCTGCCCGCTCGCCGCGACGCGCGGGGCACCGTTGACGCGCAGGCTGCGCCCGTCGGACACCCGCAGCAGCGCGCCGTCCCGTTCGGTGATCAGCAGGCTGCCATCGGGCAGTTGCGCCACACCCCAGGGCTGATCCAGCCCGGTCGCCACAGGCGTGACCGTGACCGCGCCGCGCGCCGTGTCCAGTGCCCAGCCCGCGACAGGCCATATCGTCAACGCCAAAGAAACCAACAAACGCATGGTGGAGCCTCCTGATTGCTACCTATCCGAGACCTAAGCAGGCAGGCCGCGCAGTCCACCCACAATCGCGTGGGTGCGCGGGACTATTCCACTTTTCTTTTGGAACCCAGACGCCTAGTTTCCTGCGCAGGAAAAAATTCCACAGGGAGACTATCACATGAAACACTTGTTGATGGCCACAGCGGCCACGGCACTGATGGCGGGCACGGCATTTGCCGACGGCCATGCCGGCGACGTCAAGATCGGCGTTATCCTCGGCTTTACCGGCCCGATTGAATCGCTCACGCCTTCCATGGCGGACGGCGCCGAACTGGCGATGGCAGAGGTGACCGAAAGCGGCCTGCTGCTGGATGGTGCGGCCGTGTCATCGGTGCGCGCGGATTCCACATGCGTGGACGCCGGTGCCGCGACGGCTGCCGCCGAACGTCTGGTCACCGCCGATGGCGTTGACGCGATCATGGGCGCTGACTGTTCCGGCGTGACCGGCGCGATCCTGAACAACGTGGCCGTGGCAAACGGTGTCGTCATGATCTCCCCTTCGGCCACGTCGCCGGGCCTGAGCCACAATGACAACGAAGACAACGGCCTGTTCTTCCGCACCGCCCCGTCGGATGCGCGTCAGGGCGTCGTGATGACCGAAGTGCTGATGGAAGAAGGCATCAAGGAAGTCGCGGTGACCTACACCAACAACGACTACGGCAAGGGGTTGGCCGACAGCTTTCAGGCTGCATTTGAGGCCGCAGGCGGCACCGTGACGATCAACGCCGCCCATGAGGACGGCAAGGCCGACTATTCCGCCGAAGTGGGCGCACTGGCCTCGGCCGGTGGTGACCGTCTCGTGGTTGCGGGCTACGTGGATCAGGGCGGCTCTGGCATTGTGCGCGCGGCACTGGATTCCGGTGCGTTCGACACGTTCCACTTCCCCGACGGGATGATCGGCGCCAAGCTGCAGGAGAACTTCGGTGACGAAATCGAAGGTTCCACCGGTCAACACCCCGGCACCGACAGCGAAGGTGCGGCGATGTTCACCGACATGGTCGGCGGCGCGTTCGACGCCACTTCGCCCTTCACGCCCGAAAGCTATGACGCAGCAGCGCTGATCATGCTGGCGATGGAGGCCGCAGGTTCCAAGGACAGCAACGCGTTCAAGGATCACGTGATGGACGTGGCCAATGCACCGGGCGAACCGATTTTCCCCGGCCAGCTGGCTAAGGCGTTGCAGATCCTCAAGGACGGTGGCGAGATCGACTATGTCGGTGCGACGGCGGTCGAGCTGATCGGCCCCGGTGAAAGTGCCGGCAACTACCGTCAGATCGTCGTCAAAGACGGCGAGATCACGACGGCCCAGTACCGCTAAGACATCACCACATGAACCAAGGCAGCCCGGAGTGTTCTCCGGGCTGTTTCAATATCTTGAAGACTGTTCTTAAAGCAGCGCGGGGAAACAGATGATCGTCGTTGACGACATTCACAAGCACTTTGGCGGATTTCACGCGGTTGATGGCGCGTCGCTGTCCATCGACGCAGGCTCCATCACCGGGCTTATCGGGCCAAATGGGGCTGGAAAGACGACTCTTTTCAACGTGATCGCTGGCGTTCTTAAACCCACGTCCGGCCATGTGAGCATGGACGTCGAGGACATCACCGGCCTGCCGCCGCACACGTTGTTTCATAAAGGGCTGCTGCGCACGTTCCAGATCGCGCATGAGTTCAGCTCGATGAGCTGCCGCGAGAACCTGATGATGGTGCCCGACGCGCAATCGGGCGAGACGCTGTGGAACACGTGGTTCGGTCGCCGCCGCATCGCCGACGAGGAACGCGCGCTGCGGGCCAAGGCCGACGAGGTGCTGGAGTTCCTGACCATCGAACATCTGGCCGACCACAAGGCGGGCCAGGTGTCGGGCGGGCAGAAAAAGCTGCTGGAGCTGGGCCGCACCATGATGGTCGACGCCAAGATCGTGTTTCTGGACGAGGTCGGTGCGGGCGTGAACCGCACGCTGCTGAACACCATTGGCGACGCGATCCTGCGGCTGAACGCCGAACGCAACTATACCTTTGTCGTGATTGAGCATGACATGGACTTCATCGGAAAGATCTGCGGCCCGGTCATCTGCATGGCCGAGGGCAAGGTTCTTGCCGAAGGGTCGCTGGCCGACATCAAGGCCAACGAGCAGGTGATCGAGGCGTATTTGGGCACGGGGTTGAAAAACAAGGACAAGGTGGGCGCATGAGGCGGAGGTTTTTTTCCGCCATCGCGGCGCTCGCGTTTGTGTGCACCGCCGCTGCGGCGGAGGAACGCTGCTATCCGATCCTGACGGACGTAACCTATTGCACCGACGGGTTGCTGCTGGGCCACGTCGCCCCGGAGAGCGATCAGGATGCCGGCGGTCCGATGCCGCATATTCGCGCGTGGTTTTCCAATGAAACCAAGCCTTTCACGGGCACAATGATCCTGTCCATTCCGGTGAACATCAGCGGCGAAGGCACCGTTGACCACAGCACGCTGATGTCACTGGTGATGCAGAACTCTGACGCCGACGGCTGGCGCGACGCCCGCTTTTTGAACGCCAAGGCGGGGCCCGCGCAGTTGGGCACCTGGCCCGGCGTTGTCGGTCAGTTCACCGGGTCAAGCGCCAGCGGGTTGCAACGCACCAACTACGTCCTGAACGCGGTTTTGATCGACAAACGCATTCTCGCGATCATGACGATTGACGACCAATCCGACCTGACAGACCGGCTCTGGGCACAGCATGACAAGACCCTGAGCGGTCTGAGGGTGGCGCAATGAGCGAAGCGTTTCTGATCGGCGACACAATGACCGGCGGCTATGGCGCGGGGCCGGACATTCTGCATGACTGCACTGTGGCAGTTGAGCCGGGAGAGATCGCCGTGATCGTGGGGCCCAACGGTGCGGGCAAGTCCACGGCGATGAAGGCCGTGTTCGGGATGCTGGACGTGCGCCAGGGCTCCGTGCGGCTGGATGGCGAGGACATCACCGACCTCAGCCCGCAGGACCGGGTGGCGCGGGGCATGGGGTTTGTGCCGCAAACGTCCAACATCTTTACCTCCATGACGGTGGAGGAGAACCTGGAGATGGGCGCGTTTATCCGGCGCGATGATTTTTCGGACACGATGGCACAGGTCTATGAGCTGTTCCCAATTTTGGCCGAGAAGCGGCGGCAGGCGGCGGGTGAGTTGTCCGGCGGGCAGCGCCAGCAGGTGGCTGTGGGGCGTGCGCTGATGACGCAACCCAAAGTGCTGATGCTGGATGAGCCGACGGCGGGCGTGTCGCCGATTGTGATGGACGAGCTGTTTGACCGTATCATCGAGGTGGCACGCACTGGCATTCCGATCCTGATGGTGGAACAGAACGCCCGCCAAGCGCTTGAGATTGCCGACAAGGGCTATGTGCTGGTGCAGGGGCGCAATGCGTATGCGGGGACAGGCAAGGAACTGCTGGCCGATCCCGAAGTGCGCAAGAGCTTTTTGGGGGGGTGAAGGTGAGGTCAATCTTATATGTTTGCTGCGGCCTAATGTTGACAGCTCTCGCATTCCCTAACGCGGCGTCCTCAGCTTTGTCGACAGGATACTACTGCGTCGTATTACAATCAACTTTGCCTGACCGGTTGCCGCCGCTCTCGCCTATTTATCTTAGTCGAACAGACCTCATTGGTGAAGATCAGATACCATGGATCGATGGCTTTACAATCCTGCCGACCACAGAGATCGACAAGGAAGAGCGCTTCCCGGCACGTTTTGGGATTACGGGCGATATTCTTTTGGACAGGTCCGAGTTGCAGACTGAACAGGACTCACCGCCTAATGCTTTGGTCACGTTTCGCTTTAACGAAAATGTAGTGGCAACTGCATCGTTGCGATGTTCACATGGGATACCTTTCTAATGGACCTCCTCAACGCCGTCGTCGCCCTATCCAACTTCGTCCTGATCCCCGCCATTGCTTACGGCTCACAGCTCGCCCTTGGCGCGCTTGGGGTCACGCTGATCTACGGCATCCTGCGGTTTTCGAACTTCGCACATGGCGACACGATGGCCTTCGGCACCATGGCCACCATCCTGATCACCTGGGGCTTTCAGGCCGCGGGCATCTCTGCCGGGCCGCTGCCCACTGCCCTGCTCGCCCTACCCTTCGGCATCGCCGTCTGCGCCGGGCTGATCCTTGCCACGGACCGGGGCGTCTACCGCTTCTATCGCACCCAAAAGGCCAAGCCGATCATCTTTGTCATGGTCAGCCTCGGTGTGATGTTCATCATGAACGGCCTTGTGCGGTTCATCATAGGGCCGGATGACCAGCGGTTTTCCGACGGGGAGCGGTTCATCATCTCGGTGCGCCAGTTCAAGGCCCTGACGGGTCTTGACGAAGGGCTGGCCTTCAAGACCACCCAAGGCATCACGGTCGTCACCGCCATTATCGTGGTGATCGCGCTGTTTTACTTCCTCAACCGCACGCGCACGGGCAAATCCATGCGCGCCTATTCGGATAACGAGGATCTGGCGCTGCTGTCCGGCATCAACCCCGAACGGGTGGTCATGGTCACATGGCTGATTGTGGCCGCACTCGCGACCATCGCGGGCGTGCTTTACGGCCTCGACAAATCTTTCAAGCCCTTTGTCTACTTCCAGCTGCTGCTGCCGATCTTTGCGTCGGCCATCGTGGGGGGCTTGGGCAATCCGCTGGGGGCTATTGCGGGCGGGTTCGTCATCGCCTTTTCCGAGGTGCTGATCACCTATGCCTGGAAAAAGGTCGCCAACTACGCCCTGCCCGACGCGCTGGCACCCGACGGGCTCGCGCAGCTGCTCTCCACCGACTACAAATTCGCCGTCAGCTTTGTGATCCTGCTGATCGTGCTACTGTTCCGGCCCACAGGCCTTTTTGCAGGGAAATCGGTATGACCGACACGGCGCGCAATTTCACCTATTTCGGCATCATGGCCGCGATGCTGGTCGGCACCGGCATGTACCAAAGCTGGGACACGGCGCTGCAAATCCTGAACTTCTGCCTGATCTCTGCGATCATGGCGTTGGGGGTGAACCTGCAATGGGGGTTTGCGGGGCTGTTCAACGTCGGGATCATGGGGTTTGTCGCGTTGGGCGGGTTGGCGACGGTGCTGATTTCCATGCCGCCTGTGGGCGAGGCGTGGGCTGCTGGCGGTCTGCGGGTGATCACGGCGCTGGTGCTGGGCGCCGCGACAATCGTGGGAGCGATCCTCGCCTATGGCGCGCTGCCCAAGGGGCGGGTGCGCACGCTGGGGATGCTGGCGATCCTGATCATCGGCTTTTTCGTCTACCGGGCGGTCTTTGACGGCGGCGTGCAGGCGGTCGAGGCGATCAACCCGGCCAATGCGGGCTATCTGGGCGGGCTGGGCCTACCGGTGCTGCTGGCGTGGCCCGTGGGCGGAATACTGGCCGCCGGGGCGGCGTGGATCATCGGCAAGACGGCATTGGGGCTGCGGTCCGACTACCTTGCCATTGCGACGCTGGGCATTGCCGAGATCATCATCGCTGTGCTCAAGAACGAGGATTGGCTGGCGCGCGGGGTCAAGAACGTGGTGGGCCTGCCCCGCCCCGCCCCCTACGAGATCGACCTGCAAAACGATCCGGGATTTGTCGAGCGGGCGGTGGGCCTTGGGTTGGACCCGGTGCAGGCGTCGACCCTGTGGGTCAAGCTGATCTATGCGGGCCTCTTTGCCGTGGTGCTGATCGTGCTGTTCCTGCTGGCGCAACGCGCGCTGCACAGTCCATGGGGCCGCATGATGCGCGCCATTCGCGACAATGAGGTCGCGGCGGAAGCCATGGGCAAGGACGTGACCGCGCGGCATCTGCAGATCTTTGTGCTGGGCTCGGCCATTTGCGGCATCGCGGGCGCGATGATGACCACGCTGGATGGCCAGCTGACACCGGGCACATATCAGCCGCTGCGATTCACATTCCTTGTCTGGGTGATGGTGATCGTGGGCGGATCGGGCAACAACCTGGGCGCGGTGCTGGGCGGGTTCCTGATCTGGTGGCTGTGGGTCATGGTGGAGCCGATCGGCCTGGGCCTGATGCAGTTCATCACGGCCGGCATGGCCGAAGGCTTCTGGCTGCGCGAACACCTGCTGGATTCCGCGGCGCATATGCGGCTGCTGACCATGGGGCTGGTGCTGCTGATGGTGCTGCGGTTCAGCCCGCGCGGCCTGATCCCGGAGCGGTAGATGGCGCGCGTTGCCCGGCAAACCGTTTGGGCAGTGCTGGGGCTTGGGCTGCTGTTTCTGGCGGTGCAGGAGTTTTCCTGGCACGCGCTGTGGCGCGGTGTTGCCGGGCTGGGCGGCGACCCGGAGGCGCAGGACCGGCTGGCAGGGACGCTGACATCGAACCTCGGGATGTTCGTGCACATGGTGGCGGGTGGCGTCGTGACGTTGCTGGCGGTCGTGCAATGGGCCGGACCGCTGCGCCGCCGCTGGCCGCGCGTGCACCGGTTGTCGGGCCGCGTATTGGCACCGCTGGCGCTGGTCACGGCGCTAGGCGGGCTGCTCTATATCACGCTGCGGGGTACCATCGGTGGGCCGATGATGAGCGCGGGCTTTGGCCTATACGGCGTGCTCATGGCCGTGGCAGCGGTGCAGACGCTGCGGCTGGCGATGGCCCGCGATCTGGTGCGGCACAGGCGCTGGGGCCTGCGCCTGATCGTGCTGGCGCTGGGGTCGTGGATTTACCGGGTGCATTACGGGCTCTGGTTCGGGATCACGTGCAGCATGGGCGAGGCCACCTGCGGCATGGGCAGCCAGCCCGATTTTTTTGGGGCCTTTGATATCGTGCAGAACGTGGCATTTTACGTGCCCTACCTGCTGATCGTCGAATGGCACCTGCGGCGCAGGCCCGTTGTTCAGTAGCACTGATAGCCGGAGCCCACGACACCAGCACAGACACACGGCGCACCGGCTGCTTGAACGCCTGTGGTGATCTGGCACCATTTGCGGCCAAAATTGTCACAGCAATAGAGCGCTTGCGGCGGAAAGTTCACCTGCGGCACGAACGAACAGTCGGCCACATCCGTACCCTGCGGGCACAAGCCCGGCACATCGCACACCCCGTCATTCTCGTAATCGCACAGCAGCGGGTCGTTCCGCGTTTGCGGCGTGTTGAGTGCGGCGAGGAATTGCGGCGTCAGGTCCCGCACGCAGTCGCGGTAGTTGGCGCTGTCGTCGCGCTGATGTTCGCGCAACACCTGCTGGATGCCCTTCCACCGCTCGTCGGTCAGCGTCACTTCCTCTTGCG
Organism: Pseudomonadota bacterium; assembly: GCA_039816785.1. GTDB lineage: Bacteria > Pseudomonadota > Alphaproteobacteria > Rhodobacterales > Rhodobacteraceae > Tateyamaria. Next base: position 104,558 of record JBCBXB010000005.1, read on the forward strand.
AGCCGGGCAGCTTGACCACACGGTTGCCCGTCTCGTTGGTGCGCACGCCCTGCACGCTCGAGACGTTGCAACTGTCGCGGGCCAGCTGTGCGGCCCGTTCCACAGCTTGCGCATTGGACTGGGCGAGCGACGCAGTGGCGGCGATCACCAACAGCACAGCAGTCAGGACACGCGCAACCATCACGGCATCTTGTCTAGAACGGAGGGTGTCAGCGTCGTGACGCAGTTGCGGTAGCTGATATTGTCCTCCAGCTGGTCCTTGACCATGACCTGTTGCAGGCTGGTCCATTCCTGTTCGGTATATTCGACATAGGCATCCGCACCCGCCTTGCCGATCAGCTTGACGCGGATATTGCCTTCGACCTGACCTTTGGCCGTCAACCCCGAGAATGTGCCCTCGTCCTGCGCGGTTTGGCAGGTTGCACGGACCATCGCCATCGCCTCGGCGAGGCTGGTCTGCGCCAGGGATGTTACGGGTAACATTGCAGCCACAAGGCCGCTCGCAATGAGTTTGTACATAATTCAACTCCGAAAATAGCTGCCTGTACGACAGCAAATTCAACCAGAGCAATCAAGAATTAATGCAAGTGATTGGCGAAACGGATCGCGCGGAGGTGGTGTATGACGTGCCTCAGCGCCCCTTGAAGAGCCCGCCCAGCACGCCGCGCACGATGCGGCGGCCTGTGGTGCCGGTCAGTTCCTTGACCACCATCTTGGTCATCGCCTCGCCAAAGCTGGCGCCCCGGCGCGTGGGTTTGGAGGTGGAGCGGGACACGCGCGCGCCGGAATAGCGTCGGGCCGCGTTGAACTCGCGCAGGACGGGCTGCATCTCTTCGGCCTTCTCCTCGGCCTCTGCCGCCTCTGTCGCTGCCTTGTCGGCGCGCGCCTTGAGGATTTCAAAGGCCGATTTGCGGTCCAGCCGCGCGTCGTATTTGCCCGACATGTCCGATGCCGCCAGATGTGCGGTGCGCTCGGCCTTGGTGATCGGGCCCAGCTGTGACGATGGCGGGCGGATCAGGGTGCGTTCGACGATGCCCGGCACGCCCTTTTTCATCAGCATGGAGGTGACCGCCTCGCCCACGCCGACCTCGCGGATCGCCTCTTCGGTGTCGAAACGGGGGTTCTCGCGGTAGGTCTCGGCGGCCAGTCGCAGCTCCTTGCGGTCGCGGGCGGTGAAGGCGCGCAGCGCGTGCTGGATGCGGTTGCCAAGCTGGCCAAGGATGTCCTCGGGCACGTCTGCGGGGTTCTGGGTGATGAAGTAGACGCCGACGCCCTTGGACCGGATCAACCGCGCGACCTGCTCGACCTTGTCGACCAGCGCCTTGGGCGCGTCATCAAAAAGCAGATGCGCCTCGTCGAAAAAGAACACCAGCTTGGGTTTGTCCGGGTCGCCCACTTCGGGCAGTTCCTCGAACAGCTCAGACAGCAGCCACAGCAGGAAGGTCGCATAGAGCTTGGGCGAGGCCATAAGCTTGTCCGCGGCCAGGATGTTGATCATCCCGCGCCCGTCCGCATCGGTGCGCATCAGGTCCGACAGCTCCAGCGCGGGTTCGCCAAAGAGACCGGCACCGCCCTGGTTTTCCAGCACCAGAAGCCGCCGCTGGATCGCCCCGATGGAGGCGGCAGAGACGTTGCCATAGCGCAGCGACAGCGTCTTGCCGTTCTCGCCGATCCAGACCAGCAGCGATTGCAGGTCCTTGAGATCGAGCAGCGGCAGCCCCTCTTCGTCGGCGAGGCGGAAGGCGATGTTGAGTATGCCCTCCTGCGCCTCGGTCAGTTCCAGCAACCGCGCGAGCAGCAGCGGCCCCATCTCGGACACGGTCGTGCGCACCGGATGGCCCTGTTCGCCAAAAAGGTCCCAGAACGTGACGGGACAGGCGTGGTAGGCATAGTCGTCAAAGCCGATCTTGGCTGCCCGCTCGGTAAATGGGCCGTGCAGCTTGTGCGTTTCGGTGCCGGATTTGGCGAGGCCCGACAGGTCGCCTTTGACGTCGGACAGGATCACGGGCACGCCTGCGTTGGAAAATCCTTCGGCCAGGATTTGCAGCGTCACGGTCTTGCCGGTGCCGGTGGCGCCTGCCACCAATCCGTGTCGGTTGGCGTACTTTAGCGTCAGGTCCTGACGCGCACCATATTCGGCGCCGCCACCGCCCACAAAAATCTTGTCGTCCATCATGTTAACTCTTTGTCCATGCACACTTTCGTACCGACCATACAAAGTTAACCTTTTGACGCCATAGTGATCTTGTTCCCGCCGACATGTCCTTCTGGCGCGGAACACTTCCTCCCTGTCAGACTGGCCGCGCCTTGTGCGCGGCCTTTTTTTATGCGCTGCCGGGCGTTTACCCTGACAATTTTAGCTGTTGACCCTCGACTCACGCTCTCGTAACGTTCCGTCACATAAGTCGGCCAGTCCGACGGGGAGAGAAAAAACGTGGGGAAAGGGGGCCGTTCGGTTCCCTTTTTCTGTTTCAGGCACAGCGCAATTCCGCTGTTGCGGCGGATCACGAAAATCTTGACCGTTTCGCGCTGACATGGGCTGCGCGGCATGCTAGCTAGCGCCGAAACGAAACTCCTACAGGGAATACCATGCGCACTTCACTGTTTGCTCTCAGCCTTGCCCTCTTGATCCCGTTCGGGGCGTGGGCACAGTCCACGGACACCGAAGCCGCAGAGCCGGACACCCCCGCCGAAGAGACCGAAGGCGGCACACCGGGCATCGAAGATCAGCTGAGCCTGGGCGAGCCTGCCAATTCCGAGCCGCAGGTGGGCCAGACCTATATCCAGGAAAAGAACGGCGATTGGGAGATGCGCTGCATCCGCACCGAAGAGGGTGAGGACCCCTGCCAGATGTACCAGCTGATGACCGACAGCGAGGGCACGCCGGTTGCCGAAATCTCGATCTTCCGCCTGCCCGAAGGCGGGCGCGCGGTGGCCGGTGCGACGATCATCGTGCCGCTCGAGACGTCGCTGCCCGAACAGCTGACGATGCGCGTGGATGCGGGTCAGGCCCGGCGCTACCCGTTCGCCTTCTGCAACACGATCGGGTGCTATTCCCGCGTCGGTCTGGTGCAGGAAGAGGTGAGCGCATTCCGCCGTGGCAACGCCGCGACCGTGACCATCGTGCCCGCGCTGGCGCCTGACCAAAAGGTCGAATTGAACCTGTCGCTGTCCGGCTTTACCGCGTCCTACGACAAGACCTCGGTCGCGCAGCAATAAGCGGTCTGAGATGTGCTTTGAGGGGTCGTTGCTGGTGCAGCGGCCCCTTTTTCATTTCAGGGCGGCGGTGCGTAGGTCACGCCGTCCATGGCGCTGATCCGCGTCAGGTCATGCGCATACCGGTCACGCAACTCCGCCACCTCGCCCTCGTCGAAGGCTGCAAAACCGCGCGGCGTCTTGTCGTCGGCATGAGCCGTCACCACTGCCTGCCAGTCCAGGCGCGCCAGTTTCTCCCCCTTGGCGTATTGCGCCTGTAGCGCCATCAGCGCCGCATCGGTCGCGCTGACATTCACGTCCCGCGCCGGTTCACGCAGCGCATCCACCGGCAAGTCTGGCACCAGCCGGGCGAGTAGTGCGGCGCTGGTGCCGCGCGCGGCGTAGGGCAAGACCGTCAGCGTCTCGGGCCGGAGCGTGTCGCGCAGGATGCCCACGATCTCGGGCCAGCCCCGGTCCATGCGCAAAAAGTTCGGCCGAAGCCCGTCAAAGGCGGGCACGCGGTTGTCCTCGGCCCGTTTGCGGTAGCTCGACACGAACATCTGATCATAGGGACGCACCACCAGCAGCACATGTCCGATCGGGCCATCCCAAGCCGCGCGCAGCACGGTGCAGCGTTTTTCCGTTGCGGGGTAAAACTGCCCCTTCATAAAGTGCAGCATGCGCCCGGGTATGTTCTCTTCGGACAGGATCATCGGGCGTCCACCGCTTTGCGCCGCGAGCCGCCGAGTGGCCCTGACGGTGATCCCGCCTAGCTGTTCGTCGCGGGGGCGCGGCAGCCTGAGAGAGGCCGAGCCCGACGGGATGCCGTCGCGCCTGGGGTAGGACAGCGCCCAGCCCCGCGCCTCCAGCAGGGCGCGGTTTTCGTGCAGGCACATCTGGAATGACGAGGTTCCGGTGCGGTGCGCCCCTGCATGGATAAAGAGCGGTTGAGCGGCCATGGCGCAGCGTTACGACAGGGCGCAAAGGCGCGCAAGGAATTGCGCAAGCGCTCCCCTCGCTTCTGGACATCGGGTGCCAAACTGGCCACGGTGCCGCCAAAACCACGAGGTCCGAGATGCCCCCCCGCAAGATCATCATCGACACAGATCCCGGCCAGGATGACGCCGTCGCGATCCTGCTGGCTCTGGCCAGCCCCGAAGAGATCGAAGTGCTGGGGATCACGGCCGTGGCGGGCAACGTCCCGCTGGAGCTGACGGCCAAGAACGCCCTGATCGTGTGCGAGTTGGCGGGCAATACGGATGTGCCGGTTTACGCGGGCTGCGACCGCCCGTTGGGCCGCGAGCTGGTCACGGCGGAGCATGTGCATGGCAAGACCGGGCTTGACGGACCGGACCTGCCCGACCCGACCATGACCCTGACGGACGGTCATGCGGTCGATTTCATCATCGACACCGTGCGCGCCGAGGAACCGGGCACGGTGACGCTCTGCCCGCTTGGGCCGCTCACCAACATCGCCACGGCCTTGCAACGCGCGCCGGAGATTGCCGGACGCGTGCAGCAGATCGTCCTGATGGGCGGGGCCTATTTCGAGGTCGGCAACATCACGCCCACTGCCGAGTTCAACATCTATGTCGATCCCGAAGCGGCTGATATCGTGTTCAGATCCGGGATCGACATCGTGGTGATGCCGCTGGACTTGACGCATAAGGCGCTGGTGACGAAGACGCGCAACGACGCGTTCCGCGCGCTTGGCACGCCTGCGGGGGTTGCTGTGGCGCAGATGACCGACTTTTTCGAGCGCTTCGACAAGGAAAAATACGGCTCCGCCGGCGCGCCGCTGCATGACCCGTGTGTGACTGGCTACCTGATCCGGCCCGACCTCTTTACCGGTCGACATGTCAACGTGGAGGTCGAGACGGCTTCGCCCCTGACGCTTGGCATGACGGTCGCGGACTGGTGGGGCGTCACGGACCGCGCGCCCAACGCCACCTTCATGGGCGATATCGATGCGGACGGGTTCTTTGCCCTGCTGACAGACCGGCTGGCCCGGCTGTGAGTGCCGCGCTGACCCTCGCCACGTCCGAGCATTTTGAACGGCTCGACACGCTGGTTGCGGCCTTTCATGCCGAAGAAGGCATCAGCCTGAGCGCCGAGGCGCGGCACGCGGGCCTGCAACCGCTGCTCGACGGGATACCGCACGGTGCGGCCTACCTGATCGGCCCGCCGCGCGCGCCCATCGGCTACGTGATCGTGACCTTTGGCTGGTCGGTGGAGTTTGGCGGTATGGACGGGTTTGTCGATGAGATATTCGTGCGCCCCGGCGTGCGCGGCCGTGGTGTGGCGGGCGAGGTGCTGTTGTCCCTGCCCCGCGCGCTGGCCGCTGCCGGGGTCAAGGCGCTGCACCTTGAGGTGGCGGAGGACAACGAGGCGGCGCAGCGGCTTTATGCGCGCTGCGGATTTGGCCTGCGCAAGGGCTACCACCTGATGACACGCAAGCTCTAGCCTAGAGCGATCGCACAACGAGGATCATCAGCAGGGTATACAGCGCGATCCCGCCACCGACGAGCCAAACGGCATAGTTCCGGGCAAAGGTTGCCCGCGCCAGTTGCGATGCCTGAAACACGAGGTCAGGCCACGTGTAGCTGACAAAATCGCCCTGGGTGAACACCACCTGGATGCGGTTTTCCGCATCGACCACGGGCAGGCGACGAAAGCGGTCATTCGACATGATCCGCAGCCAGTCCAGCACGTCATCCGTCTCTTTGGCGACACGAGGGTTCCGCGTCATCACCGCGTCGAGCGTGGTGGTCCTGGGATCACGCTCTTCGCCGACGACCTTGCGCATCACGTCCCGCTCGGTCATGACACCGACCACCTTTTGATCGTCATCGACGACAAATATCGAACCGAAGTTCTTTTCGCTCATCGCTTGGACCGCATCAAACACGGTCGCCTCAGCTGTCATGGTCAACGGTTTGGGTTTGTTGTGGAATTCCGGGCGGTCCCGAAGTTGGACACCAACCTTGGATGTCGCGGCCATGGGTCTCTCCTTGTCCAGATGTTCTGGGACAGGACGTAGTGCGACTGGTGGAACGACAAGGTGTGCTGGCTGCGCCCGCCGATTGCACCTATATGCGAGGCATGAGCCTGCACATCCCCTTTGACAACAGCTATGCCACCCTGCCGGACGCGTTCTACACCCGGCTGCATCCGACGCCTGTGCGCGCCGCCGACACGCTGGCCTGGAACGAAGCACTTGCGGCAGATCTGGGGATCACCGGGCAGGACCCTGCCGTGTTCGCGGGCAACACCGTGCCCGATGGTGCGGCGCCGCTGGCGCAATTGTATTCCGGGCACCAGTTCGGCAGCTACAACCCGCAATTGGGCGACGGGCGCGCGATCCTGCTGGGCGAAGTGATCGACCAGACGGGCGTGCGCCGCGACATCCAGCTCAAGGGGTCCGGCCCCACGCCCTACAGCCGCATGGGCGACGGGCGCGCATGGCTCGGCCCGGTGCTGCGCGAATATGTGGTGAGCGAGGCGATGCACGCGCTTGGTATTCCCACGACCCGTGCGCTGGCCGCCATCGCCACGGGCGAGCCGGTGCTGCGTGAGCAGGGCCCCCTGCCCGGCGCCGTGCTGACCCGTGTGGCAGCCAGCCACCTGCGCGTCGGCACGTTCCAGATCTTTGCCCATCGCGGGCATATCGATGAGCTGCGTACGCTGACCGACTATGCCATCGCGCGGCACCATCCGGAGGCCGACGGCCCGTTGGGCTTGCTGGCGGCAGTGTGCCAGGTGCAGGCCGAACTGGTCGCAGCGTGGATGTCGGTGGGTTTCATCCACGGGGTGATGAACACCGACAATTGCACCATCTCGGGCGAGACGATTGATTACGGCCCCTGCGCGTTCATGGACGCCTATCATGAGGGGCGTGTGTTCAGCTCCATCGACCAGATGGGGCGCTATGCCTATGGCAACCAGCCCCGTATCGCGGTGTGGAACATGGCGCAGCTGGCCACCGCGCTGATCCAGTTGATGGACGACAAGGACGCCGCCGTCGAACAGGCCACCGCCATCGTGCACGCCATGCCCGGTCAGTTGCAAGCGGCTTGGCTGCGCCGGTTCGGGGCCAAGATCGGGCTGACGGAGCCACGGGCCGAAGACCAGCAACTGATCGAGGAATTGCTGGCCTTGATGCAGGCGGATGGTGCTGATTTCACCAACGCCTTTGCCGCGTTGGGAACGGATGCGGCGCGCGATCATTTTGTCGACCGCGACGCCTTTGACGCGTGGGAGGACAAGTGGCGCAAGCTGAAGCCTGACGCGGATGTCATGGCTCGCGCCAACCCGCAGATCATCCCGCGCAATCACCGGATCGAAGAGATGATCGAGGCCGCCGTCGGCGGTGACATGGACCCGTTCAAGCGGTTGACGGACGCACTGTCGCAGCCCTATGACGTGCCCGCCACCTTTGACGATATGCGCCGTCCGCCGACACAGGAGGAGGTGGTGCCTGCCACCTTCTGCGGCACCTAGCGGCGGTTGATCAGGACCAGCCCCACCGCCACCAGCCCAAGCGCCAGCCAGATGCGCAGGCCAATCGCCTCGCCCAGCAGCGCCCAGCCCAGCACCACGGCAAAGACCGGCGACAGAAAGCTGAAGGACGCGACACCCGAGGCGGGATAGATCTTCATCAGCCAGAACCAGAACAGAAAACCAAAGCTGGCGATGAACACCATCTGGTAGCTGAGGCCCACAAGATGAACCAGCGCAAGGTCCCGCACCAACGGGCCAAAGGCCGGGGCAACCACGATCAGTACCGGGGCGGAGACCAGCAATTGCCAGAACAGCTGTTGTTCGGCCGGGATGCGCGACAGGTCCGTGACACGCACGCACAGCGCAATGCCCGCCCAGCAGAGCGCCGCCCCCAGCGCCATCAAGTCACCCAGCAGGTTGCCCGGCCCCGACCCGCGATCCGCCAGCGCCACCACGACGCCGGCCATCGCCAGCACCAGCCCGACGCTGCGCAGCGCGGTCAGCCGTTCGCCCGGCAGCAGGACATGTGCGGCCAGCGCCAGCCAGACGGGCATGGAATAAAACACGATGGACGCCCGTGCCACCGTCGTCAGATCCAGCGCCCAGAACAGGCACATGAACTCGATCGCAAAGAGCAGCCCGGCAATGATTCCACCCGTGCGGCCCATCGCGGGCAGGCGCAGCGGCACACCGCGCGCCCACATCCACAAACCCAGCAACACCAGCGCCCCGGCGGAGCGCAGCCCGGCCATGAACACCGGCTGAAAGCCGCCATTGGCGAACTTGATCACCGCCTGATTGAAGCCGAGGTTCAGCGAAAACAGCGTCAGCGCGACAATGCCGAACAGGTCGATATGGGATTTGCGGTCCATAAGCGGGACTTGGCCGAGGTCGCGGGGCAAATGTCAATGTGCGGCGCGAATTCCCCGCCGCACGCGGCGCAAACCGTGCAAGGCTGGTGGCGTACGATTCTGATTTCGGGGGAGATACACATGAGTCTGATGAGCACATTGGCCAAGGTGGCCATCGGCGTGGCCGTGGCCAAAGGCGCGAGCGCGATGATGAACCGGTCGGGCAGCGGCGCAGGTGGTGGCCTTGGCGGCCTTTTGGGCGGCATGCAGGGCGGCGCAGGTGGCGCCGGGATGCAAAACATGCTCGGCGGTCTGATGGGCGGCGCCGGAGGTACCGGCGGTGGCCTCGGTGGCCTGCTCGAAGGGTTGGGCGGCGCGCAGGGCGGCGGCTTGCAAGGCATGCTGGGCGGTCTGGCCGCGGGCGGCGGTGCGGCGGGCCTGATGGGCGCGCTGGGGGGCCGCGCGGCAGCGCGCCCTGCGGATAACGGGGCGAGCTTTGGGCAGGTGCTGAATTCGCAATTCACCGAAACGCCCGAGCCGGTGATCGAACCGACCGCCGATCAGGAGGCGGCGGCCGCGCTGATGCTGCGCGCGATGATCCAGGCAGCCAAATCCGACGGCCAGCTGGATCAGGGCGAAGAAGACAAGCTGATGAAGCAGTTGGGCGGCGATATAGACGCCGACGAGGCCGCATTCCTGCGCGCCGAGATGGGCAAACCGGTGGATGTCGACGCGCTTGTGGCGGATGTGCCGCAGGGCATGGGCCCGCAAGTCTACGCCATGTCGCTGCTGGCCATCGATCTCGACAATCAGGCGGAGGCGCAACACCTGCACGCCCTCGCCCAAGGACTTGGAATGGACGCACAAAGCGTCAACGACATTCATGCGCAACTGGGCGTGCCGTCGCTTTATACATAGTCTGTGCAGCCCGTGCCGGGGCCTTACAATGGGGCCCGGCCCTTTAGTCCCGGCACAGCTGATAGCGTGCAAAGCCTGAATTTGCTCGAATGTCCGTTTCGCCGCATAGTTTCCGTGCCCCACCGCCCTATAGCCTCAGCTTTCTGCAATAGCCGCCAGAACGCACTGTTGATCACCAAACCGGTTGAGTGTGCTCCGAACCACAGCTGCTCAGCGATAAATCAAAAGGGAGATTGCAAATGAACGATCAGACACCCGACCGCCGCCTGACGGCTGCAGACTTTGATCAGGACCTTCTGGACCTGTACGATTATTATGCTCATGGGAAAATCTCGAAGAGAGAGTTCCTGGATCAAGCGGGCAAATGGGCGGTCGGTGGTTTGACCGCCGCGGCGATCCTGAGCACGCTTTCGCCGAACTACGTGCTGGCCCAACAGGTTGCCGAAGATGATGCGGATATCGTGGGTGAGGATATCGTCTACAGCAGCCCGAACGGCACCGGCGATATCACCGCCCATCTGGTCCGTCCTGCCGAGATCAATCCCGAACGACCGCCTGCGGCTGTGCTCGTGGTGCATGAGAACAGGGGGTTGAATCCATATATTCGCGACGTCGTCCGTCGCCTCGCCAAGGCTGGTTTCATCGCCATGGGACCGGACGGCCTGTCCTCGCTGGGTGGCTACCCCGGCACGGACGATGAAGGTCGCACGATGCAGCGCACGCTCGATCAAGGCCAGTTGCTGAACGACTTCTTCGCGGGTTTTGAATACCTGCAAGCTCTCGACGGGACGAACAGCAAAGTTGGTGCAACGGGATTTTGCTACGGCGGCGGCGTCGTAAGCAGACTTGCCGCCGCCTATCCGGAAATGGCCGCTGGTGTTCCGTTCTACGGTTCATTCCCGGACGCGGATCAAGTGCCGGGGATTGAGGCGCCGCTGATGGTTCAGCTTGCAGCATTTGACCGGCGCATCAACGCAATGTGGCCCCCGTTTCAAAAGGCGATGGAAGAAAACGACAAAATTTACGAGGCCCACGTCTATCCGGCGGTCAACCATGGCTTCCACAATGACACGACACCGCGCTACGACGAAGCTGCCGCGCAGCTCGCCCAAGAACGCATGGTTGCGTGGTTCCGCACCTATCTAGCCTGATCGTGCGGGCGCCCATCGGACAGGATGAGCGAAAAGCTAACGCATAGAAGTGGGGTTGAGGCCACGCCAGGTGGCTTCGTCCACTTTAGGCCCGCATCCCGAAAACGCCCGCGCGCCGTCTCAGATGGCGCGCAGCGCAAGCACGGCGTTCATGCCGCCAAAGGCAAAGGCGTTGCTGATGGCGACGTTGACCTTCGCCTCGCGCGCCTCGTTCGGCACGACGTCGAGTGCACATTCCGGGTCCGGTTCCTCGTACCCGATGGTTGGCGCGATCACGCCGTCGCGCAGGGCCATGATGCACGCCAACAGCTCGACAGCACCGGTGCCGCCGATGAGGTGGCCGTGCATGGATTTGGTGGACGAGATCATCAGGCTGTCGGCGTGTGGTCCGAACACGTCCGCCACAGCTGCGCATTCGGTCTTGTCGTTGGCCGCCGTGCCAGTGCCGTGCGCGTTGATGTAGCAGACGTCGGACCGGTCGACCCGCGCGTCCGCCAGCGCGCCGGACATGGCCCGTGCGGCCCCGTTCTTGGACGGCATCACGATGTCGGAGGCATCCGAAGACATGGCGAAACCGATCACTTCGCACAGGATGTCGGCGCCGCGCGCGCGGGCGCGTTCATATTCCTCGAACACGAAGATGCCAGCGCCCTCCCCCTGCACCATGCCGTTGCGGTTGGCGCTGAACGGGCGGCACGCGTCCTTGGACATCACGCGCAGCCCTTCCCACGCCTTGACCCCGCCAAAGCACAGCATGGATTCCGACCCGCCCGTGATCATCGCCGGCGCCAGGCCCGAGCGCACCATCTGGAACGCCTGCGCCATGGCGTGGTTCGACGAGGCGCACGCGGTCGAGACGGTAAAGGACGGGCCCTTGAGGTTGTATTCCATGCTCACATGGCTGGCGGCGGCGTTGTTCATCAGCTTGGGCACCACGAACGGGTGCACGCGGTTCTTGCCCGCCTCGTAGACGGAGCGGTAGTTGGCATCCCACGTGCTGACCCCACCCCCGGCAGTGCCCAGCACGACGCCGGATTTTGCGGCCAGATCGCCCGAGAATGTCAGCCCCGACTGTTCGATCGCCTCCTTGGCGGAGGCCAGGGTGAACTGCGTGAACCGGTCGTAAAGGCTCATCTGCTGGCGGTTGTAGCGCCCTTCGGCCTCGAACCCCCGCACCTGCCCGCCGATCTTGATCGACAGCCGGTCCACATCCTGAAAGTCGAGATCACCGATGCCACAGCGCCCTTCGCGCATCGCCTCGAGCGTTTCGGGCACATCATGGCCCAGAGCATTCACGGTGCCCATGCCGGTAATGACAACGCGGTGCATCAGGCCTTCTGCTCGGCGATCAGCGCCTCGATCCCGGAGATGATGGACTGCACGCTGGAGATGTCGAAATCGCTCTGCGTGGGCTCATTGGCGTTGAAGGGGATCGAAATATCGAACTCCTCCTCGATGGCAAAGATGCTTTCCACGAGGCCAAGGCTGTCGATGCCCAGATCGTCGAGGGTGCTGTCCATGGTGACGTCGCCGGGTTCCAGCACCGCCTGTTCCGCGATGATGTCAACCACCCTGCCCTTGATGCTCATTGTGCCGCCCCCTTGCCGTTCCAGCGCAGATTTAGTCACTGGAGCCCGCGTTGAAAACCGCTTTCTTAAGGTCAGTCACGTCACGGAGCACGCGGCCCAGACGCCGTACATTCCGGAACACCTCCAGATTGGTTTTCATCTCGACCGCCGGGTAGCCCATCATCACCTTGCCATCGCGCACCGAGGTCAGCACCTTGCTGGCAGCGGCGAGAACGACATTGTTGCCGATGCTGATGTTGTCCGACACGCCGACCTGCCCGGCCATCACCACAAAATTGCCGACGGTGGCCGAACCGGCGATGCCGACGCAACCGCAAAGCAGATTGTCCTCACCGATGACGCAGTTGTGGCCGATATGGACAAGGTTATCGATCTTGGTGCGATCTCCGATACGTGTTGGTCGAATGGTCCCGCTGTCGATCACGGAATTGCTGCCAACTTCCACATCGTCGCCGATCACGACAGCGCCCAGACTGGCGATCCGCGCCCAGGGCTGGACCGTGCTCTGGCCCTGATCGCCGAGGCTTTCGCGGACCTCTTCGACGCCGCTTTTCTCCGGTGTGACAAAGGAAAATCCGTCGCCGCCAATGCGTGCGCCCGGTTGGGCGATGAACCGCGCGCCGATGCGCACCTTGGCCCCGATGCTGACATGTTCGCGCAGGTAGGCGTTCGGCCCGAGCGATGCGCCCCAGCCGACAAAGCTGAGCGGGCCCACCACGCTGCCCGCGCCGATATGCGCCTCCGCTCCGATAACCGCACCTGCACCGATGCTGACATCCGCACCGATCTCGGCGGTGGGGTCAATGACGGCGCTTGGGTGAATGCCAGCGCCAAAATTTTGACCCGGATCAGCGAGGGCGGTCAGCCCCGACAAGGTAAATCGGGGGCGCGGCGGACAAATCGCAGCCTCAAGCCCCAATGCCTCCCAATCCGCATCCGCCCACAGGAGCGCCGCGCGGGCGTGCCCTGCCCCGAGGGCGTCTGCGTATTTCGGAGAACTCGCAAGGGCGAGGTCCGTGGGACCCGCGTCGCCCGGCTCCGCAAGACCGGTGATCACGATATCCCGATCGCCCAGCACCTCAAGCTGCAAGGCCGCCCCAATCTCACCCACGGTATAGCGCATCTGCATCCCCTTTGCCGTCAGGGGCAGGATTTACCCCTGAACGGCGCGCAGGGCCACCCCGGCATTTCTGAGCGCGCGCCAGACCTTGGCATCCCGCCCATAGATGTCGCGACGGTACTGCGTGTGCCCCTTGGGCGTAGTAAAAGCGGTGCGGTAAATGATGTGCACCGGCACCGGCGATTTCAGGTCCACGCGCGTTTCGCGCCCCGTGGCCAGCACCGACTGGAAGTAGCTTTCGGGGTTCGACAGCTGCTTGCCCAGCAGCGTGTAGGCAAAGTCGAACGGATCGGCCAGCCGCACGCAGCCGTGGCTGTAGGCGCGCACCTCGCGGCCAAACAGGTTCTTGGCCGGTGTGTCGTGCAGGTAAATGTTGTGCACATTGGGAAACATGAACTTGACCAGACCCAGCGCGTTGCCCTTGGAGGGCGGCTGGCGCATGGCAAAGGGGAACGTCTTTTCCGTGTATTGGGCAAAGTTCACGGCCCCACGGTTCACCTTGCGGCCCCGGCTGTCAGTGATCTCGATATGCCGCACGGCGTTGGGATTGCGCTTGAGCGCCGGCAGATATTCCTTGGTCACGATGGACCGGGGAACGTACCAGCTGGGGTTGATGACCATGAACTCCATCACGTCCGAAAATTCGGGCGTCGGGCGGTCGTCCTTGTTAGCCCCGACCACGGACCGGGTCTGGAACGTCACCTTGCCATTGTCGACAACCTTGGCGGTAAAGTCGGGGATGTTGACGAGGATGTGGCGCTTGCCGCGCTCCTGATTGACCCAGCGCTCCCGCTCCATCGCGACGATGACCGACTGCAGCCGCGTCTGCACGTCCTTGTTCAGCTCGGCCATGGTGCCCGGGCCTGCCACGCCATCCGCGGCCAGCCCGTGGGCCAGCTGGAATTGCTGCACGGCGGCCTGGATGTTGGTGTCATAGATCTGCGTGTTGGTGCGGCGCAGAAAACCCATCGCGATCAGCCGGTTGCGCATGATCGCCACGGCATCGCCTGATTGGCCGGGCTTGAGCGACTTGGCAGGCACCGTCTGGCCCCATCCGCCCTTGGCCAACAGCCGCTCCATGCGCAGCTTTTCTTTCATCAAGGCGTTGTATTCGGTCGTCTTGGGCGCCAGCGCCTTGAAGAACCCGGAGGGCGAAGATTTGGCGAAGTTGACCAGATACGACGTCCGATCACGGTATGGCACCTGCCGCACGATGGCCCGGTCCACCCGGCCCGGCACCAGCACACCGGTTTGCAGATCGCGGGAATATTGCAGGAAGGTGCGGCTGATCTCGACCTCGACCTGACCGCGCGCGCGCGGTGTCTTGGCCGCTTTCATCTGCGCCTGAAGCCCTGCCGCATCATAGCGGGCTGTGGGTAGGCCGTGATTGCCCGATTGGCCGAGCGCGCGGAAAAGGGCCACGCGCCGCTGGCGTTCCTTGCCGCTCTTGCCGGTCCAGAGGCTTTTGTACCCGTTCGCCTTGTAGAACGCCGCAATGTCGGCATCGCGCGCCGCGGCCTCGGCCACAGCCTGTTTAAACGCGGTCACCTGAGCTGTCGCTTGCGTCGGCAGGCTGAATGTCAGCGCCGCCGCCATCGCGAAAAGCGCAAAAACCCAAGCGCGGAAAATCGTCACGGTCATGGTCGTTCCTCGTACATTTGCTGCGGACGCGGTCATCGGACTATCCCAATGTGCGGCCAATCGTGTCCATTCACAACTCAAAGAGCCGGTGCCTTCGCCTTTGGCTGATGCACTCCTGCACCGGGTTCGAGAAGATTTTACAGTTTTTGCAACATATGGGCACGTTTCTGCCCAACGCACTTGCGACCTTAAAAACCTGGATTCAGCCCTTGGTAAACGAATCGGTTTATGCCATAAGAATGTTGCATCTGGGGATGAGATAGCAGAGCCCGTGTAACATCACGGGAAACAGGCGTACGGGACGGCGCAGTGATATGACGGATTACACCTCTTCGGGTTTGACCCGCCGGGCATTGCTGGGTGCATTTGCAGCGACCAGCGTCGTGGCAGCCCCCACATATTCCAAGGCAGCAGGCTTCTTGCGCGGCTCCGGCGACATTCGCCGCTTGCGCATGTATTCGGGCCGCACCGGTGAGCGGATCGACATGATCTACTGGATCGAAGGCAAGTACATCAAGGACTCCGTCAAGGAAATCAATCACTTCATGCGCGACTGGCGCACCAGCCAGGTCAAGGCGATTGATCTGCGTACGGTGGACATCATGGCCGCCGCGCATAATCTTCTGGATGCCGAAGAGCCGTATATGCTGCTGTCGGGCTACCGCAGCCCGCAGACCAACAACATGCTGCGCTCGCGCGGTCGCGGCGTAGCCAAGAACTCGTTGCACATGAAGGGTCAGGCCGCTGACCTGCGCCTGTCCACCCGTTCCGTATCGCAGATGGCGCGCGCGGCAGCCGCATGTCGTGGCGGTGGTGTTGGCAAGTATTCTGGCTCCAACTTTGTACATATGGATTGCGGTCAGGTGCGCAGCTGGGGACGGTGACGCCCCACCACTGTCAGGCCGGACCGTCACAAGCGCCCTGAGGGGCGCTTTTGTGTTCGCATGCGATCCATTGGCGCAAGAGTTTCAGGTGGTAAGAGAATGGCGGACCCTAGAGGATTCGAACCTCTGGCCTCTGCCTTCGGAGGGCAGCGCTCTATCCAGCTGAGCTAAGGGTCCACAGATGCAGCCTATAGCGGGCAGAACTCCGACCCGCAATTGCAAATGTTTCCGTCAGCGCGCCCACACCGCATGCGCTAGCCCACAGCACTGGCATGCCGAAGCTCGACAATGATTTCCGGGCTGTTCTCGTCTAACGCCGCTCCATCCCAATTCCCTGCAACAGAGTGCACCGCGAGGCCCGCCTTGCGCGCAGCGGTTTCGAGTTCCGGCAACGTCATGAAACGCAATCGGCTTTTGGTGGTACTGACGTCGCCATCATCGAAATGGTAGCTTTCTGTGAACGTCACAAATGCACCGTCCACCGCCTCGACCTCGTGAACGACCTCCATGCGGCGACCATCCCCAAGTTCAAGGGGCGGGTTGGCATGCGATAGTGCCCAAAGCCGCCATGGCTGCACCGCGGAATTGCGCGTTTCGAACCAGAACGCGCCGCCGACTGCCAAACGTTCCGAGATTGATTGAAACAGGTCCTGCACCTGTGCATCACTCAGCAGGCACTGAAACGCGTGGCCAGTCATAACAGCCACGTCAAACAGCCGGTTTTTTGCAAGATCTGACGCCATGCCCACATGCCAATGCACCGCCTCCGCCCCGGGCTGGCATTGCGCATATGCGATCATCGCCGGTGCCGGATCAATGCCGGTCACGGCATATCCCGCCTCTGCGAGTTCGATTGCAAAACGCCCGGTGCCGCATCCCACATCGAGCACGCGACAGGGTGGCGTCGGCATGCGGGACCTGTAAAATGCGAAATCCCGTCGTTCCGCATTCACCACATCATAAAGAGCAACCAACGTTGGATCGTTATAGTGCTCATCCATCGCTTGGTCGTCCGCGTTCATGCAGACACACGCGGCACATCAGCCAAACAGATCATGTGCCAGCTCAAGCGCATCGACCAGCGCGTCCACCTCATCGGTGGTGTTATACATGCCGAATGACGCGCGGCAGGTGGCGGTCAGGCCCATATGCTCCATCAGCGGGCCGGTGCAGTGCTGGCCCGCACGCACCGCGACCCCCTTCTTGTCGAGGATGGTGGAGATGTCGTGCGCATGCCCCGCCCCGTCGAGTGTAAAGGAAAAGATCGCGCCCTTGTCCGGCGTCGTGCCCTGGATCTGCAGCCAGTTCAGCCCGCCCAACCGCTCGACCGTGTAGTCGCGCAACAGCGCCTCATGCGCCGCGATGGCGTCGAGGCCGTGGCTCATCATGTAGTCGAGCGCGACGCCCAGCCCGATCATCTGCACAATGCCCGGCGTGCCAGCCTCGAACTTCATCGGGGCGTCGTTGTAGACAACGCTGTCCTTGAACACATCCTTGATCATGTCGCCGCCCCCGATAAAGGGGCGCATCTCGGCCATGCGCTCGGACGTGACGTAAATCGCGCCGGACCCTGACGGACCATAAAGCTTGTGTCCCGTGATCGCATAGAAATCCGCGCCAAGCTCCTGCACATCCACCGGCATGTGCACGGCCGCCTGACTGCCGTCGACCAGCACCGGCACGCCCTTGGCGTGGGCACCGGCGCAGATCGCCTTGATGTCGACCACCGTGCCCAGCACGTTGGACATGTGCGTGACTGCGACCAGTTTCGTCCTGGGGCCGATGGCATCGATTACCTTTTGCGGGTCGAGCGCGCCGGTGCTGTCCACGTCCACCCATTTCAGCTGCACGCCCTGCCGTTCGCGCAGAAAATGCCAAGGCACGATATTGGCGTGGTGTTCCATCACCGACAGGACGATCTCGTCGCCCGCCTCCATCTGCGGCATGGCCCAGCCATAGGCGACCATGTTGATCCCCTCGGTGGTGCCCGAGTTCATGATGATCTCGTCTTCGGAACCGGCATTCAGGAACCGGGCCAGCTTGCCGCGCACGCTCTCGTAATTCTCGGTGGCGAGGTTCGAAAGGTAATGCAGGCCGCGGTGCACGTTGGCGTATTCCTCGGCATAGGTCTTGGTGATCGCGTCGATCACCACCTGCGGTTTCTGCGCCGACGCCCCGTTGTCGAGGTAGACCAGCGGTTTGCCGTTCACTTCGCGGCTCAGGATCGGAAAATCCGCGCGAATGGCGTTCACGTCATACATTGTTCACCCCTCCTGCGAGGCCAAAAAGTGTGATGATCAGCATCAGGCCCAGCAAGAGCCCCGCGCTGACCGCAATCAAAATCCCGAAGGCGCGCCAGAGCGAGGCAAGCCTGAGCGCCGCGCTGATAAAGTGCAGCATCAACCAGAACGCGACGATCATGACGACGAGCGCCAGCAACCCCGCCACACCCGGCAGCAAGGTGCTGAGCGCGAGGATGACCAGTTGAGCGGCCACCCGCAGACCCTGAAGCCACGCCATAAGCGCAATCAGATCGCCCAAATCACCCTGCCCGCCCATCGCATTGCCCGCCCAATACAGCGCGTGCACCATCACGATCAGCCCACCAGCGGTGAGGACGAACAGCGCCAGCGGACGCTGGAACAGCGCCAGGACCGGCACCGCATCGAGCAGTTCGGGGTCAGGCGGGGGCCCGAGCGCCGACACCGTGCCCACGATCAGCGCGGTCATGGCCGACACGGCAAGCAGAGCGACATAGAGTTCGGTTCGCGGCACCTGCCAGCCCATGATCCGGGCGGCGGCGTCCTGCGGGCTGCGCAATGTCTCAACGGCGAGGTCGGTCCAGAACTTCATGCGCGCCGCTCCATTGCGATGCTGCCACCGATCCAGAACCACAGGAAAATGCACAGCCAGACCAGACCGACCGCCTGCAACTCGATCCCCGGCCCGACAAAGCCGGAGGTCAGCCCGTGCAGCAACAGCAGCGGCGACGACGCCAACAGCGCCCAGAACAGCGCGAGCCGCGCGCCATAGGCCGACCCCTTGCCCCCCAGCACGCGGCCAACCAGGCGTGCGATGAACGCGATGCCGTAAAACAGCAGCGGCGCGATGAAAATCCACGCCATCAGGCTGCCGCCCATCAGCATGTCCAGCTCTTGCCCCGTCAGGTGCGCCTCGCGTGCAAGGCGCGGCAGTTGCGCGACAAAGAACAGCGCGCAGGCGCCCATCACGTAGGCCAGCGCCCGGTCCTCGCGCGGGCCGAGTTCAAGCAGCCGACGGATCACCGCGCCCGGCCCGCGATAGGTGGCGACGATATTTCGCGAAATGGACATGCTTTAACCGCGGTGACGCTCTAGCCAGCCTTCCAGACGTTCGACAATGGCGTCGCGCAGGGCCTCATCCTCGATCTCCTCGACCGCTTCGGCAAGGAAGGCAAGCGTGAGCAGGTTCGTCGCCTCGCCATGCGGCACACCGCGCGAACGCAGGTAGAACAGCGCCTCTTCGTCGATCGCGCCAGAGGTCGAGCCGTGCGAGCACGCGACATCATCGGCATAGATCTCAAGCTCGGGCTTGGCGAGGAACTGGCTGTCATCGTCCAGCAGCAGCGACTGGCTGATCTGGTAGCCATCAGTCTTTTGCGCGCCTTCCTTGACGAGGATCTTGCCCTGAAACACACCCACAGCGCCGTTGCGCAGCACCTTCTTGAACACCTGGCGGCTTTCGCAGCCGACAGCGTCGTGGGTGACAAATACGGTGTCGTCGTGGTGGAAATCGCCGTCACCAACGCACGCGCCCGCCACATGGGCAATCGCGTCGTCGCCAGTCAGCGTGATCACGCTTTCATTGCGGGTCAGTCGCCCGTTCACGGTCAGTGTGAACGACTTGAACGTCGATTCCGCACCCAGTCGGGCAAAGCTGTGGGTAACTGCGCGCCGCTCATGGTCGCGGCCTTGCGCGCGCACATGGTGGAAGGATGCGCCGTCGGCCACGTCCACCTCCATGCACTTGTTGAACCGCGCCGCTGCCGGCCCGGTCTCGAGCAGTGTCATCTCGGCGCCCGCGTCCAGCTTGATCAGGTGGTGCAGCGTCGCGTCGGACGCCTCATCCTTGTGCAGGTATATGAAATTGATCGGCTTTTCCGCCTTGCACGTCACATGGATCAGCACGCCGTCGCTGGCATAAGCGGTGTTGAGCGCGGCCAGCGGGCGCGGCACGTAATGGCCGTCAGCCTCCAGCACACCGTAGAGCTCTGCCGCCCAATGGATGTCCGCCGCCTCTGCCAACCGGTCAATGTGCACACCC
Organism: Pseudomonadota bacterium; assembly: GCA_039816785.1. Taxonomy (GTDB): domain Bacteria; phylum Pseudomonadota; class Alphaproteobacteria; order Rhodobacterales; family Rhodobacteraceae; genus Tateyamaria. Next base: position 124,709 of record JBCBXB010000005.1, read on the forward strand.
GCCATCGCCAGATCGTCCGACGCATCGGCGTCGAACACGCCGTCAACGAACACGACTTTGAGCCGGTCCATGTCGTCAAAGAGCGGCCCTTCGTCATTGTGAAACAGCGCGGCATGCGGCGCGTCAGGCTGCACCAGCGTGTCGGGGCGGGTGTATTTCCAGTACTCGTCGCGCCGTTCGGGCAGTTGCATCTGTTCGACGCGCGTGACGGCTGCATCACGCGCCGGGCGCGACCATGCGGCGGCGTCCGGCTTGGCAATCGACAAGAGCCGCGCAGCAGTCGCGTCGGGTTTGAGTTCGGGCGTCGCCATCTCAGGCCACCTCTGCCAGGATGTCGGCATAGCCGTTGTTTTCGACCTCAAGCGCCAGTTCGGGCCCGCCGGTCTTGACGATCCGACCGTCGGCCATGATGTGCACGACATCGGGTTTGATGTGGTCCAGCAGCCGCTGATAGTGCGTGATGACTAGGAACCCCCGGCCCGTGTCACGCAGCGCGTTCACACCCTCTGCCACCAGCTTCATCGCATCCACGTCAAGGCCCGAGTCTGTCTCGTCCAGGATGCACATTTTGGGTTCCAGCATCGCCATCTGCAGGATTTCGTTGCGCTTTTTCTCACCACCGGAAAAGCCAACATTGACGGGCCGCTTGAGCATTTCGGCGTCGATCTTGAGGTCCTTGGCCTTGGCGCGGATTTCCTTGAGGAAGTCGGCCGCACTCATCTCGTCCTGCCCGCGCGCCTTGCGCTGTGCGTTCACGGCCGTGCGCAGGAAGGTCATGTTGCCCACGCCCGGGATTTCGACCGGGTATTGGAAGGCCAGGAACAGGCCTGCGGCGGCGCGCTCTTCGGGCTCCATCTCAAGCAGGTCCTGATCTTCGAGCATTGCGCTGCCACCGGTGACCTCGTAGCCATCACGGCCCGACAGGACATAGGACAGCGTCGACTTGCCCGAGCCGTTCGGCCCCATGATCGCGTGCACCTTGCCCGCCTCGACCTCGAGGTCGACACCTTTGAGGATTTGTTTGCCCTCTTCTTCCAGCTCTACGTGCAAGTCCTTGATATTCAGCATCTGCTTCTTCCCTTTGGCGCTTGTGTCGCGCGTTATTCCAATACCACGGCCGTGCCCGAGACACTGACCATCAACATGCTGTCCCCAACTACTTCGTAGTCGAGGTCGATCCCGATCACCGCATTGGCACCCTGCGCCAGCGCGCGGGCCTGCAGCTCGCCCATCGCGGTGTCGCGCGCGTCCTGCAGTTTGGCCTCGTACGCGCCTGAGCGGCCCCCGACGATGTCGGTGATCCCGGCGAAAAAATCGCGCACCACGTTGGCGCCCATGATCGCTTCGCCGACAACGATGCCCTTGTAGGCGGTTACCTTGTGACCCTCGACGGTTGAGGTCGTCGTCATGATCATCTGTCGTCGTCCTCAGTCTTGGTCGCAAACAGGCGCTGCACACCTAACGCCACCGCGACCGCCATCATCAAGAGCGCGAACCACACCCAAAAGGATGTCAGCGCGCCGGGCGCGAGCGTAGCTGCCATGATCATACCTGCGATGGCGGCAATGACAAAAGCCAGCCCGCCCTGCTGCGTGCCGTCGAGGTCGGAGACGGTGTGCCGCTTGATCTTGGGCTGTTCCGGTGCGGGGGACGTAAGGCCAGTCATTTCCTGCGCGCCTCGATCTCAGCCAGCGCAGCGCGCACCTCTTCTTCGGTGCGTGAATTGCCATTCGAATACTCGTCATCAGGCAGAGGAGCTGCAAAGAGAACCCACGCGGTGCGCAGGGCAAAGCCAGTCATGGCCCCGCCGATGAAACCGGCAAAACCAAAGCCCCAGAATGACCCAGTCACCGCACCGATCAAACCTGAGAATGCTGCGATGAAAATGGTCTGGGCAAAACGCGTCGTCGGGCCCGCGCCGCGCACGTAGCCGGGACGATCTATGGCTGCCTTGGGGTGTTCATAAACCCGCCCCACAGTGCTGTTGTCCTCGTGTGACATCACAGGAATTAGCCTACAGACCCTTCAAGCGAGATCGCCACAAGCTGCTGCGCTTCCATCGCGAACTCCATCGGCAGCGCCTGCAACACGTCCTTGCAGAACCCGTTGACCACCAGTGCCACGGCCTCTTCCTCATCCATCCCGCGCGAGCGGCAATAGAACAGCTGATCATCGTCCACCTTAGACGTCGTGGCCTCATGCTCCACACGGCTCGAGTTGTTCTTCACCTCGATATACGGAACCGTATGCGCACCACACTTGTCGCCAATCAGCAGCGAGTCGCACTGCGTGTAATTCCGAGAGTCCTTCGCTTTGGGGTGCATCGACACCAGCCCGCGATAGGTGTTCTGCGCTTTGCCCGCACTGATCCCCTTGGACACGATGCGCGATTTCGTGTTTTTGCCCAGGTGCACCATCTTGGTGCCCGTGTCGGCCTGCTGCATGTTGTTGGCGATGGCGATCGAATAGAACTCGCCCTGGCTGTCATCGCCGCGCAGAATGCAGGAGGGGTATTTCCACGTCACGGCAGAGCCGGTCTCGACCTGTGTCCACATCACCTTGGCCCGGTCGCCCCGGCAATCGGCGCGCTTGGTGACAAAGTTGTAGATGCCGCCCTTGCCGTTCTCATCGCCCGGATACCAGTTTTGCACGGTGGAGTACTTCACCTCAGCGTCCTCCATGATCACGATCTCGACCACGGCGGCGTGCAGTTGCGAGGTGTCGCGCTGCGGAGCCGTGCACCCTTCTAGGTAGGACACATAGCTGCCCTTGTCGGCGATGATCAGTGTCCGCTCGAACTGACCGGTGTTTTCGGCGTTGATCCGGAAATATGTCGACAACTCCATCGGGCAGCGCACACCCGGCGGCACGTAAACGAACGAACCGTCCGAAAACACGGCGCTGTTCAAAGTGGCGTAGAAGTTGTCCGACACAGGGACGACCGACCCGAGGTATTTCTTGACCAGCTCCGGATGCTCTTTGATCGCCTCGGAGATGGAGCAGAAGATAACGCCAGCCTTCATCAGTTCGGCCTGAAAGGTCGTGCCCACGGACACGGAGTCAAACACGGCATCCACAGCCACCTTGCGACCCTCGGCAGGCGCATCTTCGGCCCCTTCGACACCGGCAAGGATCATCTGCTCCTTCAGCGGGATACCCAGTTTTTCATATGTGGCGAGCAGCTTGGGGTCGACCTCGTCCAGCGACTTGGGCTTCACCTCCATCGATTTCGGGCGCGCATAGTAATACTGGTCCTGAAAATCGATCTCAGGATAGTCGACCATCGCCCAATCGGGCTCTTTCATCTGTAGCCAGCGCTCATAGGCTGCCAGCCGCCATTCTGTCATCCATTCCGGCTCTTCGTTCTTTTCCGAGATTAGGCGCACGATGTCCGGCGTCAGCCCCTTGGGGGCGTATTCCATCTCGATGTCCGTTTCCCAGCCATACTTGTAGGTGCTTACATCCCGCACCGCGTCGACCGTTTCCTGATCGACACCGTCCTTGACCACAACATCATCTACAACATTGTCCATATCAGACATTTCCCTCCGTGCATGGCGGCTCAGGCCGCCCGCCTCTCGTGTTTCTTCAATTTTTGCGTCCAAGCCTCGGCAAAGCGCAAAACCTCGTCCTCAGTCGTCCCCAGCCCCAGTGATACGCGGACAGCCGATGCCGCATCGCGCTCCGAATAGCCCATGGCCATCAACACCCGGCTGGCCTTGACCTTGCCGCTTGAACAGGCTGAGCCCGCCGAAATGGCAAACCCGGCCAGGTCCATCTGCATCACCTGCGTCTCACCCTTCCAACCGGGCGTGATGAAACATGAGGTGTTGGGCAGCCGTGGCGTGTCTTTCCCGACAAAAATAGTAGTATTCGAGGCGTCAGCAAGGGCACTTTCTAGAATATTTCTAAGTTTCTCGACCCGGCCCCACTTGCCAGCCTCGACATCTCGTTGCGCGGCCTCCGCCGCTGCGCCAAATCCAGCGATGCCGATGACATTCTCGGTGCCTGAGCGGCGACCCATCTCCTGCCCGCCGCCCGAGACAAGCGGCGAACGCTCGAGATCATCTAGGCCGGCCTTCAAAACCAGGGCTCCAACACCCTTCGGCCCGCCAAACTTGTGAGCCGACACGATCGCCGCATCTGCACCGCACGCGCTAAACTCAAAACCCATCTTGCCCCAGCTTTGAACCGCATCACACAGAAAACGCGCACGTCGTGGCAGGCGGTCTGAAATATAGGAAATCGACCCCTGCACGTCTTGAAAAACACCTGTTTCAGAATTGGCACTCTGGACGGCGAAAGCGTTGAGTGGCCGCACAGATCCAAGAATTTCCGTGTCGAAGTAATGCTCCAGCGCGAGCCTGCCCGCCGCGTCGATCCGCAAGATATTCTCATTGTCGTGATGGGCCCAGATCGCATCGTGCTCAATCCCGGAACACACCGTCGCCTGCTCCGACACAAACGCATAGGCGGCAGTCTGTGCCGCTTCCGTCGCCGAGCCCGTGAACACCACCTGCGTCGACTCACACCCGACCAGCGACGCCACCTGCCCCCGCGCCCGCTCCACAAGCATCTTGGCCGCCCGCCCCTCTGCATGCACCGACGACGGATTGCCCACCACATCCATCGCCGCCAGCATCGCGGCACGCGCCTCGTCGCGCAGTGGTGCCGTCGCATTGTGGTCCAGATAGACGCGGCTCACCGGATCCATCCTTCATCTTGCCGAATAAACTCCGGGGGTCCGGGGGCTGGCCCCCGGTCAACATCAGCCATCATCGACCACCGCAAACAGGTTGGGCACCGCCGGACACGGCGCCAGCTCATTCTCCACCACGTCCGACAACCGCGTCTGGTGCAGGAACACGTAGACATGCGCGCTCAGACCCTCCCACAACCTGTTGGTCAACGACTGCGCCTTGGACCCTGACGCCGCACCCGACGCCCCTGCGCCCTTGTGCATCGCGTCCACCGTCTCATCGACCGCCGCCAGAATTTCCGCCACACGGATCTCGGACGCGGCCCGCGCCAGCCGGTAGCCGCCCCCGGGTCCGCGCACGGATGTCACCAGATCGGCCCGGCGCAATTTGACGAACAGCTGCTCCAGGTATGGCAGTGAAATGTCCTGCCGCCCCGAGATATCGCCCAGGCTCACCAACGCGTCCGCCGGTTGCAGCGCGATGTCGGCCAGCGCCACCATCGCATAGCGCCCCTTTGTCGACAGCTTCATCCCTCACGCCCCCGATTGACGTCACAGCCCGCAGGCCATACATGCTTTGCCACCGCAGGATATGCGTCCTGCCCAACGATTTAGAAACGTTCTAAGGTACCCGACACATTTCGTCAAGAAATCAGGCGGACCAAAAGACGCGACGAGGACAGAACCGCATATGCCCGAGGTCATTTTCCCTGGACCCGAAGGCCGTCTCGAAGGCCGCTACCACCCGCAAAAGGAGCGCGACGCGCCCATCGCCATCATCCTGCACCCGCACCCGCAATTCGGTGGCACGATGAACCACAAGGTGGTGCACGCGCTGCACTACGCGTTTTTCAAGATGGGGTTCACCGTCCTGCGTTTTAACTTTCGCGGTGTGGGGCGCAGTCAGGGTGAGTATGACCAAGGCATTGGCGAGCTGAGCGACGCCGCCTCCGCGCTCGACTACCTGCAGTCGATGAACAACAATTCCAAGCATTGCTGGGTTGCAGGCTTCTCCTTTGGCGCGTGGATCGGCATGCAGCTCCTGATGCGGCGGCCCGAGATCACTGGCTTCATCTCCGTCTCGCCACCTGCGAACATGTACGACTTTTCGTTCCTCGCCCCCTGCCCGTCCTCGGGCCTGATCATCAACGGGGCCGCAGACCGCGTCGCACCACCCGCCGACACCGAGGCGCTGGTGGGCAAGCTGCACGAGCAAAAGGGCATCACGATCACCCACACGCAGATCGACGGCGCGGGCCACTTCTTTGAGGACCCGCATCTCGACACGATGATCGGCCACACCACCGACTATGTGAAACGCCGCCTGACCGAGACCTCGCGCTGATGGCGGACCCGGTTGTCACCGAAATGGCCAACAAGCTGGCCGAGGAATGCCTCGCCGTGCAGAAAGAGGTCGATGACGACCGGTTGTTCATGAAAGTCGGCGAAGTGCTGGGTGCCTCCTCCCAGACCCTCGAAGAGGCGTTCCTGACCGCGATCCGCACACGGATGGCCAACGATGCCGGGCGCCGCTTTCTGGCGCAGCAGCTGAAATCGCACCGCGCGCAGACGCCCGAGTGACACGGCTCGACCGGCAGATCGCCTTTCTGGTGGAGGCGGACCGGCTCAAATCCGTGGACCGGGCCACGACGCTGGCCGACGCGTCCCGCGTTGAAAACAGCGCAGAACACTCATGGCATCTGGCGCTCTACGCCCTCGTGCTGGCCGATCAGGCCGGGCCGGAGGTTGAGATTGACCGGGTGATCCGCATGCTGATCCTGCATGATCTGGTGGAGATCGACGCCGGCGACGCCCCGATCTTTGCCGATGTGGATGCCGCCAGCCTCGCCGTGCAGGAAGCGGCGGCGGCAGACCGCATCTTTGGCCTGCTACCCGACGATCAGCGTGATGCGTTGCGCGCGCTCTGGGATGAATTCGAGGCCGCGCAAACGCCAAGCGCGCAATTTGCAAAGGCACTCGACCGGTTTCAGCCACCCATGCAGAACCTCGCCTCGGGCGGCGGCAGCTGGACGGAATACAACGTCACCCCCGACAGGATCGAGGCGCGCGTGGCCCCGGCCATCAAGCGCGGCGCACCGGCGCTCTGGGCCTATGCAAAGGCACGGATTGACGCGTTTTTTGCCGCTAAGTGATCACGTTCATCGCGGCTGACGCCGCAATGCGGATCGGCCGCATGACCAGATCGAGGATGTAGCGCAGAAAGCTGACCGTGAGGTCCGCCACCTGCAACGCGCCGCGCACCGCAGCCCCGGCTAATTTCAGCGCCAGCTTGGCAAAACGCACAAGGTAGTCGCCGATCCTGGAGGCAAAGCGCGCGCCGCTGCGGATCAGCTCGATCAGCACATCCGCCAGCGTGAACCCGATGGTGATCGTGGCTGAGATGACGTGTGCGCCAGCGTAGAGGATCGCCTTGAGCGCCTTGGCGAGGAAGAAATAGCCAAGGCTCGATCCTATACTGCCCAACTGCCCTTCGGCCTGCGTCAGCCAATAGCCCGGGTCGGATTTCGACGACATCCGCGACTCCGGTGGCCAGCCGGTCAGCGGCATTTTGGGGATGTAATTGTCCTTCATGCTGTGCGCCTGACCCGAGAACGCCTTGTTGTCGTCCACAAATCCGGTGGAGCCCGGCCCGACATGGCAAAACGGCGACAGCGGGATCATCGGCACCGGGTCGGAGATCGAATAGACCCGCTTAAGCCGCTCCGCCCCGATCATGCGCACAACGTCCGATCCCAACCCCAGAGAGCCGACACGCGGCGCGCCAAAGGTATAGAGGTGCGAGGTCGCCGTGCCGTTCTGCGCAAAGTCGATCGCCGCCAGCGTGGCCAGCGCCCCGCCCAGCGAGTGTCCGACAAAGTGGATGCGGTCGGGATTGGCGCCCTTGATCATGCGCTGCACGTCGTTGCGCATGCCCGCGTAGATATCCATGAACCCCGAATGCACCAGAGACCCGGTGGGCCCCCGCGTCAGCCCGATCTGGTAATTGGAAATCCAATCCTTGGACGTGCCCATCGGCCCGGTCGTGCCGCGCATCGCAAAGATGTATTCACCCTTCTGGCCGCCATGCCGTTCCAGCAAGACGCCAAAGCCCGCCTTTTCCTTGACTATGCCGCCCGACTGGCTCACCACGGCCTCCATCGGGGTGACGTCGACACTCAGGCTCGGCTCATCGGTTTCGGCCTCTGCGTCGAAGGCCTGTTCGCGCTGTGCGAACGTATCGGCGTCGGCCTTGACGTCGCGCGACGTGCTCGCCTTGGCTGCGGCAACCGCATAGGCACCTTCGGCGATGATCGCCGCGTTGCGACCGTGCATGTTGAAAGTCATGTCAAAACCGTCCCCAGGTTCAATTCGTTCAGTTCAATGTGCATTGGCCCCAGCCCAGCGGGCCGTTGGCGGGCGCCTGCCGCAGGTCGCAGGTCACGTCAAAATCCGCGCCGCCGGTTTCGTGCAGCGGATCAAGGCTGCGCGAGTTGATGTACAGGATCTCGACATCCTCGCCGCCCATTTCCGCGTAATAGCGCTGCAGGACGACGGGTGTGGAAAGGCCCGAGAACCACCGCTTGCGCGGCGCCTCGACTGCGTCAAAACCGAACCGACCTGCGGCATCCGTGGCCACCGTGTCGGTGTCGGTCCGGTCGTTGTAGCTCCATTCACGGCGAACGGCTACGCCCGCCGCTGGTGCGCCATCCGGCCCGATCAAAACGCCGGACATGGGCGAGCAGATATACTGTGCGTCGGCTTTCGACATGGTTCCCCCTACCGTGACCAACAAAAGTGCTGCGGCGCAGAGCATCACCAGTATGCGGCCCATGGCACCCCCCTTATGTGTCGTGTTTTGTCGCAGCCTAGCGCATCGCGCCCGCAACACATATGCCGGATTTGCATACCCCAAACGAAATCGGGCGGCCCGTTGTGGACCGCCCGAAACAGCATATGCGCTGCCGCTTACCCGATGATCGCGTTCAGCGTCGCACTCGGGCGCATCACCGCGGCACAGAGGCCGTCATCATTGCGGAAATACCCACCCGTATCGGCAGGTGCGCCGGAGTGCGCGGCAAGCTCGGCCAGAATGGTCGCTTCTTTCTCGGCAAGGCTCGCGGCAAGCGGTGCGAACTCCGCCGCCAGATCGGCGTCATCGGTCTGAGCGGCCAGCGCTTCGGCCCAGTAGCGGGCAAACCAGTAATGCGAGGCGCGGTTGTCCGGTTGCCCCACCTTGCGGCCCGGGCTGCGGTCGTGATCCAGGATGCCCTGGGTCGCCGCCTCCGCCGCCGCACCCAGCACGCCTGCCTTGGCATTGCCCTTGGCATCGGCAAGGAAATTCAGCGACTCGCCAAGCGCGCAGAACTCGCCCATCGAATCCCACCGCAGGTGGTTTTCGCCGTGCAGCTGCTGGACGTGTTTGGGCGCAGAGCCGCCCGCTCCCGTCTCAAACAGCCCGCCGCCCTGCATCAGCTTGACGATGGACAGCATCTTGGCCGAGGTGCCCAGTTCGAGGATCGGAAACAGGTCGGTGAGGTAGTCGCGGAGCACGTTGCCGGTGATGGCGATGCTGTCCTTGCCCGCGGTGATCGTCTCGAGGCTCTGCCGCGTCGCCTCGCGCGGGGCCATGATCATGAACTTGTCCGCCACGCCCGCCGCCTCAAGCGCCGGGGTCACGTATTTGATCAGCTCCGCGTCGTGAGCGCGCTGCGCATCCAGCCAGAATATCGCCTCGGACCCCGTGAGGCGCTGACGGTCCATCGCCAGTTGGATCCAGTTTTCAATCGGGGCTTTCTTGACGGTGCAGGACCGCCAGATATCGCCCGCCGCGACAGCGTGCTCATGCAGCGTGTCGCCATTTGCCAGCACGATGCGCATCGTGCCCTTGGCGGGCGCTTCGAACGTGGTGGGGTGGCTGCCGTATTCCTCGGCCTTCTGGGCCATCAGGCCGACGTTGGCCACGGCCCCGGCTGTCGTCACGTCCAGCGCGCCATTGGCTTTGAAAAAGTTGATCGTCTCGTCATAGATCGTGGAATAGCAGCGGTCGGGGATCACGCAGTTGGTGTCGCCTTTGGCCCCGATCTCGTCCCAGCCCTTGCCGCCCGCACGGATCACGGCAGGCATGGAGGCGTCGATGATCACGTCCGACGGCACGTGCAGGTTGGTGATGCCCTTGTCACTGTCGACCATGTACATGCTGGGCCGGTCGAGCGCCTCGATCTCGGCCTTGATCACAACGCCATTGGGCATCGTGTCGATGGCGGCCAGCACATCGCCCAGACCCGCGTTGGGATTGCCCCCGGCGGCGGCGATTGCGGCACCGTGCGTGTCCCAGACCGGGCCCAGCCACGCCTTGACCGCGTGGCCAAAGATGATCGGGTCCGACACTTTCATCATCGTCGCCTTCATATGCAGCGAGAACATGGTGCCGTCGGCCTTGGTGTCCGCGATGGCGTCCGTCAGGAAGGACGCCAACGACGCCGCCGACATGAACGTCGCGTCCGCCACGGTGCCCTCTTCCAACGGCCAGACGTCTTTCAACACGGTCACGCTGCCGTCTTCGGCTTCGAACTCGATCCTTGCATCGCCCGCCTGCGCGGCAGTGATGGTGGCCGACACCTCGTTGGCGTAGAAATCATCGCCGGACATCGACGACACCTTGGTCTTGCTTGACCCCTCCCATGTGCCCATCGAATGCGGGTTGGCCTGCGCGAAATTCTTGACCGCACGCGCCGCGCGTCGGTCGGAATTGCCCTCGCGCAGGACCGGGTTCACCGCCGACCCCTTGATGCTGTCATAGCGCGCGCGCACCTCTTTTTCGGCATCGGTCTGCGGGTCCTCGGGGTAGTCGGGCAGCGCGTAGCCCTTGGCGTGCAGCTCTTGCACCGCGGCGACCAACTGAGGCACCGAGGCCGAGATGTTGGGCAGCTTGATCACGTTGGCACCGGGCGTTTTCACCAGCTCGCCCAGTTCCGCCAGATGGTCGTCCTGACGCTGCGCGTCGGTCAGATGGTCGGCAAAGGTCGCGATGATACGGCCCGCAAGGCTGATATCCTTGACCCCGACCTCGACACCGGCAGCAGAGGCGAAACGGCGGATGATGGGCAGGAACGACGCGCTCGCCAGTTCCGGCGCCTCGTCAACCTTGGTGTAGATGATATCGGGGGAATTGGTCATGACGCACCTCATTTGCCGGGGTTTGTGACAGGCGCCACGGGGTGACGCATCGTTGTGCGCGGGCCTACCGAAGCAGCACCGCGTCGTCAATGCATACGAATGTATACAGACTGCGGCTTTTTGTGCCATCCCTCCCTGCGGGAATCTGCTAGAGACGCGGATAACCGCACAGTCAAAGGAGCCGCGCGCATGTCCAGGATCAAAGTCGAGAACCCCATCGTCGAGATGGACGGGGACGAGATGACGCGCATCATGTGGGCCTTTATCAAGGACAAGCTGATCCTGCCTTATCTGGACATCGACCTGCTGTACTACGATCTGGGGATCGAGGAACGCGACCGGACCGAGGACCAAATCACCATCGACGCCGCCGAAAAGACCAAGGAGGTCGGCGTGGCCGTCAAATGCGCCACGATCACACCCGATGAGGCGCGCGTGGAGGAGTTCGGCCTCAAGAAGATGTGGCGCAGCCCCAACGGCACGATCCGCAACATCCTCGGCGGTGTGATCTTTCGACAGCCCATCATCTGCAAGAACGTGCCGCGCCTCGTGCCAGGCTGGACCGCGCCCATCGTCGTGGGGCGCCACGCCTTTGGCGATCAGTACAAGGCGACCGACATGAAATTCCCGGGGGCCGGCACCCTGACGATGAAATTCGTGGGCGAGGACGGCACCGAGGTTGAACACGAGGTCTACAAGGCCGACGGACCGGGCGTGTTCATGTCGATGTATAACATCGACGCCTCAATCTACGATTTCGCGCGGGCCTCGTTGAACTACGGGCTTAACCTGGGCTGGCCAGTCTACCTGTCGACCAAGAACACGATCCTCAAGCAATATGACGGCCGCTTTCTCGAGATTTTCCAGGAGGTGTATGACGCCGAATTCAAGGACGCTTTCGAAAAGGCAGGCATCTGGTTTGAACACCGGCTGATCGACGATATGGTGGCCTGCGCGATCAAATGGAACGGCAAGTTCGTCTGGGCCTGCAAGAACTACGACGGCGATGTGCAGTCGGACGTGGTGGCGCAGGGCTTTGGCTCACTGGGCATGATGACCAGCCAGTTGATGACGCCCGATGGCAAGATCGTCGAGGCCGAAGCCGCCCACGGCACCGTCACCCGGCACTACCGGCAGCATCAGGAGGGGCAAGCGACCTCGACGAACTCCATCGCGTCGATCTATGCGTGGACCGGCGGGCTGAAGCACCGGGCCAAGCTGGACGACAACGCGCCGCTCAAACGCTTTGCCGAGACGCTGGAACAGGTGATCGTCGACACGGTCGAGGCAGGCCACATGACCAAGGACCTCGCCCTGCTGGTCGGCCCCGATCAGGGGTGGCTCACCACCATGGGCTTTCTGGAAAAGCTGGACGAGAACCTGAACGCCGCACTCGCTGGCTAGGACCCACGTCGCAGAACGCCAAGGCCCAGCAGACCGGCAATCAGCAGAAAACCACCTGCAGGCAGCGGCACCGGCGACAGCTGATCCACCGGCGTACCGCTCAGCGTCACGTCACCGCGCGCCGCCCAGAAGAACGCGGGCGCCCAGTAGTCCAGCGCACTGGTAACCGTGCCGCCTGCATTGGTCAGCGGCGCGGCGGTAAAGAATGACAGGTTGAACGCGTTCCCGGTGCTCCCACCCGCAGCGGCCAGCGTGATTTCCGAAAACGTAACGGCGTTGCCAAAGCCGGGCATGGTCATCGTAAACGGCGCTTGATCCCAAACGTTGTCAAACGGCCCGACGGGCCCGGAAACACCGTTGTTTTCCACAGCGTAGTCCAGCGTCACGCTGATATCAGAATACGTGTCGGTGTCGGCGTTATAGGTGAATGAACCATCCACATCGACAGTCGCAGTGAGATCGGGAAACCAGACCGGTGGGCCTTCGTTGGGGCCATTGAAAAACACACCCGTCATGCTGCCCGTAAAGATCGAGCCGCTGACGTCCCACTGCACCGGAATGGCAGCGGCCGTAACAGGGGTCAGCGCCAGAACAAGCGTGCTCAGCAGGTGTTTCATTCACATTCCTTGGTTGGATTTTTGGCGTGGACACAGTCCGCGCAGCCCTTGGAGCAGTGATTGCCCGCAAAGCTTACAATTCGATTAAAGTTAAACCGTCAGGCCTTCCGCCGCGTCCGCAGGACAGCGACCGCACCCAGGCCCGCCAGCAGCAATGGCAGGCCGGCAGGCACCGGCACCGGCGCCAAAGGAACGGCCGTGCCGTTGAGGCTCACATCGCCAAAGGCCAGCAGCGTCACACCCGGGAAGGAGAAAGACGCCGTTGACGACAGCGAACCGCCCGCATTGGTCAGCGGCGCTTCTGCGCCAAAATACAGCACCCGGCTGGATGTGGCTGTGTCTACGCCATTGCCAAATCCAAACGTCGCACCACCGCGGCTTGTATCATAATCGAAGAACCCGCCCAATGATGTGGCGATTGAGTTGTCTCCATCCACCGTGATGTCGATGTCGGAAAACGTTTGCGTGTCCGCGTCGAACACAAAGCTGCCGGACACCGCTGTGTCGGCAACGCCGCTGGATACGAACGTCGCAAATCCAAAGATCGGGTCAAACACGGTCTCGCCGCTGAAGATGGTTCCGCTCACGTCCCATTTCACAGGGATGGCCGCAGCCAGCGACGGCAGGGTCGCGATCAGTGCGGCAGCACATAGCAGGCGTTTCATCATCTTGTTCTCCATACGCATCAGCGGGACATTCCCGCACCATGCGCGTGCGTTTCGACCAAAGTTGCAGCGACTCTGCCCCCAAGCGCTGCCGCCGTGGTGACAGGCAAATGCGGACAAATTGTGGTAAATGCGCGGCGAATTGTGATTTTCTGGCCGCCACTGCCGGGAATTTCGGCACAGCACCTATCCCGCCTACAGCAGCCTAGGGACGGTTTTGACACGCCCCGCGGCCTGCGATAGCGCGGACCCATGGCCGAACCGCACAAGACCACCGACCACACCGCGCTCGAGGACGCGCAAGCCGCCCTGCTGGGCACGGCGCTGTGCGCGCTCGGGGTGCAATTGCTGGGCCATGCGCAACTGGTGACCGGGCAGACGGCGGGGCTGGGCGTGCTCTTGTCCTACACGACAGGCTGGTCCTTTGGCGTCTGGTTCTTTGTGCTGAACCTGCCGTTTTATGTGCTGGCGATGATGCGCATGGGGCTGAGCTTTACGCTCAAGAGCTTTGTCGCGGTGGCGCTTGTGTCCGCCCTGTCCGAGCTCTTTGCCCGCACGATCAGTTTTGACGCCCTGCCCGTCTGGCTTGCCAGTCCGCTGGCGGGCGGGCTGATCGGCATGGGGCTGATCATCGTGTTTCGCCACGGCGCGTCGCTGGGCGGGATCGGGGTACTCGCGCTCTATCTGCAGGACAAGACCGGGTTCAAGGCGGGCCATACGCAGCTGATCTTTGACGGTGGCCTGTTCGCGGTGGCACTGATGTTCCTGCCCTGGCAACCCGTGGCATGGTCCCTGCTGGGGGCCGTGGTGACCAACCTGATCATCGCCACCAACCACCGCAAGGACCGCTATGTCGCGCGCTAGCGGTGCTGCACACGCTCCGCCAGTGACAGGATAATCCGGCTCGCCGTCTTTTCGAACAGACAGGGGATCAGCGCATGCACCAGTGCGGCCCCTGTCGCTGCCGCCAGCGACAGCGCAAAACCAAAGGCAAAGCGCGCGTGACCAAGATAGCTTTCGTCGACGGAGCGGGGGTGGTGCAGAAACACACGGGCAAACATGGGGGACCTCCTGTTGAACTGTGCACAGACTGCCAGTGCTCGCGGGCAAATGGCTCCCATATTTTCGGTGTTACCACGTTTGACTGATATGATTTTCCCACGTATTGATGCTTTATGTTGAAAATCGACCCGACTGACGCCCGAATCCTCGCCGCATTGCAAACCGACTGCGACCTGTCGCTGGACATGTTGGGCGATACCGTCGGTCTCAGCCGCAATGCCACGTGGCGCCGCGTGCGCGCACTGGAGGAGGCGGGCGTGATCAAACGGCGTGTCGCCTTGGTCGACCCGGTCAAGCTGGGCCTGGGGCTGCAGGTGTTCATGCAGATCCGCACCCACAGCCACGATCCCGACTGGCAGGCGGCCTTTGCCCGCGCCACCCGCACCTTGCCCGCCATCCTCAGCGTCTATCGCATGACCGGCGATCTGGACTATCTGGTGCGGGCGCGGGTGCGGGACATGGCGGACTACGATCAGCTTTATCAGCACCTGATCGCGCAGGTGCCCATCGCCGATGTCGCCGCCAGTTTCGTTATGGAAGAGATCAAGGACAGCACCGCCCTGCCCGTCTGAGCCAAAGGACCGCGCCATGCCCCTGCACTATATCTACCTGATCGTTGCAGTCGCGGCCGAGACGATCGGCACCACAGCGCTGCAGGCCAGCAACCAGTTCACGCGGCTTGGGCCAACGGTGATTGTCGTGCTGGCCTATGGGGTTGCGTTCTACTTTGTCGGCGTGGCGCTGAAATACATCCCCGTCGGCATCGCCTACGCGCTCTGGTCCGGGCTGGGGATTGTGCTGATTGCGCTCATCGGTCTGACGGTTTTTGGCCAGACGCTGGACGTGGCCGCGGTGCTCGGGCTCGGCATGATCATCGGCGGCATTGTGGTGATCCAGGTCTTCTCCGGGTCTGCGACACACTAAGCCTTCCTTTCTGCACCGCAGCGCTATATGGGCCGCAACAACGCACGCATGGGATGATCATCGTGCTGACTTGAGGACGCCTAAAGTCCTACCGCTTTGCTACTTTAGGACGCCTAGTGTCCTACCGCTTCGCTACTTGAGGACAGCTATTGTCCTACCGCTTCGCTACTTGAGGACCATCATGGATCTGCGCAACATCGCCATCATCGCCCACGTCGACCACGGCAAGACCACGCTGGTGGACGAACTGCTCAAGCAGTCGGGCACCTATCGCGAAAACCAGGCCACGACCGAACGCGCCATGGACAGCAATGACCTGGAGCGCGAGCGCGGGATCACCATCCTGGCCAAGGCGACATCTGTCGAATGGAACGGCACGCGGATCAACATCGTCGACACCCCCGGCCACGCCGATTTCGGCGGCGAGGTGGAGCGGATCCTGAGCATGGTGGACGGCGTGGTGCTGCTGGTCGACGCCGCCGAAGGGCCCATGCCGCAGACGAAATTCGTGACCTCCAAGGCGCTGGCGCTGGGGCTCCGGCCTATCGTTGTGCTGAACAAGGTCGACAAACCCGACGCAGAGCCGGACCGCGCGCTCGACGAATGCTTTGACCTCTTTGCCAATCTGGGCGCGGATGACGATCAGCTGGACTTTCCGGCGATGTATGCCAGCGGCAGGTCCGGCTGGGCCGACATGGAACTGGACGGCCCCCGCGCGGACCTGTCCGCCCTCTTTGACCTGATCGTGGAACACGTGCCGGCACCAACCCAAGTGGCGGAACGGGACGCGCCGTTCCGGATGCTGGCCACCACGCTGGGTTCGGACCCGTTCATCGGGCGCATCCTCACCGGTCGGGTCGAATCCGGCACGCTAAAGGCGGGCGAGACCGTCAAGGCGTTGTCACGCGACGGCAGCCTGATGGAGAACTTTCGCTGCACCAAGATCCTCGCCTTTCGCGGGCTGGGCCAACAGCCCATCGATCAGGCCGAAGCAGGCGACATCGTGACCCTCGCCGGCATGTCCAAGGCGACCGTGGCCGACAGCATCGTGGCCCCGTCCGTGTCCGAGGCGCTGCCCGCGCAACCCATCGATCCGCCCACGATCACCGTCACCTTCGGCATCAACGACTCGCCCCTTGCAGGCCGCGACGGCAAAAAGGTCCAGTCCCGCGTGATCCGCGACCGCCTGATGAAAGAGGCCGAGAGCAACGTCGCGATCAAGATCAGCGACACCCCCGGCGGTGACGCGTTCGAAGTGGCAGGGCGCGGCGAGTTGCAAATGGGCGTGCTGATCGAGAACATGCGCCGCGAAGGGTTCGAGCTGAGCATCTCGCGCCCGCAGGTCCTGTTTCAGGAAATCGATGGCGTGCGCCACGAGCCGATCGAGGAAGCAACGATCGACGTGGACGACGAATATTCCGGCGCCGTCATCGAAAAGCTGACCGGCACCCGCAAGGGCACCTTGGTCGAGATGAAGCCGGCAGGGGCGGGCAAGACGCGCATCATCGCCCATGTCCCGTCCCGCGGGCTGATCGGCTATCACGGCGAGTTTCTGACCGACACGCGCGGCACCGGCGTGCTGAACCGCGTGTTCCACGAATGGGCCCCGCACAAGGGGCCGATCCCGGGACGGCGCGCGGGCGTGCTGATCTCGATGGAAAACGGGCAGTCGGTGGCGTTCGCCCTGTGGAACCTCGAGGAACGCGGGCGCATGTTCATCGGCGCGCAGGCTGACGTGTACACTGGCATGGTCATTGGCGAGCACAGCCGCGAGAACGACCTGGAAGTGAACCCGCTCAAGGGCAAGAAACTGACCAACGTGCGCGCGAGCGGCACAGACGAAGCGGTGCGCCTGACCACGCCGATCACCATGTCGCTGGAAGAGGCGATTGCCTATATCGACGATGACGAGTTGGTTGAGGTTACGCCAAACGCGGTGCGGCTGCGCAAACGGTATCTGGACCCGCATGAACGCAAGCGGATGGCGCGGGCGTCGTAAGACGGGACTGGGGGCCAGCCCCCAGACCCCCGGGATTTTTCAGGACAGAGACAGGGACACGTTACTCGGTCGTTTCCACGATCAGGAGTTCGCGTTCGGACGCGCCGCGGGCATGGGCAAGGGCCGCCTGATAGGCGTCCGAGTGGTAGCAGCGTTCGGCGGTCTCCACGTCCGGGAACTTCGCGACCACGTTACGCGGGCGGTCGGTGCCCTCAAGCTGCACGTAACGCCCGCCACGGGCGATGAACGTGCCGCCATGCTCGGCAATGGCCACAGTCGCGCCCTCGGCATATTTCTTGTAGGCCGCCTCGTCGGTGACCGTGACATGCGCAATCCAGAGTGCTGGCATCCTATCCTCCCATAACCGCTTTGGCCGCAGCGATGGCGGCGTCGGCGTTTCTTGCATCCTTGGCACCGCCCTGCGCCATGTCGGGACGGCCACCGCCGCCCTTGCCGCCAAGTTCGGCCACAGCCGCCTTGACCAGATCGACGGCGCTGACTGTGTTGGTCTTGTCCTCGGTCACGCCTGCCGCAACGGCGACCTTTCCGTCCGCATCCGCGATCAAGAGGATCGCGCCGGAACCGAGCCGGGCCTTGTGTTCATCGATGAGCGGCGGCAGGTCGCGCCCGGTCACACCGCTGAGCACCTGTGCAAGGAACGCGGTGCCGTTGACCTGTTCGGCATCCGGACCCGCAGCGGCACCGCTGCCCATCGCCAGATCGCGGCGCAGTTGCGCCACCTCAGCCGCCAGTGCCTTGCGTTCGTCCAGCAGCGCCTTGACACGCGCGGGCACATCCGACGCTTGTGCCTTGAGCTCAACTGCGGTTTCGGCCAGCAGGTGATCCTGACCTCGCAGATAATCAAGTGCTGCCTGCCCCGTCAGCGCATCGATCCGGCGCACCCCGGCGCTGGAGGCGCTGTCGCCGAGCGTGACAAAGGCGCCGATGTCGCCGGTCTGGCGCACATGGGTGCCACCGCATAGCTCCAGCGAATAGGTGTCGCCGCCCGTCCCCTTGCCGGAACCGGCCTGCGTACCCATCGACACCACGCGCACCTCGTCTCCATATTTCTCACCAAACAGCGCCTGCGCACCCAAGGCGCGCGCATCGTCGGGCGTCATGATCCGCGTCTCCACCGTGGCGTTCTGGCGGATGTAGCTGTTCACCTCTGCCTCCACGACGTTCAATTCGTTCAGGCTCAGCGCCTTGCCGTGGGAAAAGTCGAAGCGCAGACGGTCGGGCGCGTTGAGCGAGCCGCGTTGCGCCACATGTTCGCCCAGTGCGGCACGCAGGGCCTCGTGCAGCAGATGCGTGGCCGAATGGTTGGCACGGATGGCTGTCCGGCGCGCATGATCCACCTCAAGAACAGCCGCGCCGCCGTTGGAAAGGCTGCCTTTTGTGATCTTGGCGATGTGGATGAAGACATCGGCCGTCTTGCGGGTATCGGTGATCTGGGCCTCACCGCCATCGGTGCGGATCACCCCGCTGTCGCCGACCTGGCCGCCGCTTTCGGCGTAGAACGGCGTCTGGTTCAGGGCGATCTGTACCTCGGTCCTTTCGCCAGCCGTGTCGGTCATTTTGCCGTCAACGACCAGCGCCACGATTTGACCTTCGGCCGTTTCGGTGTCGTAACCCAGAAACTCGGTTGCGCCATGCGCCTCAGCGACATCAAACCAGATGGTGGCATCCGCCGCCTCGCCCGACCCGGACCATGCCGCGCGCGCCTTGGCCTTTTGTTCCGCCATGGCCGCGTCAAAGCCATCCGTGTCCACGCCACGCCCCTTTTCGCGCAGCGCATCCTGTGTCAGGTCCAGCGGGAAGCCATAAGTGTCATAGAGCTTGAACGCAGTCGCACCCGGCAGGTCAACATCCTCGGGCAAGGCGGACAATTCGTCATCCAGCAGCTTGAGCCCGCGATCCAGAGTCTGCTTGAACCGCGTCTCCTCCGCCTCCAGCGTCTCGGTGATCAGCGCCTGCGCCTGACCGAGTTCCGGGTACGCCGCCCCCATCTGCTGCACGAGCCCCGGCACCAGGCGGTGCATCACCGGGTCCTTGGCCCCCAGCAGATGCGCGTGGCGCATCGCGCGGCGCATGATCCGGCGCAGCACGTAACCGCGCCCATCATTGGACGGCATCACCCCGTCGGCGATCAGGAACGAGGTCGACCGCAGGTGGTCCGCGATGACCCGGTGGTGTACGTTCTGGTCGCCATAGGGCTCGACACCGGTCGCATCCGCCGATGCCTCGATCAGCGCCTTGAAAAGGTCGGTGTCATAATTGTCGTGGCTGCCCTGCAAGAGCGCGCCGATCCGTTCCAGCCCCATGCCTGTGTCGATCGACTGCGTGTCCAGATCCACCATCGAGCCATCCTCGAACTGCTCGTTCTGCATGAACACAATGTTCCAGATCTCGATAAAGCGGTCGCCGTCTTCTTCGGGCGATCCGGGCGGCCCACCCCAGATGTGATCGCCGTGGTCATAGAAAATCTCGGTGCACGGGCCGCACGGGCCGGTCGGGCCCATCTGCCAGAAATTGTCAGAGGTCGCGATGCGAATAATCCGGTCCTCGGGTACGCCCACCTTCTTCCAGATGTCGAACGCCTCGTCATCGGTGTGATAGACCGTGACATACAGCCGATCTTTCGGAATGCCGAACACACCGGTGATCAGCTCCCAGGCAAACGGGATCGCCTCATGCTTGAAGTAATCGCCAAAGCTGAAATTGCCCAGCATCTCGAAAAACGTGTGGTGCCGCGCGGTGTAGCCCACGTTGTCCAGATCATTGTGCTTGCCCCCTGCGCGCACGCATTTCTGCGACGTCGTTGCACGCGTGTAATCGCGCCGTTCCAGCCCGGTGAACAGGTTCTTGAACTGCACCATACCCGAGTTCACAAACATTAGGGTCGGATCGTTGCGCGGGACAAGCGGGCTCGACGGGACCACCGCATGCCCTTGTTTTTCAAAGTAATTCAGAAACGTCGAGCGGATGTCGTTGAGCGATGGCATGGGCGTGGCCTTGGGCAGGAACGGGTCGCATTCACATAGCGCCGCGCTTGGGCGGTGTCCACAAACGAAACGGGGCGCCACCGTCGTGACACCCCGCTCCGGATATGTCCGCACCACGTCTGGCGCGCCAGGGACGTTTTGGGCCGAGTCCCCGGTGCCCGACGGGTTACGCCTCGAGGATATCGTCGTCCTCGACCTTTTCGCCTTCGGGCATCTCGAAGTCGAGCCCGTGGGCGGCGCGTATCTTGTCCTCGATGTCCAGCGCGATATGGCTGTTGTCCTTGAGGAATGTCTTGGCGTTTTCGCGGCCTTGCCCGATGCGTTCGTCACCGTAGCTGAACCACGCGCCCGACTTCTCGACCACGCCAGCCTTGACGCCAAGGTCCAGAAGTTCGCCCATTTTCGAGATACCTTCGCCATACATGATGTCGAATTCCACCTGCTTGAAGGGCGGGGCGACCTTGTTCTTGACGACTTTCACACGTGTCGCGTTGCCGACCACTTCGTCGCGGTCCTTGAGCGCACCGATGCGGCGGATGTCCAGGCGGACGGATGAATAGAATTTCAGCGCGTTGCCGCCTGTGGTGGTTTCAGGCGAGCCGAACATCACGCCGATCTTCATCCGGATCTGGTTGATGAAGATCACCATGCAGTTGGAGCGGCTGATGGAGCCGGTGAGCTTGCGCATGGCCTGGCTCATCAGGCGGGCCTGCACGCCGACGCTGCTGTCGCCCATATCGCCTTCGAGCTCGGATTTGGGTGTCAGTGCCGCGACCGAATCGACGACGACCATGTTCACCGCACCTGAGCGTACCAGCGTGTCCGTGATCTCCAGTGCCTGTTCGCCTGTGTCGGGCTGCGAAATCAGCAGCTCATCGAGGTTCACGCCCAGCTTTTTGGCGTATTGCGGGTCCAGCGCGTGTTCGGCGTCGACAAAGGCGCAGACGCCCCCGTTCTTTTGCTGCTCGGCCACGCAATGCAGGGTCAACGTGGTTTTACCCGAAGATTCAGGGCCGTAGATCTCAACGATCCGCCCCATGGGCAAGCCACCGATACCCAGCGCGATGTCCAGACCTAGGCTGCCTGTCGAGCTCGCCTTGATATCCTGGATGGCCCCCTCGTCGCCCAGCTTCATGATGGAGCCTTTGCCGAACTGGCGTTCGATCTGGGCCAATGCGCTGTCCAGCGCCTTCTGTTTGTCTGCCGATTTCTTGTCTGTCATGTTCAAAAGGTCTGCCGTCGCCATTGTTTGGTCCTTTGTGTCATACCCCGGACGGGGCGGCAATTGGTGCCGTGCTGCTTCGATGTTCTCTTTGTGTTCCTTATGAGATCAAAATGAGAACATTGCAATTAAAATTCTCCACGACCTACCTTTTGCCAAAGGGGGTTAAGGAGTAGTTTACGCGCAAGAGCAAAAACGGACGAATTGGGCGGGGCTGCGGGTATGCTGGTGTTTTACAAGGCCAATCTGGTGTTTCTGTCGGTGCCCAAGACCGGGACAACCGCCTATGAGGAAGCGTTGCAGCCCCATGCGGACATGGTGATCCTGCAACCGCCCGAGCTGAAACACGCGCCGGTCTATCGGTACAATCGTTTTGTGCGGCCGATGTTTCTCAAGGTATGCGACACGGAGCTTGAGGTGATGGCCGTGATGCGCGAGCCGATCAGCTGGCTGAGCAGTTGGTGGCGGTATCGCCAGCGGCCCTTCATGCAGGACAAGCCCAACACCACGTACGGCATCAGCTTTGACGATTTCGTGCTGGCCTATCTCAAGGGGAAAAAGCCGGGTTTTGCGGATGTGGGCAGCCAGGCGCGGTTCTTGGAGACGCAACCCAACGGCACGGGCGTGACGCACCTGTTTCGCTACGAGGATCAGGCAGGTTTGCAGGCGTTTTTGTCGGACCGGTTGGAGGTGCAATTCTCGCTCGAGCGCCACAACGTCTCCCCCTCCATTCCAGCTGAGCTGTCGCCAGATGTCGAAGCGCGGTTGCGCCGCAAATGCGCGGAGGAGTTCGCGCTCTATGACAGTATTTCAACCAGTTGAACCAGTTCAGTGTAGCTGGCTGTGCACCGTTTCGGCCAGATCGTTGAGCGAAAACGGTTTGGGCAGGAACACTGAGTTGGGTATTTTTTCTCGCTGGTCGTTCAGCTTGTCTTCGGCATAGCCCGACACGAACACAACCCGCACATCAGGCCGCTCCTGCAACGCTTCGCGCACCCAGCTTGGTCCGTCCTTGCCCGGCATGACCACGTCCGTCACAAACAAGTCAACGCTCAGGTCGACATCCTCAAGCGTCTTCAGAGCCGCCTCCGCACTGTCAGCTTCCAGCACAGTGTAACCGCGCAGGCGCAAGGCGCGGCTGGCAAAGGCGCGCACAGGTGCCTCATCTTCCACCAGCAGGATCACGCCGTCACCCTTCTGAGGGCTGGTCTTGTCCTGTCTCGGCGCTTCGATCGGTGCCGGCGCGGTGGAGCGCTCCAGCACAGGGAACATGATCGAAAAACTTGTCCCCGACCCCAGCTTGCTGTCGACAAAGATAAACCCGCCGGTCTGCTTGACGATGCCGTAAGCGGTCGACAGGCCCAGCCCCGTGCCCTCGCCCGTCCGCTTGGTGGTGTAGAACGGCTCGAACACCTTTTGCAGCTTGTCCGCCGGAATACCGACGCCCTCATCCACAACGCGCAGGCACACGTAGTCCCCGACCGGCACCGACACACGGTCACGTTCCAGCGGTTCGTGCAGCGTCACGCATTCGGTCTCGATCTTGATCTCGCCGCCTGACGGCATTGCATCGCGGGCATTCACGACGAGGTTCATCAGCACCTGTTCCAGCTGCCGTTTGTCGGCGCGAATGGCCCGGAGTACGGGGTCATGGGTAAGCGTCAAACGCACCTTTTCCCCCACGAGACGGTTCAGAAGGTGGGTCAGATCGGCCATGGTATCGCGCAAGTCCAGCTCTTCGGTCCGCAAGGTCTGCTTGCGCGAAAAGGCGAGCAACTGGCCCACGAGAGCCGCCGCGCGATTGGCGTTTTGATTGATCTGCATCAGGTCGCTGAAATCCGCGTCGCCCTGATCGTGGCGCAACAACAGCAAATCGCAATGACCCGAAATCGCCGTCAGCAAGTTGTTGAAATCATGCGCGACACCACCCGCAAGCTGTCCGATCGCCTGCATCTTCTGGCTTTGCACGAATTGCGCCTCCAGCGTCTTCAGCTCGGTCGCGTCCGACAGAACCGCGAGCACAGAGCTTTCGCCACCCTCCTTCATTGGGTTGAGCGCAACCTGGACAAACGTCTCCTTGTCGGTGCGGCGCAGGCGCAGGAATTCGGTTTGCTGGACGGCGCGGCCCGACACCGTTTCGGCCAGCCAATCGTCCAGCGGACGGCCCAGACCTTCCATCAGATCGCCCATATGCGCGTCCTGTACCAGCGTATCGCCCACAAGGTTTGCAGCCATGCGGTTAAAGCTCTGGACTTGCCCGTCGGTTGCGAAACGAACGAGCGGTACGGGCAGATCCTCGAAATCATGCCAGTGGCTTCCGGGCGTCGCCTCCGGCGCGGGCAAGAGGTACATGGCCTGACGTCCGGCACCCGCATCCACTGCCGTCACCAGCACGTCCAGCGGACCGCTTTCGGTCGTGAGGCTGTTGATCATGCCCATCGAGAGTGGCAGCGCCGGAAAAAGGTTTTCCAGCGTCATCGCGCGCTTTCCAACCAGCGTGCGTGCCGCGTCGTTCATATACAGGATCGCATCGGTGCGCCCCAGCATGATCATCGGCAGGCCGGGCCCGTCGGTACCGCGCGCCCCTTCGGCGACAGGCTCGAGCCGCCACAGAAAATTGTCGTCACCCATGTCGTGCACGGCCAGCCGCACTTGGCCCTTGCGGGTCACGATATCCTCGCGCGCGGCCCCTTCGACGTCGGCCAGCGCCTTGAGGCGGAACAGAATTCCGCCCGGATTGGCAAAGGTCGAGCGCAACGTGCCGGCCAGCGTCTCACCGCGCAGCGTCGCGTATCGCGCGCGGGCGGCGGCATTGGCGCTGAGCACGGCACCGTCCGAGGTACACACGAAACTGGGCGCACTGTCCTTTTCGATGAAGCCTGACACCGCCTGCATCGTGCGATCCCGCGAGGAGCGGTCGCGTCGCACAATCATGGTCACCGCAATGCCGAGCAGCATCAGCGTCGCCGCAGCCGCCAGCAGGCCCATCTGAATCAGCGGCTCAGGCGCCAGGACACCCATTGTCCCCAGCAACACAGCCGCAAGCAGCAGACTGTGCCCACGCGCCGAGCCGTCACCGATCAATCGGGACAGATTGCCTGAACCTTCAGCGTTCGCCGCCACTGCGCACCTCCTGCAAGCCGAATCGTTCCCACATTTCTGCGCTGCCACAGGTTAATTGCTACTTAACCACTCGCCGCTTGCAGAGATGAACGACGGTAACCGCTTACTTCAGGTTGTGTCAAACATCGTTATTCTCGTAAAAGACGAGCAAGAAAGAACCCGTCCCCGGATGCATCCACCGGCCAATGCCAGTCCGCATCACAACGCCAGCCCGGATGGCGCGCCGTAAACGCGTTCACCTGTGAACCGTTCTCACCGGCAAGAACCGAGCATGTGGCATAGTAAAGCGCTCCTGTGTCCGACACGTAACCCATTGCGGTATCGAGTATTTGTGCCTGCAGATCAGTCAACTCATCCAGGCGCTCAGGCGTCAGATCCCACTTGGCCTGAGGCGCGCGCCGCCACGTGCCGGAGCCTGAACACGGCGCATCACAGAGCACGACGTCAAAGGGCGGAAGGTCCGCCAATTCCGGAGTGGTCGCGATGCGGATATCATGCCCGCCGCGCGCGGCCCGAGCCGGCAGGTCGCGCATCCGCGCGGGCTTTGCGTCATGGGCGGTGACGTCCCAGCCTTGCGCGGCCAACGCCAGCGCCTTGCCCCCGCCACCCGCGCAAAAGTCAAGCACCCGGCCCTGTCCGGTGATCAGAGCCACGGCGGCCTGGCTGGCGGCGTCCTGAAGCTCAACCAGACCTGATACATACGCCTTTGCGGCACGCAACCGACGCGCGCCGTCTTGAAGGGTCAGTGCTGTTGCCGCGCGTGGGTTGGGATGGGCTGTCACAGCGTCTTCGGCCAGCGCGTGCAGTGCATCCTCTACGGAACCACGTCCAATGTTGACCCGTACGCTGACCGGCGCCCTGTCGCGCAAGGCAAGCGCCGTCCGCTCTGCATCCGTGCCGAGGCTGGCGTCGAACTGCTCCAGCAACCAGTCGGGCATATCCAGCGCCGCCGCGCGCGTATCAGGCGGAGTGCCGCAATCCACTTCGGCCTCCGTCAGAGGCGCGGGCGCATGTCCCTGCCCGTTGAAAAGTGCGTCAAGATCAGCCCCCGCCGCGCGCAACCGGCCAATCATGCGCGCCCGACCGCTTTCGCCCCCTCCGAGGGCCGCGGCACTGCGCCACTGGCGCATGACGTCATAGACATGATCGCGCACCGCGGCCCGGTCCTTGGACCCGGCATAGCGGCTGCTGCGCGCCCAGCGTGTGAGCGCCTGTTCGACGGGCGTGCCCGTGCCGACCTGATCCAGGATTTCGATCGCCGCTGCGACGCGCGCACCCGGCGTCATTGCGCAGGTCTAACATTAGGAATGCAGCGCAACATACTGAATTTACATGGCGCGATAATTGGGCGCCTCGCGGGTGATCTGGACATCATGCACATGGCTTTCCTTCAGACCCGCGCCCGTGATCCGGACAAAATCGCAGTTCCGGCGCATCTCTTCGACCGTGGCACAGCCCGTATAACCCATGGCCGCACGCAACCCGCCCACCAGTTGGTGAATGACCGTTCCGGCGGGGCCCTTGTAGGCCACCTGCCCCTCGATCCCTTCGGGCACCAGCTTGTCACTGGCGGCATCCTTCTGGAAATACCGATCCGCCGAACCGCGCGCCATCGCACCAAGCGAACCCATGCCACGATAGGATTTGAAGCTGCGCCCCTGATACAGGATCAACTCGCCCGGGCTCTCATCCGTGCCCGCGATCATGCTGCCGACCATGGCGCAGGAGGCACCCGCCGCGATGGCCTTGGCAAAATCCCCGGAATACTTGATGCCACCGTCGGCAATGACCGGCACGTCACCCGCCGCCGCCGCGCAATCCATGATCGCGGTCAGCTGTGGCACGCCGACGCCAGCCACCATACGCGTGGTGCAGATGGAGCCCGGCCCGATCCCGACCTTGATCGCATCGGCCCCGGCACCGATCAGCGCGCGCGTCGCCTCGCCCGTGGCGACGTTGCCGGCGACGATCTGCACATCGTTGGACAGCCCCTTGGCCCGGCGCACGGCCTCGGCCACACCCTCGGAATGGCCATGCGCGGTGTCGATCACGATCATGTCGACGCCGGCATCCACCAAAGCCTCGGACCGTTCGAACCCGGCATCCCCGACGGTGGAGGCCGCAGCCACGCGCAGGCGGCCCAGCTCATCCTTGCAGGCGGTGGGGTTCAGCACGGCCTGCTCGGTGTCCTTGAGCGTCAAGAGCCCGGTCAGCTTGCCCTCGGCATCCGTCACCAGCAACTTTTCGATGCGCCGCGCCTTCATCAGGCTGATCGCCTCTTCGCGGTCGGCCGGTTCGTGGAGGATGGCTAGGTTTTCAGTCGTCATCATCACGCGCACAGGCGTGTCATCGCGCGCGGCAAAACGCATGTCCCGGTTCGTCACGATCCCGACGACACGGCGGGTGTCATCAATGACGGGAAACCCGCTGAAGCCATAGCGGTCCGACAGCGCCCGCGCATCCGCCAGCGTCTGATCCGCGGTCAGCGTGATCGGGTTGTAGACGATCCCGCTCTCGAACCGTTTGACGCGGCGCACCTCTTGCGATTGCGCGGCGATGTCGAGGTTACGGTGGATCACGCCCATGCCGCCGGCTTGCGCCATGGCGATGGCCATGCGCCCCTCGGTCACGGTGTCCATGGCAGAGCTGAGCAGCGGAATGTTGAGGTCGATCCGCCGGGTCACGCGCGTCCGTGTGTCGGCATTGGCGGGCAGCACGCTCGAGGCCGCAGGGACCAGCAAAACATCATCAAAGGTAAGCGCCTCGCGAATCTCCATCGGTATCTCCTTGGGAGGGTTCGTTTGACGGTTTCCTATCTCACGGAGGTGCCGGAATGGAAAGGGGCAATTGGCAGGGCTTGCGCCAGCGCGTCCCGCTGACCAGAGTGCACTCCATGACGCACGGATATGACAGCGGCCGCCTGAACCTGCCCTTTGTGGGCATCGCGACGTTTGGCAAACGGCCCTATGTCGAGGACTGGAGCAGTCTGGAGGCAGACGTCGCCATCCTCGGCGCGCCCTTCGATGCGGGCACGCAATGGCGGTCGGGCGCGCGCTTTGGGCCACGGGCGGTGCGCGAGGCCTCCACGCTGTTCAGCTTTGGCCATGCCGGCGCTTACGACCACGAAGACGACGCCACCTATATGCCGGAAACGGTGCGCATCGTGGATATGGGGGACGCGGACATCATCCACACCGACACGACCGGCAGCCACGCCAATATCGAGACGGGCGTGCGTGCGGCCCTCGCCGCCGGGGCCCTGCCCGTGACCATCGGTGGCGATCATTCCGTGAACATCCCCTGCATTCGCGCCTTTGCCGATCAGGGGCCAATCCATATCCTGCAAATCGACGCGCATCTGGATTTCGTCGACGAACGCCACGGCGTGCGCCACGGACACGGCAACCCGATGCGCCGCGCGGCGGAGCAGGACCATGTGACCGGGCTGACACAGGTCGGCATTCGCAATGTCAGCTCCACCGCCAAGGAAGGCTATGACGACGCGCGCGCCATGGGCTCCGACATCCTGTCGGTCCGGCAAGCCCGCGCCTTGGGCCCCAAGGCCGTGATGGACCGCATTCCGCAAGGCGCACGACTCTACGTCACGATCGACATCGACGCGTTCTGCCCCTCCATCGCGCCCGGCACAGGCACGCCCAGTCATGGTGGCTTTCTCTACTACGATGTGCTGGAGATGCTGCAGGCCGCCGCGCGCCGCCATGACATCGTCGGCATTGACCTGGTCGAGGTTGCTCCGGACTACGACCCGACCGGCAGCACTGCGATCCTCGCCGCACAAATCCTGATGAACCTGCTGGGCTTCATCTTCCACGCCCGACAAGGCTGAAACGGGCCCTCCGGGGGGAGTATTTCGGGCGAGATGAAGGATCAGATCCCTCTTCATCTTGCTGGGTAAACTCCCCCCGGAGGGTCGGTTTGCTCATCTCTCATGGATCGATCTGACGCGCGACCGCCGCCACCTGTCGCGGTTGGACTTTTCCTTTTGGCACAGTCGCCTATAGTTTGACGCAGCAAGAATGAGGCTTTCATGAGCACCGATCCCCTCGTCGTCTTTACCCCGTCTGGCAAGCGCGGACATTTTCCCGTCGGCACGCCGATCCTGACCGCTGCGCGCCAGTTGGGCGTGGACCTCGACAGCGTGTGCGGCGGTCGGGGTATTTGTTCGAAATGCCAGATCACCCCGAGCTATGGGGAGTTTCCCAAGCACGGCGTGCGCGTCGCCGAGGGGGCCCTGTCGGACTGGAACGCCGTCGAGGAACGCTACAAGTCCAAGCGCGGGCTGACGGCGGGCCGTCGCCTCGGCTGTCAGGCCACGGTACAAGGCGACGTGGTCATCGACGTGCCCTCCGAAAGCCAGGTGCACAAGCAGGTCGTGCGCAAACGGGCCGAGGTGCGCGACATCACGATGAACCCGTCAACCAAGCTCTTTTACGTCGAGGTGCAGGAACCCGACATGCACGAGCCTTCCGGCGATTTGGAGCGGCTGGTGGCCGCCATCGAACGCGACTGGGGTGTCACCAACATCCACGCCGACCTGCACATCCTGCAAGGCCTGCAGCCGACCCTGCGCAAGGGCCATTGGAAGGTCACCGTGGCCGTTCATCTGGGCGACGACGAGAATGCACCGCGCATCATGCATGTGCGGCCGGGCTACTATGACGGCACGGTCTACGGTCTGGCGGTCGATCTCGGATCGACCACCATCGCTGCCCATCTGTGCGACCTGTCGACCGGTGAGGTCGTCGCGTCGTCGGGCCTGATGAACCCGCAGATCCGCTTTGGCGAGGACCTGATGAGCCGGGTCAGCTATGGCATGATGAACCCCGGCGGGGCCGACGAGATGACCCTGGCCGTGCGCGAGGGGCTGAATGCCCTGATGACGCAAATCGCCACAGAGGCCGGGATCGACAAAGGCCTGGTCGTGGATGCGGTGTTTGTCTGTAACCCGGTGATGCACCACCTGCTGCTGGGCATCGATCCGTTCGAGCTGGGCCAGGCCCCCTTTGCACTTGCCACATCCGACGCGCTGCGCCTGCGCGCCGACGATCTGGACCTGAACATCCACCCGTCGGCCCGCATCTACCTGCTGCCCTGCATCGCAGGGCATGTGGGCGCGGACGCCGCCGCCGTGGCGCTGAGCGAGGCGCCGGACAAGTCGGATGATCTGGTGCTTGTCGTGGACGTTGGCACCAATGCCGAGATTCTGCTGGGCAACCGCGACAAGGTGCTGGCCTGTTCCTCGCCCACCGGCCCGGCATTCGAGGGTGCGCAGATCACCGCCGGACAGCGTGCCGCCCCCGGTGCCATCGAACGGGTCGAGATCGATCCCGCCACCAAGGAGCCACGCTTTCGCATCATCGGGGTGGACATGTGGTCGGACGAGGACGGCTTTGGTGAGGCCGCCGCCGCCACAGGCATCACCGGCATCTGCGGGTCAGGCATCATCGAGGCGATTGCCGAGATGCGGCTGGCGGGCCTGCTGGACGCGTCTGGCCTCATCGGTTCTGCCGCGCAGACCGGCACGGAACGCTGTGTGCCCGACGGGCGCACGCAGGCCTATCTGCTGCATGACGGCACTGCCACGGGCGGGCCGCGCATCACCATCACCAACCCCGACATACGCGCGATCCAGATGGCCAAGGCGGCCCTTTATTCCGGGGCGCGCCTACTGATGGACAAGTTTGGCGTGGACAATGTGGACCGGGTCGTGCTGGCCGGGGCCTTTGGTGCGCATATCTCGCCCAAACATGCTATGGTGCTCGGCATGATCCCGGACGCCCCCCTCGACAAGGTCACCTCTGCCGGCAACGCCGCGGGTACCGGTGCGCGCATCGCGCTGTTGAACCGCGAGGCGCGTGGCGAGATCGAGGCGACCGTGCGCCGCATCCACAAGGTGGAGACGGCCATCGAGCCGCGCTTTCAGGAGCATTTCGTGAACGCCTCCGCCCTGCCCAACAGCGCCGACCCCTTTCCCATCCTGCGCAGCATCGTGGACCTGCCGGAGGTGAGCTTCAACACCGGTGGGGGCGAGGACGGCGGTCGGCGGCGGAGACGCCGCGCGTGAGGCGGCTTGCGGTTGTCCTGAGCCTGCTGGCAGCACCCGCGCTGGGGCAAGGTCTGATCCCCAAAGGCCAGGGCGACGCAGCATTGACCACTGCCCTCACCCGACCCGGTTTGATCGTGGACGGAGTGAGCACGTGGGCTGTGGACTGGGACCGCGCCGCGCCGATGGATCTGCTTGTGCAGACGGTCTACGCCTCTGCGTCGGGGGGCAACGCCACTGATCTGGAATACCGCATCGTCACGCCCGCCGCCGGTGGCCCGATCCTCGGGGCCACGTTCGACCTGCCCGGCAATGGCATCAAAGAGGTCTATGACCACCCGCAAGGGGCGTTGCTGGTTCAGTTCCAGTACCGCAGTGGCGATCCGCGCTGCTGCCCGTCGGGGCTGGTCAACACGATCCTCAGCCGGGGCGTGCCATGACCAACCTCGATCAACAGGCGTTCTGGACAGACTCCGCTGGCCCCACATGGGTGGCGCTGCAAGACGAGATGGACACGCTGCTGACACCCGTCCTGACGGAGGTGATGGCGCGCAGCGCCCTGCAGCCCGGCGAACGCGTGCTGGATGTCGGATGCGGCACCGGGCAAAGCGTGGCACAGATCGCCGATGCGATCGGCCCCACGGGCCATGTCACCGGCCTCGATATCTCCAAGACGATGCTGCGGCGGGCGCATGACTGGCTGGGGTTCAGGCCGCATGTTAGCCTGACCATGGCCGATGCGCAGACGCATGGCTTTGCCCAGCCATTTGACGTGATCCTGTCGCGCTTTGGGGTGATGTTCTTTGACAACTCGCGCGCGGCCTTTGCCAATCTTTGGCGGGCGCTTGCGCCCGGGGGGCGGATGGTACTGGCCGCCTGGGGCCCTGCCCCACAAAACCCCTGGTTCATGGAGCCTGCCGCGGCGGCCACCGAGGTGTTGGGTCCTGTCCCCAAGGTCGACCGTACCCTGCCCGGCCCATTCGCGTTCGAGGATACCGCAAGGGTGATGGAGATGATGCATGCGGCTGGTTTGCATGCACCGAAATCGGAAACAGTGTCTACGATACTTACACCAAACGGAGACCTGAAGGCAGCGGCCGAACTCTGTTGCCATATCGGACCGGCGGACAAGGCCCTGCAATTTCACAACGCCGACGCTGATGCTCGAGTCCGGGTCAAAGAGGAAATCATATCCCGCCTGTCCAGGTTTGACGGCCCGCATGGCGTGCAGGTACCGGCCGTGATAAACGTCTACACGGCGCAACGCCCGGCATGATAGTGCCTAGTATTAATGGGCGTACACAACTGTTTTTGAACAAAATTGCTTCTTCAAAGACCAACGAAGACTGAAAAAATTTGACATGTCAGACACACTGACACATCTTTCGATTCATTGATCAAAACATTCGCAATTCCATTTTTAGCTTAGTTTTCTCGTTTAAGAATTCGACGCTCGCTGCGTCACGAACCACCAGCGTTCACGTTTGATCAAAAAATGAAACGAAAATGGCCTCGTGTTGAGGTCCAAGGGGGATATTTTACATGAAAAGAGTTTTGCTCGGCACGACGCTGTTCGTTTCGGCGGCGGCAACAGGTGCCTTTGCGACAACCGTATCAACCACTGTAACAGCCGGGTTCTCTGTGTCCGGCCAGTCATTGTTCGGATCCGGCGGAGCCAGTGCGTTCAACGGCAGTGTCGGTTTCGGCACCTCATCGAGCACATTCCAATTCGGGGCCAGCACAGGCGCGTCGACCGGTTCGATAAACTCGAGTGCAAGTGTTTCGGTGAATGCTGCTTTTGCGATGTCGCAAGAAATCGGCACCAGCAACATCGCGCTCAGCTTTGGCGGTGCCACAGCAGGGTTCAATACCTCGCTCGGTGCGTTTATCGACGTCGGCGCCACGGTTCGCACACCCGAGATTCCCGTGCCCTTCTTACCCGACATACCTTCCGCTTCGATCCCATTCACACTGGTGGATGAGGACTATCAGTTGAACACCAACACCGGCGCGGTAGCCTATTCCTTTGGCCAAACCATCAGCGACGACGACTCTGTCAGCTTGCCCGGTGCAGGGGTTGGGGTTGGGATAACGGTCAACGCCAACCCGAACGTCGATCAGGACTCCGATCTGCGGATCAGCGGTATGAACACAACTCTCGTTGCAACGAACCAGACGACGGGCACCGTGTTGACCGACAGTTTTCTGTTCAACGGTGGCCTTGAAAACATCTTGTTTGACTTCTCCGAGGCAGGCGTGTGGGACCTGTCCCTGCAGAACCTGTCGCTGAACAGTTCCTTTGACAGTGATTTCGGCTTGTCAGCGACCTTCTCGGGTGGGGTTGAGATCGGTTTGGGATGTGGAAATCCCGCGACCGACAACGACAACGATTTTGGCTGCCTTTTTGATGCGGGCGTTTCGACCACTACGTCAACGGCGTCGCTTTTGCCCATCGATCCATTTGGGTTGAACTATAACAGCGTGTCATCGCTTGCACTTGGTTCCATCAACGTCACAGCGCCGCCTGCGGCCGTGCCACTGCCCGCCAGCTTGCCGCTGCTCGCTGCGGGCTTTGGCCTTATGGGATTCGCCGCTCGGCGTCGGAAAGCATCGCGTGTCTGAATGACCATGCAATGAGATAGGAGCACCGCCAGTTCACGCTGGCGGTGCTTGACGCGTCACGTCAGCTTGGCTACTCACCGCAGGCGCGGCGGGTATGGTGAAAAGGTATCACGGCAGCTTCCCAAGCTTTAGTTACGGGTTCGATTCCCGTTACCCGCTCCACCACGTTCCACATTGATGATTGGCCTCAGGCCTGCTGGCGCTCAACCAGAGCATTGAGGCTGTCGCGGCGCAACTGGCCCGCGAGGCCAATGCAGACGACGCCGGACGCCCCCGCCTTGGGCGCAGGCGATACGTCCCAGCGGGCACCGACGATCTGGATGGCGTGCCGCTGACCTGCCGCATCCACGACGAACCCTTTGGCCCGGACCACGCCGTTGCCGTCTTTGGCCAGCGCCTTGGCAAGCTGCGCGGGATCGGTCGGGCTCTGGGGTGTCAGCACCACACTCTCGAACGCACTGTCGCCATGGGGCAGCGGCCGGGGCGGCGCATCGCGCGGCTGCGGGCCCAGCACCAGCGCGTTGGGCAACGCACCGCTGCGCGCGGGGATG
The DNA here is from genome assembly GCA_039816785.1 of Pseudomonadota bacterium. GTDB lineage: Bacteria > Pseudomonadota > Alphaproteobacteria > Rhodobacterales > Rhodobacteraceae > Tateyamaria. The sequence continues at coordinate 158,843 of JBCBXB010000005.1, forward strand.
ATATTGGCGTGGCCGCAGACCCCTTTGAGCCAGCCCGCCACGGCGCGGCGCTGATCATCGCTCACCAGGTCGGCTTTGGTCAGCACGACAAGGTCGGCGTCTGCAAGCTGCCGCAGGATCGTGTCACCCAGATACGGGTCATCCGCCATCCGCTGCACCGTCTCGGCATCGGCCAGCACCACCACGCCCGACAGGCCAAAGGCCGGCAAAAGCGTGATGGTCGCGGCCAGTGACGCAGGGATGGCGACGCCCGACGCCTCGATCACGATGTGATCCGGGGCCGGGTCGATCTGTGCCAGATCGTTCAGCGCGCCGATCAGGTTATCGCCAAAGGCGCAGCAGATGCAGCCGCCCGCGATGGCGATCACTGTGTCGCCCGTTTGCTCGATCAGGTCCTCGTCGATGGGCAGCGCGCCGAACTCGTTGACCAGAACAGCAATCCGCGTGCCATCCGCCTGGCGCAGCAGCCGGTTGATCAGCGTCGTCTTGCCCGCACCCAGATAGCCGCCGATGACCGTAACCGGCGTGGTCATTGATCCGCAGCGGCAAAGACGCGGCCGCCCTGCACCGTCCCCCACACGGTGATATCCTTCAGCGCCTCTGGCGCTACCGTGGTCGGGTCATCCTCCAGCACCGCAAAGTCCGCACGCTTGCCCGCCTCGATCGAACCGACCTCGCCATCCAGATGCAGCGTGTAGGCCGCCCCAAGCGTGATCGCATTAAGCGCTTCATCCACGCCGATCCGTTCATGTTCGCCCTGCACGCGGCCCGACGCGGTGATGCGGTTGACCGCGCACCACGCGGTAAAGAGCGGGGCCAGAGGTGTCACCGGCGCGTCCGAGTGGATCGCCATATGCACGCCCGCATCCAGCGCCGTGCGGCAGGCGTTCATCCGCAGCGCGCGGGCCGGGCCCACCGTCAGGCGGTAATGCTCATCGCCCCAGAAAAAGTGATGGTTGGCAAACAGGTTCACGCACATCCCCAGCTTGTTCATCCGCCGGAACTGGGCGGCATCCGCCAGCTGGCAATGCTGCAGGGTAAAGCGGTGGTCGGGCTTGGGGTGCTCGGCCAACGCTTCGGTCAACTTGTCGAGCGCCAGTTCGGTCGCCTGATCCCCGTTGGTGTGGGTGTGCACGGGGACGTCAGCGGCCAGCGCGCGGCGGTAGATCTCGGCCATCTGTTCGGGCGCGATATACCACAGCCCCTGCGGCGCGCCGTTGTAGTAGCCGGGCCAGCGCATCCGCGCGGTGAACCCCTGGATCGAGCCATCGGCGATCACCTTGATCCGCCCCATGCGCAACCGATCCGTCGACCGCGCGCGCAGGGAGACGACGTAGTCCACCAACTCCTCCGGCGTATGGCCCATGAAAAACTTCAGCGGCACGATGCGCGCCGGAAAACTGTCTTCACCGGTCACGCGCAGCATCATGTCGACCGCGTCCGGCTCCAGCCGCGAGGCGAGATCGGTGATTGTCGTGGTGCCCGTACGCACGCACAGCTTGGCAAAGTCACGCAAGCCGCCCTCATCCGCATCCGTGAGCGATCGGTTAAAGCCGACATGCGGCCCGACGGGCGTGTACACTTCGGGCCCCTTGAGCGCGCCGGTCGGCAGGCCATCGTCGCCCAGCGGAATGCCCGGATGGTTAATGCCGGGGCGCATCAGGTCCGCCCGCTCAAGCGCCTTGGTGTTCACGTTCATGATGTGGCCCGACGCGTGCAGCACCCCGATGGGCCGCGTGGCAGACACCTTGTCGAGGTCGGCGCGGGTGACGGGGGTGTTGTCCATGTAGATCGGGTCAAGCTGGAAGCCGCCCATTGGCGTGTCAGGATCCTCCAGCGCGGCTTCGGCCTCGCGCAGCCGGTCAAGCACCGCGTCAAGCGTTGTCAGCCCGCTCCACTGCCGGCCCTGCGGGTCCATCCGGTCAAAATAACCGCAATAGACCTTGCGCCACAGCGTGCCCTCCATCGTGTGCGCGTGCCCTTCGACAAAGCCGGGCATGAGGACGTGATCGGCAAAGCGTTCGTCGAGCGTATAGTCACCCCAACCCGCCAGTTCCTCGAGCGGTCCGGCCCCCAGAATGCGCCCGTCACGCACGGCGACATGGGTGGCCTCGGGGCGTGCAGGGTCCATCGTGATGATCCGTTTGGCCCGAAATATCGTCGTCCCGTGCATCACACTGCCTCCGGTTGTTCCGCCTTGGATCAAGGCCCAGCCCGGCCCCCAAGTCAATCGGTGCGGGCCGCAGCGCGGCTTTTCAAGGCGATGCGTCCGACGGACAGGCCCGAGGACAACCACGCGCTGAATTTCGCTTTGGATTTGCGCACGGCTCGGCTAGCCTTTTGAAAAATCAAACAACAAGGGAGTCCAGATATGAAGCATTTTGTCAGATCATTGCTTGCCTCCGCCGCCATGGCCGCAGTGGTCGCGGGCGGTCAGGCCGCTGCCGAAGAACCGGTGCGCGGCGGCACACTCGTGTCGGTAATGGGGTCGAACCCGCGGTCACTGAATGGCGCGGTGCAGTCGGGCATCGTCACGGGCTATCCGGCGGCACAGCTGTTCGCCTCGCCCCTGCGCTATGACGAGGATTGGACGCCGCAGCCCTACCTCGCAGAAAGCTGGGAAATCAGCGAAGACGGCCTGTCGGTCACGCTGAACCTCGTCAAGAACGCCACGTTCCACGATGGCGAGCCGATCACCTCCGAAGACATCGCGTTCTCGGTCGACGTGATCAAGGCGAACCACCCGTTCAAGACCATGTTCGCGCCCGTCGAAACGGTGGAAACCCCGGACGCGCATACCGCGATCCTGAAACTGTCCAAGCCGCACCCGGCGCTGATGCTCGCCATGTCGGGCCAGCTGATGTCCATCCTGCCCAAGCACATCTATGGCGATGTGCCTGTCGAAGAGGTCAAATCACACCCGCGCAACAATGAAAACGTCGTGGGCTCCGGCCCGTTCAAGCTGGTCGAATTCAAGAACGGCGAGCATGTGATCCTCGAACGGTTCGACGACTTCTTTATCGAAGGGCGGCCCTATCTGGACCGCGTGGTGCTGCGCATCATCACGGACGTGTCGGCCCGCACCATCGCCTATGAAAACGGTGAGCTGCATATGGGTGCGTTTGAATCCGTGCCGCAGATGGTCAACCGGCTCAAGGGGGTGGACGGGATCACCGTCACGCCCGAAGGCTATGGTGCGATTGGCCCGCTCGACTGGCTGGCGATGAACACCGGCGCCGACGGGCCGCTGTCGGACGTGCGCGTGCGCCAGGCAATTGCCTATTCCATTGACAAGAACTTTATCCAGAACGCGCTGATGCAGGGCACCGCCGCGGATAGCCGCACCGGCATTCACCCCGACAGCCCGTTCTACAATGCGGACGTGCCCACCTATGACGTCGACCTCGACAAGGCCAACTCCCTGCTGGACGAGGCGGGCTTTCCACTGGATGGCGACAGCCGGTTCTCACTGACCATCGACTTTGGCTGGCCGGGCGTGAAACCGCAGGTCGAATACGTCAAAGCCTCGCTGAAAAAGGTCGGCATCGACGTCGAGGTACGCGCCAGCGCGGACTTCCCCACCTGGGCCAAGCGCATGGGCGACATGGAGTTCGACATGTCCTGGGACACGGTGTTCAACTGGGGTGACCCGGTGATCGGGGTGCACCGCACCTATGACAGCAGCAATATCGGCAAGGGTGTGTGGTCCAACACCCAAGGCTACGCCAACGCCCGCGTGGATGAGCTGATGGCCATGGCAGCCGTCGAACCCGATTCAGAAAAGCGCAAGGCGCTCTATGCCGAGTTCCAGCAGATCATCGCGACGGATCTGCCGGTCTATCACACCAACACCCTGCCCTATCACACCGTCTACAGTGACAAGGTGGGCAACCCGCCGCTGGGCATCTGGGGCACGTCGACACCGATCGACATGACCTACCTCAAAGAGTGATCGCGCCGACTGCGGCGGCCCTGACGTCGCCGCAGTCACCCTTTCGGGGTTTTGGAGACACCCGTGACCTTCCTCAAAAACATGGCCATCCGCATCTTTTACGCGATCCTGCTGTTGATTGCGGTGCTGGTGCTGAACTTTTCCCTGATGCACCTCGCCCCCGGCGATGTCGCCGACACGATCAGCCAGTCCATGGGCGGCGCGGATCAGGAGGTGCTGGATCAGATCAGGGCCGACTACGGGCTTGATCAGCCGTTCCTCGTGCAGTTGGGCCGCTACGTGGGCGGTGTGCTGCAATTCGATCTTGGCTATTCGTTTTTCTACAACGACCCGGTGACCAAGCTGATCCTCGAGCGGTTGCCGGCGACGCTGCTCCTGGTCTTCACCGCGCAGATCTTTGCGCTGCTGATTGGCGTCGTGCTAGGCGTGATCTCGGCCCGCAGGCCCAATGGGCTGGCCAGCCATACGGTGACGCTGATTGCACTCTTTGGCTACTCCGCCCCGGTGTTCTGGACAGGCATACTGCTGCTCATCGCGTTTTCGCTGAAAATCCCGTGGTTCCCGGTTGCGGGGATGCGGGATGTGACGGTCGAGGGCGGATTTTGGGTGCATTTCGCTGATGTCGCCCGCCATCTTGTGCTGCCCGCCATCACGCTCGCCTCGATCTTTCTGGCGCTCTATTCGCGCCTCAGCCGTGCCACGATGCTGGAAACGCTCGGCTCTGACTATGTCCGCACCGCCAAGGCCAAGGGGCTGAGCGAGCATCAGGTCGTCTACAAACACGCGCTGAAAAACGCGCTGTCGCCAGTGATCACGCTGGCGGGCCTGCAATTCTCGGCGGTCGTATCGGGTGCCGTTCTGGTGGAGGCGGTGTTCAGCTGGCCGGGCCTTGGCACGCTGGCGTTCCAGTCGATCATCGCGCGCGACACGCCCACGATCCTTGGCATCCTCTTCTTCTCCGCTCTTGTCGTGATCGTCGGCAACCTGCTCACCGACATGGCCCTGCGGCTGGTGGACCCGCGCCTGCGCGGACGTGGCGCATGACCGCGCCCAAGGCCCGCAGCCCCTTTGCCGAAGCGTGGGACATGTTCCTGCGCAACCATGCCGCGATGGTGGCGCTGGCGATCCTGACCCTCATCTCCATCGGTGCCGTGATCGGCCCGTTCCTCTACCCCACCGACCCGTTCGAGATGGTGTGGGCCCCGTTCTCGCCCCCCGGCGAACAAGGGTTTTTGCTGGGCACCGATTATCTGGGCCGCGACCTGCTGTCGATGATCATCAACGGGGCGCGGGTGTCGCTGCTGATTGGCCTTGCTGCCGCGCTTGTGTCGATCTTTATCGGCGTCACGGTGGGCGCGCTTGCGGGCTTTTATCGCGGCTGGGTCGAAGAGGTGCTGATGCGCATCACCGAGTTCTTTCAGGTGCTGCCCACGCTCCTTTTCTCCATGGTTCTCGTGGCACTGTTCGGTGCGTCCCTGCCCATGATCACCTTTGCCATCGGCATCGTCAGCTGGACGGCGGTCGCCCGGATCACGCGGGCCGAGTTCCTGCGCATCCGCGAGCTGGAGTTCGTCACCGCCAGCCGTGCCGCAGGCGCCGGCGCAGGCAAGCTGATGTTTCGCGTGATCCTACCCAACGCCATGCCACCCATCATCGTGCAATCGGCCCTCATGGTCGGGTCGGCCATCCTGTTCGAGGCGGGGCTGTCCTTTCTCGGTCTGACCGATCCCAACGTGGTCAGCTGGGGTCAGATCATCGGGTCGAACCGGCAATATATCCTCGACGCCAGCTACACCGTCACCATCCCCGGCCTCGCCATTTTTGTCACCGTGCTGTGCATCTCGCTGGTGGGCGACGGGCTGAACGACGCGCTGAACCCCAAGCTGAGGCAACGATGAGCCTGCTGTCGGTCAAGAACCTGCGGATCGAGCTGAGCACACGCGCGGGCGTCGCCCCTGTCATCGACGATCTGAGCTTTGATCTCGCCGCGGGTGAGGCGATTTCGTTTGTTGGCGAAAGCGGCTGCGGCAAGTCGATGACGGCGCTGGGGCTGATGGGTCTGCTGCCCGAGGGCATCGGGCGCATCGCGGGTGGCTCCATCACCTTCGACGGCGAAGAGTTGACGACCGCCTCCGAGGCGCGGCTGCGCGCCATCCGCGGCAATGACATCTCGATGATCTTTCAGGAGCCGATGACCTCGCTCAACCCAGTCTACACCGTGGGCGAGCAGATCGCCGAAGTGCTGCGCGAACACCAACGGCTCAGCCGCCGAGCGGCATGGGACATGGCGGCCGAGCTGCTGGATGCGGTCCGCATCCCCAACGCGGCGCGGCGTGTGTCGGACTATCCGTTCCAGATGTCAGGCGGGCAGCGGCAGCGGGTGATGATCGCCATGGCGCTCGCCTGCAAGCCCAAGATCCTGATCGCGGACGAGCCTACAACCGCGCTCGACGTGACCGTGCAGGCTCAGATCTTTGATCTGCTGCGCGACCTGCGCCGCGACATCGGATCGTCGATCATCCTGATCACCCACGACATGGGCGCAGTGGCCGAAATGGCCGACCGCGTGATTGTCATGTATGCCGGGCGCAAGGCCGAACTGGGCCCCGTCGAGACCATCATCAGCCACCCGCGCCACCCCTACACCAAGGGGCTGATTTCCTGTGTGCCGCATATCATCAGCCCGCTAACCGACGCGCGTGAAGAACTGACCGAAGTCCCTGGGATTGTCCCGCCGCTGGGCGAGTTTGGTGCCGACGCCTGCCTCTTTGCCTCGCGCTGTGCGCATGTGACCGATCAATGCACATCCGCCCGGCCCAAACCGCAGATGTTCGAGGCGCAGCACGAGGCCGAATGCTGGCACGCGGAGGACTTATGACACTGCTGTCTGTCACTGACCTGAGCGTGCACTTCCCCGTCCGGCGGCAGGGGCTCTTTAGGCCGAGGCAATTCCTGCGCGCCGTCGATCAGGTATCCTTTGACCTGCCTGCGGGCGAAACCCTCGCCATCGTGGGCGAAAGCGGGTCAGGCAAGACCACGGCGGCACTGGCCGTCGCGCGGCTGGTAAAGGCCGCCGGTGGGTCGGTCAAACTGGACGGCCTAGAGATCCTCGGCACCGAAGGCGAGGCGCTGCGCCAGCTGCGCAGCACCGTGCAGTTCATCTTTCAGGACCCCTATTCATCGCTTAACCCGCGCCGCCGCGCCGAAGAGTTGGTGCGCGAGCCGCTGGATTCGCTCACCGACAAGAGCCCAGCGGAAAAGCAGGAGATCGTCGACGCGCTTTTTGCCGCCGTGGGCCTGCGCACGGAACAGCAGCGGCTGTTTCCGCACCAGTTCTCGGGCGGGCAACGGCAGCGGATCGGGATCGCCCGCGCGCTGGCCACCCGGCCCCGTCTGGTGATCTGTGACGAACCCGTCTCTGCCCTTGATGTGGCGGTGCAAGCGCAGATCCTCAACCTGCTGCGCCGCCTGCAGGAGCAGTTCAACCTGACCTACCTGTTTGTCAGCCACGATCTGGGCGTGGTGCAGCATATGTCCGACACCATCGCGGTGATGTATATGGGCCGGATCGTGGAACGGGCCGACCGCATGCGCCTTTTCAATAACCCGCAGCACCCCTACACCGCCGCGCTGCTGTCCGCCGTGCCGTCGGTCAACGCAGCAGCCCGCGCCGCACAGAAACGCATCCTGATCCCCGGCGATCCGCCCGACCCCGTGGACCTGCCTGCCGGGTGCCGCTTTGCCAACCGCTGCCCGCTGGCCCGGGAGCAGTGCCGTACGATCGAGCCCGACCTGACCGACACCGGGGCCGGGCACATGGCCGCCTGCCATTTTCCGGAAGAGACGCGCACCCTGCGCAGCCCCGGTGTGCAGACCGCCTAGCGGCGGGAGATGCGCCAGAGGCGCACCACATCCGCGATCCATCCCCGCGCCGCACCCAGGCCCGCCACCGCAATCGCGGCAAGACCAAAGTAAAACGGCAACAGACTGGCGACCGCGACAACCTCGTGATGGGCAAACGCCGGGGTTGCAGTCATGGCAAGCAGGAACGCGAGCGCCCTCATGACACATCTGCCGCCGCCGGGTGCTGCTGCAGGAAACTGCGCAGATCAGTCACCCGCTTGGCGTCGAGCGAGACATAGACAAAGCCCATATTCGTCCGTTCCGTCACCATGTCGCCGGGATATGGCAGGTACGACAGCTCGCGCGAACCAAAGGAGGGCGAGGCGGTGCCCACCTGCCATTCGGTCGTCAGTTGCACATCCACCAGCTTCATCGACGGGCCGCCATCGGGGGCTGCGACCTCCAGCGGGACACCGGCAAGCCGCAAATAGGACATCTTGTCCTTCGCCGCGACGAAACCGTCGATGAATTGCGTGGTGAGCACCTGCAACTCTTCGGCGCGGTCCGCGTCGGGCATGTGGCTGTGCAGATGGTCGCCGTGGCTGTGATTGTGGCCGATATGGCCGTTGACGATGTCATGTGGCATTGGACCACCGCTTTCCTTCAAACTCCCCGTGCGGGATCGTCACGGGCTTGTCGATATGCCGCTTGTGCTTGCCCATGTTGCCCGACGCCACGAGGCTGCCCAGCACATCCACGATCACCCGTGTGCCCATCAGCGCCGTGATCTCGGACTGATCATAGGGCGGGGCAACCTCCACCAGCTCCATGCCACAGATCCCCTCGGCCGCGACCTTAGAGGCCAGCGCCAGCGCCTCGCGCGGCAGGAAGCCACCGGGTTCGGGCCACCCGGTGCCGGGCACAAAGCCGCAATCGATGCTGTCGATGTCAAAGGACATATAGACCATGTCGACCCCGTCCCACGCCATCTCCAGCGCCATCTCGGCGGTCTTGTCCACGCCCATCTTTTCCATGTCGCCCATCGTGATGATGTTGGTTTCTCGCTCGCGTGCGACCTTCACCGCCTCGCGCGGGACCTGCCAGCCGCCGATGCCCACCTGAACAAGGTTCTTGGCCGGCACATTGGGCAGGTTGGTCGAATGGAACCACGGCGTGGTGTGCATCCGCTCGTCCAGATCCTTTTCCTGAATATCCGCGTGCCGGTCAAAGTGCACGATCCCGATCTTTTTCGACGTACACTCCGCAATCCCCCGCACACAGGGAAAGCCGATCGAATGGTCCCCGCCGATCATGATCGGCAGGCTGCCGGACGAGGCCACATGGCTCACCGCGCGGCTGATCTGGTCAAAGGTCTTTTCGATATTGGCGGGGATGGTGAACACGTCGCCCGCATCGCACAACGTCATCTGCTCGCGCAGATCGACGCCCATCTCGTAATTATACGGCGTATAAAGCGCGCTGATCTTGCGCACGCCCTGAGGGCCGAACCGGGTGCCGGCGCGGTATGTGGTGCCCCCGTCAAACGGGATGCCAAGAACAGTGGCGTCATAGTCTTTCACCTCCGTGACGTCTTCGGCGTAGGGTGCCTTGAGGAATGTGTTGATGCCCGCGTAATGCGGCAGCTCGCCCCGCGCAAAGGTCGGGATCGACTTGTCTTCGATGCTGTCGGCGCCCGTCAGGCCCATGCGCAGGGCCCAGCGGCGTTCCTGGTCCCAGCGGCCTTCGGGCAGGTCGCCCTCGGCCTGAATCGCCTTCCAGCCCCGCAGCTTGGTCAGGTCCGGGTGGTGCGCGCGCGCCTCATGCCGCTGGTGGTCGCGCGGATGGTGACTGCGCGGGCGGTCAGTGGGCCTGCAAAACATGGGTGTTCTCCTTCAGGTTCTGGAACGGGATGCCGCCATCGCGCGCATCAAAGTCGTAAGTGATCGTCGCGCCGTAGCGCGCCGGGTCGTGCGGGTCCCAGCGGGGCTTGTCAAAGACCAGCACCCGGTCGCCCAGCTTGAACGCCTCTTCGAGGTCGTGGGTGACCATGAAGACGGTCATGCCCGTCTCGGCCCGCAGGTCCTGCAGAAAATCATGCATCGACAGGCGCGTGCCCGGATCAAGCGCACCAAAAGGCTCGTCCAACAGCAGCACCCGTGGTTTCGCCGCCAGCGCCTGCCCGATGGCCAACCGCTGCTGCATGCCGCCCGAAAGCGTGGCAGGATAATTGTCCGCCACATGATCCAGCCCGATCCGCGCCAGCGTCGCATCGGCGCGCGTCCGGGCGGCGCGAGATTTTTCGCCGAAAAATCTCCCCCACCCGGCCCGCAGGCTTTCGCCCGCCACGATGTTGTCACGGACGTTCATATGCGGAAAAACCGAATAGCGTTGAAAGACGATTCCGCGGTCCAGCCCGGGTTCTGTCGCAGGTGGCGCACCCGCGATGCTGACGCTGCCGCGGGTGGGACGCTCCTGCGCCAGAAGCAGCCGCAAAAAGGTGGACTTGCCGCAACCCGACGCGCCGACAATGGCGATGAACTCGCCTTCGTCCACGTCGACATTGACGCGCTCGAGGATGGGGCGGCCGTCATAGGTCTGAAACACATCGCTGACAGTGACAAAGCTCACAAGCCCTCCTCCGCCCACGGGAAGAACCGGCGCGAGGCCCATCGCAGCAGCCAGTCCATCGCGAATGCCAGCACGGTGATCCAGATCACGTAAGTCAGGATCACATCCATGGCGAGGTAGCGGCGCACCAGAAAGATGCGGTAGCCAAGGCCCAGGTCCGATGCGATGGCTTCGGCCGCGATCAAAAACAGCCAGGCCGGCCCCAGCGATAGACGCACTGCCTGGATCAGGCGCGGCATGACCTGCGGCAGCGCCACGCGCGTGGCGATGACCCAGCTTGACGCGCCCAGCGTCTGCGCCTTGACCAGCAGTTCCTGCGGGATCTCCAGCGTGCGCTGGCTCAGGTCACGGATGATGAACGGCAGCGTGCCCACCACGATCAGCACCACCTTGGACAGCTCACCGAGGCCAAACACGATGAACAGGATCGGCAACAGCGCCAGCGGCGGGATCATCGACAGCACCGCGACGAACTGCGCCAGCGCGCTGCGCACCAGTGGCAAGAGCCCGATCAGCAGGCCAAAGATCAGGCCGAGCGATGCCGATATGCCGATGCCCAGCCCCAGCCGTTGCAGGCTGGCCCAGGTGTCGTGCCAAAAGAGGATGCGCCCGGTGCGCCGGTCGCCTTCGGTGGTCAGACGCAGCATCGTGTCGCCCACCGTGCCGGGCGCGGGCAAGAGCTTGTCCGACGGGTTTTCGGCCAGCCGTATCTCGGACCCGATCGCATAGGCGACGAAGGCCACCGCAAAGGGCAGCAACGTCAGGAACGCCGCCAGCGCGGGTCCGGGTTTGATGTTGATCAGGCGCATCGATTGTGCCGCCGCGCCGTGACGCGGCGGCCCCTTGTCATCACAGGCTGCCGTCGGCAGCCATTTGCATGTAGGTCGTGTCGAACCGGAACCGGACGTTGTTCGCGTCCCCCGTCACCGACCCGTCCGGGTATTCCACCCCGACGAAATCCGCTGACGGTGCCCCCTCGCCCAGAATGCCCTTGTCGAACAGGAATTCGGCCACGCTGACCATCGTCTGGGGCAGCTCTGCGCTGCTGGTAAAGGCGACGGCATCAGCCGGGTCATAGAACATCTCGGTCGAGGCGAGCTGCGCCTGATAGCCCGCCAGATCGGTGCCGGAGGCTTCGGCCATGGCCGTCAGCACCTCCGCGTCACCGGCGGCCATCAGGCCCATCAGCTCGTACCATGCGCCCGCCATCGCCTTGCCGAAATCCGGGTTCGCGTCGAGCGTGTCAGTGTTCACGACCATCAGGTCGATGATCTCGCCGGGAATGTCGGAGCTGTCAAAGAGCTTGGTCGCGCCCGGCTCTTCGAGAATGGCCGACACCAGCGGGTTCCAGGTGACCACCGCCTCAACTTCGTTGGTGGCAAAGGCCGCGATCATATCCGCGTCCGAGGTGTTGATCACACCATCCAGATCAGCCTCGCTCAGGCCGACGGAGTCCAGACCGCGCGCCAGCAGGTAATGCGACACCGACAGCTCCACCAGGTTCACCGGTTTGCCCGCGAGCGCCGTCAGGTCGCCGTCACCCTTGAGGATCACCGCATCATTGCCGTTGGAATAATCGCCCACGATCAGCGCCGTGGTGTCCACACCACCGCCCGAGGGGATCGACAGTGTGTCCATGTTGGTCGCCGAAACGCCGTCGAACTGACCGGCGGTGTATTGGTTGATCGACTCGATATAGTCGTTGATCTGCACGATCTCGACGTCGATGCCGTACTTGTCGGCCCATTTGTCCATGATCCCGCTATCTTCGAGATAACCCCAGGGCATCCAGCCCACATAGATCGACCATGCGACGCGGAATTCGGTCTTTTCCTGAGCGACTGCGCCCGTGGCAACGCACAAGGCAAGTGCGGTTGTGGTAATGAGTGTCTTCATCTTTTCGGTCCCCATCATGTTTCACCAAGTGGATTGACCGCGTGGAGGGCGTCGTCGGAGCGCGGGTCAAACCAGCGCAGTAGCCTCCCGGGATTTTGCCCCGCCGTGTACTGCCCGGGATTGACCGGCCAGCGATATCTCTCGGACCAGACCTGCGCACGGCAGCGGAACCCTAGACATCCTGCGGGCTCCAGCACATTGCAGGTGCCGCGCCCGATCAAGCCAAGCAGGCCGATACCGGGCGATCCCTACGGTAATGCCCAATCAATGGGCTGTTTTTGCAGTGACTGACCGATTTGACCGCGCTGTTCACATGACCCGAGCACGGATTTGTGCATGGCACGGGCCTTGCGACGGGCGCCCCTTTGCGCCACTTGATCCGTCATGAGACAGCCTGATGCCACCCTTCCCGCCTTCTGGACCGTTGCCACATCCCGCGACGTGGTCCGCCGCGCGACCCGGATCGCGCTTGTGGTGGGCGTGGTCATCGCGCTGATCAACCATGGCGACCGAATGGTTGGCGGCAGCATGGACGCGATGGCGTGGCTGAAATGCGCGCTGACCTTCCTCGTGCCCTATTCCGTGTCCACCTACTCCGCCGTGCAGGCTGTGCGGGAACGCGCCCGTGGCGAAGTGGCCTGACGTTTCTCCAATTGGTTGAATAATCTGACATTTTACACAATTCAATGGTGTATTATGCAATCTACGGTAGGCTGACCCATCCGTTAACCAACCTGCGCGAGCGCCTCATCTACCCCCAGCCGATGTCAAAAAGCCCGCATTGCACATGACCGACTTTGCCCGCGTCTCCACGATCTTTGACGACGTTCGGACGACACAGCGGATTCTGAGCATCGAATTCGTGTTGCGCTTCGTGATCGTCATGCTTGCCGCTGGCCTCGGGTGGTTGTGGCTGGGCCTGAACATCCTTCCGGTGTGGGTGCTGGTCTATTACCTCTGCGTGATCTGCGAACGCCATGTTGTGTCGCTGCCTGTTGGCCGCCGCCCGTGGTGCGCCTTTGCGCGGCTCTGGGTCGTCAGCTTTGTGCTGGCGTCGGTCTATGCGGTGCTGCCGGTCTATGTGTGGTTCATGGACCACGATGTGTGGAAGTTCGTCACCGGCGTGCTGCTCACCGGCGCGGCGCTCAACATATTCCTGCTGCGGGCGCGGAACTGGGTGTTGGGGCTGGCCTATCTGATCCCGATCTCCGCCGCGACCTTTGTCATCTCAGCCTCGTTCTTCGACGCCCCGACGGGCGGCCCGTATTTCTGGTCGCTGATGGTGCTTTGCACCTGTCTGGCGGTCTATTTCGGCGTCTGCCTCTGGGAGGCGGACCGCGCCAACACCGAGTTGCGGGAAACCCGCGAACAGTTCCTGCAAGCCCAGAAGGTCGAGGCGCTCGGCACCCTGACCAGCGGCGTGGCGCACGATTTCAACAATCTGCTCAGCGTGGTGCAGGGCAATCTGGAACTGATGCAAAGCTATCCGGACGCGCCCGATCACGATGAATTCCTCGAGGCGGCCCTGCAGGCCGCCCGCCGCGGCGCGCGGTTGACCGGACAGCTCAACAGCTATGGCCGCAAGGCAGAGATGCGGCCCGTGCGGCTGCTGCCCTCCGACGCCCTGCGCGCAATCAAGGAGATTGCGGCGCGTGTCCTGCCCGCCAACATCACGCTTGATCTACAGCCAAGCCCGACCGCAAACGCGATCCTGATCGACGAGACGATGCTGCATTCCGCCCTGCTCAACCTCGTGATCAATGCCCGCGATGCGATGCCCGACGGCGGCGTGCTGCGCATCGCTGTGATCGACCCGGCGCAGCCAACCCCGGACATCAAGCCCCTGTCTGGCAACGGCTATCTGGCGTTCGAAGTGCGCGATACCGGCACCGGCATCGATGCCGACCTGCTGGCCAAGGTGCGCGATCCGTTCTTTTCGACCAAGCCCACCGGGGCGGGCAGCGGTCTGGGCCTGCCGATGGTGTGCGGCTTTGCCCTGCAATCGGGCGGCGACGTGGCGATCGAAAGCATCCTGGGCCGGGGCACGACCGTGCGGCTGATCCTGCCCCGGGCGACTGACTAGCCGCTCACCAGCACATCGCCATGCGCCTCGCGCAGCTCTCGTTTCAGCACCTTGCCGGTGGCATTGCGTGGCAGGCTCTCGACAAAGATCACCCGATCCGGCACCTGCCATTTGGCGATCTGCCCGTCAAAGATCGACAGGATGTCCGCCTCTGCCGGGCTTTGCCCTTCGGCGGGCACCACGATCAGCACGGGCCGTTCGTCCCATTTGTCATGGCGTGCACCGATCACGGCGGCATCCGCCAGCTGCTCGTGGCCAAGCGCGATGTTTTCCAGATCGACAGAGCTGATCCATTCGCCGCCCGACTTGATGATGTCCTTGGAGCGGTCCTTGATCGACAGATAGCCGTCCGGGTCCAGCGTGGCGACGTCACCGGTGGGAAACCATCCGCCCTCCAGCGTGCTTTCCATGCTCTTGCGGTAATAGTTGCTGAGGATCCAGTGCCCGCGCACGTGCAAATCACCCTGCGCCTCGCCATCCTCGGGCAGCGTGTTGCCCTGATCGTCGACGATCTTCATCTCCACGCCCCATGGCGGACGGCCCTGATTTTCGCGCAAGGCGTGCTGCTGCGCCTCCGGCAGGTCCAGATGTTTGGCCAGCGGCTGGTTCGACGTGCCCAGCGGCGACATCTCCGTCATGCCCCAGGCGTGGATCAGCTCGACGTCATAGCGGTCGCGGAAGGTGGCGATCATGCTCGGCGGGCAGGCAGAGCCACCCACCACCGTACGCTTGAGGCTGGTCAGCTCGGACCCTGCCCCCGCAGCAGCACCCAGCAAGCCCTGCCAGATCGTCGGCACGCCGAGGGCGATGGAGATGTTGTAGGTGTCGATCAGCCCGACCAGCGATGGCCCATCCAGCCCCGGCCCCGGCAGCACCATCCGCGCACCCACCTGCGCGCAGGCATAGGGTGTGCCCCAGGCGTTTACATGGAACATCGGGACCACCGGCAGCACCACGTCGCGTGCGGAAAACCCGATGCAGTCCGGCGTGTTGGAGGCAAAGGCATGCAGCACTGTCGAGCGATGGGAATAGAGCACACCCTTGGGGTGCCCCGTTGTACCTGAGGTATAGCACAGCGACGAGGCCGTATGTTCATCCAGCTCGGGCCACTCGAAATCCGGGGCACCCCTGGCGATCAGCTCGTCATAGAACAGCAGCCCTTCGATCTCGCCGGCGAGCGTGTCGTCGCACCCTTCCATCAGCACGATGTATTCGACATCCGGTATCTGCGGGCGGATCGCCTTGACCAGCGGCACAAAGGTCCGGTCGATGAACAGAACGCGGTCTTCGGCATGGTGAATGATGTAGATCAGCTGTTCGGGAAACAGGCGCGGGTTGATCGTGTGACAGACAAAGCCGCCGCCGGAGACGCCAAAGTATATCTCCAGATGCCGCCGGTTGTTCCACGCGATCGTGCCGCAGCGCGCCTGCGGGCCCAGCCCCAGCTGCGTGAGCGCATCCCCCAGACGACGCGCGTTGCCGGCAACCTCGCCCCAGCTGGTCTCGGTGACGCCGCCCGCGGTCTCGACCGACCAGATGCCGGTGTCCCCGTGATAGCGCGCGGCGTGGTCCACAAGCGACGAAATCGTCAGGGGAAAGTTCATCATCTGGCCGTGCATGCGCGCCTCCCTGCGTCATGATGCGTTGCGCCGACCCTGCCAAAGCAAGGGGCGCGCGCGCAAGCAAGAAAGCGTTAGCCGCGTGCGCGCAACCAGCCCACCAGCGCGCGGGTCGAGCTGTCCTTGCTCTCTGCCGAGGCCTGTCCGTCGATGATCGGTTGCAGCGCGGTGGCCAGTTCCTTGCCCAGTTCAACGCCCCACTGATCGTAGGAGTTGATGCCCAGGATCACCCCTTCGACGAACACCCGGTGTTCATAAAGCGCTATGATCTGGCCCAGCGTGAACGGGTCCAGCGTCTCGTAGACCAGCGTGGTCGAGGGGCGGTTGCCGTCAAAGACGCGGTGGGCGGCCTGCCGCTCCAGTTCTGCGCCCTCGAACCTGTCCGCGATCCTGGCGCGCGCCTCGTCCAGCGTACGGCCCCGCATCAGCGCCTCGGACTGCGCGAGGCAGTTGGCCATGAGCAGCGCGTGGTGGTGCTGCAACTCCGGCTCGTGCCCGCGCGCAGCCACAAGGAATTCGCACGGGATGACAGACGTACCCTGATGGATCAACTGGTAGAACGCATGCTGCCCGTTGGTGCCTGGGGCACCCCAGACGATGGGGCCTGTGTCCACCGGTACGCGGCTGCCATCCATGGCGACCGACTTGCCGTTCGACTCCATCTCCAGCTGTTGGAGGTAGGCAGGCAGCTGTCCCAGCCGCTGATCATAGGGCAGCACGGCGCGGCTGGCATAGCCACAGACCTGCCGGTGCCAGATGCCCACAAGGGCCAGCATCAGCGGCATGTTATCGGTACCATCCGCGGCGCAGAAGTGCCGATCCATGTCCTGCCCGCCGCGCAGAAACGCGCGGAACCCGTCCGGCCCGATGGCGATCATCAGCGACAGGCCAATCGGACCCCACATCGAATACCGCCCGCCAACCCAATCCTCAAAGCCAAACACGCGCTCTGCCGGAATGCCAAACGCAGCCGTCTTTTCGAGGTTCGTTGACAGGGCCGCGAACTGTGCGGACGGGTCACCGCCATGGTCCAGCATCCACGCCCGCGCCGTGCGCGCGTTGGTCATCGTCTCGATGGTGGTGAACGTCTTGGACGCGACGATGACCAGCGTGGTCCTAGCGTCGAGCCCCTGCAGCACATCCGCGATATGCGCACCATCGACGTTGGACACAAAGTGCACGCGCGGCCCGTCGTGATAGGGGCTGAGCGCTTGGGTCGCCATCGCAGGCCCAAGATCAGACCCGCCGATGCCGATATTGACCACATCCGTCATGGTGCTGCCGCGCACCTGTGCCGCGTATGCCTCCATCCGTGCCAGCGTGTCCAGCACACCCGGCATCACGTCCTGCCCATCGACCGTGACCACGTCCCCGTCAAGGTTGCGCAGCGCGGTGTGAAGCACCGCGCGCCCTTCGGTCTCGTTGATCGCGGCGCCGCTGAACATCGCATCGCGGCGCGTGGTCACACCGGCCTGATCGGCCAGCGCCAGCAGCATATCGCGGGTCGCCGCATCCAGGTTCGTCTTGGCATAGTCAAAGCGCATCGTGGCCGTCTGCACCGCAAAATCATCGGCGCGCGCATCGTCCATCATATCGAGGATGCGCCGCCCCTGCGCTTGGGCCGCGCGCGCTTTCAAGTCTTCCCACATGGCCCCTACTCCGCCCAATGTACCGTCATGTTGTCCAGCACCGCCCGTACGGGCGCATCGACCGGATCAAGCGTCATGGCGCGCTCCAGCGCGGCCCGCTTGTCGTTGCCGTAGATCACCAGATGCTTGGACATCGCCCCGGCCAGCGCCGGCCCCGAGAACGAAATGCGCGGCTCCTGCCCTGCCACGCTGACCGGAACGACCAGCGGCGCATCGGCGGCCAGCATCGCCTCCAGCCCCGCGGCCCCGGGAAAAAGCGAGGCGGTGTGCATATCCGCCCCCATCCCCAGCAACAAAAGCGAGATCGGCATTTCATCGGCCAGCTCCTGCGACAACCCCGGCGCGGCCTCTGCCGGTGTCATGCCGTCGCGGTAGAACGGGACAAAGCGCGCTGTGGCCGCGCGCTCCACCATCAACCGGTCCCGGATCAGCTTGCCGTTGGAGCGGTCGTGATCGTCGGGCACCCAACGCTCATCGCTCAGCATCACATGCACCCGGTCCCATTCAAGGTCGGCGGCGCACAGCGTGTCAAAGATCGGGCCGGGCGTCGTTCCCCCCGGCGCCACAAAGGAGGCGAACGGATGGGTCAGCAAACAGTTCTTCAGCTCGCTGGCCAGCGCGTCTGCCAGCCCCATGACCAGCAATTCGCGGTCCGGATAGGTCTGCAGGTTCATGGTGTCACCTCTCTCCACACCCGGCGGTCGCGGGCCAGCAGCTGCACCGCGTCGCCCGGTCCCTCGCTGCCCGCGTCGTAGGGTTTGGGCACGTCGCCGCGGGCCTCCCAGCCGTCGATGATCGGATCAGTCCAGGCCCAGGCCGCCTCTACCTCGTCGCCGCGCATGAACAGGGTCTGGTTGCCCCGGATCACATCCATGATCAGCCGCTCATAGGCGTCGGTGCTGTCGCCCGCCTCGCCCAGTGCATCGGCAAAGGACATGTCGAGCGGCACGTCGATCAGGCGCATGCCGCCTGGGCCCGGTTCCTTGATGGTCACGCCCAGCGTGATCCCCTCGTTCGGCTGCAACCGGATCGACAGCACATTGCGGTGCTCGCCCCCGTCGCCAAAGATCGAGTGGTTCAACTCCTTGAACACCACCGTGATCTCGCTCGACCGCGCCTTGAGCCGCTTGCCCGTGCGCAGGTAAAACGGCGTGCCCGCCCAACGCCAGTTGGAGATGCCGACCTTGAGCGCCACGTAGCTTTCGGTGCGCGACCGCGCATCGCCCGCCGCATCCCGGTAGCTGGGGTTGTCGGGCCCGGCGTCGTACTGCCCGCGCACGATATGATGCGCTTCGACCGCGTCCAGCGCGCGGATCACCTTGAGCTTTTCATCCCGCACCGCGTCGGGGTCGAACTTCGACGGCGGCTCCATCGCGATCAGGCACAACAGCTGCATCAGGTGGTTCTGCACCATGTCCCGCATCGCGCCGGATTTGTCGTAATACTCACCTCGCCCGCCCACGCCGACCGTCTCGGCCACGGTGATCTGGATGTGGTCGACATATTGGCTGTTCCACAGCGGCTCAAAAAGCATGTTGCCGAACCGCACCGCCATCAGGTTCTGCACCGTCTCCTTGCCCAGGTAATGGTCGATCCGGTAAATCTGGCCCTCGTCGAAATAGGCGGCCAGATCGCGGTTCAGCGCCTTGGCCGTGGCCAGATCGCGGCCAAAGGGTTTTTCGACCACGATGCGGCTGTCCTGATCGGTCAGCCCGTGCTGGTTCAACCGCTCCGCCAGATCACCGAACAGGCCGGGTGCCACGGAGAAATAGAACGCGCGCACCACGTCCGGGCGCATCATCGCCGCCATCTCGCGCCAGCCGTTTTCGCCCCGCGCGTCGATCGTCACATAGTCGAGCCGCTGCAAAAAGCCGTCCAGATCGTCCTTGGGCGTGTCGCCCACGAACTCCGCCACGGCCTCGGCGACAAAGGCGCGGTAGCCGTCGGCATCCATGTCGCCCCGCGCCGCCCCGATGACCCGCGCGTCCTCGGGCATCTGACCCGCGCAGAACCGCCGATAGAGGCCCGGCAGGATCTTGCGCCGCGCCAGATCCCCCGTTCCGCCGAAAATGACCAGGTCAAAAGGCTCCACCGGGATAACGCGCGAGACCATGGGGACACTCCTCAAAATGTTTGCGCTATCTGTAACAGATTCAATTCACTATACAACGGGTCACGCACCGGGCGCACCAATCCTGCCACACCCTATCACAAAGCTGTCAAACGCAGCACCACGGGTTTCCTCTTGTGCACGCCAAAGCTACCACTTGTGTCACGAAACTCTGACACCGGATGTCCCAGATGAAAGACCTCGCCCTTGCCAATGTCGGCAAGTTCCAAGACCCCGACGTGACTGCCCAGGGCGAAGCGCGTGCCAAAGTGTCCCTGACCCACCCCGAGACGCTGTGGTTCAACACCGGCACGCTGTGCAACATCACCTGCGCGAACTGCTATATCGAAAGCTCGCCCACGAACAACGCGCTGGTTTATATCAGCGCGGACGAGGTGACCGATTACCTGGACCAGCTCGAGGCGCGCCAATGGGGCGTGCGCGAGATCGCCTTTACCGGCGGTGAGCCGTTCATGAACCCCGAGATCATCGACATGCTGCGCCGCAGCCTGGCGCGCGGCTACCAGGTGCTGGTGCTGACCAACGCCATGTCGCCGATGATGCGGCCACTGATGCAGGACGGGATCAAGCAGCTGGTCGAGACATATGGCGACAAGCTGACCCTCCGGGTCAGTCTCGACCACCACAGCGCGGCGGTGCACGACGCCGAACGCGGGGCCGGTGCCTTTGACAAGTCACTGACCGGCATGCGCTGGCTGGCGAGCGTTGGCGCACGCCTTGCCGTGGCCGGACGGATCGAGATGGCCGAAAGCGAGGCGGAGGCGCGCAGCGGCTATGCCGCACTTTACGCCGCCAATGGCTTTGACATCGACGCGGCACACCCGGGCATGACCGTCCTCTTCCCCGAGATGGACCCAAGCGTCGAAGTGCCAGAGATTACAACGGCCTGCTGGGACATCCTCAACAAGAGCCCTGCCGAGGTCATGTGTTCGTCCTCGCGCATGGTCGTCAAACGCAAGGGTGCGTCCCGCCCCGCCGTTCTGGCCTGCACCCTGCTGCCTTACGATCCCCAGTTCGAACTTGGCGAGAGCCTCGCTGCAGCCGAGGCCGACGTCACCCTCAACCACCCCCACTGCGCCAAGTTCTGCGTGCTGGGCGGGGCCACCTGTTCCGCCTGAACCCTGGTTTTGGTGAGCCCCGAAGCGCCAAGTCAATAATGTCGTGCGCGCGCATGCGCGCTCAATTTGGTCACAGCACGCCTAGTTCAGGTAAAACTCACCCGTCAAGTGCCGCCATTCGCCTGCGCGCACCAGCTTGCGGTGGGTGAACCGCACCGAATGCAGCGGCCCTTCGATCTTGTCCTGCCAGAAGGCGATGAAATCAAACAGCTTCGGATGGTCCGGGGCAAGGTCATAATCCTGCCAGACAAAGGTATTGAGAACATTGGTATAATCCGGCATCCGGTAAAACACCTCTGCCGTGGTCAACCCGTACCCTTTGAGCATGAGCTCCGTTTCGCTCTGTGCCATTTCGCACCTCATTTTCTGTCTCGATATCCACAGTCGGACATAGAATGATTTAATATTCAATAAAAACAGTCTACTAGCACTGACACCCTTCGGCTGCTAACAACATCGCCCTTCCGGCATTGCACCTTATCTGCGGTTTCTGATAGACTGCACCGCAAGATATAGCTACGCGACAGAACGGGCAGAGACACGTGAACGACACGCCGGAACCCCCTGAAAACGATGATGATCTGACGCCGGAACGCCCGGCCTATGATGGGCCGTCCGTCTCGATCGAGGACGAAATGCGCACGTCCTATCTGGACTACGCCATGTCCGTCATCGTCTCGCGCGCCATTCCTGACCTGCGCGATGGCCTGAAACCTGTGCACCGGCGCATTCTGTATGCGATGCACGAAACCGGCAACACCCACGACAAGTCCTACCGCAAGTCCGCCCGCCCCGTTGGCGACGTGATGGGGAAGTACCACCCCCACGGCGACTCGGCCATTTACGACGCGCTCGTGCGGATGGCACAGGATTTCTCCATGTCGCTGCCGCTGCTCGACGGTCAGGGCAATTTCGGCTCCATGGACGGTGATAACCCCGCCGCCATGCGCTATACCGAAGTGCGGATGGACAAGCCCGCCGCCTATATCCTCGCCGATATCGACAAGGACACGGTCGACTTTCAGGACAATTACGACGGCAAGGACCGCGAGCCCACCGTCCTGCCCGCCCGCTTTCCCAACATGCTGGTCAACGGCGCAGGCGGCATCGCGGTTGGCATGGCCACCAACATCCCGCCCCACAATCTTGGCGAAGTGGTCGACGCCTGCCTCGCCCTGATCGAGGATCCGGACCTCAGTTCCGAACAGCTTATCGACTACGTGCCCGGCCCCGACTTCCCGACGGGCGGCATCATGCTCGGCCGCTCCGGCGCGCGCAAAGCCTACCTCGAAGGGCGCGGCAGCGTCATCGTGCGGTCGAAAACCCGGGTCGAGGAGATCAGGAAAGACCGCTACGCGATTGTTATCGATGAGATTCCCTATCAGGTGAACAAGGCCACGATGATCGAACGCATCGCCGAGGCCGCGCGCGACAAAAAGATCGAGGGCATCGCGCATGTGCAAGACGAATCCGACCGTAATGGCGTGCGGGTGGTGGTGGAACTCAAGCGCGACGCCACCGCCGAGGTGGTGCTGAATCAGTTGTTCCGTTTCACACCCATGCAGACCTCCTTTGGCTGCAACATGCTGGCCCTGAACGGTGGCCGCCCCGAACAGCTGACGCTGCGCCGGTTCCTCACCTCCTTCCTCGACTTCCGCGAAGAGGTCGTGATCCGCCGCACCGCGTTCGATCTGCGCAAGGCGCGCGACCGCTCGCATGTGCTCTGCGGTCTCGCCGTGGCGGTGTCGAACGTGGACGAAGTGGTGGTCACGATCCGCGCATCCGCCGACGGGGCCGAGGCCCGGCAAAAGCTGATGGAACGGCGCTGGCCCGCTGCCGATATCGAAGGCTACCTGCGTCTCATCGACGATCCACTGTCCAAGATGCACGACGACGGCACCTATAACCTGACCGAAGTGCAGGCCCGCGCCATCCTTGATCTGCGCCTGCAACGCCTGACCCAGATCGGCGTCAAGGAAGTCACCGACGAACTTGAAGAACTTGCCGCAAGGATTAAGGAATACTTGGAAATCCTCGGTTCGCGCGAGCGGATCATGGGCATCATCGCGTCCGAGCTGTCCGAGGTCAAAGAGCTGTTCGCCGTCCCCCGCCGCACCGAGATCGTCGATTGGTCCGGCGACATGGAAGACGAGGACCTGATCGAGCGCGAGGACATGGTCGTGACCGTCACCTCCGGCGGCTATATCAAGCGCACGGCGCTTGCCGATTTCCGCAGCCAGCGGCGCGGCGGCAAGGGCGTGGCCGGCATGCAGACCAAGGAAGAGGACGTGATCACCACCCTCTTTGTCGCCAACACGCACACGCAGCTGCTGTTCTTCACCACAGACGGGATGGTCTACAAGCTCAAAACCTGGCGCCTGCCGCTGGGCGGGCGCACCGCCAAGGGCAAGGCCATCGTCAACATCCTGCCGATCCCGCCCGGTGTCAGCATCGCGGCCATCATGCCCGTGGACCGCGACGAAAAGGACTGGGATGACCTGCAGGTCGTCTTTGCGACGGATCATGGCACCGTGCGCCGCAACAAGCTGAGCGATTTCACAAACGTCATGCGCAACGGCAAGATCGCGATGAAGTTCGAAGGCGACAGCGAAGGCTGGTCCCTGATCAACGCCCGCATTGCTGCCAATGACGACGATGTCATGCTGGTGACCAATGCAGGCCGCGCGATCCGCTTTCGCGCCGATGATGTGCGGGTGTTCAACTCGCGCGCGTCCACCGGCGTGCGGGGCATCCGGCTGGCGGGCAAGGACCGCGTCGTGTCGATGTCCGTGATCCGGCATTTCGACGCCACCTCGGACGAAAGGGCCGCCTACCTCAAGATGCGCCGTGCCATGGCCGGGATCGCCGACGATCCCGACACCACGGACGAAGAAGAGGGCGTCACGAACACAAGTGTCGAAATCGATTACCCCGCCATGTCCGCTGCCGAAAACCTGATCTTGACCATAACGTCAGGCGGCGCGGGCAAGCTCAGCTCCTCCCACGACTATCCCTTGCGCGGCCGTGGTGGCATGGGCGTCACCGCCTGGGACAAGCGCATGCAGTCGGGCGATATTGTCGCCTCCTTCCCTGTGGATATGGACGACCAGATCATGCTCGCCACCTCCAAGGGGCAGTCGATCCGCGTGCCCGTGGACGGCATCAGCTTCCGCTCCCGCAGTGCCGGCGGGGTCAAGGTGTTCAATACCGGTAAAGGCGAAGAGGTCGTCAGCGTCGCCTGGATCGCCGATCAGGCTGACGAAGCCGATGCCGAGGACTGACCCACGCCCCTAGTGGGCTCAGGATCGGGATGTCCCAAAACATGTCGTGCGGGCGCAGGCCCGCGCAATGAGGTCAGGCGCGGGCCGTCTGCCTGCCCGCGCCTGACTTCAATTCAGTTTGTTGTCGTTGTCGTGGACGCCGTCGTGCTGTCATCCGAATCCGAACCCGCGACCAATGCGATTGCCACAACGCCGATGGCGGCAGCGCCGCCTGCCGTGATCGTGCCCCCTTCGAGCGCGCCGTTCCCGCCACCGCCCCCCGTGGCACGGCGGCACAGCCGCGCGGGGCTGCCGTCTACCTGCGTCACGTCCGGGCGGCAATTGTAGGCCACACCGTCCGCGCCGATCACGCGCACCGAATAGGTCGGATCGCCCGTTGCGCCCCCGACGCTGGCTTGGGTTGTGGCCACAGGCTGCGCCTGTACCGCTGATGCTGCAACAAGTGCCACGCCGACGGCCAAAGCCGTTTGATACCGGTTCATGTCATGTCCTCACCATTATTACTCCGGAGCGATTTGTAGCACAGCAACGCGCGGGGACTTGGGGGGAATGCAGAACAGGACGCTGCGCCAGCAGCTTACAGCCGATAGAGCGCGCGGAATTTCGCCTGAAGGTAGGCCAGCAGCGGCTCCGGACCCGGTGTCATCCCGCTGGCTTGCGCAATGGTGTCGCGCGGGCTGTGTAGCCCGCCATGGCATTGCAGCGCACCTTGTAGCCAGCCCGTCGCCTGCGATGTGTCCCCGACAGCCAGTTGATCGTCGAGCCCCGGCACCGCAGCGCGCAACCCCTCGTACAGGCACCCGGCATAGACATTGCCCAGCGAATAGGTCGGGAAATACCCGAACAGCCCCACCGACCAATGCACATCCTGCAACACACCGTTCGACGCGCGATCCACCGCATAGCCGAAATCGGCGGCAAAGCGGTCATTCCAGGCCGCCTCAAGGTCCGGCACGGACAGATCGCCTGACATCAGCGCCCGCTCCAGGTCAAAGCGCAGCAGCACGTGCAGGTTATACTGCACCTCGTCCGCCTCGGTCCGGATATAGCCGTCATGCACGCGGTTTACGGCGGCATAGAATGCATCCTCATCGTCGATCCCGAAATCGCCGAACGCATCCCGCATCTGTCCGTAAAGCCAGCCGGTAAAGGCGCGGCTGCGCCCCAGCTGGTTTTCGTAAATGCGGCTCTGACTTTCGTGTACGCCCATCGACACGCCCCGCCCCAGCGGTGTCAGCAGGTAGGCTGTGTCGATGTTCTGCTCGTAGCAGGCGTGCCCGACTTCGTGGATGGTCGAGTAAAAGCAGTTGAACGGATCGTCCGGGTTCGTCCGCGTGGTGATCCGCACATCAAGGCCCGAGCCGGAGGAGAACGGGTGCACCGCCTTGTCGATCCGCCCATGCGTTTCGTCATAGCCAAAGGTCCGCGCCAGCAGTGCGCTCAGCTTCAACTGTGCCGCCTCGTCAAAGGGGCCGGTGACGCCCTTGGGCGCAGGCTGGTCCAGGATCGCAGCCCGCAATTCGGTCAGGGCCGGACGTAGCGCGCCAAACATCGCCTCCAGATCGGCGCCCGTGGTGCCCGGCTCGTAATCCGCCAGCATCGCGTCGTAGATGTCGCCACCCTGCGCCAGCGCCTGCCCTTCCTGCCGTTTGAGGGCGATCACCTCCTCCAGCACGGGCGCGAAGGCGGCAAAATCATCTGCCGCGCGCGCCTCCGCCCATTTGCCCTGAGCGTTCGAAGTGACCTTGGCGATGCGCGCGGCCAGCTCTGCCGGCACCTTGGAGGCACGCTCGAAACTGCGGCGAATTTCGCGCAGCTGCGCCTGTCCCACCGCATCCAGTGCAGTGGCGTCGATCGCGGCCAGCCACTCACCAACCTGTGGCGCAGTGCGCCGTGCGTGCAGCACCTTTTCCAGCGCCGCCATCTCTTCGCCCCGTTGCGGGGCAGCGCCGCGCGGCATCACCGTTTCCTGGTCCCAGCCGAGACGGCCCGCCACCTGCCCGAGGGCCTGCGTGTCATGTTCAAACGCCATCAGGTCGTCATAGGCCGTCATCACGCGGTCCCCCGGATCGAAGTTGCAATAGGATAGCCCGCAAGGAACCGCGCACGCAGGATCAGCACCCACAGCACTACGGCCACGAACTGGTGCGCGATGGCCAGCGGCCAGGGCGCGCCGTAAAGCACGGTCATGATGCCCAGCACGATCTGCAGGCCAAGCACGGCGATCATCGCATGGAACGCCCCCCGCGTGCGTGCGTGCGGCGACCGCCGACCCCGCAGCCAGACGATCACGGCAAAGGCCGCCAGCAGGTAGCCCGCCACCCGGTGGATGAACTGCACCAGTCCCGGACTTTCAAAGAAATTGCGCCACGCAGGGTCCAGCAGAAACGCACTTGCCGGGAACACCTGCCCGCCCATCAACGGCCAGTCGGTATAGCTGCGGCCCGCGTCGATGCCCGCCACCAGCGCACCGATCAGGATTTGCAGGAACGCGAAATGCATCAGCCCGGTCGAGATCGAGAACAGCTGCGCCTCCTTGCTGCGCCGCGCTTGCATCAGGTCCCGCTCCTCTCGGCCCAATTGGAACGTGAACCAGGCAATGAACCCCAGAATGACAAAGGCAAGCCCCAGATGCGTGGCCAGCCGGTAGCTCGCCACATCGACCATGCCTTCGCCTTGCGTGACGCCACTGGCGACCATCCACCAGCCGATAGCCCCCTGCGCGCCGCCCAGCACACCGATCCCCAACAGCTTCGGCGTCCAGCCTGTGGGGATCTTGCGCCGCAGCAGGAACCACAGGAACCCGATGGCCCAGACAAGGCCGATCACACGCCCCAACTGCCGGTGGCCCCATTCCCACCAGTAGATCACCTTGAAATCGGCCATGGTCATCCACTGGTTCTGGATGCGCCATTCGTCGATCTGCTGGTACAGCTCGAACTCCCGCGCCCAGTCCTCGGGCGTCAGCGGCGGGATGGCCCCCGTCAACGGGCGCCATTCGGTGATGCTCAGCCCGCTGTCGGTCAGCCGGGTGAGGCCGCCCACGGCGATCATCACCACGACCAGTGCAAAAAGCATCATCAGCCAGACCCGGATCGCCCCCCGCGCATACCCGCGGCCACGGTCGATCACACCCGTCTCGGCCACCCGCTTTTCAGTGGTGCCGACCTCTTCGAAAATGCTGCGCTGTTTCGCCATTCCCAGCCTCATCGCTTGCTGCCGCGCAACCTATGTCGCGCGGCACATGGCGTCCAGCGTCAGCGGCGGTTTGCCCAGCGGACCATCTGACGCAGCATCCCGTGCAGCGTCTGCGCGTCAGACCGCGTCAGCGGCATACGGCTCCAGAGGTTGCGCAGGTTGGTCTTCATGCTGGCGGCCTTGTGCTCGGGGAAAAAGAAGCCGGCCTCGTCCAGCCGCTCCTCAAAATGGCGCGCAAGATGCGCGACCTCCTCGACATTGGCCCAGTCGGTGCCCGCCATCTCGGTGGTCTTGTGGACCACGTCCGTACTGGCGCGCATCCACTCGTAGCCCACGAGCAGAACGCATTGCGCCAGGTTCAGCGACGGGAAATCCGGGTTCACCGGCACCGAGATGATCGCATTGGCCTGCACGATATCCTCGTTCTCCAGCCCCGCCCGCTCGGGTCCGAACATCACCGCCACATGCCCGCCCTCTGCGATACGTCGGGCGGCGTCCTGCATGGCCGCCTCGGGGCTCAGCACATCCTTGGTCATGTCCCGGGGCCGCGCGGTGGTGGCATAGACATAGGTGCTGTCCGCCAACGCACCGGCCAGATCGTCATGCACCGTGGCGGCATCCAGCACCCGTCCCGCCCCGCTGGCCATGGCCACGGCAGACGGGTTCGGCCAGCCGTCCCGCGGGCCCACGATGCGCATCCGGTCGAGGCCAAAGTTCAACATCGCCCGCGCCGAGGCCCCGATATTCTCGCCCATCTGGGGCCGCGTCAGTACAAATGTCGGTGTCATGCGCGCGCTCTACAGCAAGCACAAACGCGGCCACAACCCCCTTCATCTCGCCAAATAAACTCCCGCCGGAGGCATAAAAGTTTTCAATCCCGGAGGTTTCCGCTAGTGCTGCCGCCAAAGCAACAGGACCACCAAAATGAGCCAGCCCGAGCAGCCGCAACTCTACCTTCTGACGCCGCCGGTCCTGGATCTGTCGCAGTTCCCCGAAACACTGGCGCGGGTGCTGGACGCGCACCCAGCCGCCTGCCTGCGGCTGGCACTTGCCACCCGGGACGAGGACCGGATCGCGCGCGCGGCCGACGCCTGTCGCGCGGTGGCCCATGCCCGCGACGTGGCCGTCGTGGTGGACGATCACGCGGGCCTCGCCACGCGCCTCGGGCTTGACGGCGTGCACCTGACAGATGCCGCCCGGTCGGTGCGTGATGCGCGCAAGGCGCTTGGGCCGGACGCCATTGTCGGCAGCTTATGTGGCACCTCGCGCCATGACGGGATGACCGCTGGTGAGGCGGGCGCGGATTATGTGGCGTTCGGCCCTGTCACCGCGCTGGCGGATGAGGCGGTCGCCGATGCCGACCTCTTTGCCTGGTGGTCCGAGATGATCGAAGTGCCCGTGGTGGCCGAAGGCGGCATGACGCCCGCACAGGTGGCTGTGCTGGCGCCGGTCACCGACTTTCTGGCTGTGGGCGAAGAGATCTGGGGCCACGACGATCCTGCCGCAGCGCTCGCGACACTTCTGGCGCCACTGGGCTAGCGCCTTACAGCAGCGTCCGCTCGATCACCCACCAGATCGCCACAAGGGCGATGATGATCGATCCGGTCATCGACCAGGCCCGGAACATCACCGGATACTCTTCGACCACGCCCTCGACCCCGTCGAGCCGTGCCATATCCGCAGCCCGGCAACCCAGCCAAAGTGCGATGGCCGCCAGCGCGATGACGGCAAGCTGGCCGATCTCCACCCCGACATTGAAGCCGATCAACGCGGGGATGAACGTCCCCTCCGGCAGGCCGAACTCGCCCAGCACCGACGCAAAGCCGAGCCCGTGCAGCAGGCCAAAGCCGAAGACCACCAGAGGACGCCACCTGTTCATCCCGCGGGCAAAGATGTTCTCTACCGCGACATAGACGATGGACGCCGCAATCAGCGGCTCCACGATGGCGCCGGGAATGTTCACCAGCCCCAGCGCCCCCAGCGCCAGCGTCACGGTATGCGCGAGCGTAAAGGCGCTGACTTGCCAGAGCAGCGGGCCCAGCCGCGTCGACAGGAAAAACAGCCCCAGCACGAACAGGATATGGTCCAGCCCCTTGGGCAGGATGTGGTCGAACCCGACCGGCACATAGGCGGCAAAGCTCTGCCAGCCGCTGGCTGCATCGCCGCCCGCCAGCGTGATCAGACCGCTGGACCCGCCACCCGACACAAGGCCGGTGAACGGATCGGCAACGCCCTGCTGTCGCAGGATCAGGTTGCCCGCACCCTGCGGCCAGTCGAGTTGAATGCCCGTGGCGTCGCGCGGCACCGCTCCGGCCAGCACCACCTCGGAAATGCGCGGCAATTCGATGTTGGACACCTCCGGCACCGTGACCGACACCAGCGACAGCTCGACCGATTGCAACGTGCGCAGAATGGGCAGCGCGTTCCAGCGCGCCACCAGGTCCGGCACACGGGCCGCCACTTCTTCGTCCGACAGGGCGCGCAGCACGTCATAATCGGCGGCGTTCGCAGCGCTGTCGGTATCCAGAACCACATCAAGATCAATGCCGCTCAGCTGCGCCTCGATGTTGATGCGCAAGACCAGTTCCGCCTGCCCGTTCGCCACGGTGAGGTCGGCGATACTCGGCACGACTTCATGCGCGCTGGCTTGCGGGACACTTATCATCAGCCACAGGCTTGACACTGCCGCCCAATACCACAGGCTGACACATATGTTTTGCAAAGGCCTCGCCATGATCCTCACCCGCTTTGTTCTTGTCGCTTGGTGCGCCATCTGTGCATCCATTGCAACCGCGCACGAATTCTGGATCGAGCCGGAGCGATATCAGGTGGCGACGGACGAAAACCTCGTCGCGCGCTTCCGCAATGGTGAGGAACTCGAGGGCGTGTCGCTGGGCTATTTCGACCGCAGCTCTCAACGTTACGAGGTGATCGCGGACGGCACGGCAATGCCGGTGACACCGCGTCTGGGCGACAACCCGGCGCTGGATGTTCCGGCCCCCGGCGCGGGTCTGGTGGTGGTCGTGCATGAAACCACGCCGTCCTTTGTCACTTACAAGACATGGGAGAAGTTCCAGAAATTCGCTAACCACAAGGATTTCGCCGGGTGGCGCGTCCAGCATGAAGCGCTGTATTTCCCCGACCCGCCGTTCAAGGAGCGTTACACCCGCCACGCCAAGGCGCTGATCGCCGTGGGTGACGGGGCCGGCGCCGATGCGCAGGCGGGCCTGCTGACCGAGTTCGTGGCGCTGACCAACCCGTATGCCCCGGGGTTTGACGGGGTCATGCGGGTGCAGCTGCACTATGGCGCATTGCTGCGTGCTGGCGCTCAGGTGGAGGTGTTCGACCGCGCGCCCGACAACAGCGTGACGATCACGCTGCACACCACCGATGCGGACGGCATCGCCGCGGTGCCTGTCACGCCGGGGCACGAGTACCTCTTTGACGCTGTTGTGCTGGAGCCGAGCCCGCCGGATGCGGGTGCCGTCTGGGACACTTATTGGGCCGCGCTGACCTTTATGGTGCCCGCGCGCTAGGCCTTGCCCTTGGTCCGGCCTGCGTGCAGAAGCGGGGCATGAACGCCACCCCAGATATCTTGTGCATCGGCTCGGTCCTTTGGGACGTGATCGGCCGTGCGCCACTGGCGATGCGGCAGGGCTCGGACGTGCCGGGGCGCATCACCCGCCTGCCCGGCGGTGTGGCGATGAATATCGCGATGACACTTGCCCGCTTTGGCATGACGCCGGCGCTGCTGACCGCCATTGGCCGCGACGCCGACGGCGACGAGCTGATCAAGGCCTGCACCGCGCGCGGGCTGATCACCGAATCGGTCTACCGCTCGGAGGATCTGCCGACGGACCAGTATATGGCCGTCGAAGGGGCCAATGGCCTGATCGCGGCCATCGCCGACGCGCATTCACTGGAAAGTGCCGGGGCCAAGATCCTGGCCCCCCTGATCGACGGCACATTGGGCGCGCCGGATGCACCCTATGCCGGGCTTGCCGCCCTCGACGGCAACCTGACCATCGACCTGCTGAACGAGATCGCGACCAGCCCGGTGCTGGCCCAAGCCGACCTGCGCGTGGCCCCCGCCTCACCGGGCAAGGCCGAACGCCTGGCGCCGTTTCTGACGCATGGGCGCGGTACGCTTTATGTGAACCTCGAGGAGGCCGGGTTGCTCTGTCAGCGCAGCTTTGCCAGCTCGGACGCGGCGGCGCGCGGCGTGCTGGATAGGGGTGCGGCGCGTGTTCTGGTGACGGATGGCGGCGACATGGCGACCGTCGCCAGCGCCGATGCGCTGTACAGCGCAACGCCGCCCCAAGTGCTGGTCACCCGCGTCACCGGCGCAGGCGACACGTTCATGGCCGCCCATATCGCTGCCGAGATGCGCGGAGCAGAGGCCGAAGCGGCACTGGCGCAAGCGCTGGAAACAGCGGCAAATTACGTATCAGGAAAGACACCGGGATGACCCTGTTCACACCTTCGCCCGACGTGGCCGAAGCGCTGGCCGCCGGCGCGCCCGTCGTGGCACTGGAATCAACGATCATCACCCACGGCATGCCCTGGCCGCAAAACCTAGAGGTCGCGCAACAGGTCGAGGCGGATGTGCGCGCCGCTGGCGCCGTGCCCGCGACCATGGCGGTGATCGACGGCACCCTGCATGTGGGCCTCACCGACACGCAGCTGGAGGCGCTGGCGCAGGCCGACAACGTCGCCAAGCTGAGCCGTGCCGACATGGCCGTGTGCATGGCGAAGGGCCGCACCGGGGCCACGACCGTGGCCGCCACGATGATCGCGGCACGTATCGCGGGCATCGCCGTCTTTGCCACCGGCGGGATCGGCGGGGTGCACAAAGGCGCCGAACACAGCTTTGACATCTCCGCCGACCTGATGGAACTGGCACAGACGCCGGTCACGGTGGTTGCCGCCGGGGCCAAGGCAATCCTGGATATCCCCAAGACGCTCGAAGTGCTGGAAACCCAGGGCGTGCCCGTCATCGCCTATGGTCAGGACGACATGCCCGCCTTCTGGTCGCGCAGCGCTGGCATCACTGCACCGCTGCGCATGGACACCGCCCAAGAGATCGCGGCGGCCCATGCGATGCGCGCCTCCATTGGCTTGCCGGGTGGCCAACTGGTCGCCAATCCAATCCCGGCGGAGGCCGAGATCGACCGCGCCACACTGGCCCCGATCATCGCCCGCGCCGCAAGCGATGCGCAGGCGCATGGTATCACCGGCAAGGGCGTCACGCCGTACCTGCTGCAACGCATTTTCGAACTGACCGAGGGCCGCTCGCTCACCGCCAATATCGCGCTGGTCAGAAACAATGCGCGCCTCGCCGCGGGGATTGCCGCGCATTTGAGCAGCGCCGCCCGCCAAAGCTGAACGATCCGGCACAAACCATTGTAGTTGCTGCATGGCTGGCCTAACTAAGCATCGCAACTGCAGGCCGGTTTGATGAACACACCTTTCGACCCAGAAACGCCCCGTCGCCCGGGCCTGATCGCGCGGCTCCGGGCATCGTTCCTGACGGGTCTCGTGGTCATTGCGCCTGTGGGGCTGACCATCTGGCTGATCTGGACGGTGATCGGCTGGGTCGACGGATTTGTCTGGCCGCTGGTGCCCACCGCATGGCAACCCGATTCCATCGTGAACTACTGGCTGGGCAACCCGCGGTTTGTCGAAGGGCCCAATGGCACGACCGTCGCGAACGAGAACTGGGTCAACGTCAACGTGCGCGGCGTCGGCGTTATCGTGTTCTTGCTGTTCACCGTGTTCGTGGGTTGGGTCGCCAAGGGGTATATCGGGCGCTCGCTGATCCGCTGGGCCGAACATGTGGTCGAACGCACGCCGGTCGTGCGCTCGATCTATTCGGGTATCAAGCAGATCTCCGAGACAGTTTTTGCCCAGTCGGAACGGTCTTTCGAACAGGCCTGCCTGATCGAGTACCCCCGCAAGGGCATCTGGGCCATCGGCTTTATCTCGACCACGGCCAAGGGCGAGGTCAGCGCCAAGGGCGGCAACACCGGCGAATTGCTAAGCGTGTTTGTCCCCACGACGCCCAACCCGACCTCCGGGTTCTTGCTGTTCTTTCCGGCCGAGGATGTGATCCCGCTGGAGATGTCAGTGGAGGACGCGGCCAAGCTCGTGATCTCGGCCGGCCTCGTCTATCCCAACGGCAAGGATTTGACGGAGCCGCCGCGCTGAGCCGCAGGCGCTATTTCGAATTCTTCGTGTGAAAACAGGCGCGCCCTGCCCGCGTCTTTGGCATCATGACTGCGCTTTGGCCCAAAAAAAACGCCGGCACGAAGCCGGCGTTAAGTTATTGAGGCAGGTTTCATACAGGCAAGAAACCTATCGAGCAGTGCCCTCGTTATACGCAAAACCGCCCGAAGAGTCCAAGCTAAAAGTTTGATAATGCGTAAATGTCCTGACGCCGCTAAGGTTAACAAAACAAGGGCTATGAGGGATTGTTGCCAAAATGGAGCAGGATATTTTCCAAATCAAACGCAACCGTCTGACCGGGGTCGCCGCGATTCTGAGTGCGGCGTTTTTGATGGCGGGAACGGTCCAGGCAGAACCCGCGCATGGCATAGCTATGTATGGAGCACCACAGCTTCCACAGGATTTTGTGTCCCTGCCCCACGCCAACCCTGACGCGCCCAAGGGCGGAGAGATCACGCTGGCCAATACCGGCAGTTTCGATTCGCTCAATCCCTACATCCAGAAGGGCAATGTGCCCTGGCAGCTGCGCTTTCTGACCCATGAAAGCCTGATGGGCCGCAACCGGGGCGAGCCATTCGCGCTCTATGGTCTGCTCGCCGAATCGATTGAGACCGATGCCGACCGCACATGGGTTGAATTCACCCTGCGCGAGGACGCCCGATTCTCCGATGGCAGCCCGGTCACAGTCGAGGATGTGATCTGGTCCTACGAGACGCTGGGCGCCCAAGGGCACGGGCGCTACCGCAGCCTCTGGTCCCAGATCGAAACGCTGGAGGCGACGGGACCGCGGTCGGTCAAGTTCACCTTCAACGCTGACAACCGCGAACTGGCGCTGCTCGCCGGCATGCGCCCGATCCTGCAAAAGGCGCAGTGGGAGGGCAAGGATTTCGCCAATGCCGCCATTTCCGACGTTCCCATCGGATCGGGCCCTTATGTGGTCAGCGATTACGAGGCCGCGCGCAGCGTGACCCTGACCCGCAACCCCGACTATTGGGGCGCGGACCTGAACTTTCGCCAGGGCACCTACAATTTCGACGAGATCACCATTGATTTCTATGGCGACGGCGACGTGGTGCTGGAGGCGTTCAAGGCCGGCGAGATTTCCGCCGTGCGCGAATTCAACGCCGAGACATGGGCCAGCGGCTACAACTTTCCCCGGATCGACAATGGCGCCGTGATCAAGTCCGAAATCCCGCATCAGAAACCATCTGGCATCACCGGCTTTGTGATGAACACGCGCAAGGCCCCGTTCGACGACTGGCGCGTGCGCGAGGCGCTGATCACCGCCTTCAATTTTGAGTACATCAACGACACCCTGACCGGCGGCGCGCAGCCGCGCATCACCTCCTATTTCTCCAACTCGCCATTGGCGATGCAGCCCGGCCCGGCCACGGGTGCGGTCGCCGACCTGCTGGTACCCTACGCCCACACGCTGCTGCCCGGCGTGATGGAGGGCTACGCGTTGCCCGAGGGCGACGGATCATCGCGCAACCGGCGCGGGTTGCGCACGGCGCTGGGGCTGATGGAAGAGGCCGGGTGGACCATTCAGGATGGCAAGATGCGCAACGCGAATGGCGCGGCGATGGCCTTCTCGATCCTGCTGGATCAGAACAGTTCCGAAAACCGGGCGATTGCCGACCTCTACATGCAGACCCTGCAACAGATGGGCATCGACGTGTCGGTCGATCTGGTCGACGGCGCGCAATTTACTGCACGCACCGGCGTCTACGATTTCGACATGACTTACCACCGCCGCGCGATGTCGCTGTCCCCGGGCAATGAGCAGTACTTCTACTGGGGCTCCAAGGCCGCAATCGAGGATGGCACGCCCAACCTGATGGGTGCCAGCGACCCGGCGATTGATGCGATGATCGACGCCATGCTGACCGCCACCACCCGCGAGGACAGCATCGCCGCCACCCGCGCGCTGGACCGGCTGTTGACGGCGGGGCGCTATGTGGTGCCTTTCTGGCAGTTCACCGCCGGCAGGATCGCCCATGTGGCCGAGATGAAGCATCCCGAGACGCTGCCGATCTATGGCGACGGTCCGGACTGGATGCCGCAATTCTGGTGGTACGAAGAGTAATCGCATGATCCGCAAACTGGCAGCCGAAGGGCTGGGCACCGGGCTGCTGCTGGTCAGCGTGATCGGGTCGGGCATCATGGGCGAGGGACTGTCGGGCGGCAACGCCGCCATCGCCCTGCTGGCCAATGCTATTGCAACCGGTTGCATGCTCTATTGCATCATCACGGTTCTGGGCCCGATTTCGGGCGCGCATTTCAACCCCGCCGTGACGCTGGCCTTTGCCCTGCGCCGGGAGATCGGCGTGATCCCTGCCGCCGCCTACATCATCGTGCAGGTCGCGGGCGGCCTGCTGGGCGTATGGGCCACGCACGCGATGTTCGACCTGCCCATCATCCAGTTCAGCGAGACGCTGCACCGCACCGGCCCGGCGCAATGGTGGTCCGAAGGTGTCGCGACATTCGGGCTGCTGTTCGTGATCTTTGGCGGGCTCAAGGCACGGCCCGACGCGGTGCCCACACTTGTTGCACTATATATCACAGGTGCATACTGGTTCACCGCCTCCACCAGCTTTGCCAATCCGGCCGTGACCTTTGCTCGGGGATTTTCTGACACGTTTGCAGGTATTTACCCGGACCACATCGCGGCATTCGTCATCGTGCAATGCGCCGCAGCCATTCTATCTGTGGCTGTATTCCGGCGTTTGTTCCAATAATCAGTTGCTCCGTTAACAAATTGTTATAATTTGCATGTCGTGGGGATGGTCTGCCGGACACGTTCGGATAGATCTCGGGACAAACGAACTACGGGGGACCTGGCATGAGCTGGAGTGATCTCACGCGCGACTGGGCCAGCAGCTATTCAGCGCTGCGCCGCGAATTTCCACACCTTGAACCAAGTGCTATGCCGTTTCTCAAGGCGGATCAGGACCGGTTCGAAAGTTACCTCGCGGCCACGCACGACATGTCGTTGAAAGAGGCGCGGGCCGCCTTCGACGCCTATCTCGACCGACAACGCAAAAAGCGCCAGACCGCCTAAGGTCAGGCCAGCGACGTCACCCACAGGATCGTCGCGTCCTCATCACTGATCGATACGACATTATGCCCCATCGTGGCATCGTAATAGGCGCTGTCGCCCCGCCGCATCTCAACCGGTTCGTAGAACTCGGTATAGAGGCACACGACACCCGTCAGCACATAGAGGAACTCTTCGCCATCGTGGCGGACCCAGCCGTCGAACTCTTCCATGCTGCGCGCGCGCACGCGGGCGCGATAGGGCAGCATCGTCTTCTTGGTCAGGGTTTCGGCCAGCAGCTCGTGTTCGTAGGTGGCCGTGGCCTGCGCGTTGCCTTCGCCCATCTTGGTCACTGCCATGCGGCCATTCACCTGGCCCTTTTCCGGTGGCGTGAACAGCTGCGGCACCGAAATCTCAAGGCCCACGGCCAGCTTTTTCAGCGCCTCGTAGGTCGGCGACATCTGCCCGTTCTCGATCTTGGACAGGGTCGAGCGGGCCAGCCCCGCCTGCCCGGCCGCCTGTTCCAGCGTCCAGTCCCGCGCCTTGCGCAGCTCGCGCACGCGCGCACCCAGATCAAGCGGTTCGGACGCCTCTTCGAGGCCACCGGCGCGGGCGATCTGGATCAGGGATTTCGGGTCTTTGCCTTGCATGACGTCCTCTATAGGCGGGCGGTCACGGGCTTGCAACGGTCGCCGCAGCCGTCTAGCGAGGCACCATGCTGAGCCTTTTTGACACCGGCCCGTTCACGCGCTGCCCGTCGCCGTTCAACCTGGCCGGTCACGTGCTGGCGCGCGCCGAGGCGCTGGGGGACAAGACCGCCGTTGCCGTGGTAGGTGAACGCGCGGCCGAAGCGATGAGCTATGCCGCCCTGCGCGACGCCGTTCTGGGCACCGCGACAGGTCTTGCGCAGGCCGGGTTCAGCCCCGGGGACATCGTGCTGATGCGGCTGGGCAATACGCTGGATTTTCCCATCGCCTATCTTGGCGCACTGGCCGGTGGGCTGGTGCCTGTGCCCACATCGCCCGCCCTGACCGAGCCCGAAGTGGCCCGCGTCATCGCGGAGCTGCGCCCCCGCGTCGTGCTGCACGACCCGGATGTCGCGACGGCCAGCGGTGCGCCGCATTTGGGCCTCCACACGCTGCGCGCCCTGCGCGACTGCCCGCCAGCGAGGCTGCACCAAGGCGACCCGGACCGGCTGGGCTATATCGTCTATACCTCGGGCACGTCGGGTCAGCCGCGCGCTGTCGGGCATGCGCATCGCGCGATCTGGGCGCGCCAGATGATGTTCCGGCACTGGTACGGGCTGACGGACGCGGACACTGTCCTGCATGCCGGGGCGTTCAACTGGACCTACACGCTAGGCACCGGGTTGATGGACCCCTGGACGGTTGGCGCAACCGCCCTGATCCCCGCCCCGGGAACGCATCCGGAGGCGTTGGGCGCGTTACTACAAGCGCACAAGGCAACGATCTTTGCCGCCGCACCGGGCGTCTACCGCCAGATGCTGGACCGCGGCACGCTCCCCGATCTGCCGCATCTGCGCCACGGGCTGAGCGCAGGAGAAAAGATGCCATCGGCGCTGCACGCACGCTGGACCGCCGCCACAGGCACACAGGTCTTTGAGGCATACGGGATGTCCGAATGCTCGACCTTCGTGTCGTCATCGCCCGAAACCCCCTGCCCTGACGCAGCACTGGGACGCCCGCAACCGGGGCGCAAGGTCGCCATCCTCGGCCCCGACGGGCCGGTGCCCTTGGGTGAGGCTGGCACTATCGCGGTGCACCGCGACGACCCCGGGCTGATGCTGGAATATATCAACGCACCGGATGAGACTGCGGACCGGTTTCAGGGCGACTGGTTCCTGACCGGCGACACAGGCCAGATGAACGCCCAAGGTGAGATCACCTTTCTGGGCCGCAGCGACGACATGATGAACGCCGGCGGCTTTCGCGTCTCACCCATCGAGGTCGAAACCGTCGTGGCCAGCGCGCCCGGCGTCACATCCTGCGGCGTGGCCGAGGTCGAACTGGCCCCGGGCAAGCGCATAATCGTCGCCTTTTACACCGGGCGCGCGGCACATGACGACAGCCCGCTGCGCGACCATGCCGCCAGCCAGCTGGCCCGTTACAAGCAACCGCGCGCCTATGTCCACTTGCCCCTGCTGCCGCTGGGGCCCAATGGCAAGCTGGTCAGACGCCGCCTGCATCAGTTCTGGCCGAAATCAAGGAAAGCCCTCTCATGACCGACGCCATCAAGCTCGACATCATGTCCGACCCGATCTGCCCCTGGTGCTATATCGGCAAGGCGCATCTGGACCGCGCGCTCGAGGCGCATCCGAACCATCCATTCGTCATCGAATGGCACCCGTTCCAGCTGAACCCCGACATGCCCGCCGAGGGTATGGACCGCCGCGCCTATCTGGAGGCCAAGTTCGGCGGCAAGGAGGGCGCCGTGCGCGCCTATGCCCCGGTGGTCGAGAACGCGGAAAAGGCCGGGCTCAAGATCGACTTCGAGGGGATGCAGCGCACGCCCAACACGCTGGACGCCCACCGCCTGATCCACTGGGCCGGCATCGAGGGCAAGCAGACGGCGGCGGTGTCGGCACTGTTCAAAGCGTATTTCGTCGAAGCACGCGATATCGGCGACCCCGAGGTGCTGGCGGATATCGCCGACACGATCGACATGGACGCCAGCGTCGTGCTGCGTCTGTTGGGCACCGATGCCGACTGCGAGGATATCGCGGCGCGCGACGCGCACAGCCGGTCGATGGGTGTCAACTCGGTGCCCACATTTATCGTGGCGCAGCAGCACGCTGTCCCCGGCGCGCAGCCGCCGGAACTGTGGGCCAAGGTGATCGCGGAACTGTCCCGAGACACGGCCTGATCACATTTGCGCGCATGCGTGCATTATCGTACGAAGTTCAACCAAGGGTCGTTGCCAATCGCTGCGCGTCTCGCCAATATGACGTGCAGTCGCGTCAGCGGCGCGAACAATCAGGCAAGCGCGTGGAAAACCCGAAAAACCAGAAAATGGGCAAAGTCGAATTCATCGCCCTGATGGCCATGATGTTCGCCACCATCGCATTTTCCATTGACGCCATGCTGCCCGTGCTGCCGGACATCGCCGCCGACATCGCCCCGGGTGGCACGGCACAGGCGGCGCTGATCCTGACATTTTTCGTGATCGGCATGGGACTTGGCACGTTTTTCATGGGGCCGCTGTCGGATGCCTGGGGACGCAAGCCCGTGCTGTATCTGGGTCTGGGCATCTATGCAGTCGGTGCCGTGCTCAGCTGGGCCGCACCCACGTTCGAGATGATGCTGGCCGCGCGTGTGCTGCAGGGCCTTGGTGCTGCGGGTCCGCGCGTTGTGTCGGCTGCGATCATCCGTGACCTCTATTCCGGGCGCAGCATGGCGTCGATCCTG
Source organism: Pseudomonadota bacterium (assembly GCA_039816785.1). Classification (GTDB taxonomy): domain Bacteria; phylum Pseudomonadota; class Alphaproteobacteria; order Rhodobacterales; family Rhodobacteraceae; genus Tateyamaria. Next base: position 198,928 of record JBCBXB010000005.1, read on the forward strand.
TCGCTGACCATGATGGTGTTTTTGCTGGTGCCCGGCATCGCACCGCTGATCGGCGCGGTGATTGCCGACGCCTTTGGCTGGCGCGCGATCTTTGCGGCCTTTCTGATCTTTGGCGTGGCGCTGTTGTTCTGGTTCGGCACCCGGATGAGCGAGACATTGGACAAGGCCGACCGCCGCCCGCTGCGCTGGCCGCTGATCCTGGATGCGGTGCGGCAGATGCTGGTGCATCCCACGGTGCGCCTGTCCATCGTTGTGCAAACGCTGATGATGAGCATCCTGTTTTCGGTGCTCATCATGGTGCAGCCGATCTTTGACGTGACCTTTGACCGGGCCGACAGCTTTCCGATCTGGTTCGGAGCGATTGCCGTCGCCTCCGGCATCTCGAGCCTGCTGAACGCCGCGATTGTCGGCCGCTTCGGGATGCGACGGCTGGTGACCTGGGCTCTGGGCGTACAGGTCGCGATCTCGAGCCTTTTTGTCCTCTTCCTCATGGCCGAACTGCCGGGGGTCTTTGTTGTCTATCTGGTCTGGCAATGGGGTGTGATGTTTCAGGCCGGGCTCACCGTCGCCAACCTCAACGCCATCGCAATGGAACCGATGGGCCATATCGCAGGCATGGCCGCATCCGTGATCGGTGCGCTGTCGACGGTGGGCGGTGCGCTGATCGCCTCGCCCGTTGGCCTGCTCTTTGATGGCACACCGCTGCCGCTGGCCGTGCTGATCCTGACCTTTTGCGTGACCGCGTTTGTGCTTATGCAGATGATGCGGCGGGCGGAGGCGGCGCTGGCCTAGGCCTTGGCCTTTTTCTGCGCGACGACCTTTTCCGCCAGATCGCGCGCGATGGCAAAGGCACCCTTGATCTTGTCGGCGTCACTCTTCCAGTCGCGGCGTACGACGATCTTGTTGTCCTTGACCTTGGCCATGCCACGCTGATCCTGGATGAACTCCACCAGCCCCTGCGGCGAGGCGAACTTGTCGTTGTGGAACTGGATCGTCGCGCCCTTGGGTCCGCCATCCAGCTTGGATATGCCGGCCTTCTTGCACATCGCCTTGATGCGCACGACCAGCATCAGCGTATTGACCTCGCGCGGCAGTTTGCCAAAGCGGTCGATGAGTTCCGCAGCAAACCCCTCCAGTTCAACTTTCTTCGTCAAGCCACTGAGACGGCGATACAATCCCAACCGCACATCAAGGTCAGGCACATAGTTTTCGGGGATCAGGACCGGCACGCCAAGGTTGATCTGTGGCGCCCATTGCCCGTCATCTTCGGTCAGCCCTTCCATCTGGCCCGACCGGATCTTGGCAATCGCCTCTTCCAGCATCGACTGGTACAGCTCAAAGCCCACATCGCGCATCTGGCCCGACTGTTCTTCGCCCAGCAGATTGCCCGCCCCGCGAATGTCGAGGTCCTGTGACGCCAGCGTAAAACCCGCCCCCAGCGTGTCGAGTGAGCCGAGCACGCGCAGCCGCTTTTCCGCCGTATCCGTCAGCTTGGCGCGCGGTTTGGTGGTCAGATAAGCGTAGGCCCGCGTCTTGGACCGGCCCACCCGCCCCCGGATCTGGTAGAGCTGCGCCAGCCCGAACATGTCCGCGCGGTGGATCACCATCGTGTTCGCCGTTGGAATGTCGAGGCCCGATTCCACAATCGTCGTGGCCAGCAGCACATCATATTTGCCGTCATAAAACGCGTTCATGCGGTCATCGAGCTCTCCGGCGGCCATCTGGCCGTGGGCAACGACGTAGGACAGTTCCGGCAGCTGTTCCTTCAGAAAATCCTCGATCTCCGGCAGGTCACTGATGCGCGGGACAACGTAGAACGATTGCCCGCCGCGATAGTGCTCGCGCAGCAACGCCTCGCGGATTGTGACCGCGTCGAAATCGCTCACGTAAGTGCGGATGGCGAGGCGGTCGACAGGCGGCGTGCCGATGATGCTGAGGTCACGCACACCGGTCAGCGACAGTTGCAGCGTGCGCGGAATGGGGGTCGCCGTCAGCGTCAGCACGTGCACGTCCGACCGGAGCTGTTTCAGCCGTTCCTTGTGCGCGACGCCGAATTTCTGTTCCTCATCAATGACAAGCAGGCCGAGGTTCTGGAACCGCACGCTTTTGGCCAGCAGCGCGTGCGTGCCCACGACGATGTCCGCAGTGCCGCGTTTGAGCGCTTCGCGTGCATCGTTGGCCTCCTTGGTCGACACAAACCGGCTGAGCTGACGCACTTCCACAGGAAAGCCGCGGAACCGCTCGGCAAAGCTTTTGTAGTGCTGGCGGGCGAGCAGCGTTGTGGGGGCGATCACGGCGACCTGCACGCCCGACATCGCGGCGACAAAGGCGGCGCGCATCGCCACCTCGGTCTTGCCAAAGCCGACATCGCCGCAAATCAGCCGGTCCATCGGCTGGCCGCTGGTCATATCGTCCATCACCGAACCAATGGCGGCCAGTTGGTCGTCGGTTTCCTGATAGGGAAAGCGCGCCGAAAACGCGTCCCACATGCCCGGGGGTGGCTCGAGGATCGGCGCCTTGCGCAGGGCGCGTTCGGCAGCGATGCGGATCAGCCGGTCGGCCATCTCGCGAATGCGCTCTTTCAGCCGCGCCTTCTTCGCCTGCCACGCGCCACCGCCCAGCCGGTCCAGCAGGCCCTCTTCGTGGCCATAGCGGCTGAGCAGTTCGATGTTCTCGACCGGCAGGTACAGCTTTGAGCTTTCGGCGTATTCCAGCAGCAGGCACTCGTGCGCAGCCCCGGCGGCGGTGACAACCTCCATGCCCTGATAACGGCCAATGCCGTGATCCACGTGGACGACCAGATCACCGGGCGACAGCGATTGCGTTTCGGTCAAAAAGTTCTCAGCACGCCGTTTCTTTTTCGGCGCGCGGATCAGGCGGTCACCCAGCACGTCCTGTTCGGAAATGACTGTAACGCCCGGCCCCGTGAACCCGTGTTCCAGCGCCCAGACCACCAGATGCAAGCCCCGTTTGCCGATGCGGCTCGCGTCGGTGATCGGGATCGCTTCGGCCAGCCCTTCGTCTTCGATCAGGCCGGTGAGGCGCTCGCGCGCGCCTTCTGAATAGCTGGCGATGACCACCGGGCCATCTGACATACGGGCTTTGATATGTGACGCCAACGCACCGAAAAGGCTGATGGTTTCCTGTTGGCGTTCGGGGGCAAAGTCGCGCCCGATGCGCCCGCCCGCATCCGTGACCCCCGGCCCCGTCGCCTGCGGCAGTTGCGCAAATTGCAGCACGCGCGTGCCGGCCACCGCCGCCTCCCATGCGGCATCGTCCAGGTACAGCCCCTCAGGGGCGGCGGGCTTGTAGACGCTGTCGAGCCGTGAGCGGTTTTCCATCGCCAGCCGCCGCGTCTCGTACTGATCTGCGACGCTGTCCCAGCGCGCGAGCCGGATTGCCGTGGTCTGGTCATCCAGCGACACGGCCGCACCTGGCAGGTAGTCAAACAGCGTCTCGAGACGGTCGTGAAAGAGCGGCAGCCAATGCTCCGCCCCCTGATGCTTGCGCCCGGCACTCACCGCCTCATAAAGCGGATCGTCGGTGCCTGCCGCGCCGAACTCCAGCCGGTAATTCTGGCGAAACCGGGTGATCGCTGCCTCGTCCAGTATCACCTCGGAGACGGGGGCAAGTTCCACCACCTGCAGCTGTTCCGTCGTCCGCTGGGTCGCTGCATCAAACCGGCGCGCGCCATCCAGAACGTCGCCAAACAGGTCCAGCCGTACTGGGCCGAGATCGCCCGGCGGGTAGATGTCGATGATCCCGCCGCGCACCGCATAATCGCCCGGCTCGGTCACTGTCGGGCTTTGCACGAACCCCATGCGGACCAGAAAGGCGCGCAGACCCGCCTCATCCACGCGGTTGCCAACTGTCGCCGAAAACGCCGCCTCGCGCATCAGCGCGCGGGCCGGCACGCGCTGGGTTGCGGCGTTCAGCGTGGTCAGCAGCACGAATTTGGACGGCATCCCGTGCACCAGGGCGGCCAGCGTCGCCATCCGCTGCGCCGAGATGTCGGCATTCGGCGACACCCGGTCATAGGGCAGACAGTCCCAGCCGGGAAAAACCAGCACCGGCATATCGGGCGCAAAGAACCGCAGGGCGGCCTGCATCGCGGCCAGCCGCTTGTCATCCCGCGCCACGTGGATCACCGGCCCATGTGCCGCCACTTCGTCAAGGATCAGCTTGGCGTCATACCCTTCGGGCGCGCCGGAAACGGTGATGTGGTGGCTGGTGGTCATGTCGGATGTACGGTGTTTGAGCAGAGTGCCTCAATTGGCGCAAAGCCCGCCCCTGTCAACCACCGAACGGGCCCACCGACATGTTTTGATACATCCCCCAGAGGGCCGTGACGAAAATCGACACCATGCCGATGGCCTGCACGATCGTCCGGTGGCGCGCCAGCATCCGCCACAGATCTTCGCCCTGCGCCTCACGGTCCTGGATCAGCCGCGCGGTGGACAGGTTCAGCGCGCCGACGACGGTCATCGGAAAGCCCAGCAGAAACAGCGCCTGCGCAAATTCGACCCGGTAAAAGAAACCCAGCAGCGCCAGCCCCGTCAGGACAAAGCACACGAAGCCCAGCAACCACAGCCCCGACACCGTGCTCACGTACAGCAGCCGGTTGGTGTTGATGCGCACCAGCGCCTCGAGGTCTTCGGCTGCCTGCCCGCCATTCTTGCGCGCCCGCGACACCAGATCGAACGGCACGCCGAGTATCCAGTGACTGGCCGTGGACCACATCACAGCCAGCGCGATCCAGAACCACAGGTTCGAGAACGAGCGCATGTCGATCAATTCAAAGATAGTGGTGTGCCAGTCCAAACTCTGTCCCCGGTGCCGCCCCTGTGCCGGGGCCTCGCGTTCTGATTGACGCCCCTCTTAGCGCGGGTGTCGGGCGGTGCCTAGACTTGGCAAGCGCAAAAATCCATGCCACCCATGATCTGTCAACCAGACTGGACAACATACGATGCGCCCGACCCAAGCCCCCTATCCCGCCACGCGCCTGCGCCGCACCCGGTCAACGGAGGCTGTGCGCGGCCTTGTGCGCGAAAATGCCCTCAGCGTGGAGGATTTCATCTGGCCGGTGTTCGTGCGGTCCGGTGACGGGATCGAAGAGCCGGTGCCGTCGATGCCGGGCGTCTTTCGCCGGTCGGTCGACAAGATCGTGGAGGCCGCGCGCGAGGCGGCTGATCTGGGCATTCGCGCCATCTGCATCTTTCCCTACACCGGTATCGAAGAGCGGACAGAAGACTGTGCCGGTGCCTGGGACCCCGACAACCACGCCAACCGCGCAATCCGTGCGATCCGGGCCGCCGTGCCGGACATGGCGATCATGACGGATGTGGCGCTGGATACCTACAACATCAACGGCCATGACGGGTTTGTCGTGGACGGCGAGATCGTGAATGACCGCACGGTCGAGGCGCTGGTGAAAATGGCGCTGGCGCAGGCCGAGGCAGGCGCGGACATCATCGGGCCGTCGGACATGATGGACGGGCGGATCGGGGCGATCCGGCAGGCGCTCGAGGGCGCGGGCCACCAGAACGTGATGATCCTGAGCTATGCCGCGAAATACGCAAGCGCCTTCTACGGCCCGTTCCGCGACGCGGTGGGTGCCTCCGGCGCGCTGACCGGTGACAAGAAGACCTACCAGATGGACCCGGCCAATTCGGACGAGGCGCTGCGGCTGATCGAACGTGACCTGCGCGAAGGCGCGGACATGGTGATGGTCAAGCCAGGCCTACCCTATCTCGACATCTGCCGCCGGGTCAAAGACGGCTTTGGCGCGCCCACCTTTGCCTATCAGGTGTCCGGCGAATACAGCATGGTTCAGGCCGCCGCCGCGCACGGCTGGATCGACCACGACCGGGTGATGATGGAAAGCCTGATGGCCTTCAAACGGGCCGGTTGTGACGGCGTTCTGACCTATTTCGCACCCGCAGCGGCACGGTTGCTGGCCAAGGCATGACGCGCCATGCGGGCAGCTGTCACTGCGGCTATGTCCGGTTCGAGGTCGAAGCCGAGATCGACCACAAGCGCATCTGCGATTGCAGTATCTGCCACAAGCGCGGTGCACTGATCTTTCGCGTGCCCGAAGCGGCGCTGAAGTTGGACCGGTCCCTATCTGATCTGACGCTCTATGAATGGGGGTCGCGCACGGCCAAGGACTACTTTTGCCCGCATTGCGGCATCCTGCCCTTTCGCCGCCCCAGCGCACCGACCGCCGCCGAACGGGCCGTGGGCGTCATGCCGTTTGATGGCTGGGCGATCAACCTGCGCTGCCTCGACGGCTTCGACCCCGAACCGCTGCCCGTCCGGCGCATTGCGGGCCGTGCGATTGTCCAAGACGGCTGAGCGCGCGATTGCCCATGACCGTTCGTAACGCGTGACAGCCCGCATCGATGAGCGTATAGTTGCCACCAAGCGTGGACAAACTGCGCAGAACACGAGCAACACAGGCGGTTTTACGATGAAGACATATCAATTGTCGCGGCGCAGCTTTGCGGCTGGTGCGTTGGCAAGCGTCGGGTTGACGGCGGCGTGCGGGAACGGTGTCGGCAGTCGGGGCGGCACCCTGATCGACGCCCGCGTCGACGCGACGCTGGACGAGATGTACCGGACCTATCCCAACACGGTGTCGCTGTCGCAAAAGGCGAACGGCATGCTGGTCATGCCACTGGTCACCGAGGCCGGGTTTGGCTTTGGCGGCGCATACGGGCGCGGTGCCCTGCGCGTCAATGACGCGACGGTGGACTATTATTCGGTGGTCAAAGGCTCTGGCGGGTTGCAGATCGGCGCACAGCAATTTGCCCATGTGCTGTTCTTCATGACCGAGGATGCGCTTGTCGATTTCCGCCGATCGCCCGGTTGGGCCGCCGGTGCCGACCTCGAATATGTCGTGTCGGACCGGGGCGAAAGCGTGGCCGCGGACACCACGACGGTGCTGTCGCCGGTGCTGGCCGCGGTGTTTGCCCAGGCCGGTCTGCGGATCGGTGCGACGCTCGAAGGCAGCAAATACACCCGCATCATCCCCTGAGGGACGACGCCTGCGTGTTGCATAGCCATGGCAGGCGGACCTGCCATGGCGCGCTTACCCCATGGCGCGCAGGCGCTTGATCAGGCTTGACGTGTCCCAGCGTCCGCCGCCCAGCTTTTGTACGTCCTTGTAGAATTGATCGACCAGCGCTGTGACCGGCAGGCTTGCGCCGTTCTCATCCGCGGTGTCGAGGCAAATGCCCAGATCCTTGCGCATCCAGTCCACGGCAAACCCGTGGTCAAAATGGTCGTCCAGCATCGTCTCGTAGCGGTTGGACATCTGCCAACTGCCCGCAGCGCCCTGGCTGATCACCTCGACCACTGCGCGCCCGTCCAGCCCCGCCTTTTCGGCAAAATGCAGCGCCTCGCTGAGGCCCTGAACAAGCCCGGCAATGGCGATCTGGTTGCACATCTTTGTCATCTGACCCGCGCCCGATGCGCCAATGCGGCGGCACAGCTTGGCGTAGACGTTCATGATCGGCTCCGCGCGCGCATAGGCGCCTTCGTCGCCGCCGCACATGATCGACAGCTGAGCATTCTCCGCCCCGGCCTGACCGCCCGAAATCGGCGCATCGACAAAGCTGATCTGTGCTGCATTCGCCGCCGCATAAAGCTCGGCCGTGACCTGTGCCGACACCGTCGTGTGATCGACAAAAACCGCACCCGACGCCATCCCGGCAAAGGCACCATCGTCGCCCAGACAAACGCTGCGCAGATCGTCGTCATTGCCCACACAGGCCATCACGAAATCGGCCCCCCGAGCCGCCGCGCCCGGCGTTGTGGCCATGTCGCCGCCATGGGTGTTGACCCAGTCCTGCGCCTTGGCCGCGGTGCGGTTGTAGACGGTCACGTCATGGCCCGCCTTTTGCAGGTGCCCGGCCATGGGGCCGCCCATCACGCCCAGCCCCAGAAACGCCAGTTTCGCCATGTCCGATCTCCCTCGTGCCTTGCGCTTTGCTGCGACCCTACCTAACAGTCAGGGCCCAAGGGTCAACGGCGCATCAACGGGACGGGGGGCAGCAGCAGTGGCAGTGGTCTTTCAATGGCTGGTCCGCATCACGGCAGCATTCATCGTGATCGCCGTTCTGGGCGTCGGGCTGGTCTACTACCTCGCCTCGCGGTCCCTGCCCGACTATGACGCGGTGGTGCGCGTGCCGGCCCTTTCGGCCCCGGTCGAGATCGTGCGCGACAACGCCAACGTGCCTCACATCTTTGGCCAGTCCGACCGCGACGTGTTTCAGGCACTCGGCTTTGCCCACACGCAGGACCGGCTGTGGCAGATGATGATGCTGCGCCGCACCGCACAGGGCCGCCTGTCGGAGCTGTTCGGCACCTCGACTGTCGATATCGACAGCTTCTTGCGGCGGCTGGATATCTACCGTCTGGCGGTGGAGTCGGTGGCCGCGCAGGATGATCGCACCCGCGCCGCCCTCGAGGCCTATGCCGCCGGGGTGAATTCGCGCCTCGACCAGATCAACACCGAGGCGCTGGGGCGCGGCGCGCCAGAGATGTTCCTGTTCCCCGCGCCGCTATCGCCCTGGCGGCCCGCCGACAGCATCGCTATCGCCAAGCTGATGGGGCTGCAACTGTCCGGCCATATGGAAGAGGAGGTGCTGCGCGCGCGCCTGTCGCTGGCGCTCGACGATCCCGAACGGCTGGCCGATCTCTTGCCGGACGTGCCCGGGCCAGGCGTGGCGAGCCTACCGGAATACGCGTCCCTGATGCCCGAGATGCCGCGCAACTACGCCGCCATCGACGCCACACGGCACCCCCTGTCGCCGTTTCCCGCACGCGGGTTGGCCGGCGCATCCAACGCTTGGGCGGCGGCGGCCTCGCGCGCGGCGTCGGGTGGCACGTTGCTGGCGAATGATCCGCATCTGGGCCTGAGCGCGCCATCGATCTGGTACCTGGCCCGGCTTGAGTTGCAAAGCGGCGGCATCATCGGCGCCACCATCCCCGGCATTCCGGCGGTGATGACGGGCCGGTCGGACGTGCTGGGATGGGGGCTGACCAGCGCCTATGTGGACGACCAGGACGTCCTGATCGAAGAGCTGAACCCCGCCAACCCCACGCAATACCGCACACCCGGCGGCTGGAAGGACTTCGAAAGCCGCCCCTCCATCATCGAGATCGACGGGGCCGAGCCGGTGACGCTCACCCTGCGCTGGACGGAGAACGGCCCGGTGCTGCCCGGCAGCTTTCGCAATCTCGGCGCGATCACCCCGCCGGGTCATGTCGCCGCGCTCAGCTGGACCGTGCTCAGCCCCCGCGACACGTCGCTGACCGCCGCAATGGGCATCATGACCGCCCAAAGCGTGGCAGAGGCGATCATGGCCAGCGAAAGCTATATCGCGCCCGCGCAGAACCTTACCCTCGTGGACCGCGCCACCATCGCGATGAAGACCATCGGCGCGATCCCCAAGCGCGACACCGCACACCAGAGCCAGGGCCGACTGCCCAGCCTCGGCTGGCGGGCCGAGAACCGCTGGCAGGGGCGCATGGCCTACAGTGCGAACCCCGGCTTCGTGTCGCCTGTGGGCGGCATTCTGGGCAACACCAACAACAAGACGGTCGACCGCCCCTTTCCCAACCACGTGAGCTTTGAATGGGGCGACACGCAGCGCGTACAGCGCTGGCAGCGCCTGATGCAGGCCCGCGAGGTGCACACCCGCGACAGCTTTATCGAGGCGCAGCTGGACATCGTGTCCTTCACCGCGCGCTCACTGCTGCCACTGATCGGGGCGGAGCTGTGGTTTACCGGCGAGGCCGCGCCGGAAGGGACGCCGGAACGCCAGCGCCAGCGCGCGCTTGCCCTGCTGGCCGAGTGGAACGGGGCGATGAACGAACACTGGCCAGAGCCGCTGATCTACGCCGCCTGGCTGCGCGCCTTGCAGGACCGGCTGATCCGGGATGAGCTGGGGCCCATGTCCAACACGCTGACGCACGTGGAGCCACTGTTCATCGAACGGGTGTTTCGCAACGTGGACGGGGCCGGTGTGTGGTGCGACGTGGTGCAGTCCGCCCCGGTGGAGACTTGCCCTGACATGGCGCGGCTGGCGCTGGACGATGCGCTGCTGCAGATCGCCGAAAAATATGGCACGCAGCTGGAAGGCTTGCGCTGGGGCGACGCGCATCAGGCCACCCATGATCATCAGGTACTGGGGGACGTGCCGCTGCTGCGCTATTTCGTGAACATCCGGCAATCCACGCCCGGCGGTGACAACACGCTCTTGCGCGGCAAGACCCGCGGCACCGGGTCTGAGCCGTTCGAGAATGTGCACGGCGCGGGCTATCGCGGGGTGTATGATTTTGCCGACCCCAACAGTTCGGTCTTTATCGTCTCGACCGGGCAATCGGGGCATTTCCTGTCGCGGCACTATGATGACATGGCGCAGCTGTGGCGGCGCGGCGAGTATATCCCGATGTCGCTCGACGAAGGGCTCGCTCGGGCCGCTGCGGTTGGCGTGACCCGGCTGGAGCCCTTGCGGTAACGTGCCCACGATCCTGTTCAACAAGCCCTACGGCGTGCTGTCGCAATTCACCGACAAGGGGACGGAAGGGACCGCGCGCCCGACCTTGTCGGCCTATATCGACCTGCCGGGGGTGTACCCTGCCGGACGGCTGGATCGGGACAGCGAGGGGCTGATGGTGCTGACTTCTGACGGCGCATTACAGGCGCGCATCGCGCATCCGAAATTCAAGGCGGAAAAGACCTACTGGGTGCAGGTGGAGGGTGAGATCGACGACACTGCGCTGACGGCCTTGCGCGCGGGCGTCACCCTCAAAGACGGCCCCACCCGCCCTGCCAAGGCGCGCCGCATGGAAGAACCTGCAGCCCTCTGGCCCCGCGACCCACCGATCCGTGTCCGCAAATCCGTCCCCGACAGTTGGGTGGAGTTGACGATCACCGAAGGCCGCAACCGCCAAGTGCGGCGGATGACAGCGGCGGTAGGATTTCCTACGCTACGGCTGATCCGTGCGCGGATCGGGAATTGGTCGCTGGGCGGCATCGCGCCCGGCGCATGGCAGCCCGCAAGCATCTACTGAAAACTGCGGATCACATCCTGCTTGACGATCCGATTGGGAAACCGCGCAATACCCGGCGTCGCCAGAATGCGCGCCACTTCTGGGCGATACTGCTCTGGCAGATCTGCGCGCGCGCCTTTAGGTGAACCAGTTCCGCGCAGGTGCGCGCGAACGAAACACAACGCCAAATCGCGCGCGACCAGATAATGCTCACTGCCGAAAACCGCATCATCCGGCGGCACGCCGCGTTCGATGTGATCGGCGAGGATACTCATCGCCCGCTCAGGCAATGGATCAAAGCATTCGGCAATCAGATAGGTACGCACGGCGGCAGCCGACGCGTCTGTGAGCGTCTTTGGCAGCATCTCGGCAAACCGCTTTCCGTCGAGCAAGACGACCGAATGTTCATGTAAACTGTCCTGAATGGTGCGCACATATGGCAGCGCCGATGTCGCGCGTATGTTTTCGAACCAAGTTTCACTCAAGTAATGATCGACAACGAGCTGCCGCTGCGCAGATGACGCCACCACCAGAGCGGGCGCCGCAAACAGAGCCAGAGAAATTGCAATCAGGTACGTGATGCGCATCGGGGTTCCTTCGAATGTACCCGATGGTTTTGGCGGCACATCCTGACATGACAATGACCGGATCACGACACTGGTGCGGCGCTGGACCCATAGTGGCCTGTCGCCATGGATTAGCCATTTCCGAGCCTTCACATCAGGTCAAAAACTCAAGCTGAACGTTTTGGGGGTCTGTTTTTGCACGTTGCCGAAATGCGGCGAGGTCACTCGAAAACCTACAGGCCAAGATGCGCAGTTTTCACACAAGTCTGCGGTTTGTCCCGGCCAGTGTTTCGTCATGCCCGAAAACGAGGCCCCAACGCCACCCTTAACACGGAAGGAATAGGTCCCTTACATCCCCTCGAACCGCGCCTTCTGGATCGCCGTCCAGCGGACATCCAACGAAAACCCGTCCTCGTCCTGCCGTTCTGCCTGCACAACGTCCTGCTCAAAAAGCCAGGCGCGCTTGCGCCCTTCGGCAAAGGGCAGATGCACCGTCTCTTCGCTCACAGCGCCCTGCAGCGTCTCCGCCACAACGCCCAACAATGCGTCCAGCCCGTCGCCGGTGATCGCCGACAGGGCCAGCACAGCCGCGTCCCGGTCGGCACGGGCGCGCACGGCGTCCGCTTCGGCCTCGGGCAGTAGGTCAAGCTTGTTCCACACCTCGAAGAGCGCGCGTTCTTCGTCCACGCCCAGATCCGTCAGGATCGCGCGCACATCGTCGGCCTGCGCGTCCGTCTCGGGGTGCGAGATGTCGCGCACATGCAGGATCACATCCGCCGCCAGCACCTCCTCCAGCGTGGCGCGAAACGACGCGACCAGTTCCGTCGGCAGGTCAGAGATAAAGCCCACCGTGTCCGACAGGATCACCTCCGGCCCATCGGGCAATTCGACCCGGCGCATGGTCGGGTCCAGCGTGGCGAATAGCATGTCCTTGGCCATCACCTCCGCCCCCGTCAGACGGTTGAACAGCGTCGACTTGCCCGCGTTCGTATAACCCACCAGCGCCACAATCGGGTACGGCACCTTGGCCCGTGCCGCGCGGTGCAGCGAGCGCGTCTTGACCACTTTGTCGAGCTGACGGCGCAACCGCACCAGCTGCGTGTCGATGGCCCGCCTATCCGCCTCGATCTGCGTCTCGCCGGGACCACCGACAAATCCCAGCCCGCCGCGCTGGCGTTCCAGGTGCGTCCAGGCGCGGACCAGCCGCGTGCGCTGGTAAGACAGCGCCGCCATCTCCACCTGCAACACCCCCTCGCGGGTGGCGGCCCGGTCCGAGAAAATCTCGAGGATGAGCCCGGTGCGGTCCAGCAGTTTGACCTTCCACTTGCGTTCGAGGTTGCGCTGCTGCACCGGCGTCACCGGCCCGTCGATCAGCACCAATTCGACATCCGCGTCGTGCAGCCGCTCCTTCAGCTCGTCGATCTTGCCATCGCCAAACAGCAGGCCCGCGCGCAGGCGCGGCAGCGGCACGATCTCTTCGCCCACCACGTCAAGCTCGGGCAAGGCATGGGCCAGCGATACGGCCTCTGCCAGCGCAAAGCGGGCCTCGCGCCGGTCCGGATCGGACTTGATATCGGGGTGCAGGACCCAGGCACGGGTCAGCTGCGGGGCGGTCTCACTCAAGAGGCGTCTTCGCCCTCATAGAGCGAAATCGGTTGGCTCGGCATGATGGTCGAGATGGCGTGCTTGTACACCAGCTGGCTCTGGCCATCGCGACGCAACAGCACGCAGAAGTTATCAAACCACGTGATAACCCCTTGAAGTTTCACACCATTGATCAAAAAAATTGTCACGGGCACCTTGGTCTTGCGCACGTGATTGAGAAAAGCGTCTTGCAAATTCTGTCTGTCCGAGGCCATGTCGGTACCCTTTTATTCTTGCTTAGGTCTGCGGATCAGACCGTCCCTCCGGCGCGAGTATGTCGTTTGAGAAAACAACATTCCACCCCAAAAAACAGTCCGTTACGGACCTATAGCAAGGGCCCGCTCAGCGGCGCCACAAATCGGGTGTGAAAAGCGCGATGATGGCCAGCGTCTCGAGCCGCCCCAGCACCATGGCCGCCGCAAAAATCGACTTGGCCGTAACGTTCAGCTCGCTCAGGCGGATGGGCGTGTCGCCCGCCATCTCAAGCAGCGGGCCGGTGGTCGACAGGCCCGAAATGGTCATGACCAGCGCGGTCTCGAAGCTGAGGCCGGTGGCCGACAGCGCGATCGACACCAGCGCCAGCGATAGGGCAAAGAGCATGAAGAAGATCCAGGCGATGAACGCCCCGTCCTTTTGCAGCCGCCGGCCCATGCTGCCCGCGCCGGACACCGACGACGGATGCACCAGCCGCTCCATCTCGCGCAGACCGTTCTGATAAAGCGCAAAGACCCGCAGCAGTTTGACCCCGCCCGCAGTCGTCGCAACCCCACCGCCGATCACGGCCAGGCCTAGCAGCAGCAGGCCGGGCGTTTCCAGCCCCGACCACGCCTGGGCCGCGGCCCAGTTCTGCGAGGCAAAGCCGGTCGTGGTCAGAAAGCTGAGCACCGTGAACGCCCCGCCCCACAGCGCGCGCGCCGCATCGCCCAGGTCTTCTTCGGCGTTGACGTCAAAGGCCCCGGCATAGTGGCGCAGGAACAGGAACACCGGCACGATTACCACCAGTGCAAGGCCGATCCGGAACTCCGGATCGCGAAACAGGTTGCCTGTACCCGCGTTCACCGTGTCCGACGAAAACGTGAGCCGCGACAGCGCGAAGAGCATGAAGAGCAGCATCACAATCTCGCCGGTAACCCCCGAGGCCCCGCCCTCGAGCCCGCCAACAGGCGAGATACCCGAGGTGGCCATGATCGACATCGCGTGGCTGACCGCCACCAGCGGCGGGTCGCCCGCCACGGTCAGCAGCACCCAGAGCAGCAGCGTCAGCCCCACATAGATCGGCACCAGCACCGCCATGACCTTGCCGATGCGCACGCGCACCTCCGGTGCGGTCATGCCGACGTCCGTGTCCGCGCGCCGTCCCGGTTCAGCCCGCGCCGTCACCTCGAACCCGCCCAGGTTCAGCGGCGCCAGAATGGCCGAGGCCGCGACCCACATCAGAAGCCCCCCCATCCAGCCCACCTGCGCGCGCCACAGATGCAGCGCGGGGTTCAGCCGTTCAGGGTCCTCGAACAGGGTCGCGCCGGTCGTGGTGATGGCGCTCACCATCTCGATATAGGCGTTCAGGAACGAGGTCGTGCGCAGCCCTTCGTAAAAGGGCACGGCGAGGATCGCGGGCAGGAACACAAAGGCCGAAAAGAGCGACATGAGAGGGCCGAGTGTGCCGTGCCGAGCATCCCGCCCCGCATGGGCAAAGGCGATGAGGCCAAAGACGATCAGCCCCAGGATAGCGCTATAGAGAAACGCGCGCCCGGTCACCAATTCGCGGATCATCCCGGCATAGACCGCAGGTACGAACATCGCCGCCGAAAACACGCCCAGCAGCAGCAGAAACAGCGGCAGGCGCAGCACGGACGCGCCAAAGCCTGCCCGTGGCTGCCCGCGCACCGCCATCAGAAAAAGTCGATGGACACCTGCATCAGGCGCTCCACCTCCGGAACGTCCTTGGTCAGGGCAAAAATGGCGACCACATCGCCCTCGTCGATGCGGGTCTTGCCGACCGGGCGGATCACCTCTTCGCCCCTGCGGACGGCGCCGATCAGCACGCCTTCGGGAAAGTCGATCTCGTTCACGCGCTTGCCCGCCATGGGCGAGGTCGACAGCACTTCGGCCTCGATCACCTCGGCATCGGCGTCGCCGATGGAATAGACCGACCGCACGCGCCCGTGGCGGATATGGCGCAGGATCGAGCTGACGGTGGTGGCGCGCGGGTTGATATAGGCGTCAATGCCCAGCGGGCCCATCATCGGCACCAGCGTCGGGTCGTTGATCAGCGCGATGGCATAGGGGCAGCCTTCGGACTTGGCGCGCACCGCGGCCAGCATGTTGGTCTTGTCGTCGTCCGTGACGGCCAGCATCGCGTCAGCCCGGCTCACGCCCGCCTCCGCCAGCAGGGCCACATCCAGCCCGTCGCCGTTCAGCACAATGGTCCGCTCCAGCGCTTCGGCGGCCAGTTCGGCGCAGCGGCGGTTCTTTTCGATCACCTTTGCGCGGATGCGATTGGTGCGTCCTTCGAGCGCGCGTGCCACGGCAAGGCCCACGTTACCGCCACCGACCAGCACCACGCGTTCCTGCTTGCGCATGGTCTTGCCAAAGACCTCCATCGCGCGCGGCACGTCGTCCACATGAGCAAAGACATAGGCCGCATCCCCGGCAAAGAGCTGATCGCCCGCCTCCGGCGCAAAGAGCGTACCTTCTCGGCGCACGCCGACCACAACGACGCGGAGCGTGGAAAACAGGTCGGTGAGCTGGCGCAGCGGCGTGTTGAGGACGGGGCAATCCTCGTCCAGCGTGATGCCAAGCAGTTGCGCCTGCCCGTCGATGAACAGTTCGGTGTCAAAGGCCGCGGGCGCGCTGAGCCGTTGCAGGGCAGCGGCGGCCACTTCGCGCTCGGGGCTGATCACCACGTCGATGGGCATGTGATCTCGGCGGTAAAGGTCGGAATAGATCGCTGTGAGGTAGGACTGACTGCGCAGCCGGGCGATCTTGCGGTTGATGCCGAACACCGAGTGCGCCACCTGACAGGTCACCATGTTGACCTCGTCCGAATGGGTCGCCGCGATCACCATGTCGGCGTCCCGCGCGCCTGCACGGTCGAGGATATCGGGGTAGCTCGCATAGCCCGCCACACCCTGCACATCCAGCGTGTCGGTGGCGCGGCGCACCAGATCGGGGTCACTGTCCACCACGGTGACGTCGTTGCGTTCTCCGGACAGGTGACGGGCGATCTGCCAGCCGACTTGCCCTGCTCCGCATATGATGACCTTCATGCCGTGTTCCTGGCGTGGCGTGGGCCGCGGCCCGCATGTCAGCGTCCATAGGTGGCAGAGCGCGCCGCCTGGGTCAATCTTTGCACACGTGTGCAAATGGGAATTGCCAAAGTGGGGCGGATCAGGCACGGTTTGGACATGCGCTCGTGGATCGCCCTTGCCTGTGTCTGTGTAACGTCGGCCTGCCTGCCGCTGCGCACCTACTATGCCGAGGGCGTCAGCTTTGCCACGCTGGAGCGGGACAACACCCGCTGCGATGTCGCCGCGCTGCGCGACGCACCGGTGGCCAATGTGGTGCGGCAGGGCCCGCCCCGGTTTATCCGGGGCCGGAAATGCGACAGCACAGGGCACTGTTATTCTTCGGGCGGATACTGGGTGCCGGGCGAGGTCTATACGGTCGACGTGAACGCCGAACTGCGCACCCGCGTCAAAGGCCAGTGCATGGCCGACCGCGGCTACCAACCGGTGGAACTGCCCGCCTGCCCGCCCGGTGTCGCGGACGCGGCCCCGCCGGGCCCCAGCGCGGTGCTGCCGCGTCTGACACCGCAAAGCTGCGCCATTCGCCGCGAGGGCGGCGGATTTCGCATTGTAAACCAAGGATAAAAATGACCGACTTCTCTCGTGCAAAGGCCTGTGTGCAGGCCCATCACGCAGCGCTCGCACGCGCAAACGCCGATACTGTGGCCGACGCACTGGCCGAACATCTGGCCCCGGACGCGCTGTGGCGCGGCATGCACCCGTTTCACGAACAGACCGGACCCGAGGCGGTGGCGCAGGCGTTCTGGGCGCCGCTCTTGCGCAGCCTGAGCCGGGTGCAGCGGCGCGAGGACGTGTTCTTTGCCGGGGACAACGGGCTGGAGGCGGGTGGCCGGTGGGTGGTGTCCATGGGCCATTTCATGGGGCTCTTCGATGCGCCGTTTCTGGGCATCCCGCCCACGGGCAAGATCGTGATGCTGCGCTATGCCGAATTCTCGCGGATCGAGGACGACCGGATCACCGAACAGGCGCTCTTCGTGGACCTGCTGCATCTGATGGCGCAGGTGGGCTGCTACCCCCTGCCCGACATGAGCGCAGCACAGCTGGTCCAACCCGGCCCGATGACCCATGACGGCCTGCTGCGCACAGCGCAGGACGCGGACGCGGGGGCCAGGACGCTCGCTCTGATCGAACGCATGATCAACTCCATCGACAATGCCAACAAGGCAGACACGCCCCCAACCCCGCAAGAGGAACTGGCGGAGAACTGGCTGGACGACATGGTGTGGTGGGGCCCAACAGGGATCGGAGCCACCTACACAATCGACCGCTATATCGAACAGCACCAGCAACCCTTTCGGCGGCAGCTGGGGCACCGTGCGTTCAGGGGCCATGTCTGCCGGATGGCCGAAGGCACCTATGGCGGGTTCTTTGGTTGGCCCAGCCTGACGATGGAGTGCACGGGGCCCTATCTGGGCCTGCCGCCGTCGGGCCGCAAAGCGGACATGCGGGTGGTCGACATCTACCGCCGCGACGGAGACAAGCTGGCCGAAAACTGGATCTTCATCGACATGCTGCATTTCCTGAACATGCAGGGGCTCGATGTCCTGGATCAGCTGAGCGTGCGCGGGCGGTAGCGGTTTCCGGCGCGAAAACCGATCGGAAATTGTCGCAGTTTCCCGGCCTCCGGGGCCGGATTTCGCGTCGAAATCCCGCCGGAAAACGCGTCGTTTTCCGGCTACTCGGCGGCTTGCTGCGCCTCTTCGACCTGCGCGACGCGTGCGCCGCCCTTTGAGGCCGTGACCACCCCCAGCGACTTGAGTTTGCGATGCAGCGCCGACCGCTCCATGCCCACGAAATTCGCTGTCCGGCTGATATTGCCGCCAAACCGGTTGATCTGGGTCAGCAGGTACTCGCGCTCGAACGCCTCGCGCGCCTCGCGCAGGGGCAGTGTCGCCAGCGCCCCCGACAGGACAACGCGCCCCTCTTCGGCCTCCGGTTCTGCCGGGCCGGGCAACTCGCGCGCCTCGATCGGGCCCGTGCCATCGCCGAGGATCAGCACCCGTTCAACCATGTTCTTGAGCTGCCGCACATTGCCGGGCCACACCATCGTCTGCAGCAGCGCCGAGGCATCCTCGCTCAATTCCCGCTTGGGCAGGCCCTGCGCACCGTTGAATTCGTCGATGAAATGTGCCGCCAGCACCGGAATGTCCTCGCGCCGTTCCTCGAGGCTGGGCACGGCAACCGGCACCACGTTGAGCCGGTGATACAGCTCCTCGCGAAAGGTCTGGGCGGCAATCGCTTCGTCCAGATCGCGGTTTGTGGACGAGATCACGCGCAAATCCACCCGCACCTTGTCGGTGCCGCCCACGCGCTGGAACTGCTGGTCGACCAGCACCCGCAGGATCTTGGATTGCGTGCCGATGGGCATATCCGCCACTTCGTCAAAATACACCACACCGCCATGCGCCTGCTCCAGCAGCCCCGGCTCGACCCCCCGGTCCGCGTTCTCGCGACCAAAGAGCACCTCTTCCATCCGTTCAGGCTCGACGCCTGCACAGTTCACCGTGATGAACGGGGCCTCCGACCGGTTCGAATTGGCGTGGATGTAGCGCGCAGCGACCTCCTTGCCGCTGCCCGCAGGGCCGGTGAGCATCACGCGGCCGTTGGATTTCGTCACCTTGTCAAGCTGGGATACCAGTGCCCGGAAACTGGCCGACGCACCGATCATCTGCGCCGGGGCCGCATCGGGGCGGCGCAGGCTCTGGTTCTCGCGGCGCAAGCGCGAGGTTTCCATCGCCCGCCGGATCACCACCAACAGCTGGTCGATGTTGAACGGCTTTTCGATAAAGTCGTAGGCCCCCTGCTTGATCGCCGCCACCGCAATCTCGATGTTGCCATGCCCCGAGATGATGACCACCGGCACATCCGGGTTGTCGCGTTTCACGGTCTTGAGGATGTCGATCCCGTCCATCCGGCTGTCCTTGAGCCAGATGTCGAGGATGATCAGCGCGGGTGCCTGCGTGTTGATCGCGCCCATCGCATCGTCCGAGTTTCCGGCCAGCCGGGTGGCATAGCCTTCGTCCTCGAGGATGTCCGAGATCAGTTCCCGAATATCGCGTTCGTCGTCCACAATGAGAATATCGCTCATACCGCTTGCTCCTGCTCAACAAGTACCGGCGCCACGGGCAGCGTGATCACCGCCATTGCGCCAAAATGTGTCTGGCCCTCGAACGGGGCCGCGTCTTCGAGGGTCAAAGTGCCCCCATGCTCTTCGATAATCTTCTTGACGATGGGCAGGCCGAGGCCGGTGCCTTCGTCGCGGGTGGTCACATATGGCTCAAAAAGCCGCGCCCGATCCTCGGGCAGGCCAATGCCGTTGTCGGCAATGGTGATGCGCGCACCACGTGGCCCGGTGTCCATGCGCACCTCGATCCTTGGCGCATGGCTGTCCGGCGCACCTTTTTTCTTCAGGCTTTCAATAGCTTCGCCTGCGTTCTTCACCAGATTTGTGAGCGCCTGACTGATCATGGTCGCGTCCACGTCGCCCAGAACACTGACATCGGGCAGATCGTCCGCAATCTCCACATCCGGCTGGCCCGCGCGTTGCAGCACGACCGCGTCGCGCACCAGCGTCACAAGGTCCTGACTGCTGCGATCCGGCTCCGGCATGCGGGCGAATTTGGAAAACTCGTCGACGATGCGGCGCAGATCACCGGTCTGACGGACGATCACGTCCGTCATCTGCTCGAGGCTGTCACTGTCCTCGCCCAGCCGCGGGCTGAACTTGCGCTTGATGCGTTCGGCGCTCAGCTGGATGGGGGTCAGCGGGTTCTTGATCTCGTGTGCGATGCGGCGGGCCACGTCGCCCCAGGCCGCCATGCGCTGCGCCGAAACAAGGTCCGTCACATCGTCAAAGGCGACCACGTATCCCTCCAGCCGTCCTTCGGCACTGCGCCGCGTCGCCATGCGCACCAGCAGGTTTTCCAGCCGCCCGTTGCGGGTCACCTTGACCTCGCCTTGGGCCACCTCCTGCGGGCTCGCCTTGAGCAGCGCAAAGAGCGCGGCAAATTCCGGGATCGCCACCGCGAGCGGCACCGCTTCCTGCGCGTCCTCGCGCCAATCCAGCAGCCCGGCGGCGGAACGGTTGGCAAAGGTCACCTTGCCGGCGGAATCCACGCCCACCACACCCGATGTGACCGAACTGAGCACGGAATCAAAGAGCCGCCGCCGCCGTTCGATCTGCTCGGTGTTGGCCAGCAGCGTCTGGCGCTGCCCCTTCAGCTGCCGCGTCATCTGGTTGAAGTAACGGCCCAGCATGGCGATCTCGTCATCGCCCTCTTCTTCGCGGACCTGCACGTCCAGATCACCCGACCCGACCCGCTGCGCCGCACCCGTCAGCCGCCCCACCGGACCGCTGAGCCGTTCGGCAAACCACAGCCCCAGCGCAATGGCGGCCAGGATCAGGATCACGGCAAAGCCGAGGTAGAGCAGGCCGAACTGGAACAGCACCTGGCCCCGCTCGCTCTCCAACTGCTGGTACAGCCGCACGGTTTCCTGCGTTTCATCCAGCAGCGACAGGATTTCGCCATCTACATCGCGGCTGACATACAAGAACCGGTTCACATAGGACGCCAGCGGCACCAGCGCGCGAAATTCGTTTTGCGGCCAATCCTCGAGGATCTGAATGCCCAGATCCAGTGCGGCGTCAAAATCCTCTTCCCCCGGCTCTTCGTAGTCGAACAGGTAGGACCGGTCGCCCCGCGCCCGGATGTCGCCGGTGCCGTCGATGATGTAGGCCTCGCGCAGACCGCGCTGCACCTGCAACTGCCCTTCGGTCAGCACTTCGCGGTCGGCCACCACCTGCGCCCCGCGCACCGTGTCGATGTAGCGGGCCAGCGCGCGCGCATCGGCGGCCAGGTCTTCGCGCTGCTCTTCCTTGTAGGCCTCGGCGGCGGCGAGCGAATTGCCCACAACGCGGCTGACCCGGTCGGAAAACCACCCCTCGAGGCCAATATTCACCGTCAGACCGGCAAAGACGGCCACCGTCACGGTCGGGATCAACGCCAACAGGGCAAACGCACCGGTGAGGCGCAGGTGCAGTCGACTGCCCGCTGATTTGGCCCGGCGCGCGGCGACCAGCCGCGCCACCTGGCTGAGCACCAGCGCGGCGACCACCAGCACATAGACGAGGTCCGCCAACAACACGAGGCGCAGCGACAAAGCCGAGGCCCCCTGATCGAACGGGCCAAGAACAAGGAACGTGGCCAGCGCCAGCAGCGGCCCGAGCAGGACAATGCCCAGCGTCGTGGCATTGCGCACACGGCGCCTGCGACGCAAACGCCCGAAGCTCACCCACAGGGAGGTTCGTGTCGTAGATGCCACGTGGCACGCCCTCGATGATGTGGCGCTTGATGCGCCTTACCGCCATATCCAGTGATCACCCGCACCTTGCGGCGCGAATGCCACGGGTTGTGTGGCAGTATTACATCAACTTGCGCCGTCGTGTCACCTCTATATCGAGATCAGTGATTTTCTTGCGCAGGGTATTCCGGTTGATCCCCAGCAAATCAGCGCATTTCGCTTGATTTCCGCCTGTTGCGTCCAGCGCAATTTCAATCAGTGGCGCTTCGACCTCGCGCAGAATGCGCTGGTAGAGACCGGGGGGCGGCAGCATGTTGCCGTGCAGATCGAAATACCGCTTGAGATGGCGCGCCACGGATGCGCCCAGCTTTTCGGTGTCGCCCCCACTGCGCATCGGCTCCAGCTCGGGCTGGTTGCCCAGCACCTGTTCCACCTCGGCCGCCGAAATCTCGGGCGCGCGGCTGGTCAGACCCAGACGGCGCACCGCGTTTTCAAGCTGACGCACGTTGCCGGGCCAGCTGTAGGTGCGGAAAATCTCCGCCGCCGCTTCGGACAGCACGCGATGCGCCTGCCCCGACTTTTCGCCGCGCGCCAGAAAATGTTCGGTCAGGACGGGGATGTCATCCACACGCTCGCGCAGGGCAGGCACGTTCAGCGTGGCCCCGGACAGGCGGTAATAGAGGTCCTTGCGCACCTGCCCCGCCTCCATCGCGTCGGTCAGGTCAGACTGGCTTGTGGCGAGAAAGCGCGGCACATATTCGCCGGGCGTGTCCATCATGCGCACGATGCGCGCCTGCAGCTCTTCGGGGATGTCGCTGATCTCGTCGATCAGCAGCGTGCCACCCTTGACGCGGCTCAGCACGCGCGCGGGGCCTTCGAGGTCTTGCAGCTCGGCAGCGGTCACCGTGACAAAGGGCAGCGTGCGCCGGTCGGAAAAGTCATGAATCGCCCGCGCGATCAGCGATTTGCCCGTGCCGCTTTCGCCCCAGATCAGCACCGGCAGATCGGTGTTCATCACCCGCGCCACCACCCGGTAGAGCGATTGCATGATCGCCGTGCGCCCCACCAGCGGCAGCTCGTCCGGGCGCTCGTCATCCTCGACCGTGCGGGCGCGCGCCTGCCCGCGCAGCTCCAGCGCCTTGGCGGTGCGTTTCATCAGGTCCGGCAGGTCAAACGGCTTGGGCAGGTAGTCATAGGCCTCCGCCTCCGCCGCCTGGATCGCCGTCATGATCGTGTTCTGCGCGCTGATCACGATTACCGGCAGGCCGGGCCGATCCTCAGAGATCTTGGGCAGCATCTCGAGACCATTTCCGTCGGGCATCATCACGTCCGAGATCACCACGTCGCCCTTGCCCTCGCCAACCCAGCGCATGAGCGTGGTGAGCGACGAGGTCGCGTGCACCTTGCACCCCGCCCGCGTGAGCGCCTGGGTCAGAACGGTGCGAATGGTGCGGTCGTCATCGGCGACAAGGATGGTGCCGTCCATGGGTTAATCCTCCGAATTGAATGCAAGGGTCGCGGTTTTGGGCGCGCGGGGCAGTGACAGGCGAAACACGGTGCGGCCGGGCACGGATGTGACGGAAATCCAGCCGCCATGGTCTGAGATGATCTTGGACACCAGCGCAAGGCCAAGGCCGGTGCCGTTCTCCTTGCCCGACACGAACGGGTCAAAGATGTCGGCGGCAATGCCTTCGGGCAGGCCGGGGCCGTCATCGATGATTTCGATCTGCAGGGGCAGCGACTGACCGCTGCCATCGGACCGGCGCAGGCGGAACGAATGTTCGAAATAGCTGTGCAGGCGGATCGTGCCGCCGGCATCGCCCGCCGCCTCGGACGCGTTCTTGAGCAGGTTGAGCACCACCTGCAACAGCTGGTCCGGATCGCCATAGGCCAGCGGCAGCGAGGGGTCGTAATCCTCGATGATGGTCATGCTGGCGCCAAAGCCCAGCAGCGCAGACCGGCGCGCACGGTCCAGCACATCGTGGATGTTCACCGCGCGGAAATCGGGGGGCGAGAGGTTGCCGAACTGCTCCACCTGCTCCAGCAGCTTGACGATGCGCCGGCCCTCTTCGACGATCAGGTCGGTCAGCTCGAGGTCCTCGGGTTTGAGGTTCATGCTCAGCAGTTGCGCCGCCCCGGTGATCCCCGCGAGCGGGTTCTTGATCTCGTGGGCCAGCATCTCGGCCATGCCGATGGCGGATTTGGCCGCTGATTTGACCGAATGGTTCTGCGTCATGCGCCCGGCCAGCTCGCGCGGCGAGATCATCAGCACCATGTGATGCGGCGCCCCCACCAGCGGCGCGATCTGCAGCGCGCATTGCAGCGGCGGGCGCTGCCCGTTGCCCACATCCACATCGTTGACGAAAAGCGGCGTGCCGTTCTTGCGCGCCCGCGCCAGACTGTCCTCCAGCGGGGCATCAACGGCCAGCTGGTCCCACAGGGGCAATCCCACCATGGACTTGGCGGATGCGTTGAAAAACCCTTCGGCAGCCGAGTTGATGTCGACAATCTCGTCCCCCGGTCCGATCACCACCGTCGGCACCGGCAACGAGGCCCAGAGATCGCCCACCGCCGTCACGCCGCCGCCATTCCGGGATGCGGCGCCAGCGCGCGCGGCAACAGGGCGAGCGTATCGGCGGGTGTCGCGGCTGTCAGCACGGCACGGCGCAGATCGGGCGGCGTGCCCGCGTGATCCATGTACCAGCCCAGATGCTTGCGTGCGACGCGCAGGCCCAGCGTGTCGCCGTAAAACCGCAGCATGTCCTCGTAGTGCCGCACGACCAGAGCCACCAGTGCCACGCCTGTCGGCACCTCCGGCGCGGGTGTGCCATAAAGCGCGTGCGCGACCTGCGCCAGCAGCCACGGCTTGCCTTGCGCACCCCGCCCGATCATCACACCATCCGCGCCCGACAGCGCCAGTGCGGTGCGCGCGGTCTCTGCGCTCAGGATGTCACCATTGGCGACGACAGGGATGCCCACCGCATCCTTCACCGCCCGGATGGCGGCCCAATCGGCGCGACCCTTGTAGAACTGACAACGCGTGCGCCCGTGGATCACGATCTGCCGGATGCCCGCCGCTTCGGCGCGCACCGCAATCTGGGGCGCGTTCATCAGCGCGTCGTCCCAACCCAGCCGCGTCTTGAGCGTCACGGGAATGTCGACCGCGCCAACGACAGCCTCGATCAGGCGCAGCGCGTGGTCAGGCTCACGCATCAGGGCAGACCCGGAATAACCGTTCACCACCTTCTTGGCCGGGCAGCCCATGTTGATGTCGATCACCCGCGCGCCCTGCCCTTCGACCATGCGCGCGGCCTCCGCCATGGGCAGCGGTTCGCGCCCCGCCAGCTGCACCGCGGTGCCCGCAGCGCCCAGCCCCAGCTCGGCCTTTTCACGACTGCCGGGGCGCGCATTGAGCATGTCGTGGCTGGCCACCATCTCGGACACGACAAGGCCCGCGCCGAACTCCGCCACGATGGTGCGATAGGGCAAATCGGTGATTCCGGCCATCGGCGCCAGCATCACGGGTGCTGCCATGTCGAGGGGAAAGCGGTTCATACGTGTGTGCTTAATCCTTGTGCTTTCATACGAGCTAAACCGTTCTGACGGTTTGCTCAATGAAAGCAGGTGGCAACGCAGCACAGTATTGCCGCACATGCCTAATAAATAGGCATTCTCGCCCAGCATGGACAGTGCCGACCGCAGTGCATATGCACGTGTCATGAGCACCACCGGCCCTCAGGCGCACAGCGCCGCCGCCGTCATCGTGGCCGCCGGGCGCGGCACACGGGCGGGCGGTGATGCGCCGAAACAGTGGCAGCTGCTGGCCGGACGCCCGGTGATTGCCCACACGCTGGACGCCTTTCGCAGCCATCCCACCATCGCGGAGATGGTGCTGGTAACCCACCCCGATGATGCACACCGTCTGGCAGCGCTGGACCTTGACGACGTGCAGGTGGTGACCGGCGGTGCGGACCGTGCAGCGTCGGTGTGCGCAGGCCTTGATGCGGTGAAAAACAGCGCCCATGTGCTGATCCACGACGTGGCGCGCCCGCTGGTGGCACAGGCGGTGATTGACGCGGTTCTGGCAGCCTTGGCTACGCATGACGGCGCGGCACCGGCCCTGCCCGTCACCGACGCGCTCTGGACGGGGTCGGCGGGGCTAGTGACGGGCACACGCGATCGCGCCGGGCTCTACCGGGCACAGACACCGCAAGGCTTCGCGCTTGGGGCGATCCGCACCGCCCATGCCGCCCACAAGGGCGGTGCCGCCGACGATGTGGAGGTCGCGCGCGCCCATGGGATGGAGGTTGCCATTGTGCCGGGCGACGAAGACAACATAAAGATTACCGTGCCCGGAGATTTCGACCGGGCGGAACGACTGCTCTGGGGGCGGGATGGACATTAGGCTGGGCAATGGGTTCGACGTGCACGCGTTCGGACCGGGCGATCACGTGATACTCTGCGGGGTCAAGGTCCCGTTTGACAGGGGCCTTGTGGGCCACTCGGACGCCGATGTGGGCCTGCACACGATCACCGACGCGATCTATGGCGCGGTGGCGCAGGGCGACATCGGCACCCACTTCCCCCCTTCCGACCCCAAGTGGAAGGGCGCTGGCAGCCATATCTTCCTGCGCCATGCGGTCGATCTGGCCGCCGACATGGGCTTTGTCGTCTCCAATATCGACTGCACGCTGATCTGCGAACTGCCCAAGATCGGGCCCCATGCCGCAGGCATGCGCGTGCGCGTCGCCGACATCGCCAAAATCGATGCGGGCCGCGTGTCGATCAAGGCAACCACCACCGAACGGCTGGGCTTTACCGGGCGCGGCGAGGGCATCGCCTGCATCGCCACCGTCGCCCTGAAGGGCACATGATCGCGCGCGCCATCGGTACGGTCTGCGGCGTTGGCCTTTTGCGCCCCGCACCGGGCACCTGGGGATCGGCGGTCGCTCTGCCCTTCGGCTGGGCGCTGCACGTCCTGGGCGGATTCCCGTTGTTGCTGGCCGCCACTGTGCTCGCCTTTGTGGCCGGATGGTGGGCCACGGCGCAGATCACCGCGGGCAGCGATGACCATGACCCGTCGGAGGTTGTGGTGGACGAGTTGGCGGGCCAGTGGATCGCCCTGTTCCCGCTCAGCTATGCCGCCACAACGCGCGGCCTCGACATCCTCGACCTGTGGCCCGGCTGGGTCGCGGCGTTCGTCCTCTTTCGCCTCTTTGACATCTGGAAACCCTGGATTGTCGGCTGGGCCGACCGGCGCGGCGATGCGCTGGGGGTGATGCTGGACGATGTGATCGCGGGCGTGTTTGCAGGCGTTGGCGTGCTTGCGCTCGCCGCACTGGCACACGGTGTGCTGATGCGATGAACGTCGCCGCCGACATCCTCGCCCGTGCCCGCGCCAAGGGCGTGATGATCGCCACGGTGGAAAGCTGTACCGGCGGCATGGTCGCCGCAGCACTCACCGATATCCCCGGCTCCTCCGACGTGGTCGAACGCGGCTTTGTCACCTATTCGAACGCGGCCAAGACCGAACTGGTCGGCGTCAAACCCGAAACACTTGCGGCCCACGGTGCCGTCAGTGAACCCGTCGCCGCCGAGATGGCGCAAGGCGCGCTGACCCACGCCCCGGTGGCGCTGGCGGTGTCGATCACCGGCATCGCGGGCCCCGGCGGGTCCGAACACAAGCCCGAAGGGCGCGTCTGTTTCGGTATCGCTTCGCCCGCGGGCACACGCACCGAAACGGTCGAATTCGGCGCACAGGGTCGGGAAAAGGTGCGAGCCGCTGCGTGTGCGCATGCGCTGGCACTGCTCCAACAGACTTTGCTGAACGGCTAACTTTTAATCAACCGGCCTAGGTATACGCCTATTTTTTATGCTATACGCAAATTGCCCATAAAACACCCCAACTCCTGGCTGTTTGCCTCTTTTTTCCGCACCTCACCTCCGCCAAAGCCCCCAGCACGACAAAAAACCCAAAACGGGAGGGGACAATGAACGGAGCCGATACTGCCTGGATCATCGTGGCCACAGCCCTTGTGCTGCTGATGACATTGCCGGGCCTTGCGCTTTTCTATGGCGGCCTCGTGCGCGCTCGCAACGTGCTGAGCGTGTTCATGCACTGCTACGCAATTGCGTGCCTGATGAGCGTGTTGTGGTTCGTGGCAGGCTATTCCATCGCCTTTGGCGGCGGTGACCGCGGCTATTGGGGTGGTCTGGACAAGCTTCTGCTGAGCGGTGTGACCGCCGACAGCCTCAGCGGCACCCTGCCCGAGATCCTGTTCTTTGCCTTCCAGATGACATTCGCGATCATCACGCCCGCCCTGATCGTGGGGGCTTATGTTGAACGCGTCGGCTTCGGCTTTGTCCTGCTCTTCTCCGGGCTCTGGATGCTGCTCTGCTACGCGCCGGTGGTGCACTGGGTCTGGGGTGGCGGGATGCTGGCCGATGGCGGCATCTTTGGCGACACCGGGGTGCGCGATTTCGCAGGCGGCATCGTGGTGCACGAAACCGCCGGGATCGCCGCACTTGTGCTTGCAGTGTTTCTGGGCCCGCGCCGCAACCAGTCGGTGCCGCCGCACAACCCCGGCATGGTGATGATGGGGGCCGCCCTGCTCTGGGTCGGCTGGTTCGGCTTTAACGGTGGCTCACAATTGGCCGCCGATGGCGGGGCCGCCATGGCGCTGACGGTCACGCATATCTCGGCCGCGACCGCTTCGCTCAGCTGGGCGGTGTGGGAACGGATCAAGTTCGGCAAGGCGTCGCTTGTGGGCATGGTCACCGGCACCATCGCCGGCCTCGCCTCCATCACCCCCGCCAGCGGCTTTGTCGGCCCGGTCGAGGCGCTGATTATCGGCGCTGTCGCCGGCGTCCTGTGCCAGGAGGCGGTCACCGTGATCCGCAACATGCTCCGGATCGACGACACGCTGGACGTCTTTGCCGTCCACGGCGTCGGCGGCATCTTTGGCACCGTCATGATCGCGGTGTTCGGCGCAGGCGCATGGGCGGCCCAGCTGGGGTCGCTGGTGATCGTCGGTGTGTTCACCCTGGCGGTCACAGTCGTGCTGATCTTTGTGGTCCGGGCCATCACCCCCCTCCGCGTCGACGAAGAGACCGAGACAAATGGCCTCGACCTCGCCGTACATGGCGAGCGCGCCTACGACGTCAGCAGCTGAGCAAAGGCGGGCAGATCGTCCGCCTCTATCGCGTGCCACAGATCGTCGGCCCGTGCGCCCACCAGCGCGCGGGCCTTTTGCCGGATGCGCCCGGCGCGCATGTCCAGCGCCACAGGCGCATCGAGGTCATGCAGATGCACCGTACCGTCCACCTCCACCCGCGCCTGCATCTCGCTGAGCGCGTCATCCCCCACAACCCGCACCCGATCCCGAAACGCGACCAGCTGCGGATCGGTCGCACAGGCATCGGTAAACGCGCCGATATTGCCGGTGTCGTGCCCATGCGCCGCCATGGCCATCACATGCGCATAGGAAAACTTCGCGGCCAACCCGGTCATGGGTGCCACCTGATTGCACACGCTCAACCAGCGCGGATGCGTGTGCACTGTGATCTGGCCGGTCTGGGCATTCACCGCCCCCCGCACCGCCTCAAGCGCCGCATGCAGCCCGTGACAACAGGCGTGGAACTTGTGCGACACGGCAGCCATCCGCCAGTCAAACGCCACCGCATCACCCGCCCCGTGATGCGTCGCGCCAAAGCCCTGCGGCCCCTCCAGCGCATCCGCGGCCGAGGTCATCCCGGCCGCCGCCCAGGCCGCGGCCTCAACCCCGGCCCGCGCGGCAAGCCCCGCGTTGAGCGGCTTGCCCATGGTCCCGAACTGCGACTTGAGCCCCGACGCCATCGTCGACGCCAGCCCCAGCGCATGGGCCATCGCCCCATCGTCCAGCCCCATCAAACGCCCCGCCGCCACGGCAGAGCCAAAGGTCCCCGCCGTCGCCGTCTGGTGATATCCCACCTGGTAGTGCCCGCGCCCCAGCCACAGGCCCGCCGCCACCGACGCCTCCGCGCCCACCAGCGCCGCATCGATCATCCCGTGCAACGTCGCTCCACGCGCCTGCGCCACGGCCAGTGCGGCCGACACCACCACCACTGATGGATGCCCGATATGCGCAAAATGCGTGTCGTCGTAATCCAGCGCATGGGACAGCGTGCCGTTGACCAGCGCCGCTTCCGCCATATCGGCAGACCATCCGTCAAAACGGATACACGGCCCCTGCCCGCGCAATGCTGCCGCCCAATCGGCAAACCCACCCGACTTGTGCCCGGCGATCCCGCACGCGGCCCAATCCAGAACCGACAGCCGGATGACCGCCCGCACGTCGTCAGGCGGCACCTCTTGTGCATACCGCAGCAGCAGCGCGCTGATCCCCTGCTTCATCTCGCCCAAAAAACTCCCCCCGGAGGGCCCGCACGCCAAGCCGCGCCAGCTACCCGTGCAGCGCCGCAGCCCGCCGCTCGAACGCCCGCACGATCCGCTGCATCGCCTCGTTGAACACCACGCCGATGATGCCCTGCAGGATCGCATTCCTGAACTCGAAGTCCACAAAGAACGACACGTTGCACCCGCCCTCGGCCTCTGAAAAGGCCCAGTTCGACTTCATGTAGCGAAACGGCCCGTCCAGGTATTCCGTATCGATCCGGTGCGCGTCCGGGTACAGCACCACGCAGGATCCGAACCGCTCGCGGAACACCTTGAAGCTGATCACCAGATCGGCCTCCATCACCTGATGATCCTCCTCGGGTGTGACCTTGCGCACCCGCGCGGCCGCGCACCAGGGCAGGAACTGAGGATAAGACGCCACATCCGCCACCAGATCGTACATCTGTTGCGGTGTGTAAGGCAGGAAGCGGGTTTCGGAATGGGTCGGCATCACGCTATGGGTTTTGGGATCGTGACGTGCGATGTGTCTGGTGCGGCGCACGAAATCAAGGGGGGTGCAATGGCACAGCGGCCATATGTCATAGACCAGATGATCTCGGCCAAGGCGATTGCCGCCCGGATCGAGGCGCTCGCCCGCGAGATCGAGGCGGAGTTTCGCAGCACCGACAAGCTGGTGGTGGTCGGCCTGCTGCGCGGCTCCTTCGTGTTCATTGCCGATCTGGTGCGCGAACTGGACCTGCCGATCGAGGTCGACTTTCTCGAGGCGTCCTCTTACGGCAACAGCACCGAATCCAGCCGCGAGGTGCGCATTCTCAAGGACCTGCGCGGCGCCATCGAGGGGCGCGACGTGCTGGTGGTCGAGGATATCGTGGACACCGGCCACACCATGCACCATGTCAGCACGTTGCTGGCCGCGCGCGGGCCGAGCCGTCTCAAGACCATCGCCCTGCTCGACAAGCCCGCGCGACGCGAGGTGACGTTTCAGGCAGACTGGACGGGGTTCGAGATACCGGACGAATTCGTGGTGGGCTACGGGATCGACTATGCGCAGCGCAATCGCAACCTGCCGTTCATCGGCAAGGTGCGCTTTACCTAAGCCGGCGGCGCAGCGGGCGCACGTTGGCCTCGCCCTCGACCAGCTTGGCGTGAAGCGCATATTTTGTCGCTCCGCCGCCCTGCACCGCATCAATGGCCGCAATTGCATCGTTGAGATGCGCGATAGCCACGTCATGCTTGGCCGGATCAAGCTCCAGGATCACCGCGTTGAGCGCGGTCTTGACAGTGTTCTGATCAACCATGTGCCACGATCCAATGCAGCTTGAGAGCAACCCTGCCATGGTCACTTGGCCCGTCAAAACTGTCAAGCTGAAGTGACACAACCGGGGGGTGTAACTACTATTGCGGGTTGCCCTCTAACCGCGTGCCACCTTGCCCTGTCGTGCCGCGCGCAGCTGCGCAAAGTCATCCCCCGCATGGTAGGATGACCGCGTCAGCGGTGTGGCGCTGACCATCAGGAACCCTTTGCCGTAGGCGGCCTTTTCGTAGGCCGCGAATTCCTCGGGCGTCACGAACCGGTCGACGCGGTGGTGTTTCGGCGTCGGCTGCAGATATTGGCCAATGGTCAGAAAATCGATATCGGCGGCGCGCATGTCGTCCATGACCTGCTGCACCGCCTGCTTGTCTTCGCCGAGGCCGACCATGATACCCGATTTTGTGAACATCATCGGGTCCAGCTCCTTGACCCGTTGCAGCAGGCGCAGGCTGTGGAAATATCGCGCGCCGGGGCGCACTTCGGGGTAGAGGCCCGGCACGGTTTCGAGGTTGTGATTGAACACGTCCGGGCGCGCTTCAACAACGACCTCCAACACCTTGGGATCACAGCGGATAAAGTCGGGAGTGAGGATTTCAATCGTAGTGTCCGGGCTGCGGTGGCGCACTGCGCGGATGGTCTGGGCAAAATGGTCCGCCCCGCCATCCTCGATGTCATCGCGGTCCACGGATGTGATGACCACATGGTTCAGCCCCAGCTTCTCGACCGCGTGCGCAACGCGGCCCGGCTCGAACACGTCGAGGTCCTCGGGCGGCTTGCCCGTCGCGATGTTACAAAACGTGCAGGCCCGCGTGCAGACTTCGCCCATGATCATCATCGTGGCGTGGCCCTGGCTCCAGCATTCGCCGACATTGGGGCATCCCGCCTCTTCGCACACGGTGACCAGCCCGTTGTCGCGCATGATCTTGTGCGTGTCCTTGTAGCCCTGGCTCACCGGTGCCTTTACCCGGATCCAGTCCGGCTTTTTCGGCTGCGGATTGTCGGGGCGGCGCGCCTTCTCCGGGTGCCGCTGCTCGGGAATTTTCAGATCGCGCATGGGGTCTCTGCCAAATGGTTCAGCGTTAAACTTGTTCTTAACATAGACAGCGCCCAAAAGAACACCACGCGGCGCATGGCCGCTATGCAGGCCGGCCACACTCAGAACCGTTTGCGCAGCCCCAGCACGTACCCGGTCGAACCCGCATCCACCTCGAACAGGCCATACCCGTCAGAGCGGTGGTGCAGACGCACAAAGGTCGTGAGATCGTCACGCGGCAGGGCAAATTCGACCTCCGCCAGCCAATGCACGAACAGCCGCTGCGACGCGCCGTTGCGGTCAATTTCGACCTGCGGGATTTCGGTGGCATAGGACAGGCCCAGTCCCGCCGCCAGCGATTCCACCTGGCCGAGGCGGCGCGGTGTGTAGCGCAGGGTGATTGGCACGCTCAGTTCAAAATGGTCCTGCGCGCCCGCATGTGCGACGACTTGCGCCTCGACCCCGATGCGCCAGCGACTGTTGCCCAGAGGGCGTTCCACCCCAATGGCGGCCCCGATCATCGATGACCCGGCAAACTGCACATCACGCGGGATCAGCGCCTCGTGCCAGCTGCCTTCGGTCAAACTGCCCATAAGGCCCGCCGCATACCATTGTCCGTCAGACTGGACCGGACCCGCAGCCAGGGCAACCAGCAGGCCGACCCAACCCATTCTCAGACCCATCCCCGACCGACAAAACATACGACCCCCGCCGCGTGTGTTTCCGTTGCCGCGCTACAGGTAGGCGGGGCTGGTCGCATTGACAATTCACAAGGGCAGCAAGGGACGAAAAATGACGCCACGCGGGGGGAGCGCGGCGCCATCACAATCAAACAACGAGGGGTGTCAGCCGATCAGGCCGCCACCCGGTCCCGTCGTTTCATCATAGTGTTGTTTCAGACGCATCAGCGCGATGCGGAGCACGATCTTGCCCGACCGCGCCGACCAGCCCAACTTCTTTTCCGCCGATTCCAACCCTTCAAGGTAGCAGCAGCAGCGCAACACCACATCCGACAGGCCTGGCCCCAGATCGCTGAGCGCATGGCCCACCCGCTGGCGTGCCGCATCGGGGCCATTGCCCACTCCGCTGTCGGAGGCAAAGCCACCGCGCGTGCCGCCGGTCAGGAACCGGTCCCAGTTCTGCGCGACACGGGGGCCCATCTGGGCCAGCTCGAAATCCTCGCGCAACCGTTCGCCCGCAGTGACCAGATCATCGCTCAGAAATGGTGTGCCGTCCCGGTCGCGACGGCGTGCCAGCGCGGTCAGAGGGGATTCGGACATGTTGTAACGGACCTTGCGGCTTTGGCCCGTGTCAGGGTCGCGCACGTTTCGTTCGCCCCAGTTGCGGTGCTGATCACCAAAGGGTGCCGCCGCTTCGGCCATGCCATCCGCACGCTCCCCGGCCCCGTCCAGCAATTGGGTCAGCGCAGTGCGTCCCGTGCCGGTAATGCGGTAGCGCGTGATGCGACCGGACGTTTCTGTGCTGATCCAGTCCTGCAGCGCCATCGCCTCGGCAATCTCGCGATCCACGACAGCGGTGCGCGTGCTGGCACCGGCAGCACCGTCACGCACGACGACCGCCTTTTCCATATCGATCGCCACGGCCAGCACCGCTCCCTTTTCGCACAGACGGCGCAGGATACGCTGCGCCTCCTGCTCGAACCGGGAGGTGTCGGGGGCGAGGTCTTGCTTGGCGGCGTGCATGGGGCTTTTATCCTTTTGCTGCGAATTCGGCGGAACCGACGACCGCTCCTTCATACCTGTTCCCAACTTACGCAGAACGGCGTCTATCAACGGATCATCCCGCCGGGTCTCAAAGCGCCGGATCTGGCGCAGCACGGTCGAGGCGTGACACCCCGTTTGCCGGGCGAGCTCCCTGATCGGCAGTCCCGCTTCGGTGTGGGCAAGGTAATTGCGTGCCGCAGGGGGCACCCATCCGGGCAGACCCGCTGTTGCGGGCCGTGCACCATTTCTGTGCAGCATCATGTCCATTTCCGTCCTTCAAGGCGCCAGTTGACCTGGCTTTATCCACAACTTGTCCACACAACCTAAAGATGCATTGGTTACCCACAAGTTAACAATCGTCGTGATGCCCAGCATTGTTTCTAATGGATAAACAGTTGCTAAACCATCGGACGGGCCCCAACCGCCACACGCAACACCCGGTAAAGTTGTGCAACGGTAGCCAGATCGACCAGCCCCGGATGGGTTGGCCCAGACCCAAGTGGAGTCCAAGAAATGCAAGATGTCCTGACCATGCTGCAATGCCTGTACCGCCCCCGCCTGCTGATGCGCGCAGCCCGAATCGGTGCCGAAGACTACCGCCGTGCCGCACATCTGCCGCGCTTGCTGGGCTACGGAAACTTGCCGCGCCACACACAGGCCCTTATGCGCCTGATGGAGATCGAATCGGAATTGAACGCGCAGCGTCTCGAGGACGAATCAGCCTATAATTTGCTCCGGCACATCGACATCCTGATCGCGATTGTCGGCGAGGCCCGCATCATGCAAGCCGCGCAACCCGCCGCCTGACCGCATCGCTTACATAAAGCTGTCGGGCTCCGCCGCCTTGCGCTGCGCGACATAGGCATCCAGCGCCTCGCGCACGGCGACATCCATCGCCGGAGGCTGATAGTCGTTCAGAAGGCGTTCGACACGCACCCGGGCCAACTCGACCGTGTCGCGCGCGCCTTCGTCCTCCCAGGTCTCGAACGGCTTGTAATCCAGCAGGTCCGACTTCCAGAAGGCCGACTTGAAGTTCGCCTGCGTATGGGCGCAACCTAGGTAGTGCCCGCCCGGCCCCACCTCGCGGATTGCATCCATCGCCTGCGCCTCTTGGTCCACCGACACGCCTGCCGCCAGATGGTGCAACGTGCCCAGCTGGTCCGCATCCATCACGAACTTTTCGTAAGAGCTGACCAGCCCCCCTTCGAGCCAGCCACAGGCGTGCAGCATAAAGTTCACGCCCGACAGCAACCCCATGTTCAGCGAATTGGCACTCTCGTAGGCGGCCTGCGCATCCGGCAGTTTTGACCCGCAAAAGCCGCCCGCCGACCGGAACGGCAATCCCAGCCGCCGCGCCAGTTGCCCCGCGCCGTAGGTGATGTGCGCAGCCTCCGGCGTGCCGAATGTCGGCGCACCGGAGTTCATGTCGATGGAGGTCACGAATGCCCCCATGATCACGGGTGCACCGGCCCGGCACAGCTGCGAATAGGCAATGCCTGCCAGCACTTCGGCCATCACTTGCGTCAGCGTACCGGCGACAGAGACGGGCGCCATAGCCCCACCAACGATGAAGGGCGAAATGATGCACGCCTGCCCGGCCTGCGCATAGACCTCAAGCGCGCCCATCATCACGTCGTCAAAGGTCATGGGCGAGTTGATGTTGATCAGCGAGGTCATCACGGCGTTTTCCGCGACAAAATCCTTGCCGAACAGGATCTCTGACATCTCGACCGAATCGCGGGCGCGGCTCGGCTCAGTGACCGAACCCATATAGGGCTTGTCCGACAGGGTCATGTGCGCGTGCAGCATGTCGAAATGCCGCTTGTTCACCGCCACATCCGTCGGCTCGCACACCGTGCCGCCCGAATGGTGCAACCAGCGCGACATGTAGCCCAGCTTCACGAAGTTGCGGAAATCCTCGATCGTGGCATAGCGCCGCCCGCCAAGGGCGTCGCGCACGAAAGGCGGGCCATAGACCGGTGCCAGCACGAGGTTGCGGCCTCCGATCTCGACCGACCGCGCGGGGTTGCGCGCGTGTTGCGTGAACGTCGCAGGCGCAGTCGCACAAAGCTGCCGCGCCAGCCCCTTGGGGATGCGCACCCTGTCCCCGTCCACATCCGCGCCTGCGTCACGCCAGCGCTGCAATGCAGCCGGATTGTCGGGAAAGCTGACGCCCACCTCCTGCAGGATCGTCTCCGCATTGGCCTCGATGATGTCCAGCGCTTCGGCGTTCAGCACTTCGAAATTGGGAATGTTCCGCTCGATATACCTGGCGGTTTCAAAGGACACGGCACTGCGCTCGGCCCGGCGGGCGGCACCACCGCCCCCGCGACCCCGTTTGCGTACTGCTGCGTCGGCCATCGCACATCCCCCTGTTCGGTTCCGGTGCGCGGTGATTACCGCATCAACCCGGCCTGCGCGCGCGGTTAGCGCCACAGCAGGGAAAAAAGCGACATCCCCCCGCTTCTTCTCTTTCAAAATACGGACCAGACCGACGCTTGCCACCGGCGCACCCCCCGCATATTGCACATGCATGACCACGCATGACCATGACCGCCTCCTCATTATCGATTTTGGCAGCCAGGTGACGCAGCTGATCGCGCGTCGCCTGCGCGAGCTGAACGTGTATTGCGAAATTCACCCCTATCAGAAGGTCACGATGGACTTTGTGACCGCCTTTGCACCGCGCGCCGTGATCTTTTCCGGCGGCCCCGATTCGGTGACGCGCGAGGGCTCGCCGCGTGCGCCCGACGGTATCTATACGCTGGGCATACCGATCCTCGGCATCTGCTATGGCCAGCAGGTGATGATGGAGCAGCTGGGCGGCAAGGTGCATGGCGGCAAGATCTCGGGCGGCGGCGGCACGGCCGAGTTTGGCCGCGCCTTTGTGCAGCCCGCAGGCCGCCTGCCCTTGCTGGATGGGTGGTTCGACGACGGTCAGGAACAGGTGTGGATGAGCCACGGGGATCACGTGGCCCGCCTTGCGCCCGGCTTCGATGTCTACGGCACCTCGCCCAACGCGCCCTTTGCGATCACCGCCGACACCGACCGCCACTTCTACGCGGTGCAGTTCCATCCAGAGGTACACCACACCCCCAAGGGCGCGAAACTCTACGAGAATTTCGTGCGTCTCGCCGGGTTCAAGGGCGACTGGACGATGAATGCCTACCGCGAGGAAGCGGTGCAGAAGATCCGCGATCAGGTGGGCAGCGCCAAGGTCATCTGCGCCCTGTCCGGCGGTGTCGACAGTTCTGTCGCCGCGGCATTGATCCACGAGGCAATCGGCGACCAGCTCACCTGCGTCTTTGTCGACCACGGCCTGTTGCGCAAGAACGAGGCCGAAGAGGTCGTGGGCATGTTCCGCGACCACATGAACCTGCAGGTGATCCACGCCGACGAGGCCGAGCTCTTTCTCGGCGAACTGGACGGCCAGTCCGACCCGGAGACCAAGCGCAAGATCATCGGCCGCCTTTTTATCGACGTGTTCCAGAAATACGCCGACCAGATCGAAGGGGCGGCGTTTCTGGCCCAGGGCACGCTGTACCCGGATGTCATCGAAAGCGTCAGCTTCTCCGGTGGCCCGTCGGTCACGATCAAGTCACACCACAACGTCGGCGGCCTGCCGGAAAAAATGGGGCTGACACTGGTCGAACCGCTGCGAGAGCTCTTCAAGGACGAGGTGCGCGCCCTGGGGCGCGAACTGGGCCTGCCCGCGCATTTCATCGGCCGCCACCCCTTTCCCGGTCCCGGCCTCGCCATCCGCTGCCCCGGCGAGATCACGCGCCCCAAGCTCGACATCCTGCGCGAGGCCGATGCGGTCTATATCGACCAGATTCGCAAGCACGGGCTCTATGACGAGATCTGGCAGGCGTTCTGCGCGATCCTGCCCGTGCGGACCGTGGGCGTAATGGGCGACGGGCGGACCTATGACTATGCCTGTGCTCTGCGCGCGGTCACGTCGGTGGACGGCATGACCGCGGATTACTATCCGTTCAGCCATGACTTCCTGAGCGAGACGGCCACGCGGATCATCAACGAGGTGGCAGGGATCAACCGGGTCACCTACGACATCACCTCAAAACCCCCTGGCACGATCGAATGGGAATAACGACAGCCGTGCGCGCACCGTTTTCCGACACGGAAAACGGACCGGAATTTGTGTCAAATTCCGATTGCGCCCGGACACAGGCGATCCGCACCACATGACAGCGACGGTGACAGCCGCCCTGTGGATGCTCGGGACGATCACCTCGTTCTCGGTCATGGCCGTTGCGGGCCGCGAGGTGAGCCACGCACTCGATACGTTCGAGATCATGATGTACCGCAGCCTTGTGGGCGTGGTCATCGTGGTGGCATTGGCCAGCGCCACCGGGTCCTTCGGCCAGGTTCAGACGGCCCGCCTTGGCACGCATCTGATCCGCAACGTCGCGCATTTCACCGGGCAGAACCTGTGGTTTCTCGCCGTCACGCTGATCCCACTGGCGCAGGTGTTTGCGCTCGAATTCACCACGCCGATCTGGGTGATACTGCTGAGCCCGCTGGTGCTGGGCGAGCGGCTGACGCCGATGCGGGCGCTGGCGGCGGCACTCGGCTTTGCCGGTATCCTGATCGTGGCGCGCCCCGACATGGCGGGCATCAACACCGGCATCATCACGGCGGCCTCCTGCGCGATCTTCTTTGCGATCACGATCATGCTGACCAAGCGCCTGACCCGCCACGAAGAGATCGTGTCGATCCTGTTCTGGCTGACGGCCATGCAACTGGTCATGGGCCTCGTCACCGCAGGCTTTGACGGCGACATCGCCCTGCCCGACGCCACGACGGGTCCCTGGGTGGCGCTGATCGGCTGCGCGGGCCTGATGGCGCATTACTGCCTGACCAAGGCGCTGTCGCTTGCCCCCGCCACCGTCGTCGTGCCCATCGATTTTGCCCGCCTGCCCACCATCGCGGTGGTCGGCATGCTGGTCTACGGAGAGGCGCTGGACATCTGGGTTCTGGTCGGTGCCCTGATCATCTTCGGCGGAAATTACCTCAACCTGTGGTGGGAAACGCGCAAATAGCTGCCGGTTGTGGCGTGTGAGTCACAGATTTATGACGCTCCGTCACTTGCTTGAAGCTGCCCTTGGGTAATTATTGACCAACATGCCTTGAAATTGGCCTATTGCGTCCCAACGCCGCATCCACTCCACATCCGCGGCCTTGGGAGGAATTGACAATGAAAGTTTATGCGCTCGCGTCGGCGGCACTGGCTGTATCTGCCGTGTCTGCACACGCCGTTGGTCTGGATCGCTCCGCGCGTCCGACCGGCCTGATCTTCGAAAGCGGCAACGTCCTGGAATTCAGCGTCGGCGGTGCCAACCCGAGTATCGATGGCACCGACGTATTGACTGCACAGACCGGCAATATCGGCGACTCGTTCGTGATCTGGGGCGCCGGCCTGCGGTACGAGATCAATGACCAGCTGTCCTTTGGTATCATCATCGACGAACCCTATGGCGCGGATGTGTTCTACGGTGCGACGACACCGGTCCTCTCGGGGACGCAGGCCATCGTCGATTCGAACGCAGTCACGGCCTTTGGTCGCTACAAATTCGACGACAACTGGTCCGTGCATGGCGGTATCGTCTACCAGAGTGTGAGCGCGAATGTGACGCTGAGCGGCCTCGGCTATGGCCCGCTGTCGGGTTACAACGCTGCCTTTGCCAACGACTCCTCGGTCGGTTTCATGGTCGGCGCCGCGTATGAGATTCCGGAAATCGCCCTGCGCGTCGCGCTGACCTATCACTCGGAAATCGACCACGATCTGGACACCGTTGAAACCGTGAGCGGTGCACCGGTCGCCGCCTCATCGACCGAAGTGACCACGCCAGAGACCATCGAACTCGCGTTCCAGAGCGGCGTTGCCGAAAACACACTCGTGTTTGGGTCGGTCCGGTTCTCGCATTACAGCGTCACACAAGTGTCGCCGTCCGGTCTGCAGTTTCTGACCAGCAATCCCGAAGCCTCCCTGACCGATCTCGAAAATGCCTGGGATGCGGAAATCGGCGTCGGTCGCCGCTTCAACGAGCAGTGGGCCGGGACGTTGTCGGTCGGCTGGGAGCAAAAGGGCGAAGACGACTTTGTATCGCCTCTCGGTGGCACGAACGGCGCGCTGTTTCTTGCAATCGGCGCATCCTATGACGCCACCGAAAGCGTGAACATCAGCGGCGGCGTGCGTTTCACGCAGTTCTACGATGCCAATCCGCAGGTTGGCGGTTCGCAAGTGGCGACCTTCGAAGGCAACTCTGCCGTGTCGGCCGGCCTGCGGGTCCGCTACAAGTTCTGATCACCGCTACATGCGCTGATCACAGCCCCGTCTCCCACCGGAGGCGGGGTTTTTCTTTGCGCAGGAAACGGGTGGCGGGGCACTTCTGCGCCTGTCATTGATCCGGCATGACACCACAAAAATCCCTGTCGGGCCGCGCATGGGCCGAGATGCTGCTGCTGGGGCTGATCTGGGGCGGGTCGTTCCTGTCCATACGCATCGCACTGGACGAGGTTGCCCCGCTCACATCCGTCGCCCACCGCACGTTCTGGGCCATGCTGGCGCTGTGGGCCGTGGTCGCCGTGATGCGTCTGCCGGTGCCGCGCGATCCCCGCATCTGGCTGGCGTTTCTCGGGATGGGGATGCTGAACAATGTTATCCCCTTTGGCCTGATGGCGTGGGGACAGCTGCATATCGAGACCGGCCTGACCTCGATCCTGAATGCGGCCACGGCGATCTTTGGCGTGATCGTCGCGGCCCTCATCTTTGCCGACGAGCGGATGACGCTGCGCAAGGGCATTGGCGTCACGCTGGGGTTTCTGGGCGTGGCCACGGCCATCGGGCTGGAGAATTTCCGCAATTTCGACCTGCGCAGTCTTGCGCAACTGGCCATTATCGCGGGCACGGTCAGCTATGCGCTCGCCGGGGCCTTTGCCCGTCATTTCCTCGGTGGGCTCAAGCCGCAAGTGGCGGCTGCGGGGATGCTGAGCGGGGCCACGCTGGTTACAGTGCCGCTGGCGTGGATCGTTGACGGGCCGCTGAGCCTTGCCCTGCAACCGGTGACGGTGCTCGCCATCGGCTATTACAGCATCATCGCCACCGCCGGGGCCTACCTGCTGTACTATCGCGTTCTGGGCATGGCCGGGTCGGGCAACCTGATGCTGGTCACGCTGCTGATCGCGCCCGTGGCCATCACGCTGGGCGCGCTGGTGCGGCACGAGGCGCTGACGCCCAACGCCTATCTCGGCTTCGGGCTGCTGGCGCTTGGCCTGATCATCCTTGATGGGCGCGTCTGGGCATGGGCGCGCAGGCGCGGCGTTGACCGCCCCACGACCCAAGGCTAGGACAGCCCGAACGACACGGGGGACCGGAATGCTCTACAAGGATGCACAGGCGTGGTGCCGCGCGGACACGCGGCGGGTGCTGGTCTTTGGCATGTCGGGCCTGGGCAAGACGCATATGTCCACCACCCTGCGCGCGGCGGGCAGCTGGTTTCACTACTCCATCGATTACCGCATCGGCACGCGGTATATGGGCGAGTACATCACCGACAACGCCAAGGCCGAGGCGATGAAGGTGCCGTTTCTGCGCGACCTGCTGCTGAGCGATTCGATCTATATCGGGTCCAACATCAC
This sequence comes from Pseudomonadota bacterium, assembly GCA_039816785.1. GTDB lineage: Bacteria > Pseudomonadota > Alphaproteobacteria > Rhodobacterales > Rhodobacteraceae > Tateyamaria. The sequence continues at coordinate 240,928 of JBCBXB010000005.1, forward strand.
CTTCCACAATCTCAGCCCGGTCTCGACCTATCTGGGCAAGCCCGGGGACGCGGGCAAGGGCGGCGTGCCCATCGACGAATATCGCCGCCGGCAGGAACAGTTCCGACGCTCCGAGATCGCAGCGCTCGAGGATACCGGGCATTTCGCGGAACGGGCGCAGCGGCTTTATGGCTATCCGAATTTCATCTGTGACACCGGCGGGTCGATTTGCGAATGGGTGGACCCGGCCAATGGCCGCGACCCGCTTATGACCACGCTGTCGGCTGTCTGCCTGCCGATCTGGATCAAGGGCGACGCCGCCCACACCGCCGCCCTGATCGAACGGTTCGACCGCGCGCCCAAACCGATGGCCTACCAGCCCGGTTTCCTGCTGGACTGCTGGGAAGGCTACCTGACCGAAACCGGCCACGCGGCGGACGCCGTGGACCCCGACACCTTTGTCCGCTGGACCTACGCACGCGCACTGGCCCACCGGCAGCCACGCTACGAGGCGATGTCGCGTTGGGGGGTGACTGTGACCGCCGACGAGGTTGCCTCACTCAAAACTGAAGCGGATTTCATTGATCTGGTGGCCAGCGCCCTTGAGCGTCGCCACCGCTCCGACTAAGTCTGCGCTTCGCACCCAACCGGACCGATCCCATGCCCATCAAACTGCCCTCCACCCTGCCCGCCTATTCCGTGCTCACGCGCGAGGGTGTGATGGTGATGGACGAGGATCTGGCCGCCCATCAGGATATCCGCCCCCTCAAGATCGGGCTGCTGAACCTGATGCCCAAGAAGATCCAGACCGAGACGCAGTTTGCCCGCCTCATCGGGGCCACGCCGCTGCAGATCGAGCTGACACTCATCCGCATGTCCGATCACGAGGCAAAGAACACAGCGTCGGACCATATGGACAGCTTTTATCGCGCGTTCCGGGACGTGCGGGAGGAAAAGTTTGACGGGCTGATCATCACCGGTGCGCCGATCGAGCATCTGCCGTTCGAGGAGGTGAGCTATTGGGACGAGCTGCGCGAGGTGATGGACTGGACCCAGACCCATGTGCATTCGACCTTTGGCGTGTGCTGGGGCGGGATGGCGATGCTGCACCACTTTCACGACGTGCCCAAACACATGCTCGACCGCAAGCTGTTCGGCGCCTACCGGCATACAAACCTCGCACCTGCGTCGCCCTATTTGCGTGGTTTTTCAGATGATTGCGTGGTGCCCGTGTCGCGCTGGACCGAAGTGCGCGCGCCGGAGGTGGAGGCGGCAGGCCTGCCGGTTCTGCTGGGATCGGACGTGACCGGCCCTTGCCTGATCGAGGACCCAAAGCACCGCGCGCTCTATATCCTCAACCATTTTGAATACGACAGCGACACGCTGAAACAGGAATATGACCGTGATCTGGACGCCGTGCAGGTCGACGGGGCGGAGATCGACATGCCGGTCGGCTACTTCCCCTCCGACGATCCGGACCAGAACCCGCTGAACCGCTGGCGCAGCCACGCGCACCTGCTCTATGGCAACTGGATCGCAGAGATCTATCTGACAACCCCGTACGACATGGACCGGATCGGGCAAGAGCAGACTGATCTGCGGGGGTAAGATGAAGACAACATTGATCCTTGTGCTGGCCGTGGTGCTGCTGACGGTCGGGACGGTCCAGTACCTGGCCGCCAAGCGCGAGCGCGACGCCGCCGCCGCCTTTCCGCCGCAGGGCCAGCTGATTGACGTGAACGGCGTCACAGTGCATGCCGAACAGATGGGCAGCGGCCCGGACGTGGTGCTGCTGCACGGCGCGTCGGGCAACACGCGGGATTGGACCTTTGCCTTTGCCGCGCAGCTGAGCGACCGATACCGCGTGACCATGCTGGACCGGCCCGGCCTCGGCTGGACCGGTCAGATCGACCCCGCGCACAAACGCGCCTGGAGCAGTGCGCATGCCAGCCCCGCCGAACAGGCGCGCCTGCTCAAGGCGGCGGCGGACGCGTTGGGCCTGGAACGGCCCATCGTGGTCGGGCATTCGTTTGGTGGGATCGTGGCACTGGCCTGGGCGCTGGAGTTTGACGATCTGGCAGGCGTCGTGTCCGTGGCGGGCGTGGCCAACCCGTGGCCCGGCTCACTGGACTGGACTTACAACCTCAATGGCTCCGCTCTTGGCGGTGGGCTGGCGGTACCGCTCTTTTCCGCTTTTGTGCCAGAGCCTTACGTCAAGAACATCGTCGCCGGCATCTTTGCCCCGCAGGCGGCACCTGAGGGGTATATCGACCATGTCGGGCCTGCCCTGACCCTGCGCCGGGTGTCGATGCGGGCCAATGCGCGGCAGGTGAACTGGCTGCGACCCCATGTGGTCGAGATGTCGGCGCGCTATGGCGAGATCACCGTGCCGGTCGAGATCGTGCATGGCGACGCGGACACCATCGTGCCGCTGGATGTGCATTCGACAAAACTGCCGGAGCAGATCAAAGGCGCAAACCTCACCGTGCTCGAAGGCGTCGGGCACATGCCACAGCACAGCCATGCAGGCGACGTGATCGCGGCCATCGACCGGGTCGCCACGCGTGCGGGTTTGCGTTAACCGCCGCCCTGCCCCATATTGCATGTTAAGAGCAGTAACTTGGAGCAGCCTATGAGCCTCCCCTTTGATGGTGCGATCACCGAATTCTTCGAGAGCGGTGCGCCGGATGACATCCGCGACAAGATCAGCACCGCCGACAAGCGTGACATCCTCACGCCGACGTATCCGCACCCCGCGCGGATGAAGCGCAAGAGCTATGAGCGCGAGATGGAGGCGTTGCAGATCGAGCTGGTCAAGATGCAGGACTGGGCCAGCACCACAGGTGCCCGCGTGGCCTGTGTGTTCGAGGGCCGTGATGCGGCCGGAAAAGGCGGCACAATCAAGCGGTTCCGGGAGAACCTTAACCCTCGCGGCGCGCGCGTTGTGGCCCTGTCCAAGCCGACCGAGACCGAAGCCGCGGAGTGGTATTTTCAGCGCTATATCCGGCAGTTGCCGTCGGGGGGCGAGATCGTGTTTTTTGACCGCAGCTGGTACAATCGCGCCGTGGTCGAACACGTGTTCGACTTTTGCACCGACGCGCAGCGCGAGCATTTTTTCGGGCAAGTTCAACCCTTTGAGGAAATGCTGGTGGGCGACGGGATCCACGTGTTCAAGTTCTGGCTGAACGTGTGCCGGGCCGAGCAATTGCGGCGCATCATGGCACGCGAGCGGGACCCGCTGAAGCAGTGGAAGCTGAGCTGGATCGACGTGGAGGGGCTGAACAAATGGGACGCCTACACCGACGCCATCCGCGAGACGTTGGAGCGGTCACATTCGGGGCATGCGCCCTGGACGATCGTCCGATCCGACGACAAGAAGCGGGCGCGACTGAACGCGATCCGCACCGTGCTGCACGGGCTGGACTACACGAATAAGAACCCGCAAGGCATTGGAACCATAGACAAACACATCTGTGGTGGTCCGGATATCTGGGATGCCTAAACGCGGCTATCACCACGGCAATCTGCGCCAGGCGCTGATCGAGGCTGCCTTGCGGCTGATCGAGGAGAAGGGTCCCACCGGGTTCACCCTGTCCGAGGCGGCCAAGCAGGCGGGCGTGACCCCGGCTGCGGTCTACCGCCACTATGAGGGGCGCGAGGACCTGATCGCGGAATGTGCGCGCCAAGGCTACGGAATCTTTGCAGATTTGATGGAGCACGCCTACCAATCCGGGCAGCCTTCGGCGCTGGCGGCGTTCGAGGCGACGGGGCGGGCGTATCTGGCCTTTGCCCGCCGGTTTCCCGGCCACTACATCGCGATGTTCGAAAGCGGGATTTCCACCAACCGCACGCCGGAACTGGCGGATGTCGCCACCCGCGCCAATGCCGTGCTGGAAAAGGCCGCAGGCGATTTATCCCAGCATATTCCGGAGGATAAGCGGCCGCCGGCCTCCATGTTCTCGGCCCATATCTGGGCGATGAGCCATGGGGTGGTCGAGCTCTTTGCACGCAACTCGCCGGGGCGCGCCTCGCCTTTTCCGCCGGAGGATCTGCTGGAGACGGGCATCGGCATTTATCTGCGCGGGCTGGGTCTGATCCGGCCCGACCGCTGAGCGCGCGCGCAACGTCACATTCCTTGCGTTAACACACTGATTTTCCGAAAAAACCCGGAGTCACAACCCGTACACAACCTGTGCACAGACCGTACACAGATTGTGCACGACGGGGGCGATTGGGAGCGGTTAACGGGGCGTACGGTGGTGTTTGTTAACGTGCGGTTAATAGCGGGAGTGCGGGACGAAGCCGGCGCTTATTCAGCTCGCGGATGGGACCGGAATCAAGCCGCAGGCGCCGGTCCAACACAAGCCCGTCCCGGCGGGCTGGTGTTTTGGCTGCTGTGCCGAGCCGAATTTCTGTGGGATGTGTCTGGCTGCCATAAAGTGCTGCCGAACGCCCTTGTGGCGACACCATCCCACGGGCTTGTATTGGCACGGCTTAATGTCGGGTGTGCGGGACAAACCGGACTTGTGCAGTTGCAGCTATTGCTCACGCAGCATTTCTTTGTATGTGCAGCACTCCATTTGCGAATTCGGAATGCATATCGTCGAACCGGTCGTTCGCGGGCGTCAATTTCGGGCAAGCTGCCCCGCGATGTTCAGAGAAAACAAAAACTCCATGTTACTGTCACTTGGCTGTTTCATTCCCACCAAATCATTCGAATGAATTTCAAACTGGGGGAATCACCATGAAACTTCGTTCTGTCCTGGCTGGCGCTGTGCTGGCTGTATCCGCAGCATTCGCTGTGCACGCCGAAACTTGGAAACTGGCCGTTACAGATGTTGAGGGCATGGAGCGCCTGCAGCTTGAGTGGGGCCCGTTCAAGCAGGCGCTAGAAGCTGCAACCGGCGACACATTTGAGTTTTACGCCGTGAATTCGCGCACCGCCGCCGCCGAAGCACTGCGCGGCGAAACGGTCGATTTCGTGGTCTCCGGTCCCGCGGAATACGTGGTCATCAACAAGCTCACCAATGCCACGCCGATCATCGGTCTGGGCCGTCCTGACTATCACTGCGCGATCGTTGTGCGCGCCGATAGCGGCATCAACACTGTCGCCGATCTAAAAGGCAAGAAAGTCGCCTTCGGTGATATCGGTTCCACCTCTAACATGCTGTGTCCGATGCAAGTGCTGGCCGATTACGGTCTCGATCCGGTCAACGATATCGAGAAGACGCATACGAGCCGTAACATCGCCCACGAAGCGCTGAAGAACGGTGATGTGGACGCACTTGGCTCAAACGCGGGCAGCTGGCTGAACGTCAGGGCCAAGGAAACCGAACTGCCTTACGGCTTCTTCAAAATGATCGCACGCTCCGGCGATTTGCCGAACGATATGATCATGGTTGGCGCGCATGTGCCGGCGGACGCTGCGACAGCTGTGCAGCAGGCTATCATCGCCAACAAAGACAGCATCATTGCCGGCATCACTGCGCACGAAGAGAACGACAAATACGTCGGCATGGACCTCGTCGAGATCGAGGACAGCGCCTATGACTACGTCCGCTCGATGTATTCGAACGCGGGCTACCCCCAGTTCGACACTTTCATCGGTGACTGATGTGACGGTCGAAACACTGGCCGCGGAGACGCGGCCAGACGGGACTGTGGCAGAGGCATTTGCCCCGGTTTTGCCTGTTGATTTGCGCGTGACGGGTCTTGCCAAGAGTTTTGCCGGAACGCCGATTTTCAAAGGTGTCTCATTCGGGCTGTCGCGCGGCGAAGCTGTCGCTATCGTTGGGGCGAATGGGACCGGAAAGTCCACGCTGTTGCGCTGTCTGATGGGATTGACCCCTGCCGATGCGGGGGCAATTGATGTACTGGGCACGGAAGTTCGCAACGCCACAAATGCAGGTTTGCGGGCAATGCGGGCACAAATAGGTCTGGTTAGCCAAAAGCACAATCTGGTGCCGCGGCTGTCGGTCCTGTCCAACGTGGTGCAGGGGTTGTTGGGACAAAAACCGGGGCTGCGCCACTGGTCGCAGAGTCTTGCACCAGCGCGCTCGCGCGCAGCTGCGATGTCAGCTTTGCAAAAGGTCGGGCTCGCCCATCTTGCGCAGCGACGCGCAGATCGTTTGTCCGGCGGGCAATCTCAACGGGTCGCCATTGCGCGGGCGCTGGTCGGTCAGCCGAGGATCCTGATTGCGGATGAACCGACCGCTTCTCTGGACCCGGCGGCGGGTGAAGATGTCATGGACCTGTTCTTTGACCTTGCCCGGCAAGAGGGGGTCACGGTGATCTTCATATCGCACAATATCGACCATGCACTTAAATACGGGGACCGCATTCTTGGTCTGGCAAATGGCGGCATGCCTTTGGACGCGCGTGCGGCCAGCCTGACAGCGGAACAACTGCGGGGGCTCTATGACTGACGCAGCGCTTCCTGCTCGGTATGAGCGCCCTTCGGCCTTGGCCTTTCTGGGCTATGCCGCGGCCATCGTGATCATTCTGTGGTCTTTTGCCGGTGCTGGGTTTTCTATCGACAAGGTCGTGTCATCGCCGCCGCGTTTTGCGGATTTTCTGGACCGTGCTTTCCCGCCCAACCTGGAGCCGCAAGTGCTGGCGCGGCTGGGCTGGAAGATGCTGGAGACGTTGCAGATTGCTCTGGCCGGTGCGGTCATTGGGATCATCCTGTCGGTGCCTGTGGCACTTTTGGCGGCGCGCGGGTTGATCGCACCAACATGGATCAACCAGATCGTGCGCACGGGGCTGGGGTTCATCCGCGCGGTGCCGGATATCGCCTGGGCTTTGGTCTTTGTGGTTGCCGTCGGCCTTGGGCCGTTTGCAGGTATGCTGGCGATTGCCATCGACACGATCGGCTTTTGCGGCCGGTTCTTTGCCGATGACATGGAGGCATCCGACAAAGGCCCCTCTGAAAGCCTGACCGCGACAGGCGCGCGCAAACTGGATGTGGTGGCCTGCGCCACCATCCCGGCAGCGATGCCCGCGTTCATCTCGACCTCGCTCTTTGCGACGGAAAAGGCGGTGCGGTCCTCCACCATCCTTGGCCTCGTTGGGGCTGGCGGCATCGGGATCGAGTTGAAGGTGGGCTTTGACCTCTTTGACTATCCGACCGCCATGACCGTTATCCTGATGATCGCCGTTGTGGTCATCTCAATCGAATACCTGTCGGGCTGGGCCCGGACAAAGATCATTGGAGTAGTGCGTTGAACGTCATCACCAAAACCGACACAGCGGATCAGCATTGGAGCAAGATCTGGGACGAGATCGAAGAGGGATCGAAATGGCTGACCCCTGAACGGGACGTCAAACGCTGGGCTGAGGGATTGGCGGCGGGCGCTGCCATTTTGGATCTTGGGGCCGGTGTGGGACGGCACGCGCTGTCGCTGCAAGCTGCTGGTTTCGAGTTGACCGCGCTTGATGCGGCCCCAGAGGGTCTGGCCGAGATCGACAAGGCGGGCACCGGCGTGAAGACAACACTTGGCCGCATGGATGACCTGCCGTTCGAGGACGGCGCGTTTGATCACGTGGTCAGCTGGAACGTGATCTATCACGGCGATGATACGGTGCTGCTCAACACGATCAGCGAAGTGCGCCGGGTTCTGAAGCCGGGTGGCACGTTCATGCTGACGATGCTGTCCAAGCGCCGCCTCTGGATTGACCGCGAAAAGCTAAACGGGCCACGTGAGATTTCCCGCAACACCTGGGTGTTCGATGAGGACGGATCAGACAAGCGTCACCCCCACTATTATTGTGGCGCGGTGGAGATGCTGGCCTTGTTCCAAGGGTTTGAGGTGATGTGGATGGAGGACCGCGAGCATGAAAAGCCCGGGTCTTGGCACTGGCACCTCATCCTGGAGCGGCAAGCATGATCCAAACCTTTGTGGGAGCAGAGGTGTATCTGCCTGATCAGATCACCGAAACTACGGTGACGGTGGACGACGGCACTATTGTCGAGATCGGTGGCCCCGTTCAGGGCGCTCAAATCGACGCCCGCGGCTTGATCCTCGCACCCGCACTCATCGACGTGCATGGCGACGCGTTTGAGCGGCAGGTCATGCCACGCCCAGGCGTGTTCTTTCCAATGGAAACCGCTGTTTTGGAAACCGACCGACAACTGGCCGCGAACGGGATCGCGACGACCTATCACTCTATCACATTAAGCTATGAGCCCGGTCTGCGCAGCGTCGAGCGCGGGCGCGCGATGATGCAGGCTATCCTGAAGCTCGCACCGCGCTTGATGGTTGAAAACAGGTTCCAACTCCGTTGGGAAACATTCGCCTTTGAGGCACTTGAGACCCTCGACTGGGCGATGGACGCGCCTCTTACACCGTCTCTTGCGTTCAACGATCACCTCTCAATGGCGATGCGCAGCGCCGATACTGCGATACAGGAGCGCCCGTTTGAGCATAGTCCCGAGTTCAAGATCATGGACCTGAGCGACGCCGCCTTGTTCGAAAAACGCTATCGCAAGCATACGGAAAGGTCGGGCTTGGACTACGACGACCACAAGGCGTTGGTGCACAAGGTCTGGAACCGGCGGGCGGACGTTGTGGAAACGCTGCAAAGCGTGGCGGCAAAGGCCTGCGCCAAGGGTATCCCAATGTTGAGCCACGATGACACCCAGGCTGATACGCGCCGGTTTTATAACGCCATCGGCGCATCCACGTCCGAGTTCCCGATGACGATGGGCCCGGTCGAGCAAGCGCGCAGGAACGGTGATATGATTGTCTTTGGATCACCCAATGCGGTACGTGGCGGTAGCCATATCGGTTCGCTTGGGGCCGGTGACATGGTTGAGGCGGGCCTGTGTGATGCCCTGGCATCTGACTATTACTACCCGGCTATGCTGGCAGCAGTGGACCGTTTGGATCGGGAAGAACGGGCGGATCGGTCAACACTGTGGTCGCTTGTGTCAAACGGCCCGGCGCGGGCCATGGGATTGGATGACCGCGGCGAAATCGCTGTCGGCAAACGGGCTGACCTTGTGCTGGTAGATTGGCCCAAGGGGCAAACCCCCGCGATCCAAGGAACCTGGGTGGCGGGCCGCGCAGCCTATCGCGCGATACCGCTGGCTGCATGACGTTGGACCGGGACAAATTGCCAGCCCTTTGGCCTCGGGATCAGGCAGATCCTGGGGATGTTAAGTTTCTCAAAACCAAGAAGGGCACCGACCTATGACACCGCTAAAGATCGGCGCTTGCCTGGCACCACATGAAATTGCTGATCACCGCGATTGGCTTTTTGACGCCGACCGCGACATCGAGTTGCAAGGCTTTAGCACCCACCAAGACCTCGCGCTTGACTTTGAAGACCGCATTGCCAGCGCGAAATCCGCGCTGAACGGGTTTCGTGGACGGCTGGGACTGCACGGACCCTACGAGGGGCTGGACATGGACAACAAGGACCCCGAAGTGCGCCCCATCATCACTGCGCGCTACCTTAAGGCACTTGAGGCTGCCGAACGCGTCGGCGCGCGACAGATGGTGCTGCACTCGCCCTTCACCCGCTGGTACGAATGGAATCGGCTGAACAAGCCGAACTACTGGGACACCAAGCTGGCCCGCATCCATGACGTGATGGCGCCCGTGGTCAAAGCGGCAGAGACGGCAGGGATCACTCTGGTCATCGAAAACATTCTGGATGTGGACCCGTCGAGCAGGCGGGCCATGGTCGACAGCTTTGACAGTGACGCGATTGCCGTGTCGATTGACACAGGCCATGCGCATCTCGCGCGCCGGATGTCGGGCGCGCCGCCCGTAGACTACTTTGTAAGAGATGCGGGCGACCAGCTGCGCCACGTGCACCTGCAAGACCTCGACGGTCACGCCGACCGGCACTGGGCGCCCGGCGAGGGCGAAATCCACTGGCAAGAGGTGTTTCGTGCCTTGTGCGACTGCGGATCAGAACCGCATTTGGTGCTGGAGCTTCGCCGCAAGTCGGACATCCCGCAGGGATTTGCTTATTTGAAGCGCCTTGGGTTGGTGAGGTAGCTGATGACCGGCACGCCCGACGACCTGACAGGCACGTCCTTTATGGCGGCTGAGGTTGCCGATCTTTATGGTCATCGACCGCCCTATGCCGGCGGCGCCTATGCCTTTATTTTGGACAATGTGCCTGTCCGCGGTCGATTGCTCGACCTAGGGTGTGGTGAGGGCAAGATCGCGCGGCCTATGGCAAAATACTTTGATCAGGTCGTTGCCGTTGATCCATCCGCGCACATGATCAACTTGGGCAAGTCGCTCGACAATGGTGATGCTGCAAACATTCATTGGCTGTGCGCCAGGGCAGAACATGCTGCACTGAAGGGCCGGTTCGACCTGGTGACCTTTGCCTCGAGCATTCACTGGATGGACCCGGGGATGCTGTTCAACAAACTGCAACATCATGTCGTCCCCGATCACCTTATTGCGATCGTCGTCGGTGACGAACCGTTTGAGCCCACGTGGGCACCGGAGTTCCAGGCCTTTCTGGAAAAGTGGGTGCCCAAAGTGACAGGGCGACCGCTTGGGTCTCAGGAATGGCAAACTTCGCGCACACGGCATCTGGATCATCTGAACGTTGTCCTGGCACGTGACTTTCTCTCTGATCCGTTTGAGCAGACAATCGATGGTTTCGTGCTGTGCCAGCAGTCACGAAATACATTTGCCCGCTCGAAGCTGGGTCCCCACGTCAGTGACTTTGAAACTGAGCTTGGGCGGCTCCTTGAAGGGCATACGAACGACCGTGGGATGCTATCCTATCGCGTAAAGACCCAAGTCACTTTGGCGAAACTTGGTACGCCAGAAGCCTGACGCCCTAACGAGGGCGCGTTCCCGCGCCCTCAACCGGTATGTCAACTGTGGGGCATTGCCGCGATAGGCGACAGCGCCTCGCCCATGGCCACGATGCACCGTTTGCCGCCCGCATATGTGATGATCAGGGTCCAATCACCGTCCGCATTCTCCCAAAGCTCCATGACCTGGTCCGGGCCCCGCAGCCCGGCCCAAGCCCGGTGTGCGCGATACCGCGTTTCCAGCCTCTCGCGCATGTCTTCGCCTGAGGCGCAAAGGACATGCGCGATGGGCCCGCCATTGGCCGCGACCGGGCCGGTTTGGCCAAGGAGCGCAGCGATTGTGATAGTGACGACGAATACACTGGCGCGGTTCATAACGGGGGTACTCCTGAAGGGGGCTGCAGCTTGCACGCCCAGGCCGTTGGCGTGGGTTCGAGATACCCTGCAGTTAAAGAGAGACAGTCAGCGGGATTGGCATAGGGGAAAGACATTACGGTCTCCTGAAAATGAAAAAGCCGCCTCGGAAACGGGCGGCTTGTTGGCTTCGGGGTGGGATATGTGACTTAAAGTGTGTCACCGCTCGAAGAATGGCCGCCGCACGCGCTCAGCTCCCAGAAATGGGCGTAGCCGTAAGCAAAAAGGTTGCGCGTCGTTAGCATGGTTCTCTCCGATACTGCTGGGGTATGCAGCCCGCGATGGTCTGTCAAGATTAACTGCGGTTGGTCGCATTGACCTCACGTGGGCGTTTCAGGCCGAAAGTGCGCTCGACAAAAGCGACCCGGGCGGCGATGTCGAGAAAAGGCAGGGTGACAGTATCGCACTTCAGATCCTGAACCGCGATCCGGATGCGATTATATTCACGCGTGGCCTCTTCGAAACTGTGCGGCCTGTCGTCCGTTTGTTCAAAGATATTGCGCCAGGGCGGGGCGAGGACGACGCGTGTTGCATAGGGGAAGACAGGTCCGAGCGTTTTGCTGAACGGGACGTCGCACAGGGTCTTGAGTCCGACCGCAGCATCCAAAAGCCCTCTGTCGTAGAAAACGAGATGGCTTTGATCCGCCATGCGCGCCAAATCAGCCTTTGCCATTTCCAGGGCGCACCACAGAAAAGCAGCCATGTCGATCCAGGGCAAAGCCGATCCGCCGCTTGCTCTTTCATTCTGCACGACACGCAGGCCCGGCTCCGGTACGACCACGTGACCGCGTTTGGCAAGTGCGTTGATCACGGTCGTTTTGCCACCGCCGGAGCACCCTGTGATGAGGATATGATCGGTCAAATCGCCCGCATGTCATCAATGGTGCGCTAAATGGACCTAGCGAAAGATCTGTCGCTGAAGGCCAGCTCACCGCCGACGAAACTGGCAACCACATGTGGCCTGCCATGGTCCTGGCGTACGACAATGACATCGCCGCGCAGTCCCGGAGACAACGTGCCGCGATCATGGAGGCCAACGGCCTTTGCAGGACCAGAAGACACGAGCCCCCAGGCTTTGCCGAGGCCGCAGATGCCATCTTGGGCCAGCTTGAATGGCGCGTGCAAAAGCGAGGGGTAGTAATAGTCCGAGACCAGCGCATCGCAGAGGTTTGACGCAATCAGTTCCCGTGCTGACACGTTACCCGACGTGCTGATCCCGCGCAGTGCGTTTGGTGCGCCCATCACGATGGGATTGCCCAGATCGCGCGCCGTTTGCGCAGCCGCACGTGTCAGAGGGAATTCTGCTATATTTGCGCCCACCGCGTTGTAGCTGCGCCGGGTCTCTGGATCCGGGTCATCGTGCGAGCCGAAGGGAACCCCAAGGCGGCGCATTGCGTCGGATAAGCGTGCAATCGCGTCCAAAACACCCACGCCGTCTTCGACCGTTTTGGCCATCAACGACCAGAAATCATCCGGTGTCAGTCCGATTGTGGCGGCCCATCACGCAACGTGCTCGGGTTGCGACCGCAACTGTTCGAACTGTGGGATGTGGTTGTTGAAAACGACGTATTGCACGGTGCCGTCATCGAGCCATGCGAGCAGTTGATCGGCACCATCAAGATAGAACGTCTCATAGCGCAGTTGGATGCGGATGTCGGCGGCGGGTCTGGGATGCAAATGCTGCAATCCTTCGATCACAGCGCGTGCGGCATCAGCGCCGCGCTTCTCTCCTTCCCATGAATAGGACTGCGCCAGATAGGCCGTGGTGATCCCGTTGGCGATGAGCTCACGATCCACGTTCCGCAAGGCAACCCATTCGGGAAAATCGGCGCCCACGCGCGGCATAAGGTGGTGCTCGTGCCCATCCCCGTGTGCGTCAACGATGCCTGGCAGGACCAGGCAGCCTGACACGTCCACCACCTGCGGCGCGGAAAGAGCCGTATCGCGGATCAACCCCGTCTGCATGTGCAGGTCCGTTTTGGAGAAGGTTCCGTCGGGGCGGAGCACCTGACCACCTGTCAGGGTCAGTCCCGTGGTTGATCGTACGGGTTTATCAAGAAGCGTATCCATGGGCTTTCGTGTCTCGCGGCAAATGAGGGCGGCACCGAACGGGCGCTTATCCAATGGCGATGTTTGAGATTGGAGGGCGATGCTGGCTCTGTGCGACAGTTCTGAAACAGCAACATGACAAATCTACGTTTGGGCACGCGCATTAAGACAAATTGAAGGAGGCGCGACAGCGGTCGATACCTCACCGCTCTTGCGTGCGCTTGACTCGGGCACGCACTCGGTCCAACGTTAAGAAACTGTTACAATAAAGCTTGCTATGACGACCACGCACTACATCGCCGAAATCGACGAAGCTCACCAAGTCTCAGCCCTTTGGGTTAAGCCCAACGGCCGAAAATCCGCCAGAGTTTTTGATCCTTTTGTTGATATGTCGGAGCCGAGTAAATTCGCTACATTCGACGGGGCGACCGAGGCTGACATCAAGAAGTGGATTGCGGTTCAAAAGGCGATATCTGCCCGCTAGTCTTGGGGTTGGCTCTCAAGCTCCAGCACATTCCCCTCTGGGTCTCGGACATAGACGCACAGGCATGGGCGTTCCGACGTTCCAAGGTTCACCACCTCGCCCTGTTGGCTGCCTCCGCAGTCCAAGATCCGACCCACTGCCGCCTCAAGATCCCGAACCTCAAGCGCTATATGTCCGTAGCCGGGCGCGTTTATCGGTCGCACGCCCCCTTCTTCCGCGTCACTGTATTCCATGATCTCAAGAAACGGCTTCGATCTGTCGGGAAAATCCAGCCAAATTGAGCAAATGTCTGCCTCCGGCAAACCGTTGCCCCTAGAAATGATCGCACCAGACAGGCGTTTGGGCGGGCGGCGCATACGCAAGCCAAGCGCGTCCACGTAAAACTGCGCGAGACGCTCTGCGTCGCCAGCGGTTATGCTGATATGGGCCAACTTCACTTTTGCGACTTTGTCATCTGAACCCCATTGAATCCATCTTGGCTAGGAAGCGCCCAAGCTCTGGCTCGCAGCCATCTTGTGGAACGTTGTTGCGGGGAAACCAGCGCACCTGATTGAATTCTGTGCGGTCGTAATCCAGCGGTTTGCTACGGTCCCCCAAAACCACATACCAAAGCGAGACATCTACATGGTCGGGCGTGCTGCCGACGGTGGTAGTCGCGGTAATGAACTGCGGGTCCGGAGAGGCGAAACGCGCCGGAATGCCAAGCTCTTCGACGATTTCACGTTCCACCGTTGCTTTTGGATGTTCGCCCGGCTCGACATGCCCGCCGGAGGGGAGCCACAAACCTGCATTGATGTGATCGACCAATAGGACGTGATCGTCATCCACGAGCAAGAAGTAGGACACCAGATGCTTTGGCGGGATGGCGGGCTTTTCCCAACGAAAGACTTCGGCCCCGCTGTCCAACCATTTGAGCGTGTCTGATATGACGTCTCGTTCAGCCGCGTCAAAAGGCACAATTCCCGTTATCTCATTGCGTATCCGTTCGCGAAGGGGGTCTGTCGGCATGAGGGTCAATCAAAGTGGCAAGGTGCAGGACGTCGCAAAATCATGGCTCTTGGTTGCGATTTCTGTTCATGATCGATGCAACTTTCGCAAGGACCGTTCCTGCCAGCGCCAGCAAGACGATGATGCGGACAAGGTGATGGGTCGCCACAAAGGCCACGTCTGCCTGGATCGCCAGCGACACAAGGCTCATCTCATTAACGCCCCCGGGCGCGTAGGCCACAAGAAGCTGTGCAGTGCTGTATCCGGTCAGGGCGTGCACGCCCCACGCGGTGATGGCGGCGACCGCCATCATGATCGCAGTGGACACAATCGCCAGTCGCAGCGCGTAAAACACGTCTGCAGGCTGGCTGCCTTTGAACCGGCAGCCGACAATGGTCCCCAAGAAAACTTGCGCGATGATGACCAACGCGAGTGGCGGGCTGCCATGTGTGATCCCCACCATGTGCGCGGCGGCGCTCAGTGCCACGGGGCCAATAAAGGTGGGGGCTGGCAGTTTCAGACCCAGGCCCAAAGCACTCCCCAATACGGCGCAAAGGCCAAGTATCAGCAAATCCAACGGCCCGTTCGGTTCGGGAGAGAGTGGCATCATCCCGTCGACCTCGTGGCCGAGGACCCATCGGAACCAAAAAGCGATGGCGGCGATGACCAGGATAATGCGCCACACATGCGCCAGAATGATTGCCCCTTCATCGCCGCCTTGTGCACGCCCGATCTCGACCATTTCGACGATACCGCCCGGCATCGCGCTAAAGAGCGCGGTCACGCGCGATTGCCCGCCAATCCGGTGCAAGTACGCGTGTACAACAAAGGCAGAGATCGCAACGCAAAGGACAAGCCCGGCAAGTGAGACGGCCCATTGGTCCAGATGGTCAAACGTGTCGGGTTTGAACCCCGAGCCCAGCATCACACCGATGATTGCGACCACATAGGGCCGCGCCCTTTCTGGACCTGACAGGTTCCATCCTGCGAGCGTTCCAACCAGCGTGATGACAATCGCGCCAAGCATCCATGGAAGCGGCAAGTTCAGCGCGTAGAACAAGGCACCGCCAAATGCGCCAATTGCTATTGTCGTCACGACGGGCATGTGTCTTGCCAGTGCGGGCATCATTTCACGAGTTCGATGCGGAACAGCACCTCTTTCCCGTCACCATGGGCCGGCAGTTTATCGCGGTGCGTGACCAGTTGCCCACCGTTCTTTTCGATCACACGGACAGATGCGATATTGTCGGGATCAGCGGTCAGTTCGACAGCTGTCAGGCCAACACCTCGTGCCTCAGGCAGGATTTCGCCAAGCGCAAAAGTTGCCAACCCTTCGCGCCTGCGCCATGGCACAACAGCATAGCCAATATGCCCCAGACACGTTGGTGGGAGAGCATTGGTGCCGTGTTGCCACCTCAGTTCGATGCTTCCGCAAGCCCCATCGTCCCAAATCCAACGACGAAAACTCGGAAGGCGCTTTACAAAACTGCCGTCGGGGAGTTGGATATCATCGCCGCGCGCGTTCGGATCCTCAAGCGATCCAATAAAAGCAACAGGGTCTTTCAAGATCGCTTGCCGTTCTTCTGACGCCGCCTCGGGTCGGGTTGTTCGCGGTGACCACCCTGTTTCCAGCGCTGCGCGATAGGCGTCCAGATACTCCAGACCAGGCACGACAAGCTGCATCTAGCGATACTTTTCTATGAAGGCGTCAATGTCCATCGCGCGGATGTCGGGCAACGCGGCCTTGTAGCCATCATAGCTCCAATCCCAAACCGCGATCTCTTGCAGAGCATCAGCTTGTACTTCGGTGAAACGCCGCTTGATGACACGCGCCGGGACACCGCCGACCACCGTGTAGGGTGCCACATCTTTGGTCACGACCGCCCCGGCACCAATCACAGCGCCTGTGCCAACGGTCACGCCCGCGGTGATCGTCACCCCGTGGCCGATCCAGACATCATGGCCAATGGTTACCCAATCCGCGCGGCGCCATTCAAAGAAGTCATAGTCGTCCTCGCCTAGCCCATAGGCTTCGGCGCGGTAGACGGAATGGTGCTGCACCGCCCGCCATGTCGGGTGATTACCGGGATTGATGCGCGTGGCGTTCGCGATCGAGCACATCTTGCCAATTGTCGTCCAGACAACATGGCAATCCTTGGTGATGTAGGACCAGTCGCCCATGGAACCGTGTTTGAGCATTGTGCCGTTGCCAACCTCGGTCCACATGCCAAGCTCGAATTCATTGACAATCGCACCTTCGTGGATCGTTGGGGCTTGGCTTAGCTTGGCTTTTGACCCTGCACCGCTCACACTGTGCTGCCCTGCATCTCAACCTCACTGGCCTTGGAGGTACTGCTGAGGCGAATGTCCGGGGACGCAAACGGCTGATACCTTTCGTCCATCAGCGCAAATGGCTCAATCAGGGCTTTGACATTGCTCAGGCCAAGCGTGGGGATGGCAAGGCCCATCGAATGGAAGGTTGCTGCTCGAAAACCCGGTTTGGGATTCAGGCCAGGTTGGAGGTCGCGGGTGCCCATTTTGAGGTGGTGGGCGATGTCCCATTCTTGGGTCTCGCCATTGATCCGCGTGACGACCCAGCAATGGCCGTCCTCGCAATGGCTCCCCTTGTCCGCGGGAAAAAAGAAGCCCGTCACGTATCCCGCCTCGATCCCAACCGCGCGTAGGGCCGCGATGAAATAGGTGTTGATGTCAACACAAGAGCCTTCAGTCAAACCACATCCCAGAGCCGGAACATAGTCAAACCCATCGTTGAAGCGTGTTGTCGGGTGGCCATAGGTAAAGCGTTCCGCAGTCGCGCAGGCAATGGCTCGCGCACGGTCGAGCCCCTGCAGCGCGCCAGCGTCGTCTTCTGCCTCTGCCACCAAGTCTGCAGCCGAACGGGTAAACGGCGTATCGCGGGGTGTGAACATCGCTTGCGGGTAGGGCGCGATCACCGCGCCATCAAAGCGCCACGTCAGCGTCAAGGCTCCGTCCGCCGGCGCAATCCGATAGGCCGTTTGGCCTGTGCTGGCCTCTTGGATCTCAACGGCCGTGCCACCTTCTACTTGAAACCCGGTTGTGCTCCCGTGGGGTGTCGCCATCCCGCCGGGGGCGATGACGTCTTCGGTGCCCGCAGGGAGCTCCGTGCGGTAGCTCAATTCGAACGTGCTCAATGTGCGCCCTCCCATTTGCCGATCACACGGGTGCGGATAAGCCCCGACAGGTAGTCGACGATATAAACCATGGCGATGATCATGAAGATGATGGTCCAGACCTGATCCCAGAAAAGCCCCGCAATCCGGTCCGACAGCATAAATCCAATGCCGCCCGCGCCGACGATACCAAGGATTGTGGACGAACGAACGTTGGATTCAAAGTTGTACAGGATAATCGACAGATGCACCGGCAAGACCTGTGGCATGATCCCATAGAGGATGGACTGGAACCGTGAACCACCCGAGGCTACGACGCCTTCGACGGGGCGTTTCGAGGTGTTTTCCAAGGCCTCTGAAAAGAGCTTTCCGAACGTCCCGATTTCTGAGACGGCAATGGCAAGGATACCTGCCAGAGGACCCAGACCAAAGGCGCGGATAAAGATTAGGGCGAGGATCAATGTCTCAAACGCGCGGATGATGTCATAGCCGCGACGCGCAGAGTGGCGGAGCCAGAAGATGCGGTTGATATTCTTGGCCCCAAGGAAAGATACGGGGAACGCGATGATCAGCCCGAGTACTGTTCCAAGGAACGCCATGGCCACCGTTTCGCCGAGCGCAGTGAACACCTCGACCCATTCGGGCCAGGTTTCCCAAAGGTGCGGCGGGAACATAAACGAAATGACCGTTCCGAGCCGCTGGAGGCCGACCCAGATCCGTTCAGGGGAAAAGTTGAAATCATAGAGGCACCAGGCAAACAGCCCGATGAATAGCGCCCAAAGGCCAGTCTTGCGCGCACGAACGGCAAGCGTGTCGCGGAATGCACGTGGTTGCTGTGCCATGAGGGTCTTGATGTCTGAGTCTGTTGGAAGCGTCATGTCGCCGGCCCTTTTTCAAGTCCGATAACCTTGTGGCGCAGCTTCTCTGATCCGTAATCAATGACCATCACGGTCACAAAGATAATCAGAAACAGGGCCGACAGGTCCGTGTATTCCTGCAAAGAAAGCGCCTCGCGAAATTCCTGGCCAAGGCCTCCAGCCCCGACATACCCAATGATGGACGAGGCGCGTACGTTGATCTCAAACCGCAACAGCGTGTAACTGATGATGTTCGGCATGACCTGCGGCACAGCGCCATAGCGGATCTGGTCAAACCATGTGCCGCCCGCGGCCTTCACGCCTTCCAGCGGGCGCATGTCGATGTTCTCATTTACCTCAGAGTAGAGCTTGCCCAACGCCCCGGCCGTGTGAAGCCCGATGGCCAACACGCCAGCCATCGGCCCGACCGAAAAGCAGAAAACAAAGATCAGCGCCCAGACCAGCTCGGGTACGGTGCGCGCAATCTCAAGATAGCGGCGGCTGAACCAGAGCACCCATGTGTTGGGGGCGAGGTTGCGCGAGGCAGGAAATGACATCACAAACCCGCCAAAGACGCCAAGCGCCGTTGCCATAAAGGCAATCAACACCGTCTCAACGAGCAGGTTCAGCCAAACCTTCCAGCGCCAGAACCATTCGGCGAGATCAGCGCCGAGGCTGCCCCATCGTAAAACCGGGAGTGTTCGTTCGATGAACTCCCCAAGGCGGGGCAAGCCCGCGGGAATGATCCAGCGCCATTCGCGCGATCCGTCCGTCAGGGTGACCTGAGTGACTCTGAAGAAATCGCCCAACCAGGCCGAGAACGCGAAAAACGCAAAAAAGAGTATGCTGGCGATCAGCCAGCCAAGTTTCGCCCGCCGTCGTTGTGCGGCATAGTCCAACTCAAATTGGTCCATAGCGCGCAAAGGCGTCACGTCGGCGGCAGCGGTCATATGAGGCGTCCCCAGAAACAATAACCCCCCCGCCGGATAGGCGGGGGGGCACGCTTTTGATCTTACGAGCGGCGCTGCTTTTTCAGCCAATCACGCATGTCCACGATCCACTGATAGCGCTCGTGATTGGCGGGCTGGTAATCAACTTGCGGGTTTGGCGTGCCTTCCACTTCGCCGATCATCATCTTGAAGGCTTCGGGGTCTTTTTCAGCCACATCCAACACCAGTTGTTGCATCGTGTCTTTCAGACCCTGCGGCAGGTTCTTGCGCGCCGTGAACGGGCCGGAGGTGATCTCGGGGCTTTCCCAGATCGGGCAGATCTCGCCTTCGGAGATCATCTCTTTTTCGATCATACGCTGCCAACGGCCGTCGGTTTCGTTGTTCTGCCAAGTCGCTGCGGCATCAAATGTGCCTTGTGCCACGCCAGCAACACCGGCTTCGTGGCTTCCCGAGAATGGGATCGCTGAAAAGAAGGTTTTTGGGTCAACTTCTTTGGCGATGTTGAAGTAAGGAACCGCATAGCCGGACGTGCTATCAGGGTCCGCAAAGGCCAGAACCTTGCCTTCAAGATCTTGCAGCGAGGTGTAGCCGTCTTCGCAACGGGTCACGACAACCGAAAAATAGCCAGACGAGCCGTCCTGGCGCAAACGCGTTGCCAGCGGCTCAACCGCGCCGTCCGTGGCGGTGTAGGCGGCGGCGTAGGAGGACGAACCGAGGAAGGCAAACTCGATCTGGTCCGCGCCAAGCGCCTGGATCACACCATCATACGCACCGGCGGTAAAGATTTCGACTTCGACGCCCAGTTCACGTTCGAGATACTGCTCGAACGGGGTATAGCGTGCGATCCGGTCTTTTTCGTTTTCACCGGACAGGATGCCGAACTTGATGACTTGGTAGTCTTCTTTCCAGTCAGCCGCGAAAGCAGCGGATGCGGTGAGCGCGACAAGCGCGGTCGTTGCCAAAAGTTTCATCAGAGATCCCCCTAAGGTTTTGGTTTGGCGATTGGTAATGTGTCAGGCGTGAAGGGCGACCGATTGGGTCGACGTCACTGCCTCGTTGAATTCCCTAAGACCGTCGAGGCCGTAGATGTCGCGCACCACGTCATCGGTCAGTTGTGTGGCGACACCGTCAAAGAAGACGCGGCCGTTGCGCATCGCGATGATCCGGTCGCAATAGGCGCGCGCGGTGTCGAGCGTGTGCAGGTTCACCAGAACGGTCAGGCCGTCCTCTTGGTTGATCTGCCGCAGGCCGTCCATAACCAGCGTCGCGTTGGCCGGATCAAGCGAGGCAATCGGTTCGTCGGCAAGCATGATTTTGGGTTGTTGCACAAGCGCCTTCGCAATGGCGACACGCTGTTGTTGGCCGCCCGACAGTGTCCCCGCACGTTGCAGCGCCTGTGGTACCAGATCCAGCCGGTCGAGTGCCTGAAGCGCCATCGCCCGTTCGGCATCTGTGAACTGCATGGCCATGGAACTGAGAAACCCATGCTCGGCCAGCCGCCCGATTAGCACATTGGTCAATACATCCAGACGGTCCACCAGATTGAACTGTTGAAAGATCATCGCGCAATCGCGCCGCCAGTTGCGCAGGGCCTTGCCGCGCAGGCTGGTCACGTCAACGCCGCCAAACGAAATCGACCCCAGGCTGGGGTCGATAAGGCGGTTGATCAAGCGAAGCATGGTGGACTTGCCAGCGCCCGAACGTCCGATGACGCCGACAAACTGACCGGGTTCGATTTTTAGCGTGACGTCATCGACGGCGCGCGTCTCGTCAAACAGTTTGGAAACACCGGTGAGGGTCAAGGCAGCAGGTGCGGTCATGGCGATTCATCCGAATGAATTTCGCCTAGACTGTGGTCGGCTTCTGTGACGCCCAAGAGTCCGTTTTGTAAAACTTCTGCTACGCCACTGCAGCGACGGTCGCGTGGTCGGCAACTTCCGGCCCGGATCCATTGGAAAAGATGATTTCTCCGGCGCTTATAGTCTGGACAACACGGTCTGCGGCATCGACAACCGCCAAGTCGGCGCGCTTGCCCGTAGCGATTTCGCCCCGGTCATTGAGGCCGAGTGCCTTGGCAGGATTCTTTGAGGCAAGGCGAATCGCGCCCGCCAAACCGTCCGGGTCCGTTTCGGCCAAGGCGCGAATGGCTGGCAGTATCGCCGCCGGGTGATAGTCCGCTGCTAGAATGTGCAGCAATCCAGCGGCATGGGCCTCACGCGCCGACAAGTTGCCAGAATAGCTTTTTCCGCGCATCGCATTGGGCGCGCCCATGGCAATCATCAAACCACGCTTCGCGGCAACCTCGGCCGCCTCAATGGTGACCGGGAATTCGCTGATCACCACACCAATGTCTGCCATCAGGTGCGCTTTTTCGACGGTATCATCGTCATGGCTGGCCATCGCGACGTCATGAGACTTGCAGAGCTTTGAAATCCGTTCGAGATTTTTGAGAACCTGTTCAGCGGGAACAGCGTCCTCAATGCGGCGCGCGACATGGGCCCGCGCCGCTTCTTCGCTCAAACCGCCCTTCATCCGATTGGCGACCAAGTATTCCACGTTGCGGTACTGACCTTGTCCCGGCGTGTGATCCATCACCGACACCAGATCAACAGCACCTGAGCCGAGCAAACCGTCAAGCGCATCGATGGCCGCCGTATACGTCATGTCAAACCGCGCATGGATGCGGTGATCAACGCGCAAGCCTTTGATGTTGTCCTTGAGCGCGCGGATGATGGCCGAGGTGTGCTCAAAGGACCGCCTCTGACCATCAAGTGCGGTGCGAGAGAATGACACGCCCGCATAGGCAGTGGTGACCCCGGCAGCCGCAAGGCGCGCATCAAGATGCCCCACTGCGACCTCCATCGGGAAATCGACTTTGGGCCGTGGCTCCAGTTCAAGCTCAATCATGTCACCGTGCATGTCGACAAAGCCCGGGAACACGGTAAAACCAGACGGCTCACCTGCGCTTTCAACGATCTCGGCAATCACACCGTTTTCGATCCGCACGCTGCCATTTTCGATGATGCAATCCGCGAGGATCAGCTTTACGTCAGAGAGCCACATCATCTCGCTCCTCAGTTGGAGTAGCGTCTGGGGTCAGATCAACCACACGATCGATAAGGTGCATCACATCACCCGGGTGGTGAAATACGCCAATCATCGCTGTGCCCTGATCCTTCAATTCTTGCAGCCGGGCCACCAGCGCGCCCCGCGCATTTGCATCCAGAGAGGCCGTTGGCTCGTCCAGCATCAGCAGTTTCTGCGGCAGGATAAGCGCACGGGCCAGATTGACCTTTTGCTGTTCACCACCAGAAAAAGTCGTGGGGTAAGCGGCCCAAAGGTCCGGTTTGACGCCAAAGGTCCCGAGCGCCTTGCGGGCCGCCTCCAAGGCAGTGTCTGGGTCCCACCCGGCAAGGCGCAGAGGTTCGGCCACGATGGCCTCTGCGCTCACACGAGGCCGCGCAGTCAGGAACTGCGTGACAAAGCCGATCTCGGTACGGCGCAGATGGGCAACATCCACATCTGCCGCGCGCGCAAGATCAATCATGCCATGGCTGGAGTGGAATCGGATCTCTCCGGACAACGGCAAGTAAGAGCGATAGAGCGTGCGGAGCAGCGTTGATTTCCCCGCGCCATTCGCCCCTTTGAGCAAGATAAACTCGCCCGCCGCGACACTGAACGAGATGTCTTCAAACGCGCCTATGTCTTTGCCCAAATGATGCAGCGAAAAGCCTTTCGTCAGGCCCTGAATATCAAGAACGGTCATAGCTTCGCATGCACCAATTGTTGCGTGTAGGGATGTTGCGGGTCTTGGAAAATCTGATCCGCAAGCCCGGTCTCGACCACTTCGCCGCGCCGCATGACCATAACGCGATCTGCGAGTGTACGGATGACACCAAGGTCATGGCTCACGATCACCATCGTGATCTGACGGTCTTGCTGGAGACGCTTGAGCGTATCGAGCACAAGCGCCTGCACAGACACATCGAGGCCGGTTGTGGGCTCATCAAGAAGCAAAAGCGCAGGTTCAAGCGCAATGGCCTTGGCTAGTTGCACACGCTGCTGCATTCCGCCGGACAACTCAATCGGGGGCGCATCCAGGCGGTCGAGCGGAAACTCCGACGCGTCCAGGGCGTCTGTCGCGGCAGCACGCAAGGTGGCAAAGCTGCGCTCGCCAGCCACCAGCAGACGCTCGGCGACATTGCCCGAAGACGAATGCTTCATCAAAAGGCCAAGATGCGGGTTCTGATAGACGATGCCGATCTTGGTCGCGCAGAGCATCCGGCGGGCGAAGCGGTCAAGCGCGAACAAATTGCCCGAGACGTCCGGCAAATCGAGCGTAAAGCTGCCCTCATCCGGAATTTCTTCGAGGTTCATCATGCGCAAAAGCGTCGATTTTCCCGATCCGCTTTCACCGACAATGCCCAGAACCTCGCCCGGATAGGCATGGGCCGATACATTGCGCACTGCCTGCACCGAACCGTATGATTTCGACACGCCCAGCACCTCAAGAAGGGGGCGCGTTTCGACAATACGCGGGGCGTCCAGTGTGAGCGTCATTGCGACATCTCCCCGTCCATATACCAGGTCTCGCCCCGGTTCTCGGCCTCGCCGTCCCTGACCCGAATGGTCTTTACACCCCATTCGCTGTCTGAGACCTCAAAAGCAGAACTGCCGTCATCCTGGGGAATTTCATTCATGAAAAAGCCTGTCGTGCCCGACCGCGCGCAGGTCAGGGCCCCATGGTCTTCGACCTTGTAAGGCACGTCCGAAAACACCAACGGTTCAACCCGCGTGAAGGGCGGCACCGCAAAGATGCGCTTTTCCCGGCCCGCGGATAGGATCGTCAGGTGCTTGGCCATGTGCAGCTTTGGTACATCCCAGCGGGGGATGGGCGATGGCGTCATGACATGGCGGCCGTGCACGAGGCTGGGGTAGCTTGCCCCCTGCATGACCCGGCCCGAGCGTACGATTTGCTCATAGAGCTGCAGCCACATCCGCCCGTAATCCGCATCCGCGTGCATCTGGCGCGCGATCGACATGTTCGGCTGCACGCTGCGCAAGGGCTCCGGGTTTGGTACTTGCAATACAAGCACCTGATCCTCGCGCAGGATCTCTTCGGGGATGCGGTGGCGGGACTGGATAAGATCGGCTTGCAACGTATCCATCGTTGTGGGCGTGCCCGCCACCCGCGCGATAAACCGCCGGATCGACGCTGCATTCACGCTGTCATCTGCACCTTGGTCGATGACCTTCACGCGAGTTTGCGGGTTGACCAGAGTCAGAGAAACCTGGAGCCCGCCCGTGCCCCAACCCCGCGCCATCGGCACCTCGCGGCTGGCATATGGCATCTGGCAGCCGGGCACAGCCACGGATTTGAGCATCTTACGGCGCAGCTCGCGCTTGGCCGAGCCATCAAGGAAGCCATAGTTCATCGCTTCCCATGGCTTTGTCAGGGTTGAAAGGCTCATTCCGCCGGTTCCGTCTGAGGTTGTTTTGCTGTCTTCTTGGCCCGTGCGTCGCGCATCGCATCCAGCGAAGACTGGAACGTCACATAATGCGGCAGTTTGAAGTGAATGCAGAAGCCCGAGCTTTCGACGCCTTCGGTATGGTAGAGGAAAAACTCCTCTTCGGTCGCCGAACCTTTCTCAGCACCAGGGCTGTTGAGGTCCAGCGTTGCGGCTGCGATGCATTTGACCTCGTTCCAGCCAAAGGTCGCGGCAAAGCCGATCCCCAGATTTTCGCCCTTCTTGTCCACGACTTCAGCCTGAGAAACTTTTACCCGGCCTGCCGAAAACTGCCGCCCGTCCGGATGGGTTACGGCAATTTCTGCCTCGGCCAGCCTCAATTCGTTCACCGTGGGATGCGCCTGTCCATAGCCGCGCATCGCGGCATAGCCAAGCGCCAGCACACCGCCGGTCTCCGCCCGCGCGAGGCTTTGCAAAGTATGCGCCCGTTTCGACGGGAAAAGGAGCGGCTCACGGGTGAGATCGGGAATGTCGTTGCCCCTGGTGTCATCTGGCGTTGGCGGTTCCAGAAGATCGTTCTCCGATTGCCAAGCACTGACCGAAGGTTGATAGGCGGGCGATGGTTTGTCGGCCGCCTCAACTGGTTCGGGTGCGTAAGCTGCACCCTGCAAGACATCTGTCGCCAAAATGCGGTGCGCATAATCCAGTGTGGGGCCAAGCACTTGCCCGCCGGGAATATCCTTGAATGCGGCCGAGATCCTCCTGTGCGTGAACAGAGTGTCTTGCTCAATCGGCGCGGCCACTTGCAAACGCGGCTGTGTTGTCCGCCAGGCGCGCAAGAGCAGCACGGCTTCATAAAGCTCGCCACCGGTTTGGGCCAGAGCAAGGGCGGCGAGGTCCTCGTCATAAAGCGAGGCCTCTCCCATGACCCGGTCGATCAGATAAGGCAGGCTCTTTTTCACCTCTTCCACACGTGTACGGTCGAAGCTGCCCATTTCCTGACGAAATAACCGCTCAGACTGTTCGATGGCCCGTTCGCCACCGCGTGTCGCCACATAGGCCATTAGACAATCTCCACAGTCGTCGAGCGCGGCACGCCGATGACGCTGGCGCCATCGACAAAGAACAGATCAAATCCCATCGGGTATCTTAGTCGCGACGCGCGCGTTGCCCAAAATCCATCAGGCAAGCCGCCAATCTGCACAGTCACAGCACCATCGACGCCCGGTCCCGTTAGGCGCAACGCTTGCCCCGACCCAATACTGGCGCGGATGATGACTGTGGCTCCGTCGTCCGGATAAAAATCGCTTCCGACTTGAACGTGGTCGAGCGGATCAGGCGTTGCCAACGTCCCAAGAAAGACGTGATCTGCGTTCTCAATATCCGCCAATTCAGCTCCGGTGCGCATAATCTCTGGCATCAGCAACGGATCGGTTGAGTAGACCGCGCATTCCCGATCCAACAGTGCGCCAACAATGACCCGCTCGCCGGGGTCGGGCAAATGGCGGGGAAGTCCGGGGCGGCTGAGCGCCCAGAGCAGCGCATCGAAAGCGGCGTTGTCGCGCGTCTCGGACACGCTGGGGACTGGCGTCGCAAGCATCAAAACGTCTCCATGTTCACGCGGGTCGCCTCAACGCGGCGCAGCACGTCCTGATCTGTCGCTTCAAGCGCCTCAGCCTCATCGTCGCAAAACGCTTTGCACTCAGGGGCGCGCACATCCATGGCCATTGCAAGATCAACCAGTGCCATGGCCATCGACGCCTCCAGATCATGTCCGCGGCGCATCCCGTAGCCACTCACGTCACCCTTACGGATATGCGCTTCGCTCATCAGCACTTCGCCCAAATGAAAGGCGACTCCTCCGGCCGTATCGCGCATTGGCAACATCACCAGACCGCTTTGCGATTGAAGCACTTCGATCTCGCCGAGATCCGGGATGAGCGTTTCCGCAAAACTCTTGAGTTTGCCTGCATCAGCGCGGGCAAGCGTGCCCAAAACATCATCCATTCGACGGCTCCATGGTGAACGTCACCCGCGCGGCGGACCAAATCACCCGGCTGGTTGAAATCGGAGTCCCATCCGGCGTCGCGTCGATTGCTGTGACGACCAGCACAGGAACATCCGGGTGCTGTTTGAGGGTCTTGGCCTCATCCGGTTTCGCGGACCGTGAATAGATCGAGGTGTGCTGCCGCACGTAATCTTCGATCCCGAAAGACCGATAGGCCTCCGTCGTAGACCCAAGAACGTCACGACGCTCCGCAAAATCGGGGAACCGTTCGGCGCAGTGATAGGCGCTGCCAAACGCGACCGGCAGGTCGTTGGCCAAGGTGATCCGCTGTGATTCAAGGACGCGCGCGCCCGAATTGAGAAGCAGCGCTTGCGCAATTTCGTCAGGCGCATCAATGCGCAGAGCAGAGACAAGCTGGCTGGTCACATCAACCCCCTGCGGGATGAGGTTGCGCCGCAGCCGTGTGCGCCTGCCAATCTGATAGGTCAGCCTTGGCGTGTCGGCCACAAAAGTGCCACGCCCTTGCTCGATGCTGATCCTGCCCTCACGCGCGAGCGCCTCAAGTGCGCGGCGCACGGAATGCCGCCCCGTGGCGAATTGATCCGCCAGTTGCGTTTCAGTGGGCAATTGATCCCCCGACGACAATCGCCCAGAGCGAATGTCATGCGAGAGGGCATCTCGAATTATGGTCCAGTTTTCGCGTTTCATGCCTGATTCATCCGAATGAATATTTCGCTACCCTGTCGACATGACACGGGCATGACAAGGGAGCGCCGTTCTTCCAAGAAAATCGGTTCCATCGTTCACGCGCCGAGCCATGAATTTCTTTAGCTTGGCAGCAAGGACCCTTGGAGAGCCTTACTTCGCCTCGTCGCGATCAGTCTTGCGCGAGGTTAGACAAATCAGAAGCTCAAAGAGAACTGAGTCAAAGAGGCTACGAACGCTTTGCTGAACGTAGAGTGCGCTTCGGTCATACCTAGGGGGCGGCAGTGCTGAAGTATCATCCAATAAAGTGGGAGACTGCCTTTTGATGTCCGGTTCGGGCTGCTCTTGGGATGTGCGTGTGACAGGTTTACGTTGCTTTGCGCCACATCGTACTGGCTGTGGTTTTTTGGGAGGTGTAGATTAAGCACTCCCGCCCCCCATAGGACGAGCAACTGCTTCAAAAATGGCGAACGGCAGTGCCGCTCGCCAAGCGATGTTAGATGTCGATCTTCTCTGCTATGTCCAGAGCATCCTCGAGCTCAACACCCAGGTAGCGTACCGTACTATCGACCTTAGTGTGGCCCAGCAACAATTGGACGGCGCGCAGATTGCCAGTCTTGCGATAGATTTCTGCGGCTTTTGTCCGGCGCAACGAATGCGTGCCGTATGCGCTCGGCTCTAGTCCGATCGCCGTCACCCAATTGCGAACAATGCGACCATACTGACGTGTCGATATGTGCGGCCGATCATGGAACCGACTTGGGAACATAAACCTGTAAGCCAGCATTTCCGGCGATTTAACCCAAGCCAATACTGTGTCACGCGTGTTTTCAGTCAGTTCGAACTGTGCAGGCCGCTTGGTCTTACTTTGGATCACGGAAACACGTTCCCGAACGCGATAATCCGTCATGAGATCGTTTACCGCGAGCTTAACCAAATCGCAGCCGCGCAACTTGCTGTCTATGGCGACATTAAACAAGGCTAGATCCCGTAGATTGCCCGCAAGTTCTAACCGTGCTCGGATCGCCCAGACTTGCTTTGGCAGCAAAGGCCGTTTCTGACCGATGATCCGCCCCTTGTTCCAAGCTCGGCGTTTTGTGGTGATGGCGGGTAGTTGGACTCTCGGCATGATTTGCCCTCCAATCCTCCCTCCACGCCCAGTCATCAACGCCACGCTGACGTTGAAAACATAGCATTTCTCGAAGGGCCGCTTCCGTCGCAGTTGAAATTTGTTCTGCAGTGTGCAAATGCAACAAAATTCGCGCTGCGTGTGCATGCAGCATGAAAACGTAAAGTCTGCAGTGGGCTCGACCCAGACCTTAGCCGCGCCCGGCGCCGATGGCTGTTGCCAGCCCTAAGGAGACATTGGGTCAGCGGTGCACTTGGCTGCTTGGCGTAACTTTGTAGTCATTCGTCACGGCTCTCAGATCCCTTACTATGTTTGCGCCGTGCACGCCGAAATAGAGCTGCGGGCAGGATCAAGGCTGCGACCAGTATGACAAGTATACCGCCAAAGAAGTGGTGAAGTTTGTTGCCAGCGCGCCAGAACCCATGCGCGAGGATAGATGTAACCAGCACAAGGCTTGCCAAGAAGCGTCGCATCACGTGCACCCTCAATGAATATACATGCGGTTCTTTTTTGGACACTTTACCACCATGCGCCCATAGTACTATGGGCTCTCACCGGACATCCGCCCAAATGCAAAAGGCCGCCCCGGGTGGGGGCGGCCTTTTTCGTGCATAGTGTCGGTGCAGCTTAGCGCTTGGAGAACTGGAAGCTCTTGCGGGCTTTGGCCTTGCCGTATTTCTTGCGCTCGACCACGCGGCTGTCGCGGGTGAGGAAGCCTGCGGCTTTGAGTGCGGCGCGCAAGCTGGGATCGTAGAGCTGCAGCGCCTTGGACACGCCGTGCTTGACCGCGCCGGCCTGACCGGAGAGGCCACCGCCCTTGACGGTTGCGACCACGTCGAACTGGCCTTCGACACCGGCGACGGTGAAGGGCTGCGCGAGGATCATCTGCAGCACCGGGCGGGCAAAGTAGGTGTTCATTTCCTTGCCGTTCACGGTGACCTTGCCCGAGCCGGGCTTGATCCAGACACGGGCGACCGCGTCCTTGCGCTTGCCGGTGGCATAAGAGCGGCCCAACGCGTCGCGGACGGGCTCGCGCGGGGTCAGTTCGACCGCTTCGGGGGCGGCATCGCCGGCCACAGCTTGCAGGTCTTCGAGTGTGTTGATTTCGTCGGCCATGGTCATGCGCTCCGCGTGTTCTTGGCGTTCATGGACTTCACGTCCAGAACTTCGGGGCTTTGTGCCTCGTGCGGGTGATCACCACCGGCATAGACACGCAGGTTTGTCATTTGCTGACGGCTCAGGCGGTTGCCCGGCAGCATGCGCTTGACCGCGAGGGTCACGACACGCTCGGGGTGGGCGCCTTCGAGGATCTGCGCCTTGGTGCGCGACTTGATCCCGCCGGGGTGGCCGGTGTGCCAGTAATGCTTTTCGTCGCGCTTGTTGCCCGTCAGCTGGATCTTGTCGGCGTTGACGATGATGACGTTGTCACCACAATCCATGTGAGGGGTAAAGGACGGCTTGTGCTTGCCACGCAGGCGCATGGCGACGATCGAGGCGAGACGGCCCAGAACCACGCCTTCGGCGTCGATCAGGATCCATTTCTTGTCGATGTCCGCAGGGGTTGCGGTGTAGGTTTTCATGTGTTCATCCAGCGTATGAGGGACAATCGGGATTGCGCGGTTATATGGAGCGCGCCTGACCGCGTCAACGCACATAAGACAGTTATAATCATTCAAAATCAATGGCTTGAAAATAAGGTATCACGATACCCCACGCCGCGACGCTCCGATCTTGCATTTTGCGCGCCGGGGGGTCAGAACCGGGCGCGTATGTTTGTGCACCCCGGAGCCGCACGATGGAAGAGCTGATCGGACCGGCGCTGGCCGGGCTGGCCCTTGTGGTCTGTGCCACGGCGGTGGGCATCCCGATGATCCGCAAGCTGGTGATGGTGCACGAGGCCCGGCACGAGCTGCGCTACGGATCCGCCGGGTTTTTGCGCAATCTGGCGGGCTGGTCGGTGATCGGGTTCTGGCTGCTGGCCACGTGGTTTGCCGCGACGATCATTGGCGACTGGGGGCAGACGGGTGATCTGGACGGGGCGATTGCGCGGTCGTGGCTGCGGTTGCAGATCGTGCTGGAGATCGTGGCCGCACTGGCGCAGGCCGACTGATGCAGAGCGCGGACGTTATCCAGAAAGAGCTGCAATGCAGCCAATGCGCGGGCCAGCGCATCTACGACCCGGCGCAGCAGTGCCTGGTGTGCGACAGCTGCGGCACGCCCGAACGGCTGGAGACGCCGGACGATCACAAGGCCGAGGCCGAGTTTCCTTACGACCCGAACGCGGGCGGTGAGGACCCGCGCACCACGGACGCGCAGGTGGTGCATCATTGCGAGGGCTGCGGCGGCGATGTGGTGTTTGTGGGCGCCAGCCTGAGCGAGCGCTGCGCCTATTGCGACGGTCCGGTGGTGCTGCGGCAGGGCGACAGTGCATTTGAGACGATGGCGCTGATCCCCTACCGGGTCACGCGGGACACCGCGCAAGCGGCGGCGGAGGCCTGGGTCGGCAAACGCTTTGCCGCGCCGAGTGATCTGGCGGGGATCGTGGCGCGGGCGCGGGTGGCGGGCATCTACGTGCCGTTCTGGACCTTCGACAGCGACGAGGCGGTGGAATACTGGGCCAGCTACACGGTGCGGCGCGGCAAGCGGACATCGCGGCGGCGCACCAGCGGGCAGATGCAGGTGTCGTTCAACGACCTGCTGGTGCCTGCCTCGCCCCATGTGACGCCGCTGATCCGTGACGGTATCCTGCACGAGTTCGACCCGCGCCGCCTGCGGCCCTTTCGGCCCGGTTATATCGCCGGGTTCGCGGCGGAACAGCACCACCAGACAGTGGCGGAGGGGCTGGCGGCCAATGAAGCCGACAAGGACCTGCTGATGCGCAACAAGATCAAGCGCGACGTGGGCAAGTCGGGGGTGCGCGACATCCGCTATCACACCCACACCAGCGGCATTCACTACCGGCGCATCCTGTTGCCGGTGTGGATATTGCACTACACCTATGCGGGCCGCGCCAAGAAGGTGGTGGTCTGCGGCATCGACGGGCGGGCCTATGGCGAGCGCCCGTTTTCGGTGTGGAAGCTGGCGGGCTATTCGGCGCTGGTGAGCGCGGCGACGGTGCTGTTTGGGCTGGCCTGGGGCGCGGGCGGGTTGCTGTAACCCCTAGACGCCGATCACGTCCGGCGGATTGTCGAGCAGGTCGCGCATCCGGCCCAGCCCGGCCTCGAAACTGTCGAGGCTGAGGCCCGCATTCACCGCAAAGCGCACGGCGTGGGGCGCGCGGGCGTCGCGGCAGGCGTATTCCTCGGCGGCACGGATGCGCACGCCCTGCCCTTCGGCGGCCTGCACGAAGGCGCCGGCGCGCCACCCTTCGGGCAGGTGCAGCCAAAGGAACGGCACATCGGCCCGCCAGATCAGGTCGAACGCGCCCAGAATATTGACCGCCCGCTGCACATAGGTGCCGATGCGCAGGCGGGCGGCGTCCATGATGCTGGGCAGGTCGGGATGCACCAACAGCGCCGCCGCCAGATCGGTGAGCGGCGTGGCGAGGCCGAAGAACGAGTATTCGGAGGTGCGGCGCAGTGCGGCGGCCTGCCCGTCGGGGGCGACGGCAATGCCAAGGCGCAGGGCGGGCGTGATGGATTTGGAGATCGACGAGATGTACCAGCTGCGTTCCGGCGCGATCATGCGGTAGCCCGGGGCCTGCGCCGCACCAAGGCGGTAACAATCGTCCTCGAGGATGTGCAGATCACAGCGGCGGGCGACGGCGGCCAGCGCCTCGCGCCGGTGCTGCGGGGTGAAGGCGAGCGTCGGGTTATGGACCTCGGGCGAGGTGCAAAAGATCTGCGCGTCGTGGGATTTGGCCGCGGCCTCCAGCGCTTCGGGGATGACGCCGTGGGCGTCCATCGCCACGGGGATCACGTCGGCGCGGAGCAGCTCGGCGGCGCGGCGAAAGCCGGGATAGGCCAGTTCCTCGACCAGTACGGCGGGGCGGCGGCCGCGCAGCAGGGTCTGGAAGATCATCAGGATCGCGTTCTGCCCGCCATTGGCCAGCACCACGTCGTCAGGCCCGAAGGAGCCGAGGGGCGCGGTGCCCAGCCACTGTGCCGCCGCCGCTCGCGCCGGTTGGCCCCCGGCGCGCGTGGGGTAGTGCATCAGGCCCGAGGGCGGGTCCTGTGCGACCTGCGTCATCAGCTGACGGATCAGGGTCGCCTGACCGACATTGGGCAGATGCGGGGAAAAGAGGTTCACATGCCAGCTTTGCGCCTCGGAATTGTGGGTGGCGCTGTCGACCTCGAGCGGGACGTCCGCCAGCAGCGGCGCCTTGGTGTCGGGCTGCGCCACGAAGGTGCCCCGCCCGACCTCGGCCACCAGCGTGCCGTCATCGGTCAGGATCGTGTAGGCGCGCGCCACGGTGCCGGGCGTGATGCCCAGCCGCCAGGCCAGATCGCGCACCGGCGGCAGCTTGTCCCCTGCGCGCAGGGCATGGCCCGCGATGGCGTCGCGAATGGCCTGGGTGACGGCCTTGTATTTCGGACCCGATGTCCGGAGGAGGTCTGGCTGCCAAATTGTATTCATTACAATGTTTCCGTAGCGTACCGGTTTTTCATATTGTACCCGTATACCCATGGCAATACCGCCATATTGTGTCAATACAATTCAGGAGATTTCCCATGACACAGCAGATCCAGTCCCCCGCATCCCATCTGGCGTATCTGACAGCGCAAAACCGCATGCCGGTCGCGTCGGTGATCGCGGTGCGCGTGGCGGTGCTGCTGTCGAAATGGGCCATGCATCGCCGCACGCGTCTGACGTTGAAAGACCTGCCAGACCACCTGTTGCGCGACGTGGGACTGACACGCGCCGAGGCTGAGCATGAAGCGCGGCGGGTGTTCTGGCGGGTGTGACATCCCCGTGGCACCGCCAGACCTCTTCCTTGCGGCCGGGTTCCATCCCGGCCGTCTTTTTCGTCAGACCTCGACGCCCTGCGGCGGGATCGCATAGGTCAGGCTGGCCCGCGCCACCGGCTTGTCCATCCCTTCGGAATGTACCAATACATTCGTGACCGAAAGCTGCTTGCCCAGCTTCAAAAGCCGCCCCGTGCCCAGCAAATCCACGCCCGCGGCGGGCTTGCGCATGAAATCAATGGAACAATTCGTGGTCACCGCCAATGCGCGCGGCCCGATCCGGGCGAGCGTCGCGATATAGGCCGTCACATCCGCCAGCCCGAACATCGCGGGCCCGGAGATGGTGCCACCGGGGCGCAAATGCCTCTCCGACACGTTGAGGCGCAGCACGACCTGCGCGTCGCTGACCTCTTCGACATGAAACTCGTCGGCCACCTCCAGAAAGGCGGTTTCCAGAAACCTGTTCAAATCATCAGCCGTCATGACAAGCGACATGCTTTACCCTTCCCCCAGTGCTGCCCTAGGGTTGGCCGCAAATCTGCGGGAGGACAAGATGGCACTGTTGGAACGTCAGGTCACAGACGGTGTGGCGCATCTGACGATGAACGCGCCCGAGCGGCTGAATGCGCTGTCGGATGAAATGCTGGCGGCGCTGACTGGCGCGCTGGACGATATCGCCGGGGACAGTGCGGTGCGCGCGGTGGTGCTGTCGGGCGCGGGCAAGGCGTTTTGCGCGGGCCACGACCTTAAGCAGATGACGGCGGGCCGTCAGGCCGAGGATGGCGGGCGCGCCTATTTCACCGATCTGTTCGACCGCTGCACCGCGATGATGACCCGCATCCGCACCCTGCCCCAGCCGGTGATCGCGCAGGTCCACGGCATCGCCACCGCCGCGGGCTGCCAGCTGGTGGCGACCTGTGATCTGGCCGTGGCGGCGCATGGCACGCGGTTCGGCGTCAACGGGGTGAATATCGGGCTGTTCTGCTCGACGCCCATGGTGCCGCTCAGCCGCAACATCCCGCGCAAGCAGGCGTTCGAGATGCTGACAACCGGCGATTTCATCGAAGCCGACACGGCGATCGCGCTGGGGCTGATCAACCGCGCCGTGGCCCTGGACGCCCTGGCTGACGAGACCAGAGCGCTCGCAGACCAGATCGCCGGCAAGCTCGCCACCGCCGTCAAGATCGGCAAATCGACGTTTTACGACCAGATGGAACTGCCCGTGGCCGCCGCCTATGACATGACCCGCGACGCCATGGTCGAGAACATGATGCACCGCGATACCGCCGAGGGCATTAACGCTTTTATCGAGAAGCGCGCGCCGGGCTGGACACAGTGATGGCACATATCCGCCTATGAAATCGGCGGAAATACGCCGAAAAACAAGGCGATATGGCCCGTTGTTTCGATTGGCGCACCAAACAGTTTCCAACTCCGCTCTGGCGAATTGGGCGGAAATGGGGCACATTTGGGGCACGGTTAAACACCGACTGCTTTGGGTCGCCGTAGGTCAAACAGGTCCCTCCAGATCAGCCTCTCACTGATCGACCTCCCGCCGCGGCGACCCCAAAACCCCCCTCCATCAATTTGGCTCAGACTGGCGGCGCGCAACTGTCCCCGCTCAGGTCCTGCACCGGGTCATCGGGCGCACAGGCCTGACCGGAAATCGGATAGCTCTCCGGCGTTTCACAACCGGTCAGCGCGGCAAGCGCGATCAGGCACAGGCCCAGCAGTGCAGGTTTCATCGTCGTCTCCTGTTTGTCTCTGCACCGCACCTTAGGTGGCCGCAGCCCACCCCGATTGATCTTTGTCACATGCCACACGCATTGCGCGGGCGCGCGCGTTGGCCTAAATGGCGGGCATGGCAGAGACATTACATATCGTGGGCGGCGGCATGGCCGGGTCCGAAGCGGCGTGGCAAGCCGCGCAAATGGGCGTGCGCGTCGTCATTCACGAGATGCGGCCCAAGGTCGGCACATTCGCGCACCAGACGGGGCTGTTGGGGGAAATGGTCTGCTCCAACTCGTTCCGGTCCGATGACAGCGAGCAGAATGCCGTCGGCCTGCTCCATTGGGAGATGCGGCAGGCGGGCGGGCTGATCATGGCGACCGCCGACATGCACCGGCTGCCCGCGGGCGGTGCGCTCGCCGTGGATCGCGAGCCCTTTGCCCAATCGGTGACCGATGCGCTCACCGCGCATCCCAAAATCAGCGTGGAATATGGTGAAATCACCGCCCTTCCGGATGCGGGCCACTGGATCATCGCCACCGGCCCGCTGACCTCGTCAGCGCTGGGTCAGGCGATAGCGGCAGAAACGGGCGCCGAGGCGCTGGCGTTTTTCGACGCGATTGCGCCCATTGTCTATGCCGACAGCATCGACATGCGCCAGGCCTGGATGCAGTCGCGCTATGACAAGGGCGAGACCGAGGAGGAACGGACCGCCTACCTCAATTGCCCGATGGACAAGGCGCAATATGACGCGTTCATCGACGCCCTGCTCGCCGCCGACAAGACCGAGTTTCACGAGGGCGAGACGGCGGGCTATTTCGACGGCTGCCTGCCCATCGAGGTGATGGCCGAGCGGGGCCGCGAGACCTTGCGCCACGGGCCCATGAAACCTGTGGGCCTCACCAACCCGCACGCGCCCGACGTCAAACCCTGGGCCGTGGTGCAGTTGCGCCGCGACAACAAGCTGGGCACGCTCTTCAACATCGTGGGCTTCCAGACCAAGATGAAATACGGCGCGCAGGCGGAGGTCTTCAAGACGATCCCCGGCTTGCAGGACGCGCGGTTTGCCCGGCTCGGCGGCATCCACCGCAACACGTTCCTCAACAGCCCCACATTGCTGACCCACGACATGCGCCTGGCGTCGCGGCCGCATATCCGCTTTGCCGGTCAGATCACCGGCGTCGAAGGGTACGTGGAATCCGCCGCGATGGGCCTGCTCGCGGGCCGCATGGCCGCTGCCGAGATCCTGGGCCACACCCTGCCCGTTCCGCCGCACACCACGGCCATGGGCGCGCTCATCACCCACATCACCGGCGGGGCCGAGGCCAGGACCTTCCAGCCCATGAACGTCAATTTCGGTCTCTTTCCCCCGGTCGAGGGGCTCAGGGGCGGACGCCGCGGCCGCAAGGACCGCTACAAGGCCTATACCGACCGGGCCAAGGCCGACTGGCAAGACTGGCTCGCCCCGCAGGCCCGGGCCGCCTGATCCCCCTTCAACTCGCCAAATAAACTCCGGGGTCCGGGGCAGCGCCCCGGTCCTGCCATCCACCACCCACTGGACGGCAGGAACCCGACGCGCCTATCCTATGGCCATGACCAATTTCCTCGACAAGGCCTATCAGGCCCGCGACGCCACCTCGACCCGCGCGCTCTATGATGACTGGGCCGCCAGCTACGAGGCCGAAGTGGCGCAAAACGGCTACGCCACCCCCGCGCGTTGCGCAGACGCGCTCAAGGCGCATGTGGACAGCCTCGCCGATCCGATCCTCGATTTCGGCTGTGGCACGGGTCTGTCCGGCCTCGCTCTGAAATTGGCAGGCTTTGCCGTGATCGACGGCGTGGACCTGTCAGCGGAGATGTTGGCAGAGGCCCGCGCCAAGGACGTCTACCGCGACCTGCAACAGATCGAGGCGGGCGACGGGCTGCCGCGCAGCGACTACACCGCCATGGCCGCCATCGGGGTGATCGGTGCGGGTGCTGCCCCCATCGATGTGCTGCACCTGTTGATGCGCGCCCTGCCGCGCCATGGCAAGCTGGTCTTTTCGTTCAACGATCACGCGCTGGAGGACCCCGCCAACATGGGCGGCGTCGCCGAATGGACCGATTGTGGTGCTGCGCGGATGCTGTTCAAGGAACACGGGGACCACCTGCCCGGCATCGACCTCAACTCCACAGTCTACGTGCTTGAAAAAGCGTGACATTCACCACCCGATTTGCCCCGTCGCCCACGGGTCCTCTGCATCTGGGCCACGCCTATTCGGCGATCCTGGCCCATGACATGGCGCGCGCCGCCGGTGGCCGGTTTCTGCTGCGGATGGAAGACACCGACCTGCAGCGCAGCAAGCCGGAATGGGAGGCGCTGATACTCGAGGACATGACCTGGCTCGGCCTGACATGGGACGGCCCGGTGCACCGGCAATCCGAACATCTCGGCGGCTACAACACCCGCATCGCACCGCTGATGGCGCGCGGCCTGCTCTACCCCTGCGCGTGCTCCCGCGCCGACATCCGCGCGGCCCTGTCCGCCCCGCAGGAAGGGGCGATCCCCCCCGTCTATCCCGGCACCTGCCGCGGGCGCAGCATGGACAGCCGCCAGCCGGATGACGCGCTCCGCCTTGACCTCGCCGCCGCGCTGAGCGCCCTGCACGACCATGACCTCAGCTTTGACGAAACCGGTCCCGCCCATGCCGGACGGCACCGCATCGACGCCGAGGCGGCGCAGGACCGGATCGGGGATATCGTGCTCAGCCGCAAGGGCGAGGACATCGTCGCCTATTTCCTCGCCTCCGCCTTCGATGACGCGGATCAGGGCATCACGGACGTGGTCCGGGGCGAGGACCTGTTCGATTTCACCCCGATCCAGGTGATCCTGCAACACCTGCTGGGCCTGCCCACGCCGCGCTACCACCACCACCGCCTGATCCGGGACGACGCCGGCAAACGCCTCGCCAAGCGCGACGACGCCCGCGCGATCTCAAAATACCGCGCCGATGGCGTCACCCCGCAGCAACTCCGGTCCATGCTGTCTCTGTCCCCAAAAAATCCTCGGGGGTGAGGGGCGAAGCCCCGAGGGGGCAGACAGCCCCCTAATCCAAAAAAAATGAATCGCGTCGCCGTCAGGCGTCCTTTGGATCACGCCCGCCGCTGACAGCCAGCGTATGCCCGGACCGCACCGCCGCCTCCGCCGCCGCCGCCAGCGCCTTTCGGTCGGCAAAATCGACCGCGCGCAGTGCCGGGTGGTACACCACCTCGACGCGACCCTGCCGCGGCAAGGCCAGTGTCGACAGCAGGTGCGATCCGAAACTCATGTCGCCCCACCACCCATAGGTCCGTGCGTCCGCAGCCCCCGCAGGCGCGTGATAGACCGCCGTCACCGGCTGTACCCACAGCACATCATGCAGCGCAGGCGCCAGAAACGGCGCAAAGAGCGTGGTCTTGAACGGCAGCACCCGCAGCCCGTCCGTGCTCGTGCCTTCGGGAAAAAACAGCAGCCGTTGTCCCGCCATCAGCCGCTCCTCGAACAGCTGCGCCTCCACCCGCGCCTGCCGCGGATCGCGCGCGATGAACAGCGTGCCCGCCGCCCGGGCCAGCGGTCCGATGCCCGGCCAGCCGGAAACCTCCGATTTCGACACGAAATGCACCCTGTCGGAGGCGTTGAGCACAAAGATATCCAGCCAGCTGGAATGGTTGGCCACCACCGCGCCGCGGTGCCGCATGGGCCGACCCTTGCGGTCAAAGCCGAGGCTCATCCACAGCAGACACACCCGGCACACCGCTTGGGTGATCCACGGCGTCCAGGGCCGGTGCAGGCCAAAGAGCGGGCGTTCGATCAGCCGCAGCGGCAGCAGCAGCGCAAGGCCCAGCAGAATCGTCACGATGATCAGCGTGGCGCGCCGCACGATGCGCAGCCAGCCGCATAGGCCGGGCGGAGCCTCTTCGGGTGGCGGCGCGCCGTCCCAGGTCATGCTCATGACGCGGCCCCGTAGATGCGCTGCTGGCGCGCCGACATCGCCGCAGTGTCCATGATCAGGCAGACATCCGTTGTATTGAAGCCATGGTCGACATAGGCCCCCTGCCCCACAACGCCGCCTAGCCGCAGATAGGCCTTGATCAGCGCGGGCACCTGCACCATCGCGGCGCGCCGGTCGATCTGGTCTTCCGGCAGGATGTCCATGTCTGCCGCATGCGGCGCGCGCGCCCGAACCCGCAGCGCGGGCGGGGCGAGATGCCGGTGATGCAGCAGCGACAGGGGCGCGGCAAGCGCCTGTACGTCCGTGCCATGGAACGAGGCCACGCCAAACAGGATGTCGATCCGGTGCTGCGCCACATATTCGGCCAGACCGCTCCACAAGTGATACATCGCCGGACCGCCCCGATAGGCCGCATGCACGCAGGACCGCCCCAGCTCAAGCAGATGCCGGCCGGAGGCCTTGAGTGGCGCGAGGTCATATTCGTCCTCGGAGTAGAACTGCCCTGCCGCCTGCGCCTGCTCGGCCCGCAACATGCGGTAGACGCCCACGACCTGCCCCGCCGCATCATCCCAGAGCAGCATGTGATCGAAATGCGGATCGAACGCATCGCGTTCCAGCCCTGCGGCATGATCCACCAGCGGCCCGCCCCCGCCCAGCTCGCGCACGAACACGTCGTAGCGCAGCGCGTAGGCGGCCTGCAGGTCCGCATCACAGCGCGCCATGGCGACGCGGAAGTCTGGCGTATGGGTCAGGCTCATTGCGCTGCTCTATCGGGCAGCCCACGGAAAACGCAAAGTCTTTCGCGGCATTCCCGGCATGATTGCAATCCGTTAACTATTCGGAAAGGATGTTCAGGCATCGAATACGGGGAGCAGCGCAATGCGGGTGCCGTCAATGACAACCTTCCCGGCTTCGGGGAAATTTACCGTAACCTTTGCCGCAATATTGCTTTGCACCTGACCCACACCCCAATCCGCATGATCGGGGTGGCGGACCAACATGCCGGGAGCCAGAATGGCGTTCAGATCTTCCATATGTCCTTCGTTCGTCTTTGCCGGAGCAGCCCATGGGGCAGGATAATGTCAACCTCGCGGCGCTGATCGGCAGCCGCATCTGTCATGACCTGATATCGCCAATCGGCGCGATCAACAACGGACTGGAACTGCTCAACATGGCGGGCGCCAGCGACGGCCCCGAGATGGAGCTGATCTCGGAAAGTGTGAAAAACGCCAGCGCCCGCATCCGGTTCTTTCGCATGGCCTATGGTGCTGCCAGCGATCAGCCCGTGGGCCGGGCGGAGGTCGTCTCGATCCTGCAGGACAACGCGCGCGGTAGCCGCCTGACCATGGCCTACGGACCGCTCGATGCGCAGCCCCGCTGGGCGGTGCGCATGGTGTTTCTGGCGTTGCAGTGCATGGAAACGGCGATGCCTTACGGTGGCCGGGTCGAGGTGTCGCTGAACGACGGCACATGGGCCGTGACGGGCCACGCCGACAAGTTCAGCATGGACGCGGAGTTGTGGGACCGTTTGCAGACGGGTGCTGTGGACGCGTTGGCCCCTGCACATGTGCAGTTCGGCCTGCTGCATTACCACGCCAAGGACATCGACCGCACAGTGCATGTGGCACAAGGCGACGGCGGCCCCCTGCGCATGACATTCTGAGGCGCGGCCTCAGCCACGCACGGTGCCGTCGCCGGTCACCAGATATTTGAAGCTAGTCAGCTGCGCAGCCCCCACGGGGCCCCGGGCGTGCATCTTGCCCGTCGCGATCCCGATCTCGGCCCCCATGCCGAACTCACCGCCGTCGGCAAACTGCGTAGAGGCGTTGTGCATCAGGATGGCGCTGTCCAGCTCGCGAAAAAACTGCGCCACGGCGTCCGTATCTTCGGTCAGGATACAGTCGGTGTGGTTGGAGCCGTAGGTGCGGATATGCGCTATTGCGGCATCGATGTCGGGCACGACGCGCGCGGCAATGTCCATGTCGAGGTATTCGCGCCCCCAATCGGCGTCGGTCGCCGCCTGCACGCCCTCAAGCGCCTGCAGCGCGGCATCCCCATGCACCCGCACGCCCGCATCCATCAACGCGCGCACCACGCCCTGTCCGATGGTCGCCGCGATGTCGGCGTGGATCAGCAGACATTCGGCGGCACCGCAAATCCCGGTGCGCCGGGTCTTGGCGTTGAGCACCACCTTGAGCACCTTTTCGGGGTCCGCGCCCTTGTCGACATAGATGTGCACGATCCCTTCGAGATGGGCAAAGACGGGCACCCGCGCCTCGCGTTGCACCAGCCCCACAAGGCCTTTGCCACCGCGGGGCACGATCACGTCGATCGTGTCGGTCATGGTCAGCATCTCGCTCACCGCGGCGCGGTCGCGCGTCGGCACCAGCTGGATCGCGTCTTCGGGCAGATCGGCGTCGCGCAGGCCGGCCTGAAGGGCTGCATGGATGGCTTGCGAGGAGTGAAGGCTTTCCGATCCGCCGCGCAGGATGACCGCATTCCCGGCCTTGAGGCACAGCGCACCTGCATCCGCTGTGACGTTGGGACGGCTTTCGTAGATCACGCCCACAACACCCAGCGGCGTGCGCACCCGTTTGATGTTGAGCCCCGATGGCTGGTCCCATTCGGCGAGCACTTCGCCCACCGGATCTGCCTGTTCGGCCACCGCGCGCAACCCGTCGACGATGCTACGAACGCGGCCCTCGTCCAGGCGCAGCCGGTCCATCATCGCGTCCGACAGGCCCTTGTCCGCGCCGAATGCCATGTCCTTGTCGTTGGCGGCGATGATGTCCGCGCGGCTGGACCAGACATGCTCCGCCGCGGCGATCAGGGCGGCGTGCTTGCGTTCGGCGCTGGCAAAGGCGAGCGTCGCAGCCGCCGCCTTGGACCGGGTGCCGATGTCGGCCATGAGCGCGGGGATGGTGTCGAGGTCTTTCATCGGGTGCCTCCTTTGCAGGCGGGGTGCCGGAGACTTTTATGCCTTCGGCGATGGTATTTTTAGTCAGAAGAAGCTCAGAGCGCCATATCATCCCGGTGAATCAGTGCGGCCCGGCCCGGATAGCCCAGCAGGGTTTCGATA
Organism: Pseudomonadota bacterium; assembly: GCA_039816785.1. Classification (GTDB taxonomy): domain Bacteria; phylum Pseudomonadota; class Alphaproteobacteria; order Rhodobacterales; family Rhodobacteraceae; genus Tateyamaria. The sequence continues at coordinate 283,581 of JBCBXB010000005.1, forward strand.
TCGGCGCTGTGGTGGCCCTTGATCTTGTGCGCTTCTTCGGCGGTGTAGCGGGTGAGGCCGAGGCCCAGCTGGTGCCCGTCGGCATCGGTCAGGGCCACGGGCTCGCCACGTCCAAAGCTGCCGGCGACCGCTTGAACACCGGCGGGCAAGAGGCTGTTTCCCTTTGATAAAGCGGTGATGGCACCGGCGTCCAGGGTCAGCGTGCCCTGCGGTTTCATCGCGGCGATCCAGCGTTTGCGGGCGGAGGCCGGATCAAGTGTGGCGGTAAACCAGGTGGCGTTTGCGCCACTGTGCAGGGCGTGCAGCGGGCGGTGTTCGGAGCCCAGACAGATGGCCATGGCGCAGCCTGCGGCGGTGGCGGTCCTGGCGGCCATCAGCTTGGTTTTCATCCCGCCCTTGGAGAGGCCCGAGCCTGCATCGCCCGCCTGATCCTCGATCTCGGTCGTGATCTGGTCGATCGTGTCATAGCGGCGCGCGGTGGGGTCGTCGGCCGGGTTGGCGCTGTAAAAGCCGTCGACATCGGAGAGCAGGACAAGCTGGTCGGCACCGATGGTGGCGGCGATCTGTGCGGCCAGACGGTCATTGTCACCAAAGCGGATTTCGTCGGTGGCGATGGTGTCGTTTTCGTTGACGATGGGCACGGCGCGCAGGCCCAGCAGCTGTTCCAGCGTGGCGCGGGAATTGAGGTAGCGGCGGCGGTTGCGGCTGTCCTCCAGCGTCATGAGCACCTGCGCGGTGGTGATGCCGTGCGGCGCCAGCGCTTCTTCGTAGGCGCGGGCGAGGCGGATCTGTCCGACGGCGGCGGCGGCCTGCGATTGCTCCAGCGCCAGATCGGCGGTGGGCAGGTTCAGGACGCCGCGCCCCAGCGCGATGGAACCAGAGGAGACGAGCACGACCTGTGTGCCCTGCCCGGTCAGCCACGCCACGTCCTGCGCCAGCCCGCTGAGCCAGTCCTGCCGCAGCGCGCCGGTGGCGCGGTCGACCAGCAAGGCCGAGCCGATCTTGACCACCAGCCGCTTTGCACGCCTCAGGGACGCCACGGTTCGGCCTCCTGTGCGGGGCGGTGGCGCAGGCGGTCGTCGTCGATCTGACCGCGCAGGGCGCGCAGCACATCCGTCACGCCCTCGCGTGCGACGGAGGACATGACCATGACCGGGCCGCCGCTCGCGTTTTCCAAATCAGAACGGGCTGTTGCGCGTTCTTCTTCATCCAGTGCGTCGACCTTGTTGAGCACCGTGATGCGCGGCTTGGCGGCGAGGTCACCGCCATAGGCCTCCAGCTCGCCGATGATGGTCGCGTAGTCTTCGGCCACCGTCGGGGACGTGCCATCGACGAGGTGCAGGAGCACCGCGCACCGCTCCACATGGCCCAGGAACAGATCGCCCAGCCCGCGCCCTTCGGACGCGCCTTCGATCAGGCCGGGGATGTCGGCGACCACGAATTCGGTGTTGTCGACGCCCACCACACCCAGATTGGGGTGCAGCGTGGTAAAGGGGTAATCCGCGATCTTGGGCCGGGCGTTGGAGGTGGTGGCGAGAAACGTGGACTTGCCCGCATTGGGCAGGCCCAGCAGGCCCACATCCGCAATCAGTTTCAGGCGCAGCCAGAGCGTCCGCTCGACACCCTCCTGGCCGGGGTTGGAGCGGCGCGGGGCCTGGTTGGTGGCGGATTTGAAGTGCAGATTGCCCCAGCCGCCATTGCCGCCACGGGCCAGTTCCACCGTGTCGCCCACGTTGACCAGATCCGCGATCACGGTTTCCTGATCCTCGTCGAGGATCTCGGTGCCCGCGGGCACGCGCAGCAGGATGTCGTCGCCATCCTTGCCGGTGCGCTGGCGGCCCATGCCGGGCTGGCCGTTCTTTGCAAAAAAGTGCTGCTGGTAGCGGAAGTCGATCAGGGTGTTGAGCCCGTCCACGGCCTCGGCGATCACCGACCCGCCGGTGCCACCGTCGCCGCCATCGGGGCCGCCATATTCGATATACTTTTCGCGGCGGAACGAGATGCAGCCGTTTCCGCCCGCGCCGGAGCGAATGTAGACTTTGGTGAGGTCGAGGAACTTCATGTGCGCGGTCCTACGCCACAATCCCGGCGATGGGAATGGGTTTCAAGCGGCGGGACCGGGGGGCCACCCCCCCGGACCCCCCGCCGTATTTGGAAAGAGAAGAAGCAGCAGTGTGTGTCAGAGTTTGCGGCTATAAGTCCAGGTTGGAACGGTGGCATCGCGGGCGACCGAGAACCCTTCGGCATCGCCGAGATATTTAAAGCCGCAATGGGTCAGAACACGGGCAGAGGCCGGATTGTCCTGAAAGACGCTGGCGAACATGGTGTCGTTTTGCATCGGGTTGGCGTCCACCAGCGCCTCGACCGCGTCGGAGGCCAGGCCCGTGTTCCAGAAATGCGGCGCGACCCAATAGCCGACCTCGGACTGGTTGCGGTCCATGCGGGTGAGCGAGATGAGGCCCATGACCTCAGCCCGGTCGGTCTTGAGACCGTCCATGACCCACACGTCCTCGTCCCGGTCGTCGGCCATGGCGCGGGTCACGAAGGCCTCGGTGCTGGCGGGCGGTACCGGGTGCGGGATCGATTGGGTCATGCGGGCGACGCGCAGGTCGCTCGTATACATCTCGATCAGCCCCATGTCGGACTTGCGCACGGGGCGCAGGTCGAACCGGGCCGTTTCGATCACAGGTTGGGCCACGATCTTTTTCATTTCCATTGCTATGTTCCTCCTCCGAACAGAACAAAAAGCACCGATGCGACGGTAAGCGCCGCAAGGGTATACATCAGATAGGGTTCGCCGGGCGTGCCTGCGAGGGTGCGCGCGATACGATCTCCGGCAAGGGTCCAGATCGGGTGCAGGAGCACCTGACAGCCCAGCAGTATCCCGCCAATGATGGCAGTTGCGTAAAGGGGGTCGGTGCCCGGTGCCACAAAGCCGGTGAAACCGGCCACGATCATCGCCCAGGCCTTGGGATTGAGCGGGTGCACGATCAGCCCAGCGGCGAAACCTGGGGCGCGCGCGTCGCCGCCCGTGGACAGGCGCAGGTTGGCGACCTTCCAGGCGAGCCAGATAATGTATGCCGCCGACACCCATTTGAGCGTCTCGAACACCCAGGGGGCGCGGTCGGCAAGCTCCATCAGGCCAAAGCCCACAGGCCAGATGATGAACTGCTTGCCCAGGGCGACGCCGGCCACGAAGGGCAGCGCCGTGCGAAAGCCAAAGCGCGCACCGGTGGCGAGCAGCGCCATGTTGGCAGGGCCCGGCGTGCCCACCTGGCTGGCCGCGAACACGGCAAAGGAGAGCGCCGCCACGCTCATCCCACGCGCACCAGATCACGGTCGAGCAGGCCCATGATCAGATCGTCGTGCCAGTCGGTGCCGATCAGGGCCGCTTCACGCTCGCGCCCTTCGACGACGAAGCCGACCTTTTCATAGGCCGCGATGGCCCGGTCGTTGAAGTCGAGCACGCGGCAGCCGAGCCGGTGCAGGCCCATCGTGCCGAAGGCGTGGGCGGCGAGCACCTGCATCGCCTCGGTGCCATAGCCTTGGCCCAATGCGTCGGAGTCCAGAATGCCGATGGCAATCTGCGCCCGCTTGTCGGCGGGGTTGAGGGTGTGCAGCCGGATCGCGCCCAGCAGGCGGCCTCCGGCCGCGATGATCCAGGCGTGCGGTTCGGCCTGTTGGGCCGCGACCCAGGCTTGGGCCGCATCGCGGGTGATGTCGCGCACCTGCGCCGGATCGCCGCCGAACATGCGGATGATGTCGGGCGTGTTGCCCAGGGCAAAGCGCGCATCCACATCGCCCTGCGCCACGTCGCGCAGGGTGATGCGGGGGCCGTTCAGGACGGGTTTGGGGGGTGTGTTCATGTCTGCGCCTCCCACGCGGTCCGGGTCAGCACCATGCGCTGCAAGACGTGCCGGTCGCCGGTGGCTGGGCACAGCGCCTGTTCCTGCGAGGTGGGCACAAAGCCCAGTTTGGTCAGCACATGGCGCGAGGGGCCGTTCTCGGTGAAATGGCCGCTGCCAAGCTCGGTCTGACCTTGCGCGAAATGACGTGTGATCATCGCGCGCGCCGCCTCGGTCGCGTAGCCGCGGCCCCAGTGGTTCTGGCCCAGCCAGTAGCCCAGTTCACGTTCGGAGCCGATGCACCCGACAACCAGATCACCGGCGCAGATGACAAATGTATTGCCGCGCCCCGCCTCGACCTGGCGGATGAAATCCCACGCGTCCTGCAAGCCGTAAGGATGTGGCACCCGCGTCAACCAGCGCGACACCTCGAGATCGCCGACCAACGCAGCGATCACGGCGGCATCCGCCATCCGGGGCGCGCGCAGGGTCAAGCGTTCGGTTGTCATATGGTCTGTCATCAGACCGTCCTCGCTATTTGCGGGATGGGGCGGAAACGAAAAAGGGACCGGCGTTTCCGCCGATCCCTGATTTTGTCAAAACCCTCTGGGTACGGCTTATTCTGCAGCCTCCGCTGCTGGGAGCACGGAAATGAACGTGCGACCCTTGAGGCCCTTGTGGAAGGTCACGGCGCCATCGACGGTCGCAAAGATCGTATGATCCTTGCCCATGCCGACGCCTTCGCCGGGCCAAAACTTGGTCCCGCGCTGGCGCACGATGATGTTGCCGGGGATGGCCGCCTGGCCACCATAGAGTTTCACGCCGAGGCGACGGCCCGCGCTGTCGCGACCGTTCCGGGATGAACCGCCTGCTTTTTTATGTGCCATGCGTCTCTCTCCTTAGCCTTTGGCCAGTTCTTCGGCCTGTGCGATCCAGCCTTCACGCTCGATCCGGCCTTTGAACGACAGTTTCTCGTCCATAGCAGCAACGTCCTCGGGGGTCCATGCTGCGATCTGCGCGAAGGTGGTCACACCCGCCTCGAGCAGTTTTTTCTCAAGCGCGGGGCCAACGCCCGACAATTGCTTGAGGTCGTCGCCCGCGGCGTCCGCCTTGGCGGCTTTCTTGGGGGCGGCCTTTTTCTCTTCGGCCTTGGGGGCGTCCGCTTTGGGGGCCTCTGCCTTCGCCTTCTTGGCCTTCTTCGGGGCGGCAGCCGGAGCGGCCACAGCCACGCCAAAGCCCGCGCCGTTTTCGGCAGCCATAACGCCCGACTTGCCCGCGCCGGAGGCGAGGATGTCGGTGATGCGCACCAGTGTCAGCTGCTGGCGGTGGCCCTTCGTCCGCTTGGACGAGTGCTTGCGGCGCCGCTTGACGAAGTTGATCGTCTTGGGGCCCTTGATCTGTTCGATGACCTGCGCTTGCACGCCTGCATCCGCGACCACGGGGCTGCCGACCTGGGGCGCGTCGCCACCGATCATCAGCACGTGGTTGAATTGGACAGTGTCACCTGCATTTGCGGCCAGCTTTTCAACGCGGAGCGTGTCGCCCGATTGAACCTTGTACTGTTTGCCGCCGGTTTTGAGAACCGCGAACATATGTCGTTCCTTTGTCTGCCGCGTCCTATGGCCCCGGTTCCCCGGCGTTGTCGGCCCCTGCGTCGGGTGCCGCCTCGAACAGCGCGCCCCAGGATCGGGGCGATTGTTGAATAAAAAAACCGCCAGCGCAGGGCACTGGCAGAGATGCGGGCTTATGTGCGGATCAGGGCCATGTGTCAAGGGCCCTCACAGATCATGTCACAGATCATTCTGCGGCATCAACCGGCCCACGATCTGACCCATCCCGTAGGACAGCGACACATAGCTTTGTTCGAACGCGTCCGACAGGGCCGCATCGACACGTTGCGCCACATCCGTCTCCCAAAAGGCGGTGTAGGTGTCAAGGTCATCGTCCTCCATCGCGGAGGCCACGAGCATGTAATATCCTGTGATCCAGGTCCTTGTGTCTTCGGCGACCGTGCCGCGCTGCCCTTCTATATCGGGCGCATCGGTGCTGGGGGCTGCCGCCAGAAACCCGTCATAAAAGGCCGTGCGGGCCGCCATCGCGATGTCGGTGTTCACCTCCACCAGATCGCGGACCGAGATCAGGCGCAGCACATCATCGCCCGCGTCAGTGCTGGCGGCTTTGGCCGCGTCCTCCAGCGCGTCGTCGACCATGGCCTGCCGCGCCTGCACCTCAAGTGCGACGATCCGCTGGCCCTGCGCACTGTCAAAGAACACGACCGCCTGCCGCGCATCCGCTGGGTCCACCAGCTGCCTGAAGCTGGCGCGCAACTCCGCCTCCATCCGTGCGGGATCATAGAGGCGCTGCGCCGTTTCGGTGAACACGTCACCGCCCTGCCCGCCGAGAAAACCGCTGTTGATGTCACCGATGGTTTCCCGCCCATCCTCGGCAAAGGCCGCGATCAGCCCGGGAATGCCCATCGCGTTGAACAGCTGATCGCTCGCACTGTCGGCCTGCGCGCCGAGCGCGGACAGCCAGACCGCAGCGGCAAGGGCAAGGCCGCGCATCGCTCAAAGCTCCTGACTGGGCTGCAGGTCCTGCATCCGGACGGCAAGCGCCTCGAACCGGTTGGCCATGATCTCGTATTGTACCGCGTTCATCAGGTCATAGACCTCGCGCATCATGGGATGCTCCAGCGCCTCGACATACGCCAGCACCTCGTCATCGGAAAACGACTGGTAAGTGTAGGCTGCGCCGGTCATGGCCCCTTCGGCGATGCTGGCCTCCAGCACCTCCTTGTCGTTGCCGAGCAGTTCGCGCAGGTCCTCTTCCTCCAGCTGCAATTCGATGACGCCGGCCCCTGCCGCGGCCATCAGAAACCGCACCTGAATTTCCTGGATCGCACGCACCGCCACGCCAGCACTGTCGGAGGCGGCGTTCATCCGTTCCAGATAGGTCAGCCGCTTGCTGTCGAGCTGCGCCAGCCCTGCGATGATCGCCGCACCGCTTTCGGACTTCAGGTCATCCTCTTCCTTCAGGTGCGAGGCGTTTTCGGCAATCACCAGACGTTTGCCCAGATCGGTTGCATAGAATTGCGCCGCATGTGTCAGCAGCTCATCGCTGAGCGTCTTTTCAAGAATATCGAGTGCCAGGTCATGCATCACGTCGGTGTCGAACACTTCGGTGGTGAGCCGCGTCCATTCGGAGCCGAAATCCTCCGCCTGCATCCCCAGCATGTCGGGCGCGGATTCCGCCGACAGCCGGATGCTTTCCAGTGCGACATCAAAGCCCGTCACCTCGAGAAACGCCTCCAGCTTGGCCCGATCTGCGGCCAGCGCCACACGGGGCACAAGCGTAAACGTGACGGCAAACACCAGAAAAACAGCGGTCAGTCGCACAGCGTGCATGGGCATCCTTTCACAACGTCAAAACCGGATATGCCGACAAAGCCTATGCGAATTTCGGGCCGCGTCCATCAAAATCCTTGTGAAACCGTTAACAGGCAAAAACCGCCTTGCCTCGCGCGTGGCTTGGCTCTAAACGCAGGCGACAGATCCCCGCGGAGAGGTGCCGGAGTGGTCGAACGGGGCGGTCTCGAAAACCGTTGTGGGTGCAAGCCCACCCAGGGTTCGAATCCCTGTCTCTCCGCCACTGTGCTGATCCCATAGGCCACTGGTTTCTTAGCAACTTTTTGTTTTCAATGTGCGTATGCTGCGTCTACGCGTATTAAGGCACGTTGCCCGCCTAAAATCCCGCATGGTTTTTCGCATACTTGCCGATGAGAGAAGAGAGGATTTTGCATGGGCCTGACGTTGGATCGTGGACGCTATTATGTGGTTCTGCATGTGCCCAAGTACTTTTGGGGCGTATTCTAGGCAAAGCTGGGGAACCGGTGTCGCAGGTGTGCGCAGCGCTGCGAATGGTTTTTTTTGAGTGCGGCCAAGCGCAAAGCCTTTGAGTCTGAGGAACTGAAGCGAGCCGAGTGGCATTTGCTGGAACTCGGAGACAGTGCACCGGTGCATGAAACGTACGAAGCGGCAAATCGCGCTGTGGAAAGCCGCGGTTTTGACGATGTGGCCAGCGACGTTCTGTTGCAGCGCTCGTTTCAAGAGAACCTGCCTCGGTTGATGGCCGCGGCCGGGACGCAAACCGCACCCGACCCACCTGCTGTTGCAGACGCGCTCTTGGATTTTGCGTCGTTCGCGATGCCTCCGTTGGGGACGGATTTAACGGAGTTTATCGCACTGACAAAGACCAAGCATCTGCGCAAATCCAACGGGCAGCGCCATCTTTGGCGCCTTCCCCGCGAACGCGCCATCGCCAACTTTGAGAAGGCTTTGCCAAGGCTTGTTCATCAACGGATCGACGCGATCACGCGCGAGGAAGCGCTGGCGTTTCGGGATTGGTGGAGCCTGCGCATCCAGGTGATCAGCCCCAGCTGAGTGGTCCAACTTGATTGTTAGTGCATGATCTGCCTTTGGTTCATCTGAACGATGGTATCCGGCGCAGGTGAGCGGTATCCCAAAGCACTGTGGGGTCGTTCACTGCCCATTATAGAAGACTTCGAGATTTGGCTTGCCGAAAGACGCGCGCGTATCTCGGCCAAGTCTCCATCTGGGGTAGCCATGAAGTACATCGCCAAAGACTGGGATGGGCTGTGCCGGTTCCTTGGCGATGGTCGCATCGAACTCGATACCAATTCTGTTGAGCCCACCATTGGTCCCATCGCCCTGAACCGCAAAAACGCACTCTGCGCGGGTCACGATGCGGGCGCACAAAACTGGGCCATCATCGCGTCCCTGATCGAGACCCGCAAACTCAACGGGATCGAACCGCATGGCTATCTGTCCGGTGTCTTGAAAGCCATCGCAGGCGGGCACAAACAAGCGGATTTAAAAGAACTTCTGCCTTGGAACTACGCCGCACCCGTGTGAACGGCGCACCGCCTACGCAAAAACCGACGAGGGCAGGTATCTAGAAAACCAATAGCGCCTCATACTAACAAACACTACGCGGCTGGTGAATGTCCGCTTCCAACTCCACATCGGGTGGTATCTGTTCATCTGGGGTGCAGTTGAGAACTAAATCGAGCGCTGCTTGACGTGCTGGGCCAGTCCTTGACCATCGAACGAACAGACGTTTTCTTCCGCCAATTGCAAGTCAACCGCGTCCCCCGGGCTTAGTGTCGAGTTTTCAGTGACGCGCACTGTGATCTGCCCGGTTTCGCCACAAGAGATGATCAAGAACGTATCCGCGCCAAGGTACTCCAATACATCGACTTTACCGTGGATGTGCCCCGATCCGCTTTCGACCAGCGAGATATGCTCAGGACGAATGCCAAGTGACACCGCACCTTCGGGCAACTCAATTGAAGGCACCATGCTTGCCGGTATGATATTCATTCTGGGAGAGCCGATGAATTGCGCAACAAACAGGTTGGCCGGGTTTTCATAAAGCTCGCGAGGCGTGCCGATCTGTGCGATTTTTCCGAACTCCAAGACGACAATTCTGTCGGCCAACGTCATCGCCTCGACCTGATCGTGGGTCACGTAGATCATCGTGGATTTCAGCGTCTGGTGCAGCTTGGCAATCTCATAGCGCATCTCGACACGCAGCGCGGCGTCAAGGTTTGACAAAGGTTCGTCGAACAGAAACGCTGTGGGGTCACGCACGATCGAGCGGCCAATGGCAACGCGTTGACGCTGTCCGCCGGACAAGTCCTTGGGGCGCCGATCCATGTAGTCATCAAGCTTTAGAACCCGCGCGGCTTCGTTCACCTTTGCGTCGATTTCGGCCTTCGGCAACCCGGCGGACTTCAATGGGAAACCCACATTGTCGCGCACGGACATGTGCGGGTATAGCGCGTAGCTTTGGAACACCATGGCGAGCCCACGCTTGCTTGGCGGTTCAGCTGTTGCGTCATGGTCTCCGATCATGATCTGCCCACGCGAGGTTTCTTCGAGCCCTGCAATCATGCGCAGCAAAGTCGATTTTCCGCACCCGGACGGGCCAACGAAGATGATGAACTCGCCTTCTTCAATGGTCAGATCAACGCCCTTGATGACCTGCGCATCGCCGAACCATTTTTCGACGTTTTTCAGTTCGATTGATGACATTACGCAGCCCCCTTGGCGCTGTCGCGGCCATCACCTGCCCACGTAAGCCAGATGGCAGCCGTCCAGGTAAAGTTGCTGCCGCCACAGGGTGTGGCGTCATGCGGATCGAAATACTCGTAAAACCCGTTCTTCTCGATCAGCTTGGCCGTTTCTGCGCGCAGGCGCATTTCAAGATCTTGCTTGCCAGAGTCGCGCAATCCGATGCCGATCATCGCGTTGATGAACGGCCAACTGGGACCGCGCCAGTACCTGCGCGGATCAAATATCGCGGCTTCGGGATCAGCTGACGGGATACCGTAGTTTACCGCATCCCAAACGCGCATCAGCTGCGCATCCAGTTCAGGATTGGACGCATCGGCCAGATAGGCGAGGAACGCACCCGACCCCAGTACGCCGGCAAACTCACCGGTGCGCAGGTCCTTGGCGTCATAGGCCTGCAAATCGGGGTTCCAGATCAGTGGCAGCGCGTTGCGCAGCGCCAGACACCAGCCTTCGATTTCCGAGACATCTTCGCCAATGGAGCGCCCGATAACAGCCAGGTCATGATGTGCCCGCAACAGGATGAACGTAATGCCGGGGTCAGCCATCAGAAATGGCCCGTCCTCAACGATCCGCACCGGGTCCCACCCCACCTTTACGCCGAACTGCACCATCGCGATGTAGCGATCGTAATCTTCCTTGCCCGGTCGCATCGAAGGGTCGACATGACCTGTGTCACGGCGCTCGTACTCGCCCACGCCAGAGCCATCGACGCCAGCCATGCCCTTGTCCCAGTCCGGGCAGTTGTCGCGTCCGCTTTCCCAAGGATGCGTGATCGCGGCAGGGCCAGTCGTACAGCGATGTACGTGCCACCAGCGGTGCCAGCGCACAAGGCGGGGATAAAGCGCTTTGATATGTTCGACGCCCGCCGCCTCATCGGCCTCCCAGATCAGGCGTGCGATGATGGCGGCGACTGGTGGCTGCGAGATACCGGAGGTTGGCGGGGTCTTCCCCGTCGCCCAGACATCGGGGCCGGGGAAATAGCCGGGATCGGACTGGTGAAAGATGATGTGCGGGACCATCCCATCGTCCCACTGCGCGCCCATGAGCGTTTCCAGTTCCTGCCACGCGCGCGGCGGGTCAAAAGTGGAATAACCCCAGGCAGCAAAAACGCTGTCCCAGTTCCACTGATAGGGATACAGCCCATCGGTCGGGATCGTGTATCCACCGCGGTCGTTCTTGCGCAGGATCGCGCGTGCTTCGATATCAAGCGGTGTCATCGCACTATCCTTTCACCGACCCTGCGGTCAGGCCCTTTGTCATGAATTTCTCCAATCCCAGAAACAGCGCCATGATTGGAATCGTTGCAATCACGGACCCAGCCATCAGGTGCTGTCGGGGGATCTCGGACGAGTTGAGCGAGGCAATGCCCCGCGTCAGCGTGAATTTCGTGGGATCATCGAGCAGCATGAACGCCAGCAGGAATTCGTTCCAAGCGATCATGAAGACATAGAGTGACACTGACGCCAGCGCTGGCAGCGAAAGTGGCAGTGTGATTTTCCAGATCACCTTCAACCGCGACAACCCATCCATCAAGCCTGCTTCCTCAATCTCGGCGGGCAAGCCGCGGAAGTAGCCCTGCAGCATATAAAGCGCGACCGGTATCGTGGTGACCGGGTAAATCATCACGATACCCCAGAATGAATTGCGCAATCCGGTCATCGAGAAAGCGATGTAGATTGGCAGCGCAAGCACGATCATCGGCACCATGTAGATCAACAGGATCGAGCGGGAGAACGCCGCTTGCCCGCGGAACCGCAAGCGCGCAACCGCGTAGGCACCGGGGATCGCGAAGGCCAGTGTGATGAAGACAGTCAGCACCGAGATAAAAAATGAATTGAACAGATAAGTGCCGAAATTGAACTGGGTAAACAGCTCGTCATAGGACCGGAAGAGCGCGGTACCTTTGGACAGATCAATCGAGAAATCGAGCGGGTTCTGGATCAGCTCGGACTGGTTCTTCAGGCTGGTCATCAGCATGACGTAAAACGGGATCAGCACGATGGCAGTGAAAAAGATATAGCCAAATCCGGTCAGGAAACGGATCACTGCGCCTTCAAATTCGTGCTTTGTGAGAGCGCCGGGTGTGACCTCGTTCAAAATGACGGGAAGTGAGATCGCAAAGCTGGCCCCAAGTATGGTGGCCCCGATCACTTGTGCCAAAATGCTTGTCTGCGGCCCCACCAAAACAGGCCCAAGCCCGGCAAGTACCAGCGCAACCACTCCGACGAGAAGACCGCCTTGAACGGCGCGACCCCGTCCAAAAGCAACCACAAGGGCGCCCGCCAATGCGCCCCACAAACACGACCACAAAACGCCCGGACGAAACGCCTCGCCAGTGGCGAATGACATCGCAATGGCGACAGTGACCGAAAGCACCACCATCCACAGCGCTCCCAGAAGCGGGGCAGTGACATATCCGAACCGCAAGCGGCTCATAGCCCTTCCTCCTGACTGATGTACTTGAGGAAGAAGATCGAGAAGGTCAGCAAGCACCCAAAGATCACCACGGCAACTGCCGCCCCGGCCCCGATGTTCGAGATCGCAAAGGCCTGCTCATAGACATTGACCGTCAAGGTGCGTGTGCCAGCGTTGCCGCCGGTCAACAGGAAAATGTCGTCGAACTTGTTGAACGTCCAGATGAACCGCAAAAGAAACAGTACGCTGAGGATGCCCAGAAGCTGCGGCACACTCAAATACCAGAACTGCTGGAACGGCGAGGCACCGTCCATATCGGCCGCCTCGTACATGTCGCCGTCGATGCTTTGCATCCGCGCCAGAATGAACAGGAACGACAGCGGAAAGTACCGCCAGATCTCAAAGACCGTGACCATGATCAGGGCCAAGGGGCGCTCGCCAAAGAAGTTTATCGCCTCTGACGCCACGCCCATCTGGACCAAAAGCGCATTTGCCGAGCCCGAAAACGGATCGAACAGGATGAGCCACGCAAAGGCGACGGCAATCACCGGGGCCACATAGGGAAACAGATAGAGCCCGCGCAGGATGCCCTGACCCTTGAACGATTTGTTCAGCAAAAGTGCCGCAAAAAGCCCAACCAAAAGTGCGCCGATAGTGCCGAAAACGGTATAGAACAACGTGACCCAAAGCACTTCAACGAACTCATCGCCATTGAAGATGCGCGCAAAGTTGTCGAGGGTAAACGTACTGTTGGTCAGCACATTCGATGACCGTCCCGTTGTGTAGGCCTCGCTGTCCTGCGGGCGCAATCCATTGTCCAGATAGGCTTGCTCGACCACGACGGGGATCATCAGGTTCTCGCGAAACCCCGGCGCCCAATCACCCAGATCACACAGCAGTGCACGGCCATCCAGTGCACAGCGTTCGTCCAGGTCAACGACACGCAACCCCTCTGGCAGCCTATCGGCCAGGGTCACCCCGGTGATGGGTTGTTCCTGCGAAGAATTGCGCAGCCGGTAACGAATGTTGGCTTCGTCCCCAACGGCCTCGCTGTCGCCCCGGATGTCTTCGCGCAACACGACTTCTGGCGGTCGTAAATCGCCCAACTCAACGGGCTTTACCGAGATCCAGAAAATGGCCAGCAAAGGTAGAACAACCACCAGCGCAACCGCCGCGATTGTGGGAAACAAAAGCCCCCACGCCAAACGCGCTTCCCTTTTGGCCAGTGGACCTGTGCCGAGTGGAGGAGATGCGTCCGACATGAGGGAACACCCAATTCGTTCAATCGTATAGAGCAGCCGGGGCGCGCACAAACGCGTCCCGGCGGGTATGGGCGATTAATCTACCGCGGCAATCGCGTCGTTCATTGCCGCAACGGTCGCTGCCGCGTCACGCTCGCCATCAATGTACTCGCGCACAAAGCGGTTGATCACCTGGCTGTTGATGATCTTCGAGGCCGCCGAAAGCTGACCGTCAGACACGCCCCAACGTTGGGCCACATCCAGACCGTCAACGATCTCTTTGATCATTGAGGCCTCGTAGAGCTCGCCCAATGGTGCCTTGCGATCAACACCCACATCCAGGGTCGCCCACAGATCGGCAAACTTGGTCGGGTCGTCGGCCGTTCCGCGACGGACAGGGAACTTGCCTTCGGGCGCGATCGACAGCGTCTGACCATAGCCATCGCCCATCGAATAGGCGACAAACTCCATCGCCGCGTCGGTCGATGCGTCCGACGTGATCCCAAAGTACCGAACATCGCCCCAAGCGGCCCCATCCGGGTTGGACGGACCTGAAAAATTGGTGACCACACCGGTTGCAGCGGCCAGATCACGGCTCATCGGATCGTCATTGATCGTTGGCGGGGCGCTGTCGCGCAGGCCGGCCAGTTCGTCCAGGATGAACGGCGACCAGATGATCATCGCCGCATTGCCGCTGAAATAGAGCGTGCGCGACTGATCCCAATAAAGGTCACCCGGAGGCGAGGCCTCTGCGATGGCTTTGTAGAATTCCAGAACCTCGATCGTCGCAGCTTCATCAAGTGGCTGAATGCCGCCTGATCCGACCGGAGACACGCCGTTCGCGAGGAACACATGCTCCAGCACCTGGCTCATGAAGTTCTCATCGATCTTGGTCGCTGCCACGAAACCGTACATGTCCGGCGGGTTGTGCAGTGCCGCGACCGCAGCAAGCACGTTGGCATAGCTGTTGGGCGGCTCAAGACCCTTTTCCGCAAACAGATCAGCACGGTAGACCAGCATCTGCGTCCAGCCATCCACAGGAACCGAAGCATAACCGCCCTCGACAGAGGCCATTTCCAACGCACCGGGTGCAAAGGTTTTGGCCCCAAGCTGTTCCACCACATCTGTGGCGGCATCGGTGTCGAGAATGCCAGCCTCGGCCCAAGGCGCTGCATATTGCAACGTGTGATAGATCACATCAGGCAAGTCACCCGCCGCAAAGGCTGCCGTTGCCCGCGTGCCCAGATCGTTCTCCGAGACAGGAATAACCTGAACGGTGTGTCCTGACGCTTCGGCAAAAGCCTCGGCCATCGCCTCCTGGCGCGCCAGTCGTTCTGGCTGTTCTTCCGTTGTCCAGAACCGCAGTTCTTCGGCCTCAGCAACAAATGCCGACAGGATCAGCGCCATCGCCGCGCCAGTCGTCGGAGTTGCTCTTGTTTTCAGTTGCATAGTCTTCCTCCCATTGAAGTTCGTAGTTTAGTTGCTTGGTGTCGGCACCGGCCCGGTCGAGCCGCGGTCGGCAAAGATCGCCGATGCGGTTTCGCGTAAATCCGTCAGTGGCTCGCCCCGGATGCGGCGGATCAAGAGATTGGAAAGTCTCTCGCCCGCGGACTTGTTGTCGACCGAGAATGTTGTCAGTGGTGGCTGCGCATGCGCCCCCTCAGGAATGCCATCATACCCGATGATCGAGACATCGCGACCGACTTGAAGACGCCGCGCAGCCACCGCCTGATAGGCACCAAGCGCGGCGAAATCGACGGCACAAACGATGGCCGTGGGAGGTACTTTCTGGTCAAGCAGACGGGCCGCCGCTTTGGCTCCGTCTGCAATCGTCACGGCGTCCTGTTCCATCAGATCATCATCCACGGACAGTCCCGCGCTCTGCATACCCAGGCGAAATCCGTCTTCGCGCAAGGCGGCGTAGGCATATTGCGTGCCACCATTGATAAACCCGATGCGGCGATGCCCAAGGCCGACAAGGTGGGCAACCGCATCTCGCATCGCCTCCTCGCCCAGGATATCGAACCATGCACATCCTGACGCATCGACTTGGCGCCCGAAGAGAACAAACGGGACACCCGCATCACGCAGCAATTGCACACGTGGGTCATCGCGCATCGCGCGTGGCAGGACGAAGCCGTCTGCCTTGCCGTCTCTAAGCAAAACCCGAAAGGTTTCGATCATGTCTGCGTGACCGTCCGATGACGCAACGGTCAACGTCCAACCTTCGGCATGCGTACCCGACGTGAGGCCCGCAAGAAACTCGGCAAGAAACGGTCGTTGCGCATCGTGGTCTGCAAACTGCAGCACAAGCCCCAACGACCGCGTGCGTCCTGTCTTGATGGCCTGCGCGTGGCTGAGCGGCTGGTAGCTGAGCTTTTCGGCCATGCGCTTGACGCGAAGCTGCGTCGCCTCAGAGATGTCAGGGTATCCATTCATTGCGCGCGAGACAGTAGACTTGGTCAAACCGAGAGCGTCCGCCATGTCGGAAATTGTCACCCGATTACGCCGACGTACCTTCGACATATGTTTAAGTTCAGTTTGCAGATCACACCCCCCGGGGCCCAAACTGGCTACCGAAACCGGTTTCGGCAAGCGATTTTCCGATGTCGAAGAAGTAAAGGCCAAACTGCGCAGGGAGGCCCCACAATCACTGGTGCGCCGATAGCTGCCATCGGAGTATAATGTCCGCCGGCAACCTGGTCCGCAGACCGTGAGTTTGCAGGCACTGTTGTTGCGGGTATGCGGCGAACGGCCGGAAAGCGGGCTCCGCCCGTAGAATTCGAGCACCGTGTTTACGGTCGGCTTTGGGCCGTCCCCGTTGGGCGAGATAGAGTGAACTTCAAGATACTGCGGATGCTCCGACGGCGGCGGCGGGGCCTTTGTCCTCGACAACGACATGCACGCCACCACCTACCGCGTGCTGTGCGGGATCGAAGTGAACGCGGCGACCCTCGACATGCAGGCGATGTCCGGTGCGCTTCTGTGCGACAGTCACTTTCTGGGCGCGGCGCAAGCACTCGGGGCGATGGAACGCGACTACGTCGATCCTTCGCTTGCCGACCGCGACCCGCCCCGCACTTGGGAAGAGGGCGGCGCACAAACCGCCCGGAATCGCGCCAGTGCCCAGGTCGAGGCGATCCTGTCCAAGGACCACCCGGTCCAAATCGACCCCCGCCGTAGATGCCGCCATCCGCGACCGCTTCGACATCAAATGGCCCTGACCGGAGTCGCACATTTGACGACACCCCTTGAGTCAGACGGCGAAGAGTTCCAAAAATACGAGCAATGCGGCAAGCTGGCCGAAAACTATGCCCGCAAGATTTTTGAAAAACGAATTAGAAGACGGGAGCATTTGATGTCGGACCAGGAACCCACCCAAAGGACGATGTCGCTGGGCGACGCGATGGAGTTTGTCAGCACGGCCCTACAGAACGGCGCGATAAACGATGCCGGTGAAATTCTCGAACAGATCGTCGCGGCCAAACCGGATTTTGTCGAAGGGATCAACTACCTTGCCGGTGTCCGTTACGCGCAGCAGCGCATACCCGAGGCGCTTGAATTGACTCACAAGGCCGCTGAATTGGCCCCGGACAACGCCAGCATCCGGACGAACCTCGCCACGCTGTACCTTGAAACCGACGAGGCGGACAAAGCCATAGCAACGTACCGCGAGGCGCACCACCTTGACCCGACGCATCCCGACCCGTTGATCCATCTTGGCCGCATGCTGTGCGCCTTCGACCGGTACAAAGAGGCCGAACCGCTTCTGAAACACGCGGTCGAGTTGAACCCGGGCTCGGAGCTTGGACAAATCGAATATGCCAATGTTCTGCTCGCCTTGGGTCGCAACGAAGAAGCCTTGGACCATGGATACAAGGCGCTCCACAACAACCCGAAGGCGCAAAAATCCGTTCCCGTCATTTTGCGTGCCAAACTGCGGTGGGATGGACCCGAAGCCGCAAAGGAGTTCCTCGAAGAGGTGCTGGAACAAGACCCCAACAATACCGAAGCAAAGCACCTTCTGGGGTCCTTTGCCGATGATATGATGCCGGAACGCGCCGCAGACGAATACGTCAAAATGACCTTCGATGCCTTCTCCAAAAGCTTTGATGAAAAGCTGCAAAAGCTGGAATACCGCGCCCCGGATCTGATCGGGGATGAATTGGACAAGTTGCAGGACGGACAGCCCGAAGGCAGGTTATCCCTTCTCGATGCCGGATGCGGCACGGGATGGAGCGGTGTGCGTCTGCGCAAACACGCCGCCACCATGATCGGGATCGACCTGTCAGCGGGCATGCTGGCCAAAGCCAAACAGCGCGGAATTTACGACGAACTGCACGAGGTTGAGCTGGTGTCATTCCTCCAACAGCACCCCGCCTCGTATGACGGCGTGATCAGCGCCGACACGCTTTGTTATTTCGGACGTTTGGACGGCTTTTGCAAAGCCGCGCACGCCGCGCTGCATCCGGGTGGCTTCACGATTTTCACGGTCGAAAAGATGCCCGAGGACATGTCGCACGACTACCGAATGCAGGACTCCGGCCGCTACCAGCACAGCGCTGCCTATGTCCGGCGCGAGATGGAGGGCGCAGGGTTCGAAATGCTGGCCACGAACGACGTGATCCTGCGGCAAGAAGGGCTGGACAACGTACTTGGCCTCGTCTGCATCGGCAAAGCGGTCTGAGTAGGTTGGCAAGCGCCAGCTTGATTGGATCGGTGCAACGCTTTTTCCATCGCCTCAGCGAAGTCAAAAAGGTCAGACGGAGCCGACTGCCGACCTTGGCGCAACCGCGGCGAAAGAGCGGTTTTTCCGCAATGTGATTTCGTCCTTCATCTGTTTTTTGCCGTGCAGCAACGCCCGTGCGGTCACTTCCAGCTGTTAGAGGTTGTGGTTGCAGGCGCGACCATGCGTGTCATCCTCGCAGCCATCAACCGGTCTAGAGCGCCACCGTCACGCCCTTGACCGCGATCAGGACCTTGCGGAAAGACTGAGCTGGGCCAGGTCCACAGGCTACAATGAATAACGGGCGCAGGGCTAGAACATAACGGCGACAAGGGCTGATCACAGTTCCAACAGCCTACCCGACTGCCGACAGCGCTCGGGTTGAAAATGCTTGTCCAGAGAACCGATCCACGCAATCTTCGCGTCAAACGGTACGCCGTTTGGGGAGTGTTGATATGAGGTTGTTTTCGGACCGATTTGCGATCTTGGTGCGCGGTAGTGTGCTGGCCGTGTTGGTTTGCACGACCGTCGCGCAATCGCCCGCTTTTGCCCAGACCGCGACGGGTGGGCTTGTCCGGGCGAATGACATCGTGGATGAGCGCGAAGATGGAAGCGGCGCATTCCGCACCCATTGTCTTGAGTCCCATGCCAGCCATGACGACCCGCTGGTCTATCCCGGTCGAGCCGGGGCCGCACATTACCATGTGTTTTTCGGCAATCCGACCGTCGATGCGCAAACCACCATTGCGGACCTGAATGACGCGACCCGCACGACCTGCGACGGCAAGACACTGAACCGCTCGGCCTATTGGGTGCCGGCGCTTTATGATGGGCGGGGCGCGCGGATCGAGTATGTTGACCCGCTGTTTTACTACAAGACCGGGTATCATGTACCCGCCGCATCGATAGAACCGCCGCCCGAGGGTCTTCGGATGATCGCGGGGAACGCCCACGCGACAGCACCCCAAGGCACTCACGTCGCCAAGTTCCGCTGCGCCAGCTGGCCAGACGATGGCCAGTGGTTCGATCCTGGCGATCCGCTGGATCACGTGGACTACCTACCCGATTGTGCGCCCGACGATCTGCTCGAGGTGCGGGTGGTCTTTCCGCAATGCTGGGACGGGCAGACCCTGTTTGCGCCCGACAACCAAAGCCACATGGCCTATCCACGCGAAGCGGAGCCGCCCGTGGCGGGAACGGGCGCGTGTCCGGCGTCGCACCCGGTGGCCATCCCGGAAATCTCCTATAACTTCGCGATCTACGTGACGGCCGAGACCGGGCCGCCGTCGACATGGCGCCTGTCGTCGGACCGGCCTGAGGTGACAATACCGGGGGTGAGCCTGCACGCCGACTGGATGAACGGCTGGGATCCCGAGATCATGGAGACCATCGTCGAGAATTGCCTCCGGCCCGCGCGGGAATGCGGCGTCGGACTGCTTGGCAACGGGACACGCCTGTGGCCCGTCGTGCGGGATTAGGTGGCCGCGGTGGTCCAGCGCGAGGGCTGCGCCCTGCGCCGGAAATGAGATATGACGTGAACCCTGTCCTGTCGTCCTGTGAGATGATGATCAGATACCCTTGGCCAACGGAGACTTTCATGATCGCTCGCTCTGCCGCGCTGACCCTTTCCCTCTTGCTGGCCGCACCGGTGCAGGCGCAGGACATCATATCCATCGGTGACAGCATAATGTACTGGAATGGCGCCCAGTCGATCCCGGCCCAGCTGTCGCGGGAATTGGGCCGTCCCGTCGAGGATCGGTCCCTTTCGGGGTCGCAGGTCCGCACCGGGTTTTGGAACCGCAGACAAGGGCTCGATATCCGGGCGCAGTTGGGCGATGACCGCCCAGATATCGTCGTGATGACGGGCGGCGGCAATGATCTGGGGGAGAGGTGCGGGTGCCGAGAGGGCTGCGCCGAAGAGGTCGACAGGCTGCTGACCGAAGATGGGGGCGGCGCACTCGGCGCGTTCCTGAGCGATGTCGTAGCGGATGGCACCCAGGTCTTTGTGCTGGGCTATCCGGACCCGCCGGCCGGGGGGAACGACTTTTCCGGCTGTGTTGCCGATCTTCGGGTGCTCGCGGATAGGCTGGATGCACTGGCGGGCGTAACCCTCGTGCCGGCGCATCAGGCGATCGACCCGGCGGACATGTCATACTACGATGCGGACCGGGTCCATCCGTCGGTCAAGGCATCGTCTGTCATGGCCAAACTGCTGGCTAACGCTATCCAGGCGTCGCGTTGACCTATGGACGGGTTGGTCCTGTAACCTCGCGAACACGGCGCGTTTGGGCAGATCGGTCAAAGGGATCTCGGTCAAACACAAAGCGGGCAAGCTTACCTGTCGCAGGTCAGCGCCCGCGAGGCGCAGCCGAGGGCAATGTACTGTGAATGTCGAACACTCAAGCCGCGACCGACCTGGTCAGCTGAACATCAAACATCAAGATAAATTGCTCTCTGACTTCAGGGTCATCGACGAGCAGCGGCACCGCATCCTGTCCAGGCAAATTTATTGAAGTCGCGACGCGTCGGAGCTGAGATACAGCGGACCTTTGCGCAGCTGCAGCGAATTGACGCTTCGTTCCGCGGTCTGTGAGTTGGGTCGTCACTTCATTTTGCGCGTGTGGCGAATGGCCGGTAAGCGGGCTGCGGACGCAGCATTCGAGCACCGTGTTTACAGTCGTGTGTGGGTGGCTCCTGCATTGCAAGAGATTTTGTGATTGCGATTGTCCGTCAGTGCAGTCGTGTGTCCGGCCTGTTCGTCTGGCGGCTGCCACTGACCCTCCCTTTCGGGACACTGATTCGCAATGCCCTGCCGGGCAGAGGATGAGTTCCGCGCGCAAAATTCCTCTGTTTCCGCCATTTTGGTGGGCTACCGCCTTGGGCTACTTGAATGCATGGCCCTCCCCGCACAACGCCGCATTGACGCCGCTTCCGCCCGAGGCGGTGCAGGCTTTACTCAGGCCAGATGGGCCCGCAGGAACCAGGCGAATTTCTCGTGGGTCTGGCCGCGCGCGATGCAGAGGTCTTCGGTCAGCGTATCGCCATGTTCGGCCGCCAGCGCACCGGTGCCCGCAAGCGTTGCCGCCAGCGTTTCCTGCGCGACCAGCATCGCCTTGATCATCTCCTGATCCGACGCGTGCCCGTCATGTTCCGCCACCTTGGAGCGTTTGAGCATACCCGCCAGCGTCCCTTCGGCATGCGCGTCCAGCGCCCGCACCCGTTCGGCCAGATCGTCCTGCGCGGTAAAGTGATCCTCGTAAATCTGCTGGAACAGCTCGTGCAACGGCGCAAAGGCCATGCCGGTGACATTCCAGTGGAAATTCTGCGCCAGCATGGTCGTCACTGCGGTCTCTGCCACCGATTGGTTCAATGCGTCCGCAATCGCGGTGCGCGCGTCAGTTGTCAGGGCTGCTGCGGTTTGTGTCATGTGCCTGTCCTTCAAGGGGTGTTGCAAAGTTCTGGCTGGCATCGGGCTGGCTGGTGTTACAGACATAGGTGCCTTGCGCTCCAAGCCAACAGGTTTTTAGAATAATTCTAATCTGCGCGAGGTGAGTGCCCTTGCAGCAGACACTGCGACGGGAAGGTTGGCGCACCCCTCCGGCATTGTCGAAGAACAACCGGGGGTTAGCGGCGCTCTGGAGCACCACATCGCGTGATGTGCTGTCATGCTCCGATCCAGACAAAATCGGTTGACCAAGCGGGCCGCAACTGCGCGCGCTTCACACAATTATCACCCGACTTTCACGATCGATTTATACTCCGGAATTCCCTACTCACGCAGCGCCGAACGCTGGTTAATCTGGTGGCATCAAGCAGCAGAGGAAAACCCAATGTCCGTCAATTCAAACTGTCAAAACGTCTCCGCAGCGGTCAAGGCCGTTGCCAAAGCCATGAACGTCTCCGAAGGGGATGCCTTGCGTGTCCTCGTCGGGCGCGGTGCCGCCGATGTGGCCCGCACCCTGACCGCCGGACCCGGCCTCGAGGGTGTGCGTGTCCACAATTCCACACCCAACAACAACAGTGCCTTGGCATATACCCAAGGCACCAGCGTTCACATTTCACAGGGTGCCCAAACGCAGATATTGCCGCACGAAGCGTGGCATGTCGTCCAGGGCAACACCCGCCAGATTGAGGCCGCCTCGGCGCGCGGCGGGACGTCAGGCCGGGTGAGACCCACGATGTAAAAGCAAAAGGCCGGCGCCCACCCCGGGGCGCCGGCCTTTCAACGCGTGGCCGAAGGATGGCTTAGCCCACCAACTCAAGACCCGAAAAGAAATACGCGATCTCGACCGCTGCCGTCTCCGGCGCATCGGACCCGTGTACGGAGTTTTCGCCGACGCTTTCGGCGAACTCTGCGCGGATGGTGCCGGGTGCGGCATCAGCAGGGTTCGTGGCCCCCATCACTTCGCGGTTCTTGGCAATGGCGTTCTCGCCTTCGAGCACTTGCGCGACAATCGGCGCGGATGCCATGAACTCGCACAGCTCGTCATAAAACGGACGCTCCGCATGGACGGCATAGAACACGCCCGCTTGCGCCTTGGTCAGGTGAATGCGCTTTTGGGCGACGATGCGCAGGCCGGCCTCTTCGAACTTGGCGTTGATCGCACCGGTGAGGTTGCGGCGTGTGGCATCGGGTTTGATGATGGAAAAGGTGCGCTCGAGGGCCATGGGGTCTCTCCTGTCTTGACGGCGGCTGGCGGTCAGGCGCCTGAATCGCGGCCCGCGTACCATGAGGTCCCGCGCTTGGAAAGCGGCGATTGACGCAAGCGCCGCACTGCGGCACATGGGCGGCCATGCTGCGCATCAACGACATCACCTACGCCATCGCAGGCCGCCCCTTGTTCGAGGGCACAAGCGCCGTGATCCCCGAGGGCCATAAGGTCGGCCTTGTGGGCCGCAACGGCACCGGCAAGACGACGCTCTTTCGCCTGATCCGGGGCGAGCTGGCGCTGGAATCGGGCAGCATAGGCCTGCCCGCCCGCGCCCGCATCGGCGGCGTATCCCAGGAGGCACCCTCCAGCGACGTCAGCCTGCTCGACACCGTGCTGGCCGCCGACACCGAACGCGCCGCCCTGCTGGCCGACAACAGCGACGACCCGACGCGCATCGCCGAAATCCAGACCCGGCTGGCCGATATCGACGCCTGGTCGGCCGAGGCGCGGGCGGCCACCATCCTCAAGGGCCTCGGCTTTGACACGCCCGATCAGGACCGCCCCTGTTCGGACTTTTCAGGCGGCTGGCGGATGCGCGTGGCGCTGGCCGCGGTGCTCTTTTCGCAGCCCGACCTGCTGCTGCTCGATGAGCCGACCAACTATCTCGACCTCGAAGGCGCGCTCTGGCTCGAGGCGTATCTGGCCAGATACCCACACACGGTAATCATCATCAGCCACGACCGGGGCCTGCTGAACCGCGCCGTGGGCAGCATCCTGCACCTCGAGGATCGCAAGCTGACCTACTATTCCGGCCCCTATGACCAGTTCGCCCGCCAGCGCGCCGAACGGCTGGCGCTCGCCGCAGCCATGGCCAAAAAGCAGGAGGCCCGCCGCGCGCATCTACAATCCTATGTGGACCGGTTCCGCTACAAGGCCGACAAGGCCAAACAGGCCCAGTCCCGCCTCAAGGCGCTGTCGCGGATGACGCCCATCACCTCACCGCAAGAGGCCGGACTGAAACGGTTCGACTTCCCCAACCCCGAAGAGCTGTCGCCGCCCATCGTCCACCTCGATGGCGCGTCCACCGGCTATGGCGACACGACCGTGCTGGCGCGCATGTCCCTGCGCATTGATCAGGACGACCGCATTGCGTTGCTGGGCAAGAACGGCATGGGCAAATCCACCCTGTCCAAACTGCTCAGCGACCGGCTGCCCAAGCTGTCGGGCAAGATCACCCGCTCCTCCAAACTGCGTATCGGCTATTTCGCCCAGCATCAGGTGGACGAGTTGCACGTTGATGAGACCCCGCTCGACCATTTGCGCCGCGAACGCCCCACCGAGGGGCCCGCCAAGTGGCGCGCGCGCCTGTCGGGCTTTGGGCTAATGGCCGAACAGGCTGACACCGTGGTGGGCAAGCTGTCGGGCGGCCAAAAGGCGCGCCTGTCGCTGCTGCTGGCCACGCTGGACGCGCCCCACATGCTCATCCTCGACGAGCCCACCAACCACCTCGATATCGAGAGCCGCGAGGCGCTGGTCGAGGCGCTCACCAACTATACCGGCGCGGTGATTTTGGTGAGCCACGACATGCACCTGCTGGAACTGGTGGCCGACCGGCTCTGGCTGGTCTCGAACGGCACCGTGACCCCGTACGAGGACGACCTCGAGAGCTACCGCCAGCTGCTGCTCAGTGACGGCAAACCACACAAGGCCAGCAAATCCGACGCCCCAAGGCCCAAAAAACCCTCCCGCGATGCGATACTCGCCCTGCGCTCAGAAGTCCGCAAATCCGAAGCGCGCCTCGAAAAGCTCAACCAGATGCGCGACAATCTCGCCGACAAGCTCGCCGATCCGGAGCTTTACGAGGACAGCAACATCGGCGAAATGGAGGTCTGGCAAAAGAAATACGCCGAGGTCATGGACGCGCTGAGCCGCGCGGAAACTCTCTGGATGCAGGACATGGAACGGCTGGAAACAGCAGAGCGCGCCTGATCCCGTCTCTGTCCCGAAAAATCCCGGGGGTTTGGGGGCAGAGCCCCCATTCACTGAAAATCGTGTGCGCCGCAGGCGCTCAATGTGACAACAGCTGCAACAGGCGGTCGCGTTCGCCGACATCATCGCGGCGGGTGATCATCGCGGCCAGATCCTCGAGCGACGCCACCGAATGACCGGCGCGGAACGCGTCCACATGCGGCAGCATCGCCGCGATGCCCTGGGCGCGGGGCGCGAACTCTTCCCAGCGCAGCAGCGGGTTCACCCAGATGAGCCGACGCGCCGACAGGTGCAACCGTTCGATCTGCCGCTCCAATTCGGACGGGTCGCCCCGGTCCAGCCCGTCCGTGATCAGCAGCACGACCGCCCCCTGCCCCAGCACCCGCCGCGACCAGTCGCGGTTGAACGCGGTCAGACAGTCGCCGATCCGCGTGCCGCCTTCCCAGTCCTGCGCCTCGGCCCCCGCCGCGCGCAGGGCCGCGTCGACGTCGCGTTGATGCAGATGGCGGGTGATATTGGTCAGCCGCGTGCCAAAGGTGAACGCATGCACCCGCGCCCAGCCTGCGCCCTTGGCATTCGACACCGTATGCAGAAAATGCAGCACCACGCGGCTATACTGGCTCATCGAGCCCGAGATATCGCAAAGTGCAACAAGGTTGGGATAGCGCAGCTTGGGCCGCTTCCAGTGCAAGCCGTGCAGATCGCCGCCCCGGCGCATCGAGGCACGCAAGGTACGGGCTGGATCGATGCGCCCGTGATGCGCCGCGCGCGTGCGGCGTGCCACGATCGGATCCACGGGCAGTTCCATACGTGACAGCATGGCCTTGGCCTGCGCCATCTCGGCGGTGCTCATCTGCTCGAAATCCAGCGTCTTCAGCCGTTCCTCGTTCGACATGGTGAGCGAGGCGTCAATCTCGATCTCAGTGCCGCCGCTCTGGTCCGCGGGCACGTCCACGTCGGACCCGGCCCCGTCCAGAAGCGCTTCGGCGGCGCGTTTTTCGGCCGCCTGTGCGGTGCGGTCTTCCTGCACGCCTCGGATCGCGGGCACCATCGCCGCCATCATGTGCTCCAGATACCGCGGGTCGCGCCAGTAGAGGCGAAAGACCTGCGCAAACACCGCCCGATG
This sequence comes from Pseudomonadota bacterium, assembly GCA_039816785.1. Taxonomy (GTDB): domain Bacteria; phylum Pseudomonadota; class Alphaproteobacteria; order Rhodobacterales; family Rhodobacteraceae; genus Tateyamaria. The sequence continues at coordinate 309,730 of JBCBXB010000005.1, forward strand.
CTCCGGCTTGGAGACAAAGCAGGCGTGCAGCGTCCAGTAAAAGTCCCGCTTTTCGGTAAAGCCTGCGGCGGTGACCGCCTCGATCGCGTTCAGCACCCGGCCCGGCCCGATGGGCAGCCCCGCCCGGCGCAGCGCACGGGCAAAATGGGTGATGTTGCCCGCAAGGCGGGGCGTTTCGGGCAAGTCGAGCGGTGCGTATTCAGCCATGAGACGCCGTCACGCGCGTGCAGATCACCTCGGCCACGTCGTCGGCAGACAGTGTGGTGACGTCCAGCACCACCGCGTCCGTCGGCAGGTACAGCCCGCTTTTCTGACGCAGGGTGAACAGGACGTCGACATCCGTCAGCTTGGCCCCACCCAACCGGGACGGGTCTGTCAAACGGCGCTGGTTTTCCTCTAACGACAGCTCCAGCACGAAGGGCAGCAGGGGTGCGGCGCGGTCACGCGCCAATGCAACAGTGGGTCGGAACAGCGGGCCCGCCTCCGGCTCCTGCGCCAGTGCATCGGTCAGGACCACCGGCACATCAGCGGGCAAGCGGCGGGCGTGGGACAGGATCAGCTCGCGCACCTCTTCGCGCAGCGCCATGCTGCCCGGCGTGCCACGCGCATAGATGGCGCGGGCGGCGTCCAGCATCAGGTGATTGTCGATCAGCCGCCCGCCCAGCCGGTCGGCCACGATCCGGCCAATGGTGCGCTTGCCAGCACCCGGCCAGCCGCCAATGTGGATCACCGGTGCCGCCGTCATGGTCTATGCAGGCTCCAGCGATGCCTTGGCCTCGTCCAGCAGGCGCTTGGCCTCCGAGCCCTGCAGCTTCTGGATGTCGTCCTGATATTTGAGGATGGCGCCCAGCGTGTCGGCAATCACCTCTGGGCTGAGGGTGAGAACGTCGAGTGCCAGCAGGCATTTCGCCCAGTCGATGGTTTCTGCCACGCCCGGTTTCTTGAACAGGTCCTCGGTCCGCAACCGCTGCACAAAGGCGACGACCTCGCGGCTGAGGGCGGCGGCTGCCTCGGGCGCGCGGGCCTCCAGGATCTCCATCTCGCGGTCGAAATCGGGATAGTCGACCCAATGATACAGGCAGCGGCGTTTGAGCGCGTCATGCACCTCGCGGGTGCGGTTTGATGTGAGGATGACCACAGGCGGTTCCGGAGCGGCTATGGTGCCCAGTTCCGGGATGGTCACCTGAAAATCCGACAGCGCCTCCAGCAGGAACGCCTCGAACGGCTCATCTGTGCGGTCCAACTCGTCAATGAGCAACACAGGCGCCCCGTTCTCATCCGGGCGCATCGCCTCGAGCAGCGGGCGTTCGATCAGGTAGTCGTCGGAAAACAGCTCGGTCTGCAAGGCCGCGCGGTCGGCCCCACCCGACGCCTCCGCCGTGCGGATCGCAACCATCTGCGCGGCAAAGTTCCATTCATACACCGCCGACGACGCATCGAGCCCCTCGTAGCATTGCAGCCGGATCAGGCGGCGACCCAAGGCGGCGGCCAGCGCCTTGGCGATCTCGGTTTTGCCTACACCCGCCTCGCCCTCGAGAAACAGGGGCCGGCCCAGCGACAGGCTGAGGAAGACAACAGTACCAAGCGCGCGATCGCAGACATAACCATGGTCCGCCAGCATCGCCTGGACCGCATCAATCGAGTTTGGTTGGTGCATCTGATGCCTCCCCTGCGCCCAACCTGCACTGACCACCCCCGAGGTCAACCCCGCGTCGTTGACCTGATTCGCGCGAAATGGCATGGTGGGGCTGAGAAAATTAATCATCCCGGGGCAAAATACCCGAGAGACCAAAGTGGCAGGCGGTATGGCTTTCAGGACAGGAGCGGACGCATCATGCGCATAACAGCGGTGACATGTGTCAAGAACGAGGGGCCGTTCCTGTTGGAATGGATCGCGTTCAACCACGTGGTCGGCGTGACCGACCACCTGTTTTATTCCAACGATTGCACCGACGCGACCGACCGGTTGCTGGACCGTCTGATGGACCACGGCGTGGTGCAGCACCTGCCCAACCCGGCCAAGGGGCGGTCCTATCAGATGGAGGCGCTGACGGATTCGCGCCAACAGAAAATCACCCAGACTTCCGACTGGCAGTGGATCGCGGATGTGGACGAGTTCCTGAACATCCACGTGGGCAATCACACCATCCCCGACCTGATCGAGGCGTGCGGCGACCCGCGCGCCATTTCGATCACCTTTCAGTTCATGGCCAACGCAGGCATCGACGCGTTCGAGGACCGACCGGTCATCGAACAATTCACCCGGTGCCACAATCCCGACCTGTGGTGCGGCGACAGCGCGATTGAGGTCAAGACGCTGATGCGCAAGGACTTTCCCTTGCGGCGCTTTGGCGCGCACCGGCCCTTCGTGTTGCGTGACCTGCCGCGCGGGCAGCGCAAACCGGCCTGGACGGATGCGGCGGGACGACAGGTGCCGCCGGTCTTTATGAAGGCGGGCAACAAGCGCCGCATCCACAGATTTCCGGCCAAGGGCGCGCGCAAATTCGCCACGCTCAACCACTATGCCCTGCGCTCGCTCGACAGCTATATCGTCAAGAATGACCGCGGCGACGTGAACCGCGACTACCGCTATTTCGACGATGTCTATTGGCGCGAGCGCAATGACGCCGCGTGGGAAGACACCAGCATCCACCGTTATCTGCCCCAACTGACAGACGAGATGGAACGGCTCAAGGGCCTGCCCGGCATCCGCGACCTGCACGAAGAGGCGGTGCACCTGCACGCCACCCGCGCCGCCGAACTGCGCGAGATCGAGACGTTCCGCGACCTGCGCGACATGCTCCGCATTGCCAGCCCCTACGCCCCGCAAGAAGCCGCATTGCGCGAACTGATCGGCCTGCCCGCATGACCGGCTTTGTCATCAATCTCGGCCTGCCCAAGACCGGCACAACCACGCTCAGCCGGGCGCTGCGGCGCTCCGGCCTCAAGGTTGCCGATTGGCGCGTGCGCCCCGCGCAGACCGACAACGCGGCGCATCATAATCAGCTGGTGGGAGAGCTGATCTACAAGGGATATTTCGAGACCGGCGATCCGCTGGCCGAGTTCGCCGACTTTGGTGCCATCACCGAGATGAGCGCGATTGTCCCCGGCCACAACTTCTGGCCACAGACCGACTGGGGCGTGCTGCGCGCGATCATGGAGCATCACCCCGACGCGCGGTTTCTGCTGTCTGCGCGTGATCCCGGGCGTACAGCCGACAGCATGTTGCGCTGGAATACGTTGGGCAAACGGCGCCTGCCGCGCCAATACGTGCCCGGCCTGCCCTTTGGCTATGGCAAGACCGCGCCGGAAATTCAGCGCTGGATCGAAGGGCACTACGCCTTTTGCCGCCATGTGTTTGCCGGCACCGACAAGCTGCTGGAGTTTGACGTCAGCGACGCAGACGCAGCGCAGAAAATCAGCGCCTTTCTGGGCCGTGACCTGCCTTGGTGGGGGCGCGCCAACACCAACGCGGCCGAAGACGACGCCGCCGACAGCTTGACCCAAGAGGCATAAAGACATGCGGATCACAGTTCTGATCGGGCCCACCGAAGAAGGCTCCGCCCGCTTCCGCACCATCCTCAAGACCAAGGCGCAGATGCTGGAAAAGCATGGCGTGATCGTGCCCGACTGGAACCACATTCGCGCCTATATGGCCGTCGCGGATGAGGACATGACGAGCATCGTGCGGTTCAAGCGCGGCTTTGAACGGCGCGCGGCGCAGGATGCCCTCGTTGGTGAAATTACGCAGCAACTGGCCGATGCGGCCGCCAAAAAGCCGGATCACCTGTTGCTGTCCTCAGGCCATTTCGGCGGACTGCTCTGCCGCGATGCGGAATTGGAGCGCCTCCACAAACTGCTGTCGCCGCACAGCGACGACATCCACATCGTGGCCCATGTCGGCGAGCAGTCGCGTTTGCTGGCCTCGCACTATTCCAACCGTGTGCTGGAGGGGCGCAGGCATGACCTGACGTCCGAACTGGAGCTTGCGGCAAGCGATGAGGGTTGGTGGGACGCGGCGCTTGCGCGCTATGCGCCGTCCGATCCTCTGTTTGGGCTGTTCAATCATGTGCAGCACCCGCCGCATTGGCTCGACTATCGCGCGCTGCTGGCCTTCTGGGAGGGCGCATTTGGCAAGAAATCGGTGACGCTCAGGCCGCTGGACATCGCGCGTCTTTATTCCGAGGACGGCGGCGACGAGCTCAATGCGATCCTCGGGACCGACATCGCGATCGGCAAGGTGGATGCGGAAAAACCGGACGCCCTGCCCCCTGCCCCGATGGTCAGTCGCACGCGGCAGTTCAATGATGTGCTGATCCGCTACATGCAGGCAACCGATCTGCACATTCCGCGCGATTTCTGGCGGCTGCTGCGCGCTGAATTCGCCGTGGGTGGCAAGCCGATTGACCCAGGCAGCCTTCATGCGATCTCCAAACGGTTCAAGACCGACAACACCGCCCTCATCCGCCGCTTTCCCGACATCAAGGAGGTGCTTCGCGACGTACCCGCCAAGGCCGACACCTGGACGGAGGCGGACCCCAAACGCGGGTTCCGCGCCACGCAATACCTCACGGCGTTCGATTTTCGTCTGCGCCGCAATGGGCTGAACGCGACCGAATTGCGCGCCAGCCGCAACGCGGCGACGCACACCGCATCCAAATTCGACGAAATCCTGCCCGAAGCGGCGGAGGACAACGCCGCCAAGGATGCCCGCGCCCGCCTGCTCAAGATGGTTGAGGTGAACCACCAGATCGTCCTGTCCACGCAGATCAACCCGCATAACGGCCTGATCAAGCTGAAGGAAGACGAAGAGGCCGCGGCCTACGCACCCATGAAGCCGCGCAAGCTGCCCCAAGAGTCCTCGGGCCGCGTGATCGTCGGCTGCATGAAGAACGAGGCCCCGTATATCGTCGAATGGGTCGCCTATCACCGCGCCATCGGGGTCGACAACTTTATCATCTACACGAACGGGTGCGAGGACGGGACTTCCGAAATCCTCGACCGGTTGCAAGAGATGGGCGTGCTGCAACACCGCAACAACGACGATTGGCGCGGCAACTCACCCCAGCAATTCGCGCTGAACCAGTCGCAAAAGGAACCGGTGATCAAGAACGCCGAATGGATCATTCATATTGACGTGGATGAGTTCATCAATGTGCGCACCGGCAACGGCACGCTGGACGATTTTTTCGCCAAGGTGCCGGATGCGACCAACGTGGCGATGACCTGGCGGCTGTTCGGACATAACGGCGTCACCGCGCTCAGCGATGATTTCGTTATCGACCAGTTCGACCATTGCGCGCCCGCCTACTGTCCCAAGCCGCACACGGTCTGGGGCTTCAAGACGATGTTCAAGAACATCGGCGCCTATCGCAAGATCAGCTGCCACCGGCCCAATCAGCTGCAATCTGAGTTCGAGGACAAGGTGCGCTGGGTCAACGGCTCGGGTCAGGACATGACCCGCGATGCGGCCAAGAACGGCTGGCGAAGTTCCAAGAAAACAATCGGTTACGACCTGCTGCAACTGAACCACTATGCCCTGCGGTCCGCCGAAAGCTTCCTGATCAAGCGGCAGCGGGGCCGCGCGCTGCATGTCGACCGCTCCATCGGGATCAACTACTGGATCCGCATGGACTGGTCCGATTTCCGCGACCTCACGATCAAGCGGAACGTGCCCCGGCTGCGCGCCGAATATGACAGCCTGATACAGGACGATACCCTGCGCAAGCTGCACGAGGGTGGCCTTGCCTGGCACCGCGCCAAGGCTGATGAGCTGCACGAGATGCCCGAGTTTCAGGAGCTTTATGCTCAGGCGCTCAAGGTCAAATTGACGGAAAGCGAGCGCGTGGCCTACGCCCTCGCCCTGGATATGGAGAGCTGACAATGGATGGCGCAGTGGTCCTGCAAGGCAATATCGTGCAATCGATGGGTGTCAAATTCCGGCATCGGCCTGACCTAGTGGCCCCGCGCGTGCGCCACGCGTTGCGCGCCAACACCTATGCGGCGCAACAGACACGTGCCGCGCTCAAGGTCACATACGCAGGGGACCGTGTGCTGGAACTGGGCGGCGGCGTAGGCCTCGTCTCGGCAGTGCTCGCCAAACGCCGCGACCTCAAACACATCCATATTTACGAGCCGAACGCGCCGATGGCCGACCACATCCGCGACACCCACGCCCTCAACACCATCGACAACGCCATCGTGCACACCGCGATCCTCGGCAAGCGCAAGGGCACCGCCCCGTTTGAGGTACGCGCAGGCCTGTTCGGTGCATCGCCGAAAGAGGCGGATGGACCCGCCAGTACCGAAACCGTCGATGTCCAAAACGTCAAAGCCCAAGTCAAGGCGATCAGACCCGACGTGCTGATCTGCGATATCGACGGGGCGGAGGCCGCGCTGATCCCGCTCATGGACCTGAACAAGGTGCGCGCAGCCGTGGTCACCCTGAACCCCCAGACCACCGGTCCCGAAGGTGTAACAGCCGTGTTCCAGGCCTTCATGGCCGCAGGCCTGTCCTATTTCCCGAAGCTGTCCAGCCAGAAGGTTGTCACCTTCCGCCGGGCCTGGCCGGTCAAGTGACCTACCTCGCCATTCTGACGGTCCGGAACGAGGCTGCCTTTCTACTGGAATGGCTGGCCCATCACCGCGCGGTTGGTTTCGATGATTTCCTCGTTTTTTCAAACGATTGCGACGATGGCACTGACGGTATGCTGGACCGGTTGCAGGCGATGGGCTGGCTCACCCACGCGCGCAACCCCGGTCCCTACGACAAGGGCGGCATCCAGTTCACTGCGATGAAGGCGGCGGCCAAGATGGGTCAGCTGCGCGCCGCTGGCTGGATCCTGCCGCTGGACATCGACGAGTTCGTCAACATCCACACCGGCGACGGTACACTCGCCGCCCTGCACGATGCCCTGCCCGAAGCCACTGCGATCACGCTGACCTGGCGGCTGTTTGGCAATAACGGTCAGGTCCGCTATGCCGATGCGCCGGTGACCGAATGCTTTGACCGGGCCGCGCCCGAAATCCTGCACTGGCCCTGGCGCGCATCGATGTTCAAGACGCTTTACGCCAATGACGGCACCTACCGCAAACCGGGTATCCACCGCCCCCGCGACCCCGACAAGACCCGGCTGGAGGCTGCGCGCTGGTTCGACAGCCATGGCCGCCCGCTGGACGATCAGTTCAAGACGCGGCGCATCTTTTCCAACTTTGCCCGGCCCAATTACGGTCTGGCGCAGATCAACCACTATCCTCTGGGCGCGATGGAAAGCTATGTGCTCAAGGCCGACCGGGGGCGGGCCGTGCACGCGGACGACATGCTGGGCCTCGACTACTGGGTGGAGCGGAATTTCAACAGCGCCCAAGACACCAGCATCCGCCGCTATGACGCCGACCGCGATGCGCATCTGGCCTCGCTCAGGGGCGATGCCACCCTCGCCCGCCTGCACGCCGAGGCCGTCGCCTGGCGCAAGACCCGCTTTGACGCGCTGATGTTGCAAGAGCCGTTTCGCGCCCTTTTTGGCCGTCTGTTGATGACCCCGCCGACACAGCCCGTGTCGCCCAAGGCCGCGCAGTTCATGGTGCGCTACGCCACGCAGGCCCGCGCCGCCGCCGACGCGGCACAGTAGCCCCTAAATTTTTCCTCAATTCTGCCTATTTTGCCCCCTACGCTCGGGTGAAACCCGCGCTCACAGCGGGACATGAGGATGCAATGATGCAGGACGACGTGCAGGATTTTGATCCGGATCTGGCCGATCTGCCCAAACGCGGTTGGCTCGGCAAGGTCGCGGCGATCTCCGAAGCAGAAGGGTTCTTTCGTCCCCTGGGCAAGCGCCATTTTGCCGCCCATGTGGAGCGCGGCGACACACTCATCGTGACCTTCGAGACGGTGCAGGGCATCCGCGCCCTGTCCGAAAGCGCGGAGCCATTGGGCTGGTCCATGGTGCGCGACAATGGCTGGTCCAGCCTCTGCGTCGTGTCCGAAGGGGACACGTGGTTTCGCGACCGCAACGTATTCGGCCTTTTTGACAACCTGATCGACGACGGGTTCTTTGACGGGTTCGAGACGATCCTGTTCTACGGCGCGGGCCCCTGCGGTTATGCCGCCACCGCATATTCCGTGGCCGCCCCGGGCGCACGCGTGTTCGCGATCCAGCCCCAGGCCACGCTGGATCCGCGCGTGACCGAATGGGACGACCGCTTTGTCGAGATGCGGCGCACCGATTTCACCGCGCGCTACGGCTACGCCCCGGACATGCTGGATGCCTGCGCGCAGGCCTTCGTGCTTTATGACCCGGCAGAGACGCTGGACTCCATGCACGCCGCTCTGTTCACCCGCACCGGCGTGACCAAGCTGCGCATGCGCCATATGGGCGACGCCATCCAGAGCGATCTGATGCAGATGGACGCGCTCTTGTCGCTGCTGAAACAGGCCGCGAACGGCACCCTGACCGAAGCCGCATTTGCCACCGCCTACCGCGACCGGCGCACGCACCGCCCCTATCTGCGCCGCCTCATGGCCGCGCTGGACGCACGCGGGCGCGACGAACTGGTCGAGATGTTGGCCCGCAATGTGACTGAACGGATGAAAGCCCCCCGCTTCCAGCGCCGCCTGGCCGAGATCGAGGCGCGCCGCACAGCAGGCGATGACCCGGACGCGTCCGACGCTCTTTAACGCCCGCAAGACCCATGCTAACCGGGGCGACATGACGTCCCTGACCCTTGCCCGCCCCGATGACTGGCACCTGCACCTGCGCGACGGCGCGATGCTGCGCGCCGTGCTGCCCTGGACTGCCCGCGACTTTGCCCGTGCGATCATCATGCCGAACCTGGTGCCGCCGGTGGTCACCGGTGCCCAAGCCGCCGCCTATCGCGACCGCATCCGCGCCGCCCTGCCCGAAGGCGCCACGTTCGAGCCGCTGATGACCCTCTACCTGACCGAAGACACGGACCCCGACGATGTGGCCGCCGCCCACGCCTCGGGCCTCGTCAAGGCGGTCAAGCTCTACCCCGCCGGCGCCACCACCAACTCCGCCTCCGGTGTGACCGATTTCGACACCGTCCGCCCGACGCTGGAGCGTATGGCCGAGATCGGCCTGCCGCTCTGCGTCCATGGCGAAGTGACCGACCCCGACATCGACATCTTCGACCGCGAGGCGGTGTTCATCGACCGCGTACTGGACCCGATCCGCCGCGCCACGCCGGGCCTGCGCGTGGTCATGGAGCACATCACCACCTCCGACGCCGTGGGCTATGCCCGCGCCCAGGATGACACGCTGGGGGCCACGATCACGACGCACCACCTGGTGATCAACCGCAACCACATCCTCGCCGGTGGCATCAAACCGCACTACTACTGCCTGCCCGTGGCCAAGCGCGAAACGCACCGTCTGGCCCTGCGAAATGCAGCCACGTCCGGCGAGGCGCGCTTCTTTCTGGGCACCGACAGCGCCCCGCACACCGATGCCAACAAGCTGCTGCCCTGCGGCTGCGCCGGCTGCTTCACCGCGCCCAACACGCTGCCCATCCTTGCCCAGGTGTTCGAGGCGGACGGCGCGCTCGACCGGCTCGAGGCCTTCACCTCCCGCAACGGTCCCGCCTTCTACCGCCTGCCCGTCAACACAGACACCGTAACACTGACCAAAGGCACCCCCGACCTGCCAACCCACATCGACACCGACGAGGGGCCGGTGACCGTCTTCGATCCGGGCTTTGCGCTGCACTGGCGCGTCACCTGATCTCTTCATCTCGCCCGAAAAACTCCCGCCGGAGGCGCCCGTACCGTGCCCCCGGCGCACCAGTCGAAAGCACACGCACATGATCCCCACCAGCTACCCCGCCCCTGACGACATCGCCCGCCTCACAGCGCGCATGCTGCTCGAGATCAAGGCCGTGCATTTCAACGCCACCGAGCCGTTCACCCTCGCCTCCGGCCTGCCCTCACCCACCTATATCGACTGCCGCAAGCTCATCTCGCATCCGCGCATCCGCGCCACGCTGATGGACTTCCTCACCGTAACGGTCATGCGCAACGTGGGCTTCGAGGCATTCGACAACATCGCGGGCGGCGAAACCGCGGGCATCCCCTTTGCCGCCTTCGTCGCCGAACGCATGGCCCTGCCGATGACCTATGTGCGCAAGAAACCCAAAGGGTATGGCAAAAATGCCCGCATCGAAGGCGACATGACCCCGGGCCAGCGCGTCCTGCTGGTGGAGGACCTGACCACCGATGGCGGCTCGAAACTCAGCTTTGTGGACGCCATCCGCGACACCGGCGCCACCTGCGCCCATACGGCCGTGATCTTCTACTACGGCATCTTTCCGGAAACCGAAAAGACCCTTGGCGATCATGGGGTTGCCCTGCACCACCTGTGCACCTGGTGGGACGTGCTGGCCGAAGCCCGCGCGCAAGGTGCCTTTGACACCGACACCCTCCAAGGGGTCGAGGACTTTCTCAACGACCCCCGCGCATGGCAGGCCGCCCGAACGTAGACGCATTGTGCAGATACGCAGCCGTCCGCGATTTTTCGGAGAAAAATCTGGCTGTGGACGGCTGTGCACAACCATGATTCCTTTGCTCCACACGCCCCACATGTGGTAGCGTCCTCAGACAGCGCAGCCAGATATGGCAAAGTGTAAACCGCGGTTTTGGACGATCCACGGGGTTATCCCCAGAGTTACTGGACCTTTCCAAACCCCTCCTGTCTGTGGCACCTCCGCCATCACCCGGGGGGAAACGGGCAACGGTAAAAGAGCAGAGGTGGGGCATGAACGAGATCGCAACGATCAATCCAACAGGCGTGTCGGTGCAAGATGCCGAGACCATGCCCCACTCCATCGAGGCCGAACAGCAACTGCTGGGCGCGATCCTCACAAACAACGACATCTACGACCGCGTCGCCTCCGTCATCACGGCCGAGCATTTCTACGACCCGGTGCATGCGCGCATCTTCGACATCGCGTCGGCCCGCATCGCCAAGAACAACCTCGCCAGCCCCGTGACCCTCAAGGCGTTCATGGAGGATGACGAGGGCCTCAAGGAATTGGGCGGTCCCGCCTATCTCGCCCGCCTCGCCGGGGCCGCGATCAGCGCCTTTGCCGTACGCGACTATGCGCAGATGATCTATGATCTCGCCGTGCGCCGTGACCTGATCCAGCTGGGCCGCGACATCTCCGCCAAGGCGGCCAAGGTCGATGTCGCCTCCGAGCCGAAGGAACAGATCGTCGAGGCCGAACAGGCGCTCTACAAGCTCGCCGAACAAGGCACATCTGAAGGCGGTTTCCAAAGCTTTCTCAAGGCGGTAACGGACGCAGTGAACGTCGCCAACGCCGCTTATCAGCGCGAAGGCGGGCTCGCTGGCATCTCCACCGGCCTTACCGATCTGGACAAGAAACTCGGTGGCCTGCACTCGTCAGACCTGCTGATCCTCGCCGGTCGTCCCTCCATGGGCAAGACGTCGCTGGCCACCAACGTGGCCTTCAACATCGCCAGGGCCTACAAGAAAGGCCTCAAACCCGACGGCAGCGAAGGGGCGATCGAAGGTGGCGTCGTCGGCTTCTTCTCCCTCGAGATGAGCGCCGAACAGCTTGCCGCGCGTATCCTGTCGGAGGCCGCCGAAGTGCCCAGCGAACAGATCCGCCGTGGCGACATGACCGAAGCCGAATTCCGCCGTTTCGTCGAGGCCGCCAAGGCGCTGGAGGCCTGCCCGCTCTTTATCGACGACACGCCCTCGATCCCCATCGCACAGCTCGCCGCCCGCGCCCGCCGCCTGAAGCGAACTCATGGACTCGACATGCTGATCGTCGACTATATCCAGTTGGTGCGCGGTACGTCTGACAACCGCGTGCAGGAGATCGGCGAGATTTCCATGGGCCTCAAGGCCATCGCCAAGGAACTCAACATTCCCGTCATCGGTCTGTCGCAGCTCAGCCGTCAGGTGGAAAACCGCGAGGACAAGCGTCCGCAGCTCAGCGACCTGCGGGAATCAGGCTCCATCGAGCAGGACGCCGACGTGGTGATGTTCGTGTTCCGCGAGGAATACTACAAGGAACGCGAAAAGCCCGGCGATCACGACCTCGAGTCCATGGCCAAATGGACCGAAGAGATGGAGCGGCTGCATGGCCGCGCCGAAGTGATCATCGGCAAGCAGCGCCACGGCCCCATCGGCTCCATCGACCTCAGCTTTGAGGGTCGGTTCACACGGTTTGGAAATCTTGTGCAACCTTGGCAACAAGGCGGCGGAGATCAGGAATTCTGATCCCACTTGCCCGCCCACACCCATACTTGACTGGACAGGGATGCGTCGCACGCGTCTGATGCGCTCATGCGTTGCCTAGCCCTGATCCTCGCCCTGTTCTGCACACCGCTGTTTGCCGATACGCGGAAGGAAGTGGATGTGGAGCTGTTCCTCGCCGTCGACGTCTCCCGCTCCATGCAGCCGTTTGAGCTGGAAATACAGCGCCAGGGATACGCCGCCGCCCTGTCCAGTGACGAGGTGCAGGCCGCCATCGCCAGCGGCCCGCTGGGCCGCATCGCCGTGACCTATGTCGAATGGGCCGGTGTCTGGGATCAGCGCATCGTCGTGCCCTGGACGATGGTGTCCACACCCGACGAGGCCCAGCAGATCGCCGACACCCTCACCGCGCAGTTTGACGAAGGGTTGCGCCGCACCTCAATCTCTGCCGCGCTGATCCATGCCGCTGCCTCCATCCAGTCCAACCGATTCAACGGCTTGCGCCGCGTCATTGATGTATCTGGTGACGGCCCCAACAACATGGGCACTGGCGTCACACTGGCCCGCGATCAGGTGCTGGCCCAAGGGATCACCATCAACGGCCTGCCACTGATGACCCGCGACGACAGCCTGTTTTCGCGCTGGGACATTCCCGACCTCGACGCCTATTACGAGGCCTGCGTGATCGGCGGTGCGGGTGCCTTTGTCGTGCCCGTCACCGATTGGGCCGAGTTCGAGGCAGCCGTGCGCCGCAAGCTGGTGCTCGAGATCGGCGCATTGCCCGACCGCATCTACCGCGCCCAGGCCCCTGCCCCCTACAATTGCCGCATCGGCGAGGAAATCTGGGAGCGGAACCGCGCCATTTTTGCCGAACCCTGAGGCGAACCTTGCGTTTTCCCCCTTTTCCAAGGGCCTGCAGACTGCCAAACAGGCGCGCATGACATCCGCGACGCTCACAATCGACCTTGGCGCCATCGTGCGCAACTGGCAGGCCCTCGACACCCTGACCGAATGTGAGACCGCCGCGGTAGTCAAGGCCAGCGGCTACGGGCTCAGCGCGCCGCATGTGGCGCTTGCGCTTGCAAGGGCCGGCGCCCGCCAGTTCTTTGTCGCCACCGCACAGGAAGGCACCGATTTGCGCGCCCATCTGGGCTTTGGCCCCGAAATTCACGTCTTTTCCGGCCACATGGCCGGGGACACCGACGCCATCCGCAGCGCGCACCTGATCCCGCATCTCAATTCGGTCGACCAGATGCTGCGCCATGTGGAGGCGTTGCCCGGTGCCGCGTTCGGCATCCAGCTCGACACCGGCATGAACCGGCTGGGGATGGAGCCTGCCGAATGGTCCGCCGTGCGTGACATCGCCGTGGCGCAGGGCCCGGTGCTGCTGATGTCGCATCTGGCCTGTGCCGATGACGACCACCACCCGATGAATGCCCAACAACTCGATACGTTCCGCGCCATGACCGATGGGCTCGACGTGCCCCGGTCGCTGGCCGCCACGGGCGGTATCCTGCTCGGCCCGGACTACCATTTTGACATGACCCGCCCGGGCGTCGGCCTCTATGGCGGGCTGCCGTTCGTGAACGCCGAACCGGTGGTTACCCTCGACATGCCCGTCATCCAGATCCGCGACGTCGACCCGGGCGAGGCGGTCGGCTACGGCAACACCTGGATCGCCACCCGGCCATCGCGGGTCGCGACCGTGTCGGGCGGCTATGCCGACGGGCTGATCCGGGCCATCGGCCCCAAAACCACGCTTTATGCCGATGACACGCCCTGCCCCGTGGTGGGGCGCGTGTCGATGGATCTGATCACTGCCGATGTGACCGATGCCGGCGACGACCCGGAGGTGCTGCAGTTGCTGGGCCGGCACACTTCTGTCGACACACTGGCCGAGGCTGCAGGCACGATCGGCTACGAAATCCTGACAGCCCTGGGAGGGCGTTACCACCGGGACTACGTGGAATGAGCCTGCTGGCCGCTCTGGGCCGCAGCGTGCTGGCCCTGCTGGCGGCCATCGGCCGTGTCGCGCTCTTTGCCGGGGCAACGCTCAGCCACCTGATCCGCCCGCCTTTCTACCCGCGCGAGTTTGGCCTGGCGCTGCTGAACATAGGCTGGCTGTCCCTGCCGGTGGTCGGCCTCACCGCTCTGTTCACCGGCGGCGCGCTGGCGCTGCAGATCTACGCCGGCGGCGCGCGCTTCAACGCCGAAGCGGTCGTGCCACAGATCGTCGCCATTGGCATGGTGCGCGAGCTTGGCCCGGTGCTGGTGGGCCTGATGATTGCCGCCCGCGTCACCTCCTCCATCGCCGCCGAGATTGCGACGATGAAGGTTACCGAACAGATCGACGCGCTTGTCACGCTCAGCACGCACCCGATGAAATACCTCACTGTGCCCCGTGTTCTGGCCGCCACGCTGGTGGTACCGCTGCTCGTGGGTGTGGGCGACATCATCGGCATCTTCGGCGGCTACGCTGTCGCCACCGGCACGCTGGGCTTCAACGCCGCCACCTATATCCAGAACACCATCGACTTTCTTGAGGCGCGCGACATCGCCTCGTCTCTGGCCAAAGGGGCCGTCTTCGGCTGCATCGCCGCCCTGATGGGCTGCTATTTCGGCATGCAATCAGGCCGCGGTGCCCAGGGCGTGGGCCGCGCGACCAAAGGCTCGGTCGAAGCCGCCGCCGTCCTGATCCTCGCCGCCAACTTCATCCTCACGGGGGTCTTCTTCTCCGTATGACCCACACCCTAACGCAGCACGCATCCCCGTCTCTGTCCCCAAAAAATCCCCGCCGGAGGCTCCCGCAGCCCGCCAGAGGGCCCGCCACATGATCAAACTCGACAACGTCCACAAAAGCTTCGGGCAAAACCACGTTCTGCGCGGCGTCAATCTCGACGTTGCCAAAGGCACGTCACTGGTGATCATCGGCGGCTCCGGCACCGGCAAATCCGTGGCGATCAAATCCGTCCTCGGCCTGATCACCCCGGATCAGGGCACGATCACCGTCGATGGTACAGACGTGACCAAGACCGACCGCGACGCGTTCCTCGCCCGCTTCGGCATGCTGTTCCAGGGGGCTGCCCTCTTTGACTCGCTGCCGGTCTGGCAAAACGTGGCCTTCCGGCTGCTGCGCGGCTCACTTGCCAAACCCCGCGATGAAGCCCGCGCCGTCGCCATCGAAAAACTGCGCCGCGTGGGCCTGACCCCGGATGTCGCCGACCGCCTGCCGGCAGAGCTGTCGGGCGGCATGCAAAAGCGCGTGGGCCTCGCCCGCGCCATCGCCGCCGAGCCCGAGATCATCTTCTTTGACGAACCCACCACCGGTCTCGACCCGATCATGGCCGGTGTGATCAACGATCTCATTCGCGAGATCGTCACTGAAATGGGTGCCACCACCATGACCATCACCCATGACATGAGTTCCGTGCGCACCATCGCCGACACCGTCGCCATGCTGCATGGCGGCAAGATCCGCTGGACCGGTCCCGTGGCCGACATGGACAGCGCCGACGACCCATATCTGCAACAATTCATCCACGGCCGTGCCGAAGGGCCCATCGAGGCCGTGCGCTAGACCGGGGTCGGCGGGTGGGCGCCTTTGCGCAGCAAACAGTTCCACCCGACGGCAAGACGAAAAGGACGACACATGCATCGCTGGATCAACCTCACGCTCCTGGTGCTCTATCCCGTCTCATGGTTCGCGCCGCTGATGAAGGCCGGGCTGCTGCCGCTCTTTGCGCTCGACGAAATCTCCGTGATCACCGGGCTGCAATCGCTCTGGGCATCTGACATATTCCTCGCCCTTGTTGTCACGATCTTTGCCCTCTTTGCCCCCTACCTCAAAACCATCGGCCTCGCCCTCATCCACTGGCGGCTGCTCAGCCCCCGGGTGGAGCCGGTGCTGGCCATCCTCGGCAAGCTCGCCATGGCCGACATCTTTCTGATCGCGCTCTACATCACGCTGGCCAAGGGTATTGGCGTCGGCAGGCTCGAGACGGCATGGGGCCTGTACCTCTTCACCGTCTGCATCGTCACCTCGCTCTGGGTCAGCTACATGACGGAACAAAAGCGCCGGTAAATCAGCATTGTTTCCATT
Source organism: Pseudomonadota bacterium (assembly GCA_039816785.1). Classification (GTDB taxonomy): domain Bacteria; phylum Pseudomonadota; class Alphaproteobacteria; order Rhodobacterales; family Rhodobacteraceae; genus Tateyamaria. The sequence goes on from JBCBXB010000005.1 coordinate 326,065, forward strand.
CTCGAAACAAAGCCATCGCATATCCTGCAGCCCGCAGAGAGTTTTGACTGTCATTTCGCGCCTTTAGCGGTAAGCTGGCGCTCGTGTTGATTGTCTTCTGGGGGGAAGACCGTGGTTCATGTTCTCCAAGCCGGGCGGCTCCTTGCTGCCGTGATGCAGCGCATTGCGCTGATCCTTTTTGCCATTCTTGCCCTGGCGCTGGTCATGGCGACGGCCCTCGCCACCGCGGGTTACCTGCCCTGGATCGACCTTGCCGTCACACGGGGCGGCCGGCCGGTGCCTGACGCAGGCGCGTATGTGCAGGTCGGCCTGACCGTATTTGCCGTCACCTTGTGCTTTTTCCTGCCCTCCAACGCCCGCATCCTGCGGTTGGAGACCTCGCACCGCCAGTTCAGCGTCGGCGTGGACGACATCACGCGCGCCTATCACGCCGCCCATCATGCGGACCGCTCTGGCGCGTTCACCCTTGCCGACGCCTTTGAAAGCACCCGCGACCGCCTCGCCTTTCTGCGCGATCACCCCGATCTTGGCATGCTCGAGCCGGAGCTGCTCGAACTGGCGGCCAAGATGTCCCATATCAGCCGCGACGTGGCCGAGGCGTATTCCGACGACAAGGTCGCCCGCGCCCGGTCCTTTCTGCAGGAACGCCAGTTCGAGATCGAGCGGTTCAACGAGCGGCTCGAACAGGCCCGCGCTATCCACACCGAATTCTCCACCTGGATCAACCGGCTGGAGCTGGAGGAAAACGTCGCCCGCGCCCATCTCGAACGATTGCTGGACGAGATGGAGCGGCTGCTGCCCGAATTGACGCAAGCCCCTGCCGACACCGGCAACGTGGTCACGCAACTGCCCATGCGCGCCGAATAACGGGGCTTGTCGCACGCCGCCCACGCTGGCACATCAGGCGGCATGGCAAAATCGAGCACCTCATACACCTGCACCGCCTGCGGCGCGTCCTTTACCAAATGGTCGGGGCGCTGCGACGCCTGCGGCGAGTGGAACACCATTCAGGAGGACACAGGGCTGTCCGCCACCCCGGGCAAGGGGCTGGGCGCCAAACGCGGGGCCACCGTCACGCTCACCGACCTCAGTGCCGAGGAAACGCCGCCCCCCCGCACCCGCTCGACCATGGACGAGCTGGACCGCGTGCTGGGCGGCGGCCTCGTGCCTGCCTCCGCCATCCTGGTGGGCGGCGATCCGGGCATCGGCAAATCCACGTTGCTGTTGCAGGCCGCTGCGCGGTTCGGGCAGGCGGGGCTCAAGACGATCTATGTCAGCGGCGAAGAGGCCAGTGCCCAGGTCCGTATGCGCGCCCAGCGCCTCGGCCTTGGCGATGCACCGGTAAAGCTCGCCGCCGACACCAACCTGCGCAACATCCTGACCACGCTGGAACAGGAGGCACCCGGCCTCGCCATCATCGATTCGATCCAGACCATGTGGCTCGATACCGTGGACAGCGCCCCCGGCTCGGTCTCTCAGGTGCGCGCCGCCGCCCATGAGCTGACCACATTTGCCAAACGCAAGGGCATCAGTGTCGTGCTTGTCGGCCACGTGACCAAAGAAGGGCAGATCGCAGGCCCGCGCGTCGTCGAACACATGGTCGATACCGTCCTCTATTTCGAGGGCGAGCGCGGCCACCAGTTCCGCATCCTGCGCGCGGTCAAGAACCGCTTTGGCCCCGCCGACGAAATCGGCGTGTTCGAGATGACCGGCGCGGGCCTTGCCGAGGTCACCAACCCCTCTGCGCTGTTCCTGTCCGAACGGGGCCAACCCAGCCCCGGCTCCGTTGTGTTCGCAGGCATCGAAGGCACCCGCCCCGTCCTGTGCGAACTGCAGGCGCTCGTGGCCCCCTCGCCCCACTCCCAACCGCGCCGCACGGTCGTCGGCTGGGACGGCGGACGCCTCGCCATGATCCTCGCCGTGCTGGAGGCGCGGTGCGGCATCCCGTTCAACGGCATGGACGTCTACCTGAATGTCGCGGGCGGGATGAAGATCAACGAACCCGCCGCTGACCTCGCTGTTGCCGCCGCCCTGCTCAGTGCGCGAGAGGACGCCGCACTGCCACCCGACACGGTTGTATTTGGCGAGATTAGCCTGTCTGGCGCGCTCAGACCGACGCCACAAACCGAAAACAGGTTGAAAGAAGCGCAAAAACTTGGTTTCACCTCGGCCATCGCTCCGAAAGGCGGCAAAGCCGGAGGAGTGTCCGGCATGGCGCTGCAGCAAATGGCAGACCTGACCGGGTTTGTGGGCGAGGTTTTCGGGGCGGGTTAGCGCCCAAGCCGAACAAAGAGCGGAACGAAAAAGGGCGAAAGACCATGGAAGGTTTTACCATCATCGACGGTGCCGTCGCCGTGGTCATCATTTTGTCGGCCCTGCTGGCCTATGGGCGCGGCTTTGTGCGTGAGGCCATGGCGATTGCGGGCTGGATTGCCGCCGCGATCCTCGCCTTTCTCTTTGCCCCGCGGGTCGAGCCGCTGGTCCGCGAGATCCCCGTCGTGGGCGATTTCATCGCCGACAGTTGCGAGCTGAGCATTATCGGTGCCTTCGCGCTGGTCTTTGCCGTGGCGCTTATTGTCGTGTCGCTCTTTACCCCGCTCTTTTCATCCATTGTCCAGCGCTCGGCGCTGGGGGGGATCGATCAGGGGCTGGGCTTCCTCTTTGGCGTGGCGCGCGGCATCCTGCTCGTGGCCATCGCGTTCTTTGTCTACGACACGGTCATCACCGGGCAGGAATTCACCATCGTGGACGAAAGCCGGTCGGCAGCCGTGTTCGGACGCTTCACCGCCTCCATCGAGGACCAAAACCCCGAAGAGGCACTCGGCTGGATCACACGCCAATACGAGACACTCGTCGGCAATTGTGGCGAGTGATTCACAGCGTCTGACCACCCGCGCTTCGCGAGGCAGAATCGCGCCCGAACACCCTGTCTTGGTTAACCAATTCCTAAAGGCGTTGCCCCGCAGCGATCAGCGTTGACTGCCGTGCGGCCATTAACCCCCCGTTAGAAACAGTGCCTGCAATTGGCCCCGGTTGTGTCGAAAAAGCGGCAGATTTGTGGAGTGATCTGGGTTCAGACAACGACACATTCTCAGCTTTCATACCGGAGAAAACCCATGTTCCTGAACCACGAAACCGCCTTCCAGACCTTTGCCCCCGTCAACCCGATTGCCGCACTTGACCACAACATCACCACCTGTGCCGCCACACTGCTCGAGACAGAAACCGGCTGGAAACCGGCCCGCGCAATCAAGGCAGGCGATAGCGTCGCAACCCTTGATGGCGGGTTCACCCGAATGCGCAGCGTTTCCACGGCGGCACCCACACAGCTCATCCACGTCCCCGGCGGCACATTGGGGGCCTGCACGGACCTGCTGTTGCCCGCCACCGCATCCGTCGCCCTGCACGTTCCCGCGTCGATCAGCGACGCGCCGATCCTGTCGGTTCCGCTGCAAGCCCTTTGTGGATGGCAGGGCATTCGCCGCCAGCCGGATCACCGCGCGGCGCTGATCACCCTCACCTTCGCGGACGAGGAGATGGTCTATGCCCAGACCGGTCTGCTGCTGCACACCGACAACGCCGAGCCCGGCTTTTTCCAGCGCAAAAGCTATGGCGAGACGCGCGCTTTGCTCGCTCTTTGGTCAGGTCGCCTGCCTGCGCCCGATTACGCAGCGGCAGCATGACCTGAATTATGATCCTTTCGTGACAGGACAGGCGCGGCTTGCTACACCGCGCATATCCCTGTTCTAGGATTCGGAGCTGCCCCTTGTCCGAAACATATGCCGACGCCGTGATGCCTCCGGCTCATCCGTTCGACGATGATAAACTCAGGGAGGAATGCGGCATTTTCGGCGTGCTCGGCACACTGGATGCAGCCAATTTCGTAGCCCTCGGCCTGCACGCCCTGCAACACCGTGGACAAGAGGCGGGCGGCATCGTCGCCTACCACCCTGATCAGGGCTTCAACTCCGCCCGGCGCTTTGGCTATGTCCGCGACACCTTCACCTCGCAAAAGGTGATGGAAACGCTGCCCGGCTCGCTCGCCATCGGGCATGTGCGCTACTCCACTGCCGGGTCCAAGGGTCAGACCGCGATCCGCGATGTGCAGCCGTTCTTTGGCGAGTTCGCGATGGGCGGGGCCGCCATCGCCCACAACGGCAACATCACCAATGCCGACGCCCTGCGCCGCGAGCTGATCGAGCGCGGCTCGATCTTCCAGAGCTCGTCTGACAGCGAATGCATCATCCACCTGATGGCCCGCTCGCTGCAGCGCAACATCCCCGAACGGATGGAAGACGCGCTGCGCCGCGTCGAAGGGGCGTTTTCCGTCGTCGCCATGACCCGCACCAAACTGATCGGCGTGCGCGACGCGCTCGGTGTGCGCCCGCTGGTGCTGGGCAAGCTGGACACCGGCTATGTGCTCAGTTCCGAGACCTGCGCGCTCGACATCATCGGGGCCGAGTTCGTGCGCGAGATCGAACCGGGCGAGATGGTGGTGATCACCGCAGACGGCATCGACAGCCGCTTTCCATTTCGCCCGCAAAAACCCCGGTTCTGTATCTTTGAACATGTCTATTTCAGCCGCCCCGACAGCATCCTCGGTGGCCGGTCCGTGTATGAAACCCGCGAGGCGATTGGCCGCGAACTGGCCAAGGAAACCCCGGTGGAGGCGGACCTTGTCTGCCCCGTGCCCGACAGCGGCACGCCTGCGGCGATTGGCTATGCGCTGGCATCGGGCATTCCCTATGCGATGGGCATCATCCGCAACCAATATATGGGCCGCACCTTCATCGAGCCGACGGAACAGATCCGCAATATGGGTGTCCGGCTCAAGCTCAACGTCAACCGCGCGTTGATCCGTGGCAAACGTGTGATCCTTGTGGACGATTCCGTCGTGCGCGGCACCACCTCCCGCAAGATCAAGGAGATGATCCTGGATGCCGGCGCGGCAGAGGTCCATTTCCGCATCGCGTCCCCGCCCACCGCCTGGCCCTGCTTTTACGGCGTCGACACGCCCAACCGCGAAAAGCTGCTGGCCGCCACGATGTCCGAGGACGAGATGTGCGCACATCTTGGCGTGGATTCGCTGCGGTTCATCTCGCTCGATGGCCTTTATCGCGCCGTGGGCGAGGCCAAGGGCCGTGACCCCGCTGCCCCGCAATATTGCGACGCGTGCTTCAGCGGCGAATACCCGGTGGAGCCTGCCGACATGATCGAAAAAGGGTTCGAGATGAAGGCGGCGGAATAGCTGCTGCCGGAAACTGACAGGACCATCGCGCAGAGTGTCACCATGCCACCGCTCGCCCCTGACCTGCTGAACACCTTCGCGCTCTGGCCTGATGCGGCCCAGTCCCACGCCCTCGCCATCCGCACCACGTGTTGGCAAGTGGCCGACGCCGCCCGGACCGGTCCTCTGACCGAAAGCCTCAAGTGGGGCCAGCCCGCCTGGCGTCCGGTCAAGCCCCGCACAGGCAGCACGCTGCGGCTCAGCTGGAACGCAACCACGCCCCACCGGCTCGACCTCTTTGTCGATTGCAAGACCGACCTCGCCGCACGGATCACCACGCGCTGTCCCGACGCCTTTGACAGCGACGGGCGGCGGCGCCTGTCCGTGGCCACCGATCTGCCCCTGCCGATGGACGCGCTGCGGCAGCTGGCGCAGCTGACATTCACCTATCACCGGGCCAAGGCGGCATAAGCCCGCCGTTGCCGCGACGGCACCCCTCACATCCGCGTGACACCCCGTTCAGCCCCCCGCCAGCCCATGCTAGGCGCCCGCCTCCAAGATCCGCACAAGAGGACGAGACGAGGCATGAGCACCGACACCAACGCCGCCACAGCGGCCTTTGCCACCGAGCGTGGCACCCTGCCCCTGCGGCGGCTGACCCTGATCGGCATCGCAGGTTCCGAGGCGGCGCGCCGCGCCTTGCTGCGCACCCCTGCGGGCGAGATCGTTCCGGTGTCCGTGGGCGACGCGGTGCGGCAGGCCACGGTCGTCGCCATCTCCGACGTCGCGCTCACCCTGGCGTCCCGGAACGGCACCGCAACCGTCATGCGCCTGCCCACGCGCGACGCGATCCGCCCGGCGGCTTGACGCCCTGCGCGCGACGCGGCACACCACGCCCATGACCGACAAGACCGCTCTCATAACCGGCGCCTCTCGCGGGCTGGGCCACGCCATGGCCCTCGCTCTTGCGCCGACGCACCACATCATCGCCGTGGGCCGCACCACCGGCGCGCTCGAAGAGCTGGATGACGACATCAAGACCAAAGGCGGGGCCGCGACGCTTGCGCCGATGGACATCACGACCGACGCGGCGATGCAAACGCTGTGCCGGGGCATATATGATCGCTGGGGCCAACTGGACCTGTGGGTGCACGCCGCCGTGCACGCCGCCCCCCTGTCGCCCGCCAGCATGATCAACGCCAAGGACATGAGCAAATCCATCGCAGTCAACGTCACCGCGACCGGCACGCTGATCACCTATATCGCGCCGCTGCTGGGCCCCGAGGGGCAGGCGCTGTTCTTTGACGATCCGCGCGGCGGGGCAAAGTTCTTTGGCGCCTACGGTGCCACCAAGGCTGCGCAGGTGGCGCTCGCCCGCTCCTGGCAGGCCGAGACGACCAAGACCGGGCCGCAGGTCCACATCGCGACGCCCGCGCCGATGCCCACCGCCACCCGCGCCCGCTTCCATCCGGGCGAAGATCGCGCAAGCCTCGCCGATCCCACCGCCGAAGCGGCCCGCATCCTCGCCGCACTTACGGCGTGAACTCATCAGCGCCATCCCGCAACCGAAACCACCCTCACGCCCCGAACTGAGTCCGGTGCGCAACGCATCCCCGTCTCTGTCCCCAAAAAATCCCCGCCGGAGGCTCCCGCACGTTGCCCCGTCCCCACCGCTCGCCTACTAAAGCGCAAAGGGGCAGCACCATGCGCATTCTCATCACCAATGACGACGGCATCTCCGCACCGGGGCTCGCCGTGCTCGACACCATCGCCCACAGCCTCAGCGACGATGTCTGGACGGTCGCGCCCGCGTTCGAGCAATCCGGCGTCGGACACTGCATCAGCTACACCCGGCCCTTCATGGTTCAGCAAATCGGCGATACGCGCTTTGCCGTCGAAGGCAGCCCGGCGGACTGCGTTCTGGCGGGGCTGCATGATATCCTGCCCGGCCCGCCCGACCTGATCCTGTCCGGCGTGAACCGAGGCAACAATTCTGCCGAAAACGCGCTCTATTCCGGCACGCTGGGTGCGGCGGTCGAAGGGGCGCTGCAAGGCGTGCTGTCCGTCGCCCTGTCGCAATACTACGGCCCCGGCAACCGCGATCTTGCCGACCCGTTCGAGGCCAGCGCCGTGCACGGGCGCGGCGTCGTTGAGCGGATCCTTGCCGCCACACCCGGCGATCAGCCGGGCTACCAGCTGTTCTACAACGTCAACGTGCCGCCGGTGGCGGCGGCGGACGTCAAGGGCACGCGCCTTTGCCCGCAGGGCCTGCGCCCCGGGCGCGGCTTTCACACCGAGGCGACGACCTCGCCCTCGGGCCGCCAGTTCCTCTGGATCAGGGGCGGCGACCAGCATCGCCAGACCGCACCGGACACCGACGCGGCCCTGAACCTCGACGGCTACATCTCCGTCACGCCGATGCGCGCCGACATGACCGCGCACGACATGCTCGACACGCTGGCAGGCATCGCCACATGACCGAAGACGACCTCGCCACGCGCAAGATGCAGTTCCTTTATGCCCTGCGCTCGCGCGGGGTGACGGACAAGGCCGTCCTGCAAGCGATGGAAGAGATCGACCGCGGCCCCTTTGTGCGCGGTCTCTTTTCCGACCGCGCCTACGAGGATATGCCCCTGCCCATCGCCTGCGGCCAGACGATCAGCCAGCCTTCGGTCGTGGGCCTGATGACGCAGGCGCTGCAGGTCACGCCCCGCGACAAGGTGCTCGAGATCGGGACCGGCTCGGGCTATCAAGCCGCGATCCTGGCCAAGATTGCCCGCCGCGTCTACACCATCGACCGGCACCGGCGGCTGGTGCGCGAGGCGCGCGCCATCTTCGAAGAGCTGGACCTGCATACCATCACCGCGATCACAGGCGACGGCAGCCACGGCCTGCCCGATCAGGCCCCGTTTGACCGCATCATAGTGACCGCCGCCGCCGAGGACCCGCCGGGCCCGCTTCTGGCACAGCTCAAGGTCGGCGGCATCATGGTGCTGCCCGTGGGCCAGTCCGATGCGGTCCAAAGCCTGATCCGTGTGCGCAAGCACGACACCGGCCTCGAATATGACGAGTTGCGCGAGGTCCGCTTCGTTCCCCTGCTGGAGGGCTTGGGCAAAGAGTGAAACTGGTGTAAAAGACCACCAACCGGCAAGACCTCAGCATAGAGGCCCGGAAGAGGACGATGCAGATGTTTCCCACCACCCGTACGCGGCGCGCGCCGCTGATCTTGTCCACCTGTGCCCTGACGGTGCTGGCCGCCTGTGACGATCCGCTCGATTTCGATCTGCGCGGGATCGGGGGTGGGTTCACCACCAGTCAGGCCGCCCAGACCGCGACCGAGGACCGCCCCCGCCCCGACCAGCGCGGCGTGATATCCTATCCCGGCTATCAGGTGGCTGTCGCCGAACGTGGCGACACGCTGGCGGATGTTGCGGCGCGTGTCGGTCTACCCCCGAACGAATTGGGCCGCTTCAACGGGATCGAACCGGACGTACCGCTGCGCGCAGGCGAGGTGATCGCCCTGCCCCGCCGCGTCGCCGAACCCTCGCCTGCCACGGGTGCCGTGGGCACCGGCCCGATTCAGCCGCCCACGGTGGACGTCACCACGCTGGCCGGCAACGCCATCGACAGTGCCGAGCCGACGCCGGCAGCAAACCCCGCACCCGCCGTTCGCCCCCTGCCCCAAACCGGACAAGAGCCGATCCGCCACCGTGTCGAACGGGGCGAGACGGCCTTTACCATCGCGCGGCTATACAATGTGCCTGCCAAGTCGCTGGCCGAATGGAACGGGCTTGGCGCTGATTTCGCCGTGCGCGAGGGCCAGTTCCTGCTGATCCCCGTTGCGCGCGTCGCGGCCCCCCGCCCCGCCGCACCCACGAATGATGCCACCACCGCACCGGGCGAAGGGTCCCCGACACCGACGCCGCCCAGTGCAACCCGGCCCCTGCCCGATGACGAGGAGACGGCGACCGCAGCACAAACGCCTGATCCCGAACCCGTCGCCGATGTGGGCACCGCCACCCGACCGGCCAACGCGGGCGCGTTCGCCTTTCCGGTGGTGGGCAGCATCATCCGCCCTTACGCCAAAGGCCGGAACGAGGGCATCGACATCAAGGCTGCCCCCGGCACGCCGGTGAATGCTGCCGCCGGTGGCACCGTCGCCGCCATCACCCAAAGCGCCGAAGGCGTGCCGATCATCGTGCTGCGCCACGACGGCAACCTGCTGACAGTCTACGCCAATGTGGACGACGTGAAGGTGACCAAGGGCGACACCGTCCGCAAGGGCCAGCCCATCGCCGCCCTGCGCGCCAGCGCCGACGATGCATTCGTGCATTTTGAAGTGCGCGACGGCTTTGACAGCGTCGATCCGACGCCGTTCCTCGAATAAGGCACAGAGGCGGCGGATTCCCGTATCAGGGGGTAGATCCGCCGCATTTGCCCTAATGTTTCCCCTAATTTTACTAAAACGGCGGCGTATGGCCCTATGGCTGCCGCGTTGAGCGGGCAGAAACAATTCAACGAAATCAGTTGGATTGGTTCATGCCGGTCTTTTATGCCTACACCTTTGCCCTGCGCGGCATTCAGACGACCGTTGACGGGGCGCCCAACGACTATGCCTTTGCCCCCACGGGCACCTGGAGCTATTCCGGCAACACCACCTATTTCGTGGTCAACGAAAACGACGGTGCAACCCAGTTCAACGGTGACGGCACCGGCGCGGCCAACGAAACGGTGGACCCGCAGGAACAGTTCGGCGGTGTCGGCCAGCAGACGGTCTTTATCGACGGGATCGAACGGCAGGTCATCTGGGATTACACTTTCGAGGTGACCGACGGCACCAACACGTGGCGCATCGGCGTCATCGATGTGGACCTCAACAACGACAACGATCTGAACGACGGCACCGATGCGGGCGCCGACGACGAAGACGGCTATTTCCTCGTATTCCCCGACGGGATGCCGCCGCCCAATACCGACTTGACCATCGGCGCGATTGTCGAGAACGACGCGCTGACGCCCCACCTTGACCTTGGCGCGCAAATCGTCTGTTTCGCCGCCGGGACCCGGATTGACACGCCCGACGGTGCCAGGCTCGTGGAAACGCTGCGGGCCGGGGACATGGTGCTGACCGGCACCATGGGCGCGCAGCCCATCCGCTGGGCCGGTGCGTCGACCGTGATGGCGCAGGGCGACCTGGCCCCCATTGTCATCACACGCGGGACGCTGGGCAACGATCACGATCTGGTTGTCTCTGCCCAACACGCGATCCTGCTCAGCGACTGGCGCGCCGAACTGCTCTTTGGCCAGGACGAAGTGCTGGTGCGGGCCAAGGACCTGCTAGGCATGGACGGCGTCTATCGCCACACCGGCGGGCTGATCACCTATTGCCACGTGCTGATGGACCGGCACCACGTCGTCCGCGCGCACGGTGTCTGGAGCGAAACGCTCTATCCCGGAACGGTGGCGCTTGAGGCTGTCAGCCCCGCCGCACAGGCGGAGATTGCAGCACTGTTTCCCGACATCGCCGCCTACGGACCCACAGCCGCCCCCTGCCTGCGCGGGTCCGAAGCGCGCGCGCTCGCCGCCTAAATCGCGACGCCGCGACGCCCCGCCAGATCACAGAAATACTGCCACGCCACCCGACCCGACCGCGACCCGCGTGTCGCTTGCCACTCGATGGCCTCGGCCCATAGCGTGTCGTCGTCAATGGCGACCCCATAGGCCGCGCAATAGCCCCGGATCATCGCCAGATACTGGTCCTGATCGCAGGCGTGAAAGCCCAGCCACAGCCCGAACCGGTCCGACAGCGACACCTTTTCCTCGACCGCCTCGGACGGGTTGATCGCCGTGCTGCGCTCGTTCTCGATCATGTCGCGGGGCATCAGGTGCCGCCGGTTCGACGTGGCATAGAGGATCACGTTGTCGGGCCGCCCCTCGATCCCGCCATCCAGTACCGCCTTGAGCGATTTGTAGTGCTGGTCGTCATGGCCAAAGCTCAGATCGTCGCAAAAAAGGACAAAGCGCGCGTCCGGTGCTTGCCGCAGCACGTTCAGCAGCCGCCCAACCGACGGCAGGTCCTCGCGGTGCAACTCCACGATCTTCAGTTGCGGGAATTCCGTCTCAAGAAACCTATGTATCGCCTTGACAAGGCTGGATTTTCCCATACCTCGCGCGCCCCACAACAGCGCGTTGTTGGCGGGCAACCCCTTGGCGAATTGCTGCGTGTTGGCCAGCAAGGTATCACGCGACCGCTCCACCCCCAGCAGCAGATCCAGCGGGATACGGGACACCGCCTGCACCGGCTCCAGCCGGTCCGGCCCCGTCTGCCAGACAAAGGCGCTGGCCGACCCGAAATCAGGTGCGGCCAGCGGCGCGGGCGCCATCCGCTCCAACGCTTCGGCAATCCGCTCCATCGGGTCGTTGATCATGCCGCCGTGCAACATCACTTCACGTCTTCTTCGGGGGCGTCGTCAAAGTCATCTTCGTCGTCGAAATAGCCCTCTTCGCGCAGCTTTGCGTCGCGCTTCTTCTCCACCCGTTTGACCAGCTGGATCGACACCTCATAAAGACCGTAGACCACGACGAACAGGATCCCTTGCGTGATCACATCCGGCGGTGTGACCAGCGCGGCCAGCACCAGAATGCCGACAACCGCGTATTTGCGCACATTGCCCAGCCCTTCGGCGCTGACCAGCCCGGCCTTGCCCATCAGCGTCAGCAGCACGGGCAGTTGAAAGCACAAGCCAAAGGCCATGATGAATTTCAGCGTGATATCAAGGCTTTCGTTCACCTTCCCAAAGAAGGTGATGCGAATACCTTCGGCCTCGGCCACCGGCGCGTTCACCGCATCCTCCGCGCCGGTGAGGCGGCCAAACATCTCCGTCAGAACCGATGGCACGTCCACAAAGCCCAGGAAAAACGCCATCGCCAGCGGCGTGACCACAAAATGCGCAAAGGACGCGCCCAGCAAAAACATCAGCGGCGAGGCGACGAGAAATGGCAGAAACGCGTTCTTTTCCTGCCGGTAAAGCCCCGGCGCCACAAAGCGCCACATCTGGAAGCCGATCACCGGGAACGCCAGCGCAAAGCCGAACACCATCGAAATGCGGAACAGCGTAAACAGATATTCCTGCGGGCTGGTATATTGCATCGTCGGCGACGGATCACCGAGGTCGATCAACGTCTCCTTGATCGGGTCCAGCAGGAACTGCAGGATCGGCTCGGCCACGGTAAAGGCCAGCACGATCCCCACCACAAACGCCATCACCGACCGGATCAGGCGGGTGCGCAGTTCGGCCAGATGCTCGATCAGCGGGGCGGTGCTGTCCTCAATCTCTTCGGTCTGGCTCACGTATCAGCTCTCTTTGTTCTTGGGCGCGGTGTCTGCTTCCAGCGCTTCGGCCTTTTTCAGGGCCTCTGCCGCCTCTTTCTGCATCCGCTCGGCATTCGCACGAGCCGTAGCCGCCTGGATTTTCTTCGACGTTTCCATGCGTTCGGCGGTGCGCGCGGCCTTTTCGGCGGCCAGCTTGCCGGTCTCGCTGTCCGGGTCGAGGTCCTTGAGCGATGAGGTCACATCGCGCGCCGCCTCCTTGACGCCGTCCATGGCCGATCCCACCGGATTGGCCGCCGTCTTGATCGTCTTTTGCAGGTCGCGCACACCGGATTCGTCTGCGGCTTGGCTCATGGCCGTGGAAAACTCCCGTGCCATGCCCCGCGCCTTGCCGACCCAGCGGCCCACATTGCGAAACACAACCGGCAGGTCCTTGGGTCCGATGACGATCAACGCCACCACACCTACGACCAGCATCTCGGTCCAGCCGAGGTCGAACACGGATCAGACCTTGTCTTTTTCGGACCCGGGCGTGACGTCCTTGGCCTCTTCGGCGGTGGCCGCTTCGATCTCTTCCTTGCCTTCGTTCACGCCTTTCTTGAACGAAGTGATCCCCTTGCCGACCTCACCCATCAGGTTCGCGATCTTGCCCCGGCCAAAAAGCACCAGCACCACAACCGCGATCAGCAGGATCCCCGGTAATCCGATATTGTTCAGCATGTCATTGCTCCCATCTCTGGCGGCCCGGCGCCGCCTGTCGGGTTTGATGTAGCCCACGCGCCCCTGCCCGTGAAAGGTTTCGGAGGGCGGGAAGTGCCCCGCGCCCGGCCAAAAGCCCGAAATTTGCGTGTGGCGCGCATCCAACTGACAGGTTAATGTCAGTTGCACCCCGCTAAACCACCCCCATCACACCTGATGGAGGACCATATCATGACCCGAACTGCTGAAATCGTCACCTTCCGCCTCACCGATGGCTGTACGCTTCAGGCCTTTGCCGACGCCGCCGCCGCGATGGAGCCGTTCCTGCGCGCCACAGGCGGCTTTGTCCGGCGCGACCTGAGCGTGGATGCCGACGGCCTCTGGACCGATCACATCCTGTGGCAGGACGCGGCCTTTGCCCAGGCCGCTGCCGCCGCGATCATGGAGACACCCGCCGCAGGCCCTTTCATGGCGATGATCGACGCGCCCACTGCCGTGACGCGACACGCCACGGTTCATCTTCAACAGGAGTGACATGCGCCGCACCGACCGCCTCTTTGAGCTGATCCAGATCCTGCGCGACGGCAAGCTGCACCGCGCGCAGGAGATGGCGCAGGCCGTGGGCGTGTCGGTGCGCACCCTCTATCGTGACATGGAGACGTTGCAGGCCTCCGGCGTCCCGGTGGAGGGCGAGCGCGGCGTCGGTTACATGATCACGAGCGCGATCAGCCTGCCGCCACTGACCCTGACCGCCGAAGAGCTCGAGGCGCTCAACCTCGGCATGGCCATCGTCGCGGAGGCGGCAGACGAGACGCTGAAATCCGCGGCCCTCAGCCTCGCGGCCAAGGTAGATGCGGTGCTGCCCGAACGCACCATCGCAGAGGCCGACAAGTGGAAGTTCGCCGTCTACCCCTTTGCCGATGCCGCGCGCGGGGCGGCCCATATGCCAACCCTGCGCGCCGCCATCCGCGCCCGGCAAAAGCTGCGGCTGACCTATCATTCCAAAGGCGACCGCGTGACCACCCGCACCGTGCGCCCGCTGCATATGGAATACTGGGGCCGCGTCTGGACCCTGACCAGCTGGTGCGAACTGCGCGACGCGTTCCGTGTGTTCCGCGTGGACCTGATCCAATCCGCCGAAGCGCTGCCCGAAATGTTCGTGGACGAGCCCGGCAAGCGCCTCAGCGACTATGACCCTGCATTGTGACAAGCATCGATTTACAAACGTCCCTGAAAGTTCCCAATGTCGGCAGTGAGTCTAAACACTGGCGGTCAGTACGTTGGTATGAAAAACGGCAAAAACATCCGCCGCGTAGCGCGTATTCATGTGTATGTGGTCCGATAAGGTGGCGGCATCAGGGTCCGCCAGCCCTTTGGCTCTGGCATACTCCGCCTTCGTAAAGAAAGGCTGTTTAAGCACCTCATTTGGGGCCGGAGAGAAATGCAGGCCTTCATTAACGCAGGTTTCAGCCAGTACGCGTTGATAGCCATCAAATAGAATTTTGCAGGCGGGATGTGTCGAAATTTGCGCTAAGTCTGTGCTGATCCGTACGGCTTCGCTAGAAGGAAATGGCGCTTGAATGACCACCAAATTGGGCAAATTTGGAAAAAACCGCCGGATACGTGCCGCGTAATGCTGGGCACCGTCGCGGATCATATCCAGCGCACAGGGTAATGAAGTGAGAGGGGTCCTTTCGTTTGATTGTGGATATCCCAGCAAGTCCAAGCCTGCCATTCCTTTGAAGAAATGCGAAAGGTAGAAACTGTGAGAGGTCAGCAGTACTACATCAAACCGGTCAAGTGGTAGAGCGTGAGGCGCATCGGGATTGATCAATTGATCCAAGCTGTCGTCGACGGGGTGTTCGGTTTTAAGCGCGGTACCGTCTACCCTTTTTGACCGGAAAAAAACAGGATTCGGCAAACCAAAGAACTGCAGACGGACGTCCGGATATCTGCCTTCAATCTCTTCGCGCGCCTCTTTGAAAGCTGCAAGGTGTGAATTGCCAATACACGCCACGCGGATCACTTGGCGAAGGCCTCTAGCAACATCTCTTCGCACACAACTTCCAGTGCCTCATCTTCATCGGAACCAGTGGAGGTCGGAACCACTTTTACTGATTGTCCACCCGTATAGCTGTCCGCAAAAACCTGCATGACCCTCGCCACACCGTCCCTCGACGGGGTGCGGCAGTTCGTAGCGAAAAACGGCCCGCCCAGTACCGGGCTAGTGATAATTTCGTAAGACGGAAAGTAATCCACGTCGTCAAACTGGCGCAGCATGCCATCACAGACCGCGCGCAAAGTCGCCTTGGATGCCGCCGAGGCCAGCACGACATGTGACGACGTCGCGGTGGCTGTAAGCGGTACAGGCGACACTGTCAGCAGAATGCGTATGTCGGGATTGATATCGCGCAGTAAGGCGCGAGCTTCTGTCAGATCTCTCATCACGTCTTCATAGCCAAAGTTCACAAAGTCGGCAGGCGTGTCGATCATATTGCCCGCCAAAGTGCCCGGAGCTGTGGGCAGGGTGCGCCCGGTTGCACGGTCAACCCAAGCTTCCGTGAGGCCAAGTGTGAAGATTGCGCAATGTGCCTCATGCAAGGCCTCTCGCACAGCCAACAGATGCGCACTTCGCGCCTGTACTACGTCGTCCTCACAAGCAAGGCCCGCCGGTTCTGCGCTAGGGCGAAGTGCGTCATAGAAACGGTCCTCCTTAGTCCAGATGATGTGCGGTGGCGGAGTATCGCTGAGAGCTTCGCGGATCAATTCAAGCCATTGGCGGGCGGTATAGATGATGCCGTAGCGCGCCGAATACTGCCCATAGCCATACCTTGCCGCAACTTTTTGCGGTATCCGGCCGGAGACGTCTTTGAATAGCCCCTAGTATTGTAGACGCTTTCTTCCCTAATTTTGAGGCAAGGAGGCCGTTATGGGGAAGCCAAATTTCAGTGAAGATTTCAAGCGTGATGCGGTGCATCAAATCACGGTGCGTGGGTATCCTGTTCGTGA
>JBCBXB010000017.1:0-67137 GCA_039816785.1 Pseudomonadota bacterium
CCCCCGTGGTATTTTCGGTCAGAAGAAACGGGGGGCGGTGCATGTTCTGTGCACAGGTTGTGCACAGGTTGTGTACGGTTTGTGACAGTCTGGTTGACCCTGTGGGGCGGAGCCTCTAGCTGCGCTGTCATGGCGCGCGTACCGTTGATCCAGCTGAGTGACATTTCCCTGACATTCGGGGGTGACCCCGTCTTTGCCGATTTGTCGCTGGTGGTGCAGCCCGGTGACCGGGTGGCGCTGGTGGGCCGCAACGGTTCGGGCAAGTCGACGCTGATGAAAGTGATGGCGGGCCTCGTTGAGGCGGACCGTGGCAGCGTGGTGGCCGGGCCGGGCGTGACTGTGGGGTATATGGAGCAAGAGCCTGATATGTCGGGCTTTGCCACGTTGGGGGATTTTGCGGTTCATGGCCTGCCTGCGTCGGATCTGTACAAGATCGAGCGGGCGGGCGCGGGGCTGAAATTTGACCCGGCGCGTGCGGTGGAGACGGCCTCGGGAGGGGAGCGGCGGCGTGCCGCACTGGCGCGCCTGATGGCCGAAGCACCGGCGCTGATGCTGCTGGACGAGCCCACCAACCATCTGGATATCGAGGCGATTGCCTGGCTCGAGGGGGAGCTGAAGGCGACCCGGACAGCCTATGTGCTGATCTCGCACGACCGGGCGTTTTTGCGTGAGCTGACGCGCGCAACCTTATGGATTGACAGGGGAATGGTGCGCCGGCAGGAGAAGGGTTTTGCCGCGTTCGAGACCTGGCGCGACACTGTGTGGGAGGAAGAAGACCTCAACCGGCACAAGCTGAACCGCAAGATCAAGGCCGAGGCCCGTTGGGCCGTTGAGGGCATCAGCGCCCGGCGCAAGCGCAACATGGGCCGGGTGCGGGCACTGCAGGACCTGCGGGCGGAACGGGCGGCACAGATCAAGCGGCAAGGGGCGGCGGCCATGGCGCTGGATGCGGGACCGAAATCGGGGCGCAAGGTGATCGAAGCGCATGGTATTTCAAAGGCCTATGGCGACAAGCTCATCTTTCGCCCGTTTGATCTGCGGGTGCTGCGCGGCGATCGGATCGCCTTTGTCGGGCCCAACGGTGTGGGCAAGACGACCCTGCTCAAGACGTTGATCGGGGAGGAGGCACCGGACACGGGCAGCGTCACCCTCGGCACCGGGCTGGAGATGGCGGTGTTTGATCAGGCCCGCTCCAAACTGGACCCGGAGGCGAGCCTGTGGGACAGTCTGACCAGCGATCCGGAGATGCGGGTGAGCGGCAAGTCGGATCAGGTCATGGTGCGCGGTATGCCCCGCCATGTGGTTGGATATCTGAAGGAATTTCTGTTTGATGAGGCGCAGGCGCGGGCGCCTGTGCGGTCGCTCTCCGGCGGGGAAAAGGCGCGGTTGCTGCTGGCGCGGATCATGGCGCGGCAGAGCAATCTGCTGGTGCTCGACGAGCCCACCAATGATCTGGATGTGGAAACGCTGGACCTGCTGCAGGACCTGCTGGACCAGTATGACGGCACGGTGCTGCTGGTCAGCCATGACCGCGATTTCCTCGACCGGGTGGCGGTGACGACTGTGGCGATGGAGGGGGACGGGCGCGCGATCGTCTATGCCGGCGGCTGGAGCGACTATCGCACCCAACGGCGCAGTGATGCGCCTGCGCCGGATGTGGTGAAGCCGAAAGTGCCCGCAAGCGTGAAGCCGAAGGCGGAGGCGCGCCAGAGCGGCCTCAGCTTTACCGAGAAGCATCGGCTTGAGGCGCTGCCTGCCGAGATGGAGCGGTTGGAGGCCGAGATGGCCAAGCTGCAGGGGTTATTGTCAGACCCGAACCTGTACGCCCGTGAGCCGGTCAAGTTCCGCAAGGCGACCGAAGCGCTGGCCGAACGGCAGGAAAAGCTGTCGGCGGCAGAGGAGGAGTGGCTGACGCTTGCCGAAAAGGCCGAAGCTTAGGTCACGACAGAGCCGTCGGACGCTTGCCACATGGTGTTTTCCGACACGGAAAACCACAGGAAACCCGGGTCGGTTTCCGTCGCCTCAGCCCTTGTGGATCCAGCCCCCGCCAAAGATGCGGCTGCTGTCACGGTCGTAGAACACGCAAGCCTGTCCCGGTGATACGCCCGCCTCAGCCGCGACCAGTTCCACCACCGCCTCATTGGGGCCGGTGGGGCGAATCACTGCATCGGTGGGCGGCCGGGTGGAGCGCACCTTGACCGCCACATGCCAGGCCTCTGCGCTGTCAAACGGTGCGTCACCCAGCCAGTTCACCTCGCGTACGGGCACTGTGCGGGTGGCCAGCATCTCGCGCGGGCCCACGATCACGCGGCGCGTGTCGGCGTCCAGCTTGACCACATAAAGCGGGTCCGACAGCCCCCCGATGCCCAGGCCCTTGCGCTGTCCGATCGTGTAGTTGATCACCCCGTCATGCTGCGCCAGCACGCGGCCTTCGACGTCCACGATGTCACCGGGGGCGGCGGCTTCGGGCCGCAGCTTGCGGATCACTGCGGCATAATCGCCATTGGGTACAAAGCAGATGTCCTGACTGTCCGGTTTGTCGGCCACGGCCAGCCCATACTTGGCCGCCAGCGCCCGTGTGTCGTCCTTGGACGGCAGGTGGCCCAGCGGAAAGCGCAGATACTCCAGCTGCTCCGGCGTGGTCGAAAACAGGAAATAGCTCTGGTCACGCGCTGCATCCGCCGCGCTGTGCAATTCGGGGCCTGTGGGCCCGACCTTGCGCTGAATGTAGTGCCCGGTGGCCATGCAATCGGCCTCCAGATCGCGCGCGGTTTCCAGCAGATCCTTGAACTTCACCCGCTCGTTGCAGCGGATGCAGGGCACGGGCGTCGCCCCCGCCAGATAGCTGTCGGCAAATTCGTCGATCACGGCGTCCTGAAAAATGTTCTCGTAATCAAGCACATAGTGGGGAAAGCCCATCTCTTCGGCCACGCGGCGCGCGTCATGGATATCGCGGCCTGCGCAGCACGCGCCCTTCTTGGCCAGTGCCGCCCCGTGATCATAAAGCTGCAGCGTCACGCCGACCACGTCATAGCCTTGCGACTTCAGTTCGGCGGCCACGACGGAGCTGTCCACGCCGCCGGACATGGCCACCACCACACGGGTGTCTTCGGGCGCTTTGGCAAAGCCCAGCGAATTGAGCGGACCGGTTTGGTCTAGCATGGGTGTCTCCGAGGAAGTTGCCGACAGATATATGAAAATCCGACACAGTCTCAAGGGTGCGTTTAACGCGCCCTTAAACGCAAATCGCGATTCTGGGGCGAAACGTAACAAGAGCAGTGCGATGTATCTCAAGAAAGTGGACGGTCCCCGCGCGGTGACCCTGCCGGACGGAACGGTGATGACACTGGCGGACCTGCCGGCGGAAACGACGCGGCGCTGGGTCGCGTCGCGCAAGGCGGCTGTGGTGCGCGGTGTGCTCTATGGTCTGATCACGCAAGACGCGGCGCAGCGGCGCTATGGGCTGAGTGATGAGGAGTTCGCCGCCTGGGTGCGCGCCGTGTCCGAACATGGTGAAGAGGCGTTGAAGGCGACCAGTGTTCAAAAATATAGACAACTTTAAGTTGTCTTGATAAAACTGGGACAGGGGTAACGTGTGGTTAACCTTTTCTCGTCACGGTGATGTCAAGCGAGTTTACCCCCGTAACCCGGAGAGCTGCCGAATGCGCGTCCTGCTTGTAGAAGACGATCCCACGACCTCGAAGAGCATCGAATTGATGCTGACCCACGCAAACCTCAACGTCTATGCCACCGATCTGGGGGAGGAGGGGATCGACCTGGCCAAGCTGTACGACTACGATCTGATCCTTCTGGACCTCGATCTGCCGGACATGAACGGGCACGAAGTGCTGCGGCAGCTGCGCATGGCACGGATCGAAACGCCGATCCTGATCCTCTCCGGCGCTGACGATACCGAGAATAAAATCAAGGGCTTTGGCTTTGGCGCCGATGATTACCTGACCAAGCCGTTCCACCGCGAAGAGCTGGTGGCGCGCATCCATGCGATCATCCGCCGCTCCAAGGGGCATTCGCAATCGGTGATCAACACCGGTCAGGTTGCGGTGAACCTGGATGCCAAGACGGTGAGTGTCGACAACAAGACGGTGCACCTGACCGGCAAGGAATACCAGATGCTGGAGCTTCTGTCGCTCCGCAAGGGCACGACGCTGACCAAGGAAATGTTCCTGAACCACCTCTATGGCGGCATGGATGAGCCCGAACTGAAGATTATCGACGTCTTCATCTGCAAGTTGCGGAAAAAACTGAGCACGGCCACGGGCGGCGAAAACTATATCGAAACGGTTTGGGGCCGCGGATATGTGCTGCGTGATCCCGAACCGGCCCAAGCCGAAGACGACGAAAGGCTCGCCATTGGGGCCTGATTGACCACACTGCGCCACTCACGGCTGGGCCGGTGCGACGTTGGGGTCGCGCCGGCCCTTTTCATTTCGGCACCCGTCGAACCACCCCTTTGGTGCGGAAAGGCTGGACCCCACCTGCCAGCACTTTTATCTCTGTGACGACATCCAATCCCGAGGGCTGGCCTTGACCGCAGAGATCAACACTGACGCCTTGACCGAAGGCGAGGCCGCGCAGGAACTGCTGCGGCTGGCCCAACTCCTCGACGCCGCCAACCGCGCTTACCATACAGACGATGCGCCCGACATCTCCGACGCCGAATATGACCGGCTCAAACGACGCAATGCCGCGATCGAGGCGCGCTTTCCCGATCTCAAACGCACCGACAGCCCCAGCGAACAGGTCGGCTCCGCCCCGGCGGACGGGTTTTCCAAGGTCGAGCATGCGGTTGCCATGCTGTCGCTGGGCAATGCGTTCGACGATGCGGATGTGGTCGAGTTCGATGCGCGGGTGCGCAAATATCTCGGTCTTGGCGATGACGCAGGCCTCGCCTACACCGCCGAGCCCAAGATTGACGGTTTGTCGCTGTCGCTGCGCTACGAACAAGGGCGCCTGGTGCAAGCTGCCACGCGCGGCGACGGGTCCGTTGGCGAAAACGTGACCGCCAACGCCCGCACCATTGCCGACATTCCCCAGACAATCGACACTGCCCCCGACCTGCTCGAGGTGCGGGGCGAGGTCTACATGTCGCATGCGGATTTCGAGGCGCTCAACACCCGCCAGAGCGACGCGGGCCAAAAGATCTTTGCCAACCCGCGCAACGCCGCCGCCGGATCGCTGCGCCAGCTCGATGCCGAGATTACCCGCGCGCGTCCGCTGCGCTTTTTCGCGTATGCCTGGGGCGCGCTGTCGGCCCCGCTGGCCGACACGCAGAAGGGCGCGATTGACCGGCTCGCGCAGCTGGGATTTCAGACCAATCCGCTGACGCAGACCTGCGACTCGCCCGACGCGATGATCGCGCATTACCGCCAGATCGAATCCCAGCGCGCGACGCTCGGCTACGATATCGACGGCGTGGTCTACAAGGTTGACAACCTGGCGTTGCAAGCCCGCCTCGGTTTCCGCTCCACCACACCCCGCTGGGCCATCGCCCACAAGTTCCCCGCAGAGCTGGCCTGGACCCGCCTCGAGGCGATCGACATTCAGGTGGGGCGCACCGGCGCGCTCAGCCCCGTGGCCCGCCTGACGCCCGTGACTGTGGGTGGCGTGGTGGTCTCCAATGCGACGCTGCACAACGAGGATTACATCGGCGGTCGGGACAACAAGGGCGAGACGATCCGCGACGGCAAGGACATCCGCGCGGGTGACTGGGTGCAGGTCTATCGCGCGGGCGACGTGATTCCCAAGGTGGCGGATGTGGACCTGTCCAGGCGTCCCGCGGACGCGCAGCCGTACCAGATGCCGGACCGCTGCCCGGAATGCGACAGTGCCGCGATCCGGGAGCCCGGCGACGCGGTACGCCGCTGCACCGGGGGCCTGATCTGCCCCGCGCAGGCGGTGGAAAAGCTCAAACACTTTGTCAGCCGGGCCGCATTCGACATCGAAGGGCTGGGCGCCAAGCAGGTCGAGATGTTCTACCATGATGACCAGTTGCCGATCCGGACACCTGCCGACATATTCACGCTGCGCGCCCGGGACACGCAGAACCTCAGCAAGCTGGCCAACCGGGATGGGTGGGGTGACACCAGCGCGCAGAACCTGTTTGCCGCCATCGAAGAGCGGCGCAAAATTGCACTTGGACGTGTGATCTTTGCCTTGGGAATTCGCCATGTAGGCGAGGTGGCGGCGCAAGATCTGGCGCGGCACTACACCAGTTGGCACGCCTTCGCCGAGACGATTGATACCGCGGCGTCGGCTGCGGAACGCCACCTCAGGGCCGACGCGGCCGAGGCCGCAGAGCGTCAGCTTGCCAAACGGGACGGGCGGCGCGCACGCATCAAACCGGCGCGTGACGCCGAATGGGCGGGCACCGAATCCGCGGTGCTTGCGGCATGGACCGACCTGACCGGTATCGACGGCATCGGCGCGGCGGTCGCCACCGCCCTGGTCACCACGTTTCAGCAAGCGGCCGAGCGCAAGTCGATCGATGCGCTCGTCGCCGAACTGGACATCGAAAACGCCCAAGCAAAGGCGACCACGGACAGCCCCGTGGCGGGCAAGACGGTCGTCTTTACCGGCACGCTGGAGAAGATGACGCGCGCCGAAGCCAAGGCGCGGGCCGAGGCGTTGGGGGCCAAGGTTTCCGGCTCGGTCAGTGCCAAGACGGACCTGCTGGTGGCGGGCCCCGGCGCCGGATCCAAGGCGAAAAAGGCGGCCGATCTGGGGATCGAGACGCTGGACGAGGACGGCTGGCTGGACCTGATCGGCGCAACATGAGCCGCCCCGAGGTCCTGTTTCCGCTCTTTGCCGGGCTCGACACGCTCACCGGTGTCGGCCCCAAGACGGCGCAGCATTTCGAAGCACTTGGCGTCACAGCGCCCCGCGATCTGCTGTTCACACTGCCACAATCGGGCGTCGACCGGGCCTTGCGCGACACGGTGCAGGGCGCGGCCTATCCCACCACGATCACGGTCAAGGTACGGGTGGGTCCGCACACGCCTGCGCGGTCGCGGGGCGGCGCTTACCGCATCCATGTGGAGGACGCGCAAACCAGCTTTCAACTCGTGTTCTTTCACGGGCGCAGCGATTATTTGCAAAAGGTGCTGCCCACCGGCTCCGAACGGATCGTGTCGGGCAAGGTCGAGCTTTTCGACGGCATCGCCAATATGGTCCACCCCGAACATATCCTGCCGGTGGAAGAGGCGGGAGACATCCCCCCGTTCGAGCCGGTCTATCCACTGACCGCGGGCATCACGCAGAAAACGATGTGGAAGGCGACGCGCAGCGCGCTGGCCCGCACTCCAGACCTAGCGGAATGGATCGACCCGGCGCAACTGGCGCAGGCCGGGTGGCCCGGCTTTGCCGACGCTGTAGCGACGGCGCATACGCCCGAAGGGCAGGGCGATTTGGCGGCCACCGCGCCCGCCCGCACGCGGCTGGCATATGACGAGTTGATGGCGCATCAGCTGACCCTCGCGCTGGCGCGCGCGTCCGAACGGCGCATGCCCGGCCTTGTGTCCAAAGGCACCGGGACTTTGCAGGCGCGGGTGCGCGCCACGCTCCCCTTTGCGCCCACAGGCGCGCAGGAGCGTGCCATTTCCGAGATCGCGGCGGACATGGCCCGCGACACGCGGATGAACCGGCTGTTGCAGGGCGATGTGGGCGCGGGCAAAACGCTGGTGGCGTTCATGGCGCTGCTCGTCGCGGTCGAGGCGGGCGGGCAGGGCGTCATGATGGCGCCCACAGAAATCCTTGCCCGCCAGCACCTCGAAGGGTTGCAACCCTTGGCCGAAGAGGCGGGCGTCGTGCTCGAACTGCTGACCGGGCGCGACAAGGGGGCGGAGCGGCGGGCCAAGCTGGCCGCCCTTGCGCGGGGTGACATTCAGGTGCTTGTGGGGACGCATGCGGTCTTTCAGGCGGATGTGGAGTTTTGCGATCTGCGGCTGGCCATCATTGACGAACAGCACCGCTTTGGCGTGCGCCAACGGTTGGCACTGGGGGAAAAGGGGGCCTCTGCCGACGTGCTCGTGATGACCGCCACGCCAATCCCGCGCAGCCTCGCGCTTGCCCAATATGGTGACATGGACGTGTCGGTGCTGGATGAAAAACCGCCCGGGCGCAAACCGATCCAGACGGCTCTGGTCAGTACCGGGCGCACGGACGAAGTGGTGGAGCGCCTGCGCGCCGCGACGGAGGCGGGGCGGCAATGCTACTGGGTCTGCCCGCTGGTCGAGGAAAGCGAGGCGGTGGACCTGACCGCCGCCGAAGAGCGGTTCAAACGCCTGCGTGCGGTGCTGGGCGAGGGGCGCGTGGGGCTGGTTCATGGCCAGATGCCGCCCGCCGACAAGGACGCCGCGATGGCCCGGTTTCAGGCGGGCGAGACCGGCGTGCTGGTTGCCACAACGGTGATCGAGGTGGGTGTGAACGTGCCCAACGCAACGATCATGGTGATCGAACGGGCCGAAACATTTGGTCTGGCGCAGCTGCACCAGTTGCGGGGGCGTGTCGGCCGGGGGGAGGCGGCGTCGACATGTCTGCTGCTCTACCAATCGCCGCTGTCGGAGACCGCGCGGCGGCGGCTCGAAGTGCTGCGCGAGACCGAAGACGGCTTTCGCATTGCCGAGACCGATCTGGAAATGCGCGGCCACGGTGACCTGATCGGCACGGCGCAATCCGGCGTGCCCCGTTTCAAGGTGGCGGACCTGGAACGGCAGGCCGGGCTCATGGCCACGGCCCAAAGTGACGCGCGCAAACTGCTGGCCGAGGACCCCGGTCTGCGCAGCCCACGCGGCGAGGCCGCCCGCGTCCTGCTGTGGCTCATGCGGCAGGATGAAGCGATCCGTTTAATATCAGTCGGTTAGCGCGTTTGTTCTAGAAAGTTCACAAATGTTCTTAAAAAGTTCTTTACGCGAGCGTTTTAATATGAGAACAAAGAGGCAACTCAAGTGAGGGAGACGCAGAGATGACCACGCTTCGCCAGATCAGAGCCATCGCCAACCGCAGCCAGGGCACATTGCTCGAGGATGCGCTGGGTGCTGCGGCCTTGATGGTGATCCTCGTGGTTGGCCTGCATCTGCCCCAGTTGTTCTGAGTTCTGCCTGCGACCTTGCGTCGATCCATTCCGCGCCCGTCCCATTTGGCGCATGTCAGAGGCTCTGCCGGTCTTTGACACCCCGTTGCCTCGGGGTCCCCTGGATCTGTCCCGCGCAAGAGACGCTTTCCTCGCGCCGCCGTCCCGCCCGGGTCGTGCGGCGCTTTTTTTGCGTTGTGATTGGACGCTCGGGAACGTCAGGCACAGTCGGATTGCAGCGCCTGTTCCATCGCCTCTGCCGTCGCCTCGATGCACAGAAGGATCGACGCGTGACGGTTCTTGTAATCTCGCGCAGGCTCCAGCACCTCGAACCCGTTGAACGGGGCGTCGGGCACCGGACCACCGGATTTCAGCATCGCGCGCAACCCGTCGCGGGCGGTCTGCACCTCGTCCAGCGTGCGCCCGATCACGGCACCCCCGGTCACCGCCGCGGCCGCCTGACCCAGGGCACAGGCCTTCACGTCCTGACCAAAGGCGCTGATGCGCCCATCCTCGACTTGCAGATCGACCGTCACCGCAGAGCCGCAGAGCGGTGAGCGTTTGCGCACCGTCGCTGCAGGTGCGTCGAGCCGCGCGTGATGCGGGATCTCGGCCGCCAGGGCGAGGATGCGGGTGGAGTAGAGCTTGATCAGGTCGGTATCGGCCGGCATGGGCGCTGGTCCTCTGGGTTGATCCCCCTTACATAAGCGGCCAACGCGCCGATGCAAAAGGGTTTTCGCATGTCAGAACAGATTGCCACAGGGCCATTCGATCCGGCCACGCTGCGCTATGACGACCGGGGCCTGATCCCCGCGATTGCACAGGATGCGACGTCGGGCGAGGTGCTGATGATGGCGTGGATGAACGCCGAAGCGGTGGCGCGCACGCTGGAGATGGGTCGCGTGACCTATTGGTCGCGCTCGCGCGCGGCGTTTTGGGTCAAGGGCGAGACCTCGGGCCATGTGCAGGCGCTGGTGTCGATGGCGTTGGATTGCGACCGCGACTGCCTGCTGGTGCGGGTGAACCAGACGGGTCCCGCCTGCCACACGGGGCGGCGCAGCTGTTTTTACACAGATGTGACAAGTGGTTCCGAGGTGGAGCTGATGTCGCCGATGGTCTGAAGGGGGCTGTCTGCCCCCTCGGGGCTGCGCCCCTCACCCCCGAGGATTTTTCCGGGACAGAGACGGGACGGGCGGTACCGATGCAGCATGGCACACCCCATACACCACCTGTGCACAACCTGTGCACAGCCCGTGCACCGAAGAAGTGCCGTTTGCCCTTCGGTGGGGCTTGCCATCCCTGCGGGGATCGCCTAAACGCCGCCCATTCAATCCGCAGTTCGGGGCGGGCAGATGGGGGAGACATCCCCAGATGTCCACCGGTTGGTGCATCCGCACTGATACCCCGGACGAGGCGAAAACCGGAAAAAGGATATCGACCATGGCTCTTCCCGAGTTCTCCATGCGTCAGCTGCTGGAAGCTGGCGTTCACTTTGGCCACCAAACACAGCGCTGGAACCCCCGCATGTCGCCGTTCATCTACGGCGCGCGCAATGGCATCCACATCATGGACCTGACGCAAACGGTTCCGATGCTGGACCAGGCGTTGCAGGCCATCCGCGACACCGTTGCCAAGAACGGTCGCGTTCTGTTCGTCGGCACCAAGCGTCAGGCCGCGCAGCCCATCGCCGAAGCCGCCGAAAAATGCGCACAGTATTACATGAACCACCGCTGGCTGGGTGGCACGCTGACCAACTGGCAGACTGTGTCCCAGTCGATCAATCGCCTGAAATCCATCGACGAGCAGGCCGAGATCGGGTTCGAGGGCCTGACCAAGAAAGAGCGTCTGGGCATGGAACGGGATCAGGGCAAGCTGCAGGCCTCGCTCGGTGGTATCCGCGAAATGGGCGGTCGTCCCGACCTGATCTTTGTCATCGACGTCAAGAAAGAAGCGCTGGCCGTGGCCGAAGCCAACAAGCTGGGCATTCCGGTTGTGGCGGTCGTGGACACCAACTGTTCGCCCGACGGTGTGGATTACATCATCCCCGGCAATGACGATGCGGCGCGGGCAATTTCGCTGTATTGCGATCTGGCGGCACGCGCGGCGCTGGACGGCATGAGCGCGCAACTGGGTGCGGCCGGTGTCGATCTGGGTGCCATGGAAGAGGCCCCCGTCGAGGAAGCCGTTGCCGAGGAAGCGCCTGCTGCCGAAGCCGCGGACGCTCCCGCAGCCGAAGCCCCCGCAGCGGACGCCCCGGCAGAAAGCTGAGCCGCGTCACAAAGCTGATACAGGCGGCGGGTTACGGCCTGCCGCACCCCACATCTATTTGAGGAGAGCCAAGCGATGGCAATCACAGCAGCATTGGTCAAGGAACTGCGCGACAGCACGGGCGCGGGCATGATGGACGCCAAAAAGGCGCTGACCGAAACAGATGGCGACATGGAAGCCGCGGTTGATTATCTGCGCACCAAGGGTTTGGCGAAGGCCGCCAAGAAATCGGGCCGCACGGCTGCCGAGGGCCTTGTTGCGGTTGCCGTTGAAGGTGGCAAGGGCGTTGCTGTTGAAGTGAACTCCGAAACCGATTTTGTCGGCAAGAACGCAGAATTCCAGACCATGGTGGCGGGCATTGCAAAGGTTGCGATGAACGCGGCGGATGTTGACGCGCTCCTGGCAGCTGACATGGGTGGCAAGTCGGTCAAGGACGTCCTCGTCGACAAGATCGCGACCATCGGCGAAAACATGTCCGTGCGCCGCATGGCAACGATCGAAGGCAACACAGTCGTGTCTTATGTCCACAACGCGGCAGCGCCGGATATGGGCAAGATCGGCGTGCTGGTGGCCATGGATGGCGGCGACGAGGCGTTTGGCAAGCAGGTGGCGATGCACATCGCGGCTGTGAACCCGGCGGCCCTGTCGGAGGCGGACATGGACCCGGACGTGGTCGAAAAGGAAAAGCAGGTTCAGATGAACATCGCCCGCGAGAGCGGCAAGCCCGAGCAGGTCATCGAAAAGATGATCGTGGGCCGGATGAAGAAGTTCGTCGCCGAATCGACCCTGCTGAACCAGCAATTCGTCGTGAACCCCGACCTGACCGTGGCCAAGGCCGCCGAAGAGGTTGGCGCGACCATCACCGGCTTTGCCCGGCTCGAAGTGGGCGAAGGCATCGAGGTCGAGAAAGAGGACTTTGCCGCCGAGGTCGCGAAAGCGGCGCAAGGCTGACACCGGTCCTCACTGTGCTATTGCAGGCGGCGCGTCCCACGGGGCGCGCCGTTTTGCGTCTGGAGGCGCGGCGATGCTGGATGTGGGTGACGGGCACCGGCTGTGGTTCGAGCAGCGCGGGCAGGGGCAAGATGCGCTGGTGCTGCATGGCGGGCCGGGGTCGGGCTGTCGTCCGGGGCATTATGATCTGTTTGACCTGACGCGCTACCGGGTGACGTTGCTGGATCAGCGTGGCTGCGGGCGATCCACGCCCTGGGCGGGGGACGATCTGGCGGCGCTGGACTTCAACACCACGCCGCATCTTGTTGAGGATATTGAGGTTTTGCGTGACCGGCTGGGTGTCGAACGCTGGGTGGTGTTTGGCGGGTCATGGGGATCGACGCTGGCCCTGGCTTATGCGCAGGCGCATCCCGACCGGGTGGCACGGCTGGTGTTGGCAGGGGTGGCCACGACGGCGCCGCGGGACCTGCAATGGCTTTATGGTGATATCGGCAACATCTTTCCCGAAGCCTATGCCGCCTTCGCGTCTCATGTGGCGGAGGTGCCGCCTGGGCCGGAGCATACGCCCGCGCGCATCGCGGCCTATGCCGCACTTTTGCGCCGGCCAGAGACGGCGCAGGCCGCGGCAGATGCGTGGTGCGCGTGGGAAACGGCCATCTTTGGCGGGGACATCCATGCGCCGGGGTCACGCTATGGCGATCCGGGGTTTCGGCTGTGCTTTGCCCGAATCGTCACGCATTATTTTGCCAACGGGGCGTGGCTTGCGCCGGATGCGCTGCTGAAAGACGTGGACCGCATCGCGCATATCCCCTGTCACATGATCCACAGCCGATTCGATCCGTCCTGCCCGCTGCGCGCGCCGTGGGAGCTGGCGCAGGCGTGGCCCGCTGCCACCTTGCAGGTCCTGGGTGGCCAGACGCATTCGGCGCTGGACGCAGAGATGACGGAGGCCATTCGGGCGGCCACGGACGCAGGTTAACTCGGGAGGTGTTGGGGCGGGATCACGTTTGGGGTCGCGATCCCGCCTTTTGTCGGCGTCCTTGCCACGGGGATGAGACAGGGGACGCTGGGTCCGGCCTGCCTGTGGATCAATACACATGCAGACCGGTTCGGGCAGAACCCGGAACAGATACCAAGAGCCACCGAAATCACGGCAGGTCGGTCTCTATGTTCCCTGGCCAAAGCCACCACTCACGGAACAATCACAGGTTCGCCATTTTCGCGCGATTTCGAAAGTGGGGGATTCCTTACCCAACGTAAAAGAGGCGTCAGGTGTTACCATAGATGGCTTACGCTTCGAGGATGAACATCTGGTTGGCGAACGCCGCCTTGAGCACGGCTTGCGCCGTTGTTTCCACCGCCAAAGCCTCGCGGGCGAGGCGCAGGTGCTTTTCCACGGTGGCGGATGTTAGGCCCATGAGCACGGCGATGTCCTGCATCGTCTTGCCGTCGCCGACCCATTCGAGCGCCTCGCGCTGGCGGCGGGTCAGCACGCGTTTGGGCGACACGTAGGGCAGGGTCAGGATCTTGAGATGGGCGATATTGTTCATCAACTGGATGTCGTTGCCATGCTCATCCCACATGGCGTCGACCTCGTCCTGGCTCATCCCTTCGCGGGCGGTGAGGGCGATGGCGCCCTTGGACCGGGCAGAGATCGCCTTGAAGCTGATGGTGTAGCCCGCCTTGACGCCCATCGACACGTTGAAGGCCAGCACGCGCAGTTCCTGCGGTGTCAGCGTCTCGGCCTTGCGCATCTCGCCCAGCACGCTCCAGCTGCCGGCGCCTACGTTGTTGAGCGCCCAGTTGACCATCGGAGCATTAAGATAGTGCTGTTCACCTATGAAAACATTCATGTAATCCTGATCGTGGTTGGTCAGGATCACGAAGTCTTCGGGGTCGCCGAGCGACACGCCGGAGCGGTAATGGGTAAAGCCGTAGATCAGCCTGTCAAAGCCGTATTCGGCCATCTTGTCGGTATGCGCCTCCCAAAGGTCCTGGACCGATTGGTAATTCGCAAGCCTGTGCAGGTAGCTTTTCATCCGGTCCCCCCCAAATGGCCGATGATCGCATCAACCGCCAGCCTATACCCGGACGCGCCAAAGCCGCAAATCATACCCACAGCGACAGGCGCAATCATGCTGTGATGGCGAAATGTTTCACGGGCATGAATGTTGCTCAGATGCAGTTCGACCGTGGGCACCTGAGTGCCCGAAATGGCGTCGCGCAGCGCGATGGAGGTGTGCGTGTATGCGCCTGCGTTCAGGATGATGCCGTCCTGCGTGCCGCGGGCGGCGTGAATGGCATCGACCAGCGCGCCTTCGTGGTTGGATTGCTGGCAGGTCACCGTCGCCCCGCGCGTCTCGCCATAGGCGGTCACATCCGCCTCCACCTGCGCCAGTGTCGTGGCGCCGTAAATCTCCGGTTCCCGCAGGCCGAGCAGGTTCAGGTTGGGGCCGTTCAGGACGAGGATCGAAAGCATTGTGATAATTCCTTTTGTCTCTCGTCTGTTAGCGGGCGGGGGCGGGGTCTGTCCAGCATTGCCTCAGTCGGCGTCAAAGAGCGCGAGCGACAACCAATCGGCGGCCAGTGCCGGTTTGTCGGTCCCCTCGATCTCGATTTGCAGGGCGACGGTGCGCATGATCCCGTCATTGCCACGGGGCGCGACATCCGTGAGGGTAAAGTGGCCGCGCACCCGTTGCCCGGGCCGCACGGGGGTGAGAAACCGCAGCCGGTCAAAGCCATAGTTGATCCCCATGCGCTGGCCCGGCAGATCCTCGAAACAGTCATAGGCAAAGCGGCTGGCGAGGCTGAGCGTCAGGAAGCCATGGGCAATCGTGCCGCCCAGCGGCGTGCCCGCGGCGCGCGCCGGGTCGATGTGGATGAACTGATCATCCTGCGTGACATCGGCAAAGCGGTCGATCATGCCCTGATCGACCGTGATCCAGCGCGCGGGGCCAAAGCTGTCCCCGACCCGGGCCTGCAACATGGCAAGGG
Source organism: Pseudomonadota bacterium (assembly GCA_039816785.1). Lineage (GTDB taxonomy): Bacteria > Pseudomonadota > Alphaproteobacteria > Rhodobacterales > Rhodobacteraceae > Tateyamaria. The sequence goes on from JBCBXB010000017.1 coordinate 15,302, forward strand.
CCCGGTCGCGTGCGCTCATGGATCGGGGCCCACGCGCACCATCCGCTTGCCGGTGTTGTCGCCCGCCAACAGGCCGATCAGCGCGGCAGGCGCGTTTTCGAGGCCCTCCACCACGTCTTCGGTCACCTTGACCTGACCGCTCGCCACCCATGTCTGTAGGGCGCGCTGCGCCTTGGCGTCGTCGCGGGCAAAGTCCATGACAATGAACCCTTCCATCCGCAACCGCTTGACCACGACCACGCCGGGCAGGTTGCGCGGACCGCTGGGCGTGGTGGTGTTGTACTGGCTGATCGCGCCACAGCACACCACCCGGCCCCGTTCGTTCATCAGGTTCAGCGTGGCCTCCAGGATCTCGCCGCCGACATTGTCGAAATAGACGTCGACGCCATCCGGGCAGGCGGTGCGCAGCGCCTTGAACACGCTGCCCGCGCGGTAGTCCACGCAGGCGTCAAAGCCCAGTTGGTCCACCGCGTAGCTGCATTTTTCCGGCCCGCCCGCGATGCCGACGACGCGGCACCCCAGCGCCTTGCCGATCTGGCCCACATAGCCCCCGACGGAGCCTGCCGCCGCCGACACCACGATGGTTTCGCCCGCCAGTGGCTGGCCGATCTGCATCAGCCCGTGAAACGCCGTCTTGCCCGCGATGCCATAGACACTGAGCAGATGGGTCAGCGGGGCCACGCGCGGCACTTGCTGCACCTTGTGCGCCGGGCGCACCACATGGTCCGCCCAGACCGCCTCTGTCAGGACCAGATCGCCGGGCGACAGGCGCGGCGACTCGCTGGCGACCACCTCACAAACGGCATAGGTGGGCATCGCATCGCCCGCCTGCACCGCATCGCGGTAGGTGGCGCCCTGCAGCCAGCTGCGGTTGGCGGCGTCGATGCTCATCACGATGACGCGCAGCAGCACCTCGCCCGGGCCGGGCGTTGGCGCATCGACCTCCTGCAGTTCGAAATGCTCCGGGCCCAATGCGCCCTGCGGCAGGTGGGTCACGACGATCTGGCGGTTCATGTTGCGTCTCCTGTTGTCAGCACGATCTTGCCCATGGCCTTGCGGTCGGCCACCATGGTCAGGGCCTGCGCGGCATCCTGCAGCGCAAAACGGGCCGAGATGCGCGGGGCGATGGACCCTTTGTCATAGAGGTCAAAGAGTTCGCGGACGTTTTGCATGTGGCCCGCAGGATCACGGTAGATCGAAGCACCCCAGAACACACCCACGATCTGGCAGGATTTCAGCAGCGTCAGGTTCAGCGGAATGGCCGGAATGCCCGCCGGGAACCCCACAACCAGATAGCGCCCACCCCACGCCATGGAGCGGATCACAGGCTCCGCGTAATCGCCGCCGACCGCGTCATAGGCGACATCGACCCCGTTCGGGCCGGCCAGGCGCTTGATCTCCGCACTCAGCGCCTTTTGCGCGTCGCGGTCCATGTCGCGCGCATAGATCAGCTTCTCATCCGCGCCGAGGTCCCGGCAGAACGCGGCCTTTTCCTCGGAGCTGACCGCGGCGATGACCCGCGCGCCGGTGGCCTTGCCCAGCTCGATCGCGGCGGCGCCCACACCGCCCGCTGCCCCCAGGATCAGCAACGTGTCACCGGCGGCGAGGCTGCCGCGGTCCTTTAGGGCGTAATGCGAGGTGCCGTAGGTAAAGAGAAAGCAGGCCGCCGTGTCATAGGCCATGTCGTCCGGGATCGGCACGCAGGCGCTGGCCTGCGCGCACAGATGCGTGACAAAGCCGCCAAAGCCGGTCATCGCCAGCACCCGGTCGCCCACCGACAGCGTGGTGACCCCGTCGCCCACAGCCTCCACCACGCCCGCCACTTCACCACCGGGGGCAAAGGGGCGGGGCGGCTTGATCTGGTAGAGGTCGCGGATGATCAGCGTGTCGGGAAAGTTCACGCCGGCGGCATGGACCGCAATGCGCACCTCGCCCTTGCCGGGCTCTGGCAGTGGCAGTTCGGTCCACTGCAAGGTCTCCGGCCCGCCGGGCGCGGTGCTCAACATGGCGTGCATGGCGTGCCTCCCTCGTCATGACGTGGCGGGAACGGGGTGTACGTTCCGCACCTTTGGTTGCATCCTGCGCCTCAGCAGGCGGGCCTGTAAAGCATGTGACCAGGCGACGTCACGGCAGCGGCCACATCAGGGAGGATGCGCCATGGACCCCAAGACATTGTTTTCACTGGACGGAAAGGTTGCGCTGGTAACCGGTGGTGCGACCGGGATCGGCCATATGGCCGCAACGGGCCTCGTGATGGCGGGCGCGCGGGTGCTGATCGCCAGCCGCAAGGGCGACGCCTGCAGCGCCGCCGCCGACGCGCTGAATGCGATGGGTGCACCGGGCACCGCCGAAGGGTTCGCGGCCGATCTGGGCAGCGAGGACGGCATCGCCGCACTGGTCAGGGAAGTGCAGGGGCGGACGGACGCGCTGCACATCCTGATGAACAATTCCGGCGTGACCTGGGGTGCGCCCATGGGGCAGTTCCCGCATGCGGCCTGGGAAAAGGTGATGAACGTGAACGTCGCGGCCCTCTTTCACCTGACCCAGGCGTTGTTGCCGACGCTCATCGCCTCCAGCACCGCCGAAGACCCCGCACGCGTGGTCAACGTGGGCTCGGTGATGGGGGACGCGCCGCTGGGCGACGGCGCCTATAGCTACGCCGCCTCCAAGGCTGCCGTCCTGCACCTGACCAAGATCATGGCCAAGGAACTGGCGCCCCACCACATCACCGTCAACGCGCTGGCGCCCGGGCCCTTTGTCAGCAAGATGACGGCCTTTGCCACCGCCGACGAAGACACCCGCGCCAAGGTCGGCGCAGACGTGCCCCTGGGCCGTGTGGGCCGGGACGAGGATATCGCGGGCTGCGTGCAGTTCCTGTGCGGCATGGGCGGCGCCTATCTGACCGGTGCGGTCCTGCCGGTCTCCGGTGGCATTCAGGTCATGTCCGGCCCCAACCTTTTTCGCGCCGCGTTCGAGAGTTGACGCAGGGCCCGATCCCTCTTCATCTTGCCGGATAAACTCCGGGGTCTGGGGCAGAGCCCCAGTCCGACCCCCACCACCAAAGAAGGACACCCGCATATGCGCGACGCCGTCATCGTCTCCACCGTTCGCACCCCCATCGGCAAGGCCTATCGCGGCGCCTTTCAGGCGATGCCGCCCCAGACGCTCGCCGCACACGTGATCGCCAATGCGGTGGAAAAGGCCGGCGTGGAGCCGGCGCAGGTCGAGGATGTGATCCTGGGTGCAGCCCTTCAGCAGGGCCACCAGTCCGGCAACATCGCGCGGCAGGCGGCCATTCGGGGCGGCATGCCGGTTACGACCGCCGGCATGAGCGTCGACCGGCAATGCGCCAGCGGCATGATGGCCATCGCCACGGCCTGCAAGCAGGTCGCCCATGACGGCGTCGATATCATGGTGGCGGGCGGCGTCGAATCGGTGTCGCTGGTCCAGACGCCGCAGATGCGCGCGGCAGTCGATCCGATGCTCCAGCAGAGCAAGCCCGAGATCTACATGACCATGCTGGAGACGGCCGAAACCGTCGCCGCCCGCTACGGCATCAGCCGCGAGGCGCAGGACGCCTATGCCGCACAATCGCAGCAGCGCACCGCCGCCGCCCAGGCCGCGGGCAAGTTCGACGACGAGATCGAGCCGATGCCGTCGGTCCTGATGGCCAAGAACCCGGAAACCGGCGCGGTCGAACAACAGCTGGTCATGCTGACCGAAGATGAGGGCAACCGGCCCGAGACCACGGTCGAGAGCCTGGCCGGGCTCAAGCCTGTCTTTGCCGATGGGATACACGTCGAAGAAGGGCGCTTCATCACCGCCGGAAACGCCTCGCAATTGTCGGATGGTGCCTCGGCCTGCGTGGTGATGGAAAGCACGCTGGCCGAACAGCGGGGGGTGACGCCGCTCGGGCGCTGCAAGGGTGTGGTCGCGGTGGGCTGCGAGCCCGACGAGATGGGGATCGGCCCGGTTTTCGCGGTGCCAAAGCTGCTCAAGGCGCATGGGCTTGGGATGGACGACATCGACCTGTGGGAGCTGAACGAAGCCTTTGCGGTGCAGGTCCTGTATTGCCGCGACCAGCTGGGCATTCCGGACGACCTCTTGAACGTCAACGGGGGCGCGATTTCCATCGGCCATCCCTACGGCATGTCGGGCGCGCGGATGGTCGGGCACGCGCTGATCGAGGGCAAGCGGCGCGGCGCAAAGCATGTCGTCTGCACCATGTGCGTGGGCGGCGGCATGGGGGCGGCGGGCCTGTTCGAGGTTCTGTGAAGTGGCGTGCCCCAGGTCACCTGCGGGAGCCTCCGGCGGGGATTTTTTGGGGACAGAGACGGAAAGGACCGTGCCTGAATGAGAGATGACACGCACCTGCCGCAGGCGTTGCAGGGCCTGCGCCTGCCGATGATCGCGGCGCCGCTTTTTATCATCTCGGTGCCGGAGCTGGTGATTGCGCAGTGCAAGGCGGGCGTCGTTGGCTCGTTTCCGGCGCTGAATGCGCGTGAGGCCGAGGGCGAGCCGCCGCTGCTGGAGGCGTGGCTGACCCGGATCACAGAGGCGTTGGACCGGCACAATCAGGCACACCCGGACCGGCCTGCGGCCCCCTTTGCCGTGAACCAGATCGTGCACCGGTCAAACGCACGGCTGGACCGGGATCTGGAGATTTGTGCGCGCCACAAGGTGCCGATCTGGATCACGAGCCTTGGCGCGCGGGTGGAGGTGAACGAGGCCGCGCACAGCTGTGGCGGCGTCGTGCTGCACGATGTGATCAACGACACCTTTGCGCGCAAGGCGATTGTCAAGGGTGCGGATGGGCTGGTGGCCGTCGCCGCCGGGGCAGGAGGGCATGCCGGACAGCAATCACCGCTGGCGCTGATCCAGGAGATCCGCGGCTGGTTTGACGGGCCGCTGGCCTTGTCGGGGGCCATTGCGACGGGCCAGTCCTTGCTGGCCGCGCGCGCGATGGGGGCGGATTTCGGCTATGTCGGATCGCCGTTCATTGCGACGGATGAGGCCAATGCCGATGCGGGCTACAAGGACATGATCGTGGACAGCGGGGCGGAGGATATCGTGTATTCATCCTTGTTCACCGGGGTCTGGGGCAATTACCTGCGCGGGTCGGTCGCGGCGGCGGGGATGGACCCGGACAACCTGCCCACCGCCGATGCGTCGTCGATGAATTTCGGCAGCGGGTCGTCCAAGCCCAAGGCCTGGAAGACGATCTGGGGCGCGGGGCAGGGCATTGGCGCGGTCACGGCGCGCGCACCGGTCGCGGCCCTCGTGGACCGGATCGCCGATGAGTATGTGACCGCTGGCACCGCGCTGAGCCGGGCGTTTGGAGGTCAGACATGAGCGAGGCGCAAACGCTCGACACCGACGCCGTTGGCGCTTACCTCCGCGACCGCCTGCCGGGGTTCGACGCGCCGTTTACGGCGACGAAATTCGCCGGTGGCCAGTCGAACCCGACCTTTCGGCTGGAGACGGGCGCGGGCGATTATGTGCTGCGGCGCAAGCCGCCGGGGCAATTGTTGAAATCCGCGCATGCGGTTGACCGCGAATACCGGGTGCAGAAGGCCTTGGCCGGCTCGGACGTGCCGGTGGCGCGGATGCATCTGCTGTGTGAGGACGCGGGCATCATCGGCTCGGAATTCTACGTGATGGATCACGTGGCCGGGCGCAATTTCAACGAGCCGACGCTGGACGGGTTGACGCCCGGCGACAGGGCAGCGGTGATCGACGACATGAACCGGGTGCTGGCGGCGTTGCACGACGTCGACATCGACGCGGTCGGGCTGGCCGATTATGGCCCGCCGGGGCACTATCTGGCGCGGCAGGTGGCGCGCTGGACCAAGCAGTACCGCGCCTCCGAAACCCAGAGCATCGCCGACATGGACCGCCTGATCGCACGGCTGGAGGCGGAGATGCCCGACGATGACGGGCAGCGCACGCTGGTCCATGGCGACTACCGCATCGACAACATGATTTACGAGGCCGACGGCACGCGCTGCCTTGCCGTGCTCGACTGGGAGCTGAGCACGATCGGGCACCCTTACGCCGATCTCGCGTCGGTCATCATGCAGTGGCAGCTGCCGCCCGGGCGCGAGGGGCGGGGGCTGGCCGGGGTGGACCGGGCCGGTCTGGGCCTGCCGTCGGATGGCGCGTTCCTAAGGGCGTATTGCGCGCGGCGCGGCATCGACCGGATCGACAATTTTGGCTACTACGTCGCATTCTGCTTTTTCCGCATGGGCGCGATCATTCAGGGCGTGCTGAAACGGGCGCTGGACGGCAACGCATCCAATCCCGAACGCGCGATGCAATTGGGGGCCTATGTGCCGCTTTTTGCCAGCAGCGGGTTGCAGGCGATGGCATGAGGCTGACGCTTGATCCGGCGCGGCTGGGGCGCATTTCCGACTGGGCGGCGGCCAACGTCGCCGCTGGACGCTTTGCCGGGATGTCGGTGTTGATCCGGCAGGGTGGGCGTGAGGTGCATTATGCCCAGGCGGGCCTGCGTGATCTGGAGAGCGGCGCGCCGTTCGCGCGGGACACTGTTGCGCGCATCTATTCGATGACCAAGCCCCTTACCTCGCTGATCCTGATGATGCTGGTGGAGGAGGGGCGGCTGCACCTTGATGCGCCGTTGTCGCGGTTTTTGCCGGAATTTGCCGGGCTGCGCGCGCTGGTGCCGGGGGTGCGGCGTCTGGATGAGACCGAGCCATGCCCGATGCCGACGCTGCACCAGTTGCTGACCCACCGCGCGGGGTTCAGCTACCCGTTCAATCCGGGCCTGCTGGCCGAGGCGATGGCGGAGCGGGATCTGCTGTTCAAGCCCAACTCCGGCACGCTCGAGACGCAATGCGCCGCACTTGCCGACCTGCCGCTCGCGTTTCAGCCGGGGGCGCGCTGGGAATACTCGGTCGGGATCGACGTCATTGGCCGGGTGATCGAGCTGGTCGAGGGCGCGCCGCTGGACAAGGTGTTCCGCGCCCGCGTCCTCGACCCGTTGGGCATGAATGAGACATCCTTTGCCGTGCCGGACGCGCTGCTGGACCGGTTTGCGACGCTCTACACACGCCTGCCGGGCAATCCGCTTGATCTGCAATCGGCGGCACCGGATGGGGCTGATCTGCGGCTATACGACGATGCGCAGGGCTCACCGTTTCGGCACACGACCTGCTTTAGCGGTGGCGGCGGGCTGGTCGGCACCATCGACGACTACATGACATTTGCCGAGGCGTTGCGGCAGGGGGGGCAGGGCCTGGTGTCGCCCGCGACCCTGCGGTTCATGCTGGCAAACCACCTGCCTGGCGATATCGCGAGCCTTGGGCCAAAGAGCTTTGCCGAGCAGCCCATGGAAGGGGTGGGTTTCGGCATTGGCGGGGCAGTGGTGCTGGCGCCTGCGCGCAGCCGGGTGCCGTCCTCGCCCGGGGATTTCAGCTGGGGCGGCATGGCGTCGACGTTTTTCTGGATTGATCCGGTGCATGACATATCGGCCGTGCTGTTCACCCAGCTGACGCCGTCATCCAGCACTCCGGCGCGCGCGGAGCTCAAGGCGCTGGTGCATGGCGCGCTGATGTGAGAGGCCTGTGACATGGATGATGCGCATCAAACCCTGCTGGACCTGCTGGCTGTCGAACGGCTCGAGGTGGACCTGTTTCGCGGCACCGGGCAGGGCGGTGAGACGTCCACCCGCATCTTTGGCGGGCAGGTGATCGGGCAGGCGCTGGCGGCGGCCTATCGCACGGTCGAGGACCGGTTGTGCCATTCCCTGCATGCCTATTTTATCCGCCCCGGTGATCCAGAGGTTCCTGTGGTTTATCAGGTGGATCGCGCGCGGGATGGAGGTAGTTTTACCACACGGCGCGTGGTGGCGATCCAGCATGGGCGGCAGATCCTGAACATGTCGGCGTCGTTCCACATTCAGGAGGACGGCTGGGCGCATCAACACCCTATGCCCGATGTCCAAAGCCCCGAAGACCTCGCCGACCGGGGCACTTTGCGTGCTGCCGTGGTAGAGCACATTCCCGAGCAATATCACGAGGAATTCCTGCGCCCGCGGCCCATCGATATTCGCGAGGTTGCGCCCCGCGACTTCTTTACCCCGCCGCCCGAAGATGACGTGTCGCACCTGTGGTTCCGCATGGCCGCCGCGCGGGGCATCGCGCCTGACTTGCAGCACTGCCTGCTGGCCTACGCGTCCGACCTCAATCTGTTGGGCACTGCGCTGCGGCCCCATGGGCAGACGTGGTTCACGGGCAAGGTGATGGCCGCCAGCCTCGATCATGCGATGTGGTTTCATGCGCCGGCGGAGTTTTGCGACTGGCATCTTTATACGATGGACAGCCCGTGGGCGGGACATGGGCGCGGGTTCAACCGGGGCAAGATCTATGACCGGGACGGGCGGCTGATCGCCTCTGTTGCGCAAGAGGGGCTGATGCGGCCCGTGCAACCGCGCGGGCAGGGCGACTAGCTGCGGTAGATGCGGTTCAGCTTGCGCATCCCGCCCAGCCAACGTTCATAATCACTGGCCTTCAACATCATGTATTCGCGTACTTTTTCATGCGGCAGGATAAGGAAAGTGCCGTCCTCGATCCCTTGCAACGCCGCTTCGGCGACCACGTCAGGCTCCAGAATGCCGTCAGCGGCGGCGACGTGATCCTCATGCCCTTCGATCATCGGTGTGCGCACGCCTTGTGGGCACAGCACCGACACGCCGATCCCGTCATCGCCGTGGGTCATCGCCAGCCATTCCGCCAGGCCCACGGCGGCGTGTTTCGTAACACCGTATGGCGCGGAGCCGATCTGGTTCAGCAGGCCCGCCGCCGACGCGGTGTTGAGCAGGTGACCACCGCCGCGCGCGATCATCGACGGCACCAGGTGCCGCGCGGCCCAGACATGGGACATGACATTGATGCGCCACATGCGGTCCCAGTCGTCGTCGGGCAGGTCGACGCCACCGGGCGTCAGGATGCCCGCGTTTGAACAAAAGATATCGATTGGACCCAGCTCAGCCTCGACCTGCGTGATGGCACGGGTCAGATCAGGCTCCGAAGAAACATCAACTGTGACGGACAGGCCATTGATTTCGCTGGAGACCGCATCTGCCATGGCACCATTGAGATCGAGGCACGCCACCGCCTTGGCCCCACGCCGATGTGCGGCATGCGCCAGCGCCGCGCCGATGCCCTGAGCGGCGCCTGTGATTGCAATTGTCTTGCCGGATATGTCCACGTGTCACGCTCCCTGATATGGAGCGACAATGGCCGCGTTGCGCGGTAGGGGCAATCATGACGTGTGGTTTGGGACGGTACTCTTAGGTTGTCGGCAAGATAGGGGAATTGTCGCAACCCAGTTTAGAATGTGCCCACGTATACCGCTGATTCTTATAATCCACATTATGTGATATTTGTTCCAGCCTGAAAATACTGGTTCCCCATGTAAACCAGTCCCTTACCGGTAGCGCCTAACCCAGCGCGTATCCGGCCCCACGGACTGTGCGCACCGGGTCTCCGCCACCGTGCTGTGTCAGTGCCTTGCGCAAGCGACCGATATGGACGTCCACGGTGCGTGTGTCGACATAAATGTCGCGGCCCCAGACGCGGTCCAGCAATTGCTCGCGGCTCCAGACGCGGCCCGGCTTTTCCATAAACGTGCTGAGCAAGCGGAACTCCGTCGGACCCAGTTTCAGCTCATCACTGCCGCGCGTGACCTTGTGGCTTTCTGCGTCGAGCGTGATGTCGTCGAATTCCAGCCGCTGGCCCACGGTCGACGGACGCACGCGGCGCAATTGGCTGCGCACGCGCGCCATCAACTCGATCACCGAATACGGCTTGACCACGTAGTCATCCGCCCCGGTTTCAAGGCCACGCACCTTGTCGACCTCTTCGGAGCGCGCCGACAGCATGATCACCGGGATGCTGCGCGTCTCGGGCCGGATCTTGAGCCTGCGGCACACTTCGATGCCGCTGAGGTTCGGCATCATCCAGTCGAGCACGATGATATCCGGCACGTCCTCATCCACCAGCAACAACGCCTCTTCGCCGTTTTGCGCGCGGCTGACGGCGAACCCTTCGGCTTCGAGGTTGTAGGCCAGCACTTCGCGTTGTGCGGGCTCATCCTCGACCACCAGAACACGGGGTTGACCTGCGGACATGTCCGTTACTCCGTGACCATATTCGTGGTGGATGTGCGGTCGCCTTTCTGGCGGCTTTCGTCCGGGACAGAACCGGTGACCAGGTAGACGACCTGTTCGGCGATGGAGGTCACATGGTCGCCCATACGCTCTATGTTCTTGGCGATGAAATGCAGGTGCATGCAGGCGGTGATGTTGCGCGGGTCTTCCATCATGAAGGTCAGGAATTCGCGGAAGAGCGCGTTGTACATCTGGTCGACGTCATGGTCGCGGTCGATCACGTCCTGCGCCAGTTCGGCGTCGCGCGCGATGTAGGCATCGAGCGCGTCCTTGAGCATCCGCTCGACCTCCTTGGCCATGCGGCGCAGCGCGCCGGCGCTGTCGTTCACGGGCGACATCTGGGCCAGCACGGAGGTCCGCTTGCCCATGTTTTTCGCATAGTCTCCAATACGTTCGAGGTTGGCGCTCACCTTGATGATGGTCAGGATCAGGCGCAGGTCGACCGCCGTGGGTGCACGGAGCGCGATGACACGCGCCGCCTCCTCGTTGATCAGCTCTTCGAGCTCGTCGATGGCCGTATCGGCGCGCCGCACCGCTTCGGCGCGTTCCTCATCGCGCGTCTCGAGGCTGACCGCAGCCTCCAGGATCGCGTTTTCCACGAGGCCGCCCATTTTCATGATCTGGGCCTGAATGGCCTCGAGGTCCCTGTCAAAGGCCGAGGCAATGTGTTGGTCTTGCATTGGTTTATGTCCCCTACCCGATCCGGCCGGTGATGTAGCTTTCGGTGCGTGGATCCTGCGGGTTGGTAAAGATTTGCCCGGTCTCGCCATATTCGACGAGGTTGCCGAGGTGGAAGAACGCCGTCTTTTGGCTGACGCGCGCGGCCTGCTGCATGGAGTGTGTAACGATCACCACCGAATAATTCTGCTTGAGCTCGTCAATCAGTTCCTCGACCTGTGCGGTGGCGATGGGGTCCAACGCCGAACACGGCTCGTCCATCAGCAGCACTTCGGGCTCGGTGGCGACGGCGCGCGCGATGCACAGGCGCTGTTGCTGACCACCCGAAAGCCCGGTACCGGGTGCATCCAGACGGTCCTTGACCTCGTCCCAGATGGCGCCGCGGCGCAGCGCGTTTTCGACGATCTGGTCCAGTTCGGCCTTGTTCTTGGCCAGTCCGTGGATTTTCGGCCCATACGCGACGTTGTCATAGATCGACTTGGGGAACGGGTTGGGTTTCTGAAACACCATGCCGACCTTGGCGCGCAGCTGCACCGGGTCGATCCGCTTGTCATAGATATCCTCGCCGTCGATCAGAATGTCGCCGGTGACGCGACACACATCAATTGTGTCGTTCATCCTGTTGAGACAGCGCAGAAAAGTGGACTTGCCACAGCCGGATGGCCCGATGAATGCGGTCACGGTCTTGTCCTCGATGTCGACATCGACATCCTTAATGGCGTGTGTGTCGCCATAATAGACCTGCACGCCTCGCGCCGCGATCTTGTTTTCGCTCGACTCCACGTCTCTCTCCACAATTCTCATGTCATTCATGGTCAAGCCCCCTTACCAGCGGCGTTCAAAGCGGCGCCGCAGGATCACGGCAATGGTATTCATCGTAATCAGGAACAGCAGCAGGATGATGATGCCACCCCACGCCTTTTCGGTAAACACGGCATCCGAGCGGGCGGCCCAGTTGTAGATCTGCGCCGGCACGGCGGAGTTCGGCTCGAGGAAACCATCGATCAGCGCATCGGGGTAACGCGCGACAAAGCCGACCATGCCGATCAGCAGCAGCGGCGCGGTTTCGCCCAGGGCCTGTGCGAGGCCGATGATTGTGCCGGTGAGAATACCGGGTGCGGCCAACGGCAGCACATGGTGGAACACCGCCTGCATTTTCGAGGCCCCGACCCCCAATGCGGCATCCCGGATCGACGGCGGCACCGCCTTGAGTGAAGCGCGGGTCGAAATGATGATCGTCGGCAGTGTCATCAGCGTCAGCACAAGCCCGCCGACCAGCGGGGCCGATTGCGGCAGGTGCGCGAACTGGATGAACACGGCAAGGCCAAGGATACCGAACACGATGGAGGGTACCGCAGCGAGGTTCGATATGTTGACCTCGATCAGGTCGGTCCACCGGTTTTTGGGCGCGAATTCCTCAAGGTAGATGGAGGCCGCAACACCGATGGGCAGCGACAGCACCAGCACCACCAGCATCATGAAGAACGAGCCCAGCACCGAGGCACCGATGCCCGCACCGCCGGGGTTGTCCACGCCCGTGTCGACGCCGGTGATAAAGTTCCAGTTGAACACCTGTTTGACGAGACCGGCCTCGCGCATGGCATCGATCAGCCCGAAATCCTCGGGCATGAAGAACCGGTTGCCCTCGACCAGATCATCGCGGGTGAACGTGCCCTTGAGGTAACGGTCCACACGGCTGGAGGCGGCAACCTCGAACCCGATAGGCGCGCCCAGCTGGTCCTCGTTCTCGCGGTAGTAGGCGCGCAGTTGCCCGCCGACCTTGCCAAGCAGACGGTCCACCGCGTCGTCGTCAAATTCGATCTCGACGCCGCGCGCCTCCATCTCCGACGACAGGCCGGTGATGAAATAATCGGTGTAGATCGCCGTCTTGAGCATGGCCGCTTCGGCCTCGTCGTACTGCTCTTGCGTCATGGTGAACGGGATTTCGACCACCGCCTGGCGGAAGGCCGGCAGGCCCGCCGTCAGGATCGCGGCGACAAGCGTGACCAGAAACGCAAGGCCTGCGCAGATGGCAGCGATCCCGTAGTTCCGGAACCGGCGCTCGGCGGCGTTGCGCTTTTTGGTGCGCGCGTCCTCGGACATGAGGGATTTTTGGGGACGCGGGGCGGCGTCGGAGGTGTCCATGGTTGCATCAGACATCAGTCATATTGCTCCCTGTATTTGCGCACGATGTAGAGGGCGAGGACGTTCAGGCAGAGCGTCAGAATGAACAGCGTCATGCCAAGGGCAAAGGCCACCAGCGCCTCGGGCGAGGCAAAGTCGCTGTCGCCGGTGAGCTGGCTGACGATCTTGGCCGTCACGGTTGTCATTGCCTCGAACGGGTTGAGAGAGAGCCGGGCCGCGGCCCCTGCCCCCAGCACCACGATCATCGTCTCGCCGATGGCGCGGCTGGCGGCCAGCAGGATGGCACCGACGATCCCCGGCAGGGCGGCTGGCAGCACGACTTGTTTGATGGTTTCAGACTTGGTTGCGCCCAGCCCGTAAGAGCCGTCGCGCATCGCCTGCGGCACGGCGTTGATGATGTCGTCGCTCAGCGAGCTGACAAACGGGATCAGCATGATGCCCATCGCGATGCCAGCGGTCAGCACGGCGCGCTGCCCCTGCATCCAGCCCAGTCCTGTGCTGTCGCCAAAAACGCTCAGGAGGAGCGGGCCGATGGTCAGTAGGGCAAAGAGGCCGTAGACGATGGTCGGAATGCCCGCGAGAATTTCAAGCAGTGGCTTGGCGATGCCGCGCACGCGCGGTGTGGCGTATTCCGACAGGTAGATCGCGGCAAAGAGGCCCACAGGCACCGCCACCAGAAGCGCCACGATGGAGATGTAGAACGTACCCCAGAGCAGCGGGATGATGCCAAGGCTCGATGCACCGCCGCGCCCGGAAAAGCTGGGCGCCCATTCCAGCAGCGTAAAGAAGTCCGCCGCCGGGTAGAGCCGAAAGAATTCGACTGTGTTGAAGACCAGCGACAACACGATGCCGATCGTGGTCAGGATGGCCACGGACGCGGCGGCGATCAGCAGGGCCATGATCCCCTGCTCCACCACGTTGCGGGCGCGGAAGGCACCACTGCTTTGTGCCGATCCCCAGACGCAGCCGGCGGCGGCGATCAGGATGGCGGCGATGGACATGTACAGGTTCGACCGCTGGCTCATCGCGCGGTAGACTTGTGCGGCCCGGAGCACGGGTTGCGTGATCTGGTTGGTCACGACCTGGCCCGCATCCTTGAGGCGCGTTGTCATGTCGGTGAAATCTGCGCGGGCGTTGCGGGCTGTCTCATCGTCCAGCACACCGGCGCGCACGGCGTTTTCCAGCCCGTCCGCTGTGCGCCGCACCTCTGACATCACCAGACCGCGCGACGATCCTTCGCGGATCTCGCTGTCGGGGATCATCTGCGACACGCGATTGTCGATGAACAGGGGCTGCGCCAACAGCCAGATCAGGATCAGACCGAACGCAGGCACAATCGCCTTCATAAAGGCATTGGCGCCGTAATAGATTGGCAGTGAATGCAGCGCGCGACCGTCATTGCCGACGCTCGCCAGCGCCCGTTGGCGCCCCAACACATATCCCACAGCCGAAATGGCGAGGATAACCAGCAACAGCCAGAATATAGGCATATGTCCCCCACGATTTCCCGGTGTGCCGCAGCGGGGCAGACCGAAAAGAAAGCAGGGCGACGACATTGCGCCGCCCGGCTTCAGAGTTTCAGGTCAATCGGCAGGTGCCCGGATCAGGAACCGCCGCCCATTGTCTTTTCACCAGCGACGACGGCTTGGGTCGCGGCCAGCTCAGGGTCGGACACGAGGCCATAGGCCGCCAGCGGGCCGGAGGGGCCAGCCAGTTCATCGGAGACGAAGAACTGCGCGTATTCCTTGAGGCCGGGGATCACGCCGATATGGGCCTTCTTGACGTAGAAGTACAGCGGACGCGACACCGGGTATTCGGCCGATGCGATGGTCTCGGTCGTGGGAACGACGCCCGCCATTGTCGCCACTTTCAGCTTGTCGGTGTTGTTTTCGTAGAACGCCAGACCGAACACGCCGATGCCGTTGGCGTTGGCATCGATGGAGGCCAGCGTCTCGGTGTAGTCGCCGTCGATGTCGACCGAACGACCGTCGGTGCGCACTTCGAGGCACGCGTCCTCGGCGTCGTCCTCGGACATGCCGGCTGCGATCATGGCGGCCATTGCGCCGGTTGCTTCACAACCCACTGCAACCACTTTTTCCTCGAACACTTCACGTGTGCCGTGCTTGGTGCCGGGGATGAAGGCCAGGATTTCCGCATCGGGCAGGTCGCTGTTGAAATCGGACCATTTGGTGTGCGGGTTGTCGACCAACGCGCCATCGACCATCACCTTGGGGGCGAGGGCGTTGAAGATGTCGGATTGTGTGAACGCCGTGTACGCGGGGCCATCGATCTGGCTGGCAAACACGATGCCGTCATAGCCGATGCGCACTTCGATGATGTCTGTGACACCGTTTTCGGCGCAGGCCGTGATTTCCTTGTCGCGGATTGCGCGCGATGCGTTTGCCACATCGGTGTGCTCGGTGCCCACGCCCTGACAGAACCGCTTGAGGCCAGCGGACGAACCGCCCGACTCGATGACCGGCGTCGGGAAGTCGGTGTTTTCGCCAAAGGCTTCGGCGACGATCGACGCGTAGGGCAGAACTGTGGACGAGCCTGCGACCTGAACCTGGTCACGGGCCACAGCGGCGGTGGCGGCCATTGCGGTCAAAGCCACTGCCGATGTGCTGAGTTTCACAAAGGACATAAAAGTCTCCTGTATGATTTTCTGGATGATCCCCCCCATGAGGATCTTGCGCCTCGTTTAGGCGAGCCGCACTGAGCTTTTGTGACAGTTGTGTAACAGCTGTGTGACAATAGACATGTGTAAGGGAAATGCGTTCTGAATTGGCGCAGAATACCGTCAAGCACGTGTTTTTGAATGAAATTTAATTTGGATGCCAAACACCGACAACTTGGTCATTTGCGCCCGCGATCCAAGGTTTTCCAGTCACTTACATGACAATGGCAGAATCGCTAACCCGCGCTCGGCTCTGCCGGTCCCTGCCGGGAACGGGCATGGGCGGGCAGGATCACGGTAAAGGTCGCACCCTCGCCCAACGTGCTTTGCACCCGCAGCCGCCCCCGGTGCCGGTTGATGATATGCTTGACGATGGCAAGGCCCAGGCCGGTGCCCCCCAGCGCCCGACTGCGGTGATCGTCCCCGCGATAGAACCGTTCGGTCAGGCGCGGCAGGTGCACCGGGTCAATGCCGGGGCCGTAGTCGATCACCTGCACCCGCACGCCCGGCCCGCGAAAGGCGGGCTCGCGGTCGTTATAGCTGACCTGTACGGTGACCCGACCCCCGACCCCGCCATATTTGATCGCGTTTTCCACGAGGTTCGTGAACACCTGTTTCAGCTGATCGCCGTCCCCCGGCAGTCGCACCGGCATATCGCCAAACTCCGGCTCGAACGTCACGGATGCGTCCCGGGCCAATTGCCGTAATGTGCGCAGCGTCGAGTCGAGCACATCCGTCAGAACGACCGTATCCGTGGGCCGCACACGCTCGTCGCTTTCCACGCGGTTCAGCGACATCAGGTCACCCACTAGCCGGTTCATCCGCTCCGCCTCCACCTGCATGATGTCGAGAAAACGTTCGGCGGCGGCCTTGTCCTCGCGCGCCGGGCCGCGCAGCGTCTCGATAAAGCCCATCAGCGCGGTCAGGGGCGTGCGCAATTCGTGGCTGACATTGGCGACAAAGTCGCGGCGCATCTGGCTGGCCTGTTCGACATGGGTGACATCCTCGAACGTGGCAACCACTGCGCCGACACCGCCCTGCCCCACGCCGCGCACTGCCCGGCAACTGACCTGATAGGTCGTGTCCTGCGCGCCGTCATTTCCCAGATAGCGCGCCGTGCGCGGCTTGCCGTCGCCCAGCGACGCCTCGATCACATCCAGCAGCATGGGCTGGCGCAGCATCGTGACATAGTTCATGCCGCGGGCCTGTTGGCCGATCAGTGTCAGGGCCGCGGGGTTGGCCGCCACGATCCGCTCGGTGCTGTCAATGGCGAGGCTGGGCAGCGGGATCGCGGCAAGGATGTCATCCAGCAGCGGATCGGCCATGATCTATGCCTGTCGCGCGGCTGCGACCGCCTCGGTGAACACGGCACACAGCGCCTCGGGGTCTTCAAGCCCCACCGACACGCGAAACACCCCTTCGGTCATGCCGAGCGCCGCCTGATCTTCGGCGCTGAGTGCGCGGTGCGAGGACGACAGCGGGTGCGAGATGGTGGTGCCCACATCGCCCAGCGTCGGCGCAAAGCTCAGGCCCCGGGCCGCGCGGGTAAAGGCATTGGCAGCCCCCCGGCCACCGTCCAGTTCGAACGTGACCATGTTGCAATACTTGCCCTTGAGCAGCGCCTGCGCCAGTGCCCGGTCGGGATGATCGGGCCGGCCGGGATAAAGCACGCGTTTGACCCCGTCGAGACCGGCAAGGTGGTCCGCCAGCGTCGCAGCCGTCGCCTGCGCCCGGTCAAAGCGGAGATCAAAGCTCAGCAGCCCGCGTTCGGCCAGCCAGCAGTCAAACGGGCTGCCAGTGGTGCCTGCGGTCACGGAAAACACCCGCAGCCGGTCATTGATCGCCTCGTCCTTGGCGGCGACATAGCCCAGCATGACGTCCGAGTGGCCCGCCAGCAGCTTGGTCACCGAATGGATGACGATGTCGGCGCCATGGTCAAACGCCTGAAAGGCGCGCGGCGTGGTGAATGTGTTGTCGATAACCAGCAGCACGCCCGCCTCGCGCGCCAGTGCGGCAATGCCGAGGATGTCGGCCACGCGCAGGGTTGGGTTTGACACGACCTCGACCATGATCAGGCGCGTCTCGGGGCGCAGTGCGGCGCGCACGGCATCCACATCGCCCGGATCAACGAGGCTGGTGGCGATGCCCAGCCGCGGCAGGTCCTCCGACATCATGCGCAGCGACCGCCCATAAAGCGTGCTGCCCCCGATCACGTGATCGCCGGCCTTGGTCAGGCCAAGCAGCACCGATGTCACCGCCCCCATGCCGGACGACGTCACGATACCGGGATGCGGCGCGCTTTCCATGGCGTCGATCCGCGCTGCGACCACGTCGGCGTTGGGGTGCCCCTCGCGGCTATAGGTATAGCCCGCCAGATCACCGTCATATTGCGCATCCAGCATATCCGGCGTCTCGGACGCATAGACCACGGCCGGCGACAGGGGCGTGACCACCGGGCGCGATGCGCTTTCAGGCAGACCAATGGGGCGGATCAGGGTGCCGTTGTCGTTGCGGCTCATGTCAAAAGCTCCGTGTGGTAGTTGGACGTGCTAAAGGTGATGTCGATGCTCAGCCAGCACGGGCGCGGCAGATCGCGGCCCAGCACCGCCGTCAGATCGGTTTGCAACGCCGCAACAAATGCCGCATCGCGGTGCGGTTTGGCCAGCAGCGCGACCTCCGCCTTGAGGTGGGTGTGATGAAAGACGGGCGCAGGGTAGGCCCGCCCCTTGGTGTCGCCCGCGCCGGGATCATGGCGCAGGATCACCGCCTCCACCTCGGCCAGCAGCGCCGCCGCGTCGACCTCCAGATCGTCGGAATAGTGCAGCGCGCAATGGGGCATCAGCCACGGACCGGCTCGAGCGTGGTGCGGAACCGGCGCATGTTGTCCCGATAATGCAGCGCCGAGGCGCGCAGGCCCTGAATGGCTGCCGCGTCCAGTTCCCGAACCACCTTGCCCGGTGTCCCCATGACGAGCGATCCGTCTGGGATTACCTTGCCTTCGGTGATCAGGGCCCCTGCCCCGATCAGGCAGTTGTTGCCGATACGCGCACCGTTCAGCACCGTCGCCCCCATCCCGATCAGGGAATTGTCGCCGATGGTACAGCCGTGCAGCATCGCCTTGTGCCCGATGGTGCAGCCCGCGCCGATGGTCAGCGGCATGCCGGGATCGGTGTGCATCACCGTGTTTTCCTGCACGTTGGTGCCGGTCCCGATGGTGATGGTCTCGGTGTCGCCGCGCAGGGTGCAGCCGAACCAGATGCTGGCCGCCGCCTCGACCACCACATCGCCGATCACATTGGCGTCGGGCGCGATCCAGGTGTCGTCGGCGATTTGCGGGCGAAATTCGCCCAGAGCGTAGAGTGTCATGTGAGAGCCTCGAATTCGGTTTGCAGGGCGCGCACGTGATCCGTCAGGCCGGGCTGCTGTTCGCGGCGCAGGCGCGTGGCGCTGATGATGGTCTTGAGCCGCGCCTCGGTCGCGTCCAGATCGTCGTTGACCAGCACGTAGTCGTAGCTGTCCCAGCGGCTGATCTCGTCCCAGCTCTTGCGCATACGCTTGGCGATGGTCTCGTCGCTGTCCTGCGCGCGGTTCACCAGACGGCGGTGCAACTCGGTGATGGAGGGCGGCAGCAGAAAGATCGACAGTGTGTGCGCGCCCAGATCGGAATTGCGGATCTGCTGCGCGCCCTGCCAGTCGATGTCAAAGAGGACGTCGCAGCCCTGATCAATCGCCTCGCGCGCCGGCCCTGCGGGCGAGCCGTAGAAATGGCCGAACACATGCGCGTGCTCCAGCATGTCACCCCCCGCGACCATGCCCTTGAACGCCGGCTCGTCCACGAAATGGTAGTGTTGTCCGTCCACCTCGCCCGGGCGCGGTGTGCGTGTGGTGGCCGATACGGAAAAGGCGATGCTTTCATCCCAGTCGCGCATCCGGCGCGCCAGCGTGCTTTTGCCCGCACCGGAGGGTGAGCTGAGAATGATCAAGAGGCCGCGTCGCTGGGTCATCGTCTATTCCACGTTCTGGACTTGCTCGCGCATCTGGTCGATCAGCGCCTTGAGCGCGAGGCCTACCCGCGTCAGGTCCGCATTCTGCGCCTTGGAACACAGCGTGTTGGCCTCGCGGTTGAACTCCTGCATCAGAAAGTCGAGCTTGCGGCCCACCGGCCCACCCTCGTCCAGATGCGCGCGGGCGGCGGTGACGTGGGTGCGCAGGCGGTCAAGTTCTTCGGTGATGTCGGCCTTGACCGCGAGCAGCGCCAGTTCCTGCGCCACGCGATCCGGGTCGGCCCCGTCTGTATTATCGAGCACGCGGGCCAGGTTGCGCCTGAGCGTCGTGGCGACCTCGTCCTTGCGCGCCTCGGCCAACGCTTCGGCTTCGCGCACCAGCGTGTCGACCTCGGTCAGTTGCGCGGTCAGGATATCGCTGAGTGCGGCCCCTTCGGTCAGGCGCATGGCGTCAAACGCCTCGAGCAGCGCAGTGACATCGGCCAGCAGGGCCGCGCGCAAGCGTGCCGGATCATCCTGCGTGGCGTTCTGTTCCATCACGCCGCGCATCATGGCGATTTCGGCGGCTGTGCTCTGCGCAAGGGTGAGGCCCTGTGCCGTCGCCTCTTCGCTGATCTGGCGCAGCGCGGCGATTGCCGCCGATGCCTGCGCCATGTTCACGGAGCTGGCGACAGCGGCATCTTCACGTGCGATCCGCAGCGACAGGGTGACATTGCCACGCTTGGCGCGGGCCGTGATCAGCGGGCGCAGCGCAGCCTCCAGCCCGTCGATCCAGTCGGGCACGCGCAGGCGGATATCCAGACCCTTGCCGTTCACGCTGCGCATTTCCCACGCCCAGCGATGTGCCTGATACGCGCCGGACTGCGCGGCAAAGCCGGTCATGGATCGCAATCGCGGGTCTGAGGCAGTGGTCGTCATGGGATTTGCTTTAGGCCCATACGCCGGGGCAGACAACCCGCAGTCGGTCCGGGTGCCCCACCCCCTCCGCGCGGACCGCGATTAACCATTTGTTAGGAAACGACCCCCGCCACTGCGTAATTCTTGGTAGAAAGACGGCGGGGGACAGCAGTGTTTCGCATTCGCGTGCAACACGAAACGGTGAGTGACACAAGCGATGGACAAAACAGACCCAAATGCCCACAATATCCTCAGTATGACAGAGTTTCGCGGAGATATTGGGTATACCGCTCTTTCCCAGGTCGAGGCCTATTGGGAAGGGCTGCGCGGTATGCGCCTGATGCCCAAACGGTCAGAGATTGACCCACGCGGAATCGAGTCGGCGCTGGAATACACATTCGTTCTGGAACGTATCGCGCCGGGCATGGCACGCATCCGTATCGCGGGCAGCCATCTGAGCGACCTGATGGGGATGGAAGTGCGCGGGATGCCGCTTACGTCGCTGATCACCCCGCCCTGCCGTCGCCAGACCTCCGACGCGCTGGAGGAAGTGTTTCAACGCCCCGCCGTGTGCGAATTGCGACTGGTGACCGAAGGCGGCGCGGGCCGTCCACATATGGATGCGCGCCTGCTGATGTTGCCGCTGAAAAGCGATCTGGGCGATGTCAGCCGCGTTCTGGGGTGCATGGTGTCGCAAGGTGATATCGGCCTGAGCCCCCGCCGGTTTGACGTGGTCGGCGCGAAAATCCGCCCGATCCTGGCCCCGTCCAGCGTGCCCCTGCCCTCGATCAAAGAGCCGACGCCGGTCGCGCCACCCGAGCCTGCACAGGGCTTTGCCGCGCCGGAAACACCGTTTGAAGCGGAGACACCGCGCAGCGAAGTGCCTTACCTCCGGCTCGTCAAGAACGACGACTAAGCCGCTGTATTTACGAAGAAAGCGCCCGGATAACCGGGCGCTTTCTTCGTTCAGCCTGCGGCGCGGGCGCCCGTGCGGGTCGCGCGCAGGGCCGACAGCTCCTCGGCCACGAGGAACGCCAGCTCAAGCGATTGAGAGGCATTCAGGCGTGGGTCGCACGCCGTGTGATACCGGTCGCTCAGGTCCTCTTCGGACACGGCGCGCACGCCGCCGGTGCATTCGGTCACGTCCTGGCCGGTCATCTCGAAGTGCACACCACCGGGGATCGTCCCTTCGGCCTGATGCACGCCGAAAAACTCGCGCACCTCGCGCAGGACGGACTCAAAGGGCCGCGTTTTGTAGCCGGTGGACGACTTGATCGTGTTGCCATGCATCGCATCGCAGACCCAGACGACCTCAGCCCCTTCCTCGCGTACGGTGTTGATCAGGCGCGGCAGATGCTCGCCCACGCTGCCCGCGCCAAAGCGCGCGATCAGGGTCAGGCGGCCCGGCTCGTTCTCTGGGTTCAGCTTGGCCATCAGCACCTTGAGGTCATCGGCGGTCATCGACGGGCCGCATTTGAGTCCAATGGGGTTCTGAACACCGCGGGCAAATTCCACATGTGCGCCGTCAGGCTGCCGGGTGCGGTCACCGATCCAGATCATGTGGCCGGACCCGGCCAGCCACTTGCCCGTGGTGCTGTCGATGCGCGTCAGCGCCTCTTCATACTCCAGCAGCAGGGATTCGTGGCTGGTGTAGAACTCCACAGACGAAAATTCGTGCGTGGTGTCGGCAGTGATCCCGGCGGCGGACATAAAGTCGATCGTGTCCTGGATGCGGCTGGCGATCTCGCGGTATTTCTCGGCTTCCGGTCCGTCGGTAAAGCCGAGGGTCCAGGAGTGCACCATGTTCATGTCGGCAAAACCACCGGTGGAGAAGGCGCGCAGCAGGTTCAGCGTCGCCGCCGCCTGCGTGTAGGCCTGCAACATCTTGGCAGGGTCGGGAATGCGCGCTTCGGCGGTAAAGGGCAGCTCGTTGATGATATCGCCGCGGTAGCTGGGCAGTTCCACGCCATCCACCGTCTCGGTCGGGGCCGACCGCGGTTTGGCGAACTGGCCCGCCATGCGGCCCAGCTTGATCACCGGAACCTTGGCGCCATAGGTCAGCACCATCGCCATCTGCAGCATCACCTTGAACGTGTCGCGGATGCTGTCGGCGCTGAACTGGTCGAACGCCTCGGCACAATCGCCGCCCTGCAACAGGAACGCCTCGCCCCGGGCGGCATCGGCCAGCAGCGCCTTGAGGCGGCGCGCCTCACCGGCAAAGACCAGCGGCGGATATTTGGACAGCTGCGCCTCGACCGCGTTCAGCGCCGCAGTGTCGGTATAATCGGGCATCTGGATCCGGGGCTTGGCGCGCCAGTCAGACTTGTTCCAATCGCTCATCTCTTTCACTCCGCTGGTGTTGGCGATCTCGGGATCGCGGGCCCTCTATACAAAAGGCTGGCGCGCAGTGCCATATCACAAATGCGGCCTCTTGACGTAGGCTTGGGGGCGTGATCAGGCTGTTTCAACGTCGAAGGAATACACCTTCGCATCAGTTCAGGATGCTGCCACGATGTCCACCATGCGAACGGTTCACCCGACCCGCGAAGAGGTCGTGAAGCCCAAGCGCTATGTCTTTGTTCTGTTGGACAATTTCACGATGCTGTGCTTTTCGGCAGCGATCGAAAGCCTGCGCATTGCCAACCGTATGGCAGAACGTCAGCTCTATGACTGGTGCACCGTGGGCGAAGGCGGCGATGTCGCCTATTGCTCTGCCGGGACGGGGTTCAAGCTGGACGGTGACTTGGGTGAGTTGACCCGCGACGATGTGGTGATGATCTGCGGCGGCATCGACGTGCAGGCCGCCACGACCAAGCGATTGCTCAGCTGGGTGCGCCGCGAGGCGCGCAAGGGCGTGACCATGGCGGGCCTCTGTACGGCGGCGTATTCACTGGCCAAGGCCGGGCTGCTCGACGGCAAGAAGGCGACGATACACTGGGAAAACCAGGACAGCTTTTCCGAGGAGTTTCAGGAGGTCGAGCTGACCAAATCCGTGTTTGTTGTGGACGACAAGCGGATGACAACAGCTGGCGGGACGTCCTCCATCGACCTGATGCTGAAACTGATTGCCGACGATCATGGCGAGGAACTGGCCAATGCCGTGGCCGACCAGCTGATCTATTCCGCGATCCGCACCGATCAGGACACGCAGCGGCTGTCGGTGCCCACGCGGATCGGTGTGCGCCATCCGAAACTCAGCCTCGTGATCCAGATCATGGAGCAAAACATCGAAGAGCCGATCAGCCCGTCACTCCTGGCCAAGGATGTAGGCATGTCCACCCGGCAGCTTGAGCGTCTGTTCCGGCGGTATCTGAACCGCTCACCCAAGCGGTACTACATGGAACTGCGCCTGCAAAAGGCGCGCAATCTGCTGATGCAGACGGATATGAGCGTGATCAACGTGGCACTGGCCTGCGGCTTTGCCTCACCATCGCATTTCTCCAAATGCTACCGCGCGCATTACGACACCACGCCCTACCGCGAGCGGGGCACACATGCCGCGCGCCTGTCGGTCTGATCCGGCCACAGTTGCGCCTGCCTGACGCCCAAAACATGCCCGTATCCTGCGGTAGTCTTGGGACATGTCACATCTCATGTCACACATTTCGCCGCACGCGCGCCTGTTCGAGTTCATCCGTCAGTCCGACCTCGCCGAACGGCGCTATCGGTCCCGTCCGCAGACAGCACAGCGCACGCCCACGCCCGACGATCTGGCCGCCTTTCAACAGGTTGCGCTGCAATCACTGGACCGCAGCGCCGACTGATCAAAAGAACGCTTGCGCATCCAGGCCAAAGGTCACGGCACCGATCACGGCACCGCTGGCCGCGTCAGTAACCGACATGGACACCTGCATCTGGTAGGTCTGCGCGCTTTCGTCAAACTCCACCTCCGACACGTGCATGGCATCCGCGCCCTTCATGTAGGTGTCGATCCACTTCGCCTCATCGCCCTGCCAGTAATCCGAGGTGATTGCACTGCTGGCCACGTTGAGCCCGCGCGCGTCCATCACGAACACTTCGGTGATGCGCCCGCCCGCTTCGGCCACATGCGTGCGCAAGTGCTCGGACGCTGCGTTGTTCATCACCGACGCAATCAGCGGGGCGTCTGCTGTACCGACTTCGGCGCGCCAGGTCTGGTCGAGCGTGTTGATATCCGCCTGCGACAGCAGATTGGTCGACTGGTTCTGCGCCGTGATCGCGTTCACAATGGCGGGATGGTTGATCCAGGCAGCGGCTTGCGACTGGGCAAAGACGGCGGCGGCGTCCGACTGCTCGGACGCGGTCGTGGCGACCGCGGACAAGCACAGTGCGCCCGCGACGAATAGGTATTTCATTAAAGGTTCCTTCCGATAAAAACGCACGTCATCTGACGCGACGCCGGAAGGCTAGCGGTTTTGCCTTAACCGTCCGTTACGCGTCCTGCGGACCACGAAACCCCATCGCCACGACGAATTTCTCGGAACTGTCAGCGCGGGAGGCCGGCGGCTTGACGTTGGCCACCTTGTCAAACCGCTGTTTCAGCAGCTTTTGCAGCTCGCCCTCGGCACCGCCGGCGAGCACCTTGGCCACGAAAGTGCCGCCCTCATCCAGCACGTCAAAGGCGAAATACGCCGCCGCCTCGCACAGCGAGATGATGCGCAAGTGGTCGGTCTGCTTGTGCCCCGACGAGGCCGCAGCCATGTCGGACATCACCACATCAGCCTGCCCGCCCAGCCACTCCTTGACCTGCAGATCGGCGTCATCTTCCATGAAATCCAGTTGGTGCAGTTCACACCCGGCGATTGGCTCCATCTCCTGCAGGTCGATGCCGAGGATCGTGCCGACCGCCTTGCCCGACCTCTCTCCAAGCGCGTTCACGCGTTTGACCGCGACCTGGCACCACCCGCCGGGAGCCGCGCCAAGGTCGACCACCCGCGCGCCTGGCACGAGAAAGCGGTACTTGTCGTCCAGTTCCATGATCTTGTAGGCCGCGCGCCCCCGGTACCCTTCGGCGGTGGCGCGTTTGACATAGGGATCGTTGAGCTGCCGTTGCAGCCAGCGCGTGGAGCTGAGTTTGCGGCCGCGCGCGGTCTTGACCTTGACCTTGAGGTCACGCTGCCCGCGCCCTGATGTGTTCTTGCCCGTCGGTGTCTTGGCCATGGCCCTGCCCCTTTACGTCAGCGCGCCGGTGTCGAGCACGCCGTCCGCGCTCATCTGTGCATACAGCAACCCCTCGCGCAGGCCGCGGTCCGCAACCGACAGCCGGTTGGTGGGCCAACAGCGCATCAGCGCTTGCAGAATGGCCGCCCCCGACATGATCAGCGCGTGCCGGTCGGCCCCGATGCGCGGGTCCGCCCGCCGTCCGCCCGGCCCCATGGTCAGGTAGGACCGGATCACGTGGTCGATCTGGTCCGACGTCATGCGCAGCCCGTCCACCTTGGTCCGGTCATAGCGTTTGAGGCCCAGATGCGAGGCCGCCACCGTTGTCACGGTGCCCGAGGTGCCCACGATCTGAAACCGCTCCGTCGGCTCCGAATTGTGGTAAGGCGAGAAATCCGCGAGGTTTTCTTCGAAAAACCAGCTCATCAGGGCAAAGCGGGCGGCGTCATCTTCAACATCGTTGAACTGTTCGCGCAACGTCGCCACACCCAGTGGCACGCTGATCCAGTCCACAACGCGGGCATCCGCCGGCGTGCCCTCGCCCCGCTCCAGCCCTTCGCGCAGGCGCATGATGGCGCGCGGGCGCTCGATGCGCGGCACCTGCGACAGGTCGAGCCAGACCAGCTCGGTCGAGCCGCCGCCGATGTCCACCACCAACAGGTTTTCCGTCTTGGGGCTGACCAGCGGTGCGCAGGAGATCACGGCCAGCCGCGCCTCCTCCTCCGGTGCGATGATGTCGAGGCGCAGGCCCGTCTCGCGATGCACCCGGTCGATGAAATCAACGGCGTTCACGGCCCTGCGGCACGCCTCGGTCGCCACCAGACGCATCCGGCGGACCTTGTTGCGCTTGAGCTTTTGCTGGCAGATGCGCAGCGCCTGAATGGTGCGCGACATGGACCCGCGCGACAGCTTGCCCGAGCGTTCAAGCCCGGTGCCCAGCTGCACGGATTTGGAGAAACTGTCGACCACATGAAATCCCGCGCCTCGCGGCTCGGCGATCAGCATTCGACAACTGTTCGTGCCCAGATCCAGCGCGGCATAAAGCTCGGGCGATCCTGGGGCACGCGGCACGGGACTAGGCCCCCGTCTGGGGCCTCTCTTTTCGAGCGCGCCCGCACCTTGGGGACGCTTTGGCGCCATGATCTGCGCCTTTCATATCGGGTTAACAAAAAGGATAGGGTGCGCGTCTGCCCGGCGCAAGCGTTTTGAACTGTGCTGTTCGGATTGGATCAGTGGATGAACGGGTTGTCGAAATAGTCGGCAAGATGCGCGTATTCCGGCGCAAGCCGGGTGGCGATGGCGGCGCGGGTCTTGCACGAAAGATCGTCGATGCTGAGTGGTGCGGGGCTTGAATTGACGTGCGGTATGGTCACGTCGCGCCCCGTGATACCGCTCAGATCAGCGGCGAGGTCATCCAGATCAGACGTCCGATATACCTTTGAATAAAGGCTGAAATCCTTGCCCGTGAACACAGATGTCGGCAAGGCGTGGTGCTTGATCGTCGAGGCTGCGTTGATATATGCGGCCAGGTTCTGGAAAAAGAAATCCGGATCGGGATCGGGCGGCAGGTCCGTGAGGCCGCGGCGGAAATTGCGCGACATGTGCAGCTCGCGTCGCTGCACGACCCGGTTGCTGTAGACGCCGAGCAACCGTTTCAGCGGATCACGCACCACGGTAAAGCGAAAACACCTATCGTACGCACGCCAGCGATGGATGCGGAACCGCCGGGTCTGGTAGCGGTTGTGCAAGGCCTTGCGCGCAAACGCGGTGGCGTTCGTTTCAGGAACATCCGGATCAAGCGCGCCCAAAGCCGCCTTGACCGACGAACATGCTGCCTTTGGAATAGCCATGTAAGCCAGGTTAAATGCGTTGATATGAATGACCATCTGATCCCTGCCTTAGCCGAACATCCTGATGGGCATGCGCGGCGTCATGCGACGCGCCAGCCGTCGCGTCCCTGCCGGTGCCCGCGGCGTTCCTGATCCCCATGTCCCGTCCTGCTCGATATTTTTTATGATTATTTTGAGGTTTACCACGTCCCCTCGACCGGCCAAGTGTTTGGAAAAGGATTGCGCCGGAGTGTTGCACGGGTGAATCACTGATCGTGCCACGCGTCGCTGGCGCATGACGGTTTGTCGAAAACAGTCCGCGCGCGCGGGCGCGCCTGCCGTAAGACGGGTCAACGCGAAAGGGAGGAATCACATGCCTGATGTCACGGTTGTCTACTGGCGCGATATCCCGGCCCAGGTGATTGTGGGCAAGGGCCGCCGCGGCGCCAAACGCCAGCTGGCCGAACGGTTCGAGCAGGCCATTGACCGCGCCGCGATGAAGGTTGGGGCCAAGGACGCGGATGCTTATCTGGCAGAGTGGCGCAAGGCAGCGCCCTACCCTGTGGACGGTGATCCCGACGCGGTGGCCGACGCCGAAGCGGCCCGCCTCGAGACGGAATACGACATGGCGCGCCTCAAGGCGCTGATCGACAACGAAGGACGTGCATAAGCACATTAGGAGTGGCCGCTATGGCATTGTTGAACTTCAAGAAAGTGGAAGGCCCGGTCGCAGGTTCGTTGAGCCCAGAGGTGGAGGCGTTCCTGCAAGGCTACTCCATCGAGGTGATGCCGCGCACCGCCCAAAAGGTCGACAGTTTTCGCGACATCCTGCCTGCCGGCACCCGCGTCTACATCGCCCACATCGAAGGCACGCCGATCGACGAAATGGTGGCCACGGCCAAACGGATCGCCGGCGAAGGCTACGCGGTCATGCCGCACTTTCCCGCCCGGATCATCAAGGATCAGGCGACGCTGGAAAATTGGATCGCCATGTATCAGGGTGAGGCCGGTGTGGATCAGGCGCTGCTGCTCGCCGGTGGTGTGGACAAGCCGCATGGCGACTACGACAGCTCCATGCAGATGATGGAAAGCGGCGCATTCGACCGCGCCGGGTTCAAGCGACTGCATGTGGCGGGCCACCCCGAGGGCAACAAGGATATCGACCCCAGCGGCGGCATGAGGAGCGTCGAGGAAGCCATTGCCTGGAAACAGAAATTTGCGGAACGTACAGACGCTGAAATGGCAATCGCGACGCAGTTCGCCTTTGAGGCCGGGCCGATTATCGCCTGGGCCGATGCGCTGTGCGACGCGGGCATCACCCTGCCCATCCATATCGGTATCGCGGGCCCTGCAAAACTACAGACCATGATCAAATTCGCCATCGCCTGCGGTGTCGGTCCGTCCCTGCGCGTGCTGCAGAAACGGGCCAAGGATGTGACCAAGCTCCTCCTGCCGTTCGAGCCGACCGACGTGATCTCGCAACTGGCCGCCCACAAGGCCGCGCATCCCGATTTCAACATCGAACAGGTGCATTTCTTCCCGCTTGGCGGGATCAAGACGAACGCCCATTGGGCCATCGAAAACGGCGGTGCCTCGGCCGTCCCAGCCTCCGCCTGAAGGACAACAGACCCATGGTAACCACCGTCATCGAATCCAAGACCAAGACCGCGCTCATCGGCTTTGACCAGCCGTTTTGCGTGATTGGCGAGCGCATCAACCCAACCGGGCGCAAGGTTCTGAACGAAGAGCTAGAGCGCGGGGATTTTTCTCGCGTGGAGGCGGACGCGCTGGCGCAGGTGGCGGCGGGCGCCAACGTGCTCGACATCAACTCGGGCGCGGTGTTTTCCGGTAAGATGGCGGAGGATCCGCGTTACGCAGACAACAACTTTGTCGAGCCGACGCTGATGCGGCAACTTGTGGAAAAGGTGCAGGCCGTGACGGATTGCCCGCTGTGCATCGACAGCTCGGTGCCCGGCGCGCTGGAAAACGGTCTGGCTGCAGCCGAAGGGCGGCCCCTCCTGAACTCCGTCACCGGCGAGGAAGAGCGGCTGGATTTGGTGCTGCCGCTGGTCAAGAAATACAACGTGCCGGTCGTGGCGATCTCCAACGATGACACCGGGATTTCCGAGGACCCGGATGTGCGCTTTGCCGTTGCGAAAAAGATCGTGGAACGGGCGGCGGATTTCGGCATTCCGGCACATGATTTAGTCGTCGATCCTCTGGTGATGCCCATCGGTGCCATGGCGACCGCGGGGCATCAAGTGTTTACCCTTGTGCGCCGTCTGCGAGGGGAGTTGGGCGTGAACACGACCTGTGGTGCGTCCAATATCAGCTTTGGCCTGCCCAACCGGCACGGCATCAACAACGCGTTTTTGCCTATGGCGATGGGCGCTGGCATGACCTCTGCGATCATGAACCCGGTCGCCCTGCCCGTCGGCCCGACCAAGATCGCGGAAAAGCGTGCAGCGGTCGAAGCGTCCGGTGTGATGCTGCCCGAAGGCATGGATGACGAGGCGTTTGTGCAGCTCTTTGGCATGGGTTCGACCCTGCCCCGCGCGGGCAAGGAGATGGAGGCCATTCGCGCCGCCAACTTCTTGACAAACAACGATGATGGCGGTGCGGAATGGATCAGGTTCAACCGCGCACCCGCCGCGCCGGGTACCGAAGGGCGCGGGCGCGGGGGCCGCGCAGGCGGGCGTCGCCGGCGCGCCTGAGCCATTCTGGTTTCACAAGAGGCCGTCGCTGACATTCCAGCGGCGGCCTTTTTTTGTGTCGGTGCGCATGTCGTGAAAAACTTATGGGAAAACTGTTGGCGCGCTTCAAACCGGTAACCCGGTCTTAACGCACCGTCCGCTAGGTCTCGGCGAGTTCGAGCAAATTGCGGAGACGTTGATATGGGCAAGCAGGACCGGCACATGGGCGGGCACCGCCATGGCTGAGCGGATCGTTTTGGCGGAACGCCTCGATACGGTCGGTGCGGCCGCCCTCGCCGCTGAGCTGATGCAGCACCCCGCCGATGGTCACGTCGTCCTGGACGGGAGCGTGGTTGCGCATTTCGGCGCGCAGGCCGTTCAGGTGGTGGTCAGTGCCGCACGGACGATCAGTGCTGCCGGCGGCAGTCTTGAATGCATGGACATGAATGACCGCGCCGCAGCGCAATTGCAGGCTATGGGCCTGTCGACCAGTGATTTAACGGAGGTGGCGCAATGACACTTGAGGTTCTCGCCGTCGATGACAGCCGCACGATGCGCAACATGATCCGGCTCGCGCTGGAACCTGAGGGGTTCACCGTGCACACCGCCGATGACGGTATCCATGGGACAGAGGTGCTGGATGGCATCGCGCCCGACGTGATCATCACCGACATCAACATGCCGCGAATGGACGGGTTCGGCTTTATCGACACGGTCCGCGCGCAGGACAAGCACCGCACAACACCGATCCTCGTCCTGACCACCGAGTCCGGGAATGAGCTGAAGCAGCGCGCGCGCAAGTCGGGCGCCACAGGCTGGATCGTAAAACCCTTTGATCCGGCCAAGCTGATCAAGGCCCTGCGCATGGTCGCGGGTTAAGGAGACTATGAAATGACCGCTCCAGACCCCATGGCAGAAATCCGCGCCTCGTTCTTCATCGAATGCGAGGAACTGCTGGAGGCGATGCAAGACGGCTTGCAGCAGCTTGATGATGGCGCCGACGATTCCGAAACGATAAACGTGGTGTTTCGCGCCGTGCACTCGATCAAGGGTGGCGCCGGTGCATTCGGGCTGGAGCAGATGGTGCGGTTCGCCCACCGCTTTGAAACCGTTCTCGACGGTGTGCGCGCCGGAACACTGGCTGTGTCGCCCGACCTGATGAAGCTGTTTTTCAAGGCTGGCGATCACCTGTCGGATATCGTCCGCGCCTCGCGTGATGATGAGGAATTTCCTGACGGCGAAAGCGACGCCATCGTGGCGGAGCTGGATCAATACATCTCGTCGGACGCAGTTGATGATGCCGAAGAAGAGATTGATTTCCAGCCCATGGGCCTGTCTCTCGATCTTGACCTCGGCCTACCTGACATCGACATTGAGCCGTCAGGCCCTCCAACCTGGTGCGTCACCTTCACCCCCGACGCAGAGATGTATGAAAGCGGGAACGAAGTGTTCCCGATCTTGCGCGCCCTTGCCGAATTGGGCGAGGCAGAAGTGCGTTGCGACACATCCCGCGTGCCACCGCTCAGCGAGCTTGCACCCGAAAGCACGTATCTGTCGTGGACAATCGACCTCCAGACGTCTGTGGATGAGGCGGAAATTCGCTCTGTCTTTGAGTTTGTCGATGGTCTGTGCACCATCTCGGTCGAACGTGCCGCGGAGCCTGAGGCAGAAATTGAGCCGATGCCGGACTTCGATCTGCCCGCCGCTGAGGCAGTGGAGGAGCTGCCACCGCCTCCAGCGCCCGAGCCAGAGGCCACCGCAAAGCCGGAGCCAGAGGCCGGTGGCAAAATGGAGGCTGACGCGGCACCAAAACGCGGTTCGGGATCCAGTAGCGCAAACGCTGCCAAGGCCGTCGTGCGCGTCGACCTTGACCGCATTGAACGTCTGGTGAATCTGGTGGGCGAACTGGTCATCAATCAGGCCATGCTCGCCCAAAGCCTCGAAAGCGCAGGGCTGTCTCCGCATTCCGACGCAATGAACGGGCTTGAGGAATTTCAGCGCCTGACACGCGACATCCAGGACAGCGTGATGATGATCCGCGCGCAACCTGTCAAACCGCTCTTTCAGCGCATGTCGCGGATTGTTCGCGAGTCCTCCGCCGCGGTTGGCAAGGAGGTCCGCCTC
Source organism: Pseudomonadota bacterium (assembly GCA_039816785.1). GTDB lineage: Bacteria > Pseudomonadota > Alphaproteobacteria > Rhodobacterales > Rhodobacteraceae > Tateyamaria. The sequence continues at coordinate 47,677 of JBCBXB010000017.1, forward strand.
GAAACGGATGGCGAAACCACCGAGGTCGACAAGACCGTTATCGAACGGCTGGCCGATCCGCTCACTCACATGATCCGCAACGCGGTCGACCACGGCCTCGAATCTACCGAAGACCGTACCGCGGCCGGCAAATCGACCGAAGGTATTGTCAAGCTTTCGGCTGCGCACCGGTCAGGTCGTGTCGTGATCGAAGTGTCGGACGATGGCGGCGGGATCAACCGTCCCAAAGTCCACCAGATCGCGATCGACAAGGGCCTCGTTCCCGCTGACACCGCCCTGACCGACAGCGAGATCGACAACCTCTTGTTCCTGCCCGGATTTTCCACGGCAAGCACAGTCTCCGACCTGTCCGGCCGCGGGGTCGGTATGGATGTGGTCAAGACCGCGATCCAGTCTCTGGGTGGCCGCATCACGATCACGTCTGAACCGGGCACAGGCACGACGTTTTCAATCTCACTCCCGCTGACCCTTGCCGTCTTGGACGGAATGGTGGTCAACGTCGCAGGCGAAACGCTCGTCGTCCCTCTCAACGTCGTCTCCGAGACACTGACCATCCATGAGGACACCACGGACGAGATTGAACCTGGCGCGCAGGTCGTACGCGTCCGCGGCGGCTTCGTTCCCCTGTTCGACCTGGGTGGCGCCCTTGGGTACCGCAGCGAGCCTGGCGACTTGGCAGGCTCCGTCGCATTGCTGATCGCGCAAGAGGATGGCAACCGCGTCGCATTGATCGTGGATGAAATTCAGGACCAGCGCCAAGTTGTCATCAAGGGACTCGACGACACCTTTTGCCGATCGCCTGGCATCGCAGCGGCAACCATTCTCGGGGACGGTCAGATCGCATTGATCGTGGACCCGTCCGACATCATCGCAAACGCGCCCAAACACGGGTCGGCGCCATCCCCATCGATGCGAATGGAGGCCTAGAATGACCGACGTTGCCAACAACTCGAACTCCGTCGAGCTGCTGACATTCAAGCTGAGTGATCAGGAATATTCGCTCGACATCATGTGCGTACGCGAGATCAGAGGCTGGACGCAAGCCACGCCGTTGCCGCACTCACCATCATACATGAAAGGTGTGATCAACCTGCGCGGTGCCGTGCTGCCTGTCATGGATCTGGCGCAACGCCTCAGCTTGCCGGTCACTGAACACACCGACCGTAACGTCATTATCGTCGTCAAACACGAGGATACTTTGGCGGGCCTGCTTGTCGATGCGGTATCCGACATCATCGCACTGTCGGATGATGACATGCAACCACCGCCCGAAGCAGGCGAAGGCATGCAACAGGGTGTCATCAAGTCACTCACTCTGATCGAAGATCGAATGATCCGAACGCTTGACCTGTCGCACCTCGTGACAACACTGCAAAGTGATGCCGCATGACGGTTGCGCAGTCCGAAGCCTTGGCACTTGGGGCCGATGCGTTCAGTGCGCTGGCCGAGATTGCGCGAAAGGAAAGCGGTCTGGAACTGCTTCCTGAAAAGCGTCTGATGGTCCAGTCGCGGTTGAAACCACGAGTGCGCGCACTGCAAATGACCGATTTTGAGGCTTATGCGAAGCACCTGAAATCCGAGTCTGGGCAATCAGAACTCCGCAATATGATTTCGGCTCTCACCACAAACGTGACCCATTTCTTTCGTGAGAACCATCATTTTGATCAGCTTACAGAACAAATGATCCCGATGTTCCGCCGCAAGATCGAAAATGGTGAGCGCATCCGCATCTGGTCAGCCGGGTGCTCCAAAGGACAGGAGCCCTACTCCATCGCGATCCATCTGCTGCATGCCTTGCCCCAACTGGAAGGAGCCGACTTTCGGATCCTCGCCACGGACATCGATCCAAAAGTGGTCACCTTTGCACGTCAAGGGCAATACGACGCCAAGGAAGTCGAGGCGATCCCGGAGCACTACACCAACAGCTTTTTTGAGCCCGGGAGTGAGCAGGGTCAGCTGTCCGTCACAAAACGCGTCAGAGAGCACATCACGTTCAATGAACTCAACCTCATGCATGCCTGGCCTATGACCGGCACGTTCGACGTGATCTTTTGTCGAAATGTCGTGATTTACTTCAACGTGGACACACAGGAAAAACTGTGGCCGCGCTTTGCAAATGCGCTGCAGCCCGATGGATTACTGTTTCTTGGACACTCCGAGCGCATAGCCGTACCGACTGCCTGTGGCCTGCAGACGGCGGGCACGACGAGCTACGCACACAACACCGACTGCACCCCCCGCAGCACAAAACTTTAGGAGCGTTCGCAATGGCCCTCAGAGATCAAATTCGCATTATGGTTGTCGATGACATGTCGACGAGCCGCGGTCTGATTACGCAGGCGCTGGATGCGCTTGGTGTCAGGCATGTTTCAACCGCGGAGGATGGCGCGGATGCGTTGAACACGCTGTCCCGTGCGCCCGTCCACCTGGTGATTTCAGACTACAACATGCCGAACATGGACGGGTTGAAGTTGCTGCACCACTTGCGCAGCGGGGCCAAAACCAAAGGCGTAGGATTTATCCTGATCACTGGCCGGGCTGAGCAGCAGATCATCGACTATGGCCGCAAGCTTGGGATGAACAATTATCTCAAGAAACCATTTGACCCGGCAGACCTCCGCAAATGCATCGAGTCGGTTGTCGGACCTCTTTGATGGCAACACAGCTTGACGCGACTGCGCCGGCGTTTCACGACCGGCTTGCCCTTTTCCTTGCTGCGATCTCGGATGATGTGTCCAAGGTCGAACAGACGGTTCTGTCCTTGGACCTGGTCGCGGGCCAGCACGCCGCGCGAGACGCACAGATATCGCTGCAAAAAATTGATCATGTTCAGCAGCGCATCATGGACCTTGTAGCCCTGTTCGAAGGGATGGCGGCCGGACATCTGGACGAGGCATCCTTGGTCAACCGGCTAAAGCTGGAGGAGACGCGCGGGTTAGTATCGTCGGACTCGGCGCAGTCTGAGAGCAGCAGCGGTGATCTGGATCTGTTCTGAGCAACCGCCACACAACAAAGCACAGACCTTAGACCTTAGACCTTAGACCTTAGACCTTAGACCTTAGACCAAATATCATGTATCATGTATCATGTATCATGTATCATGTATCATGTATCATGTACCTTAGGCCCTATCGTTGGATCTCACACCATAAACCCGCATCTCTGACCTAGATTTTGAATGCGGCACGTCTAACAGAACGTCGCTTCCAACCCCAGTGTACTTCAAGAGGTCTGTCTCTGCGCAAGAGCACGGGTCATCCGTACGTATGTCGCATTGAATATGAGTTGAAAGGCGAACCTAGGCGCCCACCCGTTCACAAACGCGACGGGTCAAAACAACTCCATGCCGTTGCCTTCGCACACCGGTTGCGGTGCAGGTACCTCTTGCACCCGCGCCTCGCTGACGCGCTGCAACGCGCGACCGGTGCCGGGCCAGAACCGGATGGTGCGCGCATCCGTGCCCCCGAGGGATTGCGTCACCACCTCGATCCCCTCACTCTGAAGGTAGTTGAGCGTGAATTCCGCGTTTTTCTGACCAATATCGGACAGCCCGGACACCATCCGCGCACCGCCAAAGGCCTTGGCCTGCAGGCGGTCACGCTCCGCGCCCATCTTGCACAGGGCGTTGATCAAGCTTTCGATTGCGTTGATGTCGGCGAGAGTGTTTGCGGTCGATTGCACCTGGCTGCCAGCAAGCAGCATGTGGTTCATACCGCCCACGCCCGCCTCCCGATCCCAGAGGCAGCAGGCAACGCAGGACCCCAAGAGCGTGCTGATCACGGCGTTGTCACCCTGCCCCACGGCAAATTCGCCTTGGACAATATGAATGAGGTCCGAGGTCATTGTGCCACGTCCATCATCTGCAGGAGCGTGCGACCTGCGATGTTGATGTCCACCTCATCCTCGACCGCGCCAAGGGCGCGGGCAGCACCTGGCATGCCATAGACCACGCAACTGTTCTGTGACTGGCCCACGGTTCGGGCACCACCGTTCAGCAGTGCCAACATGCCCTGCGCGCCGTCATTGCCCAACCCGGTGAGCAGCAGTGCGCCCACGCGGGACGCCCAGGGCACGGCGGAGCGAAAGAGCCGATCCACCGAGGGGCAAAACGCGTCATCCTCGGCCCTGTCCTGCATGTCGATATGCCAGCCCTCATCCGACCAGCCAACACAGGTTTGCCGCGCCTGGCCCGGGGCCAGATGCACGGTGCCGTTTTTCAGCGGTGCGCCTGCACGGGCCAGTTGCACATCCAGCGACACGAACCGGTCGAGACGGCTGGCAAAGCTTTCCAGAAAGCGTTGCGGCATATGCTGGGCGATTACGATGGGTGGGCTCTGGCGCGGGAACTGGGCCAGCAGATGCTCGATTGCGGAAACGCCACCGGTCGATGCGCCAACAAGGATCACGTTTTCAGCCATGGGCGCCGGCACCCCTTGCGCGCCTGCCGTCGCGAGGCTGTCGCAAAGCAGGTCAAGCGCATTGTCGTCCGGGCTGACCGGTTTCGGGATGCAGGCATAGGCCCCGAGTTTCAACGCCGCCGTGGCGACTTCGCTTTGTTCCTTCACAAGACCGGAAAACACGATCACCGGCATGGGGCGCAACCGCATCAGATGCGCCAGAAAGTCGATCCCGTTCATTTCCGGCATCTCGAGGTCGAGGGTCAGGATGTCGGGGTTGGTTTCCTTGATCAGGTCGCGCGCCTCGATCGCGTTGGCGGCATGGGCAACGACGGTCAGGCGCGGATCCTTGTCGATGACAAAGGACAGCCACGTGCGCATGGTGGCGGAATCGTCCACAACCATGACCTTGATCGGCGCGGTATGCCCCGGCGATACAGGCGCGTCAGCCATGCGTATGCAGGGCCCGTGCGCCGATGAGACACCGCAATGGCGCATCGGATCGGTGGAAAAACAGATCGGGCATCGCAAAACCGGTCATTACAGCTGAAGTTCGCGCTGTTTTAGGCGCAAGCCGTGAAAGACTGATTAATTGATGCCCGAACCTGTCAGGCCTCCACCGCTTTCATGAAGCGGTCGCGGATCACCACAGGGTCCATCGTGATAACCGGCATCTTGGCGTTGCCGCTGTCGCATTTGACGACCATGGTCGTCATTTTGCCGCCTGCAATGGCCGCCTCGAGCGCAGTGCCGGTGTCGACATCCATCACCTCCACCACGTTGTCGCAGCCCGCCGCCCGCGCCATGCCGGCCAGCGAGGTTTTCTTGCCCGTGTAAGTCGGCTGATCGCCGGTTGAGCCATAAGAGCCGTTGTCGATGATCATCAGGATGAAATTGTCGGCCACGTTGTTGGCGATGGTCGGCAATGTGCCCAGATTGGTCAGGACGGAGCCGTCGCCGTCAATGGCGATCACTGTTTTGGATTGCGCCAGCGCCAGCCCCAATCCGATGGAGGACGCAAGCCCCATAGTCCCCAGCATGTAGAAATTCGTCGGCTGATCATCGATGGCGTGCAGTTCCTGGCTGGGAATGCCGATATTGCAGACAACCAGCTGGTCACGAAGGATGGGCGCGATCTCGCGCAGGATTTCGGAACGGATCATTGGTCGCCATAGCCTCCCCAGAAATTGGCATCCGTCAGGATCGCCACGGGCTTGTTGCACATGAAGGTATATTTCAGGATCATATCCAGCTCTTCCACATCCGCCTGCGTGTGAAAGTGGTAGGTGGGGATATTCATCTGTGCCAGCAGCGCCTTGGTGTGCACCGCCATTTCCACCTGACAGGCGACCGGTTCGCGCAGCTCACCCCGGTAGGAGATGAGCATCGGCAGTGGCATCCGGTAGTACTGGATCAACGTGGCCAACGTGTTGATCGTCACCCCGATGGCCGTGTTCTGCATGATGATCGCAGGCCGCTTGCCCCCCATGAACGCACCGGCGCACAAGCCCATCCCCTCGTCTTCCTTGTTGGAGGGAATGTGAAAGATTTCCTCCCGCTGATCGATTTCGTCGATGACACCGGCCAGCTGCTTGCAGGGCACGGTGGTGACGAACGAGATGTCATTGGCCACCAGATCATCGGTGATCTTCTTGTCGATATTCATTGAGAGATATCCATTTCGGGTGTCAGCTCCAGGGGTGCAGGATGGTTTTGGGTGCGGCGATGGTCCCTGCCCTGATCTGGGCAAAGGCGTCCGCTCCGTCAGCCAAGGGGCGCGTCGCGGTCCAGTCGAGGGGGCCAAGCGAGCCGTCAAAGATCGCGGCACAGGTGTCATGGAAGTCCGCGGGCGTGTAGGCGTAGGTGCCGATAAAGGTGATCTCTTGCAAGGTCATGCGCCGGATATCGAGGCCACCGGTGTCTTCACCCAGACCGATATGTACAATGACGCCGCCCGGCGCACAAAGCGCGGACGCAATCGCCCGCGTCGCGGCATAGCCCACAGCATCGATGACCATCGCATATGGCCCTTCACCAGAGGGAACGGCGTGTTGATTGCAGTCGTCGCGCAGGAACGCACGGCGCGCATCGTTTGGCTCGGCGATGGTGACGTCCTCAAGCCCCTGAGCCTTGAGTGCCAGCGCGGCCGCCAGACCAATTGCGCCACCGCCAACAATCAGCGCGTTTTGCCCAAGCGCACGGTCCAGGGCGGCCAATCCAAGCCGTGCCGAATGCCAACTGACCGACAGCGGTTCGGCCAGCGCGGCCTTGTCCAGCGACACATCATCCGGCACGTCGATCAGGTTTTCGTCGCGCATAACGACATATTGCGCAAATGCGCCTTCGCGCGGCGGCATGGAGATGATCATGCGCTCCGGGCACAGGTTCTCGCGCCCGGCAAGACAGGCAGTGGATGTGCCGCTGCTGACCAGCGGGTTGATCGTGACGCGGGTGCCATGGCGCGCGCCGCCTTCGATCACGCCCGCCGCTTCGTGCCCAAGGATCAGCGGCGCAGGGCGGCGGTCATCATGGCCCAGATAGGCGTGCATGTCCGACCCGCAGATGCCAGAAGCTTCGATGCGGACCAAAGACTGTCCCGGGCCCGGCACAGGCTTGGGCACGTCACGCATGACGAGCGTTTCGACGCCTTCGTAGACCAGTGCCTTCATATGATCCGCCTCAGCCATTGGCGGTCAGATCGAAAGTCTCATCCGGGAAATACTTGGCCAGCCGCACATCCGCTGAACGGGCGTGCCCTTCCATCCCTTCGAGGCGGGAGATGCGCGCGGTGGCCTCTGCCACGGGTTTGGAGCCCTCGCGGGTGGCGCGCTGCCAGGTGACGATCTTCATGTATTTGTGCACCGACAGACCGCCCGTATAGCCCGCCGCACCGGAGGTCGGCAGCACGTGGTTGGTGCCGGAGGCCTTATCGCCATAGGACACGGTCGTCTCTTCGCCCAGAAACAGCGAGCCGTAGCAGGTCAGCCGACCCAGCCACCAGTCGAGGTCCTCGGCCTGCACTGTGAGGTGCTCGGGCGCGTAATCGTCCGACGTTGCCGCCATCTCCTCGCGGTCGGCGCAAACGATCACCTCCGCATAGTCGCGCCACGCGGCAAAGGCGTTTTCGCGGTTCAGCTCCGGCAGATCGTCGATCAAGCCCGGCACGATCTCCATCACCTTTTCAGCCAGTGCGCGGTCATCAGTGACCAGCCAGACGGGCGAGTTGTAGCCGTGTTCGGCCTGGCTGACCAAATCGGTCGCTACGATATGCGCGTCCGCCTGCCCGTCAGCAAGGATCAGACTGTCGGTGGGGCCTGCGATCATGTCGATGCCCACGCGGCCAAACAGGATGCGCTTGGCCTCGGCCACGAACTGGTTGCCGGGCCCGACAAGGATGTTGGCCTTGGGCAGTCCGAAAAGGCCAAAGGTCATCGCAGCGACCCCCTGCACACCGCCCATCGCCATGATCTTGTCCGCGCCGCAGATATGCGCAGCATAGATGATCGCCGGGGCGACGCCGACGTCAGGTCGGGGCGGCGAACAGGCGGTGATGTGACGGCACCCAGCCACCTTGGCGGTCGTCACGGTCATGATCGCGCTGGCGATGTGGCTGTAGCGCCCGCCGGGGACGTAGCAGCCCGCCGCATCCACCGGGATCGCCTTTTGCCCCGCGGTGAGGCCCGGCACGACCTCGTATTCCACATCCGCCACCGTCGCCTTCTGCGCCTCGGCAAAGCGTTTGACGTTGTCATGGGCAAAGCGGATGTCGGCCTTGAGCTTTTCGGGCACAAGGGCGCAGGCTGCGTCGATCTCTGCCGCGTTCAGCAGGACGCTGCCCTGATATTTGTCGAACTTGCTGGCATAATCGAGTGCGGCCTGATCACCGCCCGCTTCGATATCGGCAAGGATCTGGGTGACGGTGTCGTGTACGTCCGAGGCGCCGGTCGCCGATGTGAGCGTTGCTTTCTTGAGGTATTCGCGGGCCATCTGAGTACAGGTTCCATTCAAAAGCGTGAAAACAGGGCGCAGGACAATGCTGCGAGCGGCAGGCTAGATGTGCAGCGGTTATTGGGCAAGCCTGTAAGGTTGCGTGGTGGATCGCTTCGGAATCTTCGTGCGTCAGATTTCGAAAACCAGAAATGAGTCGTGCGTCAGGTGTCGTCGCGTCTGTTTGTTCCGTGCGAAAGCTGCGCGTGCAAAAATCGCTGCCGGAGCCAACAGCTGACATCCTGCATCACCTGTCGACCCGGCGCGGCGTTTTACCGAACCGCCTCGATATCAAAGGACACGCGCACGCTCGAGGCCGCGGTCACCTCCTTGGGCGACACCTCCGACGGGGTGACCCGCCCGCCAAAGCGGATGAGGTAGGTCAAGCTGCCGCGGTCGCCCCGCGGGCCGGGCAACACAACGGTGCTGGTGGCCGATCTGGGGGTAAAGAGGCCGATGCCGTCGGTTTTGCCCACCATCATCGCCGGTGTCCGGTTCTGGTCAAAGCCAAAGAGCAACGACACCGGAACGTTGTTCTCCAGCCGCATCGGGGCGACCTGTACCAGATGCAGAGCGGGGCCACTGGTGTCGACCGTGGCGGTCACGGCCGTGTCGCGGTTCACCACGATACGTCGCCAGACCGACCATTCCGCGTATCCGCTATCGGGTGTGTCCGGCTCGGCATCGCCGACCTGCACGGTGGTTCTGCCATCGGTGCGGACGCTGAACGCTTCGGGGCCGTTGAATGTGATCGAGGCTTCGATGTTGCCGTCGTAGAACTGCCAGTTCTGCCAGCCTGCCGGTGGATCGTAGTAGGAATGGAAATCCGACACCTCCACATCGCGCCCCTCGCCCAACGGCCAGACCGCGACGTAGCGCCCTTCGGCCTTGCCTTCGGGGATGCTGGGCGCGCCGCCACCGCTGTCGCCCGACACACCGCCGCCACCGCCCAGCGACGCCATGCTGGCGCTGGGGCAGTTGTTGAACACCGGATCGACATTCAGCGCATCGGCGGCACCGGTGCCAAGATCCATGAGTTCCAGCACCAGAGCGGTGGGATTCTCAATCCCGCAGTCGTCAAAGAACGGATCAACCTCGTCATTGAGTTTGTCGCCGTGGGTGCGTTGCGCGCTGACCTGCGCATATACGGCGTAATCGGGGTAGATGCGCTTGATGGGGATCACCGGCGCGCATTGTCCCGCTTGCCGTCCCGTGAAACAGGTGATCGACGAGGGCCGGCGCGGCTTGACGGGGCAGTCCAGCAGCCCCTCGTTGCCGACCATCGTCAGACGGCCCGGACCGTTCAGGCGGCATTGCACATCTGTCCCGTCCGCGTGCGCCACGGTAAAGCCCAGCACTTCGCCATCGCGGCACGTCAGCGTGCGCGGCGTGCGGATCAGCCCATCTCCCTTGGCGATGATGATGCCCGCCGTGGCCTTGGGCGGTGGTGCGCAGATGCGCGCACCGGGCGGCGGGAACGTGGCTGTGATGGGCACAAATTCTTGGCAGTTCTCAATCTTGGGCGGTGCGCCGTAAACCGCATCGAAATCCCCGACGCTGGACAGGCCGCCAACCGATGGGCTTGCGAAATCGACCCGCGTCTGCTGCGCACCAGAGGTGATGGCCGTGACCGAAGCGGAGCCACCGGGCGGTATGCGCTCGGGCTCAACCGTCAGGGCAACTTTGGGGGTCTGTACGCCCCATTCGAGGTCAAGCCGTCCAAACAGGCCCGCAAAAGCGTCCGATTTGGTGGTGATCGTGCCGCGGATCCCCTCGCCGGTGTTTTTCCAGCAGGCCAGCGTGTGGAACTGCGTCACGTCCCACGCCGTCTCACCGTTATATCCGATGCTGACATAGTTCGAATATGTGTCGGCTGTGACGAGGGCGGTCCAGGTGCGTGCTGGTACAGTGACGATGTTGAAACTGCCCTTTTCGCGCGCATCCCCGGCCTTTTCGACGGCCTCCAGCCCGTTCTTGGTGGCTGCTGTGGCTCTTGAAACCAACACATCCTCGACCTGCTCCCTAGCTTTGAGCAGTTTCTGGCCGTCGGTCAGCGTTTCTTTGGCCTTGCCAAAGGTTTTGACTGCCTTGCCGACTTTGCCAAAGTTCGACGCAAGGTCAAGCGCCGCAAGCGTTGCATCCAGACCGTCGGAAAAGACCTTGTATTCATAGGGTTCACCCTTGGCTACGATCTCGATATCGGGAAAGACGAGGCGGTCGTCATCGGCCAACAGCGGATCGGGCGGGAACGGATTGCCCTCAATGGAAAGCGTGACGGGATAATGGTAATCCTGCGTCTTCATGTATTTCTCGGACATGGTCAGCACTCCGCCGACCAACCCTGCGGCAGTCATCGTCACAGGCTCGAACGAGGCGTAGTCCAACACCTTTTGCGCGTTCTTGGCTGACTTCAGAACAACCTCGCGGTTGTACTGCCGGCCCCGCCCGATGGTGAGCAGCTCGCTGATTTCGCGCAGGCTGACCTGTTGCGGCGGTGTCGTTGGGCCGGGCGCAGTCTTGGTCCGGTGCAGGTTGCGGCGTAGCGTCGGGTCCGGCGGGACAAAGCGGATCTTGTCGATGCGCCCCTGCTGCAGCCGCATCAGTTTTTCCAGTGCGCCGCTGTTTTGCAGCATCCCCGAATAGAGCCGGTTCAGCGCTGCGGGGTCAGGCAGATTGCCAAGGCTTTCCCAGAACGGCCCGTCCAGCTGCCCGGTGCGCATGAAACCAAAAACCGGGTCGCCGCGCCCGGCTTCGGACCAGATATAGAGGGCGGCGGCGGCATAACCCTGTTCGGGCGGGACCGCCGTGGAGTCACGCCGGAACTGCGCCAGCAGCGCCTCGGGGTTCACGCCATCGGCTTCGAGTGCGGTGACCAGATCGTTCATCGCCAGCCGCATCAGCACCGGCAGCGCATCGGGAATGTCCAGCCGCGGGGCCATCTGCACCCGCAGGCTGCCCGCATCGGCAAACTGGATCGTCAGGGTGCCGGTGCCCGCATCCCCGTCCGGATGGTCGGGCACAATGATGTTGGCGGCATAAGGATCGCTCTCGACCCCTTCGGCAATCACGTCGATGCGGGTTCCGTCGTCGAGCAGGCCGTAGACAGGCCCGGCAAAGTCCGGCGGCAGACCCACAGCGACGAGGCCAGCGCCCGGCGCCTTGAGCGGCTGGTCGCCCTGATCCTGCCAACGCAGGGTCAGGTCATCGAGGCTGCGCGCGCCGGTCCGCAATTCGAAATCCAGCATGAACAGCCGTTCCATCTGGCGCGCGGCCTCATCGGCGTCGATGGTCCCGTTGATCGCGGCCGTCGACAGTTCCGTCATCTCTTCGGCGATGCGGTCCAGCCGGTCCTGCAAAGGATCGGCTGCCACAGGGGCCACAAGCACGGCCATCAGCAAAGCGACAAGCGTGGCGCGCACCCTGTTCATCGGGTGGGCCGCCGCCGCAGGACGCCCACAGCGTCAATGTCGAACTTGATGGATTTGACGGTGTTACCTTTGCCGACCACATCGACCGCAAAACGCGCGTCTTTCACCAGATAGTTTTCCAGTGGGGAAAGCGGCGCGCCCACAGCGTGGGTGTAGGTGCCGCTATCTGCCATGACGGCGACGGCTTCGGCGCAGGCCTGCTTGTCTTGGGTCATGACAGCGGCCTGTTTCTTGAGGACCGCCCCGTCATATTCAGCGCCGGAGGCGTCAACGACGCGGACAAAGAACTGCGCCAGTGCAGCGCACGGGTCGGCCTGAGCCGCCGGGGCGGCGGTCAGGGCCAGAAGGATGGAAAGGGTAAAGTGTTTGGTCATGCAAAAGTCCTTGGTTAAATGTCGTCAACGCCCGAGTGCTGCGGAAATTTCGGCGCAGTGCTTGGGGTTGGTTGGGTCGATGGATGTCACGCCGAGGCTGACCATGGTGGCCAGAAGCGCGCGCCGCGCATCGCTGTCGGGGCCACGCAGGACCGGGCGCGCATCGGCGACGAGGGTGTCGCAGGTGCGCGGCGCAACGGGTGTTTCCGGCGCAACGGGTGCGACGACACTTGTGGCGGGCGCAGATGCCGACAGGTCCGGCATGTCGCCAACACGGCTGAGCGTCAGGCGCATGTCCATTTTCAGGAGCGCATGATCGGCCGTCATCTCGAGCGTGGCGCGCGGTGCGCTGACCCGGTCGAGGTACACACTGACAGGCACCGGTACGCCAACCCAGTCGGGCATCAACGCCTCCCACCCGGACGATCCGGTGCTGGTCATGCGAATGCTGTCCGGCAAGGGCGCCGGCAGGCTGAGCGTCACGTGGTCCGCCCCCGGCACCACGCGGATGGTCTGATCACCGTCCAGCGCGAAAGACTGGTCTTGCCCCATGAAGGTGAGGCTGCCATCCACAGCCGTCACCGCGTATTCGAACGCGGCGGGCGCGGGTGCGATTGTGCCGCTGGCCAGCGCGGAGACGTCAATGTAGCCGCTGAGCCCGTCAAAGAACATCAGGCAGCGCCCGTTGGCGCAGTGGTCGGTCACCTCCAGCCCGCATTGGTTGGCGGCGATCCCGGCGATCACCGCATCCGGTGCGCTGGCGTCCGCATAGACATCCAGCGTCCCGCGCCCCGGCAGATCACCCGTGCAGGCCGCATGGGTCGCGCCAGCGACCAGCACCAGCGCCGTGGCAAGCCGGACCGCGTTCATGTGCCCGCCCCCAGCCCCAAATCGCTCACCGACAGGTCCTGGCTGATGCGCCGGAACTCGGCCTCGTCCACCTCGAACAGGGCCGCCCGTTCGAACCCGCCGCGTGCCGCGACATAGCTGTAGGGGATCTGGTCAAGCCGCATATTATAGGCCGTGACGTTCCCGTTATACAGCCGCCGCGCCGCGGCAATCTGGTCCTCGGTCTCTTCCAACTGGGTCTGGAGCAGCTGGATGTTGCCGTTGGCGGTGATCTCAGGCGTATCCTCGGCATAGCCGACAAAGTCGTTGAGGGCGGCGGTCAGATGCGCTTCGGCCTCGGTAATCTCGTCCCGCGACCCGGATGACACCAGCCGCACCGCCTCTGTCCGGGCGGCCAGCAGCTTGTCGAAGATGCTGTTTTCATGGGTCATCGCCGTTTGCGCAGCCTGTACCAGATTGGGGATCAGCGCATGCCGCCGCTTGAGCTGGATGGTGATGCCGGACCAGCCTTCGTTGACGCGTTCGCGCCCGGCGACCAGCGCGTTCTGGGACAGCGCCCAGGTGACGGGGATGGCGATAATGATGAGTATGATCAATGTGGTAAGCATGAAATGACTGTCCTATTCCGCATATGTCTTGAAGGATGTGGCGGCTGTGGCGAAATCCTCCACCGCCTGCGACAGAAGCCGCTGGAGTGCCGCATGGTCAGTTGTCTGGAAATTGCGGTAGCCGCCGAAAAACACCACATCGCGGTCGACGATCACGCGGGCAGAATAGGTGTCGGACAGCTCGAGCAGCGTGACTTGCGTGGCCGGTGTCAGCACCCGCAACAACGCGACACTGCCCACGCCCTTGCCGACGGCCTGCCCGTCTTCCTCGCGCAGGCGGATGTTGAAGCGGTCGTTGAACTGCGCGCTCTCGGTTTTGACGTCGAGGTCGAACGGACCTTTGGCGGTGGTGAATTCGGGCATGATCTCGGCGTGGATGCCGGTGTCGCGGTTCAGCTGGTAGGCAACGACAAACATGGCCATTTCGCCATAGGTGGTGTCGGGCCCTGCCCGGACGTTGGCCTTGGGACCGCCGAAAAACGCCTGTGACTGGGCAAGCGACAATCCCATCCAGAACGGGATGTCGCCGCGTGTCGTGCCCCAGATCTCATGCTCCAGCACCAGCGGAATGGAGGCACCGGCGCGCAGCACCAGCAGGCTTTTGATGCGGCCGGCCAGTTGCGCGATCTTGGGCTTGGGCAATGGCGTGCCGCCCAAATGCCCGCCCGCATGTGCTGCGTTCATGATACGGGTGCGGCGGTTGTCCTCCTCCCCCGTCAGTTTGGAGCCCAGCAAGATAAACACGAAGCCCACCGTCGCGGCAGCGATGCCGTGAAACATCCAGGTTTCGGAAAAGACGGCGATGCCGAACCCGGTCAGGCAGACAATCAGCATGGGAAGAGTCATCATGCGTACCAACCCGGCGAGCGGATGGGTCGTCACTTGGGCCTCTGTCGGCGCTGTGGCGATGGCCTGCCCGGTGATCGGGTCCCAGACGGAGATGCTCATGGCCGCACCTCCGGAATGGGCTGCGCCGGGTCGGCGGGCAAGGTCACGCGGCGCAGGATTGCGGTGCCGGGCTGCAGGGTCACGGCCTGCTCGACCTTGCGCTTGCCGCCCTTGGCGATGCCCCAGTCTTCGACCACCAGCAGATAGTCGCCGGGCATGGCATGGACCGGGCGGTCACTGGCGTTGCCATTGGTCACTTGCCGGTCACGCGACCCGTCCGCCTTGAGGGTCCACAGGCCGAACCGAACAAAGCTGTCGGGCAGCCGTTCACCGCTTTCGGACAGGGCCTGCACGCGCAGCGCGCCATGGGGCATCAGGATCTCGCCCTCGGTCACGTCGCCGGCTGTGATGTCGATCCGCACAGGCGGTGGCGACACGGCAGGCTTGCGCCCCAGCACCACGCGCACATCATACGTCCCGGGCGAAAAGACCGATCGCAGATCGGGGGTAAAGCGGCCCTGTATCTTGCCCGTTTCGACATTCGTCACTTCCCAGGTGATGAAGCCTGGGTCAATCAGGTCAGGCGTCAGGTGCAGCGCGCGGAAATCCACGACACCCGCGTTCAGCGACACGGTGGCGTGGGTGACGTCGAACCGATCCACCGTGATGGGCAGTTCCACCTGCCCGCCTTCGAACTTGGCGCGCAGGATGTAATCCGCGGCCTCGACCTTGACCGCCGTCACCGGCTCGTAGCCGATGTTGCGCAGCTTGCCGTCGGGCTGGCGTATGAGGTCCAGGACCAGCTTGTCGATCTGGCCCAGCTCCAGCGGGGGACTGTCGGGGGTCAGCTGCACGTTGATCTGCAGGTTTTGCTTGGGCTCCACCTGCGGCGGCTCTTCGGCCACCGTTTCGGGCGTGATCCCGGCCACAACGATGTCCGACAAGGCGTCCGACAGCTCGCCCGCATTGTCGGCCTTGATATAGCGGCCGCCAGTTTCCTCGGCGAGGCAGGACACCGCAGCGCCATCCGTGCGGCTCAGACCAAAGCCCACCACATGCGCGGTAAAATCCACGCCCGTCTGTTCCAGCTCGCGCGCCAGCGCGCAGGGGTCGGCATTGCAGGTCTCGATCCCGTCGGTCACCAGAACGACCGTTGCGGGGTTTTCGGTGTGGCGCAGCGTGGCGGCGGCCTGCCGGACCGCATCGGTCAAGGGCGTCTTGCCCTTGGGGTTGATATCACCGACCGCGGCGGCCACCGCGCCGATCTGGTCACGTGCCGGAGGCACCAGCACGGCGATGTCGCTGCAATCGCCCTTGCGCGTATGCCCGTAGGCCATCAGTCCCACCGATTGGGTCAGTGTCGCGCCAGCAAGGCTTTCGCGGACCACGTCGCGGGCGATAACGATCTTGTTGACCCCGTCGATCTGCCCCCACATGGAGCCGGACGCGTCCATCACAATCATCATCATGTCCTCGGCACTTGCCGATGTTGCGCAGCACACAGCGGCTGCCATCCAGAGCTGTCGCATGCCGGTCAGCCTTGCTGCGGGAACAGGGCCAGCATCGCGGCACAATCCGAGTCAGCAGGGTTTTCCGACATGACCTCTGCGCGGGCCTCGGCTTCGGTCACCACTTCGCCTGACCGTTCCGCCAGTTCCATGAAAAGCGCAACGAGTTGCTGGCAGGCCGGTTTGTTGTCGAGGTCACTCGCCGCAGCATGCGCGACTGTCAGGGGCAGCAGAATGGCGCCCAAAAGCAGGTGTTTCATAAGCTTGGTTTCCTTCCCGGGAATATCGTTTCAGCGATTGCTGTCAAAGTCGGACTTGAGCCCGCAGGACAGATCGCCGGTGGCGTAGATGTGCACCTCGCCCACTGCATTGCTGGTCAGTCGGATGACGTGTGGTTCCATGTCGCCACCGACCACGAGCATTTCGCCCTCCCCTTCGACGAGGCAGACCTGCCGTGAATTGCCACTGTCCTCTTCGCACCGGATCTTGCCACCGGTCGCGCGCACCACGAGGTCTTCGTACTGCATGAGCACTATCGCCTGTTGCAGCCGTTCCTCGTAGACCGCCGGGTCCGTGATCAGGTCGCACGCCGCGCTGGCCAGTGCGGGTGCCCCCATCAAAAGCGCTGACAGCGACAGGCACATCGGTACACCGCTGCGCCGCCGTATGGGGTGTTTATCGTGATGCGTGTGGGGGTGGGTCATGTGGGCAAACCTTTCGTCCTAAAATTGGGCAATCTGCAGGCCAGACAGCCGTGAAATGAAGCATGTGCTATGGCCCCAGCATTGAAGAACATGGGGGGCTGATCCATACTCCGATCAGGGTATGAGCGCGGGGGAGCGCGTAATTTGACGGGAAAAAACCGCGAGTTGGACCAACTTCGCAGCCTGATCTTTGAATCCGTGGCCCGGAACGAGACCTTCGGCACGCTCATTGAACAGACCGATGCCGCGATGCGGTTGGAGCCGTCCACGGGGCTTGATCCCCTCGTGCCTGCCTTCGAATCCGCGTCGGATGCGGTGATGCAGACGGGGGCCGCGGGACAAGGCGCCAGCGAGATCGGGTTTGCCTTTGACCGCAAGGGGCGTGTGACGACCGGTACGGCCTCTGCGATATCCGTCTTTGGGCTGGACCCGGGCGAACGGCTGATGGACCGGCTGGGCGACACCGGCCTGTCGGTGCTGGATGAGCTGCTGCGCGGACGCCGCTCGCAGGTCTCCTTTACGCTGTTCACGCGTCCGCAGTTGCGCCCGGTGCCCGTGTTTGCCCAATCCAACGGCGCGGGCGGCTTTGACGCGATTGCCATTGTCGTGGGGTGGAACAGCGCCGTGGCGCCGCTGCTCAAGAACGGCTTTCAGCTGACCGATGCCGAAGTCGACGTGGTCGAGATGCTGTTTCGCGGTCACCAGCCCAAGGAGATCGCCCGACGTCGTGACCGGGCGTTGGAAACCGTGCGCACGCAGGTGCGCACCATCTGCCGCAAAACCGACACCCACGGGCATGTCGATATCGTGCACCTCGTCTACGGGCTGATCGCGACGACGCAGTTCATGCGCGGGGAGCGGGCGGTGGACGCGCATGGCAACTACATGCTCAGCCTGCCCAGCGGACGGCGCATGGATGTCGAGGTCACCGGCCCGAGTCAGGGCAAGCCGCTCTTGTTCCTGCATGGCTGCCTTGCCGGGCGGCGGCTGCCGGAGGCAGCGCTCGAACAGTTCCGTGACCGGCGGATCATTGCACCGGCCCGGCCCGGACATGGCCAGACCCCCAGTGACAACACCGCCGGTGTCGAAGACGTGGCGGGGGACCTCGTGGATATGCTGGACACGTTCGATGTGGGGCAGATCGATGTGATCAGCTATGACCTCGGCGCGCCCTTTGCGTTGTGGATGGAAGCCCTTGCACCTGACCGCGTCCGGTCGCTGACCTGCCTTGCCCCGGTGCCGCCGCTGACCAGCTGGGCGGACATGTGGTCGGTTCCGTCGGAGTCGCGCGTGTTTGCCGCGCTGTCACGGGTGAACCCCAAGGCCGCGCGCTACCTCGCCCTGCTGGGCGGGCAACGTATCCTGCGCGAGGGGCCCGCGGGCTTTGCCAAGATCGTGTTTGCCAATGCCAAGCATGACCAGTCGCTCGTGGCGGCCTCGGACGTGGTACAAAAGCTGTTCTGGCATGGGCACGCGTGGCATGTGGAACGTGGCCCCGACGGGTTTCTGGGTGACGCGGCGCTGGCCTCGCAACGCTGGGACGATGCGCTGCCGCCGCTGGCGCTGCAGCCGCGCTTTGTGCTGGGGGCCAATGATGTGAATGCGCCCGCCGCGATCGTGCACCGTCTGGCCGAACGTGTCGGCGCAAGCACGGTGAGCCTGCCGGGTGCCGGTCACAGCATGCTGCACGCCAGCGCGGAGGCCTGGCTGCAGCACATCGACATCTGACCGGTCACACCCGGTGGACGGCGGCGGCAAAACAGCCGGGCTTTGCGTTGTGGATATGCGCATAGGCGACGGCGGTGTCGTCAAAGGCCGCTGCGATGGCCGCACCAACCGCGTCACCGGGCATGACATCGGCGTCGATCATCATGTGGCTGGCGTCAAAAAGCCGAAGGGAGACAAGGCGGCACCGGATGACCTCCGGCACCTCGTTGACGGCCAGTTGCGCCTGACGCGCGCCCTGTCGGACAAAGATCGCGTGGCTTGCCCTATATGGGCTGTCTTCGGGCTGGTGTGCGTGGTTGAGCAGGATGACCGTCTCGCCCACCGCGGCATCCTGCAGGCTGATGCGGCATGGCGTCCCGGGCGAGGCCATGACTGTCTGGCGACGGGCCTGCCGTTTCGCCAGAGCGGCGTCGCTCAGGTCAAAGAGGTGCGCAAAGCGTTGCGCCTCCAGCGGTCTGATCTGAAAGTCCATGATATGCGCTCCTGATTGAGGTCACCGGAAGCGTAGCGTTCGAGACGATCGGCGCGACCCGATCCTTGCGCATAGCGACTGACGGCAAGGCCCCGAAACGCGCTCGGAAACCCCACGCGTACCTTGAACGGTGGGTGGCAGCGAGCTTCGGGCGTACTCGTCCCAGAAACCACTCCGTGTTCAGTCGGACGGCTCATCGTCATTCTGCGATCCGAAAATGTCCAAAAGCAGATCCGGGTTTGACCCCTCCCCCGCCAACTCGGCCTTCAGGTCCTCGAGGATCGGCAGGAACCTTGATCGTCGCTTCTGAAAACTCGGCTGCAGTCTGCGGCATTCCTTCACATCTTTTTCCGTGCGCTTGATCGTGACCAAGAGCGCATGTGGACCTATCGCGGTTTTGTGCCGCTCCAAGTGCTCGTTTACGCCACTTTTCGTTCGAATGCGACGGGGCTTTTCCATCCCAATGCTGAGTGGCGTTTTCGCGGATTGTAGAAGCCGTTGATATATTCAAAGATTGC
>JBCBXB010000003.1:0-378086 GCA_039816785.1 Pseudomonadota bacterium
GAATGAGCCCAAAGAACTCCTGACGCTCAAATTTCCGGTTTCATGCCCTCCCATTATGCCGACATGCCGCGCCGGTCTTCTCGCTGAACAACAGGTTTTGAGAAACGGCGCGGCATAATCCGAACCTCGGCATTATGGATCTTATGCCGAGGTCGGCATAAGGCCCACTGGACGAAGCACAAGAGCCGTCTTGATCGTGAATTTGGGCGCAAGAAATGGGGCGATGAAGGCTACGCTCGTGAAGAGCTTGTTGCGGAACTTGGCGCAGCATTTCTTTGTGCTGATTTGGAATTGACGCCGGAGGGAGGCACCGACTACGCGGCCTATATTCAGAGCTGGTTGAAGGTTTTGAAAGAAGACAAGCGCGCGATCTTTTCAGCCGCTGCCCATGCGCAGCGCGCGGCAGATTTCCTGCATGGGTGCCAGCCTGTCACCCAGGAGGAGCAAGAAGAAGCCGCCGCATAGAGGCGGCTTCAAAACCAAAAAATTGCGCCCGCCGCCTGGCGGGCGCTGATCTTCGGGCCGTTAGCCCTCAGGGAATAAGCCAGGCATCCACCGGTGCGCATACTTTGCGGGAAAGGCGAGTTGAAGCGGCGCGCGCGTACTTTCAGAGCGCAAAGCGCCAGCCTTGAGCAATGCAGACGTAATTCGGCGCGCGGCGCGCTCGCTCATGCCGAGCATGGGCTCGACCTCGCCGCGCTCTAGAACGCCTTGGAAAAGAACGGCCTTAAGAACAATGTCTGATTTTTGCGGCAATGCGCCTGCGCGTATCTCTTCTTCCGCCCAAATCATGATCCGGTCCCGTAAACGGTCCGCTTGCATGAGCGCGCTCATGAATTCGACCTGATCAATGCTGACGCGCAGGAAGAACTCAGTGAAGGATGCCAAAGCCGCTTCGCTCAAAGTGCCGCGCCCGTCTCGATCTCCACGGCGCGGTCCATCACATGCTTCCAGATGGCTTTTGTAGACCTTTTCTTGTCGCGCAAGGCCGCGCGCAACAGACCAAAGGCCGTGTGTATCTAAAGCGCCGCGCAACATCGCGTAGGACATCAGCCGCGCAACGCGGCCATTGCCGTCCAAGAAAGGGTGTACCCAAAGCAAGCGATGATGTGCGCAAGCGGCGGCCAGAATAGATTCAATGCGGCCTGCACGCCCATAGGCCTGATGCATGCGATCAAGAAAACGCGGCACAGCACCGGGGCTTACGGCCACGTGCCGTCCAACTTCAACATAGCGATCACGCAGCGCGCCGGGTACGACTTTTACCCGCTCACCCGAATTTGGATACTCTACCCAAAGCAGGTCTTCAGGCATGAGCTCACAAAAGCGCCGGTGCATCTCGATGATGGAGGCCGGAGCCGTCGGCGACTCTTCCATCCCGCCATCATCAATCCATTTTTGAACGGTGATGTGTGCCTTGGCTTCCAACTGAAGGTCACGTTTCTTTGGATCAGCGCTGTAATCGTTTTCTAGAGCGCGTTCGATATCAATGGGATGCGTGTTATGCCCTTCAATCAAGTTCGAGTAGTAGCAGTTCATCGCGCGCACCAGATCAGACAGAGCGATTGCCGTTGAAGGGGGTAA
The DNA here is from genome assembly GCA_039816785.1 of Pseudomonadota bacterium. GTDB lineage: Bacteria > Pseudomonadota > Alphaproteobacteria > Rhodobacterales > Rhodobacteraceae > Tateyamaria. Next base: position 1,585 of record JBCBXB010000003.1, read on the forward strand.
ACTGCTCCGAAAAGCCGCCGATTTTTCGGCAAGCTCTAAGGCAAGATCATTTAATGCGCTTCTATGCGAAGAGCCTTCGCTTACCATCAGGGGCTCAAAAGTCCCTATGCTTTCGCCGTCGTCTTGTGTCATGTCTGTCCTATAATTTGGCCGCTTTTTTGGCCGGATCAATAATCCTTCTTAAACAAACAATATCATATAGTTAGAAATATTGGAAGCAACAGTTTGTCCATTGATTTGGCCGGTTTATTGGCCGGGTGTCAGGAAGGGCGGCTGGCCTGACGGCTAGCTGGGCAACATTGATGTTGAGCTTGCGCTAGGCATCTGCGCAGTTCATCATTCTAAAATGACAGAGATGCAGATAGGTGCAGAGCAAGGGGGCAAGATGAAAGAATACTTTTTTCTCGAAGAGAAGCTGGACACAGATTTAAGTGGGGATGTTCTTGTAGAAGCGAAAATATTCGCTGATGAAGAAAATAGCGAAATTATAGTCGAGTACCGCATCGTAGATAGAATTAAGCACGGCAGAGTTTTAGAGCAATCGATCTCATTTAAGTGCGCAGACGATATCTACATCACAAAATTCGATCCGACTTGGGCGCTTGGTGCATATGGTGTGTGCGTTGCCAATAAGCTGGCTCATGCAACATATGATCAAATCAAGGACTGCTACGACGCGGCCAAAGCTAGTCACCCAAGTAAGGGTAAGACTTGGGATCGCATAAAGGATACAGCCGAGTGTTTATCCAAAAAGACCGGAATGAGCGTTGCACAAGTTAAAAAAGCTTTGAAAGAGTGCCTTACCTTCGGCTTGATCCTTGGCGGCGGTTCAGGGCCTTAACAGCCAATATTTTTATGGCGAGGTTGGTGCGTCCAAACGGTCTGCAAGCCACTTCTGACCCACGCCAACCGTAGCGTAAACGGCGGGTGCACTCAAACATGCGACTGCAAGAGTCGTACTAAATGGCAGGGTTATAGCCGCCCCAACAAAAGCAGTGGCGAGAAGGCTCTTTGATCCAGCCAATTCTAGGCAATGGTCTCCGGCCTTATTAAATCGTTCTGAAATACTCATTAAAATTCTCCTTGTTCAAAGCTGAAACTTAGAAAGTAAAAACATGTAGGTCAATAATGCTGACATAGTTTCACTTTTGCTGGGTGTGTGTCTGCTAGCGTTTCCTGCCAATAGCGGCTGACCTGACGGCCAGCCGCGAGAGTTCAGAAGCTTGGCGAACGGGTCGCCAGCTCATCTTCGATATTGCGCATTGATGCTAACGCATCGCGGCGCAGCTCTGAGCCGCGCGGGGCAGCAGCAAAGACATTAAAGGCCTCTTTCAGAAGGCCGTGCAGCTCGGCAGTATTGCAGGATGCTGCTTCAAAGCGTGAGACGAGTTTCATCGTATCCTCCCTTTGTTTCAAGGAGGCCCCGAACCACTCAGGGCCTTTCGGCCCCACGCACATCATCGGCCCAGCAAAGGCCCCTGATGTGTTCGGTGTCTTTTTGAAATGCGAAATGGTGGATGGTTATCAACCGGCTAAAAGGTTTGAGACGGGCATCTAGCTCAGCGCTGCTGGAGCAAATACGGCCTGATCGGAGATGGTCTGTCTATGCCTGTCAGTCGCTCGCCTTGCTCTGGTGAGCGCGGCCCAACGCCTTTCAAAGCCGCGGATTATCGTTAGAGGGCGGACGTACGCCGCAGCTTTAATCGTGAGCGCGGTTGGTCATGGTCTGACCAGAATTTTTCTATCCTGCGCCGTTATTCTTTCCGTTGTCTGGGTCTGGCTTGCAACTGAAGCCCATAAATCCCTTGCCGGACGCAGATCATCTTTCAATGTCCTGCCCGCTCCAAAAATCCGTGTTGAACATGAAGTTTGATCCTTTGCCTCCGGCTTGTCGGGAGGGCGTTAGCAAGCCAACCCAAACAAAGGAGAAACAACATGGCACGCGAAAAATCTAACCAGACACTTCCTCTGAACGCACCCGATTATCTGGCATGGCACGTCAGCCAAAAGGGCGAAAAGTCCTTCTGGACCAACGTTGGAGCCGCATGGAAGCACAAGGACGGGCGGGGCTACACGCTTCAGTTGGAAACCTGCCCGATCAATGGCCGCATCGTCCTGCGCTTGCCGTTGGAAGATGCCCCTGAAAATTCAAACCAAGCGGGGCGCTCATGAGCGCCCCCATCACGTCCCAGATCGTATGGCGCGACGTCTCAATCGAGATCACTTTCCACCAGCGCCGTTGGAAATCTGACTTCGATCACATCGAACTGCACGTCGAAGAAGGCCGGATCATTCCAGTCACCGAAACCGGCTACCGCTCGCACTTCCTGCCTATGGGCATCGTGGATGAGCATGGCGGCCCTGAACGCTTCGTCCAAGCCTGGCTCGATCACGAGGCCGAAAAGCCCGACTGGAAGAAGCATGAATACGCTTCACGGCAGTTGTCTCTGTTTTGAGCTATATTGATCCAGTATTCGCTCAAACGAATGGAAAAATGGGATGCCTGTATAGGAATATGAACCTATTGAACGGGGTTGGTTTCTATGAGCACATAATATGACAACATACAGGAGGAAATAATTACCAGATTAGTGAAATTTGGCCCAAGAAGCGTAGCCGCGTGCTATACAAAGGAAATACCATTCTCCATATTGAAGCAACTTAGTAGAGATGCATTCTACTCTCCTGTAAACGATGTCGCCGTTCCCCCCAATTTTTTCTTTAATGCAAGCGCATCACCTAACACAGATAGTCAACAAGGCAGTGAGAACCAACAGGCGGCTCATGCTCAGGACTTCAGAGACGGTCCTGAAAGTAGCTAGTCAGAAGTGGCACTACTGCGACTAAGACAGCGTGACTGTAACGGACTGGCCGCAATGGGGATAATCAAGTGATGCACTTGAAGAAGCGGGCATCGTGGAAGGCAGATAAGTATGACTGCCTTTGCGAATGGATTAGTTTAACGGTAGTTCAAATTCTATCCGTACTGGTATGGATGTATGAGTGGGCCGTTCATCGTCGCCTTCTTGGCAGAAGACTTGTCCGACCCATCGAGCTGCTTCATCGAACCGGTGATACTGATATTGCTGAAATGCGGCAGCCAATCTTTGAATGTTGGTATCCCGATCATCTATTTCAAAGTCAAAATAGTCGATGATCGTACAGTCGTAGTTTTCGCAGGCCAGAGTAAATGTCCCCATTGCCCGAGAAAAGTCTGTCAGAATTCCCAGTCGACTAAGTTCTCTCCCCTGGAAATCTGGCCGCTCCTCGTCAAGCAGATCATATTCGGACCTCATGTCTAGGAAATTCTCACTTTCATAGGTATCCAGAGAAACTCGCCCGTTGCCCGTATGAAGTATTCTATTAATGGCTGATAATTTCCGTTCCACTTTCTGAAATGCTACATCCATATCATCAGGAGTAAAGATTCTAGCCGTTATTATCTCGCGATGATTTTCTGGGTTTGATAAACGGATCAGGTCAGCATGTACCGCTTCAAAAACAACCACAGCATAATCGGGCGAAATCGTTTGCAGGTCGTGTTCTGAGAACTCTGATGTATCTTGCGAAATACACCTTTGCATCAGTTCGGTGCTCACTCTTTCGCCGTAGAGATGATCCATAGCACCCAAATAGATTTGCAACGCAAGGCCGGTAGTCGCCTTGAGGGGTTCATCATGAAAAACTGCGAATGCAGAAGCTGCGCCAAATACGCCCGACAATAAGTAGTGATGTAATCTCAAAATACCTCATTAATAAGGCAACGAATGTACATCGTTTTTCAAAAATATGCAAAATAATCATGCGATTATGAAATACTCAACGATCAATTAGTCTGGCATATGATCATCGTCATCGTACCAGTCATCGCGATGAGCGCGAGGTTTGAACTCCGGCACAAGCACATCCGGCTTTTGCCGAAAACGTGCATGGGTCAACCGGATAGCAAGGCGCAGAGTATCTTCTGCTTTAAGCCTGAAGTGATCTCTTAGATCGTCAAGCTGACGGGCATGAGCGTCGTCCAAATTGAGCATGAGTGTGTGTCTCATAATAAGGTTCTCCTTTTACTGGGTTGGTTCGTAATCAGGACCCTGATCACGAGATTTCTTGCGGTTTCGTTTTTCCTTGTTGCTCTCTTGGCTTTGAGTCGCACTCACGGGCACGCGCCCCATTGCGATGGCGTTGGCTATATCTGCGGAAAGACCGTAAAGCGTGTCGCGCTGATGTTGGCGAACGCGTGCAATGGTCTTTTGAATGCGCTTTCGTTCGGCAATGTGCTGCCGGATCAGTGCCTGTTTCTCAACAGTGTCCCGAGCTTTTGCTTCCCTGATTTCGTCCTCGGCCACTCGTCTAAGCTTTCGATTTTGGCCGGTCAGCCAACCGCAAAGGCCACGAATGCCTCTAGGCGTGCGTGCGGCGCGAGCTTTTTCCTCAGCTTGCCATCGCGTTTCCTGCTTCTGTATTAATTTTTGACGTTCTCCACGCTGACGCTGGACAATCTGTTCACATTGAAAGGTCAGCGAAAGACGCATTTTCTTGGCACGCCCTTCAGCCTCTTTCGCCCAATCCAAGATTTTCGGCGTGAGTTGTGCGCCGATAAGAGCCTTAGTTTCGTTGACGGACAGGAGCTCATTCCTGTCCCCAAGACGTGCGGTCAGCTCTCTTTTCTTCACGCCTGTGGCCCGCGATAGTGAATACACCTCACCACGCCAGTCCACGGCGACATAGTTGCGCCTGTCCCCGTGTGCGAGCCAAAACCCTTTGTCACGAAGGGCGGCTTCAAAGCTACCTCTGGAATCCGATACGTTCCAGCACTCTCGCAAAACGTCCTTTGTTTCCTTGGCGTCGAGGCCTGTACGTTTGGCTTGCTGCCATTCTTGGAGGGAAAATTTCAGAGGGTCACGTTTGCGATGATCCTGAAGCCCGTCAGGCAGTGGCCATCCGTTCTCCAAGAAGAGCTGCTTGGAAATATCGGTGATATGACGTTTGTAAAAAGGAAGCTTAATAGCCTTCATCTCATTGCCGTCGATCCGAGACCACACAGCATGTGCGTGGCGACGGCCGTCCTTCTCATGGAACACTATCGCACGGGATTGCCCCTCAAGTCCTAAGGCGACCTCGATGCGGGCCACCGCTTTCTCGAAGGTTTGAATTGGCACGTCAGCATAATCGGGCGGGCTGAGGCTCAAAGAGAACAGGTGATTGGTGCACTTGGTTCCCATTGAGATCGCTTCGGCTTTCAGCAAAGCGCCATGCAGATCGCCAGAGACGAAGCCGCGTAAATCGTGCAACTCGACGTGATCGTTGTCGCGCGTTTTTAGAAGGTGGCGAGCCAGTTCTTTCGCGTTCCCGCGTTGGTTGGCGTTGAGGATCATGACGCACCTCCTTCTTTACCGAAGGCTTCAAGGAGCGCGGCTCTCATCATGTGGACGTCACTACAGGCTTGCCGAAGATCAGCTTCAGTTTCGGGATGCACTGGAAGAGTTCCAGTGTTCACAGCCCTCGCCATTTGGTTGAGGTTGGCTGATAGACGCGATTGACCAAGAGCGGCCAGAACACACCCCAAAACTTGATGATCCTTTACCGGTTGCGTATTTCTTCGCCGAACCTGCGGCAGGTCATCATCGAACAGGACAGCCTTGATATAGGTGCCAAGTGGCACGCCGTTGGCGGCAGCCTCAAGCTTCGAACGTTCTTCGAACGTTAATCTTAGCGAGAAGGGCGCTTCGCGCTTCTTGAGTCTTCCAGTCGTATTAAACTCGGTTTTCATGTCGGGTTCCTTTCGGACCCGGCATGACGGCGAAAACAACTCATTTAGGTGCTAAGGCGTTAATCTAAAACACTTATCTGGCGTATCGCCATGCCGAGAAGTCTGGTGCAAAGATCATCAAGTTAAGTTGGTTGTGTGCCCCCGCAACCAACTTATCCTGCGTCGGATCATCCGCACGTAGGCTAAGTTTAGTTCGCCCTCCCGCAACCAACAAAGGCCGCCCATTGGGCGGCCTTTGCCTTTGGTGCCACGCGCGTCGATGATCATGGTCGCGGCGGGATGTTCTTGGCCTTGTCCACAGCGGGGCGGGCAAAGAAACGGTCGACATAAGCTACCAGGTTCGTGTGACCGTCCCAGCCGACCATCTCGCGCGCGCCATAAAAACCCAGGGCGTTCAGCCAGGGCGCAATGGCGATGTCGGCGATGGAGTATTCGCCGGTGATCCAGTCCTTGCCCTCCAGCTCCTGCTCCAGCACGGCGAGCAGGCGCTTGCCTTCGGCGACGTAACGCTCTTGCGGGCGCTTGTCCTCCCACTGCGAGCCGGCGAACTTCACGAAAAACCCCATCTGCCCCAGCATGGGACCCAGACCACCCATCTGGAACATCAGCCACTGCACCGTGCGCGCCTTGTCGGCAGCGCTGTCCCCGATCAGCTTGCCGGTCTTTTCCGCGAGGTAGATCAGGATCGCACCGGACTCGAACAGACCGATGGGGGTGCCGTCCGGCCCATCGGGGTCGATGATCGCGGGGATCTTGTTGTTGGGGTTCAACGACAGGAATTCGGAGCTTTTGACATCCGCATCCGACAGCGTGACGAGGTGCGCCTCGTACGGTAGCCCCATCTCTTCGAGCGCGATGGAGGCCTTGACCCCATTCGGCGTGGGAAAGGAGAACAGCTGCAGAATGTCCGGATTCCGCGGTGTCCATTTCTGCGTGATGGGAAAAGCGCTGAGGTCAGCCATGGGGGAGGTCTCCGATTGATGATGGTTCCAACCTAGGCGGAATTCCCCGGTAAAATAGCCTTTGAGCTGTGGGAAGTTGTGTTAACCAATGTTCACACACGCACGGTAAACACAATCCAGTGCGGTATGTAGCCAACGAGGGACTAAATATGCTGAACGAGTTCAAGGATTTCATCGCCAAGGGCAATGTCATGGACATGGCCGTGGGTATCATCATCGGCGCGGCGTTTACCGCGATCGTCACATCGCTGGTCGGTGACCTGATCAACCCGATCATCGCCTTGTTTACGGGCGGTATCGATTTCTCCGGCTGGTTCTATTCGCTGGATGGCGAGGTCTATGCCTCGCTTACCGCAGCGCAAGAGGCGGGTGCACCGGTCTTTGCCATCGGGAATTTCATCATGGCCGTGATCAACTTTGTGATCATCGCGTTCGTGGTGTTCATGCTGGTCAAGACGGTGAACCGGGTCAAGGAAGCGGCTGAAAAGCAAGAAGAGGAAGCGGCAGAAGAGCCCGCAGGCCCGACGGAGCTGGAGGTGCTGCAGGAAATCCGCGACCAGCTGGCCAAGCAGGGCTGATCAGCCCGTAGCTTAAGGCCCGCCGACCGGGGCGGGCCTTTCTCCAAAAAGGGAGAAACGGTTCGGTGACCTGCGCCTTGCTGCAGGTCATCACGGCTGTGGTCCCACCGACCGCCGCCTACGACTTCAACGCGAGCGTGGGCGAGATCACGTCGATCCCCAGCGCCTTGCCGACCGCGTAGTAGGTCAATTGCCCGGCATGCACGTTCAGCCCGGCCAGCAGATGCGGGTCATCCTCGCAGGCCTGTCGCCACCCCTTGTCGGCCAGCGCCAGCATGAACGGCATCGTGGCGTTCCCCAGCGCGATGGTCGAGGTGCGCGCCACCGCGCCCGGCATGTTGGCCACACAATAGTGCATGATCCCGTCCACCTCATAAATCGGATCTTCATGCGTGGTGGCGCGCGATGTCTCGAAACAGCCGCCCTGATCGATGGCAACATCGACGATGGCGGCCCCAGGCTTCATCGTGGACAGCTGAGCGCGCGTGACCAGCTTGGGTGCCGCCGCACCCGGGATCAGGACCGCGCCGACCACCATATCGGCCTGTGCCACCAGCTCGGCAGTGTTGCCCGCGCTGGCAAAGCTGGTCTTGAACAGCCCGCTGAACGCGTCGTCCAGATAGCGCATCCGGGGCAGCGACCGGTCCAGCACGGTGACGTCCGCGCCCATGCCGGCGGCCACGCGTGCGGCATGGGTGCCGACCACGCCGCCGCCGATCACGACGACCTGCGCGGGCCCGACACCGGGCACGCCGCCCATCAGCACACCGCGCCCGCCATTGGCTTTTTGCAGGGTCCACGCGCCGACCTGCGGGGCAAGCCGCCCCGCGACCTCGGACATGGGCGCAAGCAGGGGCAGGCCGCCGCTGGCGTCTGTCACCGTCTCGTAGGCGATGGCGGTGCAGCCCGAGGCGAGCAGGTCGTGCGTCTGGTCCGGGTCGGGCGCAAGGTGCAGGTAGGTGAACAGCAACTGCCCGTCGCGCAGCATCTTGCGCTCGGCGGCCTGCGGTTCCTTGACCTTGACGATCATGTCGGCGGTGGCAAAGACCTCCGCCGCCGTATCTGCGATCCGGGCGCCTGCGGTGGTGTAGGCATCGTTGTCAAACCCTGCGCCCGCGCCTGCGCCGGTTTCGATGAGCACCGTATGGCCATGCGCCACCGCCTCGCGTGCGGCGTTGGGGGTGAGGCCCACACGGAATTCCTGTGGTTTGATCTCTTTTGGGCAACCGATGATCATGGCGTTTTCCTCCTCTTTGCGACAAGGGTGCGCCTGATGGGATGCAATTGCATGCGAATGTTGCGGCACGTTTGCGTGTGACAGTCGAAGAAACGTGCAGTATGTGAGGCCAAGACAGGAGAACGTCGCGCCCATGGCTCTCAACACAACAGATCGCCGCATATTGGCCGCCTTGCAGAAGCGCGGGCGCATGTCCAACGCGGACCTCAGCGAGGCGGTGCACCTGTCGGCGTCGGCCTGTCATCGTCGCGTGCAGCGGCTTGAGGCGGCGGGCTACATCCGCGACTACGTCGCCTTGCTTGACGCCCGCAAACTTGGCGTGCCCACAACGGTGTTCGTGGAGATCACGTTGCAAGGCCAGGCGGACGAGGTGCTGGAGGCGTTCGAAAAGGCGGTGGCCCGCATTCCGGACGTGCTCGAATGTCACCTGATGGCGGGCACGGCGGACTACATCCTCAAGGTCGTGGCGGAGGGGACCGAAGATTTTGCCCGCATCCACCGCCAGCATCTGGCGCGCCTGCCCGGTGTCGCCCAGATGCAAAGCAGCTTTGCTCTGCGGACGGTGTTCAAGACCACGGCACTGCCGGTCTGAGCGTTCAGACCAGCGCGCGCGCCTCTGTCAGGAATTGCTGGCGTTCGGGCGGGTTGTTGATCATGTCGGCCAGCACACTGGCGAGATCGGCGTGGCTGGCGGCGGTGGCTGCGTGCCGCTTGACCAGCACCGGTGCGATTGGGCCAAGGTAAGGCGTCAGCAGTTTGCCCAACCGCTCCAGCGTGCTGTCGGTCAGCGCATCGGTGCGGGCGGCCCCATCGTCGCGCAGCGCCCGTTCGATCACGCGGCGCAGGTCGGTGCGCTCGGTCTCGTCGGGGATGTCCTGCAACACGGCGTCGATCATTTCCTGTGCGTTGCGCGCGGTTGCCGCGACGCGGCGGGCGATGACGCTGCCCATCGGGCCCATGCTGGTGGTCAAGTGCCGTTCCACCCGGCGAAGGGTGTCGACGCTCATCCGGTTCAGCATCGTGTCGGACCCGCCATGGCTGGGGTCGGTGCCGGGCGGGGCCGTGACCTCGATCATCGTGTTTTGGTCCGCACCGGTGATCGCCGCATCAAGGGCGGCCTGCATCTCACGCGCATCGGCAAAACGGGCGGCGGGGTCGATCTGCATCGCGCGCAGCACGACCGCGTCCAGCGACGCCGGCAGGGCCGGGACCAGCGCGCTGGGGGGTGTCACTGCGGTGTTGTGGATCGCCTGGAACATCGCCTCAACCCCGCCGCCGGGATAGGGTTTGCGGCCTGTCAGGAGCTCGTAGAGCATCACGCCGGTCGCGTAGATGTCGGCGCGGGCGTCGACCGCGTTGCCCATCATCTGCTCGGGCGCCATGTAGGCGGGTGTGCCGATCATGCCGATGCTTGTCGCATCCATCGACGTCAGCCGCGCGATGCCGAAATCCGTCAGCTTCACGGTGCCGTCCTCGGTCAGCATCACGTTGGCGGGCTTCATGTCGCGGTGCACGATGCCGGCGGCGTGGATCGCCGCCAGCCCGGCCAGCATCTGCCGGGCGATGTTGTGGATTTCGCGCAGGGACAGGCGTGCCGCGTCGGTGCAGTGACCCTTGAGGGTGACGGATTGCACACGCTCCATCACCAGATAAGGCATCCCGTCCTCGAGCAGGAAGTCGAAGATGGTCACCAGATTGGGGTGCAGCACCCGCCCTGCCGCCCGCGCCTCGCGCGCGAACCGTTCAAGCAGTTCGGTCCGGTCGGGCGTCTGCATGAGGTGCGCGTGGATAGTCTTGATCGCCACAGGGCGCTGGATGTCCGGGTCGAGCCCGGCATAGACGACGCCCATCGCACCTTCGCCCAAGGTGGATTCGATCAGGTACTTGCCGACAAAGGGCCGCCCGCCAGCGGGCGCGAGGACTGTTTTTTCATCCATCGATCATTCTCATCGCTTGTTCGAGGCTGCGGCGCATCCGGTTGAATGACACGGTGAGCGAGCTGATCTCGTCCTTGCCGGGTTTCTGGTATTCGGGCACCGAGAAATCGCCCAGGCTCACCTTTTCGGCCATGTCCGACATGTGCCGCACGGGCGACAGCACAATGCGCCCAAGGATCAGGTTGGTCATGGCAAAGACCAGGAAAAACACGCTCGACAGGCCCGCGATCAGGATGACGCCGGTCTCCCAGGTGCGCTGTTCGACCAGTGACATTGGTGCCGCGATGATCTGCGCGCCAACGGTCTCGCCCAATTGCCAGCCAAAGCCGCCATCGGGCCCGTAGATATCGACCATGGCAGGCGGGGCCGCCTCGGGGGTGGAATGGCAGCGCAGGCACCCTTCCTGCGTGATGGTGATCGGGTAGGCCACGGTCAGGAACTGCGCGCCATCCCGGTCCACCACACTCGTGATCTCCGTCAGGGACGGGTCGGTGCGAAACTGTTCGATCATCGCCGCCTCGACAGGGCTGGCCAGATCGGACGGGTTGGTCGGGTTCAGCGCGGCTTCCTTGTAGCTGTAGTCGGGAAACTGTTCCTGCACGCTGGCAAAAACCGAACGCGCGGCGAATGACGTCACGGTTTCGGGCAGAAACAGGATGTCATTGTCCTCGGACAGCAGCGGCGTGATCGAATTGAGCGTGTAGTAGCGCACGGCGTTGGCGTTTGCGTGGACCATGTTGATCGACTGCTTGATCTCTTCTTGGGCAAAGCGCTGGACGATCACGTAGGAAATGCCGCCCGCCGCGCCAAAGCCCAACAGGCAGGCCAGCGCGAGAACGATGTTGTATTTGAGGCGGAGACCCATGGGTGCGTGTCCTTTTCTGCGATCAGGAGCTGAGGTCGAGCAGTTGGCGGCGGCTCAGCACGCCTGTGGCGGCTTCGCTGCGTTCGGATTGGTAGGCGGAAATGGCGGTGCGGGTTTGCGGGCCAAAGATGCCGTCGACCAGCCCGCGATAGTGCCCGAGGCTGCGCAACTGGCGCTGCACCGCGCGTTTGGCCGAGCGGGAGAGCGATTTTTCGAGGAACGTCAGCTCTTCGAGTGATTCGGCCTCGTCGGTGGCGGTGTCGGTGGCACCGGGCAGGACCGGCGTGGCGGTCGGTGCTGCCGTTGCAGGCTGCGCGGGTTGTTTGAGGTAGGCGGGGCGCGATGGCAGGGCCGAGATGCTGGCGTCATCCGCCATCATCGCTTGCAGCAGCGCGCCCAGTTCGACCTCTTCGGATGTAGCGGCAGCGGCCAGGGCGGCGAGCCCGGTGTCAAACCCCGCGGGGGTCATCAGCAGGATCGGGCTTGATCCCGGCACGGCCTCGGGTGCCACATCGATGTCGGTCAACTCGGTCGGGATACCGTCGGGGCGCGCGGCGCGCGTGGTGACCACTGCGCCGCCCTGTTCGGCCTGCGCGGAGGATCGGGCAAAGGCCTGGATCGGAATGCCTTGTGTAAAGAGGTCGGTTCCCAGCGCGACGCTTGCGTCGGTGGGCAGCACGTAGGCGCGGTTGTCAAAGCGCACGACCGGCACATCCAGATAGACAAAGGTCGCCCGCGCGTCCGCCGCCTCGCGGGCAAAGCGTTTGAGGATCGACCGCAGCTGCGCATTGTTGGGCGAAATGGCGCGCAGGGTTTCGGCCCCCAGCGTTTGCAATTCGCCTTGCACGGCGTTGGCCCGGTCCGTGCCCGCGTCGCCCGACACCACGAGGGCCACAAGGCGGTCAGCCTGTGCCTGCGCGGTCACAGCACCGAGGCACAGCACCAAAGCCATCGTGAGAATGCGCACCGCCATGTCCTGTCCTCTCCAAAAGGTCATCACCATGCCGCCACACGACACGAAACGGGTCGCACGCGGCCTTCATAGACAGAAACACGCAACCTGCCGGTTTTCTTCGTTTGAAATTGCGGCACGAGAAAGGCGGCGTTAGTCCGCCGGTCGTATGGCGTAGCCTTGTGGGTCCTGCGGTGCCAGAACCATCCGGCGCACCGGTGGCTCAGGATCACCCAAGGGCATCAGGATCAGGCCCAGACCGGGCTCGAAATGGCTGAGGTAATGAGTGCCCAGAACATCCGGCGGCATATCGCCACCATCCTCGGCCCGCAGTGCAAAGCGCCCGCGATACCATACGTTCCGGTCGCGGTATTCCCCCTCGAGCGCGCCTTGGGGGTCGTCAGGCACCCTGCAGGCACGCGCCCAGCCGCGCTGGTCGACGCCGCCGACCAGCACCGCATCGCGCGGCAGCGGCGTGGCCCAGATCTGCTCGACCTCGGCGGCGTCCACGGGGTCGACGTCATCCACACTGAGGGACGGGAACCCTTTTGCGCACTGGTCGGTCATGGTCACACTCCTTGGTTCATCGGTCGGACCGAACATCGTGATTGCGAACACCACCGCTGCTGCGCAGAGGATCGCAAGGGGCCAGAACCGCATCATCGCCCGTTCAACACAGCCGGGAAGCGGAAAGCCTGGCTGACCGTGGCATTCGCGCTGATGATCAGCTTTTGATACTGCCGCTGAAGGGCGCGCATCTGGCGTGCGGGCACTTCGTACCGGTCGGCAATCGCACGGACCATGCCGCCCGCCCAGCCGACGGTCTGCAACTGCAACGGGTCGGCATTGCGCAGTGCCGCGGTGCGCACGCCCGCGCTTGCGGCGACTTCCATGGCAAAGGTGAAACAGTGGTTGCTGGCCACGTCATAGGCCGCCGCCGACCGGGCGGCCACGGCCCGTTGCCGGTCTCTGGCAAAGCTGTTCATGATCCCGAATGACCCGTTGCTCAGTTTGATATACGCGGCCTCCACGGCGTAGGGGCCGCCATTGGTCCGGACAAGCTGCCGTGCCAGCGCGTTCATGGAGGAAGTCGTGGGATTGCCGGTATCGGGTTCGAATTCCATCGTGACTGCGGCCACGTCAGCCACCTCGCGCACAAGACCAAAGTTGGCGGCATCATAGCGGCCATATTCCCAATAGGCGACGCCGCCGGTGCGGCCATTGATCAACGCGATGCCGGCATGGCCCAGGCCAAGCACGCGCGGGTCGTCGCCGGCCCAACGTTCGATGCGCAGCGGTGGCCGCGAATCCGGAACGGTAAAGGTCGCCTCGAGCGAGGCCCGCACATCAAGGCCAAAGGGCACCCGGCTGCGGATTTCCGCCGCGGGGATGGTGATGGGCTGCGCCGGGTAGACGATCGGGATCGCCACGTCGCACGGGCCGGGGCATGGGCTGGCCGGGCTGTCTGTCGGATCATCCTGCGGCATGGGCGCGCCCGACCTCGCTTGCGTCCTGCATGTCCTCGGCCAGATTGCGCAAGCGGTCGGCGCGCACGGTGTCGGGCATGCCACGTGATGCGGCAAGTTCCTGTTGCGCCCATGGCTGATGCAGCAGGTGCGCGCCCTCGGCAGTGGTCCACCACAAGGCCAGCGCACGGGTGGTGTTGCGCCCGGTAAAGCCCCAGTCCTTCAGGTGCGTCAGAACCGCCTCGGCATGGTCCTCGGACACGTCGCCCTGCGCGACACAGTCGCGGGCCAGCCCGTACCGAAACCGAAAGTCCACGGCGCGCCCGAACGCCTGCCAGGTGGCCGCATCCAGACGGGGGACGACATGTTGCGGTGAGACGTCCGGCACGGGGCTGAGTTGCAGGATGTGCCCCTCCACGGGTAGAAACACGCGTGCGATCCCCTTGGCGCCAAAGATCTGGTGGACCAGTTCGAACGGCCCGCGCATCGCGAGCGCACCCATGACGTCTGCCTGCCAGAACCGGAAGTAGTACCACGCGTCGCTGTCGTTCCTCAGCCGTGTGAACCGACGCAGATGCCGTATCATCCCGGCAAAGGGCAGCGCTGCATGAAACAATACGATCCCTTCGGTCTTCCACAGGTGCCAGGGCGCGTCGCTGTCGGTGAACAGGTTGCGGGTGAACGCAGTCTCCGGGTCAAGTGCGACCAGCCCGGGCGCGGCGCTGCCCAGCTCGTCGGCGCTCTTGCCCTGAAAGAGGCACCCATGCGTGAGCCCCGACGCCTCGAGCAGCGCGGACAGGTTGGGCACGCTTGCGGCGTCGACGATGGCATAGGTCGTCTCGGGCGCGTCCGCGGCGGGAAAGAGCAGGCTGAACAGGTCCGGGGTGACGTCTTCCAACGGGCGCAAGGGCTCGAGATCCCGGTGCCAGTGCGCGTGAAACGGCGCCGCGGGGTCGGCTTCAGGTGCGTACTCCGATAGCCAACTCACATTAGTCTCGGTCACGCACCGCCCCCGGTGCAACGTAGGCATTGGATGCGGACGGACGATTGCCACGCCCGCAGGCGGCGGATTTCAGCCGGTGCAAACAAAAACCCCGCAGCCGGGCGGCTACGGGGTGTTTGAATTCGTCAGCTTACGCGTGGGTGACTTACATCATTCCTTCGCGCTGCGCTTTTTTGCGTGCCAGCTTGCGGGCACGGCGGATCGCTTCGGCTTTCTCGCGCGCTTTTTTCTCGGACGGTTTCTCGAAATGTTGCTTGAGCTTCATTTCACGGAACACGCCTTCGCGCTGCAGCTTCTTTTTCAGGGCACGGAGCGCCTGATCGACATTGTTGTCGCGAACACTAACCTGCATGTGGTTGTCACCACCTTTCTAGATAAGAGTTGCAAGGATTTGCAGGAATTGGCCGTATAGCAAGGCCCTTGACGTTTGTCCAGCATCCTTGGCCGCCGCTCCCGGGGCGCGCATCAGAACAGGAAATCGGATTGTTCCAGCTCTGCCAGCGCCACGTGGAGCAGCACCAGCGTGTTGCCCTCGAGGTCGTCAATCACCGTGCGGGACGCGGTCTGGCGGATGTGGCCGCCGTTCATCAGATCACCGTAATCGGTGATCGCATCGACAAAGCGCAGATCGATCCGCTCGGCCAACTGGTCTGGGTCAAAGTCAAAGGCGACATCCTGCCCTTGTGTGAACACGAAGGTGTCGCCGCCCGATCCGCCGGTCAGCTGGTCATTGCCTGCACCGCCATCGAGGCGGTCGTTGCCGGTGTCGCCGATCAGGTTGTCGCGTCCGTTCTGTCCCCAGAGTGCGTCATGCCCATGATGGCCACGCAGCACATCGCTGTCGCTGCCGCCCCACAGCCTGTCATCGCCTCCCTGCCCATTGATCCGGTCGCGGCCCGCACCGCCACTGAGGCTGTCATTGCCCGCCTCGCCCCACATCTGGTCGTCGCCCTGCTGGCCCGCGGCGCGGTCATTGCCGGTGCCCCCATAGAGCCGGTCCGCACCCGCGCTGCCCGACAGCGTGTCGGCCCCGGCAAAGCCGCGCATGACGTCGTCGCCGCCCGTGCCCACCAGCATGTCATCGCCCGCCGCGCCCAGCAGGGTGTCCACGGGTGTCGGGGCGGGCGGTTGCGGCACGTCCAGCTGTACCGGCGCGCTTGTCCGGGCAAAGTTCTGGGTGACATAGACCGCGTCAAAGCCGCGCCCGTCGCCTTCTTCGATCCCGATGCCGATCAGTTCGAATTCGGGGTTCAGGATGTTGGCGCGGTGGCCGGGGCTGTTCATCAGCGAATTGTGCAGGTCCACCACGTCATCCGATATACCGGGAGCGCCGCGTTCGGATTGGTAGGCGATGTTTTCACCCCAGGTCCAGCTGCCGCTGAACTGGAACCCGGCGTCACGCATCCGGTCGCCGGGGTCGGAGCCGCCGATGCCGGTATGGCTGAAGTTCAGGGTGTCATCCATCCAGGTGCTGTGATCCTCGCTGGCGTCGTTCAGGCGCAGCTCGAGTGTGAGGGGATCAATGCCGCGCGCGGCGCGTTCGGCATTGATCAGGTCCAGCATCTGGCGTTCGAAATCGCTCGCAACCGACATGGGCTGTCTCCTTCTGTGTCGTCCTGTCGGTCTCTGCGTCTCTGGGGTGCCGGGCAAGCGGTGCCGCTGCAAGGCGTGTGCCTTGGCGGATCGGCGCGATTTGGGCGCAAGGCGGCACGCAGCGTCCCGCCGGTGCGCGGCGGGTCACCGGGTCGCACGGGCGCGTGCTTGCCGATCGGGGGCGGGCGGCCTACCTTTGCCACATGGCACAATCACCCAAAGAGATCACCGACCAGCTTCTGGATGCCGCATTGATGCATGTGCCGTTCGACGGCTGGTCAGAGACGACATTCCGGGCCGCAGCCGTGGATGCCGGGATTGACCGCGCCATGGCGCGCGCGGTTTGCCCGCGCGGTGCGGTGGATCTGGCACTGGCCTACCACGCACGCGGTGATGCCGCGATGGTGGCCCGATTGCAGTCAGACGAGCTGCCGGACCGGTTCCGCGACAAGATCGCGGCAGCCGTCCGCTTCCGGCTCGAGGCGGTGGAGGACAAGGAGGCGGTGCGCCGGGGCACGACGCTTTTTGCGCTGCCGATGCATGCGGCCGACGGCGCGCGCGCCATCTGGGGTACGGCCGACACGATCTGGACCACGCTGGGCGACACGTCCGACGACATCAACTGGTATACCAAGCGCGCCACGCTGGCTGGGGTCTATTCGGCCACGGTGCTTTACTGGCTGGGTGACGATTCGCTCGACAATCAGGCCACCTGGGAATTTCTGGATCGCCGCATCGACGGCGTGATGCAGATCGAAAAGGTCAAGGCGCAGGTGCGCGACAACAAGCTGTTGTCGGGTCTTCTCGCCGGGCCGAACTGGCTGATGGGTCAGGTCAAGGCACCACAAGCCCGCAAGGACATGCCGGGCCGCTGGACGTCGCCTCAGGGCTGAGACTGGGCAAAGAGTACCGCCAGCGCCACGCCCTGCACGGCGACCACCAGAAGGTTGGTCATCACGACCGGGCTGCCCAGCCCAACGAGCGCCACCGTGCCCAGCTTGTAGACGATCTGAACGGAAAACAGCGCGACAGTCATCGGAACGGCCCACGCATGCTGCGCCAGATGCAGCGCCATCAGCCCCGCGCTGACCACGCCGATTGCGCCATAGACGCAGGTCAGGATCAGGCGGGCATCGGTACGCGCACCGAACACCGCATCCATGCCCGCCGTGGCCGTGAACAGCGCCAGGACCAAGGGCACAAGAATGATTAGGTTCAGGATCAGCGCGGCCAGCATCATCTCGGGTTCCTTTTCCGGCAGTGTTAACGGTACGGTGCCGAAAAAGGAGCGGATCATATGGCTTTGACTATGCGCGCGGTTGAGATCAACGCCCCCGGTGGCCCGGACGTGCTGCACCCGGTGGAGCGTCCCCGCCCGGTGGCGGGCCACGGGCAGGTGGTGATCGCGGTGGCCTGGGCCGGGGTGAACCGGCCTGACGCGCTGCAGCGGGCAGGGCTCTACAATCCGCCCCCCACGGCGAGTGACCTGCCGGGGCTGGAGGCGTCGGGCCACATCGTCGAGGTCGGACCGGGCGTCAGCGGCTGGGAGGTGGGCGACGCAGTGTGTGCGCTGTTGCCGGGCGGCGGCTACGCGGAGTTCGTGGCGACCCCCGCCGCGCATTGCCTGCCCGTGCCGGAGGGGCTGAGCCTGAAACAGGCGGCGTGCCTGCCCGAGACCTATTTCACCGTCTGGTCCAACGTGTTCACCCGTGGCGGGCTGCAGGGCGGTGAGCGTTTTCTGGTGCATGGCGGGTCGTCGGGCATCGGAACAACGGCCATTCAGCTGGCGCACCATTTCGGCGCGCGGGTGTTCGCAACCGCTGGATCACAGGACAAATGCGCCGCGTGCCGGGACCTGGGTGCAGACGTTGCGCTCAACTACCGGGAAGAGGATTTTGTCGCGGTGATGAAGGAACAGGGCGGCGCGGACCTGATCCTGTGCATGGTTGGCGGGCCCTACATCGCGCGCAACCTGTCCGCGCTGGCTGATGATGGCCGGCTGGTGCAGATCGCCTTTCTGCAAGGGCCGAAGGCAGAGGTGAACTTTGCCCCGCTCATGACCCGCCGGTTGACGATGACAGGCAGCACCCTGCGCCCCCAGAGCGATCTGGCCAAGGCGCGCATTGCGCAGGACCTGCACGAGGCGGTGTGGCCCCTGCTGGCGGCCGGGCGGATCGGGCCGGTGATGGATTCGGAGTTCGCACTGGATGAGGCCGCAGCCGCGCATGCCCACATGGAAAGCTCGCGCCATATCGGCAAGATCGTACTCGAAGTGGCGGGCGGCTGATCGGATGTAACCGGGCGGAACCGGGGGCCAGCCCCCGGACCCCCGTGGTATTTTCAGTCAGAAGAAACGGAATATTAAGGTTAATCGCTTCGTCTGGGGGTGCGGTACAGGCTGTGGAGCCGATGGCCGTGTCAGGAGAAGCGTGTGCTTCACCGATTGCCCGCGGTGCTCACAGGATGAGTGGCGCGGGCTTTTGGTTTCTTCTGACCTGAAATACCACCGCCGGAGGCTCCGACCTGTGAGTGCGCATGCCGTTGGGGACATTACGGGCGCGAAATCATCAATCGGGGTTGAACTGTCCTGACAGATGATACATGTATGTCTCATGCGAGACACATCTGTATCATCACGAACCACAATCCTGAACGCCGCCTTTGACGTCTTCAGCCAGAACCCGGGGGCATCCTTGTCGGACGTGGCAGTGGCGGCGGGCGTGGGGCGGGCCACATTGCATCGGCATTTTGCCGGGCGCGACGACCTGATGGTTGCGTTGACGCTGGCCGCGTCCCGAGAGCTCGACGCCGCCGTGGAGGCCGCCGTCGCGGAGTGTACCACATATACCGAGGCGTTGCGTGTCGCGCTGGGCGCCATTCTGCCGCTGGCCTCCCGGCACATGTTTCTGGCGACGCAGACCGCGCAGCACGACCCGCGCGTGACCGAAACCTATGCCGCGCAGACCCGCGCGCTGGCCGAAGATATCGAGGCCGCGCGGGCCGAAGGCACCTTTGCCCCCGACATCCCGACAGCCTGGATTATCGAGGCATATGAGAACCTTATCTACGCCGGCTGGGCCCTTGTAGTCGCCGGTGAGGCGACGCCGAAACAGGCCGCTGATCTGGCTTGGCGCACCTTTACCCAAGGACTGAAACCATGACACCTGAAACCCTCTATGACCTTGGCACCCAGATTGACGAGGTGTTCCTGCTCATCGGTGCGGCGATCCTTGTGATCGAACTGGCGGAGGTGCTGTTCAAGGGCAGCCACAAGGGCCGCAGCCTGCTGGAGATGGTGGCGAGCGCATCGACGCAAATCCCCTATCTGGTGGTCGAGGCGCTGATCCTGACCTCGGCCTATGGCGTGTTCTATATCCTCGCGGAAACCGTGGTGCCGTGGGAGTTGCCGCTGAGCTGGTGGGTCATCGCTCTGGCCGTGATGGCTGCCGATTTTACCTACTACTGGGAGCATCGGATCGCGCATGAGGTGCGCCTGCTGTGGACGCAGCACGCGGTGCATCACTCGTCGCGCGAGTACAACATCATCACCGGCATCCGCTTTGGACCGCTCGAAGGAGTGTGGAGCCTGATTGCCCATATCCCGTTGGTTTTTATCGGTTTCTCGCCCGAGATGATCTTTTTCGGGATCATCACGGTGCTGGCCTATCAGACGTGGATCCACACCGAACTGGTGGGCAAGCTGGGGTGGTTCGACGCGGTCATGAACAGCCCTGCCAACCACCGAGTGCATCACGGGTGCGACGACAAGTATATCGACCGGAACTATGGTGGGATCACGGTGATCTGGGACCGGTTGTTCGGCACCTATCAGGCCGAGGAGGAAACGCCGCGCTATGGCCTCAAGCGCGACTTTGACAGCCGCAATCCGCTGGCTGTCTGGTTCTCGGAGGTGCCGGGGCTGTGGCGGGATTTGCGTCGAGCGCGCAGTTGGGGCGAGGCGTGGCGCTACATGATGCGCGCGCCGGGGTGGGCGCCGGACAGGGGCCGTGCCGTGCCTGCGGGGCGTGCATCGGGTGATGCGGGCGAGCGTGGGTGAGCGTACGCGCAACACCGTGCAGCGCCGTTTGGCCATTGGCACCGTGCAAGCGCGTTAACCCCTGAAACGCTGGGGTTTGGGCCTGTCACAACCCGTACACCACCTGTGCACAACCTGTGCACCGGTTGTCATACGATTGGCCGAAAACCGGCGCGTTAACGGGCCGTACGGTGCCAAAGGTTAAGGAAGGGTGAAGGCCTGCATCGCGGGATGAGACGCGCGATGCGGCCCCCGTCCTCAGGATTCGCCTTGCCATTGATGCACACCCGCCCACCCCCGGCTGTTTCCCATCCCTGACGCCGGAACAGCCGACGCTGTGCCGGGCGCGCCGGTGCCGTGCGGCGGCTTGCCGACAACCACTGCCACAGACCGCACGGACAGCACCTGAATTGGCACGTCATAAGGGGTCGTCAGGTCGGTTGAAATCGTTTATCCATAACCACTTGGCCCATTTCAGACCGGGAAATAGTGCACAATGAATATCAACAATGCGACGTTGCCCAACAGTACGCGCGTGTTCTTGCCCGACGAAACGGATCACATGGCGTTCGAGATCTTTGCCGGTGGCGCGATGTTGGTGACGTCCTGTCTGGAAGTGTCGGAACCGACCGAGTTCTGTTTTGCCCATGATCCGACGGGCATCCACATCTCGGCGCAGTTCTTTCTGTCGGGCGAGGCGACCATTGTTCTGGGCGACGGGCAGACCGCCATGTGGACACAGGACGGCACATCGGTCGTGCGCAGCGACACGCCCGGGTTCCGGCTGCTGGTGGCGCCGGGGCAGGTGCTGCGGCATGTCTGTGTGGCGCTTTACCATGATGCGCTGACGGCGCAGTTGGGGGCGGTGTCATCCGCCAACATTCAACGGCTCATGGCCATGGGGGACGACGTCAACATGGTTGTCCCCGTCCCGACGCAAGCGCATGTGCGCGCGACCGCCGAAAGCCTGTATGCGCTGCGCTCCGCGACCGGTATCGACATGATCAAGGCCGAAAGTCTGGCGATCGGGTTCCTTTATGAGGTGCTCGAGCGGTTCGGGAGCCATGACCTTGACCGTTCGGCGCAAAGCGGCCTTTTGCCGTGGCAGACACGCGCCGTCCGCAACCTGCGTGCCGCCATCGACGCCGATCCGGCCAGGACGTTGTCCAACGGCGAAGTGCTGGAGCGGTTTCAGATGGGCGAACAGATGGCGCGCCGTTTGTTTCAGGCGGAGTATGGCGTGACCATCGCGGTCTACGCCCGCACCGCGCGTCTGACCAAAGCGCGAGAGGCGCTGTCGACCGGTCGGTTTTCGGTCAAACAGGTGGGGTTCGATAGTGGCTATGGCCATATCGGTAACTTCACACGGGCCTATCGACGCCAGTTCGGGGAAAACCCGAGCGAGACCCGGCGCAACGCGCTGTTGCGCCCAAGCGGCACCGGGACCGGTTAAGACTTATCATTTCTTAACAACAGTTATCATCTGCGGGTGCCCGACTTGTTTCGCAGGCCTTTCGTCGGCAGTCATTTCCCTGTCTGGGACCGGTGATGCAATGAGACCGCATCGCCAAGAGGCTGATTTCAGGGCGATCCGGGGGGCACTTCTCGTTTCAGCGCAGACGGCAGGCTGATGTGACTTGGGGTCCATTGGGTGCGGGTCTTGTCGGGTGTGCCCTGCGTTCGGACACATCGTGACACCGCGCGCGCTGGGCCCATACGGGACGGAATTGGATTATGCGTGTTTTGATTGCGGTTGTTTTGGTGGGTTTGGCAAAGGTTTGCGGGATGGTCGCAGGGTCCGGGCGGACGTGGGCGGCGCAACGTGAATTCAGGTCTTGGGTCACCATGCCTTTTGCGCGGGTCGCGGTCTGCCTTGCGGTGCTGGTGTCCGGGTCACACCAAGCAGCGGCCTTTGATGACACAAATTCCTCTTCCGAAGTTTTATTGCCCGGAACGGGAGATGGTATTAGCCAGTGTCGATTGTCCGCTCAGAACACCGCAGCAACAACGGCCTTCTTCACCGGAGCAACAAGCCTGATCAGATTGACCATCGGCTTGGACGCAATCGACGACACCGGATACTTCTCCGACATCAACAATTCAATTAGGTTCGTACAAGGCATACAGCGGCCTAGTTTTAGAGACACGTGCAATGTCAGCAACATCCAAATCGATACAACCTTTAACCTAAATGGGTCACGCCCAAACGCATCGCTTATTTTACTGCGGGTCACCTACAGAGGCCAAGATGGAGCGTTCTACGAAACAACCGCAACCATTTCAGGGCAAACAAACACAACGACATCTGTAACAGTCGCTGCAATTGCTCCGGAGCCGATTATCCGTGTGAGAGCTAATGCTGAGACGACTGCCAACGGATCATTGGTAACAGTGGATAGTATTGAAGCAGATGAGTCCAGTGATATCGCCAGAGTTTTTATCGGTAATGATGGTGATGCATCAGGGAGCCTGACAGTATCGAACTTCGCGATATCGGAGCAAAGCAATGTTGCCGTCGACGGTTCGTCTCTTGGCTCATTCACCGTTGCCCCCATTGGAGGCAGGCTTTTCGATATTCCCTACACGCCGCTGGCGGCGGGCCCATTTGGTTTCACGTTGAGTTTCAATACGAACGAGCCCGGGCAAAATCCGTTTACGATCAAATTCAGTGGCATGGCCCTCGATTCGGTCAAACCGGTTTTGGCGCAGGTCACAGCCGTGCCCAGCCCGACAACACCCGCATCTGCACGCCCGTTTGTGTTCACGTCGAGCGAGGCGGGCACCATTGGGATTTCTGGCTCGCCGCTGGGCTGTACTATTCCACCATCAACGCCTGCGGCTGTAGCAGGCACCAATACGGTCAACCTTGGCGGCATTCTTTTCTCCGGCGTCGATACCACCACGTCCGGCTGTGCCGTTACAGTGACGGATGCCTTCGGAAACGTGTCTGACCCGTTGACCATCCCGGCATTTATCATTGACGACACCGTGCCATCTGTGGCGATTTCCGGGGCCCCAACCCTTGCGACAGCGCCCTATGAGGTGACCATCACCTATTCGGAGCCGATAGCCATCACCGGCAATCCGGGCGTTGCGGATATCTCAAACGTTGGTGTCACGGTGACCAATGGCGTTTTTGCGGGCACGGCGGTGACGCGGGGCGATCTCTCGCCGTCGGTATTGGGCGTTGTCACGGCGACCGGTATCATCACTCCGACAAACGACGGACCCGTCACGGTTGTTGTCAATGCAGGTGCCGGCACTGACCGCGTCGGCACCGCAAACCAGGCATCGTCAACCGTAACAACCATTTTTGACGCGACCGCACCGATCGCTACGATATCGGGCAATCCCGCAGAAGCGTCTGACCCGTTCGAGGTCGTGATCGGTTTCTCGGAACCCGTCCTCGGGTTTGAGGACAGCGATGTCCTTGTCGGCAACGGCAGCTTTACACGCACGTTCACCTCGCTTGATGTGACCGGCACCGGCGGGGTGGATGGCGTGCGCGGTTTGATTACGCCAACGGCGGATGGCGACGTCACGGTGTCGCTTCCCGCCGACGCTGTGGAGGACCAGGCCAACCGCAACAACCCGGCCTCCAATACCGTAACCACGGTCTTCAACGGCGGCCCGCCTTCGGCCACATTTTCCAGTGGGGCGACCAATGTCGGCCTCAATCCGGTTTCCGTCATGATTGGCTTTTCCGAAGACGTGACCGGTTTCACGCTTTCCGATCTTAGCCTCACGGGCCTGCAAGCCTCGAACCTGCAATCCACGGATGCCCGAACCTTTACCTTCGACGTTGTGGCCACAACCGATGGCACCGGGCAGATAACGCTGCCCTCCGGCGCCGCTCAGGATTTGGTGGGGCTCGCCAGCGTCGCCTCTGACACATTCAGTCTGCCCGTGCGCGCGTCGCGCCCCGTGTTCACGCTGGATTCCGTGGTGCCGCGTGCCACGGGACAGGTGGCGAACTTTGCCATTTCACCTAGCGGCAGCGGCGTTGGTGGCGTCACGCCGACCTCTGCCATTGATATCACCGGCGGTGTGATCACCTCGATCTTTACCGGCCTCTTTGGTGGCGCGCCTTTGGGCGTCCAGATCATCTTTGAGCCCACCGGCGGCCCCGTGACGATCAGCCTGCCGGAGGATTTCCGGTTCGAAGGTGAGTTTGGCAACGGCACCGCCGCCACCGGACCGGTCAGCATCGGCACCTTCACCAACACGACCACGATCGTGCAGATCAGCGATTTTACCGGCCCCGACAGTGGTCCGTTGACCGCAACCATCACCTTGTCGGAGGCCAGTACCGAGTTCGACGTGGGAGACCTGTTCATCGAGAACGCCACGGCGGTGCTGAGCGGGGCAGGCGACACCTATACCGTTGTCCTCACGCCCGTCGCCGACGGCAGGGTGCGCCTTGCGGTGGGGGCCAACCGCTTTTTCAGCACATCGGGCAAGCCGAACATCGCATCGAATTTTGTGTCGCGGATGGTCGATGCGACGCCACCCACGGTCAGCATCGGCGCGTTGAGCGGCCCGACGGACGGGGACCGGTCGGCGCAGATTTCGCTGTCCGAGGCGGCCACTGATTTCGATGTCACTGACCTCAGCCTGAGCAACGTGACGGCGACGCTATCGGGGTCCGGCGACAGCTATGTCGCGACGCTGACCCCCATCCTGGATGGTGTGATCGGCCTTTCGGTTGCGGCCGGGAGGTTCACGGACGCGGCGGGCAACGCCAATCTGGCGTCGAACGCGGTGACGGGCATCGCCCAGGGGTTCGGGGACGGAACGGCGCCGGAGTTCACCTTTGCCGGTGTTGTGCCGGGCAGCACGCCGGGACGATTTGTGGCCAGCTTCACCGCGCCACCGGATGGCTTGGCGACGGCCGCATCGCTGATCGACGCGGTGTCGATCACCAACGGGGTCATCAACAGCCGCATCCGGGCCGGGGCTGACCTGAGCGTGACATTCACGCCGACCAGCAACAGCCCCGTCACCCTGAGCCTTGCAGCGGGCCTGTTGGCCCGGTCGGGCACGGGCGTCCCGAGCCCCGCGCAAGGTCCATTCGATGTCGGCACCTATGATGTGATCGGCGCGGACGTGACGCTGGCCTCTGACGACAGTGTGGTCGGTGCGGCGGGTGGGGCCGTGACGATCACCTTTTCAGAGGATGCGGCGGGCTTTGCCCTGTCGGACCTCAGCGTCACCAACGCAACCGCATCGGCGCTAACGGGCGGGCCTGCGGTGTTCAGCTTTGTGGTGACGCCCGATGCGACGGGGCCGGTGTCGGTGACCTTGCCGGCGGGGCGCGTGACGGACCCGCAAGGCAACGGCAACACGGCATCGAATACGTTGACCCTGAGCGCGGACCTGACTGCGCCCACGATCAGCGTTGGTGCGTTGAGCGGGCTGGCGAACGGAGAGCAGACGGCGGTGATTACGTTGTCGGAGGATGCGACGGACTTTGAGCTGGACGATCTGACGTTGATCAATGCGACGGCGACGCTGATTGGTGCGGGTTCGGTCTACACCGCCACGCTGACGCCGCTTGCGGATGGCGAGGTGGGGCTTTCGGTGGCTGCTGGCACCTTTACGGATGCGGCGGGCAATGCGAACGCCGCGTCGAATGTGGTAACGGGTACGGTCGATCTGACGGCGCCCACGATCAATATCGGGGCGTTGAGCGGGCTGGCGAACGGGGAGCAGACGGCGGTGATTACGCTGTCGGAGGACGCGACAGACTTTGAGCTGGACGATCTCACGTTGGTCAATGCGACGGCGACGCTGGCGGGTTCTGGGTCGGTCTACACCGCGACGTTGACGCCGCTTGCGGATGGTGAGGTTGGGCTTTCGGTGGCTGCCGGCACTTTTACGGATGCGGCGGGCAATGCGAACGCCGCGTCGAACGTTGTCACGGGTACGGTCGATCTGACGGCGCCCACGGTCAGCATTGGTGCGTTGAGCGGGTTGGCGAACGGGGAGCAGACGGCGGTGATTACGCTGTCGGAGGAGAGTGCCGATTTTGAGGTGGACGATCTGACGCTGGTCAACGCGACTGCGACGCTGGCGGGTTCTGGGTCGGTCTACACCGCCACGCTGACGCCGCTTGCGGATGGCGAGGTGGGTCTGTCCGTTGCTGCTGGCACCTTTACGGACGCGGCGGGCAATGCGAATGCCGCGTCGAATGTGGTTACGGGTATATTCGACGCGACACCGCCGGACGTGAGCATCGTCAGCTCGGTCGACAGTTTTTCCGGCACGACGCCCTTTACGATCACGGTGAGCTTTACCGAACCCGTGACCGGTTTCGTCGCGAGTGATCTGGCGGTTGGCAACGCGGCGGCATCCGGCTTTGGCGGGGCGGGTACGACATTTGCCGCGACAATCACCCCTTCGGGCACGGGCAATGTCACGGTTGCGGTGCCCGCTCAGGTCGCCGTTGACGCGGCGGGCAACCTGAACACGGCCTCCACCACGCTCACCGTTCAGGGCCAGACCGTGGCACTCACACAAGAGCGCATCGCGACCTTTATGGCGTCACGGGCCAATGCGTTGCTGTCGAACCAGCCGGACCTTGCCGTCTTTCTGGGCGCCGGGAACGGCAGCTTTGATCTGTCGGTCACGCAGGGGTTCGGGGCGTTTGATCTGGCGACGCGACCGGGCGCACCTGTCTGGGCCCGCCTGACCGGTTCGATCAGCGATAGCGGAGGTGTCGATCGCACATATGCGCTTGGTGTTCTGGGTTCCCATGCGCGGTTGAACGAAAACCTGCTGATCGGCGGCATGATCCAGCTGGACTACGCAGAGGAGTCGGACGGCGCGTCGGAGATCAGCGGCACGGGCTGGCTGGCGGGGCCGTATTTTGTGGCGCGCAACGCGTCGCAAAAGCTGATTTTCGAGGGCAGCGTGCTTTATGGTGAGACGTCCAACAGGATCAGCCCCCTTGGCACATTCACGGATCGATTCGAGACAGACCGCCTGTTGGTGACGGCCAAGGTCACCGGCGAGATCGAGGCACCAAAGACGACCTGGCATCCCAATTTCGGCCTGAGCTACACCAAAGATAACCAGCACGCGTATATCGACAGCCTCAACAACCTTGTCGGCGCACAGAGCATCGAGATGACGCAAGCGAACCTGAGCTTTGATTTCGTGCGCCCGATCAACGGGGAATTGACCCTCACCGGCGGCATTTCGGGCATCTATACGCAATCTGCGGGGTCCGGCGGGCAGGCGGCCTTGATCAGCCCGGAAACCGAAGGCGTGAGGGGCAGGCTGGACCTCGGGTTGGATTATGCTTCGGCGAGGGGCAAGACGCTGCGTGTGTCGGCGTTTTACGACGGCATCGGGGCAGATGCGTACGAGGCGTTTGGTGCGAAGATGGCCGTGGAGTTCAAGTTCTGATCCCGCATGCGCGGAATGGGAAGAGGGCATGACGGCTCGTGAACGGGGTTCTGGCGGGGTATGCGATTAGCGCACGGGCGTGAACAGCGCGTCCTTGGCGCTGCAATCGCGCACGACGTCCTGGCCGCAGGGCACGGGGGTAAGATCGCGGCTCAGGCAGATGCGCGCCTCCTGGATGTGGCCGTTGCGGCAGGTGATGGTCACGCCGTCGGGCTCTATGTCGGGGTTGGCCTGCAGGAACGCCTCTTCGATCACTGATGCAGGCAGGCGCACCGGCTTGTCGAGTTTGCGGAACACAGGCGGGCGCACAACGCGGCCATAGGCCTCGCGGGACAGGGCGTAATAGGCGGACGGCGACAGGCCGGAGCAGACGCCGTGTTTCTTCCACTGGTGCCAGGCGAGACCAGCGGTGCCCATGATGTCGGCCATGTCGCGGGTCATCGCGCGGGACGGGGGGCGTTCGGTGGTCGCGCAATATTCGGGGTAGCCGCGATGGTATTGCGGCCAGAGCCCGTGCAGGATCCAGCCATGATCGTGGCGGGTGTCGCACTGGTCTGATCCGCGCGCGTCGCCGTCGAGGGCGCACCAGTTGGGTGACCAGCTGAGCGACAGCACATAATAGTCGAATGCGCCCGCGCGATCCTGCGCCATCGCGGGCAGCGCCAGCATCAACCAGATCAACGTTGCGCGCATTGGGCTTTCCTTTTCCGTTCGTCCCGACTATATCGCCCCTCAGTTCCCCGACAACGGAAACCCACCCCGGCCCCGGAAACGGATCGCCAGGGACGCCATTCAGGCGACGGGACAGATATGCGCAAAGGAGCATGACATGGCAAAACCGCTTATGGCCAAGGCCACCGCCGTCTGGCTGGTGGACAACACCACGATCAGCTTCAAGCAGATCGCTGATTTCGTCGACCTGCACGAGCTGGAAGTGCAGGGCATTGCTGATGGCGACGTGGCCACGGGTGTCAAGGGGTTCGACCCCATCGCCAACAACCAGCTGACGCAGGACGAGATCGACGCGGCGGAAAAGGACCCGCTGCACAAGCTGAGCCTTAAATACAACGCCGCCGCGCAAGGCGAGGAAAAGCGGCGCGGGCCGCGGTATACGCCGCTGTCCAAACGTCAGGACCGGCCTGCGGCGATCTACTGGCTGGTCAAGTTCCATCCCGAGCTGACCGACGGGCAAATCTCCAAGCTGGTGGGTACGACCAAGCCGACGATCCAGTCGATCCGCGAACGCACGCACTGGAACATCTCGAACATCCAGCCGGTGGACCCTGTGGCGCTTGGCCTGACCAAGCAGTCCGAACTGGATGCCGCCGTGCAGAAGGCCGCCGCCAAGAAGGCCGCCGATGGCGAGGTGATGAACGATGATGAGCGCCGCAAGCTGGTGAGCACCGTACAGAGCCTCGACATGCCCGAAGAGCCCAAGATCCCCACGGCCATCGAAGGGCTCGAGACATTCTCGCTCGCCGATGATGGGGACGACGAGGACGAAGACACGTCGACCCTCGTGGATGCCGACAGTTTCTTTAATCTGCCGTCGGGCGGGGATGAGGACGAACAGCCCTGAACGGGGCGACCTTCCCATTTTCAGGCGGGCGTGCTTACCTTGGGCACGCCCGTTTTGTTTGACCCGGAAGGGGGTTTGATGAACCAGTATGCCGCAGCGCCGCAAGGTGCGCCCGCCCATGTGATTTGCGATCTGCGCAGCGACACCGTCACCCGCCCGGATGCCGGGATGCGCGCCGCCATGGCTGACGCGGAGGTGGGTGACGACGTCTATGGTGATGATCCGACGGTGAACCGGCTGGAGGCGGCGCTGGCCGAACGTCTGGGCAAGGAAGCGGCGCTGTTCGTCTCATCCGGCACGCAGAGCAACTTTTGCGCCATGCTCAGCCATTGCGCCCGGGGCGAAGAGATCATAACCGCGCGGCCCTACCACGTCTTCAAATACGAGGCGCTGGGGGCGTCGGTGCTGGGCGGTATCGCCTTTGACGCGCAGGATGCGGCTGACGACGGTGCGCTTGATGCGGATGTGGTCACGCGCACGGTCAAGGGGGACGATTCGCACCACCCGATCACGCGGCTGCTGAGCCTGGAGAACACGCATAACGGCATGGCGATCCCGCTGACCCGGATGGCGGATGCTGTGGATGCGGCACGCGCGGCGGGGATGTCGGTACATCTGGACGGCGCGCGCTACTTCAACGCGGTCACGGCGCTGAACTGCGGTGAGGCCGCATTGGCCGACATGTTCGACACCGTGTCGATCTGCCTGTCCAAGGGGCTGGGCGCCCCGGTGGGGTCGGTGCTGCTGGGACCGGCAGAGCTGATCGCGCGGGCGCGGCGATGGCGCAAGATGCTGGGCGGCGGCACGCGGCAGGCGGGGGTGCTGGCGGCGGCGGGGCTCTATGCGCTGGATCACAACGTGGCGCGGCTGCGCGACGATCACGCGCGGGCGGAGGCGTTGGCCGATGCGCTGCGGCCCCATGGCACGGTGGCGCAGGCGACCAACATGATCTTTTTCACACCCCCGGGCGGTGTCACGGCCGACCTGCCCGCGCATATGGCCGGGCATGGCGTCAAGCTGAGTGGGGCTACCGGCACCACGCGGTTTGTGCTGCACAAGGATGTCAGCGACGCGGCGCTGGACGCTGTTGTGGCGGGTTTTGACACCTATTTCGCCTGAGTTGTGTTGGCCTTGCGGCGTTCTTCAAACTGGTCCCAGACATGCATCCGCCCCTTTTGGCGCGCGTCGGCCAGCCACAGCTTCTTGCGGACGCCGGGTGGTTCGAACGTGCGATAGTCGCCTTGTGAGAATTTGGGCCAGTCCAACGCAAGGCCCTGCTTGACCATCTCTGCAGACAGGTCGCGCCCGTCGGGCAGATAGCACATCGCGACCGTGCGGCCGTGATCATCTGTCTCGACAATCCTTGCGCGGATGTTGTGACCCTTGCACAGGGCGACCATGGCCCATTTCGCCTTTTGTCCCCAGGGGTGGTTCAGCTCTGGCGCATCGACGCCGTAGATGCGGATTTCCGTTTTGTTGATGACCAGGCTGTCGCCATCAACAACATAGGCACGCCCTTCGATCTCGGGCATGTGCGCGTGGGGGCGGTTTGGTGTCTTGCGCTTTGGTTTGGCCGTAGCACGTGGTGGGATGGTCTTGGGTGCTGGCGGCGGCGCCTTTATGTTGGCGGGCGGTGCATCTGCGCTGCCGAAAACGCCGACCGCGATATAGATAATGACACCGAACACAAGTGCCGCAAACAGCAGTTCCACCATACGAATCCCGAAAATAGCGCGATATCAATTGGCTAAACGATAACCGCAACCCTGGGGTGAAAATCAACTGTTGTTTGTCAGGCCCGGATTATAGCGCCTTGCGGGCCCGCAGTGCTGCCGTGATCGTGCCGTCGTCGAGGTAATCAAGTTCACCGCCGATGGGCACGCCCTGGGCCAGCGACGTCAGGGCCACGCGCCCCTCGAGTTGGTCGGCGATGTAGTGGGCGGTGGTCTGGCCGTCGATGGTCGCGTTGAGCGCGAGGATCACTTCGGTGATGGTTTCGGTCTCGACCCGGTCGATGAGGCGGGGAATGCGCAGCTCTTCGGGGCCGACGGCGTCTAGGGCGGACAGGGTACCGCCCAGCACGTGATAGCGGCCCTTGAACACCGCCGCCCGCTCCATCGCCCAGAGGTCGGCCACGTCCTCCACCACGCACAGCTCGCCATTGGCGCGCTTTTCCGAGCGGCAGATGTCGCAGATGTCGGTCGTGCCCACATTGCCGCAATTCAAGCATTCGCGCGCCGTCGCGGCGACGGTCTGCATGAGGTCTGCAAGGGGTTGCAATTGCAGGGCGCGCTTGCGGATCAGGTGCAGCACCGCACGGCGGGCCGAGCGGGGGCCGAGGCCGGGCAGTTTGGCCATCATTTCGATCAGGGCATCTATGTCGCGCGTGCTGCTCATGTCCGGGCAACCTATTCACCCCTCGGCATAAAGGCAAAGCGCATATTGCCGGTGCCCGCCGCCGTTCACGGAATGTCAACTATGGCGCGCTAGCGTCCGCAGCGCAAAAGAACAAGGCAAGTGGAATGAACAGAACAGGCGCAATTGTCATCGCGGTCTGGGTATGCGCGCTGTGGCCGGTGGCGGTGTGGGCCTGTGCCTACCCGACCCCGTTGCGGAGTGTGAATACCATCCTCCTGGAGGTGCTGAACACCAATGGGCAGCTGGCCAACCATCAGCGCGTGCGCCTGCGGCGTGCGGTGGATCGGATCGGCCCGGGCGCGCTGGGTGGCGCGCTGGAGGCTGAGCTGTCGTGGCGCGATGCGCGCGCGGTGCGGCGCGTTGTTGGCGTGGCCACCGGGCTTGCCGGTGGCGTTGGGCGCACGGTTGACCCGGACCTGCGCGGATCGCTCGACCGCATTCGCGAGGGTATCCAGCGGACCTGCAGCGGCGGTGATGCAGCCGACAATGCGGGCAGTGACGAGGCTAGCACCGCCGAACGTGGTCTGAGCCGCAACGAGGGGTCGGGCGGGCGTGCTCTGACCTTTGGCGAGGGTGTGGTGCGGCTCAGCATGACGTTTTCGATCTACATGCTGTTTTTAGTGTTTCTTTTTGGCCTGCGCCGCGTTTTGAAGGCGCGGATGCTGGAGCTCACGGACCCGGACGCTCTTGATCCAGCGGAATCCGCGTCACCTGAAACCCGGCCTCTCGCAGACGGGCCACCATCCCAAGCGGTCCCTGCAGGTGCCAGGCCCCCACCGCAATAAACACATCGCCACGGGGCAGTTCCGGCAGCAGGGCATCGACAAAGACCGCGTTGCGCTCATCCAGCATGTAGGCATCGACGTTTTGCTGAATGCGGGCCGCCTCTTTGGCATCCCAGAACGCTGTCAAAGCCTCTCGCTCCCACGCACGGGCGAGAGCGTGTTCGCCGGACTGGTATATGGCAAAGGCGGTGGCCCGCTCTGCCGCCGTGCCGTCTGGCGACAGGGTGGAGCCGTAGAGCATCAATGCGTCACGGGCCAACGCGCGGTGCTGTCTGCGGTTCAGCTTTTGGCGCAGCGCTGTCAGCTCTTCGAGCGCCATGATCTGTGCGCCGCTGATCGCGGCAATCGTCTGCAAGTAGCTGTCCTGATTGGGATATGTGCCCATCGCAAAGTCGTTGCAGGGATCGCCCAAGAGCAGTTCCACCAACGCAC
Source organism: Pseudomonadota bacterium (assembly GCA_039816785.1). Lineage (GTDB taxonomy): Bacteria > Pseudomonadota > Alphaproteobacteria > Rhodobacterales > Rhodobacteraceae > Tateyamaria. Next base: position 34,608 of record JBCBXB010000003.1, read on the forward strand.
CCGGCATCATGAAGTCCGCGCTGTCGTCACCCCAACCCAGCCCGATCAGCCGTGCATTGATCCAGCGTTCGATGTCAGGCGGCAGGTCCATCGCCGTCAGCGTCCCACCCCGGAGTACCCAGCGGTCCCGCGGCGATGCCGCGTTTTCCACCGCACGGCGGGTTGGCAGGACCGGGTCAATCTCGAACGCGGCGACGCGCGCGGCACGCACCTGCGCCACAACCCGCGCGGGCAGGTCGAGCATCAGCGGATCGTTGCTGTGCCATGTGCCCCACAGGTGCGACACCGCACCGCCGGGCGCGGTGATCCGCCAGTATTTGCCGACGCCGTTGGGCACAGTAGCGGCAGTCGCGCGCAACCGCTGCAACGTCCCGGGCGCAAGCACGTCGGGGTCGATGCGAATGTCGGTGACCGTGCACCGCTCGCGCGTCATCCAATGCTGCGCCGCACCGGGCAGGGGCAACAGCAACACGCACAGCAAAGCCGCGGCAATCCGCATCAGCGGTCTCAGAATGGCAGCTTCATCCCGGGCGGCAGGCCCAGCCCTTCGGTCAGCTTGCCCATCTCTTCCTGGCTGCGCTCGACCGCCTTGGCCTGCGCGTCCTTGATGGCGGCGAGGATCAGGTCTTCGACCACCTCCTTGTCGTCGCCATTGAAGATCGACGGGTCGATGTCGAGCGCGGTCAGCTCGCCCTTGGCCGTCGCGGTCGCCTTGACGAGGCCCGCGCCGCTTTCCCCGGTGACCGAGATATTGGCAAGATCGTCCTGCATCTCGGCCATCTTGGTCTGCATTTCCTGGGCTTTTTTCATCATCCCGGCCATATCGCCGAGGCCGCCTAGTCCTTTGAGCATGTCATGTCTCCGGTGGTGGATCATCTGAGGTGCGTGGCTTGGTCCACAGCACGATTGCAACACATATCGCAGCCGCGGCCACGATGAACAAGGTGGGCGGGCCGATGCAGCCTTCGATCATCGCATCGGCGCGCAATCCGGTGGGGTCGGCCATGGTGACCACGGTGATGAACACCGTCCAGAGGAGGACGGCGCCAAGGCCGATCCACTGCTGGCGGAACCGCAGGGCGATCAACGAAAGGCCAAGCAGAGCGAGCCCGGCCGGCGACAGAAGCAGGCTGATCGCCTCACCGACTGGGCCGACCTGGCTCCCGTCCCAACCGGGGCGGGCCTTGTCGCAGACCTCGGCCCAGGCGGCACCCGGCAGACAGGCTGCGGATATCGCGGCAATGCGCCTCATGCGGCACCGGGCAGGCGCGCGACGACCTTCAGTTCGACAATGACGCCTTGCATGGCAAAGCCTGCCACCTCGATCGCGGTCCACGCCGGGTAGGGGCGGCGCACATAGGTCGCCCGCACGGATTTGAAGAGGTCCAGATGGTCGGCGAGCCCGACATGGTAGCTGGTCATGTCCACCACATGGCCCCATTCCAGCCCGCCCGCGCCGAGCACCTCGGCCACCGTGTCAAAGGCGATGCGCATCTGCGCCTGCGGGTCCGCGGGTGGCGGCCCGTCCAGCGGGCAGCCGTTGAACCCGGTGAGAAAAACATGATCGCCCGACACGATTGCGGGCGACATATGCCAGCCGGTTTCCAGGTCCTCGAACCCCGGCGGGACCAGCGCGTATGGCTCAGTCTTCTTCAAACGGGTCCCATTCATCGTCCACCTCGGGCAGCGCCTCGATATGCGCCTCCTGGGCGATCTGATCGGGGGTGCGGATGTCCTTGATCGAGGCGCCGGGAAAGTGCTCCAGCACGGCCTGCACCAGCGGATGTTCCCGGGCCCTGGCCTGAAGCGCCAGTTCCTCGGCGTGTTCCACCTCGTAAATCGTCGGTGCGCCCCCGTCGGAGACGATGGTGACGGCCCAGCGGTTGCCGGTCCAGCGTTGCAGCGCGCTGCCGAGCCGCTGGGCGAGGTCGCGGGGCGCGCCGTCGGCGGGCACAAATTCGATCCGGCCGGGCTGATAGGCGGCGAGGCGGACATATTTCACCACATGTTCATAGAGCAGCCGGTCACGGTTGGCCGTGATCACCTCGATCACATGGTCAAAGGTCGGGTAGCGGGCAAGCGCTTGCGCCGGGTCATGCGCCAGCGCCGTCGACTGACCAGCAGCATTGGGGTTGCCGGTCATGCGCGTCTGCGCCTGCGCGACAGCCTGTGCGCCGGTGGTCTGTGCAGGGGCCGCCGTGCCGCTGCCTGGCGTCGGGGGCACGGGCGCATTCTGCAGCTTTTTCACCAGCTCTTCGGGGCTGGGCAGGTCGGCCACATGGGTCAGGCGGATGATCGCCATTTCGGCGGCCATCATGGCATTGTGGGCCGCCGCCACTTCGTCCAGCGCCTTGAGCAGCATCTGCCACATGCGGGTGAGCACGCGCATCGGCAGCGCCTCGGCCATGTGCAGGCCGCGGCTGCGTTCGTCGGGCGAAATGGTCGGGTCTTCGGCGGCTTCGGGCGTGATCTTGACCACCGACACCCAATGCGTGATTTCGGCCAGATCGCGCATCACCGCCATCGGGTCCGCGCCATCGGCGTATTGCGCGCCCAGTTCGGTCAGCGCACCCGCCGCGTCGCCCTTGAGCACCATGTCAAAGAGGTCGAGCACGCGGCCCCGGTCCGCCAGCCCCAGCATCGCGCGCACCTGATCGGCGGTGGTTTCGCCTGCGCCATGGCTGATCGCCTGATCCAGCAGGGAGGTCGCGTCGCGCGCAGACCCTTCGGCGGCGCGGGTGATGAGCGCGAGCGCATCATCGGCAATCTCGGCGCTTTCGGAGGTGGCGATCTTGCGCAGCAGGCCGATCATCACCTCCGGCTCGATCCGCCGCAGATCAAAGCGCTGGCAGCGCGACAGCACGGTGACGGGCACCTTGCGGATCTCGGTCGTGGCAAAGATGAATTTGACGTGGGCGGGCGGCTCTTCGAGCGTCTTGAGCAGCGCGTTGAAGGCGCTGGTGGATAGCATGTGCACTTCGTCGATGATGTAGATCTTGTAGCGGGCCGAAGCCGCGCGATAGTGCACGCTGTCGATGATTTCGCGGATGTCATTGACGGAGGTGTTGGAGGCGGCGTCCATCTCCAGCACGTCGACATGCCGCCCTTCCATGATCGCCACGCAGTGTTCGCATTGCCCGCAGGGTTCCGTCGTCGGGCCGCCGCTGCCGTCGGTGCCGATGCAGTTCATCCCCTTGGCGATGATCCGGGCGGTGGTCGTTTTGCCGGTACCGCGGATGCCCGTCATCACAAAGGCCTGCGCGATTCGATCCGCGTCGAACGCGTTTTTCAGGGTGCGCACCATGGCGTCCTGACCCACGAGGTCGGCAAAGGTCTCGGGGCGGTATTTCCGGGCAAGCACCTGGTAGGCGGTTTGCGGCTCTTCGCTCATGCGACCCTCGGGATTCGTGTGACGCCCCAACCTAGGGCGCGGGGTGAGGGGCGTCCAGCGATCACAGCGACCAGAGCACACCGCCGGTGGCAAGAGTTGCTACTGTCATCGCGATAGCAAGGCGGGTAAAGGCCTTGGGGGGATGCGCTTCGGCGTCGTTTTCCGACAACCGTTCCAGGGTTTTGCAGGCTTGCCGTTGCGCGGTCCAATAAAGCAGGATGGCGATGCCCAGAAACAGTGACGCCACCAGTTTGGCCACCCAGGTGGGGTCTGTCGCGCCGAACACGGCCTTGAGGCCGATGGCGATGCCGACCGCGCCCAGCCCGGTGCCCATCCAGCTTGAGAAGGTCCGTTCATTAGCCAGGATTGTCCGGTCTTCGGCCCATTTGGTGCGTTCATTTCTTCCATCGCTCATCGGTCAGCACGCTTTCTGGTGGGTGTGTTTCACAGCATCGACCGCAGGTCGCGCAGCACTTCGGAGCTGCGCCGGGCGCGGGCCAGCATCCAGCCGCCCTGGATCAGCACGAACAGGTGTTCGGCGCGCGCGCTGGCGTCGCTTTCGCTCAGGCCCAGCCGCTCGGCGTGGTCAAGCACTTCGGCGATCCAGCCGTCATAGATGTGGCCGGCATGGGCGCGAAAGGCGTCGTTGTCGGGCCCTTCGAACAGGATGTTGGCCACCGGGCAGGTGTCCCAACCGGTGATGTCAAAAAGCTTGGCCAGTTTGTAGCACAGCGTGGTGGCCCCGGCCTCGAACGTCTCGGCCCCGTCAAAGCTGGCGGCGATCAGGCGCAGCATCTCGTCCGAGGCCCAGTTGGCCGCGGCGATGGCGAGGTCGGATTTGCCGTTGGGAAAGTGGTGATAGAGCGAGCCCTTGGGCGCTTGCGCCTCGGCCAGCACATCCGCCAGCCCGACGCCGTGATAGCCGCGGGTGCGAAACAGGTTGGCGGCGGCGCGGATCAGACGATCCTTGGTGGGCAGGGGGGCGTCAGTCATGGGCAAAGCTTGACAGGAATAGACCGATTGGTCCAGTGTCACGATTAGACCGATCGGTCTAGGCGTGACAGAAGGGAGACCGGCCCATGTTCGACGACAGCCACAAGCAGATCGAAGAGCGCGCGCTGGTGTTCAAGGCCGACGACGGGGCGGAGTTGGTCGGGCGCTTGTTCATGCCGTCGCGCGCACCCTTTGCCGCAGTGGTGCTGAACGGGGCGACGGGTGTGCCGCAAAGCTACTATGCCCATTTCGCGCGCTGGCTCGCGGCAGAGCGTGGGATGGCCTGCCTGACCTATGACTACCGCGATGTGGGTCGGTCCTGGTCCGGGCCGATGGGGCAGAGCAGCGCCGACATGACTGACTGGGGCACATCGGACCCGCTGGCGGCGCGGCGCGCGCTGGCCCGCGCGGTGCCGGACACGCCGCTGTGGATCATCGGGCATTCGCTGGGGGCGATGATGTTGCCCAACCAGCGGGATTTCACCGGGGTGTCTCGGGTGATCGGCGTCGCCTCGGGCATGGTGCATCACAGTGATCACCCCTGGCCCTACCGGGCGCTGGCGCTGATGTTCTGGTTTGGGGCGGGGCCGCTGGCCACGGCGCTGGTCGGTTACATGCCGGGCAAGCGGTTGCGATTTGGGGAGGATTTGCCGGGCGGCGTCTATTGGCAGTGGCGGCGGTGGTGCACGACGCGGTCATTTTATGCCGCCGATCTGGGTGCGCGCTTGCCCGCGCCACAATGGCGTCAGGATATCCCGGTGCGGCTGGTGTCGTTTTCCGACGACGATCTGATCCCGCCGCGTTGTGTGGAGCGGTTGGCCCGCGAGGGGTATGAGAGCAAGGCACAGGTCGATGTGATCGAACCCGACGGGCCGGTCGGGCATCTGTCGGTGTTTGCGCGGCGGAACGCTGCGTTGTGGCCCAAGCTGCTGGAGTGATGTGCCCGGACTCGCACCGATTTGCGATACGCTGCCGGGCGGATGCGCGCCACGCTGTGCGCTGCGCGCCGAGGTGAGAGATTGACAACGACCCAAGCGGGGCTCGTTACGGCTGCTTCCTTCCGGATCTGACCGGGTTGGCGAGGCGCTCGCCCGCGCCAACCTCTCAATGGTGCATATATGACAGTCGATGTGCCTGTGCAAGGGTCAGAGCGTGACGCGCACCTTGAGAAAACCGGCGTCCGTCAGGCCAAGCGGCTGTGGCGCGTGGTGCGCGATCTCGTCCAGATGCGCCTTTGCCCGGGGGTTTGTTTCGATTGTGACCGGGGTTTTGGTGTCGGTGGCAAAGGACCAGACCGACGGTGCGTGTTGCGCCCCGATCTGGTGTGCCGTCAGGTAGGTTCGCAACGCATCCGCCACGCTCACCTCCGTTTGCACCGCCGCAGCCCCCCCGGTGCCGGGAAACCCGCTGCCACCTGCACCGCGGTAGCTGGTCATCGCCACGAGGAACGGGGCGTCGTCGTCCACCGGGGTGCCATCACGGCTCAGCGACACAACCCGCGCACCGACGGGGGCAAAGGGATCGAACTGCGCGTGCAACCCGTGCAACATGTCAAAGTTGAACGCGGGTGCAGCCGGTGCCACCAGTGGCGTGTCGGCATCCGGTCCGGGGCCAAAGAACTGCGCCGATGTCTCGAGATAGGCGCGCAGGTCCGCGCCGGTCATGCGCTGTGCCCACACGGTGTTCTCAAATGGGCTGATCATCGCGATGTGACGCTCCAGCAGCGGGCCCTTGGCGACGCTGACGAAATGCTCGGGCCCCGCACGCCCGCCCATTGTATAAGGAGAGGTCGCGGCAAGCAGCGGCAGGTGGGCAAGCGCGGTGCCCGTCACGGCGGCGGCGACGCTGTCGTGCATCGCCCGGGCCAGGACGGCGTCGGCTGTCCCGGTGTGCAGCATGCCGAAAAAGTTGTGAAAACCCTGAGCGGTATGGCCGACCACCGCCTGCATCCGGGCGCGGGTTCCGGCGATGCAGGGGGCCGAAAGGCGCGTGGCTTCCGGGTCCGGCTCCGCTTGGGCCAGATCGCGCAGCCGGACGTCATGGCCTGTGACGCGCCATGTCCCGTCTTGATGCGCAAGGTGCAGGTCGATCTGCGCCAGCAGCGCACCGGCAAATCCCGGCATGGCCGCAGGCACGCCCGATACAGTGCCGCTCGACGTATCGACACCGTCGAGATGGCCAAGCGCGGCATCCGGAAACCGCTCATGCGTGTGGCCGAGGATCATGGCGTCCACCCCCGGCACTTGCGCGGCCAGCGCGCGGGCAAAGTTTTCCGCGCCCGGTGCGGACGTGTCCGACAGGCCGCTGTGGCAGAGGACGACCACCACATCCGCGCCGTCCGCGCGCAGTGTGGCGACCGCGTCCGCCGCCGCGTCGACGCCGTCGCGAAAGGTGAGGTGGCCGGTCAGTTGCGCATGGTTCCAGATCAGCGTTTGCGGCGGCAACACCGACGTGACGCCGATCCGAAGGGGCTGAGCGGTGCCCGGGATAGCGCGTTCGAGGATCACATGCGGCAGCACGTTCGGCAGTGCAGGGACCGCACTTGCCGACAGCACGGGCACGTCTGTGGCGGCACAGAAGGTGGCCAGCGCCTCCAGCCCGTAGTCGAAGTCGTGGTTGCCCAGCCCCATCGCATCGTAATTCATCGCGTCCAGCAGCGTGGCCCACGGGTGTGGCCCGGACGTATCACGGGCCGTCTCGCCATGCGGCGTGCCTTGCAGGCTGTCGCCATTGTCAAACAGCAACACGGGCCCCGGTGCAGTTGCGCGCGCGGCCCGAATGACGGATGCAAGGCGGGCAAATCCATGGTCGGGTGACGTGGCATTCGTCCGCGCATCCCATCCGGTCAGATGCATATGGACGTCGGTGGTGGCCAGAACACGCAGCGTCAGGGGGGCAGGGCGGTCTTCGGAGTGCTCGCGCATAGGTGGCAGATTGGCGGATTGTCCCGTCTGTTCAAGCGAATTGTGACGCGCATTTTGTGGCAAGGGCGCGCCATTGCGCACCTGCCACACCCGTGCCATGGCTGGCGGGCTGAATTCAAAGACAGGATCGTACGGTATGCGGCATGCGGAAACGGTGACATTTGGTGGCTCTGGTCTGGACCGCGCGGCCGAGTTGCGGGTGGATGCCGCCGCGCTGGCTGCGGCGCAGACGGACCCGCAGGCGCGGGCGCTTGCGCTCTGGCAGGGCAAGCCGCTGATCGTCCGCGACCGGCCTGCATCGGTGCTGCGCCTGCCGATGGACCATCCCGTTCTGGCCGAGGCCGCGGAGGCGCCGATTTTCCTCGGGCGAGAGGACGGCGCGCCGCGCTTTGCCTTTGACGTGTCAGCATGGAGCCCGTCGGACGTGGATCACAACGCCTTGGGCGGGTTCCTTGACCCCACTGAACAGCACTACCCGGGCCTGCCGGACACGCACGTGTTTGCCGAGTTGCGCCGGGTGATGACCTGGCTGACCGCGCGCGATGCGGAACTGGCCGCGACGGCCAAGGCGGTGATGGGCTGGCACCAGACGCACCGGTTCTGCGCGCGTTGCGGGGCGGCATCGGACATTGCTCAAGGGGGGTGGCAACGCACCTGCCCCGCCTGCGGGGCGCATCATTTTCCGCGCACCGATCCGGTGGTGATCATGCTGGTCACCTCCGGCAACTCGGTGCTTGTGGGCCGCTCACCCGGCTGGCCGGAGGGGATGTATTCGCTGCTCGCCGGGTTTGTCGAACCGGGCGAGACGCTGGAGGCTGCCGTGCGCCGCGAGGTGTTTGAGGAAACCGGTGTGCATGTGGGCGAGGTCGGCTATTTGTCGAGCCAGCCGTGGCCCTTTCCGGCATCGCTGATGTTCGGCTGTCACGGCCGTGCGACCAGCCGCGACATCACCATCGACCCGGCCGAGATCGAGGATGCCCTATGGCTGACCCGCGAGGGCATGGCAGAGATATTCGCGGGCAACCGCACCGACATCCTGCCGGCACGGAAAGGCGCAATTGCGCACTTTTTGATTGAAAACTGGCTTGCGGACACTCTTGAATAGAGACAATACCGGCAGACGCAGCACATTCAGGCACAGCATATGAAGTTCTCGGCACGAGAAGACATCGAAGCACCGATTGACGACGTTTTCGCCGCGCTGAGCGAGTTCGAGACGTTCGAACGGCAGGCGATGCGGCGCGGTGCGGAGGTGCAGCGCGTCGATGACAGTCCGGAGCCTGCGGTTGGTGCTGCATGGCGCGTGGCCTTCATGATGCGGGGCCGCCGGCGGGACATGAAACTGCAGATGATCCGCTATGACGCGCCCAACGACATGGGGTTTAGCGCGACGTCACCGGGCATGGACGCGACATTCGATGTGGACTTGGTGGCGCTGTCGCGCAATCGCACCCGGATGTCCGTGGCGCTTGAGCTCAAGCCGCTGAACCTCGCGTCGCGTTTGCTGGTGCAATCGCTCAAGCTGGCCAAATCGAACCTGACGAACCGGTTCAAGGGGCGGGTGGCGGATTATGCCAAGGTCCTCGAGGACCGGCTGAAGCGCAGCAGCTAGTTGCGCCCGGCTGCTGCCGGATAGACGCCCAGGATATCCAGCCGATTGGTGAAATACGCCAGCTCTTCGAGGGCGCGGGCCACTGCGGGGTCGTCGGGGTGCCCTTCGATATCGGCGTAGAATTGCGTGGCGGTAAAAGCCCCGCCGACCATGTAGCTTTCCAGCTTGGTCATGTTCACGCCGTTCGTGGCAAACCCGCCCATCGCTTTGTAAAGCGCGGCCGGAATGTTGCGCACCTCAAAGACAAAGGTGGTGATCATCGTCTCGCCACGCGCGCTGTGGTCGGCGTGCGGCGACATCAGCAGGAAACGCGTGGTGTTGTGGCCCTGATCCTCGATATTGCGGGCAAGGATGTTGAGCCCGTGAATATCGGCGGCCACCGCTGAGGCCAGCGCACCCACGCCACGCTCGCCCTCATTGGCGATGGCGCGGGCGGCACCGGCGCTGTCGGCAGCAGCGACTGCCGAGATGCCGTGCGCATCGAGAAAGGCGCGCGCCTGCGGGATCAGCACCATATGGGCGCGGACCTGTTTGATCTCGTCCAGCGTCTGGTCGGGCAGCGCCATCAGCGCGATGCGCACCCGCACAAACGCCTCGTCCACGATATGAAGACCGCTTTTCGGCAGCAGCCGGTGGATGTCGGCCACCCGGCCATAGGTCGTGTTTTCCACAGGCAGCATCGCCATATCGGCCTTGCCCGAGCGCACGGTGGCAATCACATCCTCGAACGCGTGGCAGGGCACCGGTTCGGCATCGGGGCGCGCCTTGAGCACCGCTTCGTGCCCGTAGGCGCCCAAATCCCCCTGAAACGCAATCCGTTGAGACATTCTTTACCCCTTGCCCTTAGCCCTGTTCTTGATGGCGAGGCAGGGCGATTGGTCGCGGCTTCTACACCTTGCCTGCCTGCAGGGGAAGCAATAGATACCCGCCGAACCAAGGAACCAAACACACGGATTCGGAAGCCACATGTTCGACACGATGACATTCACGAAGCTCGCCGCCAGCATCTGCGGCGCTCTGCTTGTATTCTTGCTGGGCAAATGGGCTGCGGACGAACTGTACCATGTGGATGGTCACGGCGATCAGGCCTACGTAATCGACACCGGTGCCGAGGAAGAGGCCGAAGAGGCTGTGGAAGTCGCATTTGCCGACATCTATGCGGTGGCCGATGCTGGCGCAGGCGCGCGGGTTTTCCGCCAGTGCAGCGCGTGCCACAAGCTGGAAGACGGCGCGAACGGGACCGGTCCGCACCTTTACGGTGTTGTTGGGCGTGATGTGGGCGCTGTCGACGGCTACGGCGCTTATTCCGGCGCGCTGAGCGAAGTGGCGCAGGTCTGGACGCCCGATGTCCTGAACGAATTCCTGGAAAACCCGTCGCAATATGCGCCGGGCACGTCCATGGCTTATCGCGGCGTGAAAAAGGTTGAGGATCGGGCAAACCTGATTGCCTATCTCGACAGCATCGGCAGTTGATCCGTCGAAATACCGTACTGCAAGGGCCGCGTGACAGCTGTTGCGCGGCTTTTTTGCGTGCGCTGGGGTGCGGAAATGCGCAACACACAACACGATCACGTAATCTGAGCCCTGTTTGGAGCAGCAATCTTGCGTTGCATATTGGCGTGCGGCGCATTTAGCTTAAATCTCAGTGCAGTTCGAGACATTCCGCGCCGTAGGCCAGATCAAGGAGCCCCAGATGATCCACCCCAACCGCCCCGCCCGAACCGCCACCCGTGCACAGGCCGTGCGCAAGCGATGGGCAGAGTGGGGCGCGGTTGGGTTGCTGATCGCCGGGCTTGGACTCGCCGCCGGTCAGGCCCGAGCCGATGGTCATGAGACGATCGTGCAAACACATGGTTATTCGTTCTACGGCGACCTGGCCTATCCTGCGGATTTCGAGCATTTCGACTACGTGAACCCGGACGCGCCCAAGGGCGGCGAGATTGCGCTGGGTGTCGTTGGCACGTTCGATTCCATGCATCCCTACACCCGCAAGGGCCGTGCCGGCGCGTTGTCGTCGTCGATCTATGAAAGCCTGTTGGGCGAGGGTATCAACGGCACCGCTGCTCCGGCTGATGTCTATGCCGAGTACTATTGCCTGCTGTGCGAGCGGCTGGAATATGACGAGGGCAAGAACTGGGTCATCTTCTACATGCGGCCCGAAGCGCGGTTTTCCGACGGCTCGCCCGTGACGGCGCATGACATCGCCTTTTCCCACAACCTGCTGCTGGACGAGGGGCTGAAGTCCTACGCCGATGCGGTCCGCAAGCGCATTCCCAAGGTCGAGGTCATCGATGACCATACGATCAAGTTCTTTTTCACCGAAGGTATCTCGCGCCGGTCGCTGATCGATCAGGTCGGTTTTGTGCCCGCGTGGTCCAAAAAGTGGTACGAGGAAACCGGCGCAGGTCTGGATGAAAGCCGGTTGAACATTTCCCCCGGCTCCGGCCCGTATGTGGTGGACGATGTCGATGTGAACCGCCGGATCGTCTACAAGCGCAACCCGGATTACTGGGCAAACGACCTGGCCTTCAACGTGGGTCGGAACAACTTTGACACCATCCGGATCGAGTATTTTGGCGATGCCGATGCCGCGTTCCAGGGGTTTCTGGCGGGGGAATTCACCTACCGCACCGAAGGGGATTCCAAGAAATGGGCGACGGGCTATGACACCCCAAAGGTGACGAGCGGCGCGATCAAGACCGTCGAGTTGCCTGACGGTTCGCCCCCAACGCCCTCGGGCATCGTGTTCAACCTGCTGCGGGACACGCTGCAGGACGTGCGCGTCCGCGAGGCGATCTCGCTGGCGTATAATTTCGAGTGGACCAACGAGTCGCTGCAATACGGCCTGTTTCAGCAACGCGCCTCGTTCACGCAGGACACGCCGCTGATGGCCTCGGGCGTGCCCGAAGGCGCGGAAAAGGCGTTTTTGGAGAGTCTTGGCGACGTGGTGCCGGCGACCCTCTTTAACGAAGAGGTGCGGATGCCGCATACGTCGAATGCGGCGCGTCTGTTTGACCGGCGCAACGCGCGGCGGGCCATGGCGCTGCTGGATGAGGCAGGCTGGGCCGTGGGCGATGACGGCGTGCGCCGCAATGCGAGCGGCGAAGTGCTGTCGCTGAATTTCCTGTTCAACTCGTCCTCGGGCGATACGCTGACCGGCTTTGCCGAGAACTTTGCCGCCAATGTCAGGAACCTCGGCATCGCGATCACCCTCGAAAAGGTGGACCCCTCGCAATACACATCGCGTGAGCGGGACCGCGATTACGATCTGGTTTACGATGCCTACGCCGCATTCTTGGGGACCGGGACGGGGCTGATGCAACGCTACGGGTCCGAGGCGGCGGAGTTCTCGCTGTTCAACCCGGCGGGCCTTGCCAGCCCTCTGGTCGATGCGATCATCGAGGCGTCGCTGAACGCCGAAACCCGCGAGGACGAAGAGGCGTCGCTGATGGCGCTGGACCGCGCGTTGCGGCACGAGTTCATCATGATCCCGGTCTGGTACAAGCCCACGCACTGGGTCGCGTTTTACGACATGTTCGAATACCCCGAGCCGATCCCGCCCTACGCGCTGGGTCAGCTGGATTTCTGGTGGTACAACGACGACAAGGCCCAGGCGCTCAAGACCTCCGGCGCATTGAGGTGACCCGCTCATGAGCGCCTACATTCTCCGACGGCTGCTGCTGGTCATTCCGACGCTGCTGGGCATTTTGCTGGTCAACTTTACCCTGACGCAGTTTGTGCCCGGCGGACCGGTGGAACAGGCGATTGCCCGGGCGCAGGGGGGCGGCGATGTCTTTGGCGGCTTTGCCGGGGGCAACAACGATGCAGGTGTGCAAGAGCTGGGCGCCGAAGAGCTGAACACAGCGTCCGACAGCACCTATGTGGGCGCGCGAGGCCTGCCGCCGGAGTTCATCGCGGAACTGGAACGTGAGTTCGGGTTTGACAAGCCTCCGGTGCAGCGGTTCCTGAACATGGTCTGGAACTATGCCCGTTTTGATTTCGGAGAGAGTTATTTCAGGTCCATCGGGGTGATTGATCTGGTGATAGAAAAACTGCCGGTGTCGATCACGCTGGGCTTATGGTCCACGCTGATTGCTTATCTGGTGTCGATCCCGTTGGGCATTCGCAAGGCGGTTCTGGACGGTACGCCCTTTGACACATGGACGTCGGGTGCCATCATCGCGGCCTATGCGATCCCGGGATTTCTGTTCGCGATCCTGCTGCTGGTGCTGTTTGCGGGCGGCAGTTACTACCAGATATTTCCGCTGCGCGGGCTGGCGTCGGACAATTGGGACGAGCTGAGTGCGTGGGGCAAAGTGGTCGATTACGCCTGGCACGCGTTCCTGCCGGTGTTGGCGGGCACCATCGGGGCCTTTGCCACGCTGACGCTGCTGACCAAGAACAGCTTTCTCGACGAGATCAAGAAGCTGTATGTTATGACCGCCCGCGCCAAGGGGTTGAGCGAACGCCGCGTGCTTTATGGGCATGTGTTCCGCAACGCGATGCTGATCGTGATTGCGGGGTTCCCGGCGGTGTTCATCTCCGTCTTTTTCGGCGGCTCGCTGATCATCGAGACGATATTCTCGCTCGACGGTCTGGGGCGGTTGGGGTTCGAGGCGGCAGTGGCGCGTGACTATCCGATCGTGTTCGGCACCCTGTATATCTTTGGGCTGATGGGCCTGCTGGTCGGCATCATCTCTGACCTGATGTATGTGCTGGTTGACCCGCGCATCGACTTTGAGCGGAGGGAAGGCTGATGGCGATGCCCGACGTCCAGCCCGTGGCCGAACCGGTCGTGGTGCCAGAGCCCAAGCGCGGCTTTTTCTCCCTGTCGCCGCTGAACAAACGGCGCTGGTCGAACTTCAAGAAAAACCGGCGCGCCTATTGGTCGATGTGGATATTCGGCATCCTGTTCGGGCTGAGCCTGTGCGCCGAATTCATCGCCTATGACAAGCCGATCCTGGTGCGCTATCAGGGCGCGTTCTACACGCCGATCTGGAATTTTTATGCCGAGACGGAGTTTGGCGGCGATTTCCAGACCGAAGCCGCCTATCGCGACCCCGAAGTGCAGTGCCTGATCGCGTCCGGCGGGTTGGAGGCCTGTTTTGACGACCCCGAAGCGATCATCGAAGACAGCCGGGATGGCAATGTCGACGGCGAGGATATCAACCGCGGCTGGGCGATCTGGCCGCTGATCCCCTACAGCTTTGACACGGCGGTCGACCGGCCCGGCGCGGCGCCGCTGCCGCCGAACGAGGAAAACTGGCTGGGCACCGACGGCACCAAGCGCGACGTCATGGCCCGCGTCATCCACGGCTTCCGGCTGTCGGTGCTGTTCACGCTGGTGGTCACGGGCGCATCCGCCATGATCGGGATAATCGCGGGGGCGGTGCAGGGCTATTTCGGCGGGCGCACGGACCTGATTTTCCAGCGCATCATCGAGATATGGTCGTCCACGCCCAGCCTGTATGTGATCATCATAATGTTCGCCATTCTGGGGCGAAGTTTCTGGCTGCTGGTGTTCCTGCTGGTCCTCTTTGGCTGGACAGGGCTGGTGGGTGTCGTACGCGCTGAATTCCTGCGCGCACGCAACCTCGAGTACGTGCGCGCGGCGCGTGCTCTCGGGGTCGGCAACATGACCATCATGTTCCGGCACATGCTGCCCAACGCAATGGTGGCGACGCTGACCATGCTGCCATTTATCATCACCGGCACAATCTCGTCACTGGCGGTGCTCGACTATCTGGGCTTTGGCCTGCCGTCCTCCGCCCCAAGCCTTGGCGAGCTGACCTTGCAGGCCAAGCAGAACCTGCAAGCGCCCTGGTTGGCCTTTACCGCGTTCACGGTCTTTGCCGTGATGCTGAGCCTGCTGATCTTCATCTTCGAAGGCATCCGCGACGCGTTCGACCCGAGAAAGACCTTTTCGTGACAGCACTCCTTGATGTGAAAGACCTGCGCGTCGCGTTCCGGCAGGACGGTCAGGTGACCGAAGCGGTGCGCGGCGTGTCCTTTTCCGTGGGCCGCGGGGAGACTGTTGCGCTGGTCGGTGAAAGCGGGTCGGGCAAGTCGGTGTCGGCGCTGTCGACCGTGTCGCTTTTGGGCGACAGTGCAGAAGTTTCGGGGTCGGTCACCTATGACGGTCAGCAGATGATCGGCGCCGGCGACAGGCTCTTGCGCAAGGTGCGCGGCAACGACATCTCGTTCATTTTTCAGGAGCCGATGACCTCGCTCAACCCATTGCACACCATCCACAAGCAAGTGGCCGAAAGCCTTGCGCTGCATCAGGGGTTGGCGGGCGACGACGCGCGGGCGCGCATCCTCGAACTGATGGACAAGGTCGGTATTCGCGACGCCGAAAGCCGCCTGAACGCCTATCCGCACCAGCTGTCCGGGGGGCAGCGCCAGCGGGTGATGATCGCCATGGCGCTGGCGAACAAGCCAGACATTCTGATCGCCGACGAGCCGACGACGGCGCTCGATGTGACCATTCAGGCGCAGATCCTCGATCTGCTGGCCGATCTGAAGGCGAGTGAGGGGATGGGTCTGCTGTTCATCACCCACGACCTTGGTATCGTCCGGCGCATCGCCGACCGCGTTTGCGTCATGCAGAACGGCGAGATCGTGGAGACGGGTCCGACCGCCGAGATTTTCGACGCGCCCAAGCATCCCTACACGCAAAAGCTGCTGAGTGCGGAGCCCAAGGGCCAGCCCGCCCCGGTCCCGGCGGGTGCCGAAGTGGTGGCGGAGACGGAGAACCTGAAAATCTGGTTTCCGATTCACGCGGGCCTTTTGCGGCGCACGGTCGGCCATGTGAAGGCGGTCAATGACGCCACGCTGCAGGTCAGGGCCGGTGAGACGGTGGGCATTGTCGGCGAAAGCGGGTCGGGCAAGACGACGCTGGCGCTGGCTGTCATGCGCCTGATCGCCTCCGAAGGGCGCATCGTCTACATGGGGCAGGACATCCGGGCGTGGTCCGTGCGGCAGTTGCGCCGGTTGCGCAAGGACATGCAGATCGTGTTTCAGGACCCGTTCGGATCCCTGAGCCCGCGCATGACGGCGATGCAGATCATTGCCGAAGGTCTGGGCGTCCACGGCACCGAGGATGCCCGCCCGCTGCGCCAGATCGTGGCGGAGGTCATGGATGAGGTCGGCCTTGATCCCACCACGATGGACCGTTACCCGCACGAGTTTTCCGGCGGTCAGCGCCAGCGCATCGCGATTGCGCGGGCCATGGTGCTGCGCCCCAAGCTGGTGGTGCTGGACGAGCCGACCTCGGCGCTGGACATGACGGTGCAGGTGCAGATCGTCGATCTGTTGCGCGACTTGCAGGTGAAATACGGGTTGGCGTTCCTGTTCATCAGCCACGACCTCAAGGTCGTGCGCGCCATGAGCCACAAGGTGCTGGTGATGAAGCAGGGCGACGTCGTAGAACAGGGCGCGTCAGAGGACCTGTTCGAGCGACCGCAGTCGGATTACACGCGGCTGTTGTTGCAAGCGACCCACTAGATCGCGGAGGCGTGCCGCCCTTCCTCGACGGTGTAGGCGTCGAAATGGCGGGCGACCATGCGGGTCAGGGCGCGCGACGCCTCCGGTATGATCAGCCGGTCGCCCTTGAGCAGGATGGTGCCGTCGAACGCCTCGTGCGCGGACCGCAGCATCGCATGCACCACTGTCGGGTCGCCCGGCATGTCTGCGCCGCGCACTTCGAAATCGCACATGATTGCCTCGATCAGGCGCGCGCGCAGCATGTCGTCACCCCGGAACGCGTGGCCCCGTGCGGTGGCGAGTTGCCCGGCCTCGACCGCGCCTGCATAGCGCGAGGTCGCCGACTGGTTCTGCGCATAGCCTTGCGGAAAGCGCGAGATCGACGATGCGCCGACACCGATCAGCACATCGCTCTGATCGTCGGTGTAGCCCTGAAAGTTGCGCCTGAGCGTGCCGGCCTTCTTGGCGCGTGCGAGCCCGTCGGTGGGGATGGCGAAGTGGTCGATCCCGACCTCGTCGTAGCCGTCCCAGAGAAACAGTTTGCGCGAAATCTCGAACAGATTGAGCCGCTCCTGCGGCGTGGGCAGCGCGTCTGACGGGATCAGGTTCTGCCGCCGCGCCATCCATGGCACATGCGCATAGCCATAAAGTGCGACGCGGTCCGGCCCCAGCGACAGCAGCTTGGTCACGCTGGAGGTCATCCGCTGCGGCGTCTGGTTCGGCAGGCCAAAGAGGATGTCGGCATTCAGGCTCTGGATACCGGTGGCGCGCAGCATTTCGACCGCCGTGGCGGTAATCTCAAAGCTTTGGTCGCGCCCGATGATGGCCTGAATGTCAGGGTCGAAATCCTGCACCCCGATGGAGGCGCGGGTCATGCCCGCAGTGCTCAGCGCATCAAGGCGGGACTGGTCGATTTCGTTGGGGTCAATCTCGACCGAAAACTCGTAGCCCGGCGCAAAAGGGGCCACCTGTGCGATGGCCCCGGCCAGGGTCTTGATCATGTCGGCGTCCAGCAGCGTAGGCGTGCCGCCGCCCCAGTGCACGCGGCTGAGCCGGACACCCTCCGGCAATGCCTTGCCGATCATGCGCAGCTCGGTCAGGACGGTGTTCAGGTAAGCGCCGACCGGGCTGAGGGTCGCGGTGCCCTGCGTGCGACACGCGCAGAACCAGCACAGCCTGCGGCAGAACGGGACATGCACATAGAGCGATATATCCCCGCCTGCCGGAACGGCGCTGATCCAGTCGTGCACCTGCGCCGGGCCCACTTTGTCAGAGAAATGCGGCGCTGTCGGATAGCTCGTGTAGCGCGGCACCTTGGCGTCAAAAAGACCCAGACGCATGAATTTACTTTTCGTTTTCATGCCGCGTTGTTAACCTAGGTTTACACTGTGCGCCTTGACGCAGATCAACTTTGTTTGGATTTGCTATGACCCCTTCTCCCGACCTGGTGAACCAGGAATGCAGCGATTGTCCCATCCGTCACCGTGCCGTTTGTGCGCGATGCGAACCCGATGAACTGACGCGTCTGGAGGAGATGAAATTTTACCGATCGTATCAGGCGGGACAGACGATCGCATGGGCCGGGGATCAGATGGATTTCGTCGCGTCTGTAGTGTCGGGTGCCGCAACGCTGAGCCAGACCATGGAGGACGGGCGCCGCCAGATGGTCGGGCTGTTGCTGCCGTCGGATTTTGTTGGTCGTCCCGGACGGTCCGGAGCCAGCTATGATGTCGTCGCGGTGACCGACCTCGTGATGTGCTGTTTCCGCAAGAAGCCGTTTGAACGCATGATGATGACCACGCCCCATGTGGCGGAACGGTTGCTGGAAATGACGCTGGACGAGCTGGATGCGGCGCGCGAATGGATGCTCGTGCTGGGCCGCAAGACCGCCCGCGAAAAGATCGCGTCGCTCATGTCGATCTTTGCCCAGCGTGACGCCGTTTTGGGCCCGAAACATTCGCGCACCGTGCAGTTCGACTTGCCGCTGACCCGCGAGGCGATGGCTGATTATCTGGGCCTGACGCTGGAAACAGTCAGCCGCCAGATCTCGGCCCTCAAGCGCGAAAAGGTCATCGTTTTGCAGGGCAAGCGGTCAGTGTTGGTGCCCGATATCGACGTGCTGATGGAGCAGGCCGGCGACGACAGCGACGGCGGTCTGCTGATCTGACGACCCAAGCGGCTCAGCGGGCCAGAAACAGCGGCACGGGACACTCTTGCAGCATGTCGCGCGTGGCCCCGCCGAACATCGCCTCTGACCAGCGCGCGCGCCCGTAGGCACCCATCACTATCAGGTCCACATCCCTGTCCGTGGTCGCGCGGATCAGGAGATCGCTGATCCGTGGCAAAGAGCGGGCCAGCACATCAACTTCGCACCTTGCGCCGTGGCGCGCCAGAAACTGCGCCAGCAGGCCGCCGGGGTCGCTGCGGTCGGGGCCGTGCTGCGGCGGGTCGATGATGGTAATGAACGTGCTGTCGGCCTGCGCCAGGATCGGCAGCGCGCGCAAGGTCGCGGTCAGCGCCTCGTCCCCCTCGTTCCAGGCGACGCAGATGCGCCGGGGCGCGGTCCAGGCGTCAATGCCATCGGGCACGATCAGCACCGGCACGCCCGCCTCGAACAGTGCCGCCTCTACCAGTGTAGGGGCGTCGGGGCCGGCACCCGCGCCATAGGGGCGCGGCATCACCACCAGATCGCTGAACCGCGCATGGCGACGGATCACACCGGGCAACAGGCCGGCCTGGGTCACCACAGATTTCACCCCGTAGCGTATCAGCCCCTGCCGGTCCAACTCGGCCGTCGCCTCTTGGGCCAGCGTGTTCGCAGCCTCTTGCGCCTCGGCCAGCGTGGTCTGGAGCATGACCGGGCTGATCTCGGCGTAGGAATAGCTGTGCAGGGCGTTGTCAACGGCAACACAAATCACTTCGAGATGCGCATCCCAGCTGATCGCCTTGGAAATGGCGGCATTCAGACCGCGCAAGGGTTCAGGACCACCCGACAGGATGGTGAGAATGGTATTGTAGGACATGGGATTGGCCGCTCCTTTGGCGCATTTGTTTTGCGCGGAGCATGACCCGATTTGCCGGCGCGCGCGTTGACGTTGGTCAATCGCATTTCACAAACCCATTGACCCAGATCAAAGACCCTGCCCGCCGGGCTGGCGCACAACCGCCGCATGGAAACGCGGAGCTGCGTCCGGATTCGTATGGCGCCGCTTCGTAGAAAGAGGGAACGCAATATGGCACAATATGTGAAGCTGATTGCGCTGGGTCTGATCACACTGGCCGCGGCAATCGCCGCGAATTACGGGCGTGATCTGGCTTACCAGGTACATGCCGTCCTGATCATGCTGATCGCGGGCGCAATGTTTCTGTATGAGGTACGCCGCACGGACGAGCCGGTCCTGGCGACACCGCAGAATGAATACCTGGACAGCGTTGTTCGGGCCGGGGTGATCGCCACGGCCTTTTGGGGGATTGCAGGGTTTCTGGTGGGCGTCGTCATCGCCTTTCAGCTCGCCTTTCCGGTCCTGAACTTTGACTGGTCCGAAGGCTACGCCAATTTTGGCCGCCTGCGACCGCTTCACACTTCGGCTGTGATCTTTGCCTTTGGGGGCAACGCGCTGATTGCGGCGTCCTTCTTTATCGTGCAACGCACCTGTGCGGCGCGGCTTTGGGGCGGCAACCTCGCGTGGTTCGTGTTCTGGGGCTATCAGCTGTTCATCGTGCTGGCGGCCACCGGCTATCTGCTGGGCGGCACGCAGGGCAAGGAATACGCAGAGCCCGAGTGGTATGTGGACATCTGGTTGACCATTGTCTGGGTGGCGTATCTGGGTGTCTTTCTCGGCACGATCATCAAGCGCAAAGAGCCGCATATCTACGTTGCCAACTGGTTCCTGCTGAGCTTTATCGTCACCGTGGCGATGCTGCATCTGGTCAACAACATCTCGATCCCGGTCAGCATCTTCGGCTCCAAGTCGGTGCAGCTGTTTGCGGGTGTGCAGGACGCGATGGTGCAGTGGTGGTACGGCCACAACGCCGTGGGCTTTTTCCTGACCGCCGGGTTCCTGGGCATGATGTACTACTTTGTGCCGAAACAGGCCGAACGGCCCGTGTTCAGCTACAAGCTGTCGATCATCCACTTCTGGGCACTGATCTTTCTGTACATCTGGGCGGGTCCGCACCACTTGCACTACACCGCATTGCCGGACTGGGCCTCGACCCTTGGTATGGTGTTCTCGATCATCCTGTGGATGCCCAGCTGGGGTGGCATGATCAATGGCCTGATGACGCTGCAAGGCGCGTGGGACAAGCTGCGGACCGATCCGGTGTTGCGGATGATGGTCACCAGCCTCGCGTTCTACGGCATGTCGACCTTTGAAGGGCCGATGATGTCGATCCGCGCGGTGAACTCGCTGTCGCATTACACCGACTGGACCATTGGCCACGTGCACTCCGGTGCCTTGGGTTGGAACGGGCTGATCACCTTCGGCGCGCTCTACTACCTGACGCCGGTGCTGTGGAAGCGCGAGGCGCTCTACTCCCTGCGTCTGGTCAGCTGGCACTTCTGGCTCGCTACCATCGGCATCGTGCTCTACGCGGCATCGATGTGGGTGACCGGCATCATGGAAGGCCTGATGTGGCGCGAAGTGGACGCCAACGGCTTCCTCGTGAACGCCTTTGCCGACACCGTGAGCGCCAAGTTCCCGATGTATGTGGTCCGCGGTCTGGGTGGGGTCCTGTTCCTCGCCGGTGCGGTGGTCATGTGCTACAATCTCTGGATGACTGTGAAGGCCGTGCCCGCCAAGGCGCCGCTCTCCACAGCCGTCCCTGCTGAGTAAAGGAGGGACCAATGGCAATCCTCGACAAACACAAGATCCTCGAACGCAACGCCACCCTTTTGCTGGTCTTCAGCTTTCTGGTGGTCACGATCGGGGGGATCGTGCAGATCGCCCCGCTCTTCTACCTCGAAAACACAATCGAAGAGGTGGAAGGCGTCCGGCCCTACAGCCCGCTCGAGCTGGCGGGCCGCGACATCTACCTGCGCGAAGGCTGCTATGTGTGCCACAGCCAGATGATCCGTCCCATGCGGGACGAGGTCGAACGCTATGGCCACTACTCCCTCGCGGCGGAGTCGATGTACGACCACCCGTTCCAGTGGGGCTCCAAGCGGACGGGGCCTGACCTTGCCCGTGTGGGGGGGCGGTATTCGGATGACTGGCATCTGGTGCACCTGCGCAACCCGCAGGCGGTGGTGCCGGAATCGGTCATGCCGAAATACGACTTTCTCGAGCGGACGCAGATCGACGGTGAATACATCGGCGAGCTTCTGGCCACCCACCGCTTTGTCGGCGTGCCCTACACCGATGAGATGATCGAAAACGCGCGCGCCGACTTTGTGGCGCAGGCCGACCCCGACAGCGACTTTGACGGGGTGCTGGAACGCTATCCGGGGGCGCAGGTGCGCAACTTTGATGGTCAACCCGGCGTGTCTGAGGCCGACGCGCTGATCGCCTACATGCAGATGCTTGGCACGCTGGTCGACTTCTCGACCTTTGTCGCCGACGTGAGCCGTTAAGGGAGGGATGAGAGATGGAAACCTACAGCCTGCTGCGTGAATTCGCCGACAGCTGGATGCTTCTGGTGCTGTTCTCGATTTTTGTCGGTGTGTTCTTTTGGGTCATGCGACCCGGGTCGAGCGACACCTATCGCGACACCTCCAACATCCCCTTCCGGCACGATGACGCGCCCATAGGTCCAGAGGAGGACCGATCATGAGTAACGAAACCGAACACGACAAGGAAGTCGGCAACACCGGTCACGAGTGGGACGGCATCAAGGAGCTGAACAACCCGTTGCCGCGCTGGTGGTTGTGGTGCTTTTACCTGACCATCATCTGGGGCATCGGCTATACCATCGCCTATCCGGCATGGCCTATGATCAACAAGGCGACGGCGGGCGTGCTGGGATATTCCACCCGGGCCGAGGTCGCCGCCGAGATCGTCGCCGCCGAAGAGGCCAATGGCGCGATCAACGCCACCCTTGTGGCGGCTGAACTGACCGAAGTCAGCGCCAATGCGGAGCTGATGCAGTACGCAACGTCGTCCGGTGCTGCCGTGTTCCGCACGTGGTGTTCGCAATGTCACGGCTCCGGCGCTGCCGGGGTGCAGGCGTCGGGTTATCCCAACCTGCTGGACGATGACTGGCTCTGGGGTGGGGATATTGAGAATATCCACCTGACCATCGCCCATGGTATCCGCAACGAAGAAGACCTCGACAGCCGGTACTCGCAAATGCCGGCCTATGGCGAGATCTTCGAAGAAGAGGAAATCCTGTCCGTCGTGCAATACGTCAAGTCGCTCTCCGGGACCCCGGACGACGCGACGCTGGCCGCCGCCGGAGAAGAGCTGTTCCTCGACAATTGCGCCGCCTGTCACGGCGAAGAGGGGCTGGGCGACATCTATCAGGGCGCGCCGAACCTCGCCGATGCGATCTGGCTTTATGGGGGTGATACCGAAACGCTGATCGAGACGGTGACCTACAGCCGCTTTGGTGTGATGCCACCCTGGCAGGGGCGTTTGAGCGAGGCCGAAGTGCGTGCCGTCGCCTTGTACGTGCACAGCCGAGGCGGCGGGCAGTAACCCCCGCCAACAGGCTGGAACGACGCGGTCGGGGGCGCCCGGCCGCGTCGTTGTCTATGTGGCGATCAGACCGGCGATCATGGCTGCCAAGGCGACGCTGTGGATCAGCATGATGGCGCGGTCATTCCATTGCCAGCCGACTACGAACCATCCCAGGATACCGAAGAAAAAGCAGCCGATATTCCACGGCGTGGCGCCTGCTGCCGTTGCCGCATAGCCCGCAATCTGCGCCAGCGACGCGCCCCATTTGATGGCGTCCAGATGGGGCGCGGGCAGGGCGATGCGCATCACAGCTTGTCGGGGTTGATGCACCGCGTCTGACGGCCCAGCCACCCGCGCCGCGTGGCAGGCTTTACCGGGATGCAGGGCAGTTCGCGGGGATGGTTGCGGGTCGCAGTCATGAAAGTTCTGGCGTAGATATCAAACATGGGCTCTGTCTCCTTGAGCGGCGTTTCTGCCACTCTTATTGCGCTTTGGGGTGATCTATGCGACTCAATTGGAATACTCTTATGTAAGCCAAGGTGACATATGAACTGGCGCGACATGCCACCCCTCGCGGCCCTGCGGGCCTTTCACGCGTTTCACGAAACGGGCAATGTCACCGCTGCGGGTGACGCGCTGGGGGTCAGCCATGCCGCGATCAGTCAGCAGTTGCGCGCGCTGGAGGCGCATCTGGGCGTGACACTGCTGGACCGGACGGGCCGGTCGATGCGCTTGACGCCTGAAGGCGATATCCTCGCCCAGGGGTGCGCGGACGGCTTTGCCACCATTGCGCGGGCCGTGGGCCTGATCACTGGGGCCGAGGCGGCGCGCCCGCTGCACATCTCGCCCACGCCAAGTTTTGCCGCCGCATGGCTGATGCCGCGCCTGCCGGAGTTTCGCGCGACGCATCCGGACATCAACCTCAACCTGAACCCCACCTCCGACCTTGTGCCGCTCGTGCCCGGTGGCACCGACCTCGCGCTGCGCTACGGCACGGGCGGTTGGCCCGGTCTCGAGGCCGAGATGCTTGTCGAGACGCCCATGGTCGTTGTGGCCGCCCCCGCCCTGATCGAGGGGCGCGACATCGACACCCCACAGGCGCTCAGCCGCCTGCCCTGGCTCGAAGAGTTGGGCACCACCGAAAGTACCCTGTGGCTGCGCGCCCGCGGCGTGACGGAGGCGGGCCGTGGCCCGCTCACCCAGGTGCCGGGCAACCTGCTGCTGGATGGCGCGCGGGACGGGCAGGGCGTTGCGGTGACCGTGCGGCTGTTCGTGGAGCCGGACATCCGCGCAGGCCGCCTTGTTGTGCTGGAACAGGCGGATCGCCCGGGTGCCGGATACCACATCGTGACCCGTCCGGGCGTGCAGCGTCCGCCCCTGCGCGCCTTTGTCAAATGGATCAAACGGGCGGCGCGGAATTTGACCTGAGTCAAAGCGCTAACATCCCGCGCCTGCGACAACCAAGCTCATACACCCCGACGGAGGTTTCCCTGAGTGTCCGACAGCACGCCCGCCCCGAGCCTCTACGCCGCGCGCGAGCCGATTTTCCCCAAGCGGGTGTCGGGCAAGTTCCGCACGCTCAAATGGTGGATCATGGCGGTGACGCTTGGCATCTACTACCTCGTGCCGTGGATTCGCTGGGACCGGGGCGAGGCGCTGCCGGATCAGGCGGTGTTGCTCGATCTGGCGAACCGGCGGTTCTACTTTTTCTGGATCGAGATCTGGCCGCATGAGTTCTACTTTGTCGCCGGATTGCTGATCATGGCGGGTCTGGGGCTGTTCCTGTTCACCTCGGCGCTTGGCCGGGTCTGGTGCGGCTATGCCTGTCCGCAGACGGTGTGGACTGACCTGTTCATTGCCGTCGAACGCTGGGTGGAGGGCGACCGGAATGCGCGCCTGCGCCTGCACCGGCAGAAAAAGTGGGACATTCGCAAGGCGCGCCTGCGGGTGACCAAGTGGACGATCTGGCTGTTGATCGGGCTGGCGACCGGGGGCGCGTGGGTGTTCTACTTTGCCGACGCGCCCACGTTGCTGCGCGATCTGGTGACGCTGAATGCGCACCCCGTGGCCTACACGACGATGGCGATCCTGACGGGCACCACGTTCCTCTTTGGTGGCTTCGCGCGCGAGCAAATCTGCAACTACGCCTGCCCCTGGCCACGCATCCAGGCGGCGATGATGGACGAGGATACGCTGACCGTCGGCTATCGCGGCTGGCGTGGCGAGCCGCGCAAGCACCGCGTGCCCGAGGGCGAGACGCAGGGCGATTGCATCGACTGCATGGCCTGCGTGAACGTGTGCCCGGCGGGGATCGACATTCGCGACGGGCAGCAGCTGGAATGCATCACCTGCGCGCTGTGCATCGATGCGTGTGATGACATCATGGACAAGATCGGCAAGCCGCGCGGTCTGATCGACTACATGGCGCTGACCGACGAAGAGGCCGAGCGCGCGGGCAAGCCGCCCAAGCCGATCATCAGCCACGTGCTGCGCACGCGCACCGTTCTCTACACGGTGCTGTGGGCGCTTGTGGGCTTTGGGCTGGTCTTTGCGCTGTTCATCCGGTCTGACGTGGAACTGACCGTCGCACCCGTGCGCAACCCCACATTCGTGACCCTGTCGGACGGGTCCGTGCGCAACACCTACGACGTGCGCCTGCGCAACAAGACAGCCGAGGCGCAGACCATGCGCCTGACGGTCAAGGGCGATCCGTCGATCCGCCTGCAGCTCGAAGGGACGGCTTATCAGGCGATTGCCGTGCCAGCCGACGCCACGTTCCTGCAACGTGTGTATCTGGTCGCACCGCCGGATGCGGCACCGGCAACCAGCGCAACCAGCGAGGTGCGCATCTGGGTCGAGGCATTGGGGGGCGGCGACCGCGCCTTTCGCGACACGACATTCAACGGGAGGACAACACAATGACCCGCGAACTCAAGGGCTGGCACGTGGCCGCCATGTTCTGCGTTGGCTTTGGGATCATCATTTCGGTGAACCTGACGCTGGCCTTCAACGCCGTGGCGACCTTTCCGGGGCTGGAGGTCGGCAATTCCTACGTCGCCAGCCAACAGTTCGAGGAACGGCGCACCGCACAGCAGGCGCTGGGTTGGACGGCGGAGGCGGACTATGACGGCGCGGCTTTCACGCTGCAGCTGACCGGTGCCAACGCGCTGCCCGCGACAGTGGCCGAGATGGACGTGACCGTCGGCCGTACGACCCATGTGTCGGCGGATGTGACGCCTGCGCTGGTCTTTGACGGGGCCGCGTGGCGCGCGCCGCTGGATCTGGATGCAGGGCACTGGCAGGTGCGCCTGTCGGCGGTGGCGGGTGACGGCACCCTCTTCGAACAACGCATCCCGCTCTTTGTCAAAGGCTGACGCGGCATGACGGCGGTGCCTGATCCCCGGCCCATGGCCTGCCCCGGATGCGCGGTGGCCCCCATGGACATGGCCGCGCCTGAGGCGCAGCCAGACGACATCCTGTTGTCACTGCCGGAGATCCACTGCCACAACTGCATTCGGGATGCCGAAACCGCGTTGCTGGCCCGCGACGATGTGGCGGCGGCGCGGGTGAACCTGACCCTCAAGCGGGCCTATGTGACACCGGTCGGTAACGTGACAGCGGATGCGCTGGTCGAGACGCTGGCGGGCGTCGGTGTCGTGGCCCATCCGCTTGACCCCACTGCATTGCAGAGCAAGGCGACCGAGGCCGCAGGCCGCGCGCTGCTGATGCGACTGGCTGTGGCGGGCTTTGCCGCGATGAATGTCATGCTCTTGTCGGTGGCGGTCTGGTCCGGGGCGACGGACGCCACGCGCGACATGTTCCACTGGATTTCCGCGGCCATCGCCTTGCCCGCCGTGGCGTTTTGCGGCCAGCCTTTCTTTGCCGGGGCGTGGCGCGCGTTGCGAGCCGGGCGGCTGTCGATGGACGTGCCGATTGCGCTGGCGATTCTTTTGGCGCTTGGCACGTCGCTGTGGGAAACCGCGCTGTCGGGCCACCACGCCTTTTTCGACGCGGCCATCACCTTGTGTTTCTTTTTGCTGGCAGGCCGGTATCTGGAGTTCCGGACCCGCGCCGCCGCCCGGTCCGCTGCCGAAGAGCTGACGGCACTTGAGGTGCCGCGCGCAACACGCATCGTGGGCGGCGTGCCGCTGGACATACCTGTGGCCGAACTGGCGGTGGGCGATGTCATTCTGGTCCGTGCGGGCGGCCGTATCCCGGTTGACGGGGTCGTGCGCGAGGGCACGGCGGAGCTGGACCGGTCGATGCTGACCGGTGAGACGATCCCGGTGCCCGCATCGGACGGCAGCGCGGTGGCCGCTGGTGAAACCGTGCTCAGCGGCCCGCTCACAATCGAGGCAACGGCCGTGGGACGTGACACCGCCCTGCACCGGCTCGCCGATCTGGTGGCCGTGGCAGAGGCGGGCCGCGCCCGCTACAACCCGCTCGCCGACAAGGCGGCGGCGCTCTATGCGCCGGGGGTGCATATCCTTGCGGTACTCGCTTGGGCGGGTTGGATGCTTTGGACCGGTGATATGCGCGTGGCGCTGAACATCGCCGCCGCCGTGCTGATCATCACATGCCCCTGTGCGCTGGGTCTGGCGGTGCCTGCGGTGACAACGGCGGCCTCTGGTGCGCTGTTCCGGCGCGGCGTGCTGATCAAGAACGCGACGGCTCTGGAACGGTTGGCGGAGGTCGATACGGTTGTCTTTGACAAGACAGGGACCCTGACAGAAGGGGTGCCGCAGGTGCTGGGCTGGGACGACGTCCCGGACGACGCGCGCCGGGTTGCACTGGCGCTTGCGCGCGGCTCGACCCATCCGCTGTCGGTCGCGATTGCGGCGCAGGGGGGCGATGCGGCGGAGGTGACGGACATCCGCGAAATGCCCGGTTTCGGGACCGAAGGTTTGTGGCGCGGTGCACGCGTCCGGCTGGGTCGCACCGGCTGGGCCGGGCCCGAGGGCGACAGCGACGCGGGTCTGTGCACATGGGTCGATCTGGGCGCTGGTCAGGTGTTCCGCATCCGCTTTGCGGACACGCTGCGTCCCGGCGTGGCGGAGACGGTGGCGGCTCTGGTCGATGCCGGTTTGCAGGTCGAGATGATGTCGGGCGACCGCGAGGCCGCGGTGACGGCTACGGCACGTGCGGCCGGGATCGCGGTGGCCCATGCGGGCTGCCTGCCGGAGGACAAGGTCGCCCGGATCGAGGCGTTGCAAGCGCAAGGTCGGCGCGTCCTGATGGTGGGCGACGGTCTGAACGACACCGGCGCGCTGGCAGCAGCGGATGTGAGCCTGTCGCCCGCCTCGGCGCTGGATGCGGCGCGGGTGGCGTCGGACATGGTTCTGTTGGGCACACGGTTCGACGCACTGCCAGAGGCGCTGCGCTGCGCGCGGGCGGCGCGGCGGCGCATTACCGAGAATTTCCGGATTGCCACGATCTACAACATCGTCGCGGTGCCGCTTGCCGTGGTTGGGCTGGCCACGCCGCTGATTGCGGCCTTAGCCATGTCGACCTCGTCGATTACGGTGTCGTTGAACGCGATGCGGGGGATCTGGCGGTGAATGTTCTGGCGTATCTCATCCCGGTGTCCCTGTTGCTGGGGGCCGTTGGGCTGATCGGTTTTCTGTACACGCTGCGGAGCCGTCAGTACGAAGATCCCGATGGTGACAGCCGCCGTATCCTTGATGAGACATGGGACGACCGGCCCAAGCCGTGACGCTGTGCGGACGCTGTTTGAACCCGCCGGGCCGCGCCCGTCGCCTCCAAAGACGCCCCGCCCACCGTCCCGCTGCCCCCTAGGACTGCGGCCCGATGGTAAAGCAGGTGATGTTGCGCGCCTGCAGTCTGCGGCAGGCCAGATCGGCCCCTTCGCGCGTCATACCCATGAAGTTCGCGTCAAAGCCTTGCGGCTTGCGCACCACTTTGCGCAGCGAGCCATCGAGCGATGACATCTCGGTCAGGGCGGTTTGCAGCAGGATCTTTTCCGCCTTGTAGCGGCTGGCATAGCGGCCCACATTCACGCCCCAGTGGCGGCCCCCGGAGGTCGACAGCCGCGTGACAACCTCGGGCTCGACGCTGGCGAGCACCACGTTGCCGGGTCGCGCTGCGGGTCGTTTCATCGGGATCACTACCGGCTTTGGCTTGGCGACAGGGGCCGGGGCGGGTGCCGCGGCCTGCGCCACCTGGAGGGCGGTCAGAATGTCGTCTTCCTTGACCGCCGCGGCCGGGGCTTCGTTGGCCGCGATCAGCACAGGCTCTTGTGTGGCGCCGGGGCGCAGTTGCGGGCGCAGGGACGTTTTGACTGCGCCGGTCAGACGGATGATCTTGCCCGCACCCTGGGGTGCGTCGCTGTTGCCCGCCACGATGACGGGATCGTCGCCGGGCACGTAGTTCGGCTTTTGCGGTTTGCGCAGGGGCGCACGGCTGGGGGCGCGGCGAAAGCCCATGTCGAGCAACTCGGCCACCCGCGCATTGCGCGACGCTGTGGATTTGC
Organism: Pseudomonadota bacterium; assembly: GCA_039816785.1. Lineage (GTDB taxonomy): Bacteria > Pseudomonadota > Alphaproteobacteria > Rhodobacterales > Rhodobacteraceae > Tateyamaria. Next base: position 64,120 of record JBCBXB010000003.1, read on the forward strand.
CGCCAAAGACTGTGGCGATGACCCGTTCGTTGCCACGCTCCGCGCTTGCCACGAGGTTGAAGCCAGCGGCACGGGTGTAGCCCGTCTTGATCCCGTCGGCACCGCGATATGCGGCCAGCAGGCGGCGATTGGTATTGGCCACCTCACGCACCCCGGCATGGGTCGAACGGCGCGAGAACAGATTGTAGTATTGCGGGTAGTCATACAGCACGTGCCGCCCCAGCAGGGTCATGTCGCGGGCCGTGGACATGTGGCCGGACTCGGTCAGGCCGTGGGCGTTCTTGAAGGTGGTGCGGGTCATGCCCAGTGACTTGGCCGTGCGGTTCATGCGGCGGGCAAAGGCCGCTTCGGACCCGCTGATCGCCTCGCCGATGGCCGTTGCGGCATCATTGGCGGATTTCACGGCTGCGGCGCGGATCAGATAACGCAGGGCGATGCGTTGACCGGGTTGGAGGCCGAGTTTCGACGGCGGTTCGGAGGCGGCAAAGCGCGACACCTTGACCTTGGTGTCCAGCGTGATCTCGCCCCGCTCGATCGCCTGAAACGCCACATAAAGCGTCATCATCTTGGTCAGTGATGCGGGGTGCAGGCGGGTGTCGGCATTGCGCGAATGCAAGACCTCGCCGGTGCGCGCGTCCATCACCATCGCGGCATAGGGAGCCGCCATGACAGACGCGGGAAGGATGATGAACATCCACAATGCTGCGAAAACGAAAAGCCCAATACGGGCCGGCTGTGTGCGCCGAACCTTCACGATAAACCTGCCTATGTCTGCCTCTGGCCGCCGATTGTTCGACTGGCCGATTTATTTATGCAGGAACGCTAGCACATGATCATTTTTCGATAAAGTCTTGTTGTCCCTCACGATTCCGTTTTTCTGCACAGCAGCGTTCCCAGATGTTGGGGCACAGCGGGCCGATGCCGCTACACAGGCGATTGTGGCAGGAATGTGGCGCTCAGCCGAGCAGTGCCGACAGCGCGCCAAGGTCCGGGATCGCGTGAAAGCGCGGGTGGCCGTCAGGGGCGTCGGCGGCCTCGATATCCCATTGCAAATCGTGGGGCACGTGCACGCCGATGCCGCCCGCGTCGATCATCGGGCGCACATCCGATTTCATCGAATTGCCGATCATCATGCCGTGTGCCGCGCCGCCGAAGGGGGCAAAGATGCGGGTGTAGACCGCTGGCACCTTGTCCGACACGATCTCGACCCCGTCGAACATCTCGCCCAGACCCGACTGGGCCAGCTTGCGCTCCTGATCCAGCAGATCGCCCTTGGTGATCAGCAGGACCGGCGCGCGGGCCTTGGCGATGCTGACGGCTTGCTGCGCGTGGGGCAGCAGGTCAATGGGGTGGCGCAGCATCTCCTGGCCCGCCGCGATCAGGTCAGAGATCACAGTGCCCGGCACGGCGTTGTCCGTCACCTCGAGCGCGGTTTCGATCATCGACAGAACGAACCCCTTGATGCCAAAGCCATAATGGCCAAGGTTGCGCCGCTCCGCCTGCAGCAGGCGGGCATCCAGATCGGCCACATCCGTGTGCGGCGCGAGCAGTTCGGCAAAGCGTGCCTGCGTCAGTTGAAAGTAGCGTTCGTTGTGCCAAAGCGTGTCATCGGCGTCGAATGCGATGCAGCGCAATTCCCGGGACGCGGCGTGGGCGGGGGGCGTGTCCTGCGACATGACGCGCGCTTTCTCTTTTCTAAATTGCCAAAGGCGTTATATAGCAGCGCCAAAGGCACTCCAGTAGATTCCCGGTTCAAGAGGCACAAATGCAATCCGTTTGGCACATGATGGCAGACAAACAGGACGAAGACGGCGATACGGTCGTCGTCACCGACGTCAAGCCAAAGACCAAGCGGCCACCGCTCTACAAGGTGATGTTGCTGAACGATGACTACACGCCGATGGAATTTGTGGTGCACGTGCTGGAACGGTTTTTTGGCCTGAACCACGCGCAGGCGTTTGAGCTGATGCTGACCGTGCACAAGAAGGGTCTGGCGGTCGTGGGTGTGTTCAGCCACGAGATCGCGGAGACCAAGGTGGCGCAGGTCATGGACTATGCGCGCCGCCACCAGCACCCGCTGCAGTGCACCATGGAGAAAGAAGAGTAGGTGATCGGTGACCGATTGCCTTTGGCTCTGGAGGCTGTGACGCTTCCGGAGGACGGTCGTTTGGCCGTGTTGCACCCTGCGCCGGACGCTGATCTGTCGGCGCTGCCCCGCGACCGTGTGCATGTGGTTTCCCCGCTTGTCACTGTCTGTGATGCCTTTGCCGCGCGGGGATATTCGGTGTCGGCGGAACTGCCGGATGACCGCTTTGCCGCGACGGTCGTGTGCCTGACCCGCGCGCGGGCGGAGGCGCAGGCGCTGGTGGCGCAGGCGGCGGCGCGGACGGATGGGCTGATCCTCGTGGACGGGCAAAAGGTCGAGGGCGCGGATTCGATGCTCAAGGCCCTGCGGCAGCGCTGTGGCGTGGGTGGCCCGATTTCCAAGGCGCATGGCAAGATTTACTGGATGGACGCTGGCGCCAATTTTGGTGACTGGGCGGCAGGGCCCGCGTTGCATGAGGGCGGGTTCTGGACTGCGCCCGGGGTATTCTCCGCCGATGGGGTCGACCCGGCCTCGGCCCTGCTGGCGGAGGCGTTGCCCGAGGCGATGGTCGGCACCGTGGCCGATTTGGGCGCGGGCTGGGGGTTTCTGTCGGCGCATGTGCTGACCCGCTCCGTCGACGCCGTGCATCTGGTCGATGCGCACGACATGGCGCTGCAATGCGCCCGGCACAATGTGACGGATGCGCGGGCGCAGTTTCACTGGGCCGATGCCACGACGTGGACGCCGGAGGCCAAAGTGGATGCGGTCGTGATGAACCCGCCCTTTCACAAGACGCGAAAGGCTGATCCGGGGCTTGGCCAGGCGTTCATCGCGGCAGCTGCGCGCATCCTGCGCCCGCACGGGGCGTTGTGGATAGTGGCGAACCGGCACCTGCCCTACGAGGACGCGCTGGACCGCGCCTTTGTCAAAGTGGTTGATCTGGACGGCGATGCGCGGTTCAAACTGGTGCGGGCCGAGCGGCCCAGAAAGACCAAGGGGTAGCCCATGTCATTCTCCATCAACGGCAAGACCGCCATCGTGACCGGTGCGGCCAACGGCATCGGGCTCGCCATTGCGCGGCATTTTGCGGATCGCGGTGCGAATGTGATGTGCGCCGACATGGATGAAAAGAAGCTGGCCGACGAGTTGGGCGATGTGGCCGAAGACGGCAACATCCGCTATTTCGCAGGGGATTTGCGCCAGCGACTGACGATTGCCAATCTGGTGTCGGCGACCATCGACGCCTTTGATCAGGTGGATATTCTGGTGAACGCGTCGCGTCAGGTGATGCATACGGATGCGCTCAACCCCGAGGACACGAGCGTGGAGGTGCTGCTGGAGCAAAACCTCATGACGGCGATCCGGCTGACCCAGCAGGTCGCGCGCCGCATGATCAAACAGGCCGAAGGCAACACGGAGGCGACCTGCGTCGGCTCCATCGTCAACCTCAGCTCGATTGCCGCGCATCAGTCGCGGCCCGAATTGCTGGCCTATTCAATATCGTCGGCGGGGTTGGAGCAGATGACACGGTCGATGGCGCTGGCGCTGGCGCCGGAGCGCATCCGCGTAAATGCCGTGGCGTTCGGATCTGTGATGTCGGCGTCTTTGCAGGCGTCCATCGGCGAGCACCCCGAATGGCGCGAAGAGATAGAGACGCAGACACCCATGCACCGGATCGCAGCCCCGACCGAATTGGTGGATGCGGTGCAGTTCCTCGCCTCTGACGGGTCCGGATTTGTCACCGGGGAGGTGCTGACGGTGGATGGCGGGCGCAGTCTGCTGGATCCTGTGGATGCGCCCGCGCATTAGGCGTGGCCCGGCGCGTGTGGCAACGCGACCCTCCGGGGGGAGTTTTTTCGGCGAGATGAAGCGGGGGATGCGGTCACTTGGGCCTTGGCGTTGTCCCTGATCTTGCGTTAAAATCTGTCAACCAGACAGGACAGCGCGCATGACCGAACATTTCGACACTCAGAAAACCCGCGCGTCGGCGTGGTTCCGACAGCTGCGTGACGACATTGTCGCCGCGTTCGAAGGGTTGGAGGACAGTCATGCCGCCGGGCCGATGTCGGATGCGGCGGTGGGGCGGTTCGAGGTGAGCGAGACCAAGCGCGGGGCCGATGACGGATCGGACGCGGGCGGTGGTCTGATGAGTGTGATGCGCGGGGGCCGCGTGTTCGAGAAGGTCGGGGTCAACGTCTCGACCGTGTACGGGACACTGGGCGAGCGTGCGCAGGCTGCGATGATGGCCCGGAAGGGGCTGGCTGGGATGAAGGATGACCCGCGGTTCTGGGCTTCGGGCATTTCTCTGGTGGCACATATGCAGAACCCGCATGCGCCAGCGGTGCATATGAACACGCGCATGTTCTGGACGCCGCATGCGTGGTGGTTCGGCGGCGGGTCCGACCTGAACCCGTGCATCGAATATGCCGAGGACACGGCGCATTTTCATGCCCAGCAGCAGGCGCATCTGGACCCGCACGGGTCGGACTTCTATCCGCGCCTGAAGGCGTGGGCGGATGAGTATTTCTACATCCCCCACCGCAAGCGGGCGCGGGGGGTTGGCGGTATATTCATGGATGATCACTGCACCGGAGATTGGGAGGCGGATTTCGCCCTGACCCAGGACATCGGGCGCGCGTTTCTGCCGGCCTATGTGCCGCTGGTCGAAAAGCGGCGCGTGCAGGATTGGGACGCCGCGGACAAGGACGTGCAGCTGGTGCATCGCGGGCTTTATGCGGAATACAACCTGGTCTATGACCGGGGCACGAAATTCGGGCTTGAGACCGGGCATGACGCGAATGCCGTGCTGATGAGCCTGCCGCCGCTGGCCAAGTGGGTTTAGGCGTCGAACCCTGACAGGATCGCGTCGGTATCGAGGCCCTGAACTGAGCCTGCAACCTGCCCACGACCGTCCGTGAGGCGTGAGCCAACGAAACCGTCGGCCACGGCGTGTGTCGCGTCCGTGAGCAGGACCGACGCGGTGAGCAGCGTGGCTGTATGTTCGGCAAAATGGCGCGCCTCCGCCTCCGTTGGCAGGCCGGGCCAGCGGTCGTGGTGTGCGGACAGGGCGGTGTCGTAGCGGCGATCGGCGCCCTTGGCGCGTGCAAGCTGTGTGGTGAGCGCTTCGCCTGCGGCGGGTTCGCGTGCCAGTGTGCGCAGGATGTCGAGGCAGATCACGTTGCCCGACCCTTCCCAGATGCCATTCAAGGGTGCCTCGCGGTAGTAGAGCGGCATGGCGGTGTCCTCGACATATCCGATGCCGCCCAGGGCCTCCATCGCCTCATAGGTCACGCGTGGGCAGAGCTTGTTGTTGAGGAACTTGGCCAGAGCGACGGCGATGCGGGCATAGGCGCGGGCCTCAGGAGCCGTCCGGTCAAAGGCGGCAGCCACGTGCAGACCAAGGCGTGTCGCCCCTTCCCAGTCCAGCATCAGATCGGCCAGCACGCTGCGCATGAGGGGTTGATCAATCAGCCGTTTCTGGAAGGCGCTGCGGTGGCGCACCCAGTGCATCGCCTCGACCAGTGCGCCGCGCATGATGCCAGCGGGGGCGATGGCGGTGTCGAGGCGGGTGTGGTGCACCATTTCGATGATTGTCTGCACGCCGCGCCCCTCGTCGCCCAGCTGATGGGCCAGCGCGCCGTGATATTCGATCTCGGACGATGCGTTGGATCTGTTGCCCAGCTTGTCCTTGAGCCGCATCAGATGGACCGCGTTGCGCGTGCCGTCCAGCCACCGTGGCACGAGAAAACAGGTGAGCCCGGCAGGCGTCTGCGCCAGCGTCAGGAACCCGTCGGACATCGGCGCGGAGCAGAACCACTTGTGCCCTGTGAGCCGCCAGTGATCGCCGTCGCGCTGCGCGGTGGTGGTGTTGGCGCGCACATCGGAGCCGCCCTGTTTTTCGGTCATCGCCATGCCGAGCGTGGCGGAGGATTTCTGGTCCACCGGCAGGGTGCGGGGGTCATAGGCACGGGCGGTCAGCTTGGGGCGCCATGTTGCTGCCAGAGCGGGGTCAGCCGCCAGCGCCGGCACTGCGGCATAGGTCATGGTCAGCGGGCAGCAATGGCCTGGCTCGACCTGACTGGCGAGGTAGACCATGGCTGCGTGTTCCACATGGCTGCCGCCATCCCAGGCGGTCGCGGCATAGCCAGCGCTCTGGCTGAGCGTCATCATCTGGTGGTAGGCGGGGTGAAAGTTGACCTCGTCCAACCGCCGTCCGCCGGCATCAAAGAGCGTGAGTTCGGGCGGGTGCCGGTTTGCTGCGCGCCCGGTGGCGCGGGTTTGGGCACGGCCAAGGTCCTGGCCGTAGATGGCGAGGTGCGCCGAGGGACCCACGCAGGCGCGCAGCACCGGGTCGGCGGCCAGGAGGTCGGTGTCGCCGCGGGCATCGGGCTGGTTTTCGACGTGGTGTGTGGGCAGGTCTGAGCGCGGATCGGACATGGGCCAAGCCTGCGCCCTTGGGTAAGGCGGCGTCAAGATGGGGCTCCGCCCCCGGCCTGCGGCCTCCCCCGTGGTATTTTCGGTCAGAAGAAGATCAGTGCCATTCGAAAAAGCCGGGGCCTGCTTGCCTGAGCAGATCCTGCGCGAGATCGGTGCCCATGGCAGGGCCGTCGGCAACCGGGCCGGTGCGCATACCGGACAGCGCGTCGGAGCCGTCGGGGCGCAGCACCTCGCCATGCAGGGTCAGCGTGTCGCCGTCTATGGTCGAGGTGGCGGCGATGGGTGTTTCGCAGGAGCCGTCGAGCGTAAAGAGGAACTGGCGTTCGGCGGCGAGGCGGTGGCCAGTGGCCGTGTGGTGGATCGCCTCGAGCAGGGTCGCGGTGTTGGTGTCGTCGCTGCGGCGTTCGATCCCGATGGCACCCTGGGCCACGGCGGGCAGCATTTCGGTCGGATCGACAGGCGTTGCGGGCACGTCATCCATGCCGAGCCGGTTCAGGCCCGCGCAGGCGAGGAAGGTGCAATCCGCCACGCCGTCCGCCAGTTTTTGAAGCCGTGTCTGTACGTTGCCGCGAAATTCGACCACGTTCAGGTCGGGCCGTTTGTGCAGCAGCTGTGCCCGCCGGCGCAGGGACGAGGTGCCGACTGTTGCCCCTTGGGCCAGATCGGTGAGCGTCCGCAGCGTCGGGGAGACGAAGGCGTCGCGCACATCCTCGCGCGGCAGGTATGTGTCGAGGATCAGCCCGTCTGGCTGCACGGTCGGCATGTCCTTCATCGAGTGGACTGCGATGTCGATGCCGCCGTCCAGCAGCGCCTCTTCGATCTCGCGGGTAAAGAGGCCTTTGTTCCCGATCTCCTTAAGCGGGCGGTCGGCGGCGATCATCGACCGGTCGTCGCCGGTGACCTTGATCACGCAAATCTCGAACGCCGCTTCGGGCAGGTCAAACGCCGCCCCGAGCCGCCTGCGCGTCTCGTGCGCCTGCGCCAGGGCAAGCGGTGAGCCGCGGGTGCCGATCTTGAGGGGGATGTCGGGGGAAGGAAGTCGCACTGTCATGGGTTTATCTTTTAGAAGTGTCAACTTATCCTGACAACCAGAATCCAACGCGGCATGGGACGACGTGATGAAAGACGGTGTGCAGACCAAGACGATTTTGCGGGCTCTGGCGGGTGAGACATTGCCGACGCCGCCCATCTGGATGATGCGTCAGGCCGGGCGGTATCTGCCGGAATACAAGGCCACGCGGGCGCAGGCCGGTGATTTCCTGTCGCTGTGCTACAATCCGGAACTCGCCGCCGAAGTGAGCTTGCAGCCGATCCGCCGTTATGGCTTTGACGCGGCGATCCTGTTTGCGGACATCCTGCTCGTGCCGCAAGCCTTGGGATCAGATCTTTGGTTTGTGACGGGCGAAGGTCCGCGGCTGTCGACAATCACCGCGCAGGCGGATTTTGATGCGTTGAAACCGGTGGATGCGATCCACGAGACGCTGAACCCCATCTACGAGACGGTGCGCATCCTGCGCCGGGAACTGCCGGAGGAGACGACACTGATCGGGTTTGCCGGAGCGCCGTGGACTGTTGCCACCTACATGATTGCCGGGCAGGGCACGCCGGATCAGGGGCCCGCGCATGCCTTGATGACCGGCAACACACGGCTCTTTGAGGCGCTGCTGGCGCGGATCACGGCCGCAACGATTGAATACCTGAGCGCGCAGATCGATGCAGGGGCCGAAGTGGTCAAGATTTTCGACAGCTGGGCGGGGTCCTTGAAAGGCGAGGCATTCCACCAATACGCGGTCCTGCCGTGTGCCGAGATCACCGCTGCACTCAAGGCGCGCCACCCGCATATTCCCGTCATCGGGTTCCCGCGCGAGGCGGGCGACGGCTATATCGGGTTCCACAAGGCGACGGGCGTGGATTGCGTGGCGCTGGACAACTCGGTTTCGCCGGATTGGGCAGCGGCGCATGTGCAGGTGGACGGCTGCGTGCAGGGCAACCTCGCCTCGTCGCATATGGTGGCGGGTGGGCAGGCGCTGGTGGATGAGACGCGGGCGATTGTGCAGGCGTTTTCCAAAGGGCCGCATATCTTTAACCTCGGGCACGGCATCACGCCGGAAGCGGACCCGGAAAACGTGACCCTGATGATCGAGACGGTGCGGGGCGGATAACCCCGCTTTCGTGCTTGACGACTCCTGAGGGCTGGCATAGGTGACGCCCCCATGGCGCGGTAGCTCAGCTGGTTAGAGCGCTCGACTCATAATCGAGAGGTCGGGAGTTCAAGTCTCCCCCACGCCACCAAAAACCACCCAGTTCCACCGCTGCATACGTCCGAAGTTTCGCAATGACGGAATGGAACATTTGCGGACGCCAAATCGGACAGACCTGCGATTGACGCCCGCGCGCGAACTTTCATGCTGCCGCCGACCCCTACGGAGGCCCGTCATGAAGACCACCACCCGCGCCGTTGTCATTGGCGGCGGTATAGCCGGATGTTCGACCCTGTATCACCTCACGCAGGAAGGCTGGACCGATGTGGTTCTGGTCGAGCGGGACGAGTTGACCAGCGGCACCACATGGCATTCGGCCGCGCAGGTGACGAATTTCGGCATGAACCAGACAATGGTGGGCCTCAAGACACATTCCATCAACCTTTATCAGGAACTGGCGAACGATCCCGACTACCCGATCAACTATCACCACGGGGACGGGGGCATCCGGCTCGCCAATACGGAGGCGCAGATGGACGGATACCGTCATTTCGCCTCCATGGCGCGGGGGATGGAGGTGCATTTCGAGGTGATCGACGCGGCGGAATGCGCGCGGCGGCATCCGCTGATCTCGACCGACAACCTGATCGGTGGGCTGTGGGACCCGATGGACGGCGACATTGATCCCGCACAGCTGTGTCAGGCGCTGGCGCGGCGGGCGCGCAAGGCAGGGGCGGAGGTCTATCGCCATACGCCGGTGACGGGGCTGACGCAGCACGCCGATCAGTCGTGGACGGTGCACACGACCAAAGGCGACATCGACTGCGAAGTGGTGGTGAACGCCTGCGGGTATCGCGTGAACGAAGTGGGCGCGATGATGGGGGTGCATCACCCCGTCGCCTCGATGGAGCATCAGTATTTCCTGACCGAAGAGATTGCGGCGATCCGCGACGCGGACCACCGGATGCCGCTGCTGCGCTGTCCGATCAGTGACTACTATTGCCGGCAGGAAAAGAACGGGCTGCTGCTCGGGTTTTACGAGCAGGACTGCAAGACATGGGGGATGGATGGGATCTCGCCGGATTTCACCAACGCGCTGTGTCCCGACGATCTGGACCGGGTGACGGATGTTCTGGAAGGGGCCTTTGCCCGCATGCCTGCGCTGATGGACGTGGGTGTGCATACGGTCGTGAATGGGCCGATCACGTACACCATCGACGGTGCGCCGCTGGTTGGGCCGATCCCGGGCAAAAGGAATGCGTTTTGCATCATCGGGTTGCGCGCGGGCCTTGGCGAGGGGGGCGGGCACGGCTGGCTGCTGGCGCAGCAGATCGTGCATGGGGAAGCATGTTACGACACATGGCCCCTCGATCCGCGGCGGTTCACGGGGCATGGCAATGTCGAGCTGACGGCGCTCAAGGCGATCGAGGATTATCAGAACGAGTTTCGCTTCCACTTTCCCCACGAACACCGCCCGGCGGGACGGCCGGCCAAGACGACACCACTGACCCCGGTATTGGCCGGCGAAGGGGCGGAGTTCACTGTCGTGAACGGCTGGGAACGGGCGGAGTATTTCAAGCCATCGCCAGACTTTGCGGTCACCCACGGGTTCCATTTTGACGAGGCGTTTGACGTTGTGGCGGCGGAAGTTGCGGCAGTGCACACGGCTGTCGGGTTGGTCGAGGTCAACGGGTTCAACCGGATCCAGGTGTCCGGGCCGGATACGCACCGGTTTCTGGATCACATGATCTGCGGGCGCGTGACCACGCGTGCGGGCAAGGTGGGGCTGGGCTATCTGCTGAATGACCACGGTTGCATCAAGGCCGAGGCGACGGTGGCCAATATCCCCGACGGCCCCGTCTGGTTCGGGTCTGCTGCAGCGGCTGAATGGCACGATCTGGACTGGTTGACGCAGCACGCGGACGGGTTCGATGTCGCGCTCCGGTCGCTGACAAATGACCATACGATCCTCGTGCTGGCGGGGCCAAGGTCGCGCGACGTGCTGCGCACGGTGTCCCGCGGCGACTGGTCGGCAGAGGCGTTCCCGTGGCTGTCGGTGCGGCGCGCGTTTGTCGGCATCGCACCTGCGGTCATCATGTCCGTCAGTTTCTCTGGCGCACTGGCCTACGAAATTCATTTGCCGAATGCGCAGCTTTACGCCGCATATCTGGCGCTGCGCGCGGCGGGAGAGGCGCATGGGTTGCGGATGTTCGGCGCGCGCGCAGTCGAGTCCATGCGGATGGAAAAGGGTTTCCTGCATTGGAAAGCGGACCTGATTACCGAATTCGACCCCTTAGAGACGGGGCTGGAGCGGTTCGTGACCATGGACAAGGGCGACTTTGTCGGCAAGGCGGCGCTGGCCCGCAGGCAGGCGGCAGGGCCGACGGCGCGGCTGGTATCGCTGCGGGTGGACAGCGACAGGACCCCGGCGCATCCCGGCGCGTCGATCATGCAGGGCGACGCGGTCGTTGGCACTGTGACCTCGGGCGACTGGGGGCACCGCGTTGGCCTCAACCTCGCCTACGCGTTCGTCAAACCGGAGCATGCGGCCACGGGCACCCGGCTGGAGGCGGACCTGCTGGGCACCCGCGTCGCGGTTGAGGTGATCCCGCCCGCCCCGTTCGATCCAAAGATGACCTTGCCGCGCGGGTGATACGGAGCCGTAAAAGTTACAAACGCGGGTGACAGGCCCCCCCTCTTTTCTTAACAATTCCCGGGAAAGAGCGAGTCACGCCACCCAAGGTGTGACCAAACGGGAGGAAACACATGACCATCACACGCAAATCATTCCTGAACATGGCGGGTGCTGCCGCTATGGCGCTGAGCTTTGGTGGCGCGGCGCAAGCCCAGGAGGTGACGCTGAGCCTGCACCAGTTCCTGCCGGCGCAGGCCAACGTGCCCAAGCTGATCCTCGATGTCTGGGCCGACGATGTGGAGGCGGCAAGCGACGGCCGGATCAAGATCGACCGCTTTCCGTCGATGCAATTGGGCGGGCGTCCGCCCGAACTGATGGACCAGGCGATTGACGGCGTGGCCGACATCGTCTGGACCGTGGTGGGCTATACGCCCGGGCGCTACCCTTCGACGGAGGTGTTCGAACTGCCGTTCATGGTCAACGACGCTCGCGCGGCGTCGTCGGCCTACTGGCAGATGTTCGAGACGCATATGAAGGATACCGAGTTCTCCGACGTGCATATCCTTGGCACATGGGTACACGGGCCGGGCATGATCCATTCGAACAAGGCGGTCACGACGCCCACGGACATGGAAGGGCTCAAGATCCGGGGTGGTTCGCGACTGGTGAACTCGCTGCTCGAGAAAACCGGGGCGACGCCGGTCGGCATGCCCGTGCCCGCCGTGCCCGAGGGCCTGAGCAAGGGCGTGATCGACGGCACCACCATCCCGTGGGAAGTCACAGCGGCGCTGAAAGTGCCGGAGCTGGTGGGCAACCATACCGAGTTCGAGGGCACGGCGCTCTATACGCTGACCTTTGTGCTGGCGATGAACAAGGACCGTTACGACAGCCTGCCCGACGATCTGCGGGCGGTGATCGATAGCAAATCCGGCCTCGAATTCAGCATCTTTGCCGGTGGCACGCAGGCCGATTCCGACGGGCCCGCCCGTCAATTGGCGGTGGATCGCGGCAACAACATCGTGACCGTGTCGGGCGGTGATCTGGACGCGTGGAAGACCGCCGCGCAACCAATCTATGACGAGTGGATCGCCGACATGGAAAGCAAGGGCATCGACGGTCAGGCGCTGATCGACGAGGCGAAATCGCTGATGGACGCCTACGAAGGCTGATCGACCCCAACCCAGAACAGGGCCGCGGTGACACCTCCGCGGCCCTCATCTTTTTCCGCCGGGAATGTCCCTGATGATCCACAACATGGTGAAATGGCTGGCCCGCGCCTCTGCCGTGATCGGGGGTGTGGTGCTGCTGATCCTGATCGTGCTGACCACGGCGTCGATCATCGGGCGCGAGGTGTCAAAGGCGGGCCATGCGATGGAGGGATGGCTGGGCCAGCTGATCCTGTCCCTTGGCGTGGACGAAATCCGAGGCACCTATGAGCTGACCGAAGCCGGCGTCGCCTTTGCCATCTTTGCGTTCTTTCCGGTATGCCAGTTCTACGGTCAGCACGCCACGGTCGATGTGTTCACCGGCGGGATGCGGCCCCGCGCGCTGGCCTGGCTGCGCGCGTTCTGGGAGGTCGTGCTGGCCGCCGTGATCGTGTTCATCGCGCTGCGGCTCTATGATGGGATGCTGCGTTACGTCGGCAATGGCGAGACAACGCTGTTTTTGCAATTCCCGGTGTGGTGGGCCTACGCGGTGAGCGTTGGCGCAGCCTGCATTGCGAGCCTGACGGCGCTCTATTGCGCCTATGCCCGGCTGGCCGAGGCTGTGACCGGCCGCATGATCCTGCCGGACACATGATGGACCTGCTGCGCGAGTTCATTCAGTGGCTGGGCCTGACGCGGCTGGAGCTGGGGTTCTGGTCGTTTCCGATCCTGCTGGGCCTGATCTTTCTGCGCGCGCCCATTGGGCTCGCGATGTTCCTGATGGGGCTTTTGGGCTGGATATTCGCGATGAACGGCAACCCCACGCCGATCCTCGCCAAGCTGAAATCCGAGACCTACACGACCTTTTCCAACTACTCGCTCACCATCATCCCCATGTTCCTGCTGATGGGGCAGTTTGCGACGCTGTCGGGCATGTCCTCGGCCCTGTTTCGCGCCGCCGAAGGGTTTTTGGGCCACCGGCGCGGTGGGGTGGCGATGGCCTCTGTCGGGGCCTGTGCGGGGTTCGGTGCAATCTGCGGCTCGTCGCTGGCCACGGCGGCCACCATGGGCCGCACTGCCCTGCCGGAGCTGCGCCGCTACGGCTATTCCGGCGGGTTTTCGACGGCCACATTGGCGGCAGGGGGCACGCTGGGCATCCTGATCCCACCCTCCGTCATCCTTGTGATCTACGCCATCATCACCGAACAGAACATCGCCAAGCTGTTTTTGGCCGCCTTCATCCCCGGCATTCTGGCGGCCATCGGCTACGTCATCACGATCTCGATCTATGTCCGCCTCTACCCCGACGCGGCGGGGACGCGGGCACCGGTCCCCTGGCCCGAGCGCTGGAAGGCGCTGGCCGAGACATGGCCGGTACTGGCGATTTTCGGCATCGTCGTCGGCGGCATCTACGCCGGGTGGTTCACCCCGACCGAAGGGGCGGCGATCGGTGCTGCAGGTACCGGGCTTGTGGCGCTGGTGGGTGGCAACCTGACCTGGCGCATCCTCGGCGAGGCGTTGATCGGAACGGCCAAGACCACGGCGATGATCTTTTTCATCGTGCTGGGCGCGTCGCTTTACAACAATTTCCTCGCCCTGTCCGGCGCGCCGCAATGGCTGGCGGATTACGTGTTGGGGCAGGGGTTTGCGCCGATCCTCGTGCTGAGTGTGATCCTGCTCTTTTACCTCGTCTTTGGCTGCGTGATGGACAGCCTGTCGATGATCCTGCTGACGGTGCCGATCTTCTTTCCCGTGATCTCGGGGCTGGAGTTCGGCATGACGCCGGAGCAGGTGGCGATCTGGTTTGGTATCCTCGTGCTGATCGTGGTGGAGGTCGGGTTGATCACACCGCCCGTTGGCATGAACCTGTTCATTATCAACGCGATGGACCGCGAGACGCCGATGACGGAGACCTACAAGGCGGTGCTGTTCTTTGTCGGGTCGGACATCGTGCGGGTGGTGCTGCTGGTCGCGTTTCCGGCCATCACCTTGTTCCTGCTGCCCGTCTGAGGGAGGGCGACATGACTGAGCATTTGGGCCTTGTTCCGCATCTGGTGGAGCGGGAGGACCGCGCCGATGGCACGATCCTGCTGCGGTCCGGCCATGCACTCGGGCCGGTGGCGCGGTCAACCGGCGTGTGGTTGGATCATTGGGCCGCTCTGGCCCCGGACCGGATATTTCTGGCTGAACGGTCAGGGGCGGGGTGGCGCACACTGAGCTATGGTGCGGCGCAGCAGCGCGTGCGTCGGTTGGCGGCTGGGCTGCTGGATAGGGCGCCCGCCGGGCCGATCCTGATCTTGTCAAGCAACTCCATCGACCACGCGCTGCTGACGCTGGCGGCGCAATATGTCGGGCTGGTGACCGTGCCGGTCGCCGAACAGTACAGCCTGATCCCGGCGGCACGGGACCGCCTGCGCTATGTGGTTGATCTGGTGCGACCGGGGCTTGTCTATGCCGACGACGCGGCGGCCTATGCGACCGCGTTCGAGATCGCCGGATGCCCGGCCCTGTGCAGCGATCCCAACGGAACCGCCGCCACACCCTTGCATCTGCTTGAGCAGGACGGCGACGTGGCCGCCGCCCATGGGGCAGTCGGCCCGGACACGGTGGCCAAGCTGCTGCTGACCTCCGGCTCGACCTCTGACCCAAAGGCGGTCGAGACGACGCAGCGCATGATGACCACCAATCAGGCGCAGATCGCCACCTGCCTCCCGTTCCTGACAACCCGCCCGCCCGTTCTGGTGGACTGGCTGCCGTGGAACCATGTCTTTGGCGGGTCGCACAACTTCAACATCGTGCTGGCCCATGGCGGCACGCTCTATATCGACGACGGCAAACCGATGCCGCAGCGGTTTGCCCGCACGGTGGAAAACCTCGGGCTGGTGTCGGGCACGGTGTCGTTCAATGTGCCCGTCGGGTTCGCGCAACTGATCAAGGCCTTGGCGGCGGATACCGATCTGCGCCGCGCGTATTTCCGGGACCTCGACATGATCTTCTATGCCGGTGCATCGCTGTCACAGGATGTGTGGGCAAAACTGGAGCGTATGGCGATGGAAACCACGGGTCGCATGCCGCTGATCACAACATCCTGGGGCCTGACGGAAACGGCACCCGCCGCGCTGTTGCAGCACCAACCCTCGGACGGTGCCGGGATTGTCGGCGTGCCGCTGCCGGGGGTCGAGGTCAAGCTGTGTGATACCGGTGCGGGCCGCATGGATGTCCGTGTGCGCGGACCGAGCGTGTTCGAGCGCTACCATGGCGACCCGGTCAAGACCGCCGAAGCCTTTGACAAAGAGGGGTTCTTTTGCACCGGTGACGCGATGCAGTTTGTCGATGCCGGGAACAACGCGCAGGGCCTGCGTTTCGATGGGCGGCTGTCGGAGGATTTCAAACTGTCGAGCGGCACATGGGTGCAGGCGGCAAAGCTGCGGCTTGATCTGCTGGATATGTTGGGCTCGCTTGCGCAGGATGTCGTGATCTGTGGCCATGGGCGGGATGCGCTTGGCGCGCTGGTCTTTCCCGGGCCTTCGGCGGCCTCGGGAACGGCGGACAACGGGGCGCTTTGCAGTGATGCACATGAGGACATACGCAAGCGTCTTGCGATGCATCTGGCCGATACCCACGGATCGGCGCGCCGCATCACACGGCTGTTGCTGCTGGCGGACCCGCCGGACATCGGCGCAGGAGAGGCGACGGCCAAGGGCAACCTGAACTTTGCCAAGGTGCTGAAACGCCGTGCCCATCTGGTGGATCGGCTTTATGATGACCACGATCCCGCGACGATCACGTCAAGCGAAATAGTGCACTAAAGTGCACATCTGTGATAGATGCTTTGTCGTGACGGTCGCATGGGTGCACCGTAGTGCCATCATGAGTCTTTGGGAGGGGCGCATGAGCAACGCAGCCATCTACTTTGTCGACCGTCACGTGGCCGAAGGGCGCGGAGATCATGTCGCCTTTCGTGAGGCGGGCACCGGGCGCAGCCTGACATATGGTGCGCTGGCCGTGCAAAGCGACCGGGTCGCGGGGGCGCTTGCCGCCTCTGGCATACGTCGCGAGGAACGGCTGGCGATGCTGGTCCTCGACCAGATCGAGTTTCCCGCGCTGTTCTGGGGTGCCTTCAAGGCCGGGGTTGTACCGGTGCCGCTCAACACCCTGCTCGCCCCGCCGGTTTATGCCGCAATCCTGCAGGACAGCCGCGCTCGCGCGCTGGTGGTGTCCGAACTGCTCTGGGATCTCGTGGCGCCGGTGCTGTCTGACTTGCCATACCTCGAAACGGTGATCGTGATCGGCGACACGCAGGAGGGCGCCATGCGCTACTCGGATTTCATCGCCGCGGGTGAGCCGCTCGCCACCCCCTTCGATGCGAGTGACGACGACGTGGCGTTCTGGCTCTACTCCTCGGGTTCGACCGGCGCGCCCAAGGGCGTGGTGCATGTCCATGGCGCGTTGCGGGCCACGGCGGACACCTATGGCGCACAGGTGCTGGGCATCCGTCCGGATGAAGTGGTGTTCTCGGCGGCCAAGTTCTTTTTCGCCTATGGGCTGGGCAATTCGATGACCTTTCCGATGTCGGTCGGGGCCACTTCGGTCATCTTTGGCGGGCGTCCCACGCCAGAAGGGATGATCGACATATTGGCGACCGAACGCCCGACGATCTTTTGCGGTGTGCCGACTCTCTATGCGGCGATGGTGGCGCAGATGGATGCGCATGGGGTGCCGGACATGCCGCTGCGCCTGTGCATCTCTGCTGGCGAAGCGCTGCCCGAGGATGTGGGCCTGCGCTGGCGCGGTCATCTGGGCGTGGACATTCTGGATGGGGTCGGTTCGACCGAGATGCTGCACATCTTTCTCAGTAATGCGCCGGGCGACGTGGTTTATGGCACTTCGGGCGTGCCTGTTCCCGGCTACGACATGCGGCTAGTGGATGATGCCGGTGCACCCGTGCCGCCGGGTGAGATCGGCGAACTGGTGGTCAACGGCGCCTCGGCGGCGGCATGTTACTGGAACAAACGGGACAAGAGCCGCGCCACGTTCGAAGGCGTATGGACCCGGACTGGTGACAAATACGAACAGCGCGCTGATGGCCGATACGTCTACTGCGGGCGCACGGACGACATGTTCAAGGTGTCCGGTATCTGGGTCAGCCCGTTCGAGGTGGAACAGGCGATCGTCAGCCATCCCGCGGTGCTCGAATGCGCCGTTGTGGCCGCGCAGGATCACGACGGATTGGCCAAGCCCAAGGCTTTTGTCGTGCTGCAAGGCGACCGGCCTGACGGGTTTGACGCAACGCTCAAGGCGCATGTGCAGGACCGCGTAGGCAAGTGGAAATACCCCCGCTGGATCGACTGCGTCGACACGCTGCCCAAGACGGCAACGGGTAAAATTCAGCGGTTCAAGCTGCGCGAGGGCGCGTGATGGAGTGGGACGCAGGATATCTGGAGGTCGCAGGTCACCAGCTCGAATACGTTTGCCACGGGCCCGACCCATCGCAGGCACCGACCCTTGTCCTGCTGCACGAAGGGCTGGGCTGCGTCGGGCTGTGGCGCGACTGGCCACAAGCGCTTGCGGCAGCGACGGGCATGGGTGTGCTGGCCTATTCGCGTGCGGGATACGGGCGGTCGTCGCCCGTGTCACTGCCGCGCCCGCTCGATTACATGACCCGCGAGGCCGAAGACGTCCTGGGCCCGCTGATGGACGCAGCGCAGCTGCAATCGGCGGTGTTGCTGGGCCATTCGGACGGGGCCACGATTGTTGCGATCTACGCCGGGTCCGTGTCCGACGCCCGCGTGCGCGGGCTGATCCTTCTCGCCCCGCATTTCTTTGCCGAAGCGGAGGGGTTGGCGGCGATCCGTGCGGCGGGGGAGGCTTATGAAACCGGTGACCTCAAGGACCGGCTGGCACGGCATCACGACAATCCGGATGTGGCCTTTGGCAGGTGGTTCGGCGCGTGGACGAACCCTGCTTTTGCCGACTGGAACGTAGCCGACGCCATAGATCATTGGCGCGTGCCCGCGCTGGCCATTCAGGGGCGTGCGGACCCGTACGGAACGTCGGCGCAAGTCGAGGAGATCAAGGACAGGATCTATTCGCCGTTGGAGGTGCTGTGGTTGGACGGCGTGGGCCATGCGCCGCATCTCGAGGCGCCTGAACGTGTGACAGCGTCGGTTGCTGATTTCTGCGCAACACTCAATCAGCTTGAGGCAGCGGTCTCGCCGATCCCAACATCTGAATAATGCACTAAAATGCAATAAAATGGCGCGTCTTGGCTTGATGCCTGCCAAGACCACCACCGCCAATGTACCATAATGCTCAATCCAGCGAGAATCGCCGACATGCCCGACCGCATTGATTTTGAAACCGATCCGTCCCGTTACCGCCATTGGCGCGTGGCGTGTGACGGGCCTGTGGCGACGCTGACAATGGACGTGGACGAGGATGGTGGGCTGTTCGACGGCTATCAGCTCAAGCTGAATTCCTACGATCTGGGCGTGGATATCGAGCTGTCGGATATCGTGCAGCGGATACGCTTTGAGCACCCCGAAGTGAGCGTGGTGGTGATGCGGTCCGGCACGGACCGCGTGTTCTGCGCCGGTGCCAATATCCGGATGCTGGCCGGTGCGACGCACAGCCACAAGGTGAACTTTTGCAAGTTCACCAACGAGACGCGGAACGCCTATGAGGCGGCGGAGGCTGACAGCGGCCAGACATACATCGCGGCGATCCAGGGGTCGTGCGCCGGTGGCGGATACGAGCTGGCGCTGGCGTGCAACCACATCATGCTGACCGACGACTCCACATCGTCCGTGGCGCTGCCCGAGGTACCACTGCTCGCCGTGTTGCCCGGCACCGGCGGGCTTACCCGTGTGACCGACAAGCGCCGTGTGCGGCGGGATCTGGCGGATGTGTTCTGCTCGACCGAAGAAGGCGTGAAAGGCAAGCGCGCGGTGGATTGGGGCCTCGTTGACGAGGCTGTACCGAACGCGCGGTTTGACGAGGTCGTGGCCGAGCGGGCAGCAGCCATTGCCGCGGAGCGTCCGAAACCGGATGTGGGCAAGGGCATCACCCTTGGGCCGCTCGACCGGCGGTTTGGCGACGATGGCAGCGTCACCTATTCGCTGATCGATATCGCGGTGGACCGGGATGGACGCCGCGCAGACATCACGATCAAGGGGCCGGACACGCCCGCCCCGAGCTCTGTCGCAGAGATCGAAGCGCTCGGGGATCAGCTTTACCTGCTGCGGCTGGCACGCGAACTGGACGACGCCATTTTGCATCTCCGCCTGAATGAGACCGAACTGGGCCTTTGGGTGTTTCGCACCCAGGGCGATCCCGAAGCGGTGCGCGCCCATGAAGCGGCAGTGCTGGCGCACCACACACATTGGCTGTGCCGCGAAATCGGCAACTTGTGGAAACGCGTGCTGAAACGGGTCGATGTGACGTCACGGTCGCTCACCGCACTGGTCGAGCATGGCAGTTGCTTTGCCGGGGTGTTGGCCGAACTGCTCTGGGCCGTGGACCGCACCTACATGATGGAGGACGCGTTTGAGGGCGACAACCGCCCGCTTGCCACCATCACGCTAAGCCACGGTAATTTTGGCACCTATCCGATGGGCAACGGGCTGACGCGGCTCGAAACGCGGTTCTACGGGACCGAGGGTGCAACCGACAGTCTGCGGCCGCAGATTGCACAACCGCTCGAGGCGGAGGCGGCGGACGAGTTGGGCCTGGTGACCATGATCCTCGACGACATCGACTGGGAGGACGAGTTGCGCATCTTTTTCGAAGAGCGGGCCAGCTTTTCCCCTGACGCGATGACAGGGATGGAAGCGAACCTGCGCTTTGCCGGCCCCGAGACGATGGAAACACGGATTTTCGGCCGGCTGACGGCCTGGCAGAACTGGATTTTCAACCGCCCCAATGCGGTTGGCGAAGACGGCGCCTTGC
This sequence comes from Pseudomonadota bacterium, assembly GCA_039816785.1. Taxonomy (GTDB): domain Bacteria; phylum Pseudomonadota; class Alphaproteobacteria; order Rhodobacterales; family Rhodobacteraceae; genus Tateyamaria. The sequence goes on from JBCBXB010000003.1 coordinate 84,571, forward strand.
AACGCTACGGCACAGGTGTGCGCGGACAGTACGACATGGAACGTGTGTGAGGCCCCAGATTTTTCGGACGAAAAATCTTGGCCGCAGGAGGAGATGAAGATGACCGTGATGAACGTCAGTTACGATACGCAGATCCCCAACAACGTGGGCCTGAGCGAAGACCGCAAGGTGCTGAAGGCGCTGGAGAAATGGCACCCCGGTTACATCAATTGGTGGAACGACCTGATCCCGCGGAACTTTCAGGAAAGCATGGTCTATCTGCGCACTGCCGTCAGCGTCGACCCCAAGGGCTGGGCCAAGTTCGACTATGTGAAGATGCCGGAATACCGCTGGGGCGTCCTGCTGGCACCGGCGGTCGACGATCGGCGCATTCCCTGCGGCGCGCATTTCGGTGAGCCGGCCTGGCAGGAGGTGCCGGGCGAGTATCGCAACATGCTCAAGCGTCTGATCGTGATCCAGGGCGACACCGAGCCGGGATCGGTCGAACAGCAACGGTTCCTCGGTCTCACGGCACCCAGCCTTTATGACATGCGCAACCTGTTTCAAGTGAACGTCGAAGAGGGGCGGCACCTGTGGGCGATGGTCTACCTGCTGCAAAAATACTTTGGCAAGGACGGTCGCGAAGAGGCCGATGACATGCTCGTCCGTTCCTCCGGTTCCGAAGAGGCGCCGCGCATGCTGGGCGCGTTCAACGAGGAAACGCCGGACTGGCTGTCGTTCTTCATGTTCACCTATTTCACCGACCGCGATGGCAAGATGCAGCTGGAAAGCCTTGCGCAGTCTGGGTTCGATCCACTGTCCCGCACCTGCCGCTTCATGCTGACCGAAGAGGCGCACCACATGTTTGTCGGCGAGACGGGCGTGGGGCGCACCATTCAGGCGACGCTCATGGCGATGGAAGCCAACGGCATCGACGATCCCCACGACATCGACAAAATCCGCGATCTCGGCGTCATCGACCTGCCCACCATCCAGAAAAAGCTCAACCTGCACTACACGCTCAGCCTCGACCTGTTCGGTCAGGAGGTCAGCACAAATGCCGCCAACGCGTTCAACGCGGGCATCAAGGGCCGCTATATGGAGCAGCGGATCGAGGATGATCACAAGCTGCACGGCGACACCTACAAGGTGGCGAGCATCGTGGACGGGCAGATCGTGACCGAGGACGCGCCGGCGCTGACCGCCATCAACATGCGTCTGCGAGATGACTATGTCCGCGACGCGAGCGGCGGCTTGCGCCGCTGGAACAAGCAGATCGCGCGTACGGGGACTGCGTTCGAGCTGAAGCTGCCGCATGAGGGGTTCCACCGCAAGATCGGCGCCTTTGCCAACCAGCCGATCACGCCCGACGGCACTTTCATCAGTCAGGCTGATTGGGACGACCGTGTGCACGAATGGCTGCCCACCAAGGAAGACGGCGCATTCATACAGTCGCTGATGAAGCCGTGCTACGAGCCTGGCAAATTCGCCAGCTGGATCGCGCCGCCGCGGGTCGGGATCGACAACAAGCCCGGCGATTTTGAATATGTGCAACTGCACATGGCCTGAGGAGAGGCGGGATGCAGATCAAGCGCGCCGCAAGGTCCAGCCGCCGCGGCACCCGCGCCTTTTGCGTGCTGGAGTGCGCGGGATGTGACGGCATGTGCCTGCCGCTCTACATGATGCTCACACGGGACGAACAAGACGCCATGTGCCACCAATACCGCGCCGGCCCGGCGGCGCGTTTGCAATAGGACGGATGCGATGAACATTGGGCTCTACTACGGATCCGAGACGGGCAATTCCGAAATGCTGTGCGAGGATATCGAGGCCGAACTGGGCGACGGATTCACCTGCGATATCCAGAGCCTGGCGGATGTGGACCCCGCGGCGCTGGACCCGGGCTGGTTCTACATCTTTGTCACCTCGACCTATGGCAATGGCGATATGCCCTCGACCGCGCTGCCGTTCGAAGAGGCGCTGACCAGTGGCAAGCCCGATCTGACAGGCCTGCGGTTTGCGATCTTCGGCCTGGGTGATCAGGTCTTTGCCGAGACGTTCAACCACGGGTCCAAAAAGCTGGCGGAGATGCTGGTGGCCCAAGGCGCAGTACAGGTAGGCGAGCGTGGCTTGCACGATGCGTCCGGCTTTGAAATGCCAGAGGACATCGCGCTGCCCTGGGCGCAAGGCATCATGGCCCTACTCGCCGCCGAGCAGGCCGCCTGATCGCCCGGGTCACACAGCAGACAGCCCCGTATATCAAACCCCTGCAGTCGCCTGTCTTTCGGCATGCGGTCGTGTACCGTATCGCGCCCGATGTGGCGCATGCCTGCCGTCGCGGTGCAGGGTCATCTGGTCGCACCTTCTGTTGGGCTAATTCCTTGAAGCCGCTCGATTTTGGATTAACTGCCCATGGGCAAAATAGACAGTGTGCGCATGAGTAAAGACACGCAAATTCAGGACGATGGCAGCGAGATCATGGAGCGTCTGGCGACCCGCGTGCGGGCCGCCCGATCGGCGCTTGGGCTGTCCCGTCGCGCCTTGTCGGAACGCTCCGGCGTTTCGCCCCGCTACCTTGCCCAGATCGAGGCTGGGGAGGGCAACATCTCGGTCATTCTGCTGGACCGCGTCGCATCCGCCCTCGACGTGCGGATCGAGGCGTTGGTGAGCGCAACCGATCCGATAGATGCCGAAGCCGCACGGGTCATGCAGCTCTATCAGGCGGCGCAAAACCCCGCGATCCTGCGGGCGCAGCGCATCTGTCTGGTTGGCTTGCGCGGCGCGGGCAAGTCGACGCTGGGTGCGCAGGCGGCGGAAAAGCTGAAGATACCGTTCATCGAATTGAACGACCTGATCGAGGCGCAGTCGGGCATGCCCACCAGCGAGGTCATGGCGCTCTACGGTCAGGACGGCTACCGCGCGATCGAGGCGCAGGCGCTGGACGAGGTCGTCGCGTCGCACAACAAGCTGATCCTCGCCGTGTCCGGTGGGATCGTCGGTGCGCCGGCGACCTACGCGCAGGTGCTGGAACGGTTCCACACGATCTGGATCAGGACAAGCCCGGTGGAACACATGGCGCGCGTGCGTGCGCAGGGCGATCTGCGCCCGATGGAGGGCAATCCGGCGGCGATGGACCAACTCAAGGCCCTGCTGGAGGCGCGCACGCCGGAATACGAACGTGCCTTTGCCCAGGTCGATACCACGACGCGGCCTGTCCAAAGCTCGGTCAACGATCTGCTGGCGATCATCGCCAAGCACCGCCTGCTCAACGGTCTCGGGCCTGCATGACGCCCATCGACCCGTTGCAAACAGCGTTTTGGCTGGCCTGCGATGAAATGATCTGGCGCCACTGCGCCCCGTGGGAACTGGACGAAGCGCTTGTTGCATGGGGCTATGCCATCGGCCCCTGCGAGGCGCAGGACCTTGTGGGGTTGGACCGGGTGTTGTCGGCGCGCGCCGGGGCCGGGTCACCGGTGCTGCCGCGCATGGTGGCCGAAGGGCGGCTGGGCAAGGCGGCCGGTTGGGGCTTTTACAGGTATCCGGGTGGCGGCGGGGCGGTCATCGACCCGCTGATTGATGATCTGGTGCGGGAAGAGGCGCATTTTGCCAAGGCTGACCGCGACGAGCTGGAAGGTGCGGCGCTGGTGGACGCGCTGCACAGGGCGGTCGGGCCGGTCTTGTGCGCGTCAGGTGCGCGCGCCGCACAGTTGCTGCACCTGCCGGAGGCGCGGCTGCCGCTGATCTAGCCAAGGCCCAGCAGGATCATCGTCCCCATACCCCATAGCGTCATCTGGTAGTGCGTGTTCTGCGCGCCCTCGTGGCAGAACCAGTAGCAAAAGTGGTTGCCGACGATCAGGAACCCGGCCCAGACAGCGGTAAACGCCATCGCACCGATCATCGCAGTGCTGCGCCCGCCGGTCACTGTTCCGGTTCCCATCAGCGCCATCAGCAGCCCGACCACACCGGCCCACAGCAGCAGCGTGGCCACAAGCTCGGCTGCGACAACCGCCCGAAACGCCAGCAGCTGCAGCCTGCGGTCGGTCACCGCGCGGTGTGCCACGGGGGCAAAGGCGTCGGGGTATTCGTCCCGCATGCGGGTCATTTCCATGACTTCGGCGGTGTAGACCTCGTTCACCGAAGGGTGCAGCAGGTTGTCCCGCACGCCCAGCGTCAGCCATGCCGCGATCAGCCCGGTGGCGAGGGTCTGGGCAGCGACAAGCGTTGTTTCCATGTCCGGTCTCTCCCATGAAAAAAGGGGCCGCCCGGCTGGGCGACCCCTTGTTGTGTCTCAGGCCCGTGATCAGGTCCAGGCGAGGTCCGCGGGGCGGATCTCGAACGAGATGTGGTGCGCGCCGCCTTCCAGACCTTCCTTGGTGTGGTTGTAGAGCGACCGCCAGTAGGGCTGGATCGTCACACCGTCTTCCTGCAGGATCTTCTGACCCTTGGCCATCAGGGCCCGACGGGCCTCGACATCCGCAGTGGCCAGCGCCGCCTCGAGGTTGGCGTCAAACTCGGCGTTGGAATAGCCGAACTCGTTCCACGCCTCGCCCGTGCGATAGGCCAGCGCCCAGATCTGGACGCCCAGCGGGCGGTGGTTCCAGTTGGTGGAGCTGAACGGATACTTGGCCCAGTCGTTCCAGAAGGTCGAGCCGGGCAGGATTGTCCGCTTGACGTTGATGCCGGCGTCGCGCAGCTGGGCGGCCACCGCGTCGGTGGTGTCCTTGCGCCACGCGTCGTCGATCGAGATCAGCTCATGCTCGAAGTCACCCATTCCGGCCTCTTCCATCAGCGCCTTGGCGGCTGCTGGATCGACGGTGCGGGGCTCCATCTCGGCGTATTCGGGGTGCATCGGGCCCACGTGGTGGTTTTCGGCAGGGATGCCGCGCCCGGCATAGCCCAGCTCCAGCAGGACCGCGTTGTCCACGGCCATGGTGATCGCCTTGCGAACGCGGGCGTCCTCGTAGGGCTTTTTGCCGTCGACTTCGGCCAGCTGGTTGGGGCGGATCACGATGGTCGCCGCGGTGGCGATCTCGTTGTTCACCCAGCCGTCGAGCGTGTCAAAGATGTCGATGAACTCACCCTCGATGGAGTAGGTCATGTCGATCTCTTCCGCCTCTGCGGCCGCCACGAATGCCGACGGGTCCGTGCCGTAATCGATGAACTCGATCCGGTCCATGTAGGCGCCGTTGCCCTCATTCCACCAGGTGTGGTCGGTATTCTTGACCAGCACGGCCTTGACGCCGACCTCGAGCGATTCCGGCAGGTAGGGGCCGGTGCCGATGGGGTTGTCGATGCTGTCGACGGACGTGTCGGGGTGCGAAATGGCGGCCGGATAGTCCGCCATGCCCGCAATCAGCGTGATGTCGGAGGCGGGCAGGCTCAGCTTGACGGTGCTGGCGTCCACGACCTCGATCGCGCCGTCGATGGCTTTGCCGGTGTCGCCGTCGATCAGCGTAGCGAAACGACCCGCCATAGAGTTGCCTTCGAGGTCTTTCTCGCACCAGCCGGTGATGTTGCGCGCCACGTCTTCGGCGGTAAAGTCGTCGCCGTTATTCCACTTCACGCCCTGACGGACTTTCAGCGTGTACTCTGTTGCGTCGTCGTTGATTTCCCAGCTTTCCAGCAGCGACGGCAGGAAGGTCCCGTCGTTCTCATAGGTCACCAGGTATTCCAGCCAGCCGCGCGAGACGTTGGCGATCTGGCTCCAGTCATAGGTGCGCGGATCCTTGAGGCCACGGACCTCTTGCTGGATGCGCACGGTGCCGCCGGCCTTGGCGTGGGACGCGGCGTTTGCCGGTGCTGCCATGCCGAGCATGCCATAAGCGGTCGCTGCCGTTGCGCCGAACGTGCTGGCCATGGCCAGAAATTCGCGACGGTTGACCGGGTCGGTGCCGACCTTTGCGGCCTGATCCACGATCACCTTGGGCATCGGCTTGCCGGTGCGGGTTACAAAATCCATGTTCTTCCTCTCTGTTGGCGTCGCAAGGTGTCCCTCGCGTCCCTTTTGGCGGTTCTGAGTGGCCCGCCGTTTTTGGTGTTGCAGTTGATCTGCGTTTTTATCGCCACCCCTTGTCGGGGGACGCGGTGAGTTCAAACGATCACGCGCATGGCGTCAACCCCATCTTCCGGGGTCGCAGAGACACAAATACTCGATAATTTCCGCGGTTTTTTGTAATTCCACGGCGTCCCGCGGTGCAAAACCGCCCTTTGGTCCCAGATCAGCACGTCACCGGCCCGCCATTGGTGACTGTAGACAAATTGACGTTTGGTCACCGCCTCGAGCGCCCTGTCGATCAGCTCTGTGCCCTGTTCCGGGTCCATCCCGTCGACCGCATAGGCATGCGACGCGATATAAAGCGCCTCTGCACCGGTCGCCGGATTGCGCCAGACCGCGCGCCACAGCTGGTCGGGCCATTTGTTGAACATCGGCAGCTTGGCCAGCTCGGGGCTGATGCGCGCCCGCGAATGGCTGTAGCGGTGCCAGAGGGCCGCGTCGCGCAACTGCGCTTTTAGCTCCGGCGCCATGTCGGCCCAGCCCGCGCGGGTGGAGGCAAGTTCGGTCGCGCCGCCGGTCTCCGTCACCACGCGGCCGATCAGGATATTGGTCAGCGCCGGTTTCGGCAGAAACGTGCTGTCGGCGTGCCACAGCATATTGGCCCGCAGGTTGAGCGTGTGCAGGTCCATTTCGTCGGTGGTCGTGCCATCATCGCGGACATTGCTGACCTCGGGCACCTTGAAGTCCGCGCCGCCGGTGAGGCTCTCGGCATTGCGATCCTCCAGCGGGCCAAAGAAGCGTGCGAGCCGCACATGGGCGGCGTCGTCGATGTCCTGGTTTCGGAACAACAGGGCGGAATGCTCTTCGAACAGCGCACGCAGGGTGGCGTATTGCGCAGCGTCCGTCCGGGCGAGGTCGTGCCCGTGCACCTCGACGCCGAACCTGTCGTGAATTGGGGTGGTCTGCATCGCTCTCATGCCTCTCCCATGGCTTCGATCTCTTCGGGTGTCAGATGCGCGACCTCGGCCCAGAACCGCGACTTGGCACTGTTCAGCAGGCCCTTGGGGTCCATCCGCTTTTTCCAGGCAAGGTGAGTGTAGTCGGCCTTGAGCCCGCCACCCTCGACGTTCCAGGTGTGCGCGTCGTAAACGGGAAAGCCATTGGCCTCGTAGGTCGCGTTGATCTCGGCCAGCCGGTCGGGCGTGGAATACCAGATGATCGGCAGATCAAAGGTGACGATCTCAGCGCCGACGCGCGCGAATTCGTGGTGCATCCAGACATCATCGCCCAGCTTGGGCCTGAGCGCGGCGATGGCGTGCGGGTCCGGCGGGATCGGGCAGCCGACCTGCTGGTACGTCGCGGACCGGTCGGCCTTGAGCACTTGCAGCGTCGTGTGGTTGTAGCTGAAGTCGAACACGTGCGGCAGGCCAAGGCCCGTGCGCTCCGCGTCGCTCATCATCAAGTCCACATGCCCGCCGCTGTCCTTGATGCTTGCGGCGAAACTGTCGCGGTCCTCTTGCGGCACGAGTGAGACCAGCAGATGTTTGTCCCTGCGGATATGCCCCTCCAGCTTGGGGAAATATGCGCAGATGCGCGCATCAACGGTGGTGATCAGCTTGGCCGCAACGCCATCTGCCTGCGCCAGCGCGAGGCCTGCTGCATAGCCCGCCTCGTAGCTGTCGAACGTCGCCATGCAGCCGACCCAGTCGCGGCGCGGCACCGTGCGCAGGGTGACATCGGTGATCACGCCGTTCAGGCCCCAGGCATGATGAATGTGCAGCGTGTCGGCCCCCTCGAACAGGCGCGGCTGCGGGTCGGTGTTCACCGGCAGGGCGGTCAAGGCGATCAGGTTGCCCGGGTCACGCAGCGCGCCATTGGCAATCGATCCGATCCCCGCGCTGCCCCCGGCGACAAAGCCGCCGACAGTCGCGATGTCCTGCGTCGAGGGGAACATGGCCATTTCCTGACCCGTCTCGGCCAGGGCTGCGTTGATGTTGGCCATCAGCGCGCCCGCCTCGGCCCGCACATGGCCATCGCCGATCTCGAGCACGCGGTTGAGGCCGGTCGTTTCGATGATCAGCCCGCCCTGCATCGGCACTGCCTGCCCGTAATTGCCCGTACCCCCGCCGCGCAGCACGATGGGCGCGTCGTGGGCGTGGGCAAGCGCGAGCGTGCGCGCCATCTCTTCGGTGCTCTTGGGACGGGCGACCAGATCGCCAAAGCAGGTGCGCAGGCTGTCGTTCAGGATCGGCGAATACCAAAAGAAGTCGCGGCTGCGTTTCTTGACCAGCACAGTTTCGCTGATGGTCTCGATGGGGGCGAGGGCGGTGGCAAAGGCGGCCCAGTCGATGTCGGTCTTGCCGGAGATGGATGTCATGTCAGAACCTCGGTGGCGGAAACGTGTGGGGCGCGGCCCGCGATCACGGTGGCAATGTCAGGCGCGTCGTAGACCAAAAGGGCGTCCAGCGGGGCGCCGTCGATGAATGTGGGTGCGGTGCCGAGTGCCGTGGCCGCATCGGTCGTGATCGCGGGCAACCAGCGGTCCAGTGGCGGGTCAAGATGCGCGGCCAGCAGCGCAAGCGACAGGGCAGCCATCGGGTCATGCGCGCCCGTGGGGCAAAACGCGTCGGCCACATTGTCCGAGCCGATGATGATGGGCACGCCAGCTGCGTGAAGCTCGCGCAGTCGGGTCAGGCCGCGCCGGTCCGGCGTGCCGCTGGTGCGCCCTTGCAGGTAGAGGTTGGTGGCCGGCAGCGCGCAGATGTGGATGCGGGCGACCAACAGCTTGTCGATGATGCGCTCCAGATCGGTGGCGCTGCGGTCCATCAGGCTGACGGCGTGGCCGCACAGGATCGGACCCTTGCAACCGGTTGCAAGGGCGGTGTCGGCAATCGCCTCTAGCCCGTTCATGTCGCCCAGCCCTTCGTCCACATGAAAGTCGAGCGGCAGACCATGCCGGTTCGCCATGTCAAAGATCACCTGCAGCCCGTCCCGCAGCCCCGGCTGATCATAGACAAACGCGCCGAGCACGCCCTCGTCACGGGTCAGATGCCGCGCAACCGTCTGGGCAAAGTCCGGATCGGCCCACTGCATGACCCCGGTCAGGGCGGCGCGTTGAAGCTGCGGATGATCCTGTGCCAGCTCACCCAGCACCGACCACGCGCGCGGAGGCGCGCCGTCATCGGACCAGTCCACGTGGCTGCGGATCAGCTGGCAGCCTGCCGCGCGCGCTTCGCTCAGGCCGCGCGTGGCGCGGGCGCGCAGGTCGGCCTCGGTCCAGTGCACCTTGTCGGCGCGTTGCATCGCGATGGCGTGGGGCAGGTCGCCACCCGTGGGGCCAAGGCGGTGCTGGGTGTGGCATTTGTCGAGGTGGCAATGCGCCTCCGTCAGCTGCGGCAAGACGATCCGGGTGGCGCTGCCGGTCGGCGCGGTGAGCGCCAAGAGCCGCCCGTCCCGCACCACAGGTTGACCGCGGCGCATGTCGCCAGCCACGGTGCCGCCGAACCGCGCGGGATCGCGCAGCAGACTGGCCGGAACAAGGATGTCTGTCACCGATTGCGTCCAAAGAACCGATCGAGAAAGCCCATGAACCAGCGGTGCTGTGCGGCATCGTGTTCGGCCATGAGGCGGCGCTGTTCGTCCTTGGCCTGCACGCCCGGCTTGCCATAACGGTCCCAGTCGTCGCCCCGCGCCATCCAGCGGCCAAAACCGGCCTGCGTCTGTTCGGGGTGGAACTGTAGCGCCATTACCTTGTCCTGCACTGAAAAGGCCTGATTTGCGAACAGCGCGCTGGAGGCCAGATGTGTCCCCCCGTGCGGCGTTTCGAACGTGTGGAAATGCGCCTGCGTGAAGTGCATGGGCGTCGGCAGCCAGTCCCTGCCCGCTGCTGTCGGCGTGACCTCGTAATAGCCAAACTCGTGCTGGCCGTGGCCGGGATCACCGGCAAAGGCGCCCATGTGATGTGCAATCATCTGCGCGCCCTGACACAGGCCCAGCAGCGGGACGCCTGCCGTCATGGCGGCGTCGATCATCCTGTATTCCTCGTTCAGGAACGGATGCAGGGCGTTGTCGTAGGCGTTGTAGGTGCCGCCATAGACGGCGACGCCTGCCAGATCTTCGGTGATCTCGCCCAGCGTGTCACCCTGAAACGGGCGCCGGATGTCGGCGGTGACGCCGTTTTCGGCGCACCACGTGGTGATCCGGTCGTCGGTGGGGTCAGCCTCGTGCCTGACACATAGGATCCGCATGCGCATCGCTCCCGTGCAGTTGGGGATGTGGTGCGGCCCTAAAAATGTGAATCTGTGCCAGAGATATGTGCGGAGCCTTCCAAATTTCGCGTGGCTGCGCAAGTCTGTCGTCATGAAAGCGCTCACGCCCCCCACCATCGCCCCGCCCTTTGCCCGCTATTCCCATGGGGTGGAACTGCCCCCCGGTCAGCGGTTGGTGCGCACGTCCGGGCAGTTGGGGGTGCGGGACGATGTGGTGCCGCCGGGGGCGGAGGCGCAGGCGCGGATCTGTTTTGCGAATATCGTGGCGATTCTGGGCGCAGCGGGGATGGGACCCGGGGATGTGTTTCACCTTAGTGCGTTCGTGACGGACCGGGCGCATATGGCGGGCTACATGGTCGCGCGCGATGCGTTTGTGGGGGCGCGGGAGGTGCTGCCAAGCTCGACCCTGATGATCGTGTCGGGCTTTACCCGGCCCGAATTCGTGGTCGAGGTCGAGGCCTGGGCGGCGGCCCCCTGAAGTGCGCCGCTGACGCGGCATGTGATGTTGTGCATCCACCTACGGTGGCTGCGTTTGATGGGGGCGCTGCCCCCAAACCCCCGTGGTATTTTCAGTCAGAAGAAGACAATGCGCGGGCTTCGGTGAGGAGTTGTGTGAAGCGATCCGGGTCGCCCATCTCGTTCATCAGGATGAGGATGAGGCGAGCGTTGAGGGCGTGGGATTGTGCGGTGCTGAGGCCTTCATGCGCTGCGATCAGCGCGGCGTAGGCGTCGTCGCCCTCTGGGCCGAGGGTGTCCTGGAGGATCATGGGGTGGCTCCGGTGGCGCGGGCGTGGGCGGTAGCGATGGCCTTGGCGTCGGGGGTTTCGAAAAAAGCGCAGATGTGACCGTCAGGGCGGAGCAGGAATGCGCCTGTGTCGCCGTAGCGTTGGGTGCGTTCGGGTGTGTTTGGCAGCGGGAGTGTGTCGATGCCGTCCGGGGTTTGCCAGTCCTGCGCGTCCACGGTGAGAAGTCGGAAGCGGCCTTGTGCCTGTTCCACCAACCAGCCGTTGCCCATGGGCAAGTCGATCAACGCGCGCCCGACGAGCGGGTGCGTGCCGGTTTGCAGCGGCTGATTGGCGAGGCTGCAGGGCTGGCTGAGCCTGCCGGAATTGATGAGCTTGCGGGCGAAGGGGTGTTTTGCGGCGAGTGCGAGTGTTTCATTGCGAAAGAGCGCCTCGATCTCGGTCTTTGGCGTCATGAAGTTGGTGGCGCGTGCCGAGTTCAGGATGTTTTCCTGTGCGCCGTGGCGGCGTTCGTCGTCGTAGCTGTCGAGCAGCGTGGCGGGCGCACCGTTGAGGACGGCGGCGAGTTTCCAGCCGAGATTGTCGACGTCCTGGATGCCGCCATTGCCGCCGCGCGCACCGAAGGGCGAGACCACATGGGCGCTGTCGCCGACAAAGAGCACGCGGTTGTGCACAAAGCGGTCGAGCTTGGCGCAGCGAAACTTGTAGACGCTCATCCAGTCGAGGCGGAAGGGGGTGTCGCCGATGATGGCCTTGATGCGGGGGATCACCTTTTCCTCCGTGGCCTCGGTGCTGGGGTCGGTGTCGGGGCCCAGTTGCAGGTCGATCCGGTAGATGTTGTCGGGCTGTTTGTGCAGCAGGGCCGACTGACCTGCGTGGAAGGGCGGGGCGAACCAGAACCAGCGTTCGGGGTCGTCGGTTTCGAACGGGCTGTGGGGGAGTTCGACGTCGACGATCAAAAAGTGCTCTTCGAAGGTTTGGCCTTCGAACGGGAGGCTCATACGTTTACGTGTGGGCGAGCCTGCGCCTTCGGCGGCGATGTAGTAGTCGGCCTCGATCTCGTAGGGGCCGTCGGGGGTTTCGATGCTCAGGCGGACATGGTCGCCGTGATCGGTATGGTCGGTGACCTTGTTGAGAAAGCGCAGGTCTATGTGGTCGCTCAGATCCTGTGCGCGTTCGACGAGGTATTGTTCGACATAGTATTGCTGGAGGTTGATGAAGGCAGGGTACTTGTGGCCGTCTTCGGGCAGCAGATCGAAGCTGTAGACCTCGTCCGCGCCGTGGAACAGACGGCCGACTTTCCAGGTGACACCCTTGTCGCGCATGCGGGTGCCGACGCCGAGGCGGTCGAAAATCTCGAGCGTGCGTTTCGCCCAGCAGATGGCGCGGGAGCCGACGGAGACCACGTTGTTGTCATCGAGCACGACGGATTTGATGCTGTGCTGGGCCAGGTCGATGGCCATGGCGAGGCCGATGGGGCCTGCGCCGACGATGGCCACCGGGTGGCGTGGCTCGGGCGCGGTGAGGCCCGGCGGGGCGACATAGGGAAAGGGGGCGTAATCATAGGCCATCGGGGTGGTCCTTTCTGATCAGCTTGATCAGGGTCCAGATTGTGGTGCCGCCAAAGAACAGGCCGGCGATGCCCACGGCCTCCCAACCGCCGGGGCCTTGCGGCCAGCCGCGATAGGCGATGGCGGCGGCCAGTATCGCGAGGCCGGCGAGCGAGACAGCGAGGCGGAAAATCAGATCGCCGCGGGTGGGGCCGTATTTGTTCATGCGAAATAGGGTTTGGCAGCGGGGTGGCGTTCGTAATCGAGAAAGAAGTCGTCGAGCTGCGGTGGCGCGATGCCGGCGTCCTGTACCATGACGTGGGCCTGTCCACGGTGGTGGATTTGATGCTGGAACAGGTGCGGGAGCAGCGCGCCGACGGTTTCGGACACAGTTCCGTCGCGGCGCTCGGTCTGACGGGAGTCAGCAAGCATGGCGGGTGTCAGGGTCTGGCAAAACCGGATCAACCTCGCGTCGGTTTCGGCTTGGGCGGCGGCGAGTTCGGTGACGCCGGGCAAATCGTCTTCGAAGAGCACGGACCGGCCAAGGCCGCCCTGTTCCAATGCGTCGAGATAAAACAGATCGGCCTTGTGGATGTGGTTCAGTATAGCCTGAAGTGAGCCAAAAAAGCCGGGGCGCGGTGCGGCGAAGGTCGCGTTGTCCATATCGGAGATGGCGCTAGAAAGCCGCGCGTTCGCCCATGCGTTGTTCTGCGCCATACGGACCAGCATGTCGACGATGTCACTCATGCCTGAAGCGCCTCCCACATTGCGATGTCGCGTTCGGCTGTCCAGATGCGCGGTGTGTCGATGTCCAGCGCCTCATCATAGGCGCGGGCCACGTTGAAGGGCAGGCAATGTTCGTAGATCGCGTAGTCGCTGAACTTTGGATCGCATTCGGCACGGACGGCGTCCCACGCCTCCTTGAGGGTGCCGCCGCGCAGGGCGACGCGCGCGGCGGGCAGGTAGGTGGAGCGGACGAAGTCCGCTGTCGATGAAATGGCGGCGTTGACCATGTCGGGGCCGATCAGGGCGTCACCGCGTCCCGGGGCGATGGCGTCAAGGTTAAAGCCGCGGATGTTTTCCAGCGTGTCGGGCCAGTCGTGGAAATGGCCGTCACCGCAATAGCAGGCGGAGTGGTATTCGACGATGTCACCGGTGAACATGACGTTGGCATCGGGCACATAAATCACGGCATCGCCTGCGGTGTGGGCGCGGCCGACCTGCATGATGTCGATGCGGCGCTTGCCCAGATAGACGCTCATCCTGCCGTTGAACGTGGTGGTGGGCCAGGTGAGGCCCGGGATGCTCTCGTGCCCTTCGAAGAGGCGGGGAAAGCGCTGGAATTCGCTGTCCCAATCCTCTTGCCCGCGTTCGGCGACCATGCCGCGCGCCTTTTCGGACATGATGATCTGCGGCGCGCCGTAGGCCGAGGCGCCGAGCACGCGGACGGCGTGGTAATGGGTGAGGACGAGATGCGTGATGGGCTTGTCGGTGACCTCGCGGACCTTTTCGATCACCTTGTGGGCGAGGCGCGGGGTGGCCTGGGCCTCGACGATCATGACGCTGTCATCGCCGATGATCACGCCGGAATTGGGGTCACCTTCGGCGGTAAAGGCCCAGATGTCGCGGCCCACCTCTTCGAAGGTGATGGTTTTTTCGGTCATGTCCCCCTGCGAGGCGAAGGCTTTGGCCATTTTGGTGGTCCCTTTTGGTGTCTGTTGGACCGGGGCGCTACCCCGGACCCCAGAGTTTATTTGGCAAGATGAAGAGGGATCATCGTTTGTACGGGTCGTCGAGGGCAGGACGGATGGTGCCGGTGCAGGTGCCGAAGCCGATCCTGTAGCCGTCGCCTGTGGCGTGACCTGCGAGGGTGAGCGTGTCGCCATCCTCGAGGAAGGTGCGGGTGTCGCCGGTGTCGAGGGTCAGAGGCTCCTTTCCGCCCCAGCTGAGTTCCAGCAGGGACCCGCGTTCGGGTTTGGTGGGGCCGGAGATGGTGCCCGAGCCCAGCAGATCGCCCACGTTCATCGGGCAGCCGGACGTGCTGTGATGCGCCAATTGCTGGGCGGCGGAATAGTACATCTGGTTGTAGTTGGTTTCGGCGATGGTCGTGGCGGCCTTGCCCACGGGGGCGAGGGTCACGCTGAGGTCGATGTTGTAGAGCATCGGGCCAGTGTCCTTGAGGTGGTCGAGCAACTCGAACTCCCTTTCGGGCGTGGTGGTGCGGAAGGGCTCAAGTGCGGCCCTGGTCACGATCCAGGGGCTGATGGAGGTGGCGGTGGCCTTGGCCTGAAACGGGCCGAGGGGCTGGTATTCCCAGGCCTGGATATCGCGCGCCGACCAGTCGTTGAGCAGCACGTAGCCGAAGATCGCAGCGTCTGCCTCGTCCACCGAGATGGGGCCGTTGGAGGCCCTGCCGACGATTGCGCCCATCTCAAGCTCCAGGTCGAAGCGGCGCGAGGGGAGGAAGGCGGGCGTGTTGTGGTCGGGGGATTTCAGCTGACCCCAGGGTCGGCGGACATCAGTGCCGGAGACGACGACAGACGACGCGCGGCCATTATAGCCGATGGGAATGTGCAGCCAGTTCGGCGGCAGGGCGTTTTCGGCACCGCGGAACATGGTGCCCACATTCGTTGCATGGTGGCGGCCCGCGTAGAAATCGGTGAACTCGGAGACGACAAGCGGCATGTGCAGGGTCGCATCGGCCATGGGCACCAGCAGCGGCTCGACCAGTGCGCGGTCGGTGCTGCTGTCGGCCAACAGGTCGGTCAGGCGGTTGCGCAGAGCGGTCCAGACGGCGGGGCCTTGCTCCATCAGCTCATTCCAGAACGGCACGTCAAAGAGCGGCTCATCCGCGAGGTCGATCACGCCCTGTTCCTCGGCGGCATACATGTCGAGGATCATGTCGCCGATCGCCACGCCGCACCGGGCGTCGCCTTGGGTCATCGAGAAGACGCCATAGGGCAGGTTGTTGAGGGGAAAGTCGGTGGTGGCGCTGTTGGCGCTGTCCACCCAGGATTTCAGGAGTGTCATTGTGCGTCCGGTTGGTTGTCGGGATGGGCGGCGGCGATGGCCGGATGGGCGAGGCAGGCCGCCTCGATCCGTGTGATGCGGCGGAAGGGGGCCATGTCGACGCCCCAGCGGTGGGCATTGTAGGCTTGGCTGACGATGCAGATATCGGCCAGATCCGGGGTGTCACCAAAGGCGAAGGGGGCGTCATCGGTGACTATGGCCTCGAGGGTGGTGAAGCCCTCGTTGATCCAGTGCTGCATCCACGCCTTCGCGTCTTCTGCGCTGGCCCCATTGGCGGCTTGCAGGTGCTGCACCACGCGCAGGTTGTTGACCGGATGGATGTCGAGCGCGACGGTATGTGCGGCGGCCAGTACGCGGGCCCGCTGCATCGGGTCGTCGGGCAGCAGCCGGGGGACCGCGATGGCGTCGAGATAGTCGATGATCGCGAGCGACTGGGTCAAGGCGGTGCCGTCGTCCAGCACCAGCGTCGGCACGCCTTGACCGGGGTTCAGTGCTGCGTAGTCGGCGTCGTGCTGAGCGCCGGCCAGCAGGTCGACAGCCACCGTGTCAAAGGTCAGCCCCTTGAGGTGCAGCGCGCAACGCACGCGGTAGGACGTTGTCGAACGCCAGTAGGAGTAAAGCGTCATGGTGCGCCGGTATCATCGCCTGAAGGCGTGTCAGTGGCGTTGGTGCCCATGGTCGCTGGGTTTTCGCCGGGTTGCTTGCGGCGTTCGGCCGTGCCCGCGACGCCGCGTATCCCCTCGCGCAGGATCTTTGGCAGGGACAGGAGGGTGAACACCACCAACGCGATCAGCGCCCAGCCAATCCAAGAGACAGAGGCCAGAAAGCTGATCATTTGTCCGGCCTGTCCCACTGGCCGCGTTCGGGCCCGCGCAGGTCATGGCCCGGCCCCTTGCCGTATAGGTCCGGACGGCGTGCGACGAATTTCTGCCAGAAGGCCCACAACATGAAGCCCGCGAGGAACACCAGAAACGCGCCCATCACATAGCCGAGGATGACCATTGCGCCGTCCATCATTTCCGCCCCGGTGTGCCGTCGAATTTCTTTTCGATATCGGACCAGCAGTCGATGTAGTCGTCCTGTAACGGCGCCTCCTCTGCGGCAAAGCGGGTGAGGTGTTGGGGAAAGCGGGTCTCGAACATGAACGACATGGTGTTCTCCAGCTTGACCGCGTCAAGATCGGCATTGCTGGCCCCTTCGAACGCGGTTTTGTCGGGGCCGTGCGGCAGCATCATGTTGTGCAGGGACATGCCCCCGGGGACGAACCCTTTGGGCTTGGCGTCGTACTGGCCATAGATGTTGCCCATCAGCTCGGACATGATGTTCTTGTGATACCACGGCGGGCGGAATGTGTCTTCGGCCACCATCCAGCGCTCGCGGAACAGGACAAAGTCGATATTGGCCACGCCCTGCTGGCCCGAAGGGGCCGTGAGCACCGTAAATATTGAGGGATCAGGGTGGTCGAACAGCACCGCGCCGACCGGGCAATAGGTGCGCAGGTCGTATTTTACCGGCGCATAGTTGCCATGCCAGGCCACCACATCCAGCGGTGAATGGCCGATCTGCGTCTCGTGAAACTGGCCGCACCACTTGATTGTGACGGTGGACGGGGCCTCGCGGTCCTCGAATGCGGCCACGGGGGCCTTGAAGTCGCGCGGGTTGGCCATGCAGTTGGCGCCGATGGGCCCGCGCCCCGGCAGTGCGAACTTGGCCCCGTAATTCTCGCAGACAAAGCCGCGCGCGGGGCCTTCGAGCACCTCGACCCGGTAGAGCAGGCCGCGGGGTAGAATGGCGATCTCCTTGGGGGCGATGTCGATGATGCCCAGCTCGGTGCAGAACCGCAGGTGCCCTTCTTGCGGAACCACCAGCATCTCGCTGTCGGCGGAGTAGAAATAGGCGTCCTGCATGGACTGCGTCACGAGGTAGATGTGGCTGGCCATGCCCACCTGCGTGTTCACGTCCCCCGCCGTGGTCATCGTCCGCATGCCGGTGAGCCATGTGAGCGGCTGGTCGGAATGCGGCACCGGGTCCCAGCGGTACTGGCCGAGGCTGGTCACGTCGTCCACCACGTGGGGGGCGGACTTCCAATAGGGCAGGTCGATGCGCGCATAGCGGTGCGAATGCTTGACGGACGGGCGGATGCGGTAGCACCACGTGCGTTCGGGCCGCACATCGGTGAAGGCGGTACCGCTGAGCTGTTCGCCATAAAGGCCGTAGTTGCACTTTTGCGGTGAATTCATGCCTTCGGGCAGGGCGCCGGGCAGGGCTTCGGTCTCAAAATCATTGCCGAAGCCGGGCATGTAACCGGCCGTGATCCCGGCGCCCGACGGGGCCTGGATCATCGCATGCGGTGCAGTCTGGCGGTTCATCACGGCATCTCCCGGTTGCCTTGAGTCGCCTCAACGTAATAGTTGTATTTGTAACTAACAAGCGGAGTGGCGCATGTCCGGCTTCAACCTCGAACACTTTCTGCCCTACCTCCTCAATCAGGCGGCTGAAGTGTCGAGCCTTGCGTTTCAGCAGGTCTACAAGGACCGCTACGGCATGTTGCGCAACGAATGGCGGGTGCTGTTTCATCTGGGCATGTACGAGCAGATGACCGCGCGCCAGATCGCGGAGCGGGCGCAGTTGCACAAGACCAAGATCAGCCGCGCGGTCGCCAAGCTGGAGGGGCGGCGGTTCCTGACCCGTGCGCGCGACGGGGCCGACCGGCGGGTGGAGCATCTGGCACTGACCCCGGCAGGCCGGGCCGCGTTCGAAGACCTGCGGCGCGTGGCGGATCGGTATGATCAGGCGCTGGTCGCCGATCTGTCGCCGGAGGAGGCCGCACATCTGCGCACGTTGCTCGCCCGGCTGGCACAGCGGCCCCTGTCCGACACACTCAGGGGAAAGTGATTTGCGCCGACGCGGCGCGCGGCACAGGGTCAGTGTCAACGCCGTCCAGCCCGGAGCACATCCCATGCGCAGACTACGCCTGACCCTCGCCGTGATCGGCCTGACTGCATTTGGCCTTGCCACCCCTGCCTTGGCGCAAAGCGTCGATTGTGGCGATGCGGAAACGCCCTGCGTTATCCCGAGCGGTGACTATCACCTCGCACTGCCCAGTGTGGCCCCCAAGGGGATCGTGATGCACCTGCACGGCGGCGGTGGGCGCGGGCGCGGCTTGCTGAACTCCGGTCTGGCCAAGGCGGCGCTGGAGCGCGGCTTTGTCTTTGTCGCGCCGAACGGGTGGCACCCGGAAAACCGCTGGCAGCGGGATTGGTCGGTGAAGGCCAGCAATTACAGTCACAATCGTGACGACAAGGTGTTTCTGGCCGATGTGATGGCCGATGTGCGTGCGCGCACGGGGCTGGAGGACGGCATGGTCCTGCTCGCCGGGTTTTCGCGCGGGGGATCGATGGTGTGGGACATGGCTTGTCAGGTGCCCGATTTTGCCGACGCCTATGCGCCGCTCGCGGGTGCGTTCTGGGATGATCTGCCGGAGACCTGTGCCGCTCCGGTGCGGCTGTTCCACACCCATGGCTGGAACGACCGCACCGTCCCGCTCGAGGGGCGGTCCTTCGGCGCGGTGGTGCAGGGGGATGTGTGGGCGTCGCTCAAGATCCTGCGCGCCACCAATGGTTGCGACGCGCGCCAGCCCGAACAGAACAGTTATGAGGGCGATTTGTGGTTCCGCCACTGGACCGATTGCGCCGCCGGGGAAATCCAGCTGATGCTGCACAAGGGCGGGCATGGCGCGCCCAAGGGCTGGGCGCCAAGGATGATGGACTGGTTCGTCGAAACCGTCGGCTAAAAGTTCAGCTCGACCCCCGGCAACTCCAGCGCCTTAACCAGATCGCGCAATTCCTGCCGCGCGGCAACGTTCGAGATGTTCATCTGCTTGACCCCGATATCCTTGAGGTCCAGCAGGGTCAGCCCCCGCGGAAACAGTTCGCGAAAGATCACCCGCTCGGAAAATCCCGGAGCCACGCGAAAGCCGATACGTCTGGACAGCGCGCCCAGCACGCGCTCCATCTTTTCCTTGTTGACCATGCGCTGGGTGCCGACGCGGTTGCGCACCACGATCCAGTCGATGGGCTTGAGCCCCGCCTGCGCCCGCAACTGCCGCGCGTTCCAGACCATCTCCGAATATACGGACGGGCCCAGTATCTTTTCACCGGTTGGGTCGGTCTTGGCCAACAGGTCAAAGTCGACAAAGCTGTCGTTCAGCGGCGTGATCAGCGTATCGGCCAGCGAATGCGCCACCTGGCTGAGCCGCGTATGCGAGCCGGGGCAGTCGATGAGGATAAAGTCGTTGTCCGGCTCCAGCGTCGCCACGGCTGCCGACAGCCGGTGGTCATAGATGTTTTCGCCGGGCTTGAGCGCGCTTGCGTCGATCTCGGGCAGGTCGTGCACATCCGGACAGGCGAGGCTCAGCTCTGCCGATGCGAGAAAGGCGCGGCGGTTCTCGACATAGCGCCCAAAGGTGCGCTGGCGCAGGTCCAGATCCAACGCGCTGATCTTGTGCCCCATGCGCGCCAGTGAGGTCGCCACGTGCATCGACACGGTCGATTTGCCGGCGCCGCCCTTTTCATTGCCGACAACGATGATGTGCGCCATGCCTGTCCCCTTGTCGCGCGTTGGCTTTCGCCACTTTGCGCACACTATATGTTGTGGCGACGCCGTTGCCTAGCGGCGGCGCGTGTTTTCCTGCGGCACCATGGCATGATTTCCCGTTAGCGCTATCATTTCGGGCGTGATACACTGCGCGCAAATTCATCCGCGTGCCAAAGGAGAGCCCATGCCCCTGAACGCCACAGTCCACGATGTCACCCAACGTATCATCGACCGCAGCGCGCCCACGCGCCGCCGCTACCTCGACCGGATGGCCGCGGCCAAGTCGCAAGGCCCTGCGCGCGCGCACCTGAGCTGTTCGGGGCAGGCGCACGCCTTTGCCGCCGCGGGCGATGACCAGAGCCGCCTTGCCGAAGCGTCGGCGGGCAACCTCGGCATCGTGACCGCCTACAATGACATGCTGTCGGCGCACCAGCCGTTCGAACGCTATCCCACGCTGATCCGCGACGCGGTCCGGGCGGCGGGTGGCACGGCGCAGGTTGCAGGCGGCGTGCCCGCCATGTGCGACGGCGTCACCCAGGGTGAGGCCGGCATGGAACTGAGCCTGTTTTCCCGCGACGTGATCGCGCTGGCCGCTGGTGTGGCGCTCAGCCACAACACCTTTGACGCCGCTGTGTTCCTCGGGGTGTGCGACAAGATCGTGCCGGGCCTGATCATTGCGGCGCAGTCCTTTGGCCATATGCCTGCGGTCTTCCTGCCTGCCGGTCCGATGACGTCAGGCCTATCGAATGACGACAAGGCCAAGGTGCGGCAACGCTACGCTGCGGGTGAGGCCACGCGCGAGGAACTGCTGGCCTCCGAGATGGCGGCCTATCACGGGCCGGGCACGTGCACGTTCTACGGCACGGCCAACACCAACCAGATGCTGATGGAGTTCATGGGCCTGCACCTGCCGGGCGCGTCCTTTGTCAATCCCAACACGCCGCTGCGCGATGCCCTGACGACCGAAGGCGCGCGCCGCGCGCTGAGCCTCAGCGCACTGGGCAACAGCTACACTCCCGTCGCGAGCATCCTGAATGAAAAGGCGTTCGTGAACGGGATCATCGGGCTGAACGCCACCGGCGGGTCGACCAACCTGCTGATCCACCTGATCGCCATGGCGCGGGCTGGCGGCATCGTGCTGGATTGGGAGGACTTCGCCGAACTGTCGGAGGTCACACCGCTGCTGGCGCGCGTCTATCCTAACGGGCTGGCGGACGTGAACCACTTCCACGCTGCCGGTGGCCTTGGCTACATGATCGGGCAATTGCTGGGCGCCGGGCTGCTGCATGACGACACCCAAACCGTCGCGGGCGAGGGGCTTGAGCACTACACCCAAGAGCCCAAGCTGATCGATGGCGCGCTGACATGGAGACCCGGCGCTGGCACCAGTCTGAACGACAAGATCGTGCGCCCCGCCTCTGACCCGTTCCAACCGACCGGCGGGCTGAGCCGCATGGCGGGCAACATGGGCACCGGCGTGATGAAAGTGTCCGCCGTCGCACCCGAGCACCGCGTGGTCGAGGCCCCGGCGCGCGTGTTCCATGATCAGGACGCGGTCAAGGTAGCGTTCAAGGCCGGCGAGTTCGCGACAGGTGACGTTGTGATCGTCGTGCGGTTTCAGGGGCCGAAGGCCAATGGCATGCCCGAACTGCACTCGCTCACACCGATGCTGGGCATCCTGCAGGGGCGCGGCCAAAAGGTGGCGCTGGTCACCGATGGGCGGATGTCTGGCGCGTCCGGCAAGGTACCCGCCGCGATCCATGTCAGCCCCGAAGCGCTGGATGGCGGACCCATCGGACGGATCGCCGACGGCGATGTGATCCGGGTCGACGGCGACGCCGGCACGCTCGAGGTTGTGACGCAAGGTGCCCTCGATCGCCCCCTTGCCACCGCGGACCTGTCGGATAATCAGTGGGGCGTGGGGCGCGATTTGTTCCACGCGTTCCGCAACACGGTGGGCTCTGCCGACACGGGCGCGACTGTATTTGGAGATTTTTGAATGATTACGGCAAAAGGCGCCTCTGTCCGGGCACGTGAAATCTGTGAGCTGGCCCCGATCGTGCCGGTTCTGGTGGTCGAGGATGTGGCGCATGCGCGCCCGCTGGCCGAGGCGCTGGTGGCGGGCGGTTTGCCCGCGCTCGAGGTGACGCTGCGCACACCGGTCGCACTGGACGTGATCGCCGCCATGGCAGAGGTGCCCGGCGGCATCGTCGGAGCGGGCACGCTGGTCACACCCGAGGATGTGGCCGACGCCAAGGCCGCCGGCGCACAGTTCGGCGTCTCGCCGGGCTCAACCGATGCGCTGCTCTCGGCCTGCGAGGCGGAGGGGCTGCCGGTGCTGCCGGGGGCCGCAACCGCCTCCGAGGCGATGGCGCTCTTTGCGCGCGGCTATGACATGCTCAAGTTCTTTCCTGCCGAGACATCGGGCGGCGCGCCCGCGCTCAAGGCCATTGGCGCGCCTCTGCCACAGATCGCGTTCTGCCCAACGGGCGGCGTGAGCCCCGCCAATGCACACAGCTACCTGAGCCTGCCAAACGTGATCTGCGCTGGTGGGTCCTGGGTCGCGCCCAAGGACATGGTGCAGGCTGGCGACTGGTCCGGTATCGAGGCATTGGCCCGCGCCGCCGCCGCCCTGCCGCGCTGAGCGGTCGGCGCGCAGTGCGCGTTTGACCCGGCGCCTGCGGTCAGAGGGGCACGACACCCAAACCTCAGGACTGTGGGCTCTCCTCCAGCACCTTGCGCGCCACGCGAAAGCATTCCAGCGCCTGCGGCACGCCGCAATAGATGCCGATCACGTGGATGATAGCGCGGATCTCGTCCTGACTGACGCCGTTGGTGATCGCGCCGCGGCAGTGGATTTCCCATTCGCTCATCTTGCCCAACGCGCCGATCATCGACAGGTTCATCATCGACCGCGTCTTGGCGTCGATCACGTCGTCGCCCCAGCCAAAGCCCCAGCACCAGGCGGTCATTGCCTCCTGAAACGGGCGGGTGAAGTCGTCGGCGGTGGCCAGGTTTTTCTCCACATAGGCCGCGCCGAGGGTGGCTTTGCGTTGTTCCAACCCCTTGAGGAACAGGTCTTCGTCAAATGTGCTCATGTGTGTAACCTTTCTGCTCCGGTGCGGTTGTCCTGCGGCGTGTCCGCCTGACCGCATTCAGCCATCAATCGCCTCGCGCATCCAGCGCTGCAAGTGCATGACGGGATGTTCCGAGTTCACGCCGCCTTTGGGGTCCACCACCAGCGGCCCCGGCCTGTACCCGCGTGAGCCCAGGCCGCGCTGCACGCTTTCGACCAGGTGGATGTCCTCTTCGACCGTGGTGGCGCGGTCCTGCACGGCGAGCCTGCGCACCATTTCGTCATCCGCCCCACCGACCGAATACCAGCCGCGCCACACGACCACATGGCAGGTATCCACCGCCCGCCAGTGGTAGGTGTTCAGCACGTTGCCGGGGTAGACCTGAAACGAAAACATCGGCCACAGAAACCAGCTGGAATACCCGTGGCTGTTGGCAAAGCCCGAGTTGATGTCGTAGGTCATCTGGTCCAGCGCCTGACACTCGGTCGTGTGGCGAAGGCACTTGCCTTGCGGCTGGATGTCATAGGTCTCGGGCTTGACCACGCCATTGGCAAAGGTCGGGTGGTTCAGCGCACAATGATAGCATTCGGAATAGTTTTCGACCGAGACCTTCCAGTTGCAGTTTTCGGGGATGTCCACCCATTCCAGTGGCCTCAGGTCGGCCCAGTTGGGCACCCACGCCTCCAGCTCGGCCCGCGCGCCGGGAAACCAGTCTTCCATCGGCGCGGCATCGGGGTCGAGGTTGACGAATACAAATCCCAGGAATTCTTCGGCGCGGACCTGGGTCAGGCAGACGCTGGATTTGTCGAACCCGTCTACGGTCGCGATGTTGGGGCCTGCGCGCAGCTCTCCGGTCAGCTCATAGGTCCAGGCGTGATAGGGGCAGACAACAACGCGGGTGGTGCCGGTGCCGCTGACCAATTGGTGCGCACGGTGCTGGCACACGTTGTAGAACACCCGGATCGTGCCGTCCCGCCCACGGATGGCAAACAGGCTTTCGCCGGCAATCTCGAACGTGGCATAGTCGCCGGTGTTCTCCAGCTCGGAGGCATGGCAGCCAAACTGCCACGTTTGCGCCAGCAGCCCCTCCGTCTCCAGCTGGAACACCTGCGGATCGGTGTAGTACCGCGCGGCAAGGGACCGGACCGGCCCGGTCATGTCGTATACAGCCCAAGCTGGTGGCGGCGTTTGTGAAACGTCTCCACCCGCGCGACGATCCTGTCACTCGCCACCGCGATGACGAATGACAGCAGCGTTTCCAACAGAGCGATAATGCTGACCGAGGACGGAAAGAACTGCGGCGTGTCCACCGACACGACAAAGCTGTGGTCCGCCAGTTGCAGGATCGGGCTGGCCGGGCTGTCGGACAGCGCCACGATGGTCATCCCCTGTTCACGGGCGATCTTGACCGCTTCGACCACTTCGGTGCGATAGGGCTTGCAGGTGATGGCGATCAGGACGTCGCGCTGGTCCGCCCAGGCCAGATCGTCGATCGGGGTGGAGCCGGGGCGGGGGATGGCGTGAAACTCCGTCATGCCGGTCGAGGCCAGATAGGTGAAGTTGCGCACATTGGCGTTGTTCACGCCGACACCCAGGTTGAACACCCGCCGCGCGGACCAGATGGCTTCGGCGGCGGCCTTCAGGTCATCGGTGGAGATCCCGGCAAACGTATCCTCGAGATTGGCCAGAACGTCGCGCACCATGTCGGCATAAAGCCCGCCCATGTCGCCGGATTTGCGAATGTCCTGCAGCCAGCGCGCCCGGTCGGGAAAGTCGGCCGCCCCCCGGCGGATTGCCTCGCGGAACGGTGCGCGAAAATCCTCGTACCCGTCAAAGCCGACCTGCCGCGCCATGCGCACGACGGTGTTGGGTTTCACGTTGGCCGCCTGCGCGATCTCGCGCACGGTCGACACGCCCACATCGCGGGGGTTTTCCAGCACATAGGTCGCGGCCTTGCGGGCCTCCGGCGTCAGCGCGGGCAGTTCCCCGGCCAGCCGCTCCAGAATCGTGTTTGATACATTTGTCCCATTCATGATTGACGATGGTATTTTTGTTTGCTTAGCCTGTCGAGCGTAAAAGCGACTCGAAAAGGATCATTCCGGTGTCGAATGAGGTTCCCACGCAGGCCCGCGTTGTCATTGTCGGCGGCGGCATCATGGGCGTCGGGCTCGCCTATCATCTGGGCCACGAAGGCTGGGGCGCCGACACCGTCCTGCTGGAAAAGGCAGAGCTGACATCGGGCAGCACATGGCACGCGGCAGGCCAGATCACCCATTCCACCTCCAGCTTTGGGTTGGGCAAGTGCGTGGATTACAACATCGGCCTCTACGCGGGCGCGCTCGAGGCGGAGACGGGCCAACCGGTCACATGGCATGGCTGTGGGTCCTTCCGCCTCGCCTATACCGAAGACGAGATGGACTGGCTGCGGCACACGCTGTCCGTGGGTCGGGCGCTGGGGTTCAACATCGAACTGGTGGGGCCGCAGCGGGTGGCGGAACTGCACCCGTTCTACAACCTCGATGGTGTGCTGGGCGCGCTGCACACGCCGGACGACGGGCATGTCGATCCGACCAACGTGACGATGGCGATGGCCGCGGGTGCGCGGCAAAAGGGCGTGCGGATCATCCGCCAGTGTCGTGCAACGAACATCACGCAAGAGCCGTCCGGCGCGTGGCGGGTCGAGACCGAAAAGGGCACGATCCTGTGCGAACACGTGGTCAACGCAGGCGGCACCTATGCCCGGCAAATGGGCGAATGGTCGGGCCTGCAGCTGCCGATGACGTCGATGACGCACCACTATTTCGTCACCGAGCCGGTGCCGGAGTTTGCCGCGCTGGACACCGAACTGCCGGTGATCCGCGATGACAGGAAAGTCTCGGGCTACATCCGGATGGAGCAGAAGCGCGGGCTGATCGGGATCTACGAAAAGGAAAACCCGAACGCGGTCTGGCAGGATCACTGCCCATGGGACTATGAGAACTGGCTTTTTGACGCCGACTATGACCGGGTCATGCCGTATCTTGAGGAAAGCCTGAACCGCATGCCGATCTTTGCCGCTCTGGGCATTCAGCGCGAGGTGCACGGCGCGATCAGCCATCCGCCCGACGGCAACCCGCTGATTGGACCGGCCCCGGGCGTGCGCAACTACTGGTGCTGCTGCGGGACACAGATCGGGATCGGCTGGGGGCCGGGCCTGACCCGGGAACTGGCGCGCTGGATGGTGCACGGGGCGACTGACATCTCCATGCGCGACTACGACCCGCGCCGCTTTGGCAGCTACGCCACCAAGGACTGGCAAGTGGTCAAGGCCAGGGAGGATTACTGCCTGCGCCACGAAATCCCGTTCCCGCATTTCAACCGGCTGGCCGGGCGTCCTGTCAAACCGTCGCCCCTGCATGACCTGCTGACCGCAAAGGGGGCGGTGCACGAGGAGGTCTATGGCTTCGAACGTCCCCGCTTTTTCGCGCGTGGCATTGCGCAGCGGGATCACTATTCCTTCAACCGGACGCCGGTGGACGACATGGTCGCCGCCGAGGTGCAAGCGGTGCGCAATACGGTGGGCATCATGGACGTCACGGCGTTCTCCAAGGTGTTGGTCGAGGGGCCCGACGCCCACGCGCTGCTCGACCGGTTGACGGCGAACCGCATGCCGCAAAAGGATGGCTCGATCACCCTCACGCATATGCTCAACAGCGCCGGGCGGATCGAGCTGGAAACGACAATTGTCCGGATGGCCGCCGACAAGTTTTATCTGGTCTGTGCCGCGTTCTTTGAACAACGCCTGCTGGACCATCTGGCGCAGCACCGCGCGGCCGAAGATGTGACCGTCACCGCCCTGTCTGCTGATTGGGCGGCCCTGTCGCTGAACGGCCCGCACGCACGTGACGTGCTGGGCGCGTGCACCGACGCGGACCTGAGCAATGCGGGCTTTCGCTGGCTATCGGCGCGGCAGATCGCGGTGGCGGGCCACACGGTCTGGGCGCTGCGCATGTCCTACGCGGGCGAGCTGGGCTGGGAATTGCATATGCCCAACGCGGCCTGCGTCGACGTCTACACCGCCCTGTGGGCCGCCGGGGAACTGTATGGCATCGCCGACTACGGGTCCTTTGCGATGAACGCGATGCGCATGGAAAAGGGGTTCAAGGGCGCAGGCGAGCTGACGAATGAGGTGACGCTGGCCGAAGCGGACGTGCTGCGCTTTGCCCGCACGGACAAGGAGTATCTGGGCCGGGACCCGACGCTCGACACCGATCTGCGCTGGGTCTGCGCGTATCTTGAGATCACGCCCGACGGCATCGCGGATGGCCACGGGGGTGAGGCGGTGATGCTAGATGGCAGGGTCGTCGGCGCCACAGCTTCGGTCGCGTACGGGCCGACGGTGGGCAAGATCCTGGCCTTTGCCTATGTCACGCCACAGGCCGCAGTACAGGCCGCAGTGCCCGGCACTGCGCTTGAGGTGGTGATCCACGGCACCGCCCGTCCCGCACGTGTGCTGAGCGAGCCGGCCTATGACCCGCAAAGCCTTCGGCCCCGCACCGACGCCATGCCACAGGCGGCGGAATGACGTCGCTGATCACCACGCACGCCTTGCGCAGCCATGCCCCTGATCACACCGCTCAGGCCTGGATGGCCGAAGACGTCACGCTGTAATGAAGATCACCCGCATCTCCGTCTATCAGATCGATCTGCCGCTTGAGCATCCCTATTGGCTGTCCGGTGGGCGGCTGAAGTTCGAGACGCTCGACGCGACGCTGGTCCGGGTCGAGACGGATGCGGGCCTTGTCGGTTGGGGTGAAGGCACGCCGTGGGGGCACACATATGTTGCCGCACACGGGCCGGGCATTCGCGCAGGGCTCGCCACCATGGCGCCGTTTGTCATCGGCCTCGACCCGCGCCGCGTTCTGGATGTGGAACGCGCGATGGACCTCGCCCTGCCCGGGCACCTCTATGCCAAGGGTCCGATCGACATGGCGTGCTGGGATATCGCGGGGCAGGCTGCCGGCGTGCCGATTGCTGATCTGATGGGCGGCGGGTCGCGCACGCCGCGACCCATCGCGTCCTCGGTCGGGGCCAAGACCGCCGCCGAGACGCGCGCGGTGATCGACCGCTACAGGCAGCGCGGCTATGTCGCCCATTCGGTCAAGATCGGTGGCGACGTGACCCGCGACATCGCCCGCATCCGCGATGTGGAGAGCATCCGGCGCGCGGGCGAGATCCTTCTCTATGACGTGAACCGGGGCTGGACCCGGCAACAGGCGCTGCGCGTGATGGCGGCGACACAGGACCTGTCGGTCATGTTCGAACAGCCTTGCGAAACGCTCGACGATATCGCGGCCATCGCTGGCAAGCATGCCGCACCTGTGTCGGTGGACGAGGCGCTGGTGACGCTCCAGGACGCCACGCGCATCGCGCGCGACGGTCTTGCAGAGGTCTTTGGCATCAAGCTGAACCGCGTCGGCGGGCTGACCAAAGCCGCGCGCATGCGCGACGTCGCCCTCGCACACGGGATCGACATGTTCGTCATGGCGACCGGCGGCACCGTGCTTGCCGATACGGAGGCGTTGCATCTGGCCGCGACCGTGCCCGACGCCAACTGTCACGCGGTCTGGGCCTGTCAGGACATGATCACGGTCGACATCGCGGGCGGTCGCGGCCCCCGCAACGTGGACGGGCATCTGCACTTGCCCGAGGCACCGGGCCTTGGTGTGCACCCGGACGCGGACGCCTTGGGCGACCCCGTTGCGGTCTACGGATGAGGGTCACGGCGGTCACCCTGTGGTCTGTCGATCTGACCAGTCACGAGACCTACTACATGGCCGACGGCAAGGCCTGCGCGACGGTCAAGACCCACGTGCTGCGCCTCGACACCGACACCGAACATTGCGGGTGGGGTGAGGTTTGTCCAATCCCGCACTACCTGCCCGCCTTTGCCGACGGTATCCCCGGCGCTGTGGCAGAGATGGCGCCGCAGATCATCGGCATCGAACCCTTTGGCGTGGATGCCCCGCTGCGCAAGCTGGACGGCCATCTGCCCGGTCATGCGGCGGCCAAATCCATCGTTGACATGGCGCTGTGGGACCTTTTCGGTAAGGCGACGGGCCTGCCACTTTATGCACTTTTGGGTGGGCGGACGCGGGCTGACATGCCTCTTTACCATTCGATCACCTGTATCGCGCCGGACGAAATGGCCCGCATCGCGACCGAGGCGTACGCGACTGGTATCCGCCAGTTTCAAGCCAAGCTGGGTGCGGATGACGACTGGCAGGCGGATGCCGAACGCCTGATCAAGGTGCGCGAAGCTGTTGGCGACGGGCCGTTGGTCTATGGCGACTGGAATTGCGGTGCGACCAAGCTGCACGCGACCCGCACGGGCCGTGCTGTCGCCCATCTGGATGTGATGCTGGAACAACCCTGCCAGTCGCTTGAGGATTGCGCCGCCGTGCGACAGGCAACCGGCCTGCCGATGAAGCTGGACGAATGCGTCCACGATCTGGCAACGTTGCTGCGCGCCCGGGAACTGGGCTGTCTGGACGCCGTGGCGCTCAAGCTGTCGAAATTCGGCGGGCTGTCCGCAATGTGCCGTGCGCGGGACCTGACCGTGCACCTCGGCGCCGAGATCTGCGCCGAATGCACCTGGGGCTCCGACATCGTGACCGCCGCGTCGTTGCATTTTGCGGCCTCGACCCCGCGCGGTGCGCTGCTCAACACCTGTGATCTGTCCGGCTATGTCGCGCCGCGGATCGCGCCCGATTGCCCGGTGCGCAAGGATGGCCGGATCGCCCCACCCGACGGCGCGGGCCTGGGCGTGACGCCCGATCCCGACATCCTTGGCACCCCTGTTCTGGAGCTTGCCTGAGCCTATGCAAAAACTCACCTCACAAGCAGACTGGATGGCGCGGGCGCGCCGCGTTTTGCCCGCGGGCGGCTTTGGCAATTTTGACCCGGGCATCATCATCGCGCGCGGTCAAGGCAGCCGCGTGTGGGACGAGGACGGCACCGAATATATCGACTACCTGATCGGCTCGGGCCCGATGCTGCTGGGCCATGGTCATCCGGAGGTGATGGAGGCTGTGTTGGAACAACTGCCCCACGGCATGACGTTTTTTGCCAACAACGCCAAGGGCATCGCGCTGGCCGAAGCGATTGTGGACGCCGTGCCATGCTGCGAACAGGTCCGGTTCGTCGCCTCCGGAGGCGAGGCGGACATGTATGCCATCCGGTTGGCCCGCGCCTATACCGGGCGCGACAGGATCCTCAAGTTCGAAGGCGGGTATCACGGGATGAGTGCCGAGGCGCAGATGAGCCTCGCCCCGACGACCCGCGTGAATTTCCCCCAAGCCGTGCCGGACAGCGCCGGTATCCCCCACGGTGTCGCCGATCAGACGCTGATCGCACCCTTCAACGATCTGGCTACGGTCGAGGCGCTGCTGAGCGAACATGACGATGTCGCCGCAATCATCGCCGAGCCGCTGCAGCGCATCATTCCGGCAGATCCCGGATACTTGCAGGGCTTGCGCGATCTGTGCGACCGGCACGGCGTTCTGCTGATCTTTGACGAGATCGTCACCGGGTTCCGGCTGGCCTATGGCGGCGCGCAGGAGCGCTATGGTGTGACGCCGGACATCTGCACGCTGGGCAAGATCATCGGCGGGGGCTTCCCGCTTGCAGCCCTTGGGGCCAGTGCCGAGATCATGCAGCATTTCGACAAATCCATCGTAGGGGCCGACAAGTGGCTGATGCAGCTGGGCACGCTGTCGGGCAATCCTGTTGCGGCTGCGGCGGGTCTCAAGACGATGGAAGTGCTGCGGCGTCCGGGTAGCTATGACCGGCTGCGCGATATCGGGCGGACCTTGCAGGACATGCAACGCGACGCGCTGACCGCTGCGGGCATACCGCACCGGATTTGCGGGGATGAGACGCTGTTTGACGTCTATTTCACCGATGTGCCCTGCCGCGACTATCGCTCCGCCCAACACGATGACCCGGCGCGCAACGCAACCTACAACGCCACGCTAAGGCGGCACGGTGTCTTCAAATCACCGGGCAAGCTCTACCCGTCGCTGGCGATCACGCAGGCCGATCTTGATCAGACGCGGGCCGCGGTGCTGAAGGCGGTGCAGGCTCTTTCAGAACAACACGGCGCATAGCGCAGCCAATGCGCAATGCGCCTACCCCGCCGGGGTCTCATAGTCCCGGCGCGCCGCCTTGACGGTCTCGATATTGTCCTTGGCCCAGAACACGATGGGCTTGAGCAGCGCCACCAGCTCCTGCCCCAGCTCCGTCAGCTCGTAGGACACCGCCACAGGCGGGCCAGGCGACACAGTGCGCGTCAGATACCCGTCGCGCTGCAGATTGCGCAGGTTTTCGGTCAGCACCCGTTGGGTCACGTCGCCGATCGCCCGCTTCAGCGCGCTGAAGCGCAGCGGCTCATCGGCGAGCGCGAGGACGATGATGATCTGCCATTTTCCGGTGACTTTGGACAGCACCATGCGGATCGGGCAAAGCAACGCCTCCGCGTCAGAATGAACACCAATAGGCAGCATATCGAACCGGTTCCTGAATTGCACCAACGCCGGGATGCATACTTTGACGCCCCGGATCAAGCCACGATTTCTTTATCAGGTATCCCAAACCATACGAGGTATGAAAAAAGTGCGTAATTGCACCTTGGTGCAAAATGAATACTTATAGTCACAAATGAGACTGCGAACGGTCACTGTACGCCTTGGGAAGGGCGGCCGGTGCAGACGACCGCATGGGGGAACGACATGGTGTATGGATATATTGCGAGATGGGGCATGGCCCTCAGGGTCGTGGGGCTGGTGCTGGCGACGCTGCTGATTGCGCCGAATGCACAGGCGCAGGACGCCAGCGTAACCCTGTCTGCCGACCTGACGGAGGCGGAGTTTCAGGCGATGCTGGGCCGGCTCAGCGATGAAAACGTGCGCGACATTCTGATTGCCGAATTCGCCGCCCGCCGGAGCGAAGACGCGGCCCCGTCCGAGGGTCTGCTGACCAACAGCCGCGACATCGGCGAGACGCTGACGACCAATGCCGCCGCCCTCTTTGCCAAACTACCCGAGCTTGGGGCGGGCATCGGCGCCGTGTTCACGCGCCTGTCGGATGCGGGCGGTGTCGGGCTTGCGTTCCTCGCGCTTGGGCTCAGCCTCGCGGCGGGCGGGGTCGTACGACACTACTGGCGGCAGCGGGGTGCGGCCCGACAACGCGCCATCGGCGAACGCAATCTGGGCAAGGGCGCATACGGGTCGGTCGGCACCATTGTCGATGCCGCATTCGTCCTGATCATCGCGCTGTCGGGCTCCGTCGCCTTTGCCCTGACGGCGATGGCGGTGCTGTATCTGTTCTTTTATCACCCCGATATTCGCTTCTTTGTGTCCAGCTATGTGGCGGTTGTGACGGTGGTGCTGATTGTCCGGTCCATGGTCGATTTCATGTTCCCGCGCGCCTGGCCGATCTGCCGACTTGTCGCGCTCAGCGATGAGGCGACGCGCCGGGTCCACTGGGTGGCGGTCGGGCTATCGGGCCTGTGGATGTTCGAGGCGATCACAACAGACGTCATGGCGCAGTTCGGCGCCCCCGCAGGCACGCCGGACCTGCTGACCATGCTGATGGGCGTGGTCTGGATCATTTCGGCGCTCACAGGCACCTACTGGATTCACCGCGCCACGACCGACCTGCTGCCGCCGCCGGACGAGCGGTCTTTCGTCGCCATGCTGTCGCGCAACTGGGCTGCGATCACGGGTGTGATGTTCCTGCTGACCTGGGCGATCTTTACCGGCGGCGGGCTGGTCATCGGCAGTGTCGATGCAGTGGCCGCCAACGTCTTTGCCACCATGCTGGTCTTCCTTGGCCTGTGGCTCAGCTACCGGGTGCTGGTCCACTACCTGCGCGCTCAGGACATGAACGGGGCGGTCAGGCTGGCGATTGGCAGTGCCGCCCGCGCGCTGCTCTTTGCTGCCGGGCTGATCATCGTGCTGGCGACGTGGGGCCTTGACCCGGCCACGCTCGCGGCGAGCGGCACAACCGGGCGGACGCTGCAAACCGTCATCAATGTGTCGCTGACCGCGATCATCGGCTGGGCGATCTGGGATTTCCTGCGCACCATCATCGATGTGCGCGTCGCCGCCGAACAGCCGCAGGACGACGGCGAGGAAAGCGGCGACGCCGAAGGCGGGCTGGGCGCCAGCCGTACCGCCACGCTGCTGCCACTGCTGCGCTCGACCGCACTGGTGGTGATCGGCGTGACGTGTCTGTTTGCGGCGCTGTCCAGCCTCGGCGTCAACGTCGGCCCACTGGTGGCCGGTGCCGGTGTGATCGGTCTGGCCATCGGGTTCGGCGCGCAGACGCTGGTCAAGGACGTGGTGTCAGGCGTGTTCTTTCTGATCGACGATGCGTTCCGCCGTGGCGAGTATATCGATCTCGGCACGGTCAAGGGCACTGTTGAGCGTATATCCGTTCGCAGCCTGCAACTGCGCCACCACCTGGGAGCGGTGCACACCATCCCCTTTGGCGACATCGCAGCGCTGACCAACTATTCGCGCGACTGGGTGATCATGAAACTGCCCCTGCGCCTGACCTTCGACACCGATCCGCAACAGGTCAAAAAGATCGTCAAACGCATCGGGGCGGAGTTCATGGAGGACGAACTGGTCGGCGACGGCCTGCTGGAGCCGCCGAAATCCCAGGGTGTCATCCAGATGGAGGACAGCGCGATGATCCTGCGGGTCAAGTTCAAGGCCGTCCCGGGCAAGCAGTTCATCATCCGCCGTGAACTGCTGCACCGCATCCGCGCGGCGTTCGAAGAGGCGGGCATTCGCTTTGCCAACCGCGAGGTCACCGTCCGCGTCAACGAAGACGCGACACCGGCCGAGCGTCAGGAGGCGATCAACGCCGCCGCAACCGAGGCCGCCGCCCCGCCGCAACCCGCGACCTGACACCTTTCACGCGCGGGTGCCGCGGAGAAACAACGCCCGTTTGTGCCGGTTTGATCAACTTGCGCGTCAGGTCTGCACCACGAATACGGCCAGCAGTGCCAATCGACAGTAGTGTCCTCACCTAAAGCGCAATGCGTGACCCTAATGCATTCACCAATCTGGTGGCCAGGTTCTGACGCCGGTTGGGCAGTACGGACGGTGCACATACGCATCCTCTCGCTGCCGCACCCCGGGCACAAACCCTTTGACGCTTGCCGCTGAAAATGCGAACAAAAACAATGAAGTGTATTTGTTCTGAGCGGTTCCTTTGACCATTGCGCCCAGCCCCGACTTTCTGAGCCGCGCCATCAGCAGGATCTATGATTGCGCCGTCGATCCAACGGGGTGGGACGATACACTGACCTTTATCCGCGACGAGATGCAGTTTGCCTTTGTCTCGATGCAGTTCATCGCCTTTCCCGAAAGCTATCCGGACACGCCGCCGCAGACCCAGATGTTCCGCACCGAATGGGATCAGGCATGGCTGGACGGCTTGCAGCCGCTGATCTCGGACATTCCGCTGATCGACCGCATGTTCAACGCCGATATCGACGTGCCGATGAACCAGCTGAGCCTGATGGGCGAGAGCGATTTTCAGGCGTCGGACTTCTATACGGCGTGGGTGCAACCGCAAGGTTTGCGCGACACGCTGAACACCAACCTGCTGAAGCGTGACAACATGACCGCGCTGCTGTCCGCGCCCACCTATCAGGGGCGTGCATCGCTGGGCGATCTGGAACGCGGGATCATCCGCGAATTGGCGCCGCACCTGCGGCGAGCGCTGCTGATCGGCGACATGCTGGACGAAAAGAAGGCGCAGATGCAGATGTTGCGCACTGTGCTGGATCATCTGGCCATCGGCGTGCTGCTGGTCGAAGGGGACGGGCGCATTTCCTATGCAAACGCCGCTGGCGAGGACGTGCTGTCAGAGGGTGCAGCGCTGAGCACGCTGGCGCGCAAGCTGCACGTGCCGTCGCAGGCGCACCGGGCCGGGTTCATGACGGCCATTGCGCGCGCCTGCAGTGGCGACGACCTCGACTTGCAGAACTGGGGCAACGGCATCGCGCTGCCCCGCGCCGAAGGCGCACCGGTCGTGGCCTATGTGCTGCCGCTCGGCCAATCCGAACGGCGTCAGTCGCTTGGGCCCGGCATGGCCGCCGTGTTTCTGGCCGCCGATGGCGCACCCGAACCACCGTCGGTCGAAGTGGTCGCCGCCGTCACCGGCCTGACCACGGCAGAGGCACGCATCGCCCTGCAAATCGCGGGCGGGGCCACGCCGCAGGAGATATCAGAGCAGACGGGCGTGTCGATCCACACCGTGCGCAAGCACTTGTCCAACGCCTTTGACAAGACCGGGCACCGCAATCAGGCCAGCCTCAGCGGGGCCATAGGGCGTCTGACCCCACCGGTGTAGCCGGATAGCCTACCGTTGGTTGTTGGCTCTGCGGAAAAAGCGGCGGCCCTACTTCATTTGAGTAATACGGACCGGTCAAACTTCTGAAATATTGCGATGATTCAGCGTATTGCCCGATAGGTCGGGCGCGCGCAACAACTCCGCAAGTCCCGATACCGGGACTGCTGACCTGGGACCGGATAATGACGATTAAAGAGATTTTTGTAAGACCTGTTCAAACCTGCGCGCTGCTTGGCGCGGCGGCCCTGCTGGCCCCGCACGCGGCAACCGCGGCCTCCCTGACCATCGACTCGTTCGCGGGGACGCATTATCACGTCGGCGGCAATGTGGGTTTTGACTATACGCAAACCACCGTTGAAAGTCGGACGGCAGATATTCCCATCACTCCGGGTGGGTTGGCGTTTCTGTCGACGAAAGATGTTTACGCTGGCGAAATTCCAAGTGTTGCATCTACACGGCTTGGGCGCGGTGAAGCCACTGCGAATACTGTTGGGTTGGTTCAGGACGACGGCTTCTTTTTTGCTGGTGATGTCGAAAGTGTGTCGACATGTACGTTCAAGGACAAACTGACCGGCTGCGTCCCGTTCATGACCAGCCAGGCGCGTGTGACGATGGATTTCAGTACCGATATGGCTGGCACGCTGTTCCTTGACGGTTTGTGGCAAGGGGGAAATGGAACCGAAAGCCTCGTGAGTACCGTGGATTTCTTCAGCCTTGCAATTCAGGAACTGCCGCCCACTGGCGGTGCGTTGAACCTGATCAATGTCGACACAAACCTCTTTAACCGCTTGGAGCAGGGTGGCACGTTTGACGGCACCGTTGCCCTCAAAGCTGATGCCAATTATCGGTTTTCGTTCTTTCAAAGTGCATTCAGCCAGTCCCCCGATGCCTCCGGTGCGTCGGACAGCGACGGGGGCAGCTTTGCGTTCTCCGCCAGCTTTGTCGAAAGCAACGACGTCGCGTTTTTTAATTCCGCAGTGGATGGTCTGGTCATGTCCGCCGTGCCGTTGCCTGCCGGTGGTCTGCTGCTGCTCAGCGCGCTTGGCGGGGTTGCAGCGTTCCGGCGTCGCAAGGGCGCCTGAGCCACCGCAGATCAGTACGTTAACATCGTAGTGCCCGCTCTGCCCCCGGTAGGGCGGGTTTTTTGACAGCAGCGGAACCGCCGCCAACACCCCCGATCAAAGCAGTTCCTGATTGATCACCCGGTCGGCAGAAACCGCGGCAGAGGTGCGGTTGTCCACGCCCATCTTCTGAAAAATCTGTTCGAGGTGCTTGTTGATCGTCCGGCTGCTGAGGGTCAGGATCTGAGCGATGTCGCGGTTGGTCTTGCCCATGGACAACCAGAACAGCACTTCGGCCTCGCGCGGGGTCAGGTCGAACACCTTTTCCAGCGTCTCATAGGGCGTGACCTGATCGTCCCGCCCGACCCGCAGCAAAATTTCGTCCGAGGGCGACGTGCCGATATAGGACAGCACCGTGTTCTTGTGCAGGAACCGGCGCGGCGGCGACACCGGGCGGTGCAGGCTGGACTGCAGCCACTTCATGAACTCCGGCAGCCGCTTGAGCGTGATCACAGACACGTCCGCCGACGCCTCGATCAACTTCATCGCCTTGGGGCTGCCCCACTGGATCGTGCCGTCCACGCCGAGGGCGAGGATGGAGCGGCCGGAGGTGTCCAGCGCCTGCCGCGCGCTCTGGATCGCCTTGGCGTTGAGGATATGCGTGGTGATGCGCGCCACCAGTTCGTCGATCACCACGGGCTTGGTCAGATAGTCGACACCGCCCGAAATCAGCCCCTTGATCACATGTTCGGAATCGCTGAGCCCGGTCATGAAGATCACCGGCGCATAGGCCAGACGCTCGTCGGCCTTGAGCAACTGACAAGTCTCGAACCCGTCAAGTTCGGGCATGACCGCGTCCATCAGGATCACATCGGGCAGCACCCGCTTGGCCAGATCGATCGCCGCCGACCCGCTGCGGGCCACCACGACGCTGATCCCGTTTTCCTCGAGCGCGGTCGAGATCATGCCGAGCGAGTCCGGGCTGTCATCGACCACCAGCGCGATGTTGCGGTTCTTGAGTTCAGAGAGTGACATTCCTTGCCTCCTCCAACACACTGACAACCCCCGGCAGATCAAAGACGGACGTCATCTTGTTCAGTCTCACCAGCATCGGGCCGCGCAGGCTGCCGTCTTCGGCCAGTTCGGCGATGCGGTCGGTCAGGGCCTTGGCCATCCCGTTGCGGGCCAGCGTGATCAGCTCGGCGCGGTCGGTCTCGGACAGGACCGAGACGCGCGCGGTCTTGGGTGACACGGCATCGTCGAGGATCAGCCGCAGGTGCAGGATTTCGGCCATGCGCGCCAGCAGATCGTCGAGGTTGTAGGGCTTGGCCAGAAACGCATCGCTCAGCGCGACCTCGGGCGTGCGCCGCTGTTCGTCCATCGCGTGGCCCGAGATCATGACAATGGGCGTGGAGCGGTGCGCTCCGTTGCGCAGGTTCGCGGCCAGCGTCCAGCCATCTTGCCCCGGCAGATCGATGTCGAGGATGAACAGATCAGGCTTTATATCCGTCAGCATGAACATCGCCTGTTCGGCGTTGGATGCTGTCAGTACGGCAAAACCCAGCGGCGACAGGAAACTGTCGACAAGTGCGAGGTGATTAATGTCATCGTCCACAACCAGCAGCGTCTTGCGCGACCCCTCGACCCGCCGAATGGCGAGGTTGCGGGTTTCGGCCATCGGCTCGGTGCTGGCGTGCTGCGTGCCCAGCGGGACAGAAGGCAGCATCAGGCGCACGCGGAACGTGCTGCCCTTGCCGACCTCGGTATCAAGCTCGATGTCACCGCCAAGGATTTCCACCAGCAGCTTGGTGATCGTGAGGCCAAGACCCGATCCGGGTGCAAGGGCGCCGTTGCCGCGTTCGAACGGGTCCCAGATGCGGCGGCGGTCTTCGGGCGCGATGCCGATTCCGGTGTCGCGCACTTCGATGATCGCGACCTCGTTGCGGTAATTGATGCTCAGGTCGACTGATCCTTGCGGGGTGTAGCGGATCGCATTCGACAGCAGGTTGATGATGATCTGGCGCAGCCGCTTTTCGTCAAAGGTGATCCACAAGGGCAGGTGATCGCTGGTCCGCATCGAAAAGGTCAGCCCCTTTTCGCGCGCTGCCTCGTCAAAGATGGAGGCGACCTGTTGCAGGAACAGCCGCAGATTGATCCGGTCGCGGCTGATCTCGAGGCGGCCCGCCTCGATCCGCGAGATGTCCAGCAGCCCTTCGATCAGCCCGGCTAGGTGTTCGCTGCTGCGCCGGATCGTGGTGATGGAATTGCGCCGGCCCGCAGGCAGGTCCGGGGCCTTTTCCAGGATCTGGGCAAAGCCGTAGATCGAATTCAGCGGCGTGCGCAACTCGTGGCTGAGGCCGGTCATGTAGCGGGTCTTGGCCAGATTGGCGGCTTCGGCCTTTTCCTTGGCGCGTTGCAGCTCAAGATCGGTGCGTTCGTGGGCGCGTACTTCGAACAGCAGGCGTTCGGTCTGTTTTTCAGCCTCGTCGCGGGCCTGATGCTGGCTTTGGGAGATCAGCAGGTACATCCACACGACGATGCCGATCACGATCAGGATCATGGAAAAGATCACCCACAGCACCGCGTCGAAGTTTTCGGCATAGCGGAACCCGCGCACCAGCAGCAGGAGCCCGCCAAAGGCCGCACCGATGATGGACGTCACAAGAATGAACCGCGACATGCGCGACATCAGCGCCTGAGCGACGGGCCGCGGGAGGATGCGGTGCAACATGGCGTGCGTGGTGTCGGCCAGCCGGGCATGCGGTTTGCAGACGTCGCGGCAATTGCTGTCGAGCGTGCAGCACAGCGAACAGATCGCCCCTTCGTGAAAGGGGCAGTGCGTCATGTCCTCGGCGTCAAAGGTGTATTCGCAGACGATGCAGGTCTGTTCGGTCTGGTCCTGTGCGGGGACGGGCCGCGCGATGTAGTAGCGCCCGCCGGTGGCCCGCGCGATGACAGGGGCGAGGATGAACGAGCTGCCAAGCGCGATAAACGACGAGGTCGCCTCGGGCAGATCGCCAAAGAGCCCGCCATAGGCCAGCAGCGAGATCACGCAGGCGGTCGCCATGGCGCCGATGCCAACCGGGTTGATGTCATAGAGATGCGCGCGCCGGAACTCGATGCCGGGCGGACTGTAACCCAGCGGCTTGTTGATCACCAGATCGGCTACCAGCGCCCCGATCCACGCCAGCGCGACATGTGAATAGAGCGCCAGCGTGCTTTCCAGCGCGCCAAACACACCCAGCTCCATCAGCATCACGGCGATGCCCACATTGAACACCAGCCACACCACCCGGCCGGGGTGCGCATGGGTGAGCCGGGAAAAGAAATTGGACCAGGCGATGGAGCCGGCATAGGCATTGGTGACGTTGATCTTGAGCTGGCTGAGGATCACGAAGGTGCTGGTGAGCAGCAACACCAGCACGGGCGAATTGATGGTCTGGTGAAAGACCGTCTCGTACATGCGCGTCGGGTCTGTCGCGTGTTCGGCGGGCACGCCGTTGGCGATGGCAAGCGTGATCAGGTACGAGCCCGCCAGCATCTTGAGCATGCCCAGCACAGACCAGCCCGGCCCCGCCACGATCAGCGCCGTCCACCAGCGCCGCTTGTCGGCGCGCGTCTTGGGTTCGGGCAGAAAGCGCAGGTAGTCGACCTGTTCGCCCACCTGCGCGATCAGCGAAAAGATCACGCCGGACGCGGCGCCCAGCATGATCAGCTTGCCCGCGCCGCCCTCGGGCGGGATGGCGTTGCCCTCAAAGCTGGACCAGCCTTCGATGTCGTAGCCGACAAAGGCGAGGATGATGAACGGGGTGATGTGCAGGATCACCCACAGCGGCTGCGTCCACGCCTGAAAGGCCGAGATCTTGGAAAATCCGTTGATGACCAGCGGGATAACGACCAGCGCGCTGATCAGGTAGCCCAGCACCAGCGGAATGCCGAAACAGTATTCGAGCGCGAGGGCAAGGATCGCAGCCTCCAGCGCAAAGAAGATGAAGGTGAACGTGGCGTAGATCAGCGACGTGATCGTCGACCCGATATAGCCAAAGCCCGCCCCGCGCGTCAGCAGGTCAATGTCCACGCTGTAGCGCGCAGCGTAATAGCTGATGGGAAAGGCCGTGAGGAACAGGAACGCGCCCACCAGCATGATCGCCATGATCGCGATGTCGAACCCGTAGGTGAGCGTCAGCGCCCCGCCAATCGCCTCGAGCGCCAGAAATGAGATCGACCCTATGGCGGTGTTGGCCACCCGCGCCGACGACCAGCGCCGCGCCCGCCGCGCGGTAAAGCGCAGGGCAAAATCTTCCATCGTCTCGTTGGCGACCCAACGATTGTAACGCCGTTTCTCCTTTGTCGCGCGGTATAGCGTCGCCATGAAGGCCCCCAGGTCACATGCCTTTGCACATGAGATGTCAGGCTGCTGATCACAGCAGCGAAGGGTCACCCGTCCCTTGGACCTCTCATTTCATGCAACAGCCTACAGGGTAGTAATGCGCAAAAGGATACGTCAATCGACGTATACGGCTTTGCGGGGTCGGTGGCGGATAGTCAGGGCAGGATACGAAATTTGCTCAATTATTCATCCCTTTCCCACAAGGAGCTGCCATGACTGACCGTAAACCCCCGAAATCAATGGCGATGCCGAACCGACGCGCCGTTCTGGCGGGTGGCACCGCGCTGACTGCGTCCCTGTTCCTGCCCAAGAACCTGCATGCACAGGATTTCGCGACGGCGGATATCAACACGACCGGTCTGGCGGTCACGGATGACACGGTCACCATCGGCATCCTGCATTCGGTGACAGGCACGATGGCCATTTCCGAGACCGGATCGGTGCAGGCCGAAAAGCTGGCCATTTCGCAGATCAACGCGCAGGGCGGCATTCTGGGCCGCAAGATCGAGTACATCCAGGAAGACGGCGCATCCGACTGGCCCACTTTTGCCGAAAAGGCGCGCAAGCTGCTGGTCAACGACAAGGTCGCATCGGTCATGGGGTGCTGGACATCCGCCAGCCGCAAGGCGGTGTTGCCGGTCTTTGAACAGCACAATGGGTTCCTCTACTACCCGACCTTCTACGAGGGTCTCGAGCAGTCGCCGAACGTGATCTACACCGGGCAGGAGGCCACGCAGCAGATCATCGCCGGGCTCGACTGGGTGTCGGAAACCAAGGGCGCCAAGACGTTCTACCTGCTGGGCTCCGACTACATCTGGCCGCGCACATCGAACAAGATCGCGCGCAAGCATATCGAGAACTTCCTCGAAGGCTCCAAGGTCGTGGGCGAAGAGTATTACCCGCTCGGCCACACGCAGTTCAATTCGGTCATCAACAAGATCCGCCTGCGCAAGCCCGACGTGATCTACGCCATCGTGGTGGGTGGATCGAACGTGGCCTTCTACAAGCAGCTGAAAGCCGCGGGCATCGACCCGGCAGGCGAAAGCCCACTGGTGCTGACCATCTCGGTCACCGAGGACGAAATCCGCGGGATTGGCGGCGAAAACATCGAAGGCACCTATGCCTGCATGAAGTATTTCCAGAGCCTCGAGAACGAAAACAACGAAGCGTTCGTGTCGGCGTTCAAAGACATGTGGGGCGCGGACATGGTCATCGGCGATGTCACCCAGGCCGCCTATCTCGGCCCATGGCTGTGGAAAGCAGCGGTGGAAAAGGCAGGGTCGTTTGACGTCGACAAGGTGCGCGAGGCCAGCCCGGGCATCGAGCTGACCACAGCGCCCGAAGGTTACGTCAAGGTGCACGAGAACCACCACCTGTGGTCCAAGACCCGCGTGGGCCGCGCGCAGGCGGATGGACAATACGACGTCGTGTTCGAGACGGCGGAACTGGTTGAGCCGGACCCCTTCCCGGAAGGTTACCAGTAACCGCGACCCCGGGACGCCCTGCACCGGGCGTCCCCCCCTTTTTTCCTTCCGACATTTCCAACGCCACCAGAGGTTTGCGATGTTTTCCGGCTATTCAATGGGTGAGCTCGGCGCGATTTTCGCGATGCAGGGTTTTGCAGGGCTGATCCTGTTTTCCGTCTTTGTGCTGATGGCGCTGGGTCTGGCGATCATCTTTGGCCAGATGGGTGTCATCAACATGGCGCATGGCGAATTCATGATCCTCGGCGCCTATGTCACCTATTTGACCTCCAACCTCTTTGCCGCCTACATGCCGGGCCTATTCGGCATGTACTTCTTTGTCGCTATGATCCTGGCGTTCATCGCCTCGGGCTTATTGGGCCTGCTGGTCGAATGGGGGCTGATCCGACACCTATACAAACGCCCGCTGGACACGCTGCTGGCCACATGGGGGCTGAGCCTGATCCTGCAACAGACCTACCGCAGCGTCTTTGGCGCGCGCGAGGTGGGCGTGACCATTCCCGACTGGATGATGGGGTCCATGCCGCTGACCGACCTGATCGAAATCCCGATCAACGGGATTTTCGTGATGGTGCTGGCCACCAGCATTTCGGTCGCCGTCTATGTGCTGATGTTCCGGTCGTCTTGGGGCCTGCAGGTCCGCGCGATCAACCAGAACCGGGTGATGGCGGACGCGGTGGGCATCAACACCGCGTGGACGGACCGGCTGACCTTTGGCATCGGCTGCGGTGTGGCGGGTGTGGCGGGCTCCGCCTTTACCATGATCGGGTCGACCGGGCCGACGGCGGGGCAGCTCTATATCGTCGATACGTTCCTCGTGGTTGTCTTTGGCGGTACGGGCAGCCTGCTGGGCACCATCGCCAGCGCGTTTTCCATCAGTCAGGCGCAGTCCATCATGGAGTTCTTCCTGTCCGGATCGATGGCCAAGGTTCTGACCCTGCTGGTGGTGGTCGGCATTCTGATGATCCGGCCGCAGGGCCTCTTTTCCCTCAAGCTGCGCAAGTAAGGAGTGTCCCCGATGAACGTCGCCTCTCACCGGATCTTCACGCGGCAGGACAT
Source organism: Pseudomonadota bacterium (assembly GCA_039816785.1). Taxonomy (GTDB): domain Bacteria; phylum Pseudomonadota; class Alphaproteobacteria; order Rhodobacterales; family Rhodobacteraceae; genus Tateyamaria. The sequence continues at coordinate 128,211 of JBCBXB010000003.1, forward strand.
CCTGGCCTTTGCCATCCTGGCTGTCGTCATCTTTGTGGTCCTGCCGCTGGCGCTGGACAACTTTCGGCTGAACCTGTTCGGCAAGTACCTCACTTACGCCTTTGTCGCTGTCGGCCTCGTGCTGTGCTGGGGCGCGGGCGGTATTCTGAGCCTCGGGCAGGGCGTGTTCTTCGGGCTCGGTGGTTACGCGATGGCGATGTTCCTCAAGCTGGAGGCCTCAACGCCCGAAAACACCGCGATCCAGTCGACGCCGGGCATCCCCGACTTCATGGACTGGAACCAGCTGAACGCGCTGCCGTGGTGGTGGGAGCCGTTCAACAGCCTTGCCTTTGCCCTGTTCGCGGTGGTGGCGGTGCCGGTCGCCTTTGCCTTTGTCATTGGGGTGGCGATGTTCCGGCGGCGTGTCGGCGGGGTCTATTTCGCAATCATCACGCAGGCCTTTGCAGCGATCCTGACGATCCTGATCATCGGGCAGCAGGGCTTTACCGGCGGGGTCAACGGCATCACCGATCTGCGCACCCTGAATGGCTGGGATATACGCACCGACGAGGCCAAGGAATTCCTGTACTTCGTCAATGGCGCGCTGCTTTTCGTCTGTCTGGCCATCGCGCAATATGTGCGCAAGTCCAAGCTGGGCCGCCTGCTGATCGCGATGCGAGACCAAGAGGACCGCGTGCGGTTTTCCGGCTACGACGTCGCTAGTTTCAAGATCTTCATCTTTTGCCTTGGCGCTGCGTTCGCCGGGGTGGGCGGCGCGATGTTCACGCTTCAGGTGGGCTTTATGTCCCCCACGCTGGTGGGGATCGTGCCATCGATCGAAATGGTGATCTTTTGCGCGGTTGGCGGTCGGCTGTCCATTGTCGGCGCAGTCTATGGTGCGCTGCTGGTCAACTGGGCCAAGACATCCCTGTCCGAAAGCTTTCCCGAACTGTGGTTGCTCGGCCTTGGCGGGCTGTTCATCGCGGTGGTGATGCTGTTTCCGAACGGGCTGGCGGGCATCTACACCGAACATGTGGCACCCCGCGTGGCCGCCCTGTTCCGGCGACGCGCGCCCAAACCGCAGCCAGAGCCGAAACCGGCCATCAAAGCGGCAGCGGAATAGGGGGCGGACATGCGCGGCAAAAACACTAACTTCGTGCTCGCGGTCGAGGATCTGACCGTCTCGTTCGACGGGTTCAAGGCGGTCGATCACCTCAGCTTTTACGTGGAGCCCAACGAGTGCCGGGTGATCATCGGCCCCAACGGCGCGGGCAAGACCACCGTGCTGGACCTGATCTGCGGGCGCACCCGGGCGACCGGCGGGTCGGTGAATTTCAAGGGCATGGAGCTGCTCAACAAGCGCGAGGACCAGATCGTGCATGCGGGCGTCGGGCGCAAGTTCCAGACGCCATCGGTCTACGAGGACCTGACCGTGTTCGAAAATCTCGAACTGTCCTACCCGCGCGGCCACACCGTGTTCGGTGCGCTCGCCTTTCGCCGCGATGCCGCTGTGCAGGACCGCATCGCCGAGATTGCCGATACGATATTTCTCAGCGACTTGCTGGATGAAAAGGCGGCATTCCTGAGCCACGGGCAAAAGCAGTGGCTCGAGATCGGGATGCTGCTGATCCAGGACCCCGAGTTGCTGATGCTGGATGAACCGGTCGCGGGCATGTCCGTGGCCGAGCGCAAGAAGACTGCCGAATTGCTCAACAAGATTATCGCCGACCGGTCGGTGATCGTGATCGAGCACGACATGGGCTTTGTCGCCGACATCGCCACCCGCGTCACCGTTCTGCACCAGGGCAAGACACTGTCCGAAGGCTCCATGGAGCGGGTGCAGAACGATCCCAAAGTTGTCGAAGTCTATCTGGGCCATTGAAGGAGACCCGCAATGCTGTCCGTCCAAAACCTGTGCGCGGCCTATGGCGAATCCGAAGTGCTGCACAGCCTCGATCTGGAGGTGAAGCCCGCCGAGATCGTCGCGATCATGGGCCGCAACGGGATGGGCAAGACCACCCTGATGAAGACACTGATGGGCATCATCCCGGAAAAGGACGGCGATGCACGCGTCGGCGACACCTCCATCGCGGGGATGAAACCCTATCAGCGCGTGTCGTCGGGCATCGCCTATGTGCCGCAGGGCCGGATGATCTTTTCCGCCATGACGGTGCGCGAAAACATCGAAACGGGGCTGACCTCCACCGGGTCCAAATCGGTGCCCGAGGATATCTACGAGCTGTTCCCCGTCCTGCTCGAGATGAAATCGCGGCGCGGCGGCAACCTGTCGGGCGGCCAGCAACAGCAGCTGGCCATCGCCCGCGCACTGGCGAGCGAGCCCAAGGTGCTGCTGCTGGATGAGCCGACCGAGGGCATCCAGCCGTCGATCATTCGCGACATGGCCCGCACCCTGCGCAAGATCCGCGACCAGAAGGGCCTGACCATAGTCGTGTCCGAACAGGTGCTCAGCTTTGCGCTGGATGTGGCGGACCGTGTGATCGTTATCGAAAACGGCACCTTTGTCCACGACAGCCCCCGCGACGGCATCGACGAAGAACGCGTGGCCAAATTCCTATCCGTATGACCCAGACCAATAAGCAAGTAAGCAAGAGAGGACAGACCCATGGCTGACACATTGATTTCGGTGGACCTCAGCGAAAGCCCGCACACCAATGAAAATGTGCACAACAGGTGGCATCCCGACATTCCCATCAACGTCTGGGTCGACCCGGGGGATGATTTCCGGATCGAGACCTATGACTGGACCGGCGGCCAGATCAAGAATGACGACGACGCGTCCGATGTGCGCGATGTCGAACTGGAACAGGTGCATTACCTGTCCGGACCCATCGGCGTCAAAGGCGCGGAGCCGGGCGACCTGCTGGTCGTCGACATCCTCGATATTGGCGCCAAGGAAGAGATGAACTGGGGCTTCAACGGCTTTTTCTCCAAGAATAACGGCGGCGGGTTCCTGACCGAACACTTTCCCGATGCGCAGAAGTCCATCTGGGATTTCGACGGCATGTTCACCAAGTCGCGCCATGTCCCGGGCGTGAAATATGCGGGCCTCATTCACCCCGGCCTGATCGGCTGCCTGCCGGACCGCAAGATGCTCGACATGTGGAACAGCCGCGAGACCAAGCTCTTTAACACCGACCCGGGCCGCGTGCCGCCGCTGGCCGCGCTGCCCAACACTCAAAGCGCGCATATGGGCGCGATGCAGGGCGAGGCGCGCGACACCGCCGCGACCGAAGCCGCCCGCACGGTCCCGCCGCGCGAACATGGCGGCAATTGCGACATCAAGGACCTGAGCCGCGGCTGCAAGATCTACTTTCCCGTCTACGTGGACGGTGCGGGCCTTTCGATGGGTGATCTGCATTTCAGCCAGGGCGATGGCGAGATCACGTTCTGCGGCGCGATCGAAATGGCGGGGTGGCTGCATCTCAAGGTCGAACTGATCAAGGGCGGCGTGGCGAAATACGGGATCAAGAACCCGATCTTCAAACCGTCGCCGATCAAGCCTGTGTATGACGATTACCTCATCTTCGAAGGGATCAGCGTCGACGAAAGCGGCGAGCAGCATTACCTCGACGTGCACATCGCCTACCGGCAGGCCTGCCTGAACGCGATCGAGTACCTCAAGAAGTTCGGCTATACCGGAGCTCAGGCCTATTCCATCCTCGGCACGGCGCCGGTGCAGGGCCATATCTCGGGCGTGGTGGATATCCCCAATGCCTGTGCCACGCTGTGGGTGCCCAACGACATCTTTGAATGGGACATGATGCCAAATGCGGATGGGCCGACGGTCTATCTGGACGGGTCGGTGGACATGCCGATTGCGCCCGATCTGTGATCCTCATGCGCGGCCCTGTCCTTTGGTCCGGGCCGCATTGTTCCCTGCAGGAGATGCTCCACATGCCCCTTTACGACTACCAGTGCCATGATTGCGGGCCGTTCACGGCGTTTGCCGCGCTGCGCCATTTTGCCGATCCGTGCGATTGCCCCGTCTGCGCAGCACCCGCCCCGCGTGTTCTGCTCAACGCCCCGCGTCTGGCGGTGATGGCGGGCGGCACGCGCCGCGCGCATGAGACCAACGAACGCAGTGCCGACGCGCCGAAACGGTCCTCCCACGGGCCGAATTGCAGTTGCTGTTCGGGCGGCAGCACGCGCCCGTCCAAGACGCTGCACCACGCAGACGGGTCCAAATCCTTTCCGACCAAACGGCCCTGGATGATCTCGCACTGATCCGCAGGCCGTACGCCTTGGCGTGATCAGTCGTAATCACGTTCCCAGAAGATCCCGACCCCGGTGTCGCCCTCGTTGGTCACCGACCCGCGCAGGCGGGTGTTGGCCCCGATGTCGAGGTTCAGGTTCAGTTGTACGTCGCCTTTGGAGTCGACTTCCACCTCGGAATAGACGTCCTCGCCAAGGCGCTGGCCGATGGCCAGTTCGGTGGCACCTGTGGTGGCGTCGGTGCGGATATCGAGATTGTCAAAGTTCAGGCGCTGCCGCGTCGCCTCAAGCAGGCCCGAACTGCCGCCCGCCAGCGTGCGGACAGAGGCGACCAGCCGCGCGACCTGAAACGGCGACAGCGTGTCGATGCTGCGCCCAAAGAGCAGTCGCGCCAGCACCTCGTCCTGCGGCAGATCGGGCGTGGACGAGATGCTGATCTCGGGGGCATTGGCTGGCCCCTCGACGGTGATCCGCGCCGTCAGATCGTCGAGAATGGTCTGGGCGACAACCCGCAGCCGCGGAATGGCGGAGCCTGCGGCGACAATCACGCCTTCGGTCAGGTCCAGCCGCCGCCCGAGGAAATCCAGCCGGCCGCGTTGCAGGGTGAATTGCCCGACAGGCTCGGGCGATTGCGCGGTTCCGCGCAGTTGGACACCACCGTCAAACGCCGCATCCAGCCCGCGTCCGCGGACAAAGATCGGGTCGCGCGCGATGATCCGGATGTCGAGCGGCACCGCCGTTCGTGCGACGCCCGCGCTGGTGGTCGCATCGCCGCTGGCCACACCGGCGCGCCGCCGGGTCTGCGTGGTGGCGGGGGACGCGCCCACATGGCGGATCGGCGGGATCGGTGTCGCGCCGCCCAGCCCGGTGTCGGGCACGCGCACTTCGGTATCGAACAGATCGACCGTGCCGCCAATGGCCAGCCGCCGCTGCGCAGGCCCGCTGAGGGTGAGTGCCGCCCCGACACGCGTCCGCACCAGACCGTCGAGCGCATAGATCAGATCGGCCACATCGAGCTGCACATCCGTGGCGTAAGGCGCCGTCAGATCAACGCCGCCAGTCACGGCCAGCGTGCCCGCATTCACCGCCCCACTGGCGCGCAGATCGGCGCGCGCACCGCGCAGCTGCGCCGTGGCGCTGAGGCCGGAGACGGTGACGCCAAGATCGGGGTCAAACACCCGCCCGTCTTGCACCTGCACCAGACCGGTGATCGACGACAGCGCCAGCGGTCCGGCCAGTTGCAGGTCGAACTGCGCCGCTCCGCTCAGCGCACGGTTACCCGCAAACGGTGCCGCAAGGCCCAACGGCAAGCTGCCATCCATGGTCAACTCGGAACGCCCGCCGTCCAGCCCGACGCGCCCGGCGATATCGGCCGTGGCACCGCTGTCGGTGCGCAATGCCGCGCTCAGCCGTGTCGGCCCCTCCAGATCGCCCAACGCTGCCGACAGGCTGGCACCGCCGGTCAGGCCCGGCGCCAGTCGCGCAAGGCTGTCAAGCCGGGCCTGCACGTCCAACCCGCTGTCGGGTCCCGTGATGCGGCCCTGGACTGTGCTGCGCAAGCCGGTGGCGAGCAGCGTGGCCGACACAGTCGGCGCGCCTGACAGTTCGCCCAATGTCGCCTCGAGGCTGGCAGGTCCGGGCAGCGGCGCGACCAGCGCCCCGAGGTTTGCGATGGTTGCGTCGATAGTGAGCGCCGCGTCTGCGCCGGTCAGCAGGCCTGCGACCCGTGCCTCGATCGCCGGATTGGCCTGCAAGGTCGCGTCGATTGTGGGGGCTGCGGTGCTCAGGTCCAGCACGCCGTTGGCGCTGGCGGGGCCGGGCAGTGGCGGTGCAAACGCGCCCAGATCATCGAGCCGCGCGTCAAAGCGTAATGCGGCCTCCGGCCCGGACACCGGGCCGTTGACGTCCAGCATCACGCCTGGCTCGGCGCGCAGGGCGGCGTCGACCACCGGGTGCGCGCTTGCCAGATCGAGCGTGCCGCGCAGTTGCAGCGCGTCCCGCAACACCGGGACAAAGCGGCCCACAGCGGCCAACGCCCCGTCAAAGCGCAGCGCAGCGTCGGGACCTGCCAAAGACCCGTCAAGCTGCAAACCGAGGCCAAAGCCGGTGTCCAGTTCGGCCACCAGCGCTGCCGTTCCCTGCAGATCGCTCAGCGTCGCAGTGATGTCGGCAGGGCCGGTGAGCCGAGGATCGACGGAGGACATGTCGCGCACGGTAGCGGTCAGGGCCAGTGTGCCATCGGCCTCATCCGCTGCACCGCTCACTTGCGCTGACACCGCGCTGTTGTCGAGCGTCAGGCGTTCGATCTGCGTGCCTTCAGCATCACGCCGCATCGCGAGATCAAGGCGCGTTTCGGGCGTGGTCAGCGCCTCAAGACGTGGCTGCCCGATGTCGAGCCCTTGTGACTGGCCCGTCAGCGTCAGCGCGATTGCGCCGCCCGGCAATTCCGCTTCGGCAGTCAGGCCAGCGGTGACGGCCCCAGCCAACGGCACCCCCGCCAGATCGGCAAAGGGGGCGAGTGCAGGCACGTCCGCAGCGACGTCGGCAGTGATCCGCACACGCCCGTCGGTGGGCGTCACATCGAGCAGGCCGCGCACGGTGCCATGCGGTGTCTCAAGTGTCAGGCCGCGCAAGCTGACCGTGCCGTCCGCGTCTGCCTGCACTTCGGTGCGCAGTGTCAGGTCTGGCCCGATGATGGCCGCGAGCGCCGGATCGCTGGGCGAATCGACGTCGCTTGCCGTCGCGCGCACCGTCCCGTCAAACGGTGTGCCCGCCCCCGGCGTGATCTGGCCCGAGCCGTCCAGATCGACGACACCCACCGTGATCCCGCCAGCCGCCACCGCCTCTGCTCTGCCGCTGAGCTGCCAGTCCGGGCCTTGCGCCGCGTCAAAGCTGAGCGCCAGCGCGGCGCGGTCCAACTCCACGTTCGTTCCGGGCAGGCGCACGGGGCCGTCGCCCTGGATATCCAGCGCAAAATCCAGCTGCTCCGGTGCGCCGTCGGCATCCAGACGCAAGCCGCCATCGGCCTGAAACTGCGCCGTGCGTATGCTCAGATCGTCAAGTGTGAGCGCGCCGTCACTCTCCGCCAGTCCCGACAGCGCGAGCCGCGTCTGCGGCCCGAAGAAGGCGCGCGCATCGGGCTGCAACAGCGGGCGGATGTCGCCGCTGATGTCAGCGCGGAACGCGCGCGCCGCCCCGTCGGCACGGATGGTGATATCGCCGCCCAACCGCGGCACCCCGTCGGTTGCCAGCATCAGGTCGGCGGCAAAGGCGTCAAGCGGCCCGCTGCCCGCGACGCTCAACGCGACCGAGGGGCGGCCCGGCAGGTCCAGCGCTTCGGCCAGCACGCCGCCGCCGGGTTCGGCCACGCGCAAGGCGACATTCAGCGCCTCGTCCGCGCGGGCAAAGCTCAGGTCAAGGTCAATCTCGCCGGTCTGCGTGTCGGTCCGCTCCGCCAGCAGTTGCAGGGCGAGGCCTGTGTCATCGAGGCTCGCGCTGGCCTCGATCCGGGCCGTCAGCGCGGTGCCCAGCAGGGGCGCGCCCAACTCGACCCGGTCCAGCGCAAAGCGGTCCACCCGGATCGCGATGGGCAGGTCGGGTATGCGAAAGCCCGAGGCCTGTGTGCTGGGCACGCCCGGCGCGGGCGCCGGCGCGCGCAGCACCTGCAGGCGGTCGGCGGTGAGTGCGCGCACATCAAGCCTGCCGCGCAGCAGCGCGGCCCGGTCCCAGTCCAGCACGACACCGTCGAGTTGCAACCACAGGCCCGCGTCGTCCGAGATGCGCAATTGCTCCATCTGTGCCTGCGCGGACAGCGCGCCGGTGAACCCGTCAATCTCGACAATGCGCCCGTCCGTGGACAGCTGCCGCTCCAGCAGCGCCTCGATCTGCGCGGCTTGCGCATGGACCAGCGCGGGCCAGCAGAACGCCGCCAGTATGATGCACGCGAGCCGCCTCAAAACGCTTGTCCGATGCCGATGAATATCCCGAAGTCATTGCGCGGATCGCCCCCCACCGGCAGACCGATATCGGCGCGGATCGGGCCCAGGGCGGTGCGGTAGCGTAGCCCAAGGCCGACGCCCGCATGGCTCTCGCCATCCTCGAACGTCCCGCTTTCCGACACATAGCCGACGTCGACGAACCCGACGACGCCGATGCTGTCGGTGACGTCGCGGCGCAGCTCGACGCTGGCCCCGACAAAGCCGCGCCCGCCGATCACGCCCGCGGCCGTGTCCACGCCCAGCGACTGGAACGACTGGCCGCGCACCGTGCCCCCGCCACCGGAAAAGAACAGGAATTCGGGCGGTGTGTCGCCCTGCGCACTGCCCAGGACCGAGCCGAATTGCAGCCGTCCGGCCAGCACCGACCGGTCGCCGATCGCCCGGTAGGCCCGGAAATCACCGGTCACCCGCACGCCGGTGCCACTGTTGTCCGTCACCCCGACAAAGGGGCGCAGCGTGAGCGCGGCATAGGTGCCGTCGCGCGCATCCAGCGGGTCGTCGCGGCGGTCGCGCGTGACGTCCCAATCGATGACCACGTGACGGAACTGGCGGCTGCCCAAGGCATCCTCCGTATCGGAAAAGCGCAGGCTCGCGCCCACGCCGATGACCAGCTCATCACCGCGCAATTGCCGTTCGCGGCGCACGCCCAGCTCGAACGCGCTGGACCGGAACGCGACCTCGTTCAGCCGTTCGAGGGTCGTGAAAATCTCAAGCGTATCGTCGGGCCTGCGAAAGCCCGGAATACTCAGCCGACCACCCAGCCCGACATCGATGCCGCCCGTATCCGCGCCGATCCCGTCGAGGTCAAAGTCGAACCGCAGCCGCTCTGCCCCGCCATAGACATTGCGGTTGAGCCAGAACGCCTCGAGCGAGATGCCGTCGCGCGCCTCCACCTCTGCGCCAAAGCCAATGCGGAATTGCGGTGCTGCCTCCACGTCGAGGATGATGTCGAGCGTGCCATCGGGGTTGGGCTCATCGGCCTCGCGCACCACCACGCTGTTGAACGCACCGGTGCGCACCAGCCGCGTGCGCACCCGCTGTACAGTCGCCGGATCAAACGCCGCACCTGTGGGCAGCCCGCCGATGGCGCGCAACCGTTCGGCGCGCACCTCCGCGCCGTCGGGCACGACAAAGGTGCCAAAGCGCAGCGCCGGACCGGGATCGACCGTCAGGGTCACGTCCAGCGTCGCGTCCGGGTGGCGCGCGACGATGTCCTGCCCGGTCAGGCGCGCCTTGGCGTGGGAGGCGTCGCGCCACAGATCCACCGCCGCCTGCCCGGCCTGCTGGATGGTGCCCGTGCCTGCGGGCGCGCCGGGGGCGAACCCGTCGGGCAATGTTGCGCCGCCTGGCAGCGGTTGCACCTGAGCGGTGCCGAACCGGAACGGGCGGCCCAGATCGATGTCGATGCGGATGGGGCGCACCGCCCCGCGCGCGTCAAAAGTGCTGAGGGTCGCGGCCTCGCGCCCGCCCAGCCGGATGGAGATTGCCGCGCTGAAATAGCCCGCATCGTACAGCGCCGCCAGCAGCCGGCCATAGTCGCCCTGCGCGGTGGCGATCACGTCGTCGGGCCGCGCCTGCGCGTCGAGTGCGAACACCGCCGCCTCACCCTGCAACCTGTCGCGGAGCGCGTCATCGTCCGGCGTCAGCGTCAGGGTCTGCGCCATGGCGGGCAACCCACCGCACACCAGCCCCAAAAGAAGCAGCGCACAGGCGAGGAGGGGGCGATGGGCTGGCAAGGTGAGCGGCTCGTGCGGGGAACAGGTAGCGTGTGCCCCGGGAATACCCTGTTTTACAACCGAGGGACATGTGCGAAACACCGCGCCGGTCGGCGCGTCTGTGCCTAGAACGCGTGGGTCGCCATTCGGTTCCCAAGCCGGGCGCGCTCGCCTGCCTGCCGCAAGTGGCGGCGGGTCGCTACAACGGTCCAGAGCGCGCGCGCGGGCGGTGCGTTCAACGCGGCACCATCGGGCAGAGCGGTGCCGAAACACTGCGCAAATGCTGCACGATCCGTCGGCGACATGCCCCGCAACACCATCGGCCCAAGGAACAGCGTCTCGGCACAAAGCCCGTTGGCGCGCACGATGTGATGCCGGTCGAGGGCAAAGTGCACCCACGTCATGCGATGCTTGCCCCGCATATGGCGCACCCCGGCCAGCGATGTCAGCGCCTTGGCCGGGACAAGCGCTTGGGACGCAAAAAGATGCTCCAACTGGCCCGCGCCCCCCACAAGGACGCGATGCTGCGGCGATACGATCAGGTCCGCCCGGGGCAGCCCCGGACCCAGCGCACCGCGTTGGATCAGCACGGGCCGCTGCGCATCATCCACCCCGCCCAGCCTCTGCGCATGCGACCTGACCCAGCGCACGGGGCAGGGTCCGTCATCGAGTGTGTCCACCAGATCGCCCGCGCGCAGGCTGTCGATGCGCACCGGGCCTGCGGGCGTTTCGATCAGCGTCTCGGGCGCGTAGCAGACGATCAACGTGGTCTCGATATTGCTTTGGGTGACGCCCGTCGTCTCGGTGTAGAGCGTGTCGTTGCCCTCGCCCCCCTCGACCTTGGACACTTGCGCATTGTTGCCCAGACGGATGGTGTCGTTGCCCTCATCCGTATCCAGGGCCTTGAGCGTGGCGTTGTCGCCAATGGTCACGCTGTCGCCGGCCTCGCCCAGTTTCCAGTCTTCGGTCGTGGCAAAGCCGTCGCCGATCACCAGGGTGTTTGGTCCGTCCTCCGACCCTTCGAACTTGCCCAGCGAAACGTTGTCACCGGCGGTCAGAGCCGCGCCATCCGCGTCCTTGAGGTCGAAATCCACCTGCGACAGGTTCACACCTTCGCCGAGCATGATGTCGGGTGTCAGGCCGTCCGTGACCGTGATCTTGAAGCCGCTGGCGTTCGACGCGGTGAACACGATGTCGAAATCGGCAGTGCCGCCGCCGGTCTGAAAGGTGATGTTGCTGTCCACGGACGGATCGACAACGAACACATCGCCGTCCGCGACCGTGATCCCCTCGGCGGCGCTCACCTCACCGGGGCCCAGCGGGTCCTTGTCCTTGGACACGATGATGTATGTGGTCATCTGCCTTGCATTCCCCTTTGGTCCGCTGTCGCAGCGCGTGCGGTACAAGCCTAGGGAATGCGGGTTGTTATAGGTTTAACGCCCGCCTTGCATACGCAGTCTCGGGTCCGGCGCTGCACCAACCGGACTGCCGGGCCCAAGTCTCTGGGATCGGGGAGATTAACGTGATATCGTGCCCAAGTTGTACGCGCGTAAAGCTTCTCTACCCTATAGGGTATCGGGCACGTGGAGATACGACCGTTGCCAAGGCGAGTGCCCTGTTATGACCCTGATTGCCGATTACCCCCCGGATGAAGACGCCGAGATCGAGCAGCAACGCCATACGGCATTGGTCATTGATCGGGTCATCACCGCGCTCGCCATCGGGCTGGTGCCACTGGGCATCCTGGTCGTGTACTTTTCCACGCAGGAAGGCTGGTCCTGGGAGCCGATCACCGAGCTTTTGGCGTTTTCCGTCATCTGGTGTCTCGCCCTGTTCAAGCGTGTGCCGAACCCGACGATGCGGACGGCGGCCGTCATCGGCTTTTTGATGCTTGCCGCCTTTTCCGAGATTTACCGATACGGCATTCTGACGGCGACGATGCCGGCGCTGGCGATTGTGCCGATCCTGGGGACGGTGATCTGGGGCGCGCGGTACGGTGTCGCCCTGATCCTTGTGGTGGTCGCGGCTTTGACCGGTTTGGCTTTTGTCACGGTTTCCATGGGAAACATGCCGCCGAACTTTTCGGCGAGCCTGCTCTTTGCGCCGGATGAATGGGCTCTGCGGATCGTCAATGTGCTGGTCGCGATGATGCTGGGCGTCTACGTGACCGGATCGCTGTATCGGGCGCATCAGAACAAGATCGGCGAGCTTGTCCGCCAGAACCAGCAGCTGAAAAAGGCGCGGTCGCGCCTGACCCACTCGGCCGATCTGGCCGGGCTGGGCTATGCGCTGTCGAACCCCGGGTCAGGGCGCGTCCTGCACTGCGACAACCGCTATGCCGAGATGCACGGCCTCACGGTGGAGAAATTCCTGACACTCGACATCACCGACGACATCGTGCGCAACCTTGTCCACAAGGACGAGCGGGAGAATGCGATGGAACTGCGGGAGGCCCTGATGCGCCGCGAGGTCGCGACCAGTGAAATGCGCCACGTCCTGCCCACCGGACAAGAACGCTTTTTGCGCAAGGTGTTCACCCCGCTGCCCGGCAATGATGAGCTATACGAGGTGGTCGGACAGGATATCACCGAGGAAAAACAGGCACAGGAACAGCTGTTTCGGGCGCAAAAGATGGACGCCATCGGCAAGCTGACCGGGGGCGTCGCGCATGATTTCAACAACCTGCTGGCGGTCATTCTCGGCAACCTCGAACTGCTGGCCGAAGAGGACAAGAGCCCCCGGCAGGACAAGCTGATCAACGACAGCATCGGTGCGACCATGCGCGGGGCGGAACTGTCGCAGAACATGCTCAGCTTTGCGCGCAGGGCGCGGCTCAGGCCCACCCGCGTTGACCTCAACGACATTGCGCGCAGCCTCGAGGGGTGGATCGGTCGCACCATACCGGCCAGCATCACCGTCGAGATGTCACTGTCCGAAGGGCTGCACCTGTGCGAGATCGACCAAAGCTCGGCCGAAAGCAGCCTGCTCAATCTGGTGCTGAACGCCCGTGATGCGATGCCACGGGGTGGCACGCTGCTGTTTGAGACGTCGAACGTGGTGCTGCAAACCGGGGACGAGACATGCGAGGCGTTCGATCTGGCGCCCGGCGCATATGTGCGGCTGTCGGTGTCCGACACGGGCGAGGGTATGGCGCCCGAGACGGCAGAGCATATCTTTGAGCCGTTCTTTACCACCAAGGCGACCGGCCAGGGCTCCGGTCTGGGGCTGTCCATGGTTCAAGGGTTTGCCCGCCAGTCGGGCGGTGCGGTCGGCGTGACGTCCGATGTCGGCGTCGGCACGACGTTTCAGTTGTTTTTCCCGGCGCTGCCTGCAGGGACAGAGCCGCAACGGCCCGCAACCATTGCGCCCGCACCTGTCGAACATGCTGACGGGCAACAGACCGTCCTGCTGGTCGAGGACAACCCGCATGTGCTGAACGTACTGCGCCTGATCCTGCTGCGCGCCGGGTACAGTGTGATCCCAGCGACCTCTGGCGATGCGGCCTATGTGGCGTTCCAGAATGCGCCCCGCGTGGACCTGTTGCTGACCGACATGGTGATGCACGGCGACCTGCAGGGGCCATCGCTGTCCCGCAAACTGCGCGAACACCGGCACGGTTTGCCCGTCGTCTTCATGTCCGGCTACGCCAAGGAAGAAGCGTTCGCCAGAGAAGACGCCCCATTCGAGGAAGACTGCCTGATGAAGCCGGTGCAGCGCACGGAACTGCTGCGAGAAGTGGCAGGTGCTTTGGCCGTTCACGAACCGGCAGAGTGAGCCGCACGCCACCGCCTGTTGAATTGGCAATTGTTCTGAAATTGAGCGCTTCTTGTCCAAAAATGCGCTAAATGTCGCATTGGTGCGCGTTCTCGCGTTAACTTATTCTGACATAGGTAGCAAAGGGCCTTCTGAGCGCTGTGGAACAGGGCGTTGACGATAAACAGCTGATCGCGTCCATCATCTTGTTGGAACGCTTTGTCCGCGACATTTACCCATCGCGCGAATCGTCTGCTATTCAACCGCTGCAATGGTCGATTCTCCGCTACCTTGCCCGAATGCCCGCGGACCAATGCGAGGTCAGATTTATCGCGAAATTCCTCGGGCTGACACGTGCGCCCGTCACCCGCGCCGTGGCAAAGCTGGAAAGCCGCACCCTCGTTTGCCAACGGTCCAATGCCGACGATGCCCGGACCAAAACCATTTATCTGACGGCGTCAGGAAAGACCGCATTGGAATACGATCCGGTCATAGATGCCGTTGCGCGCGTCCGGACTTTGCCGGTTGACACGCAGCGCGCGTTCATAAATTCAGTGCGCTCAATTGTCTTGGAGACAGGGGGTACGAACAATGACCAATCCAAAGAGGATATTGCTCGTTGAGGATGATGCCGCTGTGCGCGACATCATAAAAGAATTCCTGACATCTCAAGGCTTTGACGTGATCGAGGCGGACAATGTGGATACCGCAATTGCTGCGATCTCCGCCCATGCCTCGTTTGACCTGGCGGTGATTGATTTCTTGCTGGAGGACACGACCGCCATTTCCATTATGGATGCCCTTGCGTCACAAGGCACGCGCATCCCCGTCATCGCCATATCCGGCGGCAACGAGACCATCGACATGGAGGCGATCCAGGCGATCTCCGACATCAGCGGTGCCGTCACCTTTCTGCAAAAACCCTTTGCCAAAGAGGCGTTGATCGACGCGGTCACGGCGGCGCTACACGCTTGACGCGACGAAACTTCAACACTCAGACGAATTCCCGCTTTTTTATTGCTACTGGCAATGATATGGGTATGGCCACGGTGTGAATGGCCATTGGTGCAAGCGCGTGTGTCCACAGACGCAGGCGGTTGGGGGACCCAGAAATACCCTGACCCGCATCAATGGTCGTTCACCCGGAATATGGGACAGTTGTCCGGTTTAATCAGTAGGGATCAAGGACATGGAAGTGTTGCTTAGACGTTGCCCGTTTGCAAATGCACCTATGGATGCCGTGCGGGGCACAATTCACAACGAATGCAGGCTGATTGAATTCATCGCGCCCTGAGGCGCGCCATCTTTATTGCCGGATCAATTCGAAAGACTGATGCGCGTCGCATTTCGCGAACGCGTGCCATGACGTTTTTCCGGCCAATACAACACGATGCGATACCACGCTGAAACACTGGCATGGGCGCGCATCTCAACGCATTTGGAGACGCGACGTCATGGAATTCAAAATCCTAATCGCCGATGATCACGAGGAATTCCTCGACACTATGGCGCTTGGGCTGATGCGAGAGAATTACACGCCCATTCTTTGCATCAATGGCAATGAATTGATGCATGCGCTCAGATCGGATGACATGCCGTGCCTCGTATTCCTCGACATTCACATGCAGGAAAAGGATGGCATCGAGGTGCTGAAGGAACTGGCCGCGCTGACGAAACCCATTCGCTTGCGGTTCATCACGGGCGGTGCGATTCCGCATGTGATCGCGGCTGAGGTGATCGCCCGGTCAAATGGCCTCGATCTCGGTCCGACGCTGTACAAACCGTTTTCACTGGCGCGCATAGTCGAGGTGATCAAGGAGGATGGCGAGTTGCTGTTCAGCCCGCCAAAACCGCAGGATCCCGAAGATCCCCAGCAGGACATTGGCCTATAGGCGCAGGCAGTCGAAAAACCGGATGTGCCAGCTCATCGCGCAAGGTGCCCTCAGGCGCATCCACTGTCACCAGACAATGCGCCACGATCAGGCCAAGCGGTCCCGCACTGCGGTCAAGACCAGAGGCACCGGCAACCATCCAACGCTGGCAAAAGGGCGGATACCGCTCATTCCCCGGTTCCCTCGGCCAGATCGGGGGCAACGACCGGCTCCCGGACCCACTGGAACAGCCACACTTCGGACAGGATGCGGTCCGGACCCGCCACATGCGCCATCAGCTCGATCAGGTCATGATCGTCCCCGTCCACGTCAAAGAACAGCCGCCAGCGATGCGCGGCATCGTCGATCTTGTGCAGGATCGCACCACTGACCACCCCGGCAGAGGCGGTCACGACCGGCATCACGCCAGCGTCGGGGTCCATACCGCCCAACGCCCCCCCTTCAAAGTCGATGACGAATTTGCGCAGGTTCGGATTGTCCAGCGGCACGCCGGACGGCCCGCCGACGCCGGTGCGCGTGCTGTGCACATAGGCCAGCGGCCCCGACCCGTCGGGCGGCAGCGCGCCCCAGTGCATACGGTAGTCATAGCGGCGCGTCTCGCCCGCCTGCGGGGCCACATCCGGCACCCAGAACATTACGATGTTGTCGTCAATCTCGAGGTCGGCGGGGATCTCGACCAGCCGCACCTTGCCCGGGCCCCAGTCGCCGATCCGCTCCACCATCACCGACGGGCGATTGTGGTACTGCGCGCCCGCATCCTGATAGGCCTCATAGCTCCGGTCCCGCTGGATCAGCCCGAATGCGACGATATCGTCGTCGGCAAAGTACGAATTGGCCACGCGCGGCGGGTTGTTGAGCGGGCGCACCAGCACATCGCCAGACCCGCGCACCAGCATCAACGCTTCGCTGTCATGCACCTGCGGGCGGAAATCGTCGAACCGCCGCTCCGAATGCTCCGCGAAATAGAACATCGAGGTGAGGGGGACGACGCCCAACTGCTCGACCGCGGTGCGGAAATACAGCTCTGCCTCCACATCGATCACCGTGTCCGCGCCGGGCGAAATGACAAAACGGTAGGCCCCGGTCAGCGATGCGCTGTCCATCGCGGCATAGACCTCGAGCGGGGCGTCGGGCGTCGTGGGGCGCACCACCCAGAACGCGGAAAAGCGTGGAAATTCCTCCGGCCCGCTTTTCCATGTGTCGATGGCAAGGCCCCGCGCCGACAGCCCATAGCTGTTACCCGCCCCCAGCGCGCGAAAATAGCTGGCCCCGAGAAAGGTGATCAGTTCGTCGAACTTGTCGCCCGTGTTGAGCGGCGCATTGACCTTGAGCCCGGCCACCCCCGACAGCTCCGCCCCGTAGGGCACCCGGTCGCCCACATCGTTGCGGTACTCGTAATCCGCCGTGCTGAAGGTCAGCGGGCGTGCTGCCCCCTCGACCACTTCGAAGATCTGCACAGGCTCCTGAAACAGCCAGCCGGGATGGAAGGCCTGCAACTGGTATGGCAGTTCCTCCTCCGCCCAGCGGGACGCTGCGGGGCGAAAGTAGATGTTGCGATAATCGTCATAGGTCAACCCATCGAGGAACGTATCGAGCGGCGGCGGCGGTGCGTCGGGGCGGGTCGACCGCCCCTTCATCTCGGCCTTGAGCCAGTCAAAGGAGAACGGCTGCGCTGTCTGCGCACCCGGTGCCGTGGGTGCGACCACAGCGCTTGCCAGGATCGTCCCGACCGCCGCGCGCCGGGTCATGCCGTTCCGATATGTCATTGATACCCCCCTGTCCCCTCGGGTCTTGCGGACGCATCCACCCCCAGTGGAGGTAGCGAGCAGATGCGGCGCTGCAATGTCCACTCACATTTCCGGCAAAACACCGCCCGCTGCTGCATAGGCGACATGCGGCAAATGGCGGTTGCGTGATGGTTGCGTCGGGGCCAATTGTTTATAAATATACTCAGGAATATAATGTGCGGCGGTAAGCCTCCGCCCAAACCGACATAGGCGATGATTGATATGCTGCCTCTGACCCTTGACCAATCCGCCGCGCCACGGCCCAGCGACCCGCTGTCGGACACGGATGCTGCGCGCCTGAACCACCTGCGCCACGTGGCGATGACCTGCCGCGCCAAGCCGCGCGCGGACCTCTTCCACGCCTGCGCCCTGTTGCAGATCACCCCCGCCGCGAGCCGCGAGGCCCATGCGGAGGCGTTGATGCGCTGCCTGCCCGAGGCGTTGGGCCAGCCCGCGCGCCTGCACGCGCCCGGCGCGGACGAACTGACATTCGATGAGCGGTGGTTGCTGGAACTGCTCCTCGCCGCCACCCGTGGCGACACGGCAAGCACCGCGTTTCTGCTGGGCCGCCGGGTGGGTGCCGCGCACCGCCGTCTGGTGCGCTATCTCGTGTCGCGGATCGCCTAGGGTATCAGGCCACGTCCCGCACAGCACGTACCGGCTTTACCTTCTTCTTGAGGCACTTGCGCATGTATTGTGCCGTCCAATGGCCATACTTGCCCATGCGCGACTGCTGACCCACAAGCATCTCCACAAAACCGGCGCGGTGCTTGTCCTTGCGCAACGTCTTGAACAGCGACTTCTGCGCCTTGGTCATCGAACAGCCGATGCAATGACCGTCACGCTTGAACTTGCAGACGTCGATGCAGGGGCTTGGGGTCTTGGCTTTGGCCATGGGGTCCTCGCGGGTGACGGATGTGACACGGTCAATGCAGACGCGCGCCCGGTCGTTCGGGCAGGTCCGGCGGCGACTGGTGCAGGCGGCGGGCGCAGGTGCCGACTTCGCCTGCCAATAGCGCCACATGTTCGGCATGTGCCGCGCCAACGAGCAACGTGGCGATCAGTGCCGCATCGCCCAGATGACCGGCAGAGGCGGTGCCGACCAGATGCGCAAACACGCACTCATCCGCGCCCACGCTGCTGCACCCGACCGGATGCCATACCATCGGGCGCGGCGCCGTCGCCGTGATCCGCCGCATCAGGTCGTCAAAGTCATGCCAGGCGCGTTCGGCCTCAGCGTCCCTCAGGACGGCAGCGAACTCCCGGCGAATTTGCGCCTGACCCAAGGGCCCTTCGCCCCAGAGCCGCAGGTTGACGATCAGCGCCGCCTCCCATGGCGCGAGGTGCCCAAGGGCGGCGACCGCAGCACCACCGCGCGTGTGCCTTGCATAACTCATTTGGTCAGGATCAGTTTGCCGGCGCGGGTGATGCGCAGATAGTAGGTTTGACCGTCCAGCATGATGGCCGCCTGCGCCCCGTCCCTGATCAGCTCACGCGCATCGTAGGTGTCGATCTGCGGGGCCTCCGGGGCAGGCTTGGACTGCGGAACCTGCGCCATGACGGTCATCGCGCCCGCTCCAGATGGTCAAGCCTGCGCTCAAGGCTGTGGTCGTCGGGTAGAACGCCGTCGGCGGCGGATATCAGCAGTTCCCGGCGGCATGGATCGTCGTGCCGCGCCCGGTGCGGCTCACTGATTTGTACGTGGTTTGGTTGCGGCTGTTCTCCGGTCATGTGTCACCTCCTGTGGGGTCGGGGTGTCCGGGCTGCCCGCATCAGGGGTGGCTGAGACTCGCCTTGATATGTTGACTGTTTTAGTCGGATAGGTCAATCCTGACAGTTCCCGTCGGAAAAGAAAAAGGCGCGGCAAGCGCCGCGCCCTTGGCCGCACAAAATGCAGCGATTACTTCCAACCGACCTCGTTAAAGATCTTTTGCGCCACTGGCACATTGTCCGCGATACGCGAGGCGTCCAGATCGTCGGGCTTGAACAGACCAAGGCTCGCCACGGACGCGCTGATGCCCACACCCGGCACGGCGGGGTATTCGTCATTCCCGGCCGAGAAATACTGCTGCGCCTGATCGCTGGCCAGATATTCGAGGAACATGATCGCGTTTTCGCGGTTCGGCGCGCTGGCCGCAACGCCGCCGCCCGACAAGTTCATATGCGCGCCTTCGGCGTCCTGCGCCGGGAACACCCAGCCGATATTGGCGCGCGCCTCGGCGGGCAGACCGTCCACATCGCGGCGCACGGCGCGGGCAAAGTAATAGGTGTTGGAGATCGAGATATCGCATTCCCCGGACACAAGGCCGCGCAGCTGGTCCGTGTCGCCGCCCTGAGGGTCGCGGGCAAAGTTGTTCACGACCCCAGCGGCCCAGCCCCGCGCCGCCTCTTCGCCGTGGTTGGCGATGACGGACGCCAGCAGCGTCTGCGAATAGACGTTGGTGGAGGATCGGTGGCACACCAGCCCTTCGTAGGCCGGGTCGGCCAGATCGACATAGGATTTCGGCGGGTCGCTCACGTCGGCCTTGTCGTAAAAGATGATCCGCGCGCGCTGGCTGAAGCCGAACCACTGATTGTCCTCGTCCTGCAGATAGGCGGGAATGCGCGCCTCGAGCGCGGCACTGTCGACCGATTGCAGCACGCCCGCATCCTTGGCGCGTTCCAGCCGCGAGGTGTCGACGGTCAGCAGGATGTCGGCAGGCGAATTCGCGCCCTCGGCCTTCATCCGTTCGATCAACTCGTCGGCCTTGCCTTCGATGCGGTTGATGGTGATGCCGGTCGCTTCGGTAAAGTCGGAATAGAGCCGCTCGTCGGTGTCGTAGTGGCGCGACGAATAAAGGTTCAGCTCACCTTCGGCGGCGGCGGTGGTCGCGATGGCGGCCACGGTCAACGCAAGGATGGATGTGTTGGGTGTCATTGGTGTGTCTCCGGGCTCAGCAATTAACTTACTGTTTTCGTCAACTACACGATCCACGGGGTATTGCAAGTCTTTCTGACTAAATTAGTCGGATTAGTGGAGGGAGCGCCCCGCCGGGACAGAGCGCTCCGCCCCTGTCACGCGGCGGCGTCCGCGCTCACGTAGGCGTCGGTGGTGATCACCCGGCCGTAGGACATGGCGAGCGGTGCCATGATCGCGGCCTGCACCTGTGCGGCAGTGACGTGCTGGCCGTCAAAGTCCTGCTCCTTGGCGCCGGACGCATCCGAAATCACCGTCACGCCATAGCCGAGATCGGCACCGGCGCGGGCGGTGGCGTCAATGCACATCTGGCTCATCGCGCCGCAGATCACCAGATCGGTGATCCCGTCGAGCCGGTCCTGCAGGTCGGTGTCGCGAAAGCTGCTCGCATTGTGCTTGATCACCACGGGCTCGTCGCCGATCGGCGCGACGGAGGCGTGGGTTTCCGCGCCCACCGTCCCCTTGCGGAAAAACGGCGCCGTGTCCGACCGTGCTTCGTGGCGGATGTGGATCACGCGGTGCCCGTTGTTGCGCGCGTTCTCGAGCAGGCGGGCGGCGTTGGCTGCAACGCTGTCCATCAAGGCCACGGGCCAGCGGCCACCGGTGAAATAATCGTTCTGGATATCGACGAGGATGAGGGCAGTTTTGGTCATGGGAAGCTCCTGTGTGTGCTGATGTCCCCAAGGTGGCGCCCGCCGCTGCACAAAGGAATTGGCGCATCCGACAATATTTATGCTATATCCGCCAAATGAGCATATCCGACATCGCCGCCCGCATCGCCATCCTCGATTATCCGGGCGTTCAGGCCGCCGCTGTGGCGGGGCTGGCCGACGTGTTTCTGGTGGCCAACCGCGCCTGCGCGCGCCACGACAGCAACAGGCTCGCGGTGCGGGCCGTGGCCGCAACCGACCTGCCGCGCGACCCGTTCGACATTGTCATCGTGCCGCCCAACCTGACGGACGCGCGCGGGCAGGACGCCAGGCGGGTCCACGGCTGGCTGCGCGATCAGCACAGCGCGGGCACGGTCATCGCGTCGGCCTGCGCCGGGGCGTTCTGGCTGGGGCACAGCGGGTTGCTCACCGGGCGCGCGGCGACCACGCATTGGGCGCTGGAGGATGAATTTCGCGCGGCCTTTCCGCAGACGACGCTGCACCCCGAACACCTGCTGGTCGACGAAAACGATATCGTCACCGCCGGTGGCCTGATGGCGTGGATCGATCTGGGCCTTTACGTCGTGAACCGTTGGCTGGGGCCGCAGATCATGTCGGACACCGCGCGCCAATTGCTGGTCGATCCGGCGGGGCGCGAGCAGCGCAATTACCGCACCTTCCGCCCGGTGCTGACCCATGGCGACGCGCCGATCCTGCGGGTGCAGCACTGGCTGGAACAACAGGCGCATGACGCGCTCAGCGTGACCGACATGGCGGATGCGGCGGGCCTGTCGGGGCGCACCTTCCTGCGCCGGTTCAGGGCGGCAACCGGGCTCGCCCCCAGCGATTACCTGCAACACGTGCGCATCGAAAAGGCACGCGGGCTGCTGGAACGCACGCGCCTGCCCGTGGGCGAGGTCGCGTGGCGCACAGGCTATCAGGACGTATCGGCCTTTAGCCGCATGTTCCGCGCCACCACGGGCCTGACCCCGGGCAACTACCGCAGACGGTTCCATGTGGGGCAGGCGCCCCACCCACAACAGACCTGATTCTGGGGCCACAAATTGCGCGCATCCCGGCGCACCTTGCTACA
This sequence comes from Pseudomonadota bacterium, assembly GCA_039816785.1. Classification (GTDB taxonomy): domain Bacteria; phylum Pseudomonadota; class Alphaproteobacteria; order Rhodobacterales; family Rhodobacteraceae; genus Tateyamaria. The sequence continues at coordinate 150,267 of JBCBXB010000003.1, forward strand.
CTTTTGCACGAGGCCGGGCAGCACGTGTCACACCAAAGGTTGTGCGCCTGACGCGCCGACCGGCTCTTGGTTCGGCAGCCTGTCTGGGCAGCTGTGACCCTGCAACCTGCAGGTCAGCCCTGTATGTCGAATGGACAAGCCAACACACTGGAGAACCGTAATTATTCGAAGGTGAATGATCTGACGCGCGTTTGTTGGAGCACTAAAAATTGCCGCGAAAACGCATGCGCCCGTGCCACTCCGTCATGGCTGAAACAGAGGGTCAGGATTTCCATCAGTAGCAAAATGCGCGTTTTACGGGTATAATCGCTGCACTTTATTGCAAGTATTTTAGGAGATTTATTATGGCCGAAGCATTCAAAGGCACTGTGACCGTCGCCCAGTCAGATGATGATATTACCATCACGCTGGACGGACAAAACGGCAATGTGACCCTCGGCGGGAACGGCGCGGACGGTGACATGACCCTGCGCGATACCAGCGGCAACAACCGCATCGTGATGGACGGGCAGGGCGGCAGTCTGAAGCTCTACAATGCGGCGGGCGAATTGCTGGTCAGCCTTGGCGTGAACGGGAACATGGTGCTGGGCGGCACGGGGTCGGACGGCGACATGGCCATTCGTGACGCGTCCGAGCGGACGCGGATCAACATGGACGCCGACAACCAGCGCTTCGAGGTGCGCAGCACGTCCAACAACCGCGTGGTGGAGCTTGGGCCCAACGGCAACCTGGTGCTGGGCGGCACCGGTCAGGACGGCGATCTGATCCTGCGCGACAACACCAACAAGGACACCATCACCATGAACGGCCAGGAGGGCAACGTGACCCTCGGCGGCAATGGCAAGGACGGTGACATCTGGCTCAAGGATGGGGATGGCAACAACGCGATCCACCTCGATGGGAACCAGGCCAACCTGTTCATGGGCGGAAATGGCCGCGACGGCGATATCGTCCTCTTTGCCGCCTCCGAAAACAACCCGGCCGAGGATGCCGCAAAATCCACCATCCACCTGAACGGCGACAGGGGTGACATCATCCTGCGCAACGCCGACTGCGCCGAAGAATTCACGGTGGCCACCGCTCAGGACAGCCGCCCGGGCGATGTGATGGTGCTGGGCGATGACGGCCTTTTGCATCCCTGCACACAGGCGCATGACAGCCGCGTGGTGGGCGTGATTTCGGGCGCTGACCTCTACAAGCCGGGGATCGTGCTGGACCGCCAGCCGGAGGTGCCGGACCGCCACCCCATCGCGCTGGTGGGCAAGGTCTGCGTCCGCGTGACGGATGAAAACGGTCCGATCCGCGTGGGTGATCTGCTGACCACATCGTCGACGCCCGGGCACGCGATGCGCGCCAGCAAGGACGCCCGCGCCTTTGGCGCCGTGATCGGCAAGGCCTTTGCCAGCCATGACGCAGGGACCGGCATGATCCCCATCGTCATCGCATTGCAGTAAGGAGGCCTGACATGTTGAGTGTAAGAGACAGCCTGAACTGCATCGGGCGCAACACTGCTGGCAGCAACTCGGTTCTGGGTGACCTCATGGGGTTCTGGCGCAGGCGGGTGCCCTTCACCGGCAGCACCACCTTTTCGGTTTCGCTCAAGGACACGATGGACGGGCTGCAAGGCCGCCACGTGCACCTGAACATCATCAAGGTGGGCTTTCACAACGAGTTCAACGCGACCGACCGCGACGACGCCATGCGCAAGATCGACTTTGCGACCATGCGCACCCGGCAGATCTTTGAACAGGCCAATGTGGGGGTGGGCCGCGTGGGGCATTACCACATCGATCAGTCGGATGCGGATGGCTACGACAATATCGGCTCTTCGGGCGAGGCGGACGACCTGTCGGACGATTGGAGCGTCGACAATGACGGCATCGACTGCTTCGTGCCGCGCACGATCTCGGCCAGCGGCGATGACGGGTTTGTCGGCATCTCGCCCGTCGATGGCGATTGCTCCAAGGGGGGCAAGCGTGACGGCCTGATCGCCGGGGCCATCGACCGGGGGGGCTCGGTCTCGGGCGGGTTCGACCGGTTCGCGCGCACCTTTGCGCACGAGATCGGGCATTACATGACCTTGCCGCACAATCACGGGTCCAGCTGCCCCTCGGGCAACGCGCGCAACAACCTGATGGCGCAGACGCGCTGTATTTCAATCTCGGCCCGGGATGCGGTGACGCTGACATCCGGCCAGGGTTCGGACATGCGTGGGCATTGCACCACCCAGTCCGGATGTTAAGGAGGACATGACATGAGCATGCATGATGTCGAAGACGCCACACGGTCGCTGACCTCGAACGCGCTGGCCAATATCGTCCGCCTCAACCGTGGGCCGGTGGACCGGCGGCTGGCCGCCACCGCACTGCTGGGGCGGAACCAGTTGCACCCGGTCGAAAGCGCGCGTGTGATCCTGAAGTCGAACGAAGTGACGACGGATGAAAAGCGTGCGGCCCTCAAGGCGCTGGGGCGCAGCACCGACCGCGGCACCGAAGCGCTGGTGATCGAAAGCCTGTCGGACCCCGACCCCTTTGTGGTGCGGGATGCGGCATGGTCGCTGGCCCGTATCGGGACCCGCGACACGATGCGGCGGCTGCAACAGGTCGATCCGCGCGGCAGCGAAACGCTCAAGGCCGATGTCGAGGCCGCGCAGCGGCTGCTGGCTTTCCGGCTGGGCGAGCCGGGCTTTGGTTTCGACAAGCGGCGCCTGCCGCGCAAGGCCGCGATGCCCGCCGACACGATCAAGAAGATGAAAGTGTCGACGGTGGACCCGGAACTGCTGGACAAGGGGCGCAAGGCCATCGCGCTCGAGGCGGCAGGGCTGGACCTGATCGACGATCGCGCCACGCAGGTCATCTGCCTCAAGCAGCCGCTGTGGTTCCTGCCGGGCAAGATGGCCGCGACAGAGCCCGAGACGCTGATGCAGCGCCCCGGCGTCGCGATGGCGATCTTTGCCCATAATGGCTGTACCGGGGTGCCGTTCCTCAAATCCTATGTGCTGACAGAGCCGGGGCGCGGCGGTGTCGATATCTTTGTCACCCGCCTGCGCGGGCAGCCCACGCATGTGGGCAAGGCCAAGGTGTCGCGCTCCGGGCTCAGCTTCGAGATCGGCGCTTTGGCGACCCGGTTCGACCCGCCAGCGGAAATTGCCGGGCACCTCACCCGCGACGGCACGGTCAAGCTGGAGACGGCGCGCGTTTCGACCGACTTTGCCGCTGTGGCCAAGCGGCGGCTCAAGCCCCGCCCGTCGGACGCCCCGAACGTGTCCGACACAGCGGAGCCCCGGTCCGATCGATGAGCAGGGGGCGGGCGGCTGTGATCCTCGTGGCAGCGCTGGCACTGGCTGGTCTGGCCTGGATCTACCTCGCCCGCCCCGACCCGCACGACGCCTTTCGTGCGGCAGTGGCCGCAGCGCCCGGCTGCGCGGCGGCCACTGATTGCGCGGTGTTGCAGACGTCCTGCCCGCTGGGCTGCGCGCACGCGGTGCCCCGGTCGGCCTATGACGCGCTGGCAGCGCTCGCGGCGGACCATGTGCGCCAGTCGGTTGCACGCCAGGGCCAATGCGCCCAGGACTGCGAAGCGCCGCCTGCCGTTGCTTGTACCGCCGGGCGCTGCGCGTTCGTGGACTGACGGGTCACGCGGCCTCGCCTTGGGGTTTGCGGCGCAGGGTGTAGTCGTAACCGTCACACCGGTGTTGTCCGCCTTGATTTGCGGCGCAGGCTTGGACCGACCTCCGCAGCTTAGCGTGCTGCTCAGACCTGACCCGTCAATCGCCGCCGTCGTGCCAATTCCCGATAGAGTGCGGCGGGTGACACACCGATCTGGTCGGCGACCCTGATCCATTCGCGATGCGCCGGTGCACCATTCAGGGCCAGCCACGCGTCCAGCCGGTCCGCCACGCGGCGCAGGCGCAGAATCTCGATCCGGGTCCGCTGGGCCTGCACCTCCATCGCGTGGGTCTGGATCAGCCCCAACGCCGCGTCCGGATCTTGCCGCACCGCTGCGACAAACGCAGTCCTCGCGGTTGCGGAAACAACCGAAACCGTGCGCGCCACCGCGTCGCAATGGTATGTGTCGGCAAACAGGGACGCCTCGGCCACCGGCATCTCCGCACCGGCCACGTGCAGGGTCAGCGTGCTGCCTTCGGCCAGTGGCCGTTCCAAGACGACCTCGCCGGAGCGCACCAGATACATGTAGCGCACCGGGTCCCCCTGCCGGAACAACGTCTCGCCCATCCGCACCGTCCGGCGCGGCGCTTGGTCAAAGAGGTGGCGCCAGTCAAACATGATAGTGATCATACTGGGGATTGCGTGCCTGCGATAGAGTCGGGCCGACACCCACAGCGGAGCCATGCCATGAACCGGACGACCCTTTTCATCGCCACAACCCTGATCGTGGTCGCGGCCCTTGCGGTCGCGCAGACCTCCCATACCGGGCATGACCATAACGACCACGCTGCGCAGGACGTTCTGACCGAACCCGGCCAGGGCGCATTTGCCGCCCTGTCCGAAATTGTTCGCGTGTTGGAGGCTGATCCCGCCACCGATTGGACGCGCGTCGATCTGACCGGCCTGCGGGCGCATCTGGTCGATATGGACCGGCTCGTCACAGACGCCGTCGTCACCGAGACCCAAGTGCCCGGCGGCCTCTTGGCAGAGGCGACAGGCAACGCGCAGGCCGTGGCCGCCCTGCGCCGCATGGTCCCGGCGCATGCAGCACAGCTGGCAAGGGACGACCGCTGGACCGTTGCGGCGGTCGCAACCGGGGCAGGTGTTGCACTGCGGGTCACAAGTGACGACCCGGTGGTCACCGCCCGCATCAGGGGCCTTGGGTTCTTTGGCCTGATGGCCAGTCAGGACCACCACCGGGCGCATCACCTCGCGATGGCACGCGGCCAAAGCGTCCACGCGCATTGACCCACCGCACCGCCATTTCGCTTGCATCACGCTGCGTCTCGTCGCTACATCAGGCCCATGTTCTTGCTCCGCCTTCTCATGGTCGCGCTGATCGTCCTCACAGCACCGGTGTCCGGCGCGGTGGAGGCGGGTCACGTGGATCACGCGGTGGCAAACCAGATGGAGCACGCCGAGGCGGAGTGTTGCGAGGCGCACGGCGAACGCGTGCCGCATTGCCATGCCTGTCTGGCGCTTGTGCCGATGCCGGGTGCCGCGGCACTGGACGGGGCCACCTCCGGGCATCCCGGCTTTGACATCACTCTGACGCTGACGGGGATCGACCCCGCCGCCCCTCTCGACCCGCCGCGCGGGTGAGCCGCTCTGCGCCTGTTCCGGCGCAGTGTCCCTTGTCGCTCACACCAGTCGGGGGTCCCCCCGCGCACGCCTTTCGAGAGGATTTCTCATGACATTTCTCACCATTTCACACCCCCGCTCCCCCGCGCCCATACCGCAGGAGGCCCCACAATGAACCGGGTTCTTGTCAGCGCCGCCGGTGGCCTGGCCCTTGCCGGGGCCGCGTTCCTTGCCTTGGCCGCCGCACCGGCCGCGAGCCTCCTCACACCCGACGATCCGTCCGTCGTGGCCCTTGGCCAGCAGGTCTATGCCGCGGAATGTGCGGCCTGCCACGGCGCACAGCTGCAAGGCGCGCCCAACTGGCGGGTGCCGGGGCCCGACGGCCTGCTGCCCGCGCCACCCCATGACGCGACGGGCCATACGTGGCATCATGACGGCGAGACCCTGTTTCGGTTGACCAAATATGGCGTGGCCCGGCTGATCAATGACCCCGATTACGTGTCCAACATGCCGGTCTACGAAGGCGTGCTGAGCGATGATGAGATCATCGCCGTGCTGAGCTATATCAAATCCACATGGCCCGGCGAGATCCGCGCGCGCCATGACGCGTTGGAGAACAGATGATGAGACCTGGCCTGATCACCGCAGCCCTGATCCTGACCGCAACCGCGCTGCTGGCCCATTCCAAAGCCGAGCAGACAACCCCCGGCAACGGCGCCACCGTCGAGGCCGTCGAGGTGATCGAGCTGCGCTTTGACGCGCCGATGCGCGTCACCGCCATCTGGCTAAGCGGCCCGGACGGTGAGGTCAGCATCACCCGCCTGACCGGGCTCGACCCCGTTACCGCGTTCCGTGCGGTGCCGCAGGGGGCCCTGCCCGCCGGGGCCTATATCGTCGATTGGCGCGGGCTGGCGTCGGATGGGCATCCGATGAACGGCACCTTCGGCTTTACCGTCGCCGACTGACGCGGATGGAGGGGTTGGCACCGTTGGACATCTGGGCCCTGGCCGCGATTGTGGCCAAGGCAGCCGAGTATGCAGCCGTCCTGCTCGCCATCGGCGGTGCGCTCTTTGTCGCCACGTTTCCCACGGCACCTCGTCAAGCCGTGGCGCTGGCGCGCAGGCTGGCGGTGATCGCGGCGCTGGTGGCGCTGACGCTGCTGGCGCTGCGGTTCGGCCTTCGGGCCGGGCGGATTTCCGGGATGGGGCTAGCGGGTGCTGGTGATCCGGTGATGCTGGGCCTGATCTGGGACAGCCCGCTGGGCAATGCGGCGATGTGGCGGATCGCGGGGGCAGCGCTGATCCTCGGGCTGCTGGTCAAGGGCGCGTTGGGCCGGGGCGCCAGCCTGCTGGGCGCGCTGATGATGGCGCTGTCCTATACGTTTGTCGGCCATGCGCTCGGTGATCCTCGCTGGGTGCTGGCGGGCCTGCTGGCAGTGCACCTGCTGGCCGTGGCATTCTGGGTCGGCGCGCTCGCCCCGCTATACGCAGCGACCGCACAGCCCGGCGGTGCCGCCCTGTTGCACCGGTTCGGCGTCATCGCCAGCGGCACGGTTGCGGCGCTGGTGCTGGTCGGGCTGGTCTTTGCATGGCTGATGATCGGGTCCGTGGCTGATCTCTTTGGCACCGCCTACGGGCTGACGCTGCTGGCGAAACTCGGCGCTGTGGCCGTCCTGCTGGGACTGGCGGCGGGCAACAAGCTGCGGCTTGTCCCGGCGCTGGTATCGGGCGACGCCGCCGCCGCAGGCCGCCTGCACCGCGCGATCCGGCTCGAAGGGGTGGCGGTCGCGCTCATCCTGCTGGCAACGGCGACGCTCACGACGGTGACCACGCCGCCGGTCAACCTGTAAACACCGCTAACCCCCCTCAGATATCGAGGGTATTGTCCTTTTCCCATTGCGAGAAATGGGCGGCAAAATCGTTCCATTCCTGCGTCTTCATCTTGACATAAGAGGCCGAGAACGCGTCGCCCATCGCCGCCTTCAGGCTCTTGTCCTTGTCGAACTCGCGCAAGGCATCCAGCATGTTCAGCGGCAGCTTGGGCGCGCCGCGCACCTTGTGGCCGTCCGCATACATGTCGATGTCGTAGCGCTTGCCCGGGTCCGCCTGAATGTGCAGACCGTCGAGGCCCGCGGCAATGATCACCGCCTGCAACAGATAGGGGTTCGCCGCCCCGTCGGGCAGCCGCAGCTCAAACCGTCCGGGCCCGGGCACGCGCACCATGTGGGTGCGGTTGTTGCCGGTCCAGGTGACGGTATTGGGCGCCCACGTGGCCCCCGACATCGTGCGCGGCGCATTGATCCGCTTGTAGCTGTTCACCGTCGGGTTGGTGATCGCCGCCAGCGCGCTGGCGTGCTTCATGATCCCGCCGAGGAAGTGGCGGCCCTGCTCGGACAGACCCAATTCCGCCGTTTGCGAGCTGTCATTCGGGGCAGCGGCAAACACGTTCGTCTTCGCTGCTGCCCCCGCCGCATCCCAGACCGACACATGCGCGTGGCAGCCATTGCCGGTCAGACCCTCGACCGGTTTGGGCATGAACGTCGCGCGAAACCCGTGCTTTTCGGCCACCGACTTGGTCATGAACTTGAAGAACGAATGCTTGTCGGCGGTGCGCAGGGCGTCGTCGAACTCCCAGTTCATCTCGAACTGGCCATTCGCGTCCTCGTGGTCGTTCTGATACGGCCCCCAGCCCAGATCGAGCATGTAATCGCAGATCTCGCGCACCACGTCATAGCGCCGCATGACCGCCTGCTGGTCATAACAGGGCTTGGCGGCGGTGTCGTAGGGGTCGCTGATCTGCTCGCCATCGGGCGTCATCAGGAAATACTCCGCCTCGATCCCGGTCTTGACGTACAGCCCTTGGGCAGCAGCTTCGTCCACCAGACGGCGCAGTACGTTGCGCGGTGCTTGCGCGACGTCCTCCCCCTCCATCACGCAATTCGCCGCGACCCAGGCCACTTCGGGCTTCCACGGCAGTTGAATGACCGAAGCCGGATCCGGCACCGCCAGCATGTCGGGATGCGCGGGCGTCATGTCGAGCCAGGTGGCGAACCCGGCAAAGCCTGCGCCCTCGTCCTGCATGTCCGCGATGGCCTGCGCAGGTACCAGCTTGGCCCGCTGACCGCCAAAGAGGTCGGTAAAGGAGATCATGAAATACTTGATGCCGTTATCGGTGGCGAACTTTGCAAGATCAGTGGTCATCTATCTGTTCCTGTTGTGTTTTTAAATGATGCGGGCGCGTGCCGTGGTGGCCGCGCCCTGCGTGTGATCAATAGGTGGTGCCGGGTTTTCCGGGGTACCAGTCGGTGCCGGCCAGCGGGATCTTGGCCATCGCCGCTGCCTCCAGCGTGACGGCGCACAGATCCTCAGGCTCCAGATTGTGCAGGTGGCTCTTGCCGCAGGCACGCGCGATGGTCTGCGCCTCCAGCGTCATGACCCTCAGGTAATTGCGCAGCCGCCGCCCGCCCTCGATCGGGTCAAAGCGGGCCATCAGCTCGGGGTCCTGCGTCGTGATGCCCGCCGGGTCGCGCCCCTCGTGCCAGTCGTCATAGGCCCCCGCCGTGGTGCCAAGGGCGTTGTACTCCGCCTCCCATTTCGGGTCATTGTCCCCCAGCGCGATCAGGGCGGCGGTGCCGATGGCCACCGCATCCGCGCCCAGTGCCATGGCCTTGGCCACATCCGCGCCCGTACGGATGCCACCCGACACGATCAGCTGCACCTCGCGGTGCATGTCGAGGTCCTGCAGGGCGCGCACCGCCTCGCGGATGCAGGCCAGAATGGGCTGGCCCACATGTTCGATGAACACGTCCTGCGTGGCGGCCGTCCCGCCCTGCATCCCGTCCAGCACGACCACATCCGCGCCCGCCTTGACCGCCAGCGTGGTGTCGAAATAGGGCCGCGCGCCGCCGACCTTGATATAGATCGGCTTTTCCCAGCCGGTAATCTCGCGCAGCTCGAGGATCTTGATCTCCAGATCATCAGGGCCAGTCCAGTCCGGGTGACGGCAGGCCGACCGCTGGTCGATCCCCTCGGGCAGGTTGCGCATCTCCGCCACGCGGTCGCTGATCTTTTGGCCCAGCAACATCCCACCGCCGCCGGGCTTCGCACCCTGACCCACGACAATCTCGATGGCGTCGGCGCGGCGCAGATCGTCCGGGTTCATGCCATAGCGCGAGGGGAGGTACTGATAGACCAGCTTGTCGGAATGGCCGCGCTCTTCCTCGGTCATGCCGCCGTCACCGGTAGTGGTGGACGTGCCAGCCATCGTCGCGCCACGCCCCAGCGCCTCCTTGGCCCCGCCCGACAGCGCGCCGAACGACATGCCCGCGATGGTGACCGGAATATCCAGCTCAATCGGTTTGCTGGCAAAGCGTGTGCCCAGCGTCACGTTGGTGTCGCAGCGCTCGCGGTAGCCTTCGAGCGGATAGCGCGACATGGACGCGCCCAGAAACAGCAGGTCGTCGAAATGCGGCAGCTTGCGTTTCGCCCCGCCGCCGCGAATGTCGTAGATGCCGGTCGCCGCGGCGCGACGGATCTCGGCATTCACGGCGCTGGTAAACGTGGCCGACGGGATCGGGGCGGTGCGCGGTGCGCCGGTGTCATCGTCTTTCATCGCGGTCCCCTCAATAGGCGTTGTCGATGTCAAAGGTATAGAGCTTGCGCGCCGACCCATAGCGCCGGAATTCCGACGCCTGCGCATCACAGCCACCCCGCTCCAGCAGCTCTTCGAGCAGGGCGATGTGTTCGGGCCGCATCTCCTTTTCGATACAGTCCGCGCCCAGCGACTTGACCGATCCGCGCACGAACAGCCGCGCCTCATAGAGCGAATCTCCCAACGCCTCGCCCGCATCGCCGCACACCACCAGATTGCCCGATTGCGCCATGAACGCCGACATGTGCCCGATATTGCCGTGCACGATGATGTCGATCCCCTTCATCGAAATGCCGCAGCGCGAGGACGCATTGCCCTTGATCACCAACGTGCCGCCATGGCCCGTAGCCCCGGCATATTGCGACGCGTCCCCGTCGACCACGACCATGCCCGACATCATATTTTCCGCCGTCCCCGGCCCGACGGAGCCCTGCACATGCACCGTCGCCTGCTTGTTCATGCCCGCGCAGTAATACCCGGTTGAGCCTTTGATCCGCACCTCGATCGGCGCATCGAGGCCCACCGCAATCGCATGGCTGCCCTTGGGGTTCACGATTTCCCACCGGGTCTGGTTGGTGTCGCCCGACTGTGCCTGCAATGTCGCGTTCAGCGCGCGCAGCCCTTCGGCCTCGAGGTCGAACACCTGCATCCTATGCCGCCTCTGCCCGTGGCCCGTGGTCATGCGACCAGAAATAGACGGTGGCCGGTTCCGGTTCCCAGACCCGCGCGCCGTCGATCCCCGGCAGGTTCACCAGCGCCCGGTATTCCGAGCCAAAGGCAACGTATTGATCGGTTTCGGCCATCACGGCGGGCTTGCAGGCGATGGGGTCGCGGACCACGCCGAACCCGTCCCGCGTGCCCACCACAAAGGTATAGAACCCGTCCAGATCATCGAGGCCGGAGGTCAGCGCCTCACCCAGTGTCGCACCGCTCTGCATCTTCCAGGTCAGGTAGGCGGCGCCCACCTCGGTGTCATTGTCCGTCTCGATATGCACTCCAAGGCGGCGCAGCTTGCGGCGCAGCGCGTTGTGGTTCGACAGCGACCCGTTGTGCACAAGGCACTGATCCACGCCGGTGTTGAACGGATGCGCGCCCATCGTGGTCACCGCCGATTCCGTCGCCATCCGCGTGTGCCCGATGCCGTGCGTGCCCGACATCTGCCGGATGCCAAACCGGTCTGCCACATCTTTGGGCAGTCCGACCTCCTTGTAGATCTCAAGCGCCGTACCGTGGCTCATCACCCGCAGGCCGGGGCGGATTTCTTGCAGGATCGCGCGGGCGACAGCCACCTGATCGGCCTGCAGGGACAGCACCGCGTGGGTGTCCTTGATGTCCATCGACACCTTGCCCTTGATCCGCTTGCGGAGGTCATTGTCGAGCTTGTTAAAATCGGCGTCGGGTGTATTCGATTGCACCGTCAATTTGGCATAGCCGCTTGTTTCATCACTGTAAATCGCGATGCCCGCACTGTCGGGGCCACGGTCGGACATGGTGATCAGCATGTCCGTCAGCATGTCGCCCAACCGGGGCTCCAGCGTGGGATCCTTGAGAAACAGTCCGACAATCCCGCACATTGTGGCACCTCTCCAAGGCTGTGATCGCGTGTCCAGCCCACAGGGTAACACCGATGCCCGCACCGCTCAACCAACGGGAAACAAATTTTCACCGTGGTTACATATCGCATTCGCCGATCAGGTCGTCTGCGGATAGCTGATGATCGCCAGATAGCGCGCGGGCAGGCGCACCAGCCGCTCTGGCCCATGCGGGGCGTCGGCGTCGAAAAACAGCGTGTCGCCTGGGCGCAGCGGGTAAATGCGGTCGCCATGCCGGTAATCCACCGCGCCCTCCAGCATGTAGATCGTCTCGATCCCGCCATGCTGGAACGCGGGGAACACGTCGGATTTTTCCGTCAGCGTGATCAGGTACGGCTCCACGATCACGCCCGAGGCGTTGGAGCCGATGTGGCCCAGCAGCGTGTACTGATGATTGGCTCGCGTACCCGCCCGCTCGATAGCCACGCCTGCGCCCGCCTTGGTGTGGACCGCTTCGCGGTTTTCCTCGAACCCGCGGAAAAAGCTGGTGAGCGGCACCGACAGCGCATTGGCCAGCAGTTGCAGCGTGGTCAGCGAGGGCGAGGTGTTGCCGTTCTCGATCTTGGACAGCATGCCCACCGACAGCCCGGTGGTCTGGGACAATTCGGCGACCGTCATCTCTTGTTGGCGGCGAAAGGCGCGGACCTCGCGCCCGATCGCCACTTCGAGCGCTTTTTCACGGTCCCCGTCGCGCGTCCGGTGCGGATCCTGAGTGAGCTTGCTGGCCATCTGTGCGCTGTTCATTGCTGCCGGTGCCCGCATTCAGCGGGATTTTCCCACCAGAATACAAGTGCGGATTGACAGTGAACGTGCGCTACCGCCGTTTCGGCGGCGCTGTCCCGCCCTTGGCGGCCTTCTGGGCGGCGGTGCGGGCGCGGTTTTTCTTGCTGCTGGGCTTGCCCTTGGGCGGCGGCGGGCCTTTGGGACCGGCATGGCGGGGCTTGCGCGGTCCGTCCTTGGCGCCACCGCCGGCGGGCTTGCCGGTCACCCGTTTGGACGGGTCCAGCGGCGCGTGCACTGCCGGGTCCTTGGGCTTGCGCGCGGGCGCTTTGGCGGGCTTGCGCTCTTCCGGTTTGGGCTTGCGACGGCGCGGTTCGGGCGCGTCATTCCAGTCGGTCGGGGCCGTGTCGACCCGCCGGGGCTTGCGGTCGGGCTTGGGCCGCTTGAAATCGGGCAGGTCCGGCGCGCGGTCCAGCTGCACGACCTGTTTGGTCCCTTCGATCTTCATCCCCGGCCCCAGCGCCGCGACAAAGCCCGGCACGGAGGTTTCGAGGATTTCAACATAGGACACGTCATCGGCGATACGGATCGCGCCGATATCGTCCTTGGTCAGGTTGCCCGCCTTGCAGATCATCGGCAGCAGGTGGCGCGGAGAGGCCGCCTGATTGCGCCCCTCCGACAGCGAAAACCACACACCGGGCCCGAACGGCGCGCGTTTTTTCGGCGCGTCGGCCTGCACCGGGCTCAGATCCTCGGGCGCGGAATGGCGGGCCTTGTACTGGCGCAGATAGGCGGCGGCGATCTGTTCGGGGGTGAAACGCGCGACCAGTTCGGCGACAGGCCCGGCTTCGGCATCGGTGACCTCGGCCTGCCAGTCATCGGCGGCCAGCATCCGTTCGGCATCGCGCGCATCCACGTCCGCGGCGGAGGGCGCAGCGCCCCAGTCGGCGGTCAGCTTGGCGAATTTCAGAATGCGCTCGGCTTTCTTCCGGGACGAAGGGACGACGATCAGCGCGCTGACGCCCTTGCGGCCCGCGCGGCCCGTGCGGCCCGACCGGTGCAGCAGCGTCTCGTGACTGCCGGGCAGTTCGGCATGCACCACCAGATCAAGCTTGGGCAGGTCGATCCCGCGGGCGGCCACGTCGGTCGCCACACAGACCCGCGCGCGCCCGTCGCGCATCGCCTGCAGCGCGTTGGACCGTTCGCCCTGCGTCAGCTCACCCGACAGCGCCACCACGGAAAACCCCCGGTTCGACAACCGCGCCGTCAGGCGCGACACCATCGCGCGGGTGTTGCAGAACACGATGGCATTGGGCGCCTCGTAATAGCGGAGCACGTTGATCACCGCATTGTCGCCGTCGCGGGCCGCGACGGGCATGGCGCGGTATTCGATATCGGCGTGCTGTTTCTGTTCCCCCACGGTCGAGATGCGTTCCGCATCCCGCTGATAGCTTTGCGCCAGTCTGGCGATGGCCGCAGGCACCGTCGCGGAAAAGAGCAGCGTCTGGCGCGTGTCGGGGGTCTCGTCGAGGATGAACTCCAGGTCCTCGCGAAAGCCGAGGTCGAGCATTTCGTCCGCCTCATCCAGCACCACGGCCTGCACCGCTGTCAGGTCGATCGAGCCGCGCATGATGTGGTCGCGCAACCGTCCGGGCGTGGCCACCACCACATGTGCCCCCCGCGCCAGCGCGCGGCGTTCGTCGCGCATGTCCATGCCACCCACGCAGGACGCAAGGAACGCGCCCGCATCGGCATAAAGCCAGCCCAGCTCACGCTTGACCTGCATCGCCAGTTCGCGCGTGGGCGCGATGATCAGGGCCAGCGGGCTGGCGGCCTGTCCGAAACTGTCCGCCTCGCCCAGCAGGGTGGGCGCGATGGCCAGGCCAAAGCCGATGGTCTTGCCCGACCCGGTCTGCGCCGACACCAGCAGGTCGCGCCCCTCCAGTTCGGGTTGCGTGACCGCCTGCTGGACAGGGGTCAGCACATCATAGCCCTTCCGGGCGAGCGCGTCGGCGATGGTTTTTTTCACGGCGATGGTTCTTTTGTCGGAGGTGGGACACGCGCCGGTCGGTGCAGCGCGGTGTCAGGGGTAAGGGCGGTGCCATAACGGGTGCGGCACCGATTGTATAGTCGCGGTTTTGTCTACCTGGATGTTTCGCATGCGAAACATTTGCGGGCGCGCCGGTCTAGACCTCGGAGGCCTTGATGCCGAAAAACACCGTATATAGTGCGGGCACCACCAGCAGCGTCAGCAGCGCGGCAAAGCTGAGCCCGCAGATGATCACTACCGCCAGCGAGGCAAAAAACGGATCCCACAAGAGCGGCACAACGCCCAGCACGGTCGTCAGCACGCCCAGCAACACGGGGCGCACGCGGCTCACGGCGGCGTCCTGCACGGCGGCCATGCGCGGCTTGCCGCCGGCGATCTGGCTGTCGGTCTCGTCGATCAGCACAATCGTCGCCTTGATCAGCAGGCCGGTCAGCGACAGCACGCCGAGGATGGCCATGAACTCCAGCGGCGTGTTGGTCAGCACCAGCCCCCAGATCACCCCGATCATCGCCAGCGGCACCGCCAGCCAGATGATCAGCGGCTGCCGCACCGAATTGAACAGGAAGATCACCACGAGGATCATCGCGCCGAACCCCAGCGGCATCGTCATCGCCAGACCGGCGTTCGCCTCGGCGCTGTCGCCGAACTCGCCCTCCCATTTCAGCGCGTAGCCGGGGGGCAGGGGGATGTCCTCGATCGGGCCGCGCACCTCTTCGAACAGATCGCCCGACAGCACGCCCACGGGATTGTCGCCCTGCGCGGTGATGGCCAGCGCGCGGTCCACGCGGCGCAGGTTGCCCGCCTCGAACACGACCTCGAACCGTTCGACCGCCTGCCCGATGGGGACGTAGCCGCCCAGCACCTGGCTGAACACCTGCACGTTGCGCAATGCGGCCACATCGGTGCGGTCGGCGGCGTAGGGGCGCATGATGATGTCGCGCAGTTCGTCCCGCTCGCGGTAGACGCCCAGCCGCGTGCCCGACAGGTGGGTGTTGAGCGCGTCGGCAATCTCGCCCTGGGTCAGGCCCAGACGGCGCGCGTTTTCGGTGTCGATCACGGGCCGGATGACCGGCTCCAGCGCGCGCCAGTCATCCTTGACGGCAACAGCTCCGGCGCGGGTCAGCACCGCCTTGGCCTGCCCCGCAAGATCGCGCAGTTGGGCGGGGTCCGGCCCGGTGAACCGCGCCTCGATCTTGGAGCCGCCGCCGGGGCCCAGCACGAATTTCCAGACCTTGGCATTGGCGTCTGGGAACGTCTCGTCGATCCAGCCCTGCATGTCGCTGCGCAGCTGTTCGATCTGGCGGTAGTCCTCGACGTCGACCAGCACCTGACCATAGGCCGAATTGCCGTTCTCGCTTTCGTAGATCAGCATAAAGCGCAGGTGCCCGTCGCCGACCACGGTGTTGGTCCCGGTCACGCCGGGCAGGGTGCGCACGTGCTCGTCGATTTGTGCGATGTCGCCCGCCGTGCGCTGGATGTCCGTGCCCTGCGGCAGGTAATAGTCGATCACGAACTGCGCCCGCGTCGACGGCGGGAAAAAGCCGGGCGGCATCTGGTCCGCGATGGCAATGGCGGAGGCAAAGAGCGCCACCGCCCCGCCGATGGTGACAAAGCGCAGGCGGATCGCCTGATGCAACACCGCGCGATAAAGGCGCAGCATCGCCCCTTCGCCAGTGTCGGTCTGTTTGCCGGATTTGAGCAGCAGCGTGCAGTAATACGGCGTCAGCCAGATCGCCACCAGCCACGAGAACAGCAGCGAAATCAGGATGGTCCAGAACAGGCTGCCGGCATATTCACCGGTGTTGTCGGGCGAAAAGCCGATGGGCGAAAAGGCGAGAAAGCCGACGATGGTGCCGCCCAGCAGCGGCCATTTCGTCTGGTTGACCACTGCGATGGAGGCGTCGCGCGCATCCTCGCCCCGTTGCACGCGGACCAGCGTGCCCTCGACCACCACGATGGCGTTGTCGACCAGCATCCCCAGCGCGATGATCAGCGCACCCAGCGAGATGCGCTGCATGTCGAGCCCGTAGAGATACATGCCAAAGAGCGTGCCCGCGACCGTGACCAGCAGGATGCCCCCCATCAGCACGCCCGACCGCAGCCCCATGAAGATCAGCAGCGTGCCCACCACGATGGCCAGCGCAAGTGCGACGTTCATGACAAAGTCGTCGACCGATTGCTTGACCGTGGTCGACTGGTCCGAGATCGCCAGGATGTCGATCCCGATGGGCCGTTCGGAGATCAGCGCATCCATCCGCGCCTTGACCGCCTCGCCCATGTTCACGACGTTGCCGCCCAGCTGGTTGGAGATGCCGATGCCGATGGCGGGCTGTCCGTCGCGAAACAAAAGCTCGGTTGCCGGGTCTTCGAGCCCGCGCGTGACGGTCGCGATGTTGCCCAGCCGGAACGAGGCGCCGTTGGTGGGGTTCACGATGATCAGGTCCTCGATGGCCTGGGTCGAGGACACGCCCGATTGCGGCCGCAGTTCGAGCCGGAATTGGCCGGCGGTGATGCTGCCGGCGGGTGCCACGAGGTTCTGCCCTTCGAGGATTTGCGCGATCTGGCTGGGGGCGAGGCCCAGTTCGATCAGGCGCGCGGGCGCATATTCGACATAGATAACCTCGTCCTGGACACCGTTCAGCACGACCTTGGACACGCCATCGACGGTGACCAGTTCGCGCTGCAGGTCCTTGGCGTATTCATAAAGCTCGGGCAGCGTGTAGCCGTCGCCGACAATCGCAAAATACAGCGCGTAGACATCGCCGAAATCGTCAAAGACCTGCGGTGTCAGCGCGTTGGGGGGCAGGCTTGATTCCGCGTCTTCGACCTTGGCGCGCATCTGGGCAAAGCGCTGGTAAAGCTCGGGGTAGCCTGGCGTGCTCTGGATCGTGAATTCGACGGTGACGTTGGACAGCCCCTGCGATGAGACCGACCGCACCTCGTCCACGCCTTGCAGCTGTTGCAGGGCGTTCTCGATCACTTCGGTGACCTCTTCGGCCACCTCTTCGGCGGATGCGCCGGGATAGGGGGTGATGATCTGCGCCTGCCGGATGATGAATTCAGGATCCTCGAACCGGGGCAGGGCGGTGTAGGCGAAATAGCCTGCCACGAGGATCAGAATGGTGCTGAGCGCCGAGATCAGACGCTTTTCAATGGCGAACCGGGCCAGGTCCACCGGGTCAGCCCCCGATCCGGTCGATGGGACGGATGGTCATGCCCTCGATGATCTGGTTGACGCCTGCGGACACGATGGTGTCGCCCGCCTCAAGACCGTCGGTGATGGCGATCAGGTCGGCGCTGATGCCACCCAGTGACACGGGCCGCGCGCTGACGCTGTTGTCGCCCCCGACGATCCAGACAGAGGCCCCGCCATCCGGGCCGCTGACCACCGCCGACAGGGGTACGCGCAGTTCGGGCGCGGGCGCTGCGGTCGCGGAGATGACGTTGGCGACCATGCCGGGCAGGATCACGCTGTTTTCCGGCTGGGTGACGCTGACCCGGCCACGAAAGGTCTGGGTGGCGCTGTCGGCCTGCACCGAGAATTCGACGACTTCGGCGTCAAACACCGCACCCGGCAGGGCGTCGAAGGTGACCTGATTGCTGATGTTGTCCACGCCGTTGATCGTCAGCGCGGTGACGTCGGTGCCGGGGATGTCAAAGGACAGGTGCAGCACGGCCAGCGATTGCAGCAGCGCCACGCTTTGCCCGGCCTGAATGTTTATGAAATTTTCGATATCGCGGCGCGCGATGATCCCGCCGAAGGGTGCAGTGAGCGTTGCATCCTCGAGGTTGTCGCGCGCGACCTGCAACTGCGCCTCGAGCCCGCGCAAGGCCGCCTCGGCGGCGGCGATGTCCTCGGCCCGGCCACCGGCCTGCCCGATGGTCAGTTGTTCGATGGCAGTTTGCAGCCCCGCTTCGGCGACGCGCAGGGCGGCGTCGTCCTGTTCCTGACGGGCGGTGGCGGCCACGCCGCGTTCCACGAGCTGCCGCGTGCGTGTCGCCTGATCGCTGGCCTGATCGACCTGCGCCTGTGCCGAGGCCACTGCCGCCTCGAGCGCGATGATTTCCTCGGGCCGGGAGCCGGTGCGGAGCGCTTGCAGCTGGGCAACCGACTGATCCCGCTGGCTTTCCAGCTGGGCGATCTGGCGTTCGAAGTCGCGCGGATCCAGCCGCGCGATCACGTCACCCTCCGCGATTTCCTGCGAGCCGCGAATGGGCAGTTCGATCACCCGCCCGCTGACGCGGAAGGACAGTTCGACCTCTTGGCTGGGCAGAACGATGGCCGGGTAGGTTCGCTGCACCACGCTTGCGGTGGGCGCGACGGTGAACACCTTGGCGGGGCGGATGATGCCCTGGGACAGTGCGGGGGTCAGGGGCAGCAGGCAGAGCGCCAGAGCAGCCATTGGACGAAGTATTGAATGCATCAAACCTGCCTTGCCATTTCCTTGAGATCACTGTGTTCTCTGGACCGTGTTACGTCAATTGCAGAAGGCCCGCCGGTGACCCTGTTTTCGCAAATCATGCTTGGGACGTGCCTGCTGACGGTCTGTTCGCTGGTGCATGTGCTGGTTGTGGTGGGCAGCCTGCCCTACGTGTCGCGCCTTGGCCATCTGCTGAGGCATCGCCCGGTCGTGTTGCGCAATGCGGCGCTGCTGTCGTTCGGGGTGGTTGCCGTTGTTTTGGGCCACACGCTGCAAATCTGGGCCTGGGCCGTTGTTTTGTGGGGCGTCGGAGCATTTGCCGACTTTCCCGAGAGCTTTTATTTCGCCACGGCGACCTACACGACGTTGGGCTACGGCGACCTGATCCTGGGACCCGGGCTGCGCGTCTTTGCCAGCTTTGCCTCGATCACAGGGCTGTTGACGTTCGGGATCAGCACCGGGCTGCTGATCAGCCTGGTGAGCAGATTGATGCCGGGCGATGATGACTAGACGTAGCGGTTGACGATGTTTTCGAGCCGCTCCTGCTGGCCTGAGCGCGGGGCGGGGGCGAACCCGTCCTGCATGGCCCGGTCAAAGCAGCCCTCGAGCCCGCCGGCCAGCATCGCCTTGGCCTCTGCGCTGTCCCAGCCGGCATAGCGTGCGGCGCGCGCGTCCTCCAGCGCGCCATCGGCGAGCATGGCGGCGGCGGCCTTGAGCCCGCGCGCGCAGATGTCCATCGCGCCGACATGCGCCGCCACAAGGTCCACCGGGTCGAGCGACTGGCGCCGCAGCTTGGCGTCGAAATTGGTGCCCCCGGTGGTGAAGCCGCCCGCGCGCAGCACCTCGTAATAAGCCAGCGCGACCTCGGGCACGTTGTTGGGGAACTGGTCAGTGTCCCAGCCGGACTGGTAGTCGTTGCGGTTCATGTCGATGGAGCCGAAGATGCCAAGGCTGGCCGCCATGGCGAGTTCATGTTCGAACGAGTGCCCAGCCAGGATCGCGTGGCCCTGTTCGATGTTCATCTGCACCTCGCCTTCGAGCCCGTATTCCTTGAGGAAGCCATAGACCGTGGCCACGTCATAGTCGTACTGGTGTTTCGAGGGCTCCTGCGGCTTTGGCTCCACCAGGATGGCACCGTCAAACCCGATCTTGTGCTTGTACTCCACGACCATGTGCAGGAAGCGGCCCGCGTTGTCGCGTTCACGCCTGAGGTCGGTGTTCAGCAGGGTCTCGTACCCCTCGCGCCCGCCCCATAGCACGTAGTTCTGCCCGCCCAGCCTGTGCGTGGCGTCGAGGCAGGATTTCACCGTTGCACCGGCATAAGCGAACACATCCGGGTCGGGGTTGGTGGCCGCCCCCGACATGAACCGCCGTTCGGTAAAGAGGTTGGCGGTGCCCCAGAGCAGCTTGGGCCCGCCGTCTGACATCTTGCCCGCGATATAATCAACGATCTCTTCGAAATTCCGGGTGCTTTCGGCGAATGTGCTGCCCTCTGGCCGCACGTCGTAGTCGTGAAAGCAGAAAAACGGCTGGCCGAGGATGGCGAAAAGTTCAAAGGCGGCATCCGCCTTGAGCCGCGCCAGGTCCATCGTGTCGCCGAACCATGGCCTTTCGAATGTCTGCCCGCCGAACGGATCACCGCCCGGCCAGGCAAAGCTGTGCCACCAGGCGACGGCAAAGCGCAAGTGATCCTCCATCCGTTTGCCCATGACCACCTCGTTGGGGTCGTAGTGGCGATAGGCGAGGTCGGAGGTGCCGCCGGTCCCCTCGAACTGGACGGGGGCGATGCCGTTGAAGAAGTCGGTCATGAGATATCCTTGAGGGCTTGGTAGGTGGCGCGGTAGCGTCCGTAGGCGTCGTCGAACGCGGCGCTGAGGCCGGTATCGGGATCGTAGGTATGGGCGATGTCGGGCGGTGTGGCGACCTCCGGGCCGCCATCGCCTGCGGCCATCAGGCCAAGGCGGGCGGCACCGAAGGCCGCCCCAAAGTCGCCCTGTGCGGGCACCGAGATCGGCAGGCCCAGAACAGTCGCAATGGTTTGCAACCAGTAGGGCGAGGCGGCCCCGCCGCCCACGGCAATCAGGCTGTTGAGCGCGGTGCCGGTGGCTTTCATCGCCTCCTGCGTGTCGCGGAAGGCGTAGGCGAGCGATTCCAGCACGGCCTGCGTGCCCGCCGCCCGGTCGGTCTCGTGCGCGAGGCCGATGAATGCGCCGCGCACCTTTGCGTTGTTGTGGGGCGTCCGTTCGCCCCCGAGATAGGGCAGGAACAGCGTCCGCCCGGGCCCCTGGGGTGTGCCCAGTTCGCCGGTCAGTTTGGCCGGGTCCGCCCCGACCATGCGCCCGTACCATGCCAGCGCATCCGTCGCGGCAAGGATCACGCCCATCTGGTGCCATTGCCCGGGCAGCGCGTGGCAGAACGTGTGCAGGGCCGTGGCCGGATCGGGCGCATAGCCGTCAGTGGCGGCAAAGAGCACGCCGGATGTGCCCAGCGACACGAAGCCGTCGCCCGGGCGCGCCACGCCAACGCCCACGGCGGAGGCGGCGTTGTCGCCCGCGCCACCCGCCACAGGAATGCCCGCACGCATGCCAAAGGGGGTCGCGACACCCTCGCGCAGCTGGCCTGACGCCTGAGACCCTTCGACCAGCCGCGGCATGTGCTCGCGCCCCAGATCCGTGGCCGCCAGCAAGTCATCCGACCAGTCCCGCGCGCCCACGTCCAGCCAGCTGGTGCCGGCGGCATCCGACATCTCCGACACCGGTTCGCCCGTCAGCCACAGGCGCAGGTAATCCTTGGGCAGCAGCACGCGCGCGGTTTTCGCAAAGACGTCCGGCTCATGCGCCTTGACCCAGGCCAGCTTGGGCGCGGTAAAGCCGGGAAAGACGATGTTGCCGGTCTGCGCGCGAAAGATCGGGTTGGCGTCCATCGCGGCGGCCTCTGTGGCGCTGCGCGTGTCGTTCCACAGGATGCAGGGGCGCAGGACCGTGTCGGCGGCATCCAGCAGGGTCGCCCCGTGCATCTGGCCCGACAGGCCGATGCCGCGCACGCCGCTCAGGTCATAGGCCCCCGCGAGTTGGCGCAACGCGGCTTGGGTGGCGCTGATCCAGCTGTCGGGGTCCTGTTCGGACCAGCCGGGATGGGGGCGCGTCACCTCGAGCGGAGCGGTGGCAGAGCCGACCACCGCCTGATCCGCACCGATCAGCAGCGCCTTGACACCCGATGTGCCGAGATCGAGGCCCAGATACATCAGTGATCCAACTTGACCCAGGCGGCGTCGCGCTGCGAGGATTTTACGCAGGCCGACACGAATTGCACGCCCTTCAGCCCGTCATGAACGGTGGGATAGATCACACCATCCGGCAGCGGGGTGCCGTCGCGCGCGGCGACAATCGCCTCTGCCGCCTCGCTGTAGATGTTGGCGAACCCTTCGAGGTAGCCCTCGGGGTGGCCCGGCGGTGTGCGGCTGACCCGGCCTGCTCCGTCACCGGACCCGGCGCCGCCCCGCGTGATCAGGCGCTTGGGTTCGCCAAAGGGCGTGTGCCAGAGGTAGTTGGGATCCTCCTGCGCCCATTCCAGCCCGCCGGTTTCGCCGTAGACCCGCAGGCGCAAGGCGTTCTCGTTGCCCGGAGCCACCTGGGACGACCACAGCATCCCCCGCGCCCCGCCGGCAAAGCGCAGCATGACATGGGCGTTGTCGTCTACCTGCCGCCCGGGCACAAAGGCCTGCAGGTCGGCGGCCAGCGTCTCCACCTCCAGTCCGGTCACGAAACACGCCAGATTGAACGCGTGCGTACCGATATCGCCGGTCGATCCACCCACGCCGGAGCGTGCCGGGTCGGTCCGCCATTCGGCCTGCTTGATGTCCTGCTCGACCGTCAGCCAGTCCTGCGGATACTCCACCTGCACCACGCGCACCGCGCCGATTGCACCGCTGGCCACCATCTCGCGCGCCTGCCGCACCATCGGGTATCCGGTGTAGTTGTGGGTCAGGATGAACAGCGCGTCCGACGCCTCTGCCGCTTTCACCATCTTCTTGGCGTCCGCGAGGGTCGAAGTCAGCGGCTTGTCGCAGATCACATGGATGCCGCGTTTGAGAAACTCGCGCGCGGCAGCATAGTGCACGTGGTTGGGCGTGACGATGCTGACCGCCTCGATCCCGTCCTTGCGCCGCGCCTCGCGGATCGCCATCTGGCGAAAATCCTCGTAGATGCGCGGCAGACCCAGCGCCTCGCCCGACGCCCGCGCCTTTTCCGGCGTGGCACTCAGCGCGCCCGCCACCAGCTCGAACCGATCATCGATCCGCGACGCGATGCGGTGCACCGCCCCGATAAAGGCGTCATTGCCGCCGCCCACCATGCCCAATCTGATCCGGCTCATTGTCTTCTCCTCCTGAACAGGGCGCTGCCTGATCCCGCTTCATCTTGCAAAATAAACTCCCCCCGGAGGGTCGGCCTGCCCGCACGCCTATCCGTCGATCCCAAGCATCCGGCGGTTGGCCGCCTCGTCCGTGCCGCCATCGGCAAAATCGTCGAACGCCCGTTCGGTCACCCGGATGATGTGGTCGGAGACGAACTGCGCCCCCTCGCGCGCGCCGTCCTCGGGGTGTTTCAGGCAGCATTCCCATTCCACGACGGCCCAGCCGTCGAAATCGTTTGCCGCCATCTTGGAAAACACCGCCCCGAAATCGACCTGACCGTCGCCCAGGCTGCGGAACCGGCCCGCGCGGTCGACCCAGGGCTGGTAGCCGCCATAGACGCCCTGCCGACCCGTCGGGTTGAACTCCGCATCCTTGACGTGGAACATGCGGATGCGGTCGCGGTAGATGTCGATATTGTCTTGATAATCAAGGCATTGCAGCACGTAGTGGCTGGGATCATAGAGCATGCAGGCCCGGTCGTGGTTGCCGGTCCGCTCCAGGAACATCTCGTAGGTGACGCCGTCATGCAGGTCCTCGCCCGGATGGATCTCGTAGCAGACATCCACGCCGCAGTCCTCGGCGTGGTTCAGGATCGGCAGCCAGCGCTTGGCCAGTTCGTCAAAGGCGGTCTCGACCAGTCCGGCGGGCCGTTGCGGCCACGGGTACATGTAGGGCCAGGCCAGCGCGCCGGAGAATGTCGCATGCGCCCCGATGCCCATGTTGCGCGAGGCCGACAGCGCCAGTTTCACCTGATCCACGGCCCAGGCTTGCCGCGCCCTGGGATCACCCTGCACCTGCGGTGCGGCGAACCCGTCAAAGGCGGTGTCATAGGCCGGGTGCACCGCGACCAGCTGGCCCTGCAGGTGGGTCGACAGCTCGGTCACCTCGACGCCGTTCGCGGCGGCGACGCCCTTGAATTCGTCGCAATAGTCCTTGCTGTCCGCCGCTTTGGCCAGATCGATCAGCCGCCCGTCCCAGCTGGGCACCTGCACGCCCTTGTAGCCGCAATCGGCGGCCCATTTGGTGATCGCGTCCCAGCTGTTGAACGGGGCGTCATCGCCTGCGAATTGCGCCAGAAACAGCGCCGGTCCCTTGATGGTCTTCATGAATGTCTCCTCCCTCGCCGCGGCTAATCCGGTGGCATGTTGTCTTGCAGGTAGATGTCGATGCGGATGCGTTCCTGTGTCTCGTCAAAAGGCACCCGGTCCGCGGTCGCCTTGAGCAGGCGCACCGCCGAGCGCACGAGGTGCCCGGCATTTTGCGAGATGACGGCGTCGAACACGCCGGTGGTCAGCGCCTGACGCGACACCGGGGTCAGCTCGTGCGCGATGACCACCAGATCGTTGCGCCGCCCCTCGCGTTCGAGGCAGCGCAGCAGGCCGGCATTGCCCGCTGCCGACGAATAGATGCCGCGCAGGTTCGGCACGTTGCGCAGGATGTCCGGCAGCAGCGACTGGATCAGGTCCGGGTCGTCCCGCCCCTCGACCGAGGGCAGCACCTCGAGGTTCGGAAAATCGGTGGTCATCACCGCATCGAACCCCGCCCGCCGCTCCAGATGGTCGCGGGCCAGCCGCGAGCCGGTGATGACGAGCACCGGGCCCGGTGCGTCGATGAACCGCCCCATGAGGCGCGCCGCGGTGCGTCCGGCGGCATAGTTGTCGATACCGACAAAGTGGTCGCGTTCGGAACTGGGCAGATCGGCGACCAGTGACACCACCGCGATGCCGCGCGCCCGGGCGCGGTTGACGGCGTCGCGCACGGCAGGTGTTTCGGGGCCGAATACGGCGACGCCGTCGGTCTCGTCCGGTGACAGGCTGTCGAGCATGGTCACGATAGCCTGCGGGTCGAATGGCGGTACGTTGCGCGCCGCCAGCGTGGTGCGGTGATGGGACAGTTGCGCGCCTTGCGTGGCGACCTGCGCCGCCAGCGCATCGACGAATTCATTGGCCGCATCCGGCAGGATAAAGAGCAGCCGGTACACCCGGCGCCGCGCCAGATTGGCCGCAGCGGTGTCGCGGATATAGCCCAGATCGGCGATGGCCTTGTTCACCTTGTCGATGGTCGCGCGGCGCACGCCGGGGCGTCCGTTCAACACCCGGTCCACGGTGGCAAGGGAGACCCCCGCCACGCGCGCCAGATCGTTGATCGTCGGCTTGACCTTTGGTGACATGTCGCCTTCGGGCACGTGTTGCCTATCCCTCCATATGTCCGGCCAGCCCTTCGAACAGCAGCGCGACCGCTTCGGCGCCGGGATCGTTGTGGCCCTTGAGGTTTTCCGAGGGCACATAGGCCGCGCGCCCGGCCTTGGCCGTATGGATGGCCGCCGTTGCATCGGCGCCGGCACGCGCCGCCTTTGCGGCAGCTTGAAGCCCGCCCGGCAGCGCGTCGAGCGCGGGCGACAGGGCGTCGATCATCGTGCGGTCGCCGACCTTGGCCCCGCCCACGTCGCTGACCCGTTGCAGGCCGATGGCAAGCGCCTGATCCACGCTGGCCCCGCTGGCGCAAGCATCGCCTGCGGCGTTGAAGTAGATGGCGAGGATCACGCCCGACGAGCCGCCCATGGTCTGGCTGAGCGCGTTGCCGAGCGCGGGGAAGAGCTGTGTCAGGTCGGCGAGCGGCATGTCGTCGATGCCGCCCTTGAGCGCGCGAGCGGCGGTTGCCAGCGTGCTGCCGGTGTCGCCGTCACCGGATTTGGCGTCAAGCGCGTTCAGCGCGTCTTCGGCCCCGATGAGCAGGTCGGCCACGTGCAGGATCGTGGCACGTGTCCTGTCGTTGGCGGAGGGGATCGGGGCGATAGGCGTGAGGCCGTCGGGCAGGGGCGAAACCTGAACCTTTGCAAGGGCGTGCAGGCCGGGCCACGCGGACATCGGTACGGGCTTGGCAAGGGCGGCAAGGTCGTCCTTGTCCACGGGCAGGAGCGACACGGAGAACCCGTGCATGTCGAGTGAGGTCATCATCGGCGCGGGCCCGATCACGTGGCTGGCCACACCCGCCTGCGCCAGGGCGTGGGTCAGAACGGACATCTCAAGCGGCGTGGTTGACCCGAGGTTGTTGACCAGCGCCACCACCGCGCCGTCCCACGGGTGCGGTTGCAAACGGTCCATGACCATCTCGATCGCCGGGCCTGCGCCTTTGAAATCAATCTGCTCCACGCCGGGTTCGCCATGGATGCCAAGGCCCAGTTCGGCCTTGCCCGGCGGAATGCGGTCCTCCTTGGGGGAGCCGGGGACGGTGCAGGTGTCGAGGCTGGTGCCGATGGAGGCGACGTTTTCGATCACCCGCCGTGCGGCCTTGGTCACCTCTTCCAGCGCTGCCCCGCTGTCGGCCAGCGCACCGGCGATCTTGTGGACAAAGAGCGTGCCCGCCACGCCACGCGGCTGGGGCAGGTGGGGCAGGGCGATGTCGTCGTCCACAACGACCATTTCCACGCGGCGGCCCAAAGCGCGGGCCCGTTCGGCGGCAAGGCCAAAGTTGAGCCGGTCGCCGGTGTAGTTCTTGACGATCAGCAGGCAGCCCGCCTCGCCCGTGACGGCGAGGATGCCCGCCAGCACCGCCTCGACCGACGGTGAGGCAAAGACCTCACCACAGACGGCAGCAGTGAGCATTCCGGGCCCGACAAAGCCTGCATGGGCCGGTTCGTGGCCCGACCCGCCGCCGGAGATCAGGGCGACGCGCGACCGGTCCCAGTCGGCGCGGTAGACGACCTTGATATGCGGATAGCCGTCGAGCCGCGCCAGCGCCCCGCCAGAGGCTGCAAGCACGCCGTCGATGGCTTCCTTGACCAGATCATCCTTTGCGTTGACGAATTGTGCCATGGGTCTTGGTCCTTCTTCTGGTCAGGCGATGCGCGCGCCGTTTGCGTCGAAAAACAACGGGTTGCGCGGGGCGATGTGGATCGTCTCGCCAGTGTTGAGCGACGTGTGCGGGTCGGTGAGCGTGATCACGTCGTGATCGTTGAACTTGAGGTGCAGGCGGGTCTGGTCACCCAGCCGTTCGACGCGCGTGACATGTGCCGGGGCACCACCATCCAACGCGATGTGCTCGGGGCGCAGGCCGATCTGGGTGGCACCCTGCGGGGCGTCTTCGCCAAAGAGGCCGGTGGGCAGCAGGTTGATGCGGGGCTGGCCGAGACGGGCGGCGACATAGGCCGAGGACGGGTCTTCGTAGATCTCGCGCGGGGTGCCGAACTGCACCAGCCGCCCTTCGTCCAGCACGCCCACATGGGTGGCCATGGTCATCGCCTCGATCTGGTCATGGGTGACATAAAGCAGGGTTGCGGCCAGTTCGGCATGGATGCGTTTCAGCTCGATCCGCAGGTCGGCGCGCAGCTTGGCATCGAGCGAGCTGAGCGGTTCGTCCATCAGGTAAATCGCCGGATCACGCACCAGTGCGCGACCGATGGAGACACGCTGCATCTCGCCGCCCGACAGCTCTGTCGCCTTGTTGTCGAGCTTGTGGGGGATGTGCAGGACGTCGGCGACCTCCTGCACCTTGCGGGTGATCTCATCCTCCGGGGTGTTGAGGATCGGGGAGCGCAGGGGGAAGGCGAGGTTGTCGCGCACGGACATGTGCGGATAGAGCGAGTATTGCTGGAACACCATGGCCACATCGCGCTGGGCGGGCGTCTCGTGGCTCACGTCGCGGCCGCCGATGTGGATGCTGCCGGTGTCGGCCTTTTCGAGGCCCGCGATGAGGCGCAGTGTCGTGGTCTTGCCCGCACCGGTGGGGCCGAGCAGGACGACAAAGGCGCCGTCGGGCACGGTAAGGTCCATGTCGGCGACGGCTTGCGTCTTGCGGAAGGCCTTGGAAACGCCTGATAAGATGACCTCAGCCATTGAGCACTCCTTCGTTCAGGGCGGATCGGAGGGCGTGGCCCGTGCTGCGGTCAAAGAGGGTGATGGTGCCGGGGTTGAAGTCCATGCCGACCGTCTCGCCGACGCTTGCGGGCTGGTCGGAGGCGATGCGCGCCTTGAGGTCGCCGTTGGGTGTGTCGAGCGTCACGATCTGGGTTGTACCAAGGTATTCGGTGGCGATGACCTTGCCGCGATACGCGCCCGAATCGTTCAGGGTGATGTGTTCGGGGCGCACCCCAAAGACGAGATCGCCGGAGGCGCCGTCGCGCAGCGCGGGTACGCCCATCTGCGCATCCCCGAGTGTCACGCTGTCCGTGCCCGCCGCCACGTTTCCCTGGAAATCCAGAAAGTTCATGGAGGGCGAGCCGATGAAATTGGCCACGAACATGGTCGCGGGCTTGTCATAGATCTCCTGCGGGGTGCCGAATTGTTCGACAACGGCGTTGTTCATCACGACGATCTTGTCGCCCATCTGCATCGCTTCGAGTTGGTCGTGCGTGACATAGACGGTGGTGGCGCCCATCCGGTCGTGCAGCGCGCGCAGCTCTTCGGCCATGTGTTCGCGGAATTCGGCATCGAGCGCGCCGAGCGGTTCGTCCATCATGAAGGCCTTGGGCTCACGCACGATGGCCCGACCCAGCGCCACGCGCTGCCTGTCACCGCCCGACAGCCCGCCGACGGGCTTTTTCAGGATGTCCTTGATGCCGAGGATGGTGGCGACCTCGTCGACCTTGGCGCGCACCTGCGCGCGCGGCATGCCCTGACTGACCAGCGGATAGGACAGGTTTCGGTAGACGTTCATGTGCGGGTAGAGCGCGAACATCTGGAACACAAAGGCGATATCGCGCTGGGATGGCGGGCGCTGGCCGATCTCTTCGCCATCAAGGTAAATCTCGCCTGATGTCGGCAGTTCGAGCCCTGCGATCATGCGCAGCGTGGTGGTCTTGCCGCAGCCCGAGGGGCCCAGCAGCATGAAAAACTCGCCGTCCTCGATGGTAAAGGACGACTCGCGCACGGCGACGAAATCGCCGAATTCCTTGCGGACGTTCTTGATCACGATCTCAGCCATCAGTCACCTTCCGGAAAATGCGAGACAACGATGAACATGACGGTGCCCACCAGCGTCGTGATGAAGGAATAGGTGTAGGCCCAAATCACGAAGGGCTGCATCAGCATGAATACACCGACGGCGATGATGATGGTCGCGAACATCTCCCACGGGCCACGGTGGAGGCGCATGAGGCCGGTCAGAAACCCGCGCATGACATGATCCCTTCTTCTCTTTTCAAATACGGAAATCCGACAGATGTCATTTGCGCACCGCCCCGAAGGTGATCCCGCGCAGCAGGTGTTTGCGAAGCAGGATGGTGAATATCATTACCGGCAGCAGGAATATCGTGGCACCCGCGGCCACGGCGGGCCAGTCGAGACCGCCGACACCGATGATCGTCGGGATGAAGGGCGGCGCGGTTTGTGCTGTGGCAGAGGTGAGCAGCACGGCGAAGGCGTATTCGTTCCAGGCAAAGATCAGGCAGAATATGGCCGTGGAAGCGATGCCGGTGGCAGCCTGGGGCAGCACGACCTTGTAGAACGCCTGGAACCGTGTGTAGCCGTCGATGAGCGCTGCTTCCTCGTATTCGCGGGGGATCTCGTCGATGAAGCCCTTGAGCAGCCAGACGGCGAGGGAGATGTTCACGGCCGTATAAAGCAGGATCATGCCCAGATGCGTGTCCGACAGACCGAGGTTGCGGTACATCAGGAAGATCGGGATGGCGACGGCGATGGGGGGCATCATCCGCGTACTGAGGATGAAGAACAGCAGGTCGTCGGCAAGCGGGATTTTGAACCTGCTGAAGGCATAGGCGGCAAGCGTCCCGAGAAAGACGCTGAGGAAGGTCGAGCCGAAGCCGATGATGACCGAGTTGAGGAAGCGTTCGCCGAATTTGGAGGGGCCGACGATGACCATGTCGTATTGGCGCACGATCTCGTCCGCCCAGTTCTCTGGCGGGTTCGCCTCGAGGAAGTCATCGGTCTGCCGCGTGCGGGTGGTGAAGAGGTTCACATAGCCTTCGAGCGTCGGCTCGAACACCACCTTGGGCGGGTAGCTGATGGCGTCGGAGGGCGACTTGAACCCGGTGAGCATGATCCAGGCGAGCGGGATCATGGTGACCAGCGCGTAGATGATCACGAGCGTGCCCGCGAGCCATTTGGAGCGGCCGGAGGGTTCGGTGATGGAATGGGCGCTCATGATCTGCGGTCCGTTCGGGATGTCGGGGTTCGGAGGGGGGCTGTCTGCCCCCCGCGCTGACGCGCCCCCCCGAGAGTTTTCCGGGCAAGATGAAGACTGGATCGGGTCATCGTTCTTTCACCTTGTTCAGGGCTTTGACGTAGATGCTGGCCAGACCGAACACGGTGACAAAGAGGATGATGGCGTAGGCCGATGCGTAGCCGGTGCGCCATTTCTCGAACGCCTCGCGTTTGAGGTTGATCGAGGTCAGCTCGGTGGTGGAGCCGGGGCCGCCGCCGGTGAGTTGGACCACGAGGTCGAACATCTTGAAGTTCTCGATCCCGCGGAAGAGCACGGCGAGCATCAGGAAGGGCAGGACCATCGGCACGGTGATGGTGAAGAACTGCCGCAGTTTCGAGGCGCGGTCGATCTCGGCGGCCTCGTAGATGTAGTCGGGGATGGAGCGCAGGCCCGCGAGACAGATGAGCATGACGAACGGCGTCCACATCCAGGTGTCCACGATCACGATGGACCACGGCGCGAGCTGGACGGAGCCCAGCATCTCGAACCGCGACGGGTCACCGCCGGTAAAGAACGTGACGATGTAGTTGAAGAGGCCGATCTGCGGTTGGTAGAGGAATTTCCAGAAGTTGCCGACCACCGCGGGCGACAGCATCATCGGCAGCACGATCACGGTGGTCCAGAAATTCGAGCCGCGGAAGTTGCGGTGGATCAGCCAGGCCAGTGCAAAGCCGATCAGCACCTGCAACGTGATGGTCCAGAATAGGAAATGCGCGGTGGCCTGCATGTTCAGCCAGATGTCGCTGTCGGTCAGGATGCGCTCGTAATTGCGCAGCCCGATGAATTCAGGTTCGCGGGTCAGGCGGTTGGCGCGGTAGTTGGTAAAGCTGAGCTGGATCGTCCAGATTAGCGGGAAGATGTTGATCGCCAGCAACAGAAAGATCGTGGGCGCTACAAAGATCCAGGCGATGGCGCGGTCGCTGAGCCCCTTGATCTGCCGGGCGACGCGGTGCGGCGTGGCCTTGGCGGCGCGGTTGGCGATGGTGTCTGTCATGAGGCACAGCCTTTTCGTGCGGTGGGCACCAGTGCCCACCCTACGCATGCGTCGGGTTCGGAGGGTAGGGTGGGCAATGCTGCCCACCCCGGGGAGAGAGGGCTAGAGCTTGCCTTCGTCTTCGAAGGTTTCGGTCCAGTCCTCGATCAGTTTGTCGAGCGCTTCCTGCGCTGTGCCCTGATCGGCGACCACGTAGTCGTGGATGCGCTTTTGCATGGCCAGCAGCAGTTCGGCATAGGCCGGCTCCTGCCAGAAGTCCTGCACTGCGCCCATCGCCTCGAGGAAGTCACCGGCGAACGGTGCGCTGTCCACGAAACCGGGGTCGTTCAGGACCGAGTTGTGAGCCGAGTAACCGCCCAGCTCCCACCATTTGGCCTGCACCTCGGGGTTGGCGAACCACTTGATGTACTCGAGTGCGGCGTCCTGTTTGTCGGAATACGCCACGACCGAGATGCCCTGACCGCCCAACGTGGAGCCAGCCTGATTTTGCGGCGGGTTCACGAAGAAGTCGATCTTGTCCCCACCTGTGGCCGGGTCGGCATAGAGGCCGGGGAAGAAGGCAAACCAGTTCATCGCCATGGCGACCTGACCCGATTTGAATGCGTCGAGGCTCTCGCCCATATACGAGTTCGTGTAGCCCGGAGGTGTCGCCGTTTCGTAGAACTCTTTATAGAATTCAAGCGCTTCGACCGCTTCGGGCGAGTTTACCGCGCCGTCCATGTCGTAGGATCCGGGGGTGTTTTCGTATTTGAAGCCCCAAGGATAAAGCGCCGATGTGACACCCATCGTGATCCCTTCGGAGCCGCGTTCGGTAAAGATCGACGCACCGTAGACCGTCTTGCCGTCAATCTCGCGGCCTTGGAAGAATTGCGCGATTTCGAGCAGTTCGCGCTGCGACTGCGGCTCGCCCAGATCGCGGCCTGTCGCCTCTTTGAAGGCGGCCTGAATGTCCGGGTCGGCGAACCAGTCGGCGCGGTAGAACCAGCCGTTGGCGTCGCCCATGGCAGGCAGCGCGTAGTAGTTCGGCGTGCCCTTGGGCCATGTGGAATAGGCGTAGACTGTCGCGGGTGCGAAGTCGTCCATGCTGATGCCTTCGGCGTCGAAGAAGTCGTTCAGCTTGACGTAGTGGCCGTTTTCGGCACCGCCGCCGATCCACTGGCTGTCGCCGATCAACAGGTCACAAAGCTTGCCGCCCGAGTTCAGCTCGTTCAGCATCCGGTCGGCGAAATTGGGCCATGGGATGAACTCGAAGTTCATGCTGTGGCCGGACTGCGCCTCGAATTCCTTGCTGAGTTCCACCAGCGCATTCGCGGGGTCCCAGGCCGCCCAACACAAGGTCAGGTCTTCGGCTGAGGCGAGCGTCGGTACGCTCACCGAACAGGTCAAAGCCGCGCCGATGGCGGCCGCGTTAAATCGTTTCATGAATTCCTCCCTGAATGGGCGATGTATGTGAACCCGCCCGTGCCTTCAGTAGAAATGAGGGGCGTACCTCACGTCAACGCATTTTTGAGGGGCGTACCTCAGAAACGCCGATATGCCGTGGCAACACGCTGATTTTCATTGAAAGAATTTTGGCGCGGCGGGGTGTGGAAAATGTGGCCAGCATCGGAAACGGGCTGTGCAAATCATGTGCAAACTGGTTTGCTGTGGCGAATCCAACAGTCGCCTTGCATGGGACGCCGACATGAACCAACCCACGACGCCTGAGCACGACACCTATGACGTTGTCATCATCGGCGGGGCGATCATGGGATCGTCCACGGCGTGGTTTCTGACGGATACGGATGACTTTCAGGGTCGGGTTCTGGTGATCGAGCGGGACATGTCCTACGCCTCCTGTTCGACGGCACATACCAACAGCTGCATGCGGCAACAGTTCTCGACCGAGTTGAACGTGCGGATCAGCCAGTTTGCGGCGGAGTTCGTCAAGAACATCCGAGAGCGTATGGGTGGCGATGGTCGGGTGCCGGAGCTGGGCATTCGCAGCTTTGGTTACATGTACCTGGCGGATACGGACGCCTTTGCCGATGTGCTGCGCGCCAATATCGCGGTGCAGCATGCCGCCGGGGCTGCGACGCAGTTGATGAGTGCGGACGAGATCAAGGCGGCCTACCCGTTCTATAATGTCGATGACATCGTGCTGGGGTCGATCAACACGGTCGACGAAGGGTATTGGGACGGCAGCACGGTGTTCGAGTGGTGGCGGCGTCAGGCGCGCGAGCGCGGTGTGGAATATGTGCAGAATGAGGTCGTGTCGATCCAGCGCATGGGCGCGCGGGTGCAGTCGGTGACTTTGGCAAGTGGCGAAGTGATTTCCTGCGGTCAACTGGTCAACGCGTCGGGCCCGCGCGCGGCGCGCACTGCGGCGATGGCGGGCATCGAGGTGCCGGTGGAGCCGCGCAAACGCTATTCCTGGGTGTTTTCGGCGGAACAGCCGCTGGACCGGGACCTGCCACTGACGATTGATCCGTCGGGCGTGCATGTGCGCGAAAACGGCGGCGGGACCTATCAGGCCGGGGGCCATGCGGATATGGACCCGGCGGTGGACTATGATGATTTCGCGATGGACCATGGGCTTTGGGAGGCGCATGTCTGGCCGGTGCTGGCCACTCGCATTCCGCAATTCGAGGCGATCAAGGTCACGGCGGAATGGGCCGGACATTATGCGATGAACACGCTGGATCACAACGCGATCCTGGGGCCGCATCCTGAGGTGGAGAATTTCATCTTTCTCAACGGGTTTTCGGGGCACGGGCTGCAGCAGTCGCCCGCAATGGGGCGCGGCACAGCCGAATGGCTGACCTATGGCAGCTATCGCAGCCTGGACCTCACCCCCTTTCATTTCGACCGCATTCTGGCGGGCACGCCGATTGTGGAACGGGCAGTCATCTAGGGAGCCGATATGCTGAAGAAACTGGTTTTGACGGGGGCGGCGGGCAAGCTGGGCTCGTACCTGCGGGGGCCTCTGGCGGCAATGTGCGAGGAGTTGGTCAGCACGGACATCGCCGATGCGGTGCCCGATCTGGCGACAAACGAGACCTATATCAAGGCGGACCTGTCCGAGCTGGCCCCGTTCGAGGCGATGCTGCAAGGTGCTGATATGGTTGTCCATTTTGGCGCTATCGTGGACGAAGGCCCGTTTGAGGAGCTGCTGGGCCCGAATTTCATCGGGGCGTACAACATCTGGGAGGCTGCGCACCGCAACGGTTGTCGCCGGGTGGTCTATGCCTCGTCCATCCATGCAGTGGGCATGTATCCGAAGTCGCAGGCCATCGGCATCGACGTGGCGCACCGGCCCGACACGTTTTACGGGCTGGCCAAGTGCTTTTCCGAGGATCTGGGGCGGATGTATTGGGAAAAGCGGGGGCTGGAGGCGGTGTGCCTGCGGATCCTGAGTTGCGCGCAGGTGACGAACCCGCGCGCGGTGGGCACCTGGCTGAGCTATGACGATTGCATCCGGCTGGTGCAGCGGGCGATTGATACGCCTGTGACGGAGTTTTCGATCATCTACGGCGTGTCGGACAATGATCGCGCACCGGTGGACAACGCGGGGGCGCGGCATCTGGGCTACAAGCCGCAAGACAACGCGGAGCAGTTCGCGGAGGAGATCTTTGCGCAGTATGGCGTGCTTGATCCGCATGATCTGTCGAACGCGCGGCATGGCGGGCCGTTTGCCGGGATCGAACTGGGCAAATCGGCGATGTCGCTGCTGAACCTGAACGATGAGGATACGGGCAAGGGCTGATGCGGATCGACAACCTGCAATACTGCAACTGGTCGGAAAAGGTGTTTCGCCAGATGCGCGAGGGTCGTGTGGATGCGGTGCACGCGACCATTGCTTATCACGAGACCTTTCGCGAGACGGTGCTGAATATCGAGCGTTGGAACCGGTGGTTCGAGCGGCACAGTGACCTGATCGTTAAGGGCCGTACGGCGGCGGATGTAGATCGGGCGCGGGCATCGGGGCGGACGGCGATATTTTTCGGATTCCAGAACCCCAGCCCAATCGAGGATGACATCGGTCTGGTCGAAGTGCTGCACGATCTGGGCGCACGGTTCATGCAGCTGAGCTACAACAACCAGTCGCTTCTGGCGACAGGATGTTACGAGGACGAAGACCCGGGTATCACGCGGATGGGGCGTGAGGTGATCGCGGAGATGAACCGCGTAGGTCTGGTCGTGGACATGAGCCATTCGGCGGACCGCTCGACGATTGAAGCGGCGGAGATCAGCACGCGGCCCATAGCGATCACCCATGCGAACCCGTATGTCTGGCATCCTGCCCTGCGCAACAAGCGCGATGATGTGATCGGGGCGGTGGTGGCGGGCGGCGGGATGCTGGGCTTTTCCCTGTATCCGCATCATCTGGCGGGCGGGACGGACTGCACACTGGACAGCTTTTGCGAGATGATTGCGCGGACTGCGGAACGCTTCGGCGCCGCGCATCTCGGGATCGGGTCGGACCTGTGTCAGGATCAGCCAGATTCCGTGGTGGAATGGATGCGCACCGGGCGCTGGACCAAAGGCGTGGAATATGGCGAAGGGTCGGTCAGCGCGCCCGGGTTCCCGCCGCAGCCGGACTGGTTTCGTGACAATCGGGACTTCGACAATATCGAGAGCGGGCTGCGCGCCGTCGGCTTTGACGAAGGCGAGGTTGCCGGGATCAAGGGCGGCAACTGGTACCGGTTTTACGAGGAAAACTTTGGCCCGATGCGGTGATGTCGCAAACGGGAAGGACACGAGGTTGGTCCCGCGCTCGGGTGCCGGAAACGCAGGGAGAACATCATGGAAATCGGGTTTATCGGGCTGGGGAATGTGGGTGGCAAGCTGTCGGGCAGCTTGCTGCGCAACGGGCATGACGTGGCGGTGCACGATCTGGACGCCGCACTGGTTGCGGCCAAGGTCGCGGACGGCGCACGGGATGGGGGAAGCCCCGCGGCGCTGATGCAAAGCTGTGATGCGGTGATCACCTGCCTGCCTAGCCCGGCGGCGTCAGCGGCGGTGATGGATGAGATGCTGCCCCATGTCGGCCCCGGCAAGATCTGGATGGAGATGTCGACCACGGACGAGGATGAGGTCAAACGTCTGGGTGCGGACGTCATTGCCAGGGGCGGCGCTGCGGTCGATTGCCCGGTTTCGGGCGGATGCCACAGGGCGGACACCGGCAATATCAGCATCTTTGCCGGCTGCGACCGCGCGACGTTCGAGCGTATCCTGCCGCTGCTGACAACGATGGGGCGGCGTGTGCTGCATACGGGTGATCTGGGCTCGGCCTCCGTGCTCAAAGTGCTGACGAACTTCCTTGCCACGGCCAATCTGGTCAGCTGCGCCGAGGCGCTGACGGTCGCCAAGGGCGCAGGCATGGACCTAGGCGTGGCCTATGAGGCGATGGCGATCAGTTCGGGCACGTCATTCGTGCACGAAACCGAAAGCCAGGTGATCCTGAACGGCAGCCGCGATATCTCCTTTACCATGGACCTGGTGGCCAAGGATATCGGCCTGTTTCAGGACGTGGCGGACCGGGCCGGTGTGCCGCTGGAGTTGAACCCGCTGCTGATCGAGATTTTTAGTGATGGCATCGACCGGTTCGGCCCGCGCGAACTTAGCCCCAATATCATCAAGCGGCTGGAGGCGGCCACGGGCCTTGATGTCACAGCCCCCGGGTTCCCGGCCGAAATGGTCGATGATGAACCCGAAGAGCCGGGCGCAGAGGTGGTCGTGCGCCGCTGACCCTTGTGAGCGGTGGACCTGCGGGGTAGGACGCGGCCATGAGCAAGGCTGCAAAACAAGACGAAGTGCTGGCGACCGTCCAATCCTCGACCGGGCGGCGCATTCTGGGCGTCGGGTCGATCTGGATATTGGCGGTGCTGGTGCTGTACGTGGCGGTTGTCAACCCGCCCGCGCCCGGCTGGCAGGTATTTCTGTTCGTGGTGGGCGGCGGTGCGATCTGGATGGCGGAGCGGATGCGCCGCGCCACATCGCGTGCGCTGGAACTGACAAGGACGGAACTGCGCGACACGGGCGGCACCGTGCTAGCCCCGGTGGATCAGATCGTCAGCGTGGATCGCGGGATGTTCGCCTTCAAACCGTCCAACGGTTTTCTGCTGAAACTGTCGGCCAAGGCGCCGCGCGGCTGGCATCCGGGCATGTGGTGGCGATTGGGCGCGCGGATTGGCGTGGGCGGCATGACACCCGGTCACCAGGCAAAATTCATGGCCGAGATGATCTCGGCCATGATTGCAGAACGGGATGGTGTCTGATCAGACGCCTTCACACTCGTCAAAGCAGACGCGGGGCGCATAACGCGGGCGGGTGAACACGAAATTGTGGATCTCGTGATCGCTCAGGCCCATGTTGAAGGGCGGGTCGTATTTCTCGAACGTTTCGACCACGACCACGCGTTCCCCATCGGGCATCACGGGCAGGTGATTGCGCAACTGCTCGACAGCGGACTCGTCCAGCGCCGGTACCCAGCCTTTGACCTGGCTCCAGTCGCGGCGATACTTGTCCGCGTCGGCGTCGTATTTCACGCTGGTCACCCGGATCGCAAAGTTCGACGGCTGCGTCCAGCTCATGTAAGCCGCCATCTGGTGCATGCCGTTGAGATAGGCCGTGTCCACCGGATTGGTCTCACGCGAGATGGCGTCGCCGATGGCGTAGGCCGTCTTGATGTTCAGCGAATGCGTCCGGTAGGCGTGAAAGAACGAGTACATGGACAGGTAGGCCCAGAACAGCATCGGAATGACGAGGACACATTCCAGAGCGACGCTGCCACGTTCATTGTCGCGGAACCGGCGCAGGGTGCGGGACAGGTTCATCATGAGTTCGGCTCCTGAACAAAGACGGACACGGCAACCATCGGAAAGTATTGGTTTCCATCCTTGGTCATCGCTTCGCCCATACCGATCCCGGGGAACACGGGATCATAAAGATAGCAGGCCCGCAGGATCATCAGCTGGTGTTCCTGCCCGTGCACAAACGCCCGGGAGGGGGCCAGCGGCTGGGACGTGTCCACACAATCCGCGCTGCCCGCAAAGGCGACAAAGCCGCGGGGGTCGACCGGCTGCATCTCGAGCTTGAGATGCGAGTTGCAGTCCTGCAGGAAGCCGGAGTTCTGACAGATCAGGTTCTTGACCTGGCTGTGTGTGTAGTTGGCGCCGGTGTTCAGCCGGACGTCGCGCACGGCGAGGTCAAGACCACGGTCCAGCCAGTTCTGCCGGAAGGCGTAGATGCTGAGCTCGAACGCGGACAGCAGCAGGAACATCAGGAGCGGGAACATGATCACGAATTCGATCACCGGGGCCGCCCCGTCTTCGTCGCGCCGAAAGCGGCGCAGGAAAGTGCGTACGGTCCGGGTCATTGTGTGAGCCTCAGCTGGTTGATCTGCTTGGCGATGGCCTCAAAGGCTTCGACGATGTCGATCCCTTCAACGCGGAAGGCGTGGGATGGCGAGGATGCACAGTCCTGCATGACCTCGAACGACGCGTTGGTGACTTCGAACCCGACGGTCCAGACAACGATACCCTTGTCCTTGGCCGCGGAGCAGATGTTTTCCAGCATCGTGTCGGCCTGGGCGGACGTGTATTTTGTGTACCGCCAGCTGTTCCACTCGTTGCTGTTCACGTAGTTGTTCAGGTACCAGTGCAGGGGGTACTTGGACCAGTGGATCCGAGCGTTCTGCCAGCTGTACCAGTAGGGCTGGATGCGCGTGGTGTTCACGTTCACCCCATCCGTCATCAGGATGATGGTTTTCAGCGTTTCAGTGTCCGAATAGTCGGCAGGCCGGGTCGCAAAGGTGCTGTCGATCTTGTTGTTCAGACCCAGTTCTTGCACCACGGGGCGGAAGGAGGGGTCGAGCATCGAGACGCCCCATTTCATCCCGATATGGATCGAGGTGTTGGCCCGCGCCCTGAATTGGTTCACGCGGTTCTTGAGGATCCCTGCGTTCTGGCTGAACGGATAGATTTGTTCGTAGGCGCGCTTTTGGGCCTCGGGATCATTCACATAGACGCCATCGTCGCGACCGGGGCAGCCCGGGTTGGTCACAGGCACGCTGCTGTAGTTGCGGTTCCACCCTTCGTCGAAGAATTGCATGTGCTCATACGTGCCATTCATGCGCATCGTTGTGGTGGAAAAATCAGTGTCCTCAAAGTCGACACACCAGCCCGGATTACCGAGATCGCGCGGAATATTCATCGCGTTGAATATGTCGGGTCCGGCACTGACCTGCGCCGTGTAGGGGATCAACGACACCGAGATCAGGTCCTGGGTCTCCGGCTTGATCACCGCGTCCACGAACGCCTCGGCGGCGTCCTGCATGTTCTCGATCTTGCCGACCTTGTCGTCCATGGAGCCCGAGATGTCGAGAACCATGGAGATTTCGACCTTGGAGACCTTTTCCTCGGCGGTGCCACCTGCGTTCACGGGCAGCGTTTCGACGCCCATCAGGCGCATGTATTGCGTCCGGGTGGTGCCCGGTGCGGCATTGGCCGTCACCGTGCGGAAGTTGAGACCCTCATCGACCGTGACGGTCGGGTTGAAGTGGCTGAGCCCGGACTTGTTGAAGTAATCCTGGACAACCGCCTGCGGCTCGAGCGTCTGATCGAGGTCAGCCGCTGCCAGCACAGCGCGGTCGAGCGTGTTCTGAACACGCGTTCGGACCATCTCGTTTTCCATGAGGTCGACGGCGATGCCGCCCACGATCAACATCATCATCAACATGAACACGGCGAAATATGTGACCGTACCGCGCTCGTCTTTTTTGAACATCGCGACGGTGCTGCGCAGATCAGCGAGCGTCGTCCGTGTTTCAATCCAATTCCGAGGCATTTTGCACCTTCAATTCCCACAACCCGGCCTACAACAGACCTAAATTTCCAATCTTTGGTGTGACCCCGGAATGTGGCCGAAATCGGGCGAAAGAACGGAGTGTATTAGGAGTTTCGTGCTGATCCGGAACCAATACGCTGCCGCAGGGTGCATTGTTTTCGGGCGTTAACCATTCTGGCGCGAAGGCGCGTCAGAACTGGTCAAATGTTCGACGACAAAGAGAATCTGGCGCTGATTAACGAAACCGTCATAGCCTGTCGTCACAGACTCACCACGCGGCCGAGTCGTGCCGGACAAAGGAGAACCCGGATGAGCACACCCAATGAGCCGAGTTTTCGCGAAAGCGTTGACATCATGTTCAACCGCGCTGTGGCGCTCATGGACCTGCCGCCGGGCCTCGAGGAAAAGATACGTGTGTGCAACGCGACCTATACGGTGCGCTTTGGTGTGCGGCTGCGCGGGCAGATCCAGACGTTCACCGGATACCGGTCGGTGCATTCCGAACATATGGAGCCGGTCAAGGGCGGCATCCGCTTTGCCCTCGGCGTGAACCAGGACGAGGTGGAGGCGCTGGCGGCGCTGATGACCTACAAGTGCGCGCTGGTCGAAGCGCCCTTTGGCGGCTCCAAGGGCGGGTTGCACATCGACCCGCGCGAATATGACGATCACGAGATGGAGCTGATCACCCGCCGCTTTGCCTATGAGCTGATCAAGCGCGACATGATCAACCCGGCCCAGAACGTGCCCGCCCCCGACATGGGCACGGGCGAGCGGGAAATGGCGTGGATCGCCGATCAATACAAGCGCATGAACACCACCGACATCAACGGCGTGGCCTGCGTCACGGGCAAGCCCACGAATGCGGGCGGCATACAGGGCCGGACGGAGGCGACGGGCCGCGGCGTGCAATACGCGCTGCGCGAGTTCTTCCGCGACCGGGACGGCGTGGCCAAGGCCGGGATGAGCGGCACGCTGGATGGCAAGACAGTCGTGGTGCAGGGCCTCGGCAATGTGGGCTACCACGCGGCCAAGTTCCTGACCGAAGAGGACGGCTGCAAGGTCGTCGGCATCATCGAGCGTGACGGCGCGCTGACCGACCCGCGCGGGCTGGACGTGGACGCGGTGCGCAACTGGATCGCGCGACACGGTGGCGTGTCAGGCTATGCCGACGGCACCTATGTCGAGGATGGCGCGGTCGTGCTCGAAGAGGCGTGCGATATCCTGCTGCCCGCAGCGCTCGAGGGTGTGATCAACCTCGGAAACGCGGACCGGATCAAGGCGCCGCTGATCATCGAGGCGGCGAACGGGCCGGTGACGGCGGGTGCCGACAACGTGCTGCGCGACAAGGGCACGGTGATCATCCCCGACATGTACGCCAATGCGGGCGGGGTGACGGTGTCCTATTTCGAGTGGGTCAAGAACCTGTCCCACATCCGCTTTGGCCGCATGCAACGCCGTCAGGAAGAGGCGCGGCACCAGCTGGTGGTGGACGAGCTGGAGCGGCTGAGCGCGCATCTGGGCGACGCGTGGTCGATGACGCCGGATTTCAAGGACAAGTACCTGCGCGGCGCGGACGAGCTGGAACTGGTCCGCTCGGGCCTCGATGACACGATGCGCGCGGCTTACCAGTCCATGGCACAGGTCTGGCACGAACGTGACGAGGTCGATGACCTGCGCACGGCGGCCTATCTGGTCGCCATTGGCAAGGTCGCCGACAGCTACCGCGCCAAAGGTCTATAACACACGACGAACTGACGCCGCGCACCGTTCGCGGCGTCAGTTTCAAAACGCCCTTGTATCATTCTCCACATCTGGGGCGCGCATGTTGCCTCATATCGGTCAAGGACGCGGTCAAAACAACATTGCCGTTCTGATTTCCCAGCACATCGAAAAAAAATCGAAACGGGCCGAATAAGATGCGGGCCTGAAGTGTCTTTCTAACAGTGCCCCACGCGGCGCTTTTGTTTCAAACAGATACCTTACCGGGCTCTGCGCGACGACGCAGGGGCAGGGACATTTTGCAGAGGGAAAAGTGATATGGTTTGGAATCCTTTTCGGCGGAAGAAAAAGGCATCGGCGGGCGCCAGACGGCAGGTGCTTGTGGACAAACACACCGCCATGGCAGCCTGGCGCCAACTGCCGGAGTTCCATCGGCTCGTTCGTTTGATCGGCCAGAACCGCGGTGAAGCCATGATCCGCGTTTGTGACGAATACATAGAAGCAAGCATCCAGTGGAGGCCTTATGAAGGCGACGCTGCGGAGGACCTTTTTTGCGGGATCATTGGCGGCTTTTTCCAGTATGAGGCGCAGATGATCCTCGACGTGCGCCAGCAGATTATAACGCTATGGGGACAGTGCGAAAATTCTGAATTGCGCGATCTGCTGGATCGAAACAATCTGCCGTCCGATCAGTGGCGCATTCCGACCAATCCCATGGAAGATGACCTGTGGAAAGGCGTCAATTGGATCAACAGCCACGACCCGTCCATCGAACGGCGCCGTCAGACGCTGCGTCTGATGATGAAGTTGCAGCGTGGATACGACCCGCGGGAAAAGGCGACCTTCGACACGATCAACATCGATTTGATCGGGTTGGAAGGCGCTCTCAAGGATCGCAGAACCCATGCCAGTACGGGCTATCCCAGTTCGGTCGGCGGCGACGCGCTCGCTGAATTGATCGAGGACTACGCGATGACCGCGAACCTCGTCCCCGGCGACGGGAGTCGGGCTTGGGACGATCTGGCCTGTTTCCTATACGGAGCTTACGTGCGGGCGCAGTCGGCGCCCGACGGCAACAAACGGTCATCCCGTGCGATTTTCATTGCAACCCTGCGCAAGGGCGGCCGCCCGATCCGTGTGCCCAATCATGCGCTTGACTGCATATTGCAGGGTCCGAACTTTGCCAGGTAGCACCTGAAAGCGAGGGAAAGGCAACGATTTGGTCGTGCCCGCACCCCTAAGATGTCGAAAACTGGCAGGACGGCAACGTTGCCTCTTGCGACCAATGCGCATGTCGTCATGGTGCTGTTTGGCGACGCAGCGGAGGTGCGCATGCGGTTTTCAGGGCTCAGGATCCTGACCGAGGGTTTGACGGGGAACAAGGGGTGGGGGCCGCATTGGCGCAGCTCCGAGCCCAAACCCGAATACGATATCGTGTTGATCGGCGGTGGTGGCCATGGTCTCGCCACAGCGCATTATTTGGCGTCCGTGCATGGGATCACCAACGTGGCGGTGCTGGAGCGCGGCTATCTGGGCGGCGGCAATGTCGGGCGCAACACGACGATTGTGCGCGCCAACTACATGCTGCCGGGCAATTCGGAGTTCTATTCGCATTCGCTCAAGCTGTGGGAGGGTCTCGAAGAGGACCTGAACTTCAACGTGATGCATTCGCAGCGCGGCATCATTAACCTGGTGCATTCGGACGGGCAGCGCGACGCCTTTGTACGGCGGGGCAACATGATGCGCGGGCAGGGCGACGATGCGGAGATGCTGACACCGTCGGAGGTGCGCAAGCTGCTGCCGATGATCGACTATGATCAGACGCGGTTCCCGATCTTTGGCGGCCTCTATCACAAGCGCGGGGGCACGGCGCGGCACGATGCGGTGGCCTGGGGCTTTGCCCGGTCGGCGAGCAACCGGGGCGTGGACCTGATCCAGCAGTGCGAAGTGACCGGCATCGATGTCGAAGGCGGTGTGGTCAGGGGCGTGCAGACCACGCGCGGCCCGATCCGGGCCAAGAAGGTTGGTATGGTTGCCGCTGGGCGGTCGTCGCAGGTGGCGGCGATGGCGGGCCTGCGCCTGCCGATCGAGAGCCACGTCTTGCAGGCCTTTGTGACCGAGGGGCTGAAGCCCTGCCTTGATCACGTTGTGACCTACGGCATGGGGCATTTCTATATCAGCCAGTCGGACAAGGGCGGGCTCGTCTTTGGCGGTGATCTGGACATGTACGCAAGCTATGCCAGCCGCGGGAACCTGCCATTGGCCGAACATGTGGCCGAAGCGGCGATGACGCTGATGCCGGTGCTGGGCAAGGCGCGGATGCTGCGCAGCTGGGGCGGGGTGATGGACATGTCGCCCGACGGGTCCTTTATCATCGACCGCACAGACATTGAGGGCCTCTTTGTCAATTGCGGCTGGTGCTATGGCGGGTTCAAGGCGACGCCCGCCTCTGGCCATACGTTCGCGCATCTGCTGGCGACAGGGCAACCGCACGAGACGACCGTGCGCCACCGGCTGGACCGGTTCCGCACCGGGCGCGGGATCATGGACGAAGAGGCCACCGGGTCTCAGCACAATTTGCATTGAGGAGCGCATGGTGATGGCGGGAGCCTCCGGCGGGAGTTTGTTTGGCGAGATGAAGCAGGGGACCTGTCCCCGGAGGCCTGTCTGATGCGCATTGTCTGCCCGATTTGTGGCGCGCGGGATCGACGCGAGTTCTACTGTCAGGGGGCGGCGGTCGCGTTGGAGCGGCCTGCGCCTGATGCCGGTGAGGCGCCATGGGACGACTACCTGCACCTGCGTGAAAACCCGGCGGATGATCTGGAAGAGCTTTGGAGCCATGATGCGGGATGTGGAGCGTGGTTGAAGGTAACGCGCAATGCGTCGACCCATGAGGTGAAGGCCGTGGTGCTGGTGGGAGACGGTTCATGAGGGTTGACGGCAAGGGGTTGATCGACCGGTCGCAGCCGGTGTCGTTCCG
Source organism: Pseudomonadota bacterium (assembly GCA_039816785.1). Classification (GTDB taxonomy): domain Bacteria; phylum Pseudomonadota; class Alphaproteobacteria; order Rhodobacterales; family Rhodobacteraceae; genus Tateyamaria. The sequence goes on from JBCBXB010000003.1 coordinate 195,046, forward strand.
GTTTGACGGCAATCGCTATCGCGGCTTTGCGGGCGACACTCTGGCCTCGGCGCTGCTGGCCAATGACGTGCGGCATGTGGCGCGGTCGTTCAAGTATCACCGCCCGCGCGGGGTGCTGACCGCGGGCTCGGAAGAGCCGAACGCGCTGGTCACCGTCGGGCGTGGTGCCGCGACCGACCCGAACGTGCGTGCGACGGTGCAGGAGGTCTACGAGGGGCTGGAGGCGCGGCCGCAGAACGCGTGGCCGTCGCTGGGGTTCGACCTGCTGAGCGTGAACGATCTGGCGGCACCGTTTCTGGGTGCGGGGTTCTACTACAAGACGTTCATGTGGCCGCGCGTGTTTTGGGAGCGGGTTTATGAGCCGTTTATCCGCAAAGCTGCCGGGCTGGGGGCGCTGGCGGACGAGAAGGACGGCGATCATTACGAAAAGGCCTATGCGTTCTGCGACCTGCTGGTGATCGGAGCCGGGCCGACGGGTCTGGCGGCGGCGCTGGTCGCGGCGCGGTCCGGTGCGCGGGTGATCCTGGCGGATGAAGACCACTTGATGGGCGGCCGGCTGAATGCCGAGACGCTTGAGGTGGATGGCAAGCCGGGGCATCTGTGGGCGGCCGATGTGGTGGCTGAGCTGTCGGCCATGGACAATGTGCGGCTGATGACGCGGACGACGGTCACCGGTGCCTATGACGGCGGCACGTTCGGTGCGCTGGAACGGGTGGCCCATCATGGGCCGCGCCCCGAAGGCGGCGTCAGGGAGACGTTCTGGCGGATCGTGGCGCGCCGGTCGGTGCTGGCGGCGGGCGCGCTGGAGCGGCACATCGCGTTCCTAAACAACGACCGGCCCGGTGTGATGATGGCGGGTGCTGTGCGCGCCTACCTCAACCGTTGGGGCGTGGCGCCGGGCAAGGCGGTGACGGTTTTTGCCAACAATGACGACGCGCACCGGACCGCCAGTGATCTGGTGGAGGCGGGCGTCCACGTGGCCGCCGTTGTCGACAGCCGTACGGGCGCGGCAGCGTTGGGCGATTACCGGGTCATTGCCGGCGCGCATGTGACCGGGGCGCAGGGGCGCAAAGGGCTAGAGGCGGTGACGGTCGAAGGCCCGAACGGGAGCGAGAAAATTGCGACCGACTGCCTGGCCGTGTCGGGCGGGTGGAACCCGACGGTGCACCTGACGTGCCACATGAACGGGCGGCCCACTTGGTCGGAGGAGATTGCGTCATTCGTGCCTACACCGAATGCCATTCCAGGGCTCGTTGCCGCCGGTACATGCAACGGTGTGTTCAGCACGGCGGCCTGTCTGGCGGCGGGTGCTGCGGCGGCGGTCGAAAGCCTCGGCGCGCTCGGGATCAAGCCGGCGAAGGTTACCATGCCAGCGGCGGACGATGCGCCCTATGCCGTTGCGCCGGTCTGGGCGGTGCCGGGCAAGGGGCGGGCGTGGCTCGATTTTCAGAACGACGTGACGGTGAAGGATGTCAAACAGGCGGCGGCGGAAAACTACGCCTCCGTCGAGCATATGAAGCGGTACACGACCCAAGGCATGGCCACGGATCAGGGCAAGAATTCCAACGTGGCGGCCTTGGCGATCCTTGCCGATGCGACCGGGCGTGGTATTCCGGAGACAGGGACAACCACGTTCCGCCCGCCCTATGCGCCTGTTGCGCTGGCGGCCATTGGCGCAGGCGCGCAGGGCACCGGCTTTGCGCCCGAACGCAAGACAACGAGCCATGCCGCATCCGTCGCGATGAAGGCACCGATGATTGCGGTCGGGCTGTGGTATCGCCCCTCATATTTTGCGCGCGATGGCGAGACGACATGGCGGCAGTCCTGTGACCGGGAGGTTGGTCATGTGCGCGAGGCGGTCGGGGTGTGCGACGTCTCGACGCTGGGCAAGATCGACATTCAGGGTGCGGATGCGGGCAAGCTGCTGGATTTCTGCTACACCAACATGTTCTCGACCCTGAAGGAAGGGCGCGTGCGCTATGGTCTGATGTTGCGCGAGGACGGCATCGTCATGGATGACGGCACCACAGCGCGGCTGGGGCCAACACATTACGTGATGACCACGACCACCGCGGCCGCGGGTCAGGTGATGCGGCATCTGGAGTTTGTCACGCAAGCGCTGCACCCCGAATGGGATGTGCGGATCATGTCGGTGACGGAGCAGTGGGCCCAGTTTGCCGTGGCCGGGCCGCAGTCGCGGGAGTTGCTGAATGCTGTGCTCGATCAGCCCATCGACAATGACGGCTGGCCGTTCATGGCCTGTGGCGCGGTGTCGATTGGCGGTGTGGCCGGGCGGCTGTTCCGCATCTCGTTCTCGGGGGAACATGCCTATGAGGTGGCGGTGCCTGCACGCTATGGGGCCAGCCTGTATGCTGCGCTTGTCAAAGCCGCCGAGAGCATGGGCGGCGGGGCCTATGGGATGGAAGCGCTGAACGTGCTGCGGATCGAAAAGGGGTTCATCACGCATTCGGAGATCGACGGGCGGGTGACAGCTGGCGATGTCGGCATGGGTCGGATGCTGTCGGCGAAGAAGGATTTCATCGGCAAGACGATGGCCGCGCGGCCCGGTCTGGTGGAAGAGGGGCGCGAACAGCTTGTCGGCCTCAAGCCCGTGGGTCCGGTCAGGCAATTGACCGGCGGTGCCAAGCTGTATTCCGATGGGGAGGAACCGGTGCGGGCGCATGATCAGGGCTATGTGACATCTGTCGGCTTCTCGCCCAGCTTTGGGCATTTCATCGGGCTGGGTTTTGTCCCTGACGGGCAGGCGCGGCATGGGGAGGTGTTGCAGATGGTCGACCACTTGCGCGACATCCGCACGCGGGTCGAACTGTGCGATCCGGTGTTCCTGGATCCTGAAGGGGGGCGCGCCCGTGGTTGATCTGGTGGCAAAGACCCCGCTTGCCGGGATGGCAGAGCGTACGATCGGGACCGTGACGCTGGCCGAAGTTGATCTTGGCGCGCTGACCTCTATCGCGCCTTACAAGGGCAAGGATATCGGCGCGGCCTTCAAGGCGGCGCACGGGATGCCGTGGCCCGCGCCGGGGCGCGCGACGGGCAAGGCGGGCGCGCGGGCGATCTGGTTTGGGCGCGAGATGGTGCTGCTGGCCGGGCCGGAGCCGGACGCCGCGCTCAACGCCTATGCCGCAATGACCTTGCAGAGCGATGCGTGGACAAGCGTGACCGTCTCGGGGGCGGGCGCGGAGGATGTGCTGGCGCGGCTGGTGCCTCTGGACCTGTCGGCAGGCAGCTTCAAACGGGGGCACACGGCCCGCACGATGATCCAGCACATGAACGGATCGGTGACCCGGATCGGTACGGATACCTTCCTGCTGATGGTGTTCCGTTCCATGGCGGGCACGCTCATTCACGATCTGGAAAGGGCCATGGAAAGCGTTGCGGCGCGGGGGTAGTGTCGGCCAAACGATTCCGAAGGAGCCTTGCCCGCCATGACCCGTTTCGCGTTAACCTGTGCCGCTGCCCTGTTTGCCTTGCCTGCTCTGGCCCAGGAGGAGGACAAGGCACAGTCCTGTGGCTATCAGGCGGACGTGGTGGCCGCAGTGCAGCAGGCGCGGCTTGACCGGGTGGCCGAGCGCAAGGTGACGGATCACATCCTCGCCCAAGAGCCTGCATGGCCGGAGAAATACAACAACACCATTCCGCTGATCGCGCCGTGGGTCTACGAACAGAAACGCCGCGTGGTCCGCAACGAAGACCTGGCAGCGGCCTGGAACGAGCTGTGCCTGCAGCTGCCAGAAGATGCGCTGGGGCAGTGACCTCTCGACTCTGCCCCCGTTGACCCCATTATATAAGGCATGAGCCTGCCCCCGGGATTCCTTGATGAATTGCGCACGCGCCTGAGCCTTGGCCAGGTTGTGGGGCGCAAGGTCATGTGGGATGCGCGCAAGTCCAATCAGGGCAAGGGCGACCTGTGGGCGCCGTGCCCATTCCATCACGAGAAAACCGCGTCGTTCCACGTGGATGACCGCAAGGGCTACTATTACTGCTTTGGCTGCCACGCCAAGGGGGACGCGATTTCGTTTGTCCGCGAGACGGAAAATGTCGGGTTCATGGAAGCGGTGGAGATCCTCGCCGGTGAAGCCGGGATGCCGATGCCGGAACGCGATCCGCGCGCGCAGGAAAAGGCCGACCGGCGCACGTTGCTGGCCGACGTCATGGAGATGGCGGTGCAGCACTTCCGGCTGCAACTGAAAACCGGTGCGGCGGCGCAGGCGCGGGACTACCTCGAAAACAGCCGGGGGCTGGGGCCCGAGGCGCAGGAGCGGTGGGAGATCGGGTTTGCGCCCGATACGTGGCAGGGCCTGTGGGATGCGCTCAAGGCCAAGGGGGTCGAGGATGATCTGATCCTGGGTGCAGGGCTGGCCAAGCCCAGCCAGAAGGGCGGCAAACCCTATGATACGTTCCGGGGCCGCATCATGTTCCCCATTCGCGATGCGCGTGGGCGCTGCGTCGCCTTTGGCGGACGGGCGATGGACCCGGGCGATAACGCCAAATACCTCAACTCGCCCGAGACAGAGCTTTTTGACAAGGGCCGCACGCTGTACAACCAAGGGCCCGCGCGGACAGCGGCGGGCAAGGGCCAGCCGCTGATCGTGGCCGAAGGGTACATGGACGTGATCGCGCTGGCCGAACATGGCTTTGGTGCGGCGGTGGCACCGTTGGGCACGGCTGTGACCGAACACCAGCTGGCCATGCTGTGGCGTATCTCCGACGAGCCGATCATCGCGCTGGACGGCGACACGGCGGGTATCCGGGCGGCGATGCGGCTGATTGACCTTGCCCTGCCGGAGCTGGAGGCCGGGAAAAGCTTGCGCTTTGCCCTGATGCCGGACGGGCAGGACCCCGATGACCTGCTCAAGGCGCAAGGCGCGCCGGCGCTGCAAAAGCTGCTGGATGCAGCACAGCCCATGGTGCAACTGCTCTGGCAGCGCGAGACCGAGGGCAGGAAATTCGACAGCCCCGAGCGTAAGGCCGCGTTGGACAAGGCGCTGCGTGACAAGATCAAGCTGATCCAGGACCCGTCGATCCGGCAGCACTATGGTCAGGAAATCAAGGACTTGCGCTGGCAGCTGTTCCGCCCGCAACGCGGCCCGCAAGCCAGGCGCGCTTGGAACGCTCCGCCCACCGCGCTGGCCAGTACCAAGTCATCCGTCCTTGCTCACGCCGACGCCGAGGTGACCGATCACCTGCGCGAGGCGGTGATTCTCGCCGCGCTCATCCTGACGCCCGAAGTGGCCGACGAATTCGAGGCGGGGATCGAGGATTTGCCCTGCCGCGACCATACGCACCGCACCCTGCGCGACGTGATTCTACGCCACAGCCCGGACGGCCCGGACGTGTTGCGCGAAAAGATATTCAGCGCACTTGGGCCGGATGCCCTTGATAATTTGCTGTCTGCGCGCCATGTGGCCATTGTCCCCTGTGTCCGCACACCCGGCGATGCCGAAATGGCCCGTATGACCGTGGCCGAAGAGCTCGCAAAACTCAGCGCGGCGAGGGGCTTGGACGCAGAGATTGCGGACGCGGTGCAGGACCTCGAAGGGGTGGCGGACGAAGGCGTGACATGGCGTCTGGGTCAGGCCGCTGCTGCCGCATCCCGCGCCGTGCGCAGCGGTCAGGAAGACAACGCAGAATACGACACGGGCGACAACGGCGCCCGTATCAGCCGTCAGGAACGCGACGCCTTTGCCGCCCTGATGGACCAGATCAGGTTCTCAAAGCCCGGACGGTGATGCGTTTTGGCCGCGAAGCCTTAGGAAAATGCAGCTAGATGGGTGGTCGAATCGCTCAAAGCGCTAAATGATTCTCCAAGCGAATCACACGGGGGTGATTCGGCAAGGAGCCCCGATCAAAGGAGCCCGGCATGGCCGCGAAAGATACGAACGAAGACGCCAAGACCGAAGACCAGGACAACGCCCACTCGCTCGATATGAGTCAGGCCGCCGTCAAGAAGATGATCGGCGAGGCCCGCGAAAAGGGTTACATCACCTATGATCAGCTGAACACGGTGCTGCCGCCGGATCAGGTCAGCTCCGAACAGATCGAGGATGTGATGTCGATGCTGTCCGAAATGGGCATCAACATCATCGAGGACGAAGAGGCCGAAGACGAAGAGCAAAAAGGCTCGACCGAGGTCACCACCACCGAAGGCACCCGCGACCTGACGCTGGGTGCGACCGGTCAGGAAAAACTCGACCGCACCGACGACCCCGTGCGGATGTACCTGCGCGAGATGGGCTCGGTCGAGCTGCTGTCCCGCGAGGGCGAGATCGCCATCGCCAAACGCATCGAGGCCGGCCGCAACACGATGATTGCGGGCCTCTGCGAAAGCCCGCTGACCTTTCAGGCAATCACCATCTGGCGCGACGAACTGCTGTCCGAGGACATTCTGCTGCGCGATGTGATCGACCTTGAGGCGACATTCGGCAACCAGATGGGCGAGGATGGCGAGGTCACCGAGCCCGTCGTGCAAGCCGCTGGCGCGACCGAGGAAAAGTCGGAGGAAAGCCCTGAACTCGACGCCGACGGCAATCCGATTGCCAAGGATGACGACGACGACGAGGACGATCAGGCCAACATGTCGCTCGCCGCGATGGAGGCCGCGCTCAAGCCGCAAGTCCTCGAGACGTTGGACGTGATCGCGAATGATTACGCCCAACTGAGCGAGATGCAGGACAACCGGATTTCGGCGACGCTGAACGAGGATGGTTCGTTCTCCGCCGGGGACGAGGAAACCTACCAGAAGCTGCGCGCCGAGATCGTGGCGCTGGTCAACGACCTGCACCTGCACAACAACCGGATCGAAGCGCTGATTGACCAGCTTTATGGTATCAACCGCCGGATCATGCAGATCGACAGCTCCATCGTGAAGCTGGCGGACCAGGCGCGCATCAACCGCAAGGAGTTCGTGGACGCCTATCGCGGACGCGAGCTTGATCCCGGCTGGCTGGACGAGATGGGCGAAAAGACCGGGCGCGGCTGGCAGATGTTCATTGAACGCTCCGCCGAAAAGGTCGAAGAGCTGCGCGCCGACATGGCGCAGGTGGGCCAGTATGTCGGCCTCGACATCTCCGAATTCCGCCGCATCGTGCAGCAGGTCCAGAAGGGCGAGAAAGAAGCCCGGCAGGCGAAAAAGGAAATGGTGGAGGCGAACCTGCGCCTCGTGATCTCCATCGCCAAGAAATACACAAACCGCGGCCTGCAATTCCTCGACCTGATCCAGGAGGGGAATATCGGCCTGATGAAGGCGGTCGACAAGTTCGAATACCGCCGCGGTTACAAGTTCTCGACCTATGCCACATGGTGGATCCGTCAGGCGATCACCCGGTCCATCGCGGATCAGGCGCGCACCATCCGTATCCCCGTGCACATGATCGAAACGATCAACAAACTGGTCCGTACGGGCCGCCAGATGCTGCACGAGATCGGCCGCGAGCCGACGCCCGAAGAACTGGCCGACAAGCTGCAGATGCCGCTGGAAAAAGTCCGCAAGGTGATGAAGATCGCCAAGGAGCCGATTTCGCTCGAAACGCCGATCGGCGACGAAGAAGACAGCCAGCTTGGCGATTTCATCGAGGACAAGAACGCGGTTCTGCCGCTGGACAGCGCTATTCAGGAAAACCTGAAAGAGACGACAACCCGTGTTCTGGCGTCGCTCACCCCGCGTGAGGAACGCGTGCTGCGCATGCGCTTCGGCATCGGGATGAACACCGACCACACGCTCGAAGAGGTCGGCCAGCAGTTCAGCGTGACTCGCGAACGTATCCGCCAGATCGAAGCCAAGGCCCTCCGCAAGCTCAAGCATCCAAGCCGGAGCCGCAAGCTGCGGTCGTTCCTCGATCAGTAGAATTGCGTCATCAGGCCGCGCTGTCGCGGTGCGGCCTGAGACTTATCTTTCGAGTATCGAAGGATAATGCATGCCACGCAGCACATCACTACCCCAACACATGTCCGAAGCGATCGGTGGGCGTGACGTCATCGTCTTTGACGGCGAGTGCGTGCTGTGCTCGGGCTTTTTCAAGTTCATGCTCAAACATGACCGCGCACAACGCTTTGACTTCGTGCTGGCACAGTCCTCCGTTGGGCGCGCGCTGTATCAAGCGCTGGATCTGCCGACCGAGGATTTTGAAACAAACCTCGTTATCGTCGATGGTCAGGTGTACCAACGGCTGGACGCGTTCGCCGCTGCCATGCGCACGTTGCCGTGGCCTTGGAAGGCGCTTTCAGTGTGCCGCATCCTGCCGGGGCTGTTGAAAAACCCGCTTTATCATCTGATCGCGCGGAACCGCTATGCGATCTTTGGGCGCTACGACACGTGCATGCTGCCGGACACCACGGTTCGGGCGCGTTTTGTCAGCGGAGGCTGGGCCTGACCGGCGCTCTGACATCGGTGCTTGGCGATGCGTTTGAACGCTTGCCACCGGCGTTGCAGCGGTTCCACGCAGGCACAGCGACCGCGACCTACAGCGGAACGGTTACGGTGCGGCACGGTAACTGGCTCGCCCGGTTGATGTGCCGGTTGGGTGGGTTTCCTCCGACATCGGTCGACCGGCCAATGCGGATGTCCATCACCGTTTCGCCGGACGGGGAACACTGGCATCGCGACTTTGACGGGCACGTCCTGGCCAGCCTTGTGCGCCAGACGGGAGCGACGCAGGTGTCCGAGAAATTCGGTTTGTTTGATGTCACCATGTCGCCGCAAGTTTCCGAGACGGGGCTGGACATGCCGGTCACCCAGATACGCGTTCTGGGCATCCCCGTGCCGAAAATGCTCTTGGACACGAGCGGGGGCGCAGAACGTGTGACCTCGGACGGACAGGTTTCATTCAACGTCACATCCAGAATGTGGGGTCTTGGTCTGATTATCTCTTATGCGGGCACTCTGGCTGCGGATGGTCCACGTTGACGTGGGCTGTCATGCGATATGCTGACATATCTGGCGCACACAGGTTCTGCCGCCTAACATGAGCCCAAAGGAGGCCTGCCCATGTCACTGTTCAAACGTCTGTTCGGCGGCGGTGCCGCACCCGAAGCGGCTGCCGAAGACTACAAAGGCTACCGCATCACGCCCACGCCCATCGCCGAAGGTCAGCAATATCGGCTGAGCGCCAGGGTCGAAAAGGAGGTCGGCGACGAAACCAAGACGCACAATCTGGTCCGCGCCGACACCGTGGCCGGTCTGGAGGCAGCGCAGGCGGCGTCGGTGGAAAAGGCGCAGCAGGTCATCGACGCGTTGGGGGACGGCATTTTCAAGTGACGCGCCACACCCTGTTCACGCTGCGGACCGATGGCCAGGGGCTCTATGAGTTCACGCGCGATGCGGCGGGTTGGGTGCAGGGCGACGGGCTGCTCACGTTGTTTGTGCAGCACACGTCGTGTTCCCTGCTGATCCAGGAAAACGCCGACCCGGAGGTGCGGACCGATCTGGCGGAGTTCTTTCGCAGGCTGGTCCCGCCCGGCACCGACGCCGCCATGTCCTACCTCACCCACACCTATGAGGGGCCCGACGACATGCCCGCGCATATCAAGGCAGCCCTCCTGCCCACCAGCCTGCAGATCCCGGTGGCCGACGGGCGTATGATGCTGGGTACATGGCAGGGCATTTACCTGTTCGAACATCGCGACGCGCCCAGGGAACGGCGGGTGGTGGCACAGCTGACTTAGCGAATCCGCCGATATGCGCTAGGCTACGGGCATAAGGAGTGTGCCCATGCTCAAGCACCTTGCCATCCTCGCCTGCCTGATCCTGCCGACGGCGGTCACCGCCGACCGCATCTTTTTCCGCGAGTTGATCGTGATCCCTGTGCGCCCCATCGACGCCAACAGCTTTGAGGTGATCGAGGCTGACGGCGCGGGTGGCATGCAGATGTGGTGCGCGGCGGGCATATTCTCGCGCAAGGTGCTGGGCCAGCGCGGTGGTGATCTGAGCATCGCGCAGGCGCGGGGGCCGTCACCGGCCTATCCCGGCCGCAAGAGCGTGATTTTCACCTCCCTGCCCGTGGACAACCCGACATCGTCCTATTCGACCAATGTGCGCACCGCCGGGCTGACGTTCAGCATGACACATGCCTATGCGCAGTGCCGGTCGATGCTGCCCGAACGGGTCGTGCGGGTGCGGGTTTTGGCCAATTGACGTCGCACCGCTCATGTTGCGGTGGCATTTCCCCTCTACCCAAAACCTAGGCGACCCCCTATAGTTTCGTGGACAAGGGGATAACCCCAACTACAGGCGGGACGAACGAAGAGGGGATCGGCCATGCGCTGTCCGTTTTGCGGCAATATCGACACTCAGGTAAAAGACAGCCGACCGGCTGAGGATCACGTTTCGATCCGGCGGCGGCGGTTCTGCCCCGCATGTGGTGGACGGTTTACCACCTATGAACGCGTGCAGCTGCGCGATCTGGTTGTGATCAAGTCCAATGGCAAGCGCGAGGACTTTGACCGTGACAAGCTCGAGCGCTCGATCCGCATCTCGATGCAGAAGCGCCCGATTGACCCCGAGCGCATCGATCAGATGATTTCGGGCATCGTGCGGCGGCTTGAGTCGATGGGCGAGACCGACATTCAGTCCAAGCAGATCGGTGAGATCGTGATGGAAGCGCTGAACCGGATCGACACGGTCGCTTATGTGCGGTTTGCCAGCGTTTACAAGAACTTCCAAGCGGCGGACGACTTTGACAAGTTCGTGGCCGAGCTGCGGCCCGACGGCGCTTCGGAGGAGTGACGCCAGAGCGCGAAACGCGCTTTATGCGCCTCGCGCTGGGGCTTGGCCGGCGGGGGCAAGGGCGCTGCGCGCCCAATCCTGCCGTCGGCTGTGTGATCGTGAAGGACGGGCGGATCGTGGGGCGGGGCTGGACACAGCCCGGTGGCAGGCCGCATGCGGAAACAGTGGCGCTGGCGCAGGCAGGTGATGCCGCGCGGGGCGCTCAGGTTTTTGTCACGCTGGAGCCCTGCGCGCATCACGGCCAAACGCCGCCTTGCGTTGATGCGCTGATTGCCGCGGGTGTGGCGCGCGTTGTCGTCGCGGCACTCGACAGTGACGCGCGGGTCAACGGGCAGGGGATCGCCGCCTTGCGCGCGGCAGGCATCGCGGTGGAAACGGGCCTGTGCGTGGATGAGGCGAGCGCCGATCTGGCGGGCTTCTTCCTCAAGGTCGAACAGGGCCGGCCCGCTGTGACCCTGAAACTCGCCAACAGCTTTGACGGACGGATCGCGACCGGCGCGGGCGAAAGCCAGTGGATCACCGGCCCCGAGGCGCGACGGGTGGTGCATGCGATGCGCGCCCGGCACGATGCGGTCATGGTGGGCGGCGGCACGGCGCGGCACGATGATCCGTCGCTGACCGTGCGTGGCCTTGGCGTCACGGCGCAGCCGGTGCGCGTGGTGGTCTCGCGCCGGTTGGACTTGCCGCTGCTGGGACAACTGGCGCGCAGTGCGCGGGAGGTGCCGGTGATCCTGTGCCATGGCAAGGATGCCGACGCGATGCTGTGCCAGACATGGCGCGATCTGGGGGCGACGCTGCTGCCCTGCGCGACGGCGGGCGGCCAGCTGGACGCACGCGATGTGCTGCGCCAGTTGGGCGACCACGGTCTGACCCGCGTCTTTTGCGAAGGGGGCGGCGCGCTGGCCGCTTCACTGATCGAGGGTGATCTGGTGGACCGTCTGGTCGGCTTTACCGCTGGCGTTGCCATCGGCGCCGAAGGGTTGCCCAATATCGGCGCGCTCGGTCTGGGCAAGCTGGGCGATGCAGCGCGGTTTTCGCTCGTCTCTGTCCGGCCGGTCGGGCCGGATATCATGCACGAATGGGTGCGCTCAACGCCAGAGATGTGACTGGCTGGCCAGCAGGCCCTGCAGTTTCGACAGGGTCCGGTTGGCGACGCCGGGACGCGGCAGGGTGCCGCTGGCGAGCCTGTCGACAATCACCTCGACCGGGCAGGCGGTTTGGGTCACGGGATCAAAATAGCGGGGATAGTCGATCAGCGTGGCGTGGACGAGGCCCAGGAGCGGCACATCCTCGCGCCGTCGCGGGGGCACGCTGCCGCGATCATCGGTCAGACCCCACCCGGCATAGAAGGGCGCACCGGTGGTGACCACGTGCACCCCCCGCATCAACGCCTCGAACCCCGCCAGCGATGTCATGGTCCAGACCGTGTCGACCGCGCCCAGCAAGGCGGTGATGTCCGCCTGCGTGGCGACCAGATCTGCGACCCCGCTGGCATCAATCGCGCCGGTGCGCAGGCCCGCTTCCACATCCGGGTGGGGTTTGTAGATCAGCGTCGCGTCGGGATGGGCGGCCCGTGCGGCGGCCAGCAGGGCCGCGTTGGTCCTGATCTCACCCGCGCCGAGGCGGATGGAGGCGTCGTCTTCGACCTGCCCCACCACCAGTACGCGCGGCCCCTCAGGCAAGGCGGGTTGAGCGCCGCCGAGGTTGTATTTGCTCAGCGCGTTGCCGACCAGTGCCGCGACCAGACGTTCCGCGCGGCGGGACTGGTCGGGGCGCAATGTGCGGCGGGCGCGGATCATATCCTCAAGGTCACTGGGCCGGGACGGGTCGTAGTAGATGCCTTGCGCGTCCGTTACCAGCGACAGGGGCGGCACCAGCTCTGCCCCCAATCCGCGCGACCGCAGAAATCCGTCCTCGACCCGCATTGCCGCCTCGTGCCCGACCTCGGCCTTGCCTGCCCAGACCATCCACGGCCGACCCTTGGCGCGCGCGCGCGCCGGGCTGTCCTCGAACGCGACGGCCTTCCATTGGCCGAAGACTTGTTGCAGCGGGCGGCGTTTCCACAGCCGCATCCCGCTGGCGACCCAGCCGCGATGATCGGCGCGCCAGGCGCGGGTTTCGGCGGCCAGTGCCTCAATCGCGGTTTCAACATCGCAAAGCTGATCCCGATGCGGGTCGTACCACGTCGGGTAGAGCATCATGGCCGCTGCAAATAGCTGCGCGCGGGTCAGGTTGCGCTGACGGCGCTGCACCGGAAATTCGTCCTGCGTCAGGCCCCATCCGGCATAGAACGGCTGGCCAAAGACGCGCGGCTTGTGCCCCGCCAGGATGGCCTCGAACCCCAGCCCGGACGACACGGTATAGACGCCCACGGCACCCTCCATCAGTGTCCAGGGGCTGACCGGGTCCGTGCAGAACGACACGCCGTCGCTCAGATCGGCCTCGGTGAAATACCCGGGCCGGTGCCCGGCGCGGGTCTCGGGATGCGACTTGATCAGGATGCGCGCGCCCGGGTTTTCGTCGCGAGCCACGAACAGCATCTCAAGGAAACGGTTCCGATCCGCGCCGCAGGCGGTGACGGAGGCATCGCCGTGCGTCTGATCCACGACCACCACGTAGCCGGGCGCCGGCACCGGGAGCGTCGGGTCAAAGGCGGTATATTTGCTCAGATGCGCCTCTGCCATGCGGGCGATGGCACCACGCGCGCGGTCCAGCAGGGCGTTGTCGTCAAGCGGGTGGGTGGCGAGCAACGTCTCGAGGTCGGACGGCTGCGCGGGGTCAAAATGCACGCCCTTGTGGTCGATGAGCAGCCCGAGCGGTGGCGTGCCGGACCGCCCGGGAAAGAGTGAACGCAGAAATGCGTCTTCGACCCGAACCACCGGGACCCCATGGCGTGTCGCGGCAGCGAGGCCGCGATGCGCGGTGGGCGAATTGCCCCAGACGCCGATCAGATCGTCCGCCGCCGGACGGCCCAGACTGATCCGGTACCCGGCCAGCGCCAGTATGCGCCGCACGCGGCGCTGGGTCAGAAACCCACCGTTGTAAACATAAAGCCGCCGGGCCCTTTCAGGTCCGGCGGCCTTTGTGTCGGGGGTATGCATCGACGCGTCAGTTGCTGCTGAGGCTACTGGACAGGGAGTTGACGCCCGCCACCGGCGTTGTCAGCGCAGAGATGATGCGCGTGAACTGCGTATACGGTGCCTCGGTCACATAGACGGTGTCGCCATTGCGGATCACGAAGTCGCGGGCCTGAAACAGGCCGTTGGGCTGCGTCAGGTCCAGCACATAGACCATGCGCTGCGCGCCGATCAGATCGTCACGGCCCAGCACGCTGTTGGCAATGGCGCTGTCCTCGTTGCGCAGTACAAAGACGCCTGTCGGGTCGGCTGTTGCCGCCGAAAGGCCGCCCACCTGTGCAATGGCCTCGATGGCGCTGAGCGTAGGTGTCTCGAACGGGATGCGGGCCTGACCGCCGGTGGCGCCAAGCACGGTAAAGGCGCGCGTGTCCTGTTCGATCAGGATGCGGTCACCGGCGCGCAGGGCAATGTCCAGTTCGGGATGGTCATAGAGGTCCTGCAGGCGGATTTGGCTGCGCGCGTCGCCGCGAATGACAGTGACCTGAGCCACTTCGGGCTCGATGGTGACACCGCCTGCGCGGGCCAGCATCGTGGCCAGCGTACGTGTCGGACGCTCGATCGCGTAGACGCCTTGCGCCCCGATGGCCCCGATCAGCGACACGGTCGCGCCGTCACCCGCCACGCGGCGCACCTGCACCTGCGGGTCCGGTGTCTGCTCTTCGAGCTTGTTGGTGATGATGCGGCGGATCGCTTCGGGCGTGTTGCCCGCCGCACGGATGCGGCCCGCATAGGGCACAAAGATAAAGCCTGCGCCGTCCACCTGCACCTCTTCGAGGATGGTGGAGTTGGCGCCCTGACCAGCCAGCAGGCCGTCATCGACGTTTTCCCAGATGGTGAGGCCCAGCACGTCGCCCGGCCGGATCGTGTCGGAGCCGACAACGCCCGCCGTCACCAACTGATCCGAAAAACCCAGCGTCGGCGTAACGGCGGTGGCCCGGGTCACGCGGTCGTTTACGGCGACGACAAAGGCGTCGCCCTCCTGCTGGACGGAGCCTGCAAAGATCTCGCGTTTGTTGGGGCCGACGCGCGGCAGACCGCAGGATGCAACCAGCGTACAGATCAAAAACAACGCGACGACGCGCGCCCAGCGGAATGTGGGGAAAGTCACTGCTACGGTCTCCTCGACCTGATGTTCTGCCTCAAAGCGCCGGTTTTGCGGCGCTGTCTTATTGTCGTTCGGCCCGATTTTTCGGTGCCCATTGCGCGTCAACCTACCGGAGTCACGATCAAAAATCCAGCCATAGGGGTAGTGTCGGTCATGTGACCAACCGCAACTGTTGCCTTGGGGCCGCGGTGCCGGAGGCCAGCGCGTCGTACGGGTCCTCGGGCGACAGCATCATGTCGACCACTTGCCGCAAGAGCTGCCTGCGCCCGCGCGCGGAATAAAAGCCGCCCGGCAGCTGGCTCGTTTCCAGCAGGTAGCGGCGGTAATCCTTGTAGGCGCGGTTGTCGGGGCGGGTCGCTCCGGCAAAGAAGTCGGGCAGAGGCTGATCGCTGACGAATTCGGGCTTGGCGAACACCGCGCGGCCAAAGACCTTGAGCGGGATGCCCCGCCACAGCACCTGTTGGGCGGCGGTGGAATTGACGGTCACAGCGCTGCGCGCATCGTTCAAAAGCTGCGCCAGCTTGCCGCCGCGCACATAGTGCACCCGGCCCTGCAGGCCCTTGTCTTGCGTCAGTTGGCGGATGGTGCGGCGGATCGGTGTGCGCCCGTCTTCGAGCGGATGCGCCTTGATCACCAGATGGTGGTGCGCCGGCGCCCCCTGCGCAAAGCCGTCGATAACCTGTGCGAGGAACTCGGTCATCGTGGAGAAGGGCGAATGCTCCTGAAAGCTGGAATCGTGTTCGAGTTGCAGAAGCGCGAGGTGGTAGGGAAAGCCGCCGAAGCGGATGCGCAGCGT
This sequence comes from Pseudomonadota bacterium, assembly GCA_039816785.1. Lineage (GTDB taxonomy): Bacteria > Pseudomonadota > Alphaproteobacteria > Rhodobacterales > Rhodobacteraceae > Tateyamaria. Next base: position 210,825 of record JBCBXB010000003.1, read on the forward strand.
CGCCTGCATCCGGTCCAGGGTCTGGAACGGCATCAGCAGCAGGCGTTTGAGGTAGAGCTGGAATTCCTTGGCCACGGTCAGGGAGCGGTGCGGTTGAAAATTGCGGTATTGCCCGTTCCGAAACATCACGAACCAATGATAGAGCGCGCCGTAGAACACGTGCTGGCGCATGTCGCCCCAGTGTCCGGGGGGCAGCGGTGCCTCCATATCCGACAGGGCGAGGGCGGCCTGCATGTCGGCCACCGACATCTCCATCAGGCGCGAGTTGCCGTTGGTGCCGCCGCGTTCATAGGTGACCCAGTAGGGGCGCATATACCCTTCTTCGAAGACGTGGACGGTGAGGCCGCGGCGCCGGGCCTCGGCCACGGCACCGGCATGAACCGGACGCACGTCGCCATAAAGGACGATATCGGTCACGGCCTTGTCCGCGATCAGCGTGGTGAAGGTGTCAGGCCAGTCTTCGGCGGTGCCGCGATAGGGGATGTAGCTGGCGGGATGAAACCAGAAGGCCCGGTCGCCCGCGTTGAAACCCACGCGCCACACCGTGGATCCCGCACGCCGCAGCATCGCGCCCAATCGGTGAAAGAAGGGCCCGTGTGGCCCCTGCAGGAACAGGAACACGCGAGTGTCGGGGGCGGTCAAGGTCATCTCGTTTCTGATACGCGGCATGTCGTTAACTCAAGATGAACACCTGACTGGGGCGATTTTATGGCTGATGGCGGCCTTTGATGCAATCGGCGTGGCACTTGCCCTTGCGCCATCACGCCGCTACCTGCGGTGCAAGCGCGGGAGATTTGGCATGTTTACAGGCATCATCACGGATATCGGCACCATTACGAATATGGTCGAAGAGGGCGATTTGCGGGTGCGCATCGGCACCGGCTACGACACGAGCGGCATCGACATGGGCGCGTCTATCGCGTCGGACGGCGTGTGTCTGACCGTCGTCGACCTGGGCCCGGACTGGTACGAGGTGCAGGTCAGCGCGGAGACCGTGTCAAAGACCAACCTGTCGGCTTGGGCCGTGGGCAAACGCCTGAACCTGGAGCGCGCTCTGCGCGTGGGCGACGAGTTGGGCGGGCATATCGTGTCGGGCCATGTGGACGGCGTGGCGGAGGTTGTATCGGTGGTGGATGAGGGCGACAGCACGCGGGTGAAGCTGCGCGCGCCCGAGGCGTTGGCGCGGTTCGTGGCCCCCAAGGGATCGGTGGCGTTGAACGGCACATCGCTGACGGTGAACGAGGTCGAAGGGGCGGTGTTCGGCATCAACTTTATCCCGCATACCAAGCAGGTCACGACCTGGGGCGATGTGGCGGTCGGCGATGCGGTCAACCTCGAGATCGATACGTTGGCGCGCTACGTGGCGCGTCTGGCCGAAGCCGGCTGATCCAAAGGACAGGCTGCGCCTGACGCCATGTTTGGTGCGGGTGGTGTGCGTGCTCACAGGATGGTGCGCGTGCAAGGCTGGGCTGGCCGGCCCTCCGGGGGGATTTTTCAGGGACAGAGACGGAAATGCGCATGCAATGTGCGTGGCGTTTCGCTGGCAACCAGGGTTTGGTTCGGCTATGTGGCGGGCGAATGTTGCCAAAGGTGCCCCATGAGCTTTGAAACGCCCGGACCGGTCGAGAAGGACCTGGCCAATGCCATCTCTCCGATCGAGGAGATCATCGAGGAAGCGCGGCTGGGTCGGATGTTCATTCTGGTCGATCACGAGGATCGCGAGAATGAGGGTGACCTGGTGATCCCGGCGGATTTTGCCACGCCGGAGGCGGTGAATTTCATGGCCATGCATGGGCGGGGCCTGATCTGTCTGACGCTGCCGGCGGAGCGGATCGAGGCACTGGGACTGCCGATGATGGCGATGCACAATTCCTCGCGGCATGAGACCGCCTTTACCGTGTCGATCGAGGCGCGCGAGGGGGTGAGCACCGGCATTTCCGCAGGCGACCGGGCGCGGACCATCGCGACAGCGATCAACCCGCAGGCGACGGCCGCGGATATTGCCACACCGGGCCACGTGTTTCCCTTGCGCGCCCGCAAGGGTGGCGTGCTGGTGCGGGCGGGCCATACCGAGGCGGGCTGCGATGTCGCGCGGCTTGCCGGGCATTACCCGTCGAGCGTCATCTGCGAGATCATGAAGGCAGATGGCGAGATGGCGCGCCTGCCCGATCTGGTGGACTATGCGGTGGCGCATGGACTCAAGATCGGGACGATTGCGGACCTGATCGCCTATCGGCGGCGGCATGACAATCTGGTGGTCGAGACCGACCGGCGGGTGATCACCTCGCAGCATGGTGGCGACTGGGACATGCGGATTTTCACTGACCAGACCCATGGGATCGAACATGTGACCCTGTCCAAGGGCGACCTGGGCACGGATGAGGCGGTGCTGGTGCGGACCCATGCGCTGAACGAGGTGACGGACATCCTGGGCCTGAGTTCCAAGCCGGTGGGCGAGTTGCCGCGCGCGATGGAGGCGATTGCCGCCGAAGGGCGCGGCGTTGTCTGCCTGTTCCGGGAGCCGCGCAAGGCGCTGTTTTCGGACGAGGAAGACGGGCCGCGCGTGGTCAAGAACATCGGGCTGGGTGCGCAGATGCTGTCCAACATGGGCCTGACGCGCCTGATCCTGCTGACCAACAGCCCGCGCACGACCTATGTGGGCCTGAGCGCCTATGACCTTGAGATCGTGGGCACGCGCCCCATTCCAGGAGAGACCTGATGGCATCCATCGAACACCATGTGCTGGAGCGCCCCGGCTTTGACGATCCGACCAAGCTGCTGATCGTTGTGTCGCCTTACTACAAGGCCATCGCCGACAATCTGGTGGCCGGTGCCACGGCGGAGATCGAAGCGGCGGGTGCGACCTGGGAGCTGATCGAGATGCCCGGCGCGCTCGAGATCCCGACGGCGATTGGCATTTCAGAGCGGATGTCGAATTTTGACGGCTACGTGGCGTTGGGCTGCGTTATCCGGGGCGAGACCACGCATTACGAGACGGTGTGCAATGACAGCAGCCGTGCGCTGCAACTGCTGGGTCTGCAGGGGCTGTGCATCGGCAACGGCATCCTGACGGTCGAAACCGTGGAACAGGCGGAGGTGCGCGCCGATCCTGCCGGTCAGAACAAGGGCGGCGGGGCAGCGGCCGCGGCCTTGCACCTGATTGCGCTCAGCCGTAAGTGGGGTCGCCAGAGCAAAGGCGTCGGTTTCAAACCGACCGGAGAGGATACGATCCTCGCAGGTGACATGAGGCCCAAGACGGCATGACCCTTTCGGGAAACCAAAAGCGCAAGATGCGCTCGGCGGCGCGGCTTTACGCCGTGCAGGCATTGTTCCAGATGGAACAGTCGGGCCAGACGGTCGATGCGATCCTGGGCGAGTTCATGGATCACCGGTTTGGTGCGGTCTATGACGGGGACGAATTGGCCGAGGGCGACCCGGACCACTTTGCCCAGGTGATGGAAGACGCGGTGAACTATCAGGCGCCCATCGATCAGGCGACGGACCGGGCGTTGGTGGCCAAATGGCCGATTGCGCGCATCGATCCGACGCTGCGCGCGCTGTTTCGCGCGGCCGGGGCCGAGTTACGGGACAGCGGGACACCGCCGCGGGTGGTGATCACCGAATATGTGGACGTGGCGCGCGCCTTTTTCCCCGAGGGGCAAGAGCCGAAATTCGTAAACGCGGTGCTGGATCATATGGCACGCGAGGCGCAGCCGGAGGCATTTTGACGGATTTTGGTCGTCGCGCGTGTTCGATTCTGGACACGGTGCGGGACAGGCCTAGGTCCCGTGCATGACTGAAAACGCATTGCTCCGCCTGTTTCTGAACGCAACCGCCATTGGTTTTGGGTTGTCAGCGCTGCTTGTGACCGCGCTTTGGGTGTTCAATGTGAACGGATTTCACGACACGTTGTCGCATTCGCGCGATGCGCTTTTGGCGCTTGTGCTTATCTGGGTCTCGAACGGGCTGCTTTTCGCCGCCGTGCAGGTGGGGTATGCGGTCCACCGGATCGGGGACGCAGACTGAACCCCGCCAGAGGTCGGAGGGGCATCATGCGCGCAATGCAGGTTACGGAATTGGGGCAGCCGCTGGCGCTGCAGGGCGTCGCGCGGCCCGAGGTGGGCCCGGGTGAGGTGCTGGTGCGCGTGGCGGCCTGCGGGTTGAACTTTGGCGATTTGTTGATCGTGAAAGGGACCTATCAGGAAAAACCCCCCTTGCCCGCGACGCTGGGTATGGAAATGGCCGGCACGATCGAGGCTTTGGGCGACGGCGTGACAGGACTGGCCGTGGGCCAGCGCGTGGCGGCTTATGCGGGTTTTGGCGGGCTGGCGGATTACGCCGCATTGCCGGCTGAGATTTGTGTGCCGATCCCGGATCAGATGACTTTTGTCGATGCGGCAGCGTTTCTGGTGGCCTACGGGACCAGCCATGTGGGGCTTGACTACAAGGCGCGGCTGCAACCGGGTGAACGGCTGCTGGTGTTGGGCGCGTCGGGTGGCGTCGGGCTGACGGCTGTTGAGCTGGGCAAGCTGATGGGGGCAGAGGTGATTGCCTGTGCCCGTGGTGCCGACAAGCTGGCGGTGGCGCGCAAGGCGGGGGCGGATCATTGCCTGGACAGCGACGCCTGCGATCTGAAGGCCGAGGTCAAGGCGCTGGGTGGGGCGGATGTCGTCTATGACCCGGTGGGCGGCGCGCTTTTTGACGCGGCGCTGCGGGCGTGCAACCCCGAGGCGCGGCTGTTGCCGCTGGGCTTTGCCAGCGGGACGGTGCCGCAGATCCCGGCCAATTACCTGCTGGTCAAAAACCTGACCGTGCTGGGGTTTTACTGGGGCGGCTATACGCGGGTGAACCCGCGCGTGCTGACCGACAGCTTTGCGGTGCTCTTTGACTGGTACGCAGCGGGCCGGCTGACGCCGCATGTGAGCCATGTGCTGCCGCTGGAACAGGCCAATGACGGGCTCGAACTGCTGCGCGCAAGGGCCGCGACGGGCAAGGTCGTGATCGACGTCACAGCTTAGGCGGGCGTTTTCCGACACGGAAAACGGTCCGGAAAACGTGTCGTTTTCCGCTCGCTCAATACCGGCCCTTGATCCTGCCGCGGGCAAGAACCTGCGCTTTTTGCCGTTCGCGAAGAAAGACGAAGAGGCCAGCGCCGAGGATCAGCAACATGCCCAGCCAGACCTCCCACATCGGCACGTCGCCAAAGACGACAAAGCCCCAGAACACGGCCAGCGGCAGGCCGATATATTCGAACGGCGCCACTGTCGCGGCATCGGCCAGTCGGTAGGCCTGACTGAGGCTGTAGCCGATGATCGCCGCATTCACGCCGAGGCCCGCAAACACCCACACGTCATCCGGCGCGGGCCACACCCAGGCGCGCAGCAGAAAGGTCACGGAGGCGTTGGTTGACCCGTCGGCAAAGCGGCCGTCGCCTGCGACCACAAAGAACACCGCCGACACCAGGATGAACATGCCCTGAATGTAGATCGCCATGGCGCTGGCCTTGCTTTCGACGCCCAGCTTGCGGGTGAGCAGCTGGTTCAGCGCGTATGTCAGCGCCGAAAACACCGGCAGCAGCAGGACGATCCGGCTGACCTCCAGCGTGTCGGACCCGGCCCAGGGCCGCTGCATCACCAACACACCGACAAAACCGACGACCACCGCGCCGATCCGCAGGGGGCCGACCTTTTCACCCAGTATCGGGATCGACAGCAGCGTGATGAACAGGGGTGCGGCAAAGAACAATGCGGTGGCGTCTGCCAGCGGCAGAACGGCAAGTGCAACGAAGAAGGTCATGTTGGCGATCACGATCAGCAGCCCGCGGGTCGCGTGCAGCCAGGGATGTCGTGTGCGCAGGATGCCCCAGCCGCCCTCGAACTGTACGATGATCAGACTGAGCAGGATGCCGATGCCCGACCGGACAAAGACCAGCTCGTGCAGCGGATAGTCACCCGACAGCTGCTTGATCAGCAGATCGTTGATCGAAATGCAGAACACCCCGATCAGCACAAAGAGGATCCCCAGCCCGGCGATATTGCGATCCGCGACAGTCATGGCCGACACCTAACAGAACTTACCGCCCCATGGCTTGCGAATAGCGCATAGCGCTCTTGCAGGCGCTGGGGTATCACGAGGCAAAGACCAAGGGAGACGCTCATGAAAATGTCCGATACTCGCGAAATCGCGGCCCCGCCCGCCGATGTCTACGCCGCGCTGCTGGATGCCGACACGCTCAAGGCCTGCGTGCCCGGCGCGACCGAGGTGAGCGGATCGCCCGCGGACGGGTTCGAAGCGACGGTTGTCCAGAAGGTCGGCCCGGTCAAGGCGACGTTCAAGGGGCAGGTCGCCCTGTCGGAGATGACCGAAAACCAGAGCCTGACAATCTCGGGCGAGGGCAAGGGCGGCGCCGCCGGCTTTGCCAAGGGCGGGGCGGAGGTCCGGCTGGCCCCGTCGGGGGCGGGCACCACGCTCAGCTACGATGTGGAGGCCAAGGTGGGCGGCAAGCTGGCTCAACTGGGCAGCCGCATCATCGACGGGTTCGCCAAGAAGATGGCCGACCAGTTCTTTGCCAACCTGCAAGAGCATCTCGAAGGCCCGGCAGAGCCGGAGGCCGAAGAGGCCCCCGAAGGCGAGGCCAAGAAAGGCTGGTTGGGGCGCATCACCGGAAAGAGCTAAGAGCGCGCACATCGCGTTGTGCATTGGTGCGCTGGCCTCGGGGCCTGCGCTTGTGTACCGCTCACGCCAACACAGCCGCGGAGTTTTCATGGCACCTATCCTCAGCATCACAGATGTGCGAAAGGCCTATGACGGCGGGTTCGAAGCGCTCAAGGGTGTGTCGCTCGACATCGAAGAGGGCGAGATCCTCGCCCTTCTGGGACCCAACGGCGCGGGCAAGACGACGCTGATTTCGACCGTGTGCGGCATCACCCGCCCCACCTCCGGCACCATCACCGTGGCAGGCCACGACATCATCCGGGACTACCGCGCCGCACGCAGCCTCATCGGGCTTGTGCCACAGGAAATCGCGCTGGAGCCGTTCGAGAAGGTGATCAACACGGTGCGCTTTTCCCGCGGGCTGTTCGGCAAGGGGCGCAAGGACGCGGTGGTGGAGGATATCCTCAAACGCCTTTCGCTCTGGGACAAGCGCGACAATCAGATCCGCGAATTGTCCGGCGGCATGAAGCGCCGGGTGCTGATCGCCAAGGCACTGGCCCATGATCCGCGCGTGCTGTTCCTTGATGAGCCAACCGCAGGCGTCGACGTGGAGCTGCGCAAGGACATGTGGGACATCGTCGAACAGCTGCGCGCCGACGGTGTGACAACGATCCTGACCACGCACTATATCGAAGAGGCCGAAGCCATCGCCGACCGGGTCGCCGTGATCAGTGGCGGGGAAATCCTGCTGGTCGAGGACAAGGACAAACTGATGGCCCGCATGGGGCGCAAACAGCTGATGGTGCAACTGACCGCCCCGCTGACGGCCGTGCCCGAGGGCCTGTCGGATTACGACCTGACCCTGGGCGCGGATGGCCAAAGCCTGATCTACAGCTACGACACCCAATCCGAACGCACCGGCATCACGCGCCTGTTGCAGGACGTGGCCAAGGCCGGGCTGCAACTGCGTGACGTGGAAACACAGCAATCCAGCCTCGAGGATATCTTTGTCTCGCTGGTGCACAAGGGGGAGGATGCGGCATGAACTGGTCCGCCGTTCGCGCGATATATGTCTTTGAGATGGCGCGGTTTTTCCGCACGATTGCGCAGTCGCTCATCTCGCCCGTGCTGTCCACATCGCTCTACTTCGTGGTGTTCGGTGCCGCCATCGGCAGCCGTATCCAGGAGGTCGAGGGCGTCAGCTACGGCGCGTTCATCGTGCCTGGTCTGGTGATGCTGACGGTGATGACCCAAGGCATCTCCAATGCGTCCTTTGGCATCTACTTTCCCAAATTCATCGGCACGATCTACGAGCTGCTGTCGGCCCCGGTGAACTTTCTCGAGATCGTGATGGGCTATGTGGGGGCGGCGGCGACCAAGGCGATGTTCATCGGCATCGTCATCCTGATCACCTCGTTCTTCTTTGTCGACATCGACATCCAGCATCCGCTGGCCATGATTGCGTTTCTTGTGCTGACCTGCGTCAGCTTTGCGCTCTTTGGCTTTATCATCGGCATCTGGGCGGGCAATTTCGAGCAGTTGCAGCTGGTGCCGCTGCTGATCATCACGCCGCTCGTCTTTCTCGGGGGATCGTTCTACTCGATCTCGATGCTGCCGCCGGTGTGGCAGACGATCTCGATGTTCAATCCGGTGGTGTATCTGATCTCGGGCTTTCGCTGGTCGTTCTTTGGGTTGGCGGATGTGCCGATCCTGACATCGCTGCTGGCCATCGCCGCCTTTACCGGACTGTGCCTCGGCGCGATCTGGTGGATATTCAAGACCGGCTGGCGCATCCGGCAGTGACGTTGGGTGCAATCGGGTCACTGCGCGGGGCCCGTCTGCAGGGCCGCCCTTGTTTGCATGGACGGTCCAATCTACATGGGCTGAGATGAAACGCTGGATCCCCTTCATGAAATCCGACCCGACTGTCGCCGTGATCCGGCTGCAAGGGGTCATTGCAGGTGGCGCACGCGGCACGTTGAACGACCAGGCGCTGGCTCCCTCGATCGAAAAGGCGTTTGCCCGCGGCAAGCCGGTGGCTGTCGCGCTCGAGGTCAACTCGCCCGGTGGCAGCCCTGTGCAGTCGTCGCTGATCGGGTCGCGCATCCGCCGTCTGGCCGAGGAAAAAGACATCCCCGTCATCGCCTTTGTCGAGGACGTGGCCGCCTCCGGGGGCTACTGGCTGGCCGCGGCGGCGGATGAGATTTACGCCGACCCCAGTTCGGTTGTCGGCTCCATCGGGGTGATCTCCGCCGGGTTCGGTGTGCACGAATTCATGGCCCGCCAGGGCGTGGAGCGGCGCGTTTATACGGCGGGCAAATCCAAATCCATGCTCGACCCGTTCCGCCCGGAAAAGCCCGAGGATATCGAGCGGCTCAAGGGCATCCTGAACGACATCCACGGCAATTTCATCAGCCATGTGGAGGCGCGCCGCGCCGGCAAGCTGGACACCGACACCGAGCTCTTTACCGGCGAGATATGGCTGGGCGAGCGGGCGCGCGCGCTGGGTCTGATCGACGGGATCGGCCACCTCAAACCCGTCCTGCGCGAGCGCTTCGGCGACAAGGTCAAGTTCCGCCGCTACGGGCTGCGCAAACCGCTTTTTGCCCGGTTGGGCGCCCGTGTGGTCGATGACGCGCTCAGTTCCATCGAAGAACGGGCAGCTTATGCCCAGTTTGGACTGTAGCGCATGCTGTCAAAGATCGTCCTGCTGTTTCTTGTCTTCATCGCGGTGCTGGGGATGTTTGGCAAGCTGCACTGGATCGGCGGGCCGCGCGTGAAGAACATGAAATGCGAATGCGGACGCTATCGCATCGGCAAGGGCCCCTGCTCTTGTGGGCGAGGGGCCTGAGGCATGCTGGACAATCCATGGTTACTCAGCGGGCTTGGCCTGCTGATCCTGTTGCTTGCCGGTGACAGTCTGGTCAAGGGCGCGGTGAACCTGTCGCTGCGGCTGGGCGTGCCCGCGCTGATCGTGAGCCTGACCATCGTGGCCTTTGGCACCTCTGCGCCCGAACTGCTCATCGCGATCGAGGCGGTGCTGGAAGACGCGCCGGGCATCGCCATGGGCAACGTCGTCGGCTCCAACACGGCCAACATCCTGATGGTGCTGGGCATACCCGCGCTGCTGGCCACGATGCACACGTCCGAATGCGAGACGCGCAAGACGTTCAACTACATGATCGCCGCCTCCGTTCTGTTCATCGCGCTCGCCTTTCGCGGTGTGTTCGACTGGATCGCGGCGCTGGTGCTGCTTGCCGCACTTGGCTTTGTGCTCTTTGACGCCGCGATGGAGGCCAAGGGCCACCGCGCCGCCTGTGCCGACGCCACCGACGACGCCGAAGAGATCGAGGGCGTGGACCCAGATCTGCCGGGCTGGCGCATTGGGCTGTTCGTGGTTCTGGGCCTCGTGGGCCTGCCGCTGGGGGCCAACCTGCTGGTGGACAACGCCACCATCATCGCGCGCACCTATGGGGTCAGCGACACCGTGATCGGCCTGACGCTGGTGGCCGTGGGCACGTCGCTGCCCGAACTGGCCACGACCGTCATGGCCGCCCTGCGCCGTCAGGCGGATGTGGCATTGGGCAACGTGATCGGCTCCAACATGTTCAACCTGCTCGCCATCATTGGTGTGGCAAGCCTGGTCGGCCCGATCCCGGTGGACCCCGCATTCCTGAAATTTGACCTGTGGGTGATGCTGGGCGCGTCCATCCTGCTGGTGCCGTTCGTCTATATGCGCCGGGATATCACGCGCCTCTGGGGCATGATCTTGACCGCGCTCTATGTGGTCTATCTGGCTATCGTACTAAGCTGAGAACAAGAGGGAGAGGCGTCATGACACGTGCGCTGGTGACAGGGGCGGGCCATCGGCTTGGCCGGGCGATGGCGGTGTATCTGGCGGGGCGCGGCTATGACGTCGCCGTGCATTACGCGTCGTCCTCCAAAGGTGCGAACGAGACGGTGGCCGAGATCGAGGCCAAGGGCCAGCGCGGCGTCGCCTTGCAGGCCGACCTGCTGGATGAGGCTGCGACACAAGCGCTCTTTGCGCAGGCGGTGGATGCTCTGGGCGGTCCGATCACCTGCCTTGTGAACAACGCGTCCATCTTTGAATATGACGATATCGCTTCGGCCACCCGCGACAGCTGGGACAGGCACATGGACAGCAACCTGCGCGCGCCTTTCGTGCTGATGCAGGCCATGGCCGCCCAAGGGCTCGCGCCGCGCACCGACACGATGGGCGAGCCGCAGGCTGCCGGTTTGATCGTGAACATGGTCGACCAGCGTGTGCGCAAGCTCACGCCCGAGTTCATGACCTACACGATTGCCAAGATGGGGTTGTGGGCGCTGACCCAGACCAGCGCCCGTGCGCTGACGCCTGCGATCCGCGTCAACGCGATCGGCCCGGGCCCGACCCTGCAGGGCGGCAGGCAAAGCGCAGAACACTTCGCCAAGCAGCGCGCGGCGACCGTTTTGCAGCGCGGTTCCAACCCCGACGATATCGTCGGCGCGCTTGGCTATTTCCTCGACGCGCCGGCTGTCACCGGACAACTCTTGTGCGTTGACGGCGGCCAGCATTTGGCTTGGGAAACACCCGACGTTGTGGGGGTCGAATAGGCGACGCTAGGTAAGTTTTGCACCGGATTAATCTTGGTTACAAAACTGTTACTGAAATGTCTTTATTTTCAGTCACTTGGTTGCGCTGCAAAAAATTATCAAGCAAAATCAATTGCTTGTAAAAACGCCTAAAAATTAGGCACTCCAGTGAAGGCCCCAAAAAACAAAGGAAAATTCCTGAGGTCCAGAAGTTGTCTCCAAGGTTATCCACAGGAACAGTGGATGTCTCATCGCTTGCACACGACCCGACGCTGGTGCAGCCATTTCGGACCCGAGGAAGAATCGTATGGCGAAGTTGACACCCCCAGATCAGCCTAAGGTTGCGCCCCCCGCGCCAGTGGGTCATGCGGTGATCCACGCCTACCTCAAAACGCTCGACAGCTCGCCCGGTGTGTACCGCATGCTGGACCGCGAAAGCCGGGTTTTGTACGTCGGCAAGGCGCGCAATCTGCGCGCGCGGGTGTCGAATTACGCCCGGCCTTCGGGGCACTCGGCGCGCATCGCGCGGATGATCTCCATGACCGCGTCGATGATGTTCCTGACCACCCGGACCGAGACCGAGGCGCTGCTGCTCGAACAGAACCTGATCAAGCAGCTCAAGCCCAAGTTCAACGTGCTGCTGCGCGACGACAAGAGCTTTCCCAACATCCTCGTGACCGGTGATCACACCTATCCGCAGATCAAGAAACACCGCGGCGCCAAGAAACAGAAGGGCGCGTATTACGGCCCCTTTGCCAGCGCGGGCGCGGTGAACCGCACGCTCAACCAGCTGCAAAAGGTGTTTCTGCTGCGCAACTGCACCGACGCCATGTTCGAAAGCCGCACGCGGCCCTGCCTGCTGTATCAGATCAAGCGGTGTTCGGGGCCGTGCGTCGGCCTCGTCTCCGAGGCGGAGTATGCCCAGTCGGTCAAGGATGCCGAGCGGTTCCTGACGGGCAAATCCACCGACATTCAGGCCAAGCTGGCCACCCAGATGCAACAAGCCTCCGAAGAGATGGAGTTCGAGCGCGCCGCCGCCCTGCGTGACCGCATCCGCGCCATGACCTCCGTCCAGTCGGCGCAGGGCATCAACCCGCGCGGCGTGACCGAGGCGGACATCGTGGCCCTGCATCTGGAACAGGGGCAGGCCTGCGTGCAGGTGTTCTTTATCCGGGCGGGGCAGAACTGGGGCAACCGCGATTTCTACCCGCGCGTCGGTGCGGACGTGGACGCGGCGGAGGCGCTGGAGGCGTTTCTGGGCCAGTTCTATGACACCAAGGAACCGCCAAGGCAGCTGATCCTGTCCAACGAGATCGAAAACCCCGACCTGATGGCCGAAGCGCTGAGCCAGAAGCTGGGCCGCAAGGTCGAGCTGCTGGTGCCCCGACGCGGCGAAAAGGCGGAACTGGTCGACAGCGCCCTGCGCAACGCCCGCGAAAGCCTCGCCCGCAAGATGGCCGAAAGTGCCACGCAGGCCAAGTTGCTGCGCGGGCTGGCCGACGCGTTTGACCTGCCGGAGCCGCCCGCCCGGGTCGAGGTTTACGACAACAGCCACATCCAGGGCACCAACGCCGTGGGCGCGATGATCGTGGCGGGCCCCGAGGGGTTCATGAAAAACAGCTACCGCAAGTTCAACATCAAGGGCGACGACCTGACCCCCGGCGACGATTTCGGCATGATGAAGGAGGTGTTGCACCGCCGCTTCAAACGCCTGCTGACCGAGGATCCGGACCGCGCCAAGGGCATGTGGCCCGATCTGCTGTTGATCGACGGCGGGGCGGGGCAGGTGAGTGCGGTGGCCGAGATCATGCGCGAACATGGGGTTGAGGATATCCCGATGGTCGGCGTGGCCAAGGGCGTGGACCGCGACGCCGGCAAGGAAGAGTTCCACCGCACGGGCCAGCGCCCCTTTGCCCTGCGCCACAACGATCCGGTGCTCTATTTCGTGCAGCGCATGCGGGACGAGGCGCACCGCTTTGCCATCGGCACGCACCGCGCCAAACGCGCCAAGGCCAACATGAAAAACCCGCTGGACGATATTCCCGGCGTGGGCGCTGCGCGCAAGCGGGCGCTGCTGGCACATTTCGGGTCGGCCAAGGCAGTGAGCCGCGCCAATCTGGCGGACCTGAAGGCGGTGGACGGCGTGTCGGAGGGGCTGGCGCAAAAGGTCTACGACTACTTTCACGACCAGTGACCGGACGCGCAGGCGCGCAATCAAAGCCGCGGGCCGCCGCGCGATCATCGGGCCGCCCCCAGGCACGGCGATACGTCCACGTTCGCGAGCGGACGGAACGTACTGCTTTCGCGTCGACGATAAATCGCGCCAGCCTGACGTGGGATCGCCGCACCGCGGCCCGACGATTGCGCGGCTCATCGCCCCTTTCAGCCCCCCGCACTTCACGCTAGACCTGTGGTATGACGTGGAACATTCCCAACATCCTGACCACCTTGCGGCTCCTCGCCGCCCCGCTGGTCGCTGTGATGTTCCTATACTTCACAAGGCCTTACGCGGACCTCTTTGCAGTGGTCCTGTTTGTGGGGGCTGCGCTCACAGACTGGTTCGACGGCTATCTGGCCCGCGCCTGGGGGCAACAGACGAAACTGGGCGCGATGCTCGACCCGATTGCCGACAAGGCGATGGTGGTCATCGCGCTGATGGTCATCATCGGCTTTTCCAGCTGGTCGCCCTGGCTGGTGCTGCCCGCCACAATGATCCTCTTTCGCGAGGTGTTCGTGTCCGGCCTGCGCGAGTTTCTGGGCGACACCGCCGGCACGCTCAAGGTCACCCAACTGGCCAAGTGGAAAACGACGCTGCAGATGATCGCCATCGCGGTGCTGTTTTCCCAGGGCGTGTTCGAGCATTATTTTGGCATGTCCGTCTGGGGCATGGATGATGAACTGGTGTCGGCGATCCTGCGCGGGGATCAGCCCGACCTGCAGGGCCTAGGCTGGAAACTGGCGGGCGCGGAATGGTCGGGCCGGATCGGGCTGTGGCTGCTGTGGATTGCGGCAGCGCTGACTTTGATCACGGGCTATGATTACTTCCGCAAGGCGATGCCGCATCTGAAAGGGTAGCTTTATGGACGTGCTATATTTCGCGTGGGTCCGGGAACGGATCGGGATCCCCAAGGAACAGGTGAGCAGCGACGCCGCCACCGTGATGGATCTGGTGACCGAGCTGCGCGCGCGCGAGGACCGCTACGCCGCCGCGTTCGAAGACCTCAGCGCCCTGCGCGTCGCCGTGGATCAGGAACTGACCGATTTCGACGCGCCGCTTGCGGGCGTGCGCGAGGTGGCGTTCTTTCCGCCGATGACGGGCGGCTAGGCGATGCGCGTCGTTGTCCAAAGCGCGCCGTTCGATCTGGGTGCTGAAACCACAAGCTTTGCCGCGGCGCAGTCGGCGTCGGGCGCTGTGGTCACCTTTTCCGGGATCGTGCGCGACGTGTCCGGCGGGCTCAGCGCGATGGAGATCGAGCATTATCCCGGCATGACCGAACGCGCGCTGACCGACATCGCCCGCGAGGCGATGCAGCGCTGGTCGCTGGAGGATGCGCTGGTCATCCACCGGCACGGCACGCTCAGCGTCGGTGAGCAGATCATGATGGTCGCCACCGCCGCCCGCCACCGCAAGGATGCGTTCCAGGCGGCCGAATTCCTGATGGATTACCTCAAGTCGCGCGCACCGTTCTGGAAACGCGAAGTCACGGGTGACGGCGCTGATTGGGTCGCGGCCCGGGACGAGGATGAGGATGCGCTGAAGCGCTGGTAGCCGCTCAGCCGGTGCGCTGGCGGTCGATCCAGGCGCGCAGCTCTTCGGCCTCGTGACGGGCGTCGCGCAAGCCGTCCATGGCGGCGCGCAACTCCGCTTCGGTCTGTTGCAACTGATTGGTCAGTTCGGCCTCGCGCTGCTGCAGATACGTGATCGCCTGATCGCGCGTCTCTTCTGCCTCGTGCAATTCCTGGCTCATCCGGTCCAGTTCTGCCACGTCGCCCGCGGCGACACGGGTAAAGCGGTGGATCAGCCAGTTGGCAAACCAGCCCAGACAAAAGGCCACAAACAGGATGATGGCCGTCGCAATGACAAACTCAGTTCTGCTCATCGCCGGTGGCCTCCTCCTCCGTGACCGCGTCGTCGGTCACATCTGTATTGCCCGAACCGGCGAGGGTTTCCAGCGTTGTTTCGCCTTCGGGGGCAGAGGGTTTGGGGCGGATCAGGCGGAACTCGATCCGGCGGTTGGCCTCGCGGCCCTCGTCGGTGTCGTTTTCCGCAATCGGGTCCGCCTCGCCATAGCCCTTGGCGGAATAGGTCGAGGTCAGCACCCGCCGCGCGCGCAACTCGTTCAGGACCGATTGCGCCCGCGCCTGGCTGAGGTTCAGGTTCATCTCTTCGCGGCCCTGGCTGTCGGTGTGGCCCTGAATTTCCAGCCGCAAATCACCGCACTGGCGCAGCACTTCGGCGATGTCGTCCATCGTGCCGAGGGCGCTGGCGTCGATGGTGGCGCTGCCCGGCTCAAAGGTGATCTTGGAGGTGGCGATGATCGCCGCGATCTCGGCCTCGCACTCCTCGGGCGTCGGCAGGGCGGCGACCGGGTCCAGCTTTTCCTGATAGGCGACCTTGATCTCGAACCCTTCGGCCTCGCCCAGCCGGGCGGCCAACAGCGATGCGATGGTCGTGCTCGCCTGCGGATTGCCGGTGTTGCCGGCCACGACCACGCTGTCGGGTGTCACGGTCACGGCACCGTTTGACAGCTCCGCCAGCGCGCCAAGGCCCGCCAGCACGCGCACCGACCAGTCGCCCGGCAGATCGTCAACCACGCGCGCGCCGGTATAGACGCTGTCGGACCCGAACGCCGCCTTGGCATAGCTTTCGGCGACGGTCCGCAGGTTCTCGCTCGACACGCGGCCCCGCAGCTGCACCAACCCCTCGGGGCTGAGCGTGGCCACGAACTCGGGCGGGCCCTGGCTGGGGTCGACCGTTTCGGGCAACTTGGCGTAGAGGGCAAAAACCTCCGGTAGCGCGTTTTCCAGATCACCCACAACCCGGTCGAACGCGCCCTGTTCGGTGCCCTCGGCTGCGATCAGGGTCACGTCGGCATCCGAAAAGGTGACCGACCCACCGCCCAGCGTGTTCACAGCGTCGATGGCCTGGGTCACGGCAGTGGACCAATTGGGGCTGGGCACGCCCATCCCGATGGTGCAGGCGCCGGGCCCTGTCAGACCGGCGGAAAAGGCAGCGCCCATGATCCGCGTCTGCGACCGTTCGGATTCTGCGGAACAGGCGTCGAACCGCGTGCCGTTCTCGTCCTTGACGAAGCGCAGGGTAAAAGGCGTGATCACGGGCCGCGGTGCTGCGATGTCCAGCGCGACGCGCAGGCCCGGCGGGGCCGCGCGGTTCAGCTGCGATTCCAGCCGCGCCTTTTCCTCGGCACTGTCGGTGATGGCGGTGATCGACACGCGGCCCGCCTCCACCGACACCTTGGCGCGCGGCAACCGCTCCATTGCGGTCAGCGCAAATCCCAGCGCGTCCTCCCAGCCCGACGGGACGGGATAGTCGGCCACCTCGATCAGGTCGGTCACAGGGGCGTCGCCGCTGATCGCGGTGATCCGGTCCACCACCTCTTCACGGTCGGTGGCGGCGGGGATCAGCCCGATCACCGACAGGCCCGCATCATTGCGCAGGATCTCGGCGGAAAAGCGGGGCGGCGCAATGGCGGCGGCAGCGGCCACCTGCATCTCGTCGATGACGCGGGCCGCGTCCACCACGGTCCCGGCGGTCGAGAGGGCCGCAAACCGCACGGCCTCGGTCGGGGCCTGACCGGCCAGCGTGACCTGCAACCCGTCGGCCTGCACCTCGGCCCAGGTCATGCCCTCGTCATCCAGCGCCTCGCGCACGCCAATCTCGGAGTTCTCCTCGATCAGCTGCACCGACAGGTTCGCCGCGACCAGTGACAGCGCGGCGGCGGTGGTGAAAATTCCGGCAATCAGAAACAGTGAAGACAGGCGCATTGCGGTGCTTCCCGGTGAGGCCAACTCAGACCCTTGGTCTAAGCCTGCCGGCTCCGAGTTTCAATCATGCCAGCAGCGCACCGACAAAAAAGATCAGCGGAATAAGGCCGGTGTCGCGGTTGGCGCGGAACAGGATCATGCACTTTTCCGGGTTGTCGATGTCGAGCCCGCGCAGCTGCCATGCCATGTGCCAGCCCATCGCCCAGGGTCCCGCAAGGGCCGCCACCAGCGCCAGCACCGACGCCTCTTCCGTGGCCGCAAAGATCACCGCCAGCCCCATCAGCCCGACTGTCGCCACCAAAAACCGGCGCAGCCATTGCGGCGTGTTCGATCCGAACAGGCGCGCCGTGGATTTCACACCGATCAGTGCGTCATCCTCGATATCCTGATGCGCATAGATCGTGTCGTAATACAGCGTCCATGCGATCCCGGCGGCATAGAGCAGGACCGCAGGCGCATCCAGCTGCCCGCGATGCGCCGTCCACGCGAGCAGCGCGCCCCAGTTGAACGCAAGGCCCAGAAACACCTGCGGCCACCACGTAAACCGCTTGGCAAAGGGATAGATAGCGACAGGCACCAGCGCCAGCACACCCAGCAGGACCGCCGCGGGGTGAAAGGTCAGCAGGATGCAGAACGCCAGCAGCGCCTGCGCGCACATCCACACCACCGCACCGCGCACGCTGACCTGCCCCGACGGAATGGGCCGCGAGCGCGTCCGAGCGACCTGCGCGTCGATGTCCCGGTCCGTGATGTCGTTCCACGTACAGCCCGCGCCGCGCATCAGGAACGCCCCCAGCGCGCAGCCAATGGCGATCCACGCGTCTTCCCAGCGCGCGCTCTGATCAAAAAGCATCGCCAGCGACAGCCCCCACCAGCACGGCAGCAGCAGCAGCCACGTGCCGATGGGCCGGTCCGCACGGCTCAGCCGCAGATAGGGGCGGGCAAAGGCGGGCGCCAGCGTGTCGACCCAATTGCCGGGGGCGGCATCTGCCACTTGCGTCTCTGGTGTGGGGTTCGGGTTGGTCATATGTAGGGGCTCATGAGTGACGCAAAGATCCGCCTTTATGTAGAGCACCCATTGGGGCAGGGGCAATCGGTCCCGCTGTCGCGGGAGCAGGCGCATTACCTGTTTGGTGTCATGCGGCAGGCTGTGGGTGCAGCGGTGCTGCTCTTCAACAGTCGCGATGGCGAATGGCGGGCCGAGGTGACGGAGGCCGGCAAGCGTGGCGGCACGCTGGTCTGCGCGGCACAGACGCGCGACGTTCAGATGCCGCCGGACCTGTGGCTGCTGTTCGCACCGATCAAGAAGGCGCGGACGGATTTCATCGTGGAAAAAGCCGCCGAAATGGGTGCACGCCGCATCGTGCCCGTGCAGACCGCGTTCACCAATGCGGGACGCATCCAGCGCGACCGCCTGCAGGCCCACGCGGTCGAGGCAGCAGAGCAATGCGGCGGCACCTATGTGCCGGAGGTGGCCGAGATGACCCGCCTCGACCGCGCGCTGGCTGATCTGGGCGACCGGCGGCTGCTCTTTTGTGATGAGGCGCTGGTGGGCGCATCGCCCACCCTACCCGGGACGGCAGGCCCCTGGGCGATCCTCATCGGTCCCGAGGGTGGCTTTTCCGACAGCGAACGCGCGCGCCTGTCGGCCCTCGACACCGCCCACCCGATCTCCCTTGGTCCCCGCATCCTGCGCGCGGACACTGCCGCTGTGGCTGCACTCACATTGTGGCAGATGCAACTGGGGGATTGGACATAATCCGAAGGCATGTCAGGCACTGTTTCCGAACAAGAGACAAGTGGCCGTGCATATCCATATAGTTTGATTTTGGCCGTGGCCGGTGGTAACCGCCTCGCGAATTCAGCTCGTATCAGGACCACCCAATGTCTTCCAAATCACTTATCCTTGCCGGGTCGCTTTCGCTCGCCTCGATGGGCGCGCAGGCTGCAACAGTCACACCGACCAGCTACGATACCGTCAACGGCAACACGGGCACATATACCTACTGGGACGACACTTATAACGGCACCGGGTCCACGACCACCTCCGGGTCTGCGCTGTCGGGTGGCACGGGCGATCTGACAGATGGCGTTATCGCGACCGGCAATTGGTTCGCACCTGGCGAGACGGGCAAATATGTCGGTTGGCTGAACACAGACCCGACGATCACGTTCAACTTTGCGCAGGCTTATGACTTTACCGCGGTGACGTTCCATTTCGACGATTCGAACGGAAGTGGCGGCGTGAGCCAGCCCAGCCTTGTGAATGTAAACGGCAGCGGGTTCACCATTCCGACCAACCCGGGCTCTGCACCGTTCAGTTTCACGGTTGATCTGACCGGTACGAAAACAGACACCCTGACAACGCAGCTGTTCCGCTCAAATTCATGGGTTTTTCTGAGCGAAGTCACATTTGAGGCGGACGCTGTCTCCGCTGTTCCGCTTCCGGCTGCGGGTGGCATGCTGCTGGTGGGGCTTGTTGGATTTGGGGCTCTGCGCGGTCGTCAAGCCAAAGGCTGACAGGACCACGGCCTTTTCCTCCTGCTGCCGACACTTTAGGTCTAAGGGCACACAATGCTCTTAGATCAGGGGATCGTATGATCTTTTTCCGTCCCGAAGCCAAAGCCACCTTGTGGCGCTGGCGCGAGGTGCTGATTGGTGTGGCCCTCGCGGTGCTGGGGCTGTGGTGGCTGGCACAATCCACGGGGCTCTTGCGCTATGTTGCACCGGCGGTGCTGGTCGGGGCCGGGGCGCTGGTCATGGTCGGCTTTCAGCGCGGGCGTTTTCGCGGGCCGGGCGGGGGCGTCGGCACGGTGCAGGTGGTCGAAGGGCAGATCACCTATTACGGCCCGCTCACCGGCGGTGTCGTGGCCATGCGCGAGATGACGCGCCTGACGCTCGATGGCACCCAGCACCCGGCGCACTGGCATCTGGAACAGCGCGGACTGGCCGACCTGCACATTCCGGTGGATGCCGACGGGGCCGACGCGCTTTTTGACGCGTTTGCCACGCTGCCGGGGCTGCGCACCGAACGGATGCTGGCCCAGCTAAAGGCGCAGCCGCATGTGGCGGTGGTGATCTGGGAACGGCGCGCCCGCGA
This sequence comes from Pseudomonadota bacterium, assembly GCA_039816785.1. Classification (GTDB taxonomy): domain Bacteria; phylum Pseudomonadota; class Alphaproteobacteria; order Rhodobacterales; family Rhodobacteraceae; genus Tateyamaria. The sequence goes on from JBCBXB010000003.1 coordinate 231,178, forward strand.
TCTGGCGCAAATCGCGCCACAGGGCCGTGCCTGAGCGCACAGGCCCGCGCATTGACACGCCCTGCAAATCGCCTCATCCCTGTAGGTCGGAAGTCGCGAGAAAGCAGATCGGAGCGCCCCCATGTCCATCCCCCAATCCGGAGGCGGCCCGATCGAACATCACGATCAGTTGGCCGCCTACCTTGCAAGCGGTTGCAAGCCCAAGGCCGACTGGCGCATCGGCACCGAGCACGAGAAGTTCGGCTATTGCGTCGATACCCACAAACCGCTCCCATACGAAGGCGACCGGTCGATCCATGCGGTGCTGAGCGCGCTGCGCGACCGCCACGGCTGGGCCCCCATCGAGGAGGGCGGCAAGCTGATCGGGCTGGAAAAGGAGGGCGCGAACGTGTCGCTCGAACCCGGGGGCGCGCTTGAGCTGTCGGGTGCCCCGCTCGAGACGATCCACGAGACCTGCGACGAGGTGAACGCTCACCTCAAGGAGGTCATGGACATCTCGAACGAGATCGGCGTGGGCTTTATCGGGCTGGGGGCCGCACCCACCTGGATGCATGAGCAGATGCCGCTGATGCCCAAGGGGCGCTACAAGCTGATGGACGCCTATATGGGCAAGGTCGGCACGATGGGGCGGGTGATGATGCGCCGCACGTGCACCGTGCAGGTCAACCTCGACTATGCGTCCGAGGCCGACATGATCCAGAAATTACGCGTCGCGATTGCCTTGCAACCGGTTGCAGTGGCGCTTTTTGCCAATTCCCCGTTCTTTGAGGGCCAGCCCAACGGGCACAAGAGCTGGCGCAGCCGGGTCTGGCGCGACACCGACAACGCGCGGGCGGGCATGGTGCCCTTCGTGTTCGAGGACGGGTTCGGGTTCGAGCGCTGGGTGGACTACGCGCTCGATGTGCCGATGTATTTCGTCTACCGCGACGGGCAGTATATCGACGCGCTCGGCCAATCCTTCCGCGATTTCCTGAAGGGGCGTTTGCCCGCGCTGCCCGGCGAGGTGCCACAGCTGAGCGACTGGGCTGATCACCTCACCACCGCCTTTCCCGAGGCGCGGATCAAGAAGTATATCGAGATGCGGGGCGCCGATGGTGGCCCGTGGCGGCGGCTGTGTGCGCTGCCTGCGTTCTGGGTCGGGCTGATGTATGATCAGGGCGCTTTGGACGCGGCGTGGGACCTGTGCAAGGACTGGACCGCCGAACAGCGCGAGGCGCTGCGGGTCGCGGCATCCGTTGACGGATTGCAGGCGCGTGTGGACGGGATCGACATGGCCGAGGTGGCCCGTCAGGCGGTGGCCATCAGCCGCGCCGGGCTGCAGGCCCGCGCCCGCCCCGGTGCCGGTGGCATGATCCCGGACGAGACGCATTTCCTGAACGCGCTTGAGGAGAGCGTGGACAGCGGCCAGACCCCTGCGGATGAACTGCTGGAACGGTATCACGGCGACTGGAACGGCGACCTGAGCCGGATCTTTGGCGACTATTCGTATTGAGGAGCGCGGGGGCAGCGCCGCTGCGATGACCTGATCCGCGATGCCAATGGCCAGTGCCATGGTGCTGCGCGGGTTGATGCGGTGTCGGATGGTATCCCGAACAGTCGGTCGGGGTTGCCGGCGCGGCACCGGTCCAGCCGGAGCGCTTCACCCGGCCTGTTCGTGGTCCAGCCGCTGGCGTGCGACGTCTTCGTTACGTTCCGCTTTTTGCTGGTCGCGCAGCGACCGTTCCACGTAATCCAGATGCGCATGCACCGCGTCACGGGCGGCGTCGGGGTCGCGGGCCTGCAAGGCGGCATTGATCGCCCGGTGCTGGTCCAGCAGGGCCTGCCGCGTGGTGCGCTGCTTGAACATGACCTGCCGGTTGTAGAACACGCCGTCGCGCAGCAGCTGGTACATCGACCGCATCATGTGCAGCATGATCACGTTGTGGCTCGCCTCGATGATGGCCATGTGGAACTGCGCGTCCAGCTGCGCCTCTTCGTCGGTATTTCGCTTGGGGTGGGCGGCCTCCATCTTGTCGAACACCGTGTTGACCACCGCCAGATCCGTGTCCGACGCGAGCCGCGCGGCGCGTTCGGCGGCCAGCCCCTCCATGTCGCGGCGAAAGCTGAGATAGTCGAACACCGCCTCTTCGTGGCGGGCAAAAAGCTCGGTCAGTGCGGGGGCAAAGGCGGAACCCAGAACATCCGCCACAAACACGCCCGCGCCGGGTCGCGTGGCCAGCAGGCCGGTATCCTGCAAATGGCCGATCGCCTCGCGCAGGGACGGGCGCGACACGCCCAGCCGTTCGGCCAGATCGCGCTCGGGCGGCAGACGCTCACCGGGGCGCAACACGCCACGCAAGATCAGCTGTTCGATCTGGCGGATCACGGCGGAGGAAAGCTTTTCCGGTTGAACGGGGCGAAATGGCATGGGGCACCTGCGTTGAATTGGTAAAATCATATGACCAGTTTGCAGCGTGCGCAATGTTCGTGGTCGTGTTCTGCCGTTAAGCGGGTGTTAACCGTGATGCCCCAGTCATGGGGCATGCGATACCTTTTGCCCTTTGTTCTGCTGCTGGCCGCCTGCAACACGGCCGGCCCGCATTTCCGTGGCCTGCCTGTCACGACGGTGACCATCGACGGCTCCACCTTTGACGTGCGGGTCAACGGACGGCTGGCGGAGGCGATCCGGACCAATACGCAATACGCGCCACGCTTTGGCCCGATCCGCGACCGCGCCGGGCGCGCGATGGAGATGGTCAGCGGCTGCACCGTCAAGGAGGTGCGCGGAGATCAGGCGCAGGCCACCGGCATTCTGGATTGCGGCAAGGGCGGGCCTGCGATTGACCGGCTCAGACCGCAGGGCGAATACGACTGTTACACCATCGACAGCTATGTCAGCGCGGCCACGAATGAGCTGGTGCTGGACCTCGATTGCACGCTGATCTGACCCGCTGACCGCAATATCTTGTGGATAAATGACCGGTCCCCGCTGTTTCTGGGGTGGATGCGTTGACATGGCCCCCCATGGCCCCGCAGCATGGCGGGCCAAGAGACTCAGACCCGGACGGCCGCCTTGCGCTTTTCCAAACTCAGACTGACGGGGTTCAAATCCTTTGTCGATCCGACCGACCTGATCATCGCCGACGGGCTGACCGGCGTGGTCGGGCCCAATGGCTGCGGCAAGTCGAACCTGCTGGAGGCGCTGCGCTGGGTGATGGGCGAAAACCGCCCCACCGCGATGCGGGGCGGCGGGATGGAGGATGTGATCTTTGCCGGGGCGGCGACGCGGCCCGCACGCAACTTTGCCGAAGTGTCGCTGCATCTGGACAATTCGGAACGGCTGGCGCCTGCCGGGTTCAACGATCAGGACGCGCTGGAGATCGTGCGGCGGATCACGCGCGATGTTGGCAGCGCCTACAAGACCAACGGCAAGGATGTGCGGGCGCGCGATGTGCAGATGCTCTTTGCCGATGCCTCGACCGGGGCGCATTCCCCGGCGCTGGTGCGGCAGGGCCAGATCAGCGAGTTGATCAACGCCAAGCCCAAGAACCGGCGGCGCATTCTCGAAGAGGCGGCGGGCATCTCGGGCCTGTACCAGCGGCGCCACGAGGCAGAGCTGAAGCTGAAAGGGGCCGAACAGAACCTCGCTCGCGTCGATGACGTGATCGAGCAATTGGCAAGCCAGCTGGCGCAGCTGGCCCGGCAGGCCCGGCAGGCCGCACGCTACCGCGAGATCGGCGACAGCCTGCGCAAGTCCGAGGGGCAACTGCTCTACCGTCGCTGGCGCGAGGCCGACGAGGCGCGCGCGCGGGCCGAAGACACGCTGCGCGACCGCACCACAACCGCCGCACAGGCCGAAGCGGCGGTGCAACTGGCCCTCAAGGCGCGCGCCGCCGCCGAAGAGGCGCTGCCGCCCCTGCGCGAGGAAGAGGCGATTGCGGCAGCGGTGTTGCAACGGCTCACGGTGCAGCGCGACACGCTGGATGCGCAGGACCGCCAGGCGCAACAGACGATCGAAACGCTCAGCCAGCGGATCGTGCAATTGACCCACGATATCGACCGCGAGGGCGGGCTGAACCGCGACGCGGGCGAGACGATCCAGCGGCTGGAGTGGGAAGCGGGCGAGATCGCCAAGGCGAGCGAAGGCCACGAGGCGCTGCTGGATGACGCCGCAACCGGTGCCCGCGAGGCCGCACAGGTGTTGCAGGCGCGCGAAGAGGATCAGGCCGAACAGACCGAAGATGTCGCGCGCCTCGCGGCCCGTCACGGTTCGGCGCAACGGCTGCTCGATGATAACCGCAAGGTCGAGGCGCGCGCGCAGGCCGAAGCCGAAAAGGCGCGCGCCGCCGTGGCCACCAGTGCCGACGCGTTGCAGCAGGCCGAAACCGATCTGACTGCAGCGCAGGCTGCGTCCGTCGAGGCCGAAGCGACCGCGCAACGGGCCGACGAGACGCTGCTGGCCGCCGAAGAGGCCCGCGCCGACGTGCAGGCCCGCGAGGCGGACGCGCGTGCCGAACGGTCGGAGGCCGAAGGCGAGCTGAACGCGCTGCGCGCCGAGGCCGGCGCTCTGGCCAAGCTGGTGGAGCGTGACACCGCCGAGGGTGGCCAGATCGTGGACCGGCTGCAGGTCGAGGCCGGGTTTGAAAAGGCGCTTGGCGCGGCGCTGGCGGATGATCTGCGCGCGCCGGAGGTGGATGCGGACGGACCGTCGGGCTGGGCGACGCTGCCGGATTATGACGGGGTGCAGGCGCTGCCCGCCGGTGTTACGCCGCTGTCGTTGCACGTGTCGGTGCCGTCCGCGCTGGCGCGCCGGATGAGCCAGATCGGCCTTGCCGATGCCGATGACGCCGCGCGCCTGCACGATCAGTTGCAGCCCGGACAACGCCTTGTATCGCTCGAAGGGGACCTGTGGCGGTGGGACGGGTTCCGCGCCTGGGCCGAGGATGCGCCGAGTGCCGCGGCACTGCGGCTGCAGCAGCTCAACCGGCTGGAGGCGTTGAAACAGGCGCAGGAACGCGCGACATCCCGCGCGGATGGCGCACGGCAGGCGCATGAGGCGCTGACTGTGCGTCTGGCCGAATTGGCCGATGCCGACAAGCGCGCGCGTGAGGCGCGCCGCATCGCGGACCGGATGATGGCGGACGCGGCACGCGCGCTCAGCCGGGCGGAGGCGGACCGTGATCTGGCGCGCAGCCGTCTGGAGTCACTCGGCCTCGCCGTGACCCGCCATGAAGAAGAGGCGATGGGCGCGCGCACCCGGTTGGCCGAGGCCGAAGCGGCCCTTGCCGACCTGCCGGATCTGGATGCCGCGCGCGCGCAGGTCGAGGATGTCCGGATGACGGTGGAGGCCGCGCGCATCACCATGATGTCCCGCAGGTCCGCGCATGACGATCTGCGCCGGACGGGTGAGGCGCGGGTGAAACGCGCGCAGGAGATCACCAAGGAGATCAGCGGCTGGAAGCACCGACTGGAAACCGCAGAAAAGCGCAGCGCCGAGCTGGTCGCGCGCAAGGAGACAACCGAATCGGAACTGGCCGTCGCTGAAAAGCTGCCCGCCGAACTGGCCGCAACACGCGCCAGCCTCGCCGAAGAGATCACGCGGGCCGAGGCGCGCAAGGTGCACGCCGCCGATGCGCTCAGCACGGGCGAGGCAGCCTTGCGCACCGCCGCTCAGGCCGAGCGGGACGCCGAACGCACCGCGTCGGAGGCGCGCGAAGAGCGCGCCCGGGCCGAAGCGTTGACGGATGCCGCGCGCGAGACGGTGCAGGCCGCGGCCGAACGAATCGCGGATGAACACCAGATGACCCCGAACCAGCTGCTGACCGCGCTGGACATCACGCCCGACGCGATGCCGGGGGCCGAGGCGCTGGAGACGGAGGTCGCGCGGCTCAAGCGTCAGCGCGACGCGCTGGGGGCCGTGAACCTGCGCGCCGAAGAAGACGCAAAGGAGGTGCAGGAGGAGCATGACACGCTCGTGTCGGAAAAAAGCGACCTCGAAGAGGCGATCCGCACGCTGCGCAACGGCATCGCGAGCCTCAACCGCGAGGGCCGCGAGCGGCTGCTGACTGCGTTCGAGCAGGTGAATTCCAACTTTTCCATGCTGTTCCGGCACCTGTTCGGCGGTGGTGAGGCGAACCTTGTCATGGTGGAAAGCGACGACCCGCTGGAGGCCGGCCTCGAGATCATGTGCCAGCCGCCGGGCAAAAAACTGTCAACGCTTTCGCTGCTGTCGGGGGGGGAGCAGACGCTGACCGCGCTGGCGTTGATCTTTGCGGTGTTCCTCGCCAATCCGGCGCCGATCTGTGTGCTGGACGAGGTGGACGCCCCGCTTGATGATGCCAACGTCACCCGGTTCTGCGACCTGCTGGACGAGATGTGCCGCCGCACCGACACGCGGTTTTTGATCATCACGCACCACGCGGTCACGATGGCGCGCATGGACCGGTTGTTCGGTGTCACCATGGCTGAACAAGGGGTAAGCCAGCTGGTGTCTGTGGACCTCAAGAAGGCTGAAACAATGGTGGCCTGACCTCTCACCGTGACGTGATGCGGCGTGGGGCGGGCCTGTGCTACGGTCGCGTATGCGATGGTTTTTCCTGCTGTGTTTGACGAGCGTTCCGACCTTTGCGCAGGAGTGGAACCTGCGCGGCAGCGACCGGGCTTTGCCCCGCGCCGAGGTGGTCGCGCTGATCGAAGGGCAAACGCTTGTCTTTTTTGACGATGGCCAGTCGAAATTCTCGACCGGCGGCGCCTATTCCTACACCTATGCCAATGGGGGCGGGACGGCCTATGGTCGCTACGAGGTGGGCGCGGATGGCACCGTCTGCATCGCCTTTCGCAACGGGTTTGGACGTTGTGACCGCTATGTGGAAAGTGCGGCGCGCATCGTGATGCTGACGCAAAAGGGCGAACGCTTTCCCCTCCGTTGACAGGCACAATTTTAACCAAATCTTCTCGACTTTCCGCGCAGGTTTGCCGCGCGGCTCAACCAGAGCCGCGAGAGGAGGTGAGACGACTGAACGAAAAAGATATCGAAGATGGATGGTCGCAATTGCGCTGGCGATGCTCGCGCTCGCCGCCATCCGGCTCTTGATCGGGCTCTGACCCGGTAAAGAGTGACCCGGCAGAGTAGCAGCTCTGCCGGGTCGATTTTCAGCAAGACGACTGAAAAAGACTATCACTATCCCGAATATACTCCGAACGTTACCAAATTACAAACGTTCGCCGTCAGAGCCGGTCGAGCAACGTCGGCGTGGGCCACGCATCCGCAGGCAGGCCCAGTCGCCCTTGTTCGGCCTGCACCGCAGCCCGCGTGCCCGCGCCAAGGATGCCGTCGATCTTGCCCACATCATGCCCGCGCGCTTGTAGCTTTTGTTGCAGCGCCTTCATCTGGTTCGCGTTCAGCCCCACGTCGGGATTGCCCGCATCGTAGACCGGCGCGCCGGCGAGGCGGGTGGCGAAGTAAGCGGCGGTCAGAACGTAGGTAAAGGACTGATTCCACTCGAAATACACGTCAAAATTCGGATAGGCGAGAAAGGCGGGGCCCTTGTGGCCTTGCGGCAGGATCAGCGATGCAGGCAGGTCGGCGAGGCGGTCGTTCCGGGGACGCACGCCCCGCGATTGCCACTGCGCGGCAGGCAGCTTGATCCGCACGCCGCTCAGGCTCCAGTCCAGCGTGGCGGGCACGGTGACCTCTTGCAACCACGGCTCGCCCGCGCGCCAGCCCAGATGCTGAAGCATCTTGCCCCCGGATATCAGCGCATCGGGGGCGGAGGTTTTCAGCTGCACCGCCCCGTCGCCATCACCGTCCACGCGGTTTTCGAGGATATCGCGCGGCAGCATCTGCACCATGCCGATCTCACCGGCCCAAGCCCCGGTGGTGCGCCCCGGATCAAACCCGCCTTGGGCAAAAAGCTCCATCGCCGCAAAGACTTGCGGGCGGAACAGATCGGGCCGACGGCAGTCATGGGCCAGCGTGACCAGCGCGTTGGCGGTGTTGAAATTGCCCTGAAACGCGCCGTAATCCGTCTCGAACGCCCAGAAGGCCAGAAGGACGTGGCGGTCGATGCCGTAGGTCCGCTCGATCCGGTCGAACACGCTTGCGAACTGCCGCGCCTTTTGACGGCCCGCATCGATCCGGTTTTGCGAGATCAGGCGGCGGGAAAAGTCGATGAACGGGCGTTGAAACACACCTTGGGCGCGGTCGGCCTTGAGCACCGCAGGGTCCTGCCGCACGCCCGACAGGAACCGTTCGGCGATGCCCCTGTCGATGCCCTGCGCTGTCGCCTCTGTCACGAGGGCAGACTTGAACGCGGCAAAGCTGCCGCCGCATTGCGCCGCAGCGCTCAGCGGCAGGCACATGGCCAGTATCGTCGCCGCAAGATGTTTCAAATGACCCAAACCAAACCTCCAATCACCAAAAGTGCACCCACAAGCGCCGCCCAAGCGTTCCACACCAGTGTGACACCTGCGTCAATGTCCACCGGGGCCAGGGCGCGCTTGCCGTCGCCGTTTACCCACGGAAAATCCTGCACCGCACCGTCATAGCTGCGCGGCCCGGCGAGGGCAAAATTGAGGCTGTGGGCAAGCGCCGCTTCGGGCCACCCGGCATTGGGCGAGCGGTGCAGGCGCGCATCGGCCCGGATCGCGGTCCAGCGGTCGACAGACCCGCCGACGAGAGCAAGCAGCAGACCGGTCAGGCGCGCGGGCACCCAGTTGAGCAGGTCGTCAAACCGCGCTGCGGCCCAGCCGAAATCCGCATGGCGGGGCGTGCGGTAGCCGATCATGCTGTCGGCGGTGTTGACCATCTTGTAGACTAGGATACCGGGCAGGCCGCCCACCAGAAACCAGAAGGCCGGGGCGACGACTCCGTCGCTGAAATTCTCCGCAAGGCTTTCGAGGCTGGCGCGGGCAACACTGTCTGGAGTGGCGTCGCGCACGTCCCGGCTGACGATCATGCTGACCGCGCGGCGGCCCGCCCCGGGCGACAGGCGCAGGCCGTCGGCCACGGCGCGCACATGGGCGACAAGGGACCTATGGGCAAGCAGAATGGCCGCGGCGCAGATCACCACGATGCCGCCGAACTGCGACAGCGCCCATCCCACGGCCCCGGCCGCCAACACGATCAGGACCAGTGTCAAAACACCCGCCAGGCGCGCCCATGGCGGTCGGTTCAGCCGGTCATCCAGCGCCCGGATCAACCGCCCCATCAGCACGGCGGGATGCGGGACGCGGTCCCACAGCCAGCGCGGCTCACCCAGCAACGCGTCGAGGCACAGGGCCAGCGCCAGTTGCAGGCCGATGCTCACAGCGCCCTGTCCAGTTGGTCCCACCCGTCCGGGCCGGGCAGGCCAAGGCGCAGCCAATGGTCCGAATAGGGGAAGGTGCGGCTCCAGATATGCTGGCGGGCGAGGCGCGTCTGCCATGAGGCGGCGTCGTCCACGTGGTAGAGCCGAAAGAGCGTCGTGCCCCCCTCGACCCGTGCGCCGGCGGCTGTCATCAACCCGTCAAGCCTGTCCGCGTCTCGGGTCAATCGGGCGCGGGTCGCCTGTGCCCATGCGGGGTCGTCCAGTGCTTGCCGTCCGATGTCGAGTGCGACGCCCGACACCGGCCACGGCCCCAACCACTCCGCTAGGCGGTCGAGATGTGCCGGCGCGCCGATGACAAAGCCGAGCCGCAGCCCAGCCAACCCCCAGAACTTGCCAAAGCTCTTGAGCAAAAGCGTGTCGGGGCCCGCCGTCGAAACGAGGCTCCGGCTCGGGGCGATGTCGCAAAAGCTTTCGTCGATGATGGTCAACGCGCCGGCCACATCGTCGGGCGACCAGAACTGCCCGGTCGGATTGTTGGGATGCACCAGCACCTGCGCGTCCCTCGCGGTGCCTTGCTCGGACACCGCCCAGCCATGGGCGCGGAACGCGGCGGCGTGTTCGTTATAGGTCGGGCCAGGGATCACGGCCATGCCGGGCGCACGCAGGCGTGGGATTTGCGCAATCGCCGCCGACGCACCCGGAACGGGCAGGATGCTCGCGCTGTCCGGCACATCCCAAAACCGCCGCGCTGCCTCACATAGCGCCCGCTGCGCACCCTCATCCGGCAAGGTGTTCCATGCTGCCGCCGCCGGAGGTGTAAACGCGTAAGGCACTGGGTTAATCCCTGTGGACAGGTCGATCCAGACGTCGCGCTGCCCACCAAAGCGCGCGATCGCGGCATCGAGACCGCCACCATGATCGCGCTTTGTTCTGTTTTGCATGGGCGTAACCATCGGACGGGCACCAATTCAGCGTTTCTTGTGCCGTAAGAGCGGGAATCCGCGCAAAACTCAATGCACAGATGCTCTGTTAATCTTTGTTGGCGATTATTAACCCTTTGTTAATGTATGCAGCCAAAACAGGGTATGGGAGCCGAAGTTGGGTCGGCTCGGAGTTGAAATGAATGTATTGATCGTAGAAAGCCGGCCAGAGCTTGGGGCTATCTGGTGTCGGCACCTCGAACGGATGGGGATGTGCGTGCATCAGGTCGCGGACCAGAGCGCGGCGGTCACCTATCTCGAAGACAATGCGCCGGAGATTATCCTGCTTGATCTGGTCCTGCGCGAGGGCAGCGCCCTCGCCATTGCCGATTTTGCCAGCTACCGGCACCCTAATGCCCGGGTGATTTTCGTCACCGACACCAGCTTTTTCTCCGACGGGTCGATCTTTGCACATGCGAGCAATGCATGCGCGTTTCTACCCGCCGGGACGCGGCCCGAAGATCTGGCCGCGATGGTGGAGCATTACGCCGTTACCTGACCGCGCCCGTGCGGCGCATCAAAATCGATCACCGGGTTGATCGGTATGATCCGGTGCGGATTGATGCTTTCGTGGCTGAAATGATAGTGGCGGATGATATGCGCCATGTTGACCGTCTCCGCGACGCCGGGCACCTGGTATAGCTCGCGCGTGTAGGCCCACAGGTTCGGATAGTCGATCAGCCGCTTGCGGTTGCATTTGAAGTGCAGGTGATACACCGGGTCAAAGCGCACCAGCGTCGTGAACAGGCGCCAGTCAGCCTCGGTCATCCGCTCCCCCATCAGGTAGCGCCGGGTGCTCAGCCGATCCTCCAGCCAGTCCATCGTGTCGAACAGCGGCCCGACCGCCTCGTCATAGGCGGTCTGCGTGGTGGCAAAGCCGGACTTGTAGACGCCATTGTTGAACGTATCGTAAATCCGGTCGTTCACGGGGGCGATATCTTCGCGCAGCGCCTCGGGCCAATAGTCGTCGCTGTTGCCGGTGATCGCATCGAACGCGCTGTTGAGCATGCGGATAATCTCGGAGCTTTCGTTGCTGACGATGGTTTCCTGCGCCTTGTCCCAGAGGATCGGCACCGTGACGCGGCCGGAAAACGTCGGGTCGGCCCGGGTGTAGATGTCGCGGGCAAAGGGCAGGCCATAAAGCGTGTCGCCGGTGGCACCTGCATCGTCGGCCTCGAACGTCCAGCCTTCGGTCAGCATGTCGGGATGCACAACGGAGATGGTGATGTGATCGCCGAGCCCCTTGAGCGCGCGAAAGATCAACGTGCGGTGCGCCCATGGGCAGGCATAGGACACATACAGGTGGTAACGCCCTGATTCGGCAGGAAACCCTCCGGACCCGCTTGGGCCCGGCGCGCCGTCGGCGGTGATCCAGTTGCGGAACTTGGCCTGGCTGCGCTCGAACTTGCCGCCCGTCGACTTGGTATCGTACCAGGTGTCATGCCAGACACCGTCAACCAAAACACCCATATCGCGTCTCCTGCTGCGTGATGGTCCACATTTAGCGGTTCCGACGCGAGGTCCAACAGCGAGGCGCGCGCACTGGCCCTGCATGGGTGCACATCGCGCGCCGTCACGAGAATATCACAGTGCTGTGGTGCGGATGTGGCTGTGGAACAATTAACTGGACGTCAACACGCCCTGCGCCAATCTGTCCCGCAGAAGAGGAAGTCTGCCATGTCCACATTTGTCCCGAAAGAAGTGCAAGCCGGTCTGGATCACGCGCGCCGTCAGGCGATCCGCAAGGCGTCGCGCCTGCGCATCGTGACGGGCGACAAGACCTATCCGGTGCTGCGCATGTGGAAGACGGGATTTGCCATGGACGCCGAAACCGCGCCGGCCTTGCGCGGTTTTGTGGACCTGTATGACGGGGCGGTGCACCTGTTCCAATGCCTTGTCGTCGCCTCCGAAGAGGAGGTGGGCGAGATGCGGTTTGAATTCAAGCGGTTGACGGCCGTGTCCGATCACGCGGCGCTCGACTTTGAGAAGGCGGCGGATGCGCCTGTGGCCCTGATCGAAGTCAAGCGCTGAGCGCGATGCCGCACACGTGCCCGTGAGCGGGACTGGCCCTCGCGCGCTTGCGTGATACACTTACCGCTTAGTCGCTCACCTGACCGAAGGGACGCCCGACCGATGCTTCGTATGTTGACTGCACTCTTTGCCCTGGGCCTGCTGGCCGCCTGCGACGAGGTTGCGGCGCCTGCACCTGCGCCCGTGGTCAATGCGGTGGCCCCCGAAACACCGGATGAGCTGCGCACTGCCGATCAGGCGGCGCGGGCATTTGCCCAGGTGGTGCGGCGGGTGGAGCCTGTGGCAGAACGGATGTGTCGCGAACGAACGACCGGGGTGGATTGCGATTTCCGCATTTTGATTGATGACCGCCCGCGCCTGCCGCCCAACGCCTACCAGACGCTGGATGAAAACGGTCGCCCGATCATCGCGTTCACCGTGGCGCTGATTGCGGATGCCCGGAACGAGGATGAACTGGCCTTTGTGATGAGCCACGAGGCGGCGCACCACATCCGTGGCCATATCGCGCGGCAAAAGCAGAACGCAGCTGCGGGTGCAGAGATATTTGCAGGTCTCGCCAGCATCACCGGTGGTGGGGCAGGCGCGGTCGAGGCGGCGCAGCGCATCGGTGCCAGTGTCGGCGCGCGCACCTACTCCAAGGATTTTGAGCTGGAAGCGGACGAGCTGGGCACCATCGTGACGGCCCGTGCCGGGTACGATCCGTTGCGCGGTGCGCAGTTCTTCAACCGTATCCCCGATCCGGGCGATCGGTTCCTGGGCACGCACCCGCCAAATGCTCAGCGGTTGGAAATTGTGCGCAAGACGGCCAGCCGGCTCTGAACTTACCCGATTTGATCTTGGTCAAGGCGCGCGACGCGGCGCACGTGCAGGCTGTGGCGTGTAACCCAGCAGCCTTCGGAGCCGCACATGACCTCGAACGACCGCCTGAAACGACACGCCGCCCTTGTCGACGACATGGCCGAAACCCGTGGGATCGACCTGCAGGATGCCTCCCTGCGCGCCGGGCTCACCCCCGATGATCTGGCAGACATGGTGCACCGCTGTGCCGGGTGCACGCAGCCTGATACCTGCGCGCAATGGCTTGCCGCACAGGTGGGCACGGTGTCGGAAACACCGTCCTTCTGCCGGAATGCAGATGTGTTCGACAAGCTGGCGCGCCTCGGCTCAGGCTGAGACGCCGACGCTCACCGCGCAGAAAAAGCAGGTGGATGCGGCCAGCACAAAGCTGTGCCAGATCGCGTTTTGGAAGCGCAGCGCCTTCATCGCGTAGAACACCGTGCCAACGGTATAGAGCAGCCCGCCCGCCGCAATCAGCGCGACTGCGGCGCCGGGCAAGGTTTGCCACATGGGCCAGATCAGCAGCACGCTGGCCCATCCCAGCACCAGATAAAGCGGCAGCGACCCCCGCGAATCCGTCGCCCAAAAGCTGAGCTTGGCCACAGCCCCAAGCACGGCGACCGTCCAGATCACCGCCAGCACCCCATAGGCAAAGGCGGAGCCGATCAGCACCACAAGCGGCGTGTAAGTCCCTGCAATCTTGAGGTAAATCGCCGCATGATCGATACGGTGGAACATCGGTCGCCAGCTGTCCCAGGGCAGCATGTGGTAGGCGGCGGAGGCCAGCAGGGCAAAGATAAGCAGGCCGGTATAGACGCTTGTCGCGGCGATCTGCGTGCCGTCCTGCGTGTGTGCCACATAAAAGATCAGCAGCGTTCCGGCCGCGATTGCGCCCACCAGCCCAAGGGCGTGGACGGAAGCGTCGGCGAGGGTTTCCTTGACGGAGTAAGGATAGGGCATGGCAACAGGCTCCTGCATCGCGCAGCCCCGGTCTAGCCCCTAAAGCATCACTAAACTGTTGACGTCGCGCGACGCTGACGTCGCAGGTGCCAGCGGTAGATCAGCGGTGCGAGGACGTAATCGTAGGTCAGGCAGGCGACCCAATGCACGCCCGGCACCGATACCAGCCGTGCCAGCCACCTGTAACGCGGCATCTCTTGCCAGAGCAGAACGAACGCGGGAATACCGCTGTGCAGCGCGCCATCCTTGAGCACATAAAGCCGTCGCGCGGCTGTATCGGCATCAAGGTTCCACTGCGCCAGTGCGTCCGAATTCAGATCATCAAACCGGATCGGCAACCCCTCACGGGCGCTATAGTCGGCGTAATGCGTGATCTCGAAATTACAGACCGGGCAGTCTGCGTTGTACAGGACGCGGGTTTCGTTGCTCATGATCGTGAAATAAGCCGCACAGCCCGCCCGACAGCCAGACAAACCGCCGCAGGTCAGCGCGGCTTGTTGCCATCGATCCAGCGCGACATCAGCGTCCGATCCTTGAAGCACATCTGCGGAATGTCGCGCCGTTTCACCCGCGCGATGCGTTCGGCGAATTGCACCTGCCTGGCACTGGGATACTGGGCAAAGCGACCCTCGGCCCGTGCCGGTTTCGCCTTGTCGATCCAAGCGGACAGGGCCGCGCGGTCGCGCAACAGGGACGCGGGCAATGCCTTGCCCGTCTTGGCCGCGAGTGCCCTGGCATAGGTAATCTGCTTGTCCGTCGCCGGTTGAGGCGCTGAAATAGGCAGCGCACCTTGCGCGGGGTCAAACAGGCCGGGTTGGGTCGTGTGATAGTTCATGACACATATCCGTTCTCACGTTGAGAACAAATATAGAACATCTGAGCAGGATTTTCAAGAACCCGCTCAGAGCTTGCTGTGCGAGCCGTCGCAAAGCGGCGCGTTGTCCGTCGCCTTGCAGCCGCAAAAGAACACCGGCCCGTCCTTTTCCGCAGTGAATTTCTGGGGGTTGAACGCGGTGTCCTTGTGGGAGCCGTCGCAGAACGGCTGGTTTGCCGACTGCCCGCAGGCGCACAAGAAATACGATTTGCCCGCCTCGACATCGACACGGTAAGGGGCGGTTTGCGCGATCTTGGGGGCGGTCATGGCGTGGCTCCTGCTGGGTTAACCTGTGCAGGACCTAACGGGCTGGCCTGACGTTTCAAGCCACGGGGCGGCCCCACAGGTCATAGTCGCTGGCCTCGTCTACCTCGACCGTCAGGATGTCGCCGGGGTTTAGCGCCGCGAATCCTTCGTCGATAAACAGGTTGCCGTCGATCTCGGGCGCGTCGGCTTTGGTCCGGCAGGTTGCGGCCTCATCGTCCACGGAATCCACGATCACCTGAAGCGTTGTGCCTACCTTGGCGGCCAGCTTGGCCTCGGAAATGGCCTGCGCCTTGGCCATGAAACGGCCCCAGCGGTCTTGTTTGACCTCTGCCGGGACGTGATCCGGCAAGGCGTTGGACCGCGCGCCATCAACATTTTCGTACTGAAAGCAGCCGACGCGATCCAGCTGCGCCTCATCCATCCAGTCGAGCAGGGTCTGAAACTCCGCCTCCGTCTCGCCGGGATAGCCGACGATAAAGGTCGAGCGCAGGGTGATGTCGGGGCAGATGTCGCGCCACTCCGCGATCCGGTCCAGCGTGCGTTCGGCAGCGGCAGGCCGGGCCATGCGACGCAGCGTGTCGGTGTGGGCATGTTGGAAGGGAATGTCGAGATAAGGCAAGACCAACCCGTCGGCCATCAACGGGATCAGCTCGCGCACATGTGGATAAGGGTAGACATAGTGCAGCCGGACCCAGGCGCCGAGCGACCCCAGATCACGCGCTAGATCGGTGATGTGCGCCCGGTGGCCGCGATCGGTTGCGTGTTTGATGTCAACGCCGTAGGCGGAGGTGTCCTGACTGATCACCAGCAACTCGCGCACGCCTGCCTCGACCAGCTTTTCCGCCTCGCGCAGCACCGCGTGGGCGGGACGAGAGGCAAGGCGGCCCCGCATGTCGGGGATGATGCAGAACTTGCACTTATGATTGCAGCCCTCTGAAATCTTGAGGTAACTGAAATGCCGCGGCGTAAGGGAGACACCGGAGGCGGGCAGCAGATCCACGAACGGATCCGGGTCGGGCGGCACTGCGGCGTGCACGGCATCCAGCACCTGTTCGTATTGATGCGGGCCGGTGACGGCCAGCACCTTGGGATGCGCGCCGGTGATGTACTCCGGCTCGGCCC
The DNA here is from genome assembly GCA_039816785.1 of Pseudomonadota bacterium. Lineage (GTDB taxonomy): Bacteria > Pseudomonadota > Alphaproteobacteria > Rhodobacterales > Rhodobacteraceae > Tateyamaria. The sequence continues at coordinate 247,536 of JBCBXB010000003.1, forward strand.
CCAGACAGCCGGTGACGATGACGCGCCCGTTCTCGGCCAGCGCCTCGCCGATGGCATCCAGGCTTTCGGCCTTGGCACTGTCGAGAAAGCCGCAGGTGTTCACGATCACCGCATCCGCACCGGAGTAGTTGGGCGAAATGCCGTACCCTTCGGCGCGCAGGCGAGTCAGGATGCGTTCGCTGTCCACCAGCGCCTTGGGGCAGCCGAGTGACACCATGCCGATGGTGGGCTGGCCGGGGCGGGTGCGGGCGTCCATCCGGGGGCTCGGTGCGAGGTCGGGGCGCAGGTCTGGCGGGTTTGTGCTCATCCCTGCCTCTTAGGCGATCACATGGCCGTGGAAAAGGGTGGGGTTGTCGCGCGGCCCTTGTTACGCTGAGGCCAACACGTCGCCAGGACGGAGCCAGAACGGAGCAGCCCAATGAAGTGGATCGGTCGCCTTATCGCCTTTGTCCTCGTGCTGGTGCTTGTTGCCGGGGTGTCGCTGTTTTTCCTGCCCGCGGATCGCATCGCCAAGCTGGCGGCGGATCAGTTGCGGGTGGCGACGGGGCGCGATGTGACGATCTCGGGCGATGTGTCGATGACGCTGTGGCCGGTGTTGGGCGTGTCGCTGGGCGAGCTGGAGGTCGGCAATGCCGACTGGTCCGAACAGGGGCCGATGCTGTCGGCGCAGAATGCGGCCATTGGCGTGGACCTGATGGCCTACATCACCAACCGCGAGATCCGCATCACGAATATCGAAGCAACAAGCCCCACGATCCGGCTGGAGGCGCGGGCAGACGGGCGCGCGTCCTGGGTGTTCACCGATGCCAGCGGTGAGGCGCAGATCGAGACGGAAACCGCCCCCGACCGCGCACCGCAGGCCGTGTCGATCCAGCGGCTGCAGATCACCGATGCGACGCTGATCTATGATGCCGAAGGGTCTGACCTGGTGTCCTATGCGGGCGTTGACCTGTCGCTGGACTGGCCCGAACGGCTGGGCCCCGCGACCATCGACGCGACCTTGCGTCCGGCGGGCAGCGACGTGCAGGTGACGGCGACCATCGGCGGCTTTGCCGGGTTTATCACCGGGCAGGTGCAGACGCTGGACGCCGCGATCACCGCAGGCGGCGGGCGTGCCGCACTGAACGGGCGGGCAAGCACGGCGGGCGATGTGGCCGGGCGGCTGACACTTGATTTTCCCAGCACCGACGCGTTCTTTGCCGCACTCGCGCTGCCGCAACCGGGCCTGCCGGCCAAGCTGGGGCAGGCGATGAACGTCACGACCGACCTGACGCTGACAGCAGACCGCCGGCTGTCGCTGCGCGATTTGACGGCCGATCTGGGGGGCAATGCGCTGACCGGGGCGGCTGACATCAACCTCAACGGCACGCCGCAGGTGAATGCGCAGCTGAACGCAGGAGCGCTGGATCTGAGCGACGTGACAGGCGGCAGTGACACCGGCGGTGGTGGCGCGCCAAGCGCAGGCTCCGGCTGGCCGACCGACCGGATCGACGCCAGCGGCCTTGCCGCGTTCAACGGTGAGATCGCGCTGACCGCCGCCTCCATCGATCTGGGGCAATTCAAGCTGGGGCAGACCCGCACGCTGCTGCGTAATGACCGCAGCCGCATGGTGTTCGAACTGCGCGAAGTGCAGGCGTATCAGGGCACACTGTCGGGCGAATTCGTGATCAACAACCGCTCCGGCCTCAGCGTCGGCGGCCAGATGTTCGCCCGCAGCCTGTCGATGCAGGACGTGCTGCGGGATGCCGCCGGGATCGAGCGGCTGACCGGGCAGGCCGATGCGGAGATGTCATTTCTGGGGTCAGGCAGCACGGTCGACGCGATCATGAAATCGCTGTCGGGCGACGGCGCCATCACCTTTGGCCAGGGCACCATCATCGGCATTGATCTGGACCGGCTGATGCGGTCGGGGCAGGTGGGCGGCGGCACAACCGTGTTCGACAGCCTTGCCGCCACATGGGATATCGACGGCGGCGTGCTGCGCAACGATGACCTGCTGCTGTCGCTGGCCAATTACGAGGCGCGCGGGGCCGGGCAGGTGGGGCTGGGCAATCAGAATATCGACTATACCTTTACCCCCGTCGCATTGCGCGCGAACGAGGGGACGGGCATCGCCATTCCGGTGCGCATCCGGGGGCCGTGGGCCTCGCCCAGCATCCTGCCGGATCTGGAGGCGGCGATTGACCTCAACCTCGACAAGGAGATCGAAGCGGCCAAGGAACAGGCGCGCGACGCGGTCCGCGAAAAGGTCGCCGAAGAGCTGAATGTCGTCGACGAGGGGCAGGACCTCGAGGATGCCGCCAAGCAAAAGCTCGAAGATGAGGTTAAAAAGGGGCTGCGCTCACTCTTTGACTAAGGTCAGAGGCCCAGCACGACCCGTGTCGCCTCCACCCGGTTCTTGACGCCCAGCTTGCGATAGGCGGTCTGGGTGTAATCGGCCACCGTATGCGGCGACAGGGTGCAGCTGCGCGCGATTTCCTTGCGGGTCATCCCTTTGGCGGTGAGCCAGATGATCTCCCGCTCGCGCGGGGTCAGGTCAGCCAGCATAGGCATGGGCGGCACGTCGATCACGGCAGGTGTGTCGGGCGTGGTGGGACGGGCCAGCTCTTCGACCCGGCGGTGCAGGATCAGTGCAAACAGGCGAAATTCCTCGGACCGTGCGGCGATCCGGTCTTCGAATGTCGCGCGGTCCATGCGCGTGCCAAGGTTGACCCCGCCAAACCGTGGTGCGCCCACCAGACGGACGGGAATACCCAGACCAGCGCGAAACCCCACGCCTTCGGCCATTTTGATAAAGGCCTGCGCACCGTCGGGCAGGTAGGGGTAATCGGCGAGGTAAGCGGCGCCAGTGCGCGTGATCTCGTAATTGGTGCAGCAGTGATGCAGGAACGGATCGGCGGCGGGGGCGTAGCCCTCGTACAGATCGGGGATCGTTGTGCGCAGGAACGGTTCCGTATAGTCGGCGGAGACTGTCAGGTACGTGACAAAGGCCACCCCTTCGGCATCCAACGCGGCAATGGCCGTCTCCCACAATTCCTCAAAGGTATGCGCCCCCTCGAGGTCGCGCAGTCTGCCCATCAACACAAATGTCTGCCCCGGTTTTTATTGCCTGCCTGCAAGGACATAGGCACGAGACGGGCAATGTCAAAAGCGCGCAGCGAGACATCGATCCGTAAGCCACCGCGAACAGGGGCTTTTCATGCGGTGCGGGCAAGTGTGGTCCGCACTCAGCCAAGTGTCGGGCAAACCACTCGGCCGCAAAACACGCCGGAAACGGCAGAGGCAAGGCGCATCTGCCGTTTCCCGGTGCGTGACGGCTTAGCGGTAGACGCCGACCAGGTATTCAGGTGCGAAATGTATGGTCTCGCGCTGTTGCAGACGCACGGCCAGCGGGCATGTGCTGCCTGCGTTGGCGTTGCCGTAGACGAATGTCCATGTTTCGTTCTGCGCGAACTGGTTGGGCGCGTATACGCAGCCATTGTTCAGCGTCAGGTTTGTGTCGGTCCGTGTGACCAGTTCAAGTTCCGCGGCGGAAGCCGCGGTAGCAGCCATGCAAAGGCCGGTGGCGATCATCAGTGCACGCATGATACGTACTCCCATCCAAGTGTCTGTGCCCCCGCACTGGAATGGGTCTACTAGAGGAAAAGGCTCATTTTTCGACGCCACTGTGTCCAGACAGTGGCGTACGTTAAAAAGTTTATGGAGTGTTTTTCGGGTGACGCAACGTCAGCTGGGGCGCTTTAGCGAAATACACCCACGAGAAAGCCTGGTTTGAACACGGGCCGCGGTTTTGGCCTGTAAAACGGCGTGTTTTGCGTCCGTGTGACGATGGGCGCGGGCGCGTCGTATACCGGCGTCTCGGGTATGTAGACGGCTGCGGGTTCCGGTACGGGCAGGGGGTCGGCCTCCGCCTCCGCCTCCGCCGACTGTCCGTAGATGGTCAGCGGGCACTGCACGGTCGTCCCGGCCTGCGTGTAGATCAGCGACCATTCGTTGCCGCCTGTCAGCTCGTTCGGCGTGTAGACACAGCCGTTGGTCAACGTGATATGCTTGTTGGCTGGCGGTGTGGTGAAGTCTTGTGCCTGTGCCAAGGCGGCGGTCGAGGCCAGTGTCAGGCCCACGGCGAACATCGTTGCACGCATGTCGCGCACTCCCAATCCCAGTGTCATGTCCCCCGAATACGCGAGGAATCGCAGGCAAACCGGGCGGGATCGTGGCGGAAATGTGGCAGGAATATGGCGGGCAAAAACCCGCTTATGCCACGGGTCGCAGATGGGCAGATTGCCCATCCTACGCCTGTGGCCGGTGTAGGGTGGGCAATCTGCCCACCGCGCCTTTGGGATCAGATGGTCTGGTCGTAGTCGCCCACGCCCGGCTCGGTGCGGATCACCGCATCGATATCGGCAAAGATCGCGCGCAGCTCATCCTCGCTGGCCGGGCTTTCGCACACCACGACAAGGTTCGGCGTGTTGGACGAGGCGCGCACCAGCCCCCAGCCGCCATTGTCGAGGATCACGCGGGCACCGTTCACTGTCACCACCTCCTTGACCGCGCGGCCACCGATGGTGTCGCCCGCCTCCGCCTGGGCCACCAGCTTGTCCACGATCCGGGAGAGGATGTCGTATTTCTCCGTATCGGCCGCATAGGGCGACATGGTCGGTGTCGAAAACGTCCGGGGCAGGGCCTTGCGCAGGTCCGACATCTTCATATCGGGGTTGCGGTCCATCAGCTTGCAGATCTCTACGGCGACGCGCATGCCGCAATCATATCCGCGCCCGATGGGCTCAGCGAGAAAGTAGTGGCCCGACTTCTCGAACCCCGCCAGCGCGCCGATCTCCTTGACCCGCCGTTTCATGTGGCTGTGCCCGGTTTTCCAGTAGTCCGCCGTGACGCCAAGCTTTTGCAGCTCCGGGTCGGAGGCGAAAAGGCCGGTTGATTTCACATCCGCCACGAACGTCGCGTTGGGATAGAGCTTGGCCAGATCGCGGGCCATGATCACACCCACCTTGTCGGCAAAGATCTCCTCCCCCTCGTCGTCCACTACGCCGCAGCGGTCGCCATCGCCGTCAAAGCCGAGGGCAAAATCCGCCCCCGACGCGCGGACGCTGTCGGCCATGTCGTGCAGCATTTCCATCGCTTCGGGGTTGGGGTTGTAATGGGGAAAGGTATAATCGAGCTCATTGTGGCTCTCCACCACTTCGACGCCGAGGCGGCGGAACAGTTCCGGCGCAAAGGCGGCAGCGGTGCCGTTGCCGGTGGCGCACACGACCTTGAGCTTGCGCGACATCCGGAAGTCGCCGACGAGGTCCTGCAGATACGCCTCCTGCACGCCATCGACGAATTCGTAGCGCCCGCCGTCGCGCGGCACACCCGCGCCCAGCAACACGATATCGCGCAATTCGGACATCTCGTCCGGCCCGTGGGTCAGCGGGCGTTCAAAGCCCATCTTGACCCCGGTCCAGCCATTGGGGTTGTGCGAGGCGGTGACCATTGCCACCGCAGGCACGTCCAGATGGAACTGGCTGAAATAGGCCATGGGCGACAGGGCCGGGCCGATATCCTTGACGTGGATTCCCGCCTGCATCAGGCCCACGATCAGCGCGTTCTTGATGCTGAGCGAGTAGTCGCGGTAGTCGTTGCCGACCGCGATCACGGGCGGGATGCCGCGCCGGTGCATCTGGGTGCCGAGGCCAAGGCCAAGGGCGGTGATGCCCGGCAGGTTGATCTCGTCGGGGTATTTCCAGCGCGCGTCATATTCCCGAAAGCCGGTGGGCGTGATCATCGGGTCGCGCAGGAACGCCCAGGTGTTCTGGGTGACGGTGGGCAAGGGTTTGGTCATCACAGTACTCGCTGTTGCTCGGCCTTCAGATCTCGACGGGGTGCGCCTTGGACAGGGTGTCGAACTGCATCAACATGTCGATGAGCGCGGGCATCTGGTCGAGGTAGATCATGTTCGGCCCGTCCGAGGGGGCCGTGTCTGGGTCGGGATGCGTCTCGATAAATACCGCACCCACGCCGATGGCCACGGCTGCACGCGCCATAACGGGCGCGAATTCGCGCTGACCACCGCTCGATCCGCCCTTGCCGCCGGGTTGCTGCACCGAATGGGTGGCGTCCATCACCACCGGATAGCCGGTCTGCGCCATCTGCGGCAGGCTGCGCATGTCAGCCACCAGCGTGTTGTAGCCAAAGGACGTGCCGCGTTCGGTCAGCAGGATGCGGGTGTTGCCGGTGCTTTCGATCTTGGCGATGATGTTGGGAATTTCCCACGGGGCAAGGAACTGCCCCTTTTTCACGTTCACGACCGCGCCCGTCCGGCCCGCGGCCAGCAGCATGTCGGTCTGACGGCAGAGAAAGGCGGGGATTTGCAGGATATCGGCGACCTCGGCAACGGGCGCGCATTGCGCCTCGGTGTGGACATCCGTCAGGACCGGCACGCCGTTGGCATCCTTGATCGCCTGCAGCGCCCTCAACCCCTCGTCGAGGCCCAGGCCACGCCCGCCCGACAGCGATGTGCGGTTGGCCTTGTCGTAGCTTGCCTTGAACACGTATTGCGCGCCCGCCTTGTCGCAGATTTCCTTCATCCGGCCTGCGATTTCCTGGCCCAACGCCTTGTTTTCCAGCGCGCAAGGCCCCGCGATCACCGTCAGGGGGCGGTCATTGCCGATGGTCAGACCACCGATTGAGACGTGTTTCATCTTAGCTGGTCACCTGTTCTCTGAGGATCGACGCAGTGAGCGAGATCATCAGGTAGATGCCTGCAAAGACCAGAAATGCCAAGATCGTGTTTTCGAATGCGCGGGGATAGGACGGCTCGTCGGGTTCGATCGGGCGCACGGCGACGGTCAGGTACAACACCTGCCGGTTTGCCTCGGCCCGGGCCGATTCCATCTGTTGCAGGGCCGATTGCAGCATCACATCGCGCGAGGCGAGGTCGGCCTGGGCGATCTGGATGCGCGCGGCCAGCTCTGCCAGCGAGTTTTCGCCCTTGCTGACATCGGTCATCTTGGAATTCAGCCGGTTCAGCTGATCCTCGAGGATCCGGATCTCGCCCCGGGTGGCATCCACCCGGCTTTGGTTCGGTCGCGCGTTGTTGAGCAGGTTGGCCAGCTCGATCTCTTTCTCGATCTGGAGCGATTCCAGCTCGCTGATCTGGGTGCGCAGGCTGGTGATCACCCCTTCGGGATCAAGGGTGGACCCTTCGATCTGCAACCGGACAAGCGTTTCCTGTGCCGCGCGCCGCTCCACCTCGGCCCGTTCGAACCCTTCGAGCGCGCCGCGCATCGAATCCTCACGGCTTTGCGCCGACAGGTTGTTCACGCGCTCCTCGGCATAGTCGATCAACCGGCGCGAGAATTCAGTCGACACCGTCGGATCGGCGGCGGCGACCTCCATCCGAATGATTCCTTCGGTCGGATCATAGCCGATTTTGACGTTCTTTTTGTAGGTTTTGTACGCCTCTTCGTTGGTGGGATCGTCGCTCAGCCGCTGGATCGGATCGATCCAAGCTTGGGTAAAGTGCGACTTGAACCCCACATCGTCATCAAGGCGCAGCATCGCCTCCTTGGACTGGAGAAACGACTGCACGCCGATGCTGTCCTGATTGGAGGCGAACTGCGCGGGCAGGAGGCCGCCCAGCCCACCGCCGCCACCGGCCCCTTCGGCCTGGATGATCAGGAATTCGGATTTGGTCGCGTACATTGGCGTTGCGATGGCGTAAAAGTAGTACCCCGCCAGCAGCGTCGGCAGCATCACAAAGAACATCAGCCGGACCGACAGCAGCGCCATCTTCTTGCGGCGACGGCGCATGATGTCGCGCTGGATGTTGTTGATATCCTGCGCGCGCCGTGCCGCCGGGCTCAGCTCGGTGGAGGGCAGCTGCTGCTGTTTCACCGGAACGGTCTGGGGCAGCTGCACCTTGGCCGCACCTGCACCACCCGATTGTGCGGGCAGGCTGGCAAAGGCGTCGGGCGCGCCGCCCTCGTGCTGTTGGGCCCCGGCCTGTGGCACCACCAGTTCCAGCATGTTGGAGCGTTGGAACGGGTCGATGCCCTGCGCGCGCAACAGGCGCACCGCGTCAAAGTCCGACGTGGGCGCAAGCCCGTGTTTCTGGGCGACCCGCCGCGCCATGCGCAGTTGGCGGCCTGTCAGCCCCTCCTGACGGATGGCATCAATGCTGTTCTCGCTCGCCACGTCGCGGGCGGACGCGACCTCACCGCTTTGTGCTGCCGGATCGGGACGCGGCGCATCGGGCTGCGGGGGCGTCTGCCCCTCTGCCTGTGCCGCAGCGCTTGTACCTGGCGTCGGTGGCGTCCGCTTGATGCGGAATTTTCTAGCCTTGGGTTTCGTAGTCATAGAGCCTCTTTGCCTCTTCCAAGGTGTCGAACATATGCAGCTGGCCATCCAGCAGGACAGCGGCGGAGCGTGCGAATTTTTCCAGTGTCTCGGCCTGGTGCGAGACGATGACGATCGTGGTTGTGCGCAGCCGCTCGCGCAGCACATCGCCGGCCTTGCGGTTAAAGTCCACATCCGTGGAGGACGGCATCCCCTCGTCGATCAGGTAGATGTCGAAATCCAGCGCCAGCATCAGCGCAAACGAAAACCGTGCGCGCATGCCCGACGAATACGTGCCCAGCGGCTGGTCGAAATATTCGCCCAGATTGCACAGCCAGCGGCAAAAGCTTTCCACATAGTCAGGGTCGAGCCCATAGAGCCGCGCGATATACCGGCTGTTTTCCAGCGCGGAGATCTTGCCAACCACGCCGCCCATGAACCCCAGCGGAAACGAGATGTTGCAGGCGCGCACAATCTCGCCCTCATCCGGTTTTTCGAGGCCTGCCATCATGTTGATCAACGTCGTCTTGCCGGTGCCGTTGGGGGCCAGAATGCCCAGCGAATGGCCCAACTCCACCCGAAAGGACACACGGTCAAGGATCACCTTGCGCTGTGTGCCCGTCCAGAAGGACTTTGAGACATTCCTGAATTCCAGCATCCCGTGCTCCGCGGCCTGCTTGCCCTTGCCCCTTCATGTGGGGTCATTGCCCGTGCTTACCACGGGTGTGCTAACGGTCTATTCACCGATTTTGTCCACATTATGTCTTAGATGCGGACAAATCTATAGGGTTGCAGGGGTATTGTTGCCGCTGACAGAACGGTGTGACAGGGCTCAGGCGTCCTGCTTTTCGACCCGCAACAGCCGGCCTGCGACAATCGACACAATCGCCGCCACAAAGGAAAACAGCGCGCCCATCTTGGCCGCATCCTGCACTGGCCCGGGATCGAATGCGGCGGCAGCAAAGAACAGCGATACGGTAAACCCGATGGCCGCAACACAGCCGATCACCACAAGGTCGATGATGCGCATGCCCTCGGGTATGCCCAGGCCCAGCGGTTTCGCCGCAATCCAGCCCATGAGCAGAATACCCACCGGCTTGCCGATCAGCAGACCCGCCAGCACCAGCCACGTCGCATCCCCGATCGAGCTGAATTCAACCCCTGCATTGAGCAGCCCAAAGAAGAAAAGCACCACCTCGACCGGGCGTTTCAGCGCATGTTCGATCTGGTTCAGCAGGTCCGTCAAATATCGTTCGGCGGCGGAGAATATGCCAAAGGCGCGGTCGGCATGCGGGATGGTCGGCACGATGGGCAGCAGGCCCAGTGACGGGTGCAGACCGCTGGCCATGAACCCGTACCAGCTGGCCGCAGCGGCAGCCGCATAGGGCCAAAAGCCCAGCTTTTCGCGCATCCAGGTCGAATTGGGGCGATCCTGATTGCCCCGGTCCATGCGGCGCGGCAGCCAATTGGCGAGAAAGAACACCGCCACCGCGGCAAAGACCGACAGCAGCAGCCATTCCAGCGCCAGCTCGCCCGAGGGGTAGAAAATGGCGAGGATGATCAGACCCGCGGCATCGTCCGCAATGGCCAGCAGCAGCAGGAAGCGCACAGCGGGGTGCCCCGCGCCGAACACCAACCGGCCCACCAGATAGCTGAACGCGATGTCGGTCGCCGTCGGGATGGCCCAGCCGTTGGCCACCGCATCGAATGTCGTGGAGCCCATGAAATACGCGATGCCCAGGTAGATCGAGATCGGCCCGATCATGCCGCCGACGGTCGCAAACAGCGGCGTCGCCGCCTTCTTGCCGCGCAGCGACCCGTTCTTGAGGACCACCGCCTCCCAGACCTCCTTGGCCGCGATGGCAAAGAAGAACGCCATGAGCATGTCGTTCACGAGGTAGTGCATCGACAGAACCCTGGACGCGCCGCCCGCATCGAATGTGTCGTATCCCTCGCCGTAGACCTTTTTCCAGTAGTCAAAGTCGAGGCCGACGAAGTCATTGAACAGTATCGGGAATTCAACGAAGTGGTGGTAGGAATGGGCGTCAATATTCGCCCAGACAAGGGCCAGAAGCGCACCGATGATCAACAGCAACGAATAATCGGTGAGAAATGTCCAGACGCGGTACATGTGGGCCCCTCTTGGTCTTGTGTTCCGGGGGCTTTAGCGCATCACCCTGCGTCGGGCAACGCGGCAGCGCGCCGTCCGGGATCACTTTTGCCCCGGCGACGCGCTTTTGCAAGTCAGGCGATCATCTGCCAGCTGACACCGGCCAGCACCGATCCGATCAGGGCAAAGCCCAGATAGGCGGCGAACACGCGCGGCTTGACCAGCGCCCAGACGGCGATGGCCGCCGGGATCGAACTGACACCGCCCGCGATCATGAACGACATCGCGGCACCGGCGGCCATGCCCTGATCCAGCAGATCACCGATCAGCGGGGCGGCGGCATAGCCGTTGAGGTAGGCGGGCATGCCCACCAGCGCACCCAGCAGCACAGTGCCCAGACCCGCACCACCCAGAACCGTGGCGATGAAGTCGGCGGGCATGTAGAACACCATCAGCGCCTCGATCGTGTAGGCAAAGGTGAGCCATTTCAGTAGGAACAGCCCGTTTTCCAGCCCCGCATTGCGAAAGATCGTGACGCGGTCGCCGTCCTGCCAAAACCGCCAGACAGGCTTGGCCGAGAACGGTGCCTTGACCCCGCAACATCCCCCAACCGCAGGCTTTTCGCGCAGCGGATCGGTGAACAGCGCGGTGCGTGACAGCAGGAGCGTGCCGAACCCGCCGAACATGCCAAGTGCAACCGCCGCAACGGTCTTGGCGACGGCGAATTCCAGTGAAATCGCGCCTGTGGTGATGGCGAACATCGCCGGGTCCATCAACGGCGAGGCGAGCCAGAACGCCATGACCGCACCCAGCGGCGCGCCCACAGCCAGCAATGCGGCGATGAACGGGATCACCTCGCACGAACAGAATGGCGACAGCCCGCCCAGCAGGGCCGCCATGATGATCATGCGCGCCGGATTGCCCTCGAACGCGCGGGCCAGCAGGTTTTCCGCGCCCGTCGCCTTGAGGTAAGCGATGGCAAAGACGGCGAACGCGATAAAGGGCAGCGTACCGGCCAGCGCACGCGCGGCAAATCCGATGACGTCACTGATGCGCGGCGCATCAACGATCAGGACAAGCAGCAGGATGAACCCGGTGGCGAGCCAGACGCGGTCGATGCGCGACAGCCACGCGGCGCGCGGGGCAGGGGTGGTTGTGTCAGCCATGGGGTTCGTCCTCCGGTCGCGCGATGTCGGCGCAACATTCGGTCAGCAGGAAATTCGACAGCGCCTCGACCTCGTCAAAGGCGACGGCGGCGCAGATGATCGACCGGCCCTGCCGGGCCTGGGTCACAAGCCCGGCGCTGGCCAGGATCTTGACGTGGTGCGTCAGGGTGGAGCCCGTGACGCCGGTGCGGTCGCCCAACGCGCCGATGCTGAGGCCGTCATGGCCCGCGCGCACCAGCGTGCGCAGCACCGACAGGCGCTGTTCGGACCCGAGCGCGGCAAAGGCGGCAGCGGCGCGGGTCAACTCGATCGGGTGATGCGAATCTATTTTCATATTTCTAAAATCATCGAAATGACTAGGCTGCGCAAGTCTTATTTCGACAGATATCGAAATATTTGCCCACGCTGCGGATCAGGCTTAGGTGCTGCCGCATGGAGTTGCCCACCCGCCTTGCTGACTGCACGCTCTGCGCCGACCGCTTTGCCGCCACCGAAACCGGGCACAGCCCCCGGCCCGTCGTGTGGTTCCGCCCCGGTGCGCGCATCCTCGTGGCAGGGCAGGCTCCGGGAGCGCGGGTGCATGAAAGTGGACAACCCTTTACCGATCCTTCGGGTGACCGGCTGCGCGACTGGATGGGTGTGGATGAGGCGACGTTCTATGACCGCGACCGGCTGGCGATTGTGCCGATGGCCTTCTGCTTTCCGGGATATGACGCCAACGGGTCGGATCGACCGCCGCCCAAGGTATGCGCCAGCACGTGGCGCGCGGAGGTGATGGACCATGTGGGTGACGTGCCTCTGGTCCTGCTGATCGGCGGCTATGCCCAAAGCTGGCATCTGGGCACAAGGACCTCCGTCACCGCAACTGTTGCGGGCTGGCGCGATTTTGCGCCGCAGGCCTTCCCCTTGCCGCACCCGTCCTGGCGCAATACCGGGTGGTTGAAGAAAAACCCGTGGTTCGAGGCAGAGGTGCTGCCCGCCCTGCGCGCCCAGGTTAGGGAGGTTCTGGCATGAACGAGACGGCACTGGATCGCGCCCACCGCGAGATGGACGCAACGCCCGACGATGACGCGCTGCGCTTGCGGTTCTACGAACGGCTGGGCGATGCGGAACTGTTTTTGCTGCTGGCGGCAGAGGCTGAGGGCGAGGACGTCAGCCCACAAGTGTTCGACCCGGGCGCGGGGCCGATGGTGCTGGTCTTTGACCGGGAGGACCGGCTGGCAGCCTTTGCAGGCGGCGTGGCCCCCTTTGCGTCGCTGTCGGGGCGGGCGATTGCGCCGTTGCTGGCCGAACAGGGGCTGGGGCTGGGCCTGAACCTCGATGTCGCGCCGTCGTCCTTTCTGCTGGATGCCGCCGGGGTGCAGTGGCTGGCGCAAACGCTCGGCAGCGCGCCCGCTCGGGTTGAGGCGCGCCTGCAGGAGGTGACTGCCCCCGCAGGCCTGCCGGAGACGCTGATCGCGGCATTGGACACCAAGCTTGCCATGGCCACGGGGCTGGCGCAGGTCGCCTATCTGGTGGCGACCCTTGCCGATGGCGGCGGCCGCAGTCACATGCTCGCCTTTGTCGGTGCGGTGCCGGGTGCGGAGGACGCGCTGGCGCAGGCCGTGTCGGAGGCGCTGGTGTTTTCGGGGCTGGAGGCGGCGGCGCTGGATGTCGGGTTCCTTGACGCACGCGACGGGCTTGTGGAACGGCTGGCGCGTGTGGGGCTGCGGTTCGATCTGCCACAACCGGCACCCGCGACGGCACCCGAGGCGCCGGGTATGGACCCGGCCAAACCGCCGCGCCTGCGCTGAGCCAGGCCGATCACGCGCACGCGCGCCCGCTCACATCGCTGCGAGGGGGGCTGCGCGGGTGGACAGCGCTGCGCTATGTCAGCATCATCCGCGCACGCGCCGTGCTGCGGGCCTCTCTGGACCCAAGGATGATCTGACCATGCTGAACCGCTTTACGCTGACCGTTGCCGCTGCTGCCAGCGCGCTGACCTTTGCCACCACCGCCTTTGCCGGTGATCAATATGTGGATGAGACCGGCTTTGCCGTGTCGGGCTATGACGTGGTGGCCTATTTCTCGCTCGACCAGAACCCGGTGGGTCAGGTGCAGCCGGCCCCCGTTGCAGGCAGCGCGGACATCACGGCGGAGTACAATGGCGCGACCTTTGCCTTCGCGACCGAAGCGAACCGCGACGCCTTTGTCGCCGACCCTGCGAAATTCGCGCCGCAATATGACGGGCACTGCGCCTACGGCGTGGCCAAGGGCGGCAAGGTCCCGGCGAACCCCTATCTGTGGCGGATCATCGACGACAAGCTGTTCCTGAACATCACCAAGAACGTCGTCGGCTTCTGGGAAGAGGACATTCCGGGCAACATCAACCTGTCCGAAGGCAATTGGGTAAGCCTCGAGGCGGACCCGGCATCGGACCGCACCATCCCGCAATTCACATCTGACGCGCCGAACACCTGATATGACGGGTGCCCCGAACAGCAAACCCGATCGGGGTGAGGCTCCGGCGCGGATGACGCGCCGGAGCTTTGGCATTCTTGGCGTCGGGGCGGCTGTCGGCGGCACCGTCTTCGCCGCGCAGTGGTTCAACATCACCGCGGATGCCAGTGCCGACGGCACGCTGAGCACACCGGATGTTCACGCCGCCGCCCTCGCGGGCGAGGTCGTGCTGATCGACATCCGCCGCCCGGACGAGTGGGAGCGGACCGGGCTCGGTGAAGGCGCCGTGCCCATCGACATGCGGCGCGACGATTTCACCGATGCGTTGCTGGAACAGACCGAGGGGCGCACGGACCGGCCCGTGGCCCTGATCTGCGCGCGCGGTGTGCGGTCGCGCAAGCTGACCCGGCGGCTGCTGGGTGCGGGGTTCACGACGATCATCGATGTGCCCGAAGGCATGCTCGGCTCCGGCGCGGGCCCCGGCTGGCTGAAACGCGGCCTGCCCATCGTCGTCTGGTCCGCTTAGCCGTGACCACATTGAGCGCGCATGCGCGCGCACGACATTATTGATTTGGCGCTTCTGGGCCCACCAAGGCAAAACCTTTGCCACCCGTATCCGCCATCGCAGGATCTCTGTCGTGACAGGGCCCCCCGTCTTTCCCAAGCAAAATAGCCGCATCCCCTGAAGGGGCCCCTCGGCGATTTTGCGTGGCAAAGCCGGGCGTCCCTGTCGCTCGGAGATCAAGCGATGGCGGCTCCGAGGCAAAGCCCGAGGCCTATTCGGCGGGGATGTTGGCGGCGTTGAGCTCTGCGGCGATATGGGCGCGGGCGTGGCGCGCGCGGGTCACGATGTCCGGTTCGCGCAGGGTCAGCGGGCTGTCGAGGCGCAGGCCGCTGAGGTCAATCCGGGCCAGCGGATAGGCGCTGAGCAGCGACAGGGGTACGGCCAGCAGCAGGCTGGCGGCAATCGGGATCAGCCACCAGGACACCAGCCCCGTGGCCAGCCCCGCCCAAAGGAGCGCGCCCAGCAGCGTTTCCACCCAGTGAAAGGCCAGCACCGTGCGCAGGGGATAGCCCGTGGCCCCGCGCGCCTGCGGCACCCATTTGGCCCCACGGCCGAGGATGCTGCGCAGCACCGCCTTGGTCTGCTGGATCATAAGGACGGGCGCATAGGCCACCGACAGCGCCAGTTCGGTCAGCACCGCACCTGCAAAGGTGCCCCGCCCGCCAAAGCGGCGCACGGCCTTGGGCTGCGCCGCGATGATGGCGGAACATGTGATCTTGGGCAGCAGCAGCACCGCGTACATCACGATCAAGAATACCGCGCTGTCCACATGGGTCATCTGTGGCGGCCAGCTGGGGAACAGCGGGTTCGTTTCGCTGAAATAGGTGATCACGTTGGTGTCGGCATCGCGGCCCAGCAGCGCCCAGAACACCAGCAGGATGAACCACGCGGGCGACATCAGGTAGGCGGCCGCCCCCTGAAACAGGTGGAACCGGCTGACCGGGTGCAGGCCGCGCGTGCCCAGCAGCCGCAGGTGTTGCAGGTTGCCCCGGCACCAGCGCGCATCGCGCAGCACGTAGTCGATCAGCGTGCCCGGCACCTCTTCGAAGCTGCCGGTGACGCGGGGCAGAAACCGCACGCGCCAGCCCGCGCGGCGCATCAGCGACGCCTCGACAAAATCGTGGCTCAGGATCAGGTCGCGCCCGCCCAGCGGCCCGCGCAGGTGCGGCAACCCGGCGGAGGCGGCAAAGGCGCGGGTCCGGATGATCGCGTTGTGGCCCCAGTAATTGCCCTCGGTGCGGGACCAGTGGGCCAGCCCCTCGGCCAGCAGCCAGCCATAGGCGACGTTGGAAAACTGCTGGATGCGGGCAAACAGTGTTTCTGCACCGATCAGCTGGGGAAAGGTCTGGATCAGGCCCGTGGCCGGGTCAGCCGCCAGCCCGCTGGCCAGATGGTCGATGGCGCGCCCGGTCATCAGGCTGTCGGCGTCCAGCACCACCATCGCCTCATAGGCGCCGCCCCAGCGGGTGATCCACTGCGTGAGGTTGCCGATCTTCTTGTCGGTGTTGTCCGCGCGGCGGCGGTAGTGCACCGCGATGCCGTCCGGGGCGCGCGCCAGCAGCGATTGGAACGCCCGCCATTCCTGATCGGCGATGGCGTCGTCGCGCGTGTCGCTGAGGATGAACAGCGTGTAGCGGTGCCCGCCCCGCTGGCGTGCAAGATCGGCCAGCATGGCCGCGGCGTTGCCAAAGACGTCGCTGGGCACTTCGTTATAGATGGGCACCAGCAGGGCCACGTCGATGGGCGCGCCGCTGGGCCTGTCCTGTGCGCCGTCCAGACGGCTGGCCACGCCGACACCGATGGTCGACACGGCCAGCGTCACCCAGATGAAGGTCGCCCCGATAAGGGCCAGCAGCATGTATTCCAGCCAGGTCGTCCCGTTGGCGGCAAAGAGCGCGTGCAGCCCCCACAGCATCGCCGCCGTCCCCAGGATGGCCGGCACGAACACCGCCAACCGCCAGACCCGCGCGCGGGCCGGTGCGGGGTGCACGGCGTCGGTGCCGCGGCGCAGGTCCTGCGCGGGCATGGCAAGCGGGCTGGGGTCGGGCATGTGGTGCATCATGTGCGCGTCCACCGATAGAGCCACACCTCGGACAGCGGCGCGCCGTCCAGACGCAGCTGCGCCCGGAACTCGGCCCAGTCACTGTCGCCGGGCATGAAGGTGAAGGCGAGGCGCGGCCCGCCCGTGTCGGGGTTGCGCTGAATGACCCCTTCGGTGACGTCACCGGCGGTGGACCGCACCAGGCGGTCGACGCGGCTCAGATCGTCGGGCACGTGGTCCGCGTTCTCGAAGTCGATGGTAAAGATGCGCCCTCCCTCGGGGCGGCCACCGGCGGCGGTGTTCAGCACGCGCAGCGGCATGGCCGCCTTTGGCGCCGGGTCGTCGCCCCAATCCAGGCGGTAGGTCATCTTGTGCGAACTGCCCGCCTCGATGTCCGCGTAAGGTCGCCAATAGGCGACGATGTTGTCGTAAATCTCAAGATCGGCCGGGATTTCCACCAGTGCCACCGATCCGCGCCCCCACCCCTCGCCCGGTGTGACCCACAGGCCGGGGCGACGGTGATACAGCGCCTCCAGATCGTTGAAATCCCCGAAGTCACGGGCGCGCTGCATCAGGCCAAAGCCGCGCGGGTTCATGTCACCGAATGCGCTGATTTGCAGCGTTACGGGGTTGGCAAGGGGCCGCCAGATCACCTCGCCCGCGCCATTGTGGATCATCAGCCCGTCATTGTCGTGCACCGCCGGGCGGAAATCGTCAAAGCGTTGGCGGTCCATGTCGTCAAACAGGAACATGGAGGTCAGCGGCGCGATGCCCACATGGGTCAGCGTCTCGCGCGCAAAAATCTCGGCCTGCACCTCCATCCGCAGGGGTTGGCCCGGCGTGATCTCGAACCGGTACGCCCCGGTGCAGGACGGACTGTCGAGCAGCGCGTGCAGCACGATCGTGGCGGCCCCGGCCGCGGGCCGTTCCAGCCAGAAATGGGTGAAGTCGGGAAATTCCTCGCCCATCGGGTCGCCGGTCTTCAGGGCGAGGCCGCGCGCCGACAGGCCGTAGATGTCGCCCGTGCCGATGCCGCGAAAATAGCTCGCGCCCTGGAACACCGCGTATTCCTCGTAGATGCCGGGCTGGCGCAGCTCGGCGCGCAGGCGCAGGCCCGAATAGCCCAGCGTGTCGTCGATGGGCACGTCCGGGAACTTGTCCGTGGTGTCAAAGACCGACATGTCGAAGATCAGCGGGCGGGCGGTATCGCCGTCGACCACGTACGTCCGGATCGCCTGCGGAAAGTAGAGCCCGGGCGGGAACACGTCGATGCGCTGGGGCGCGTCCGACCCTTCCCACAGGGCGTTGCGGCTGTCGAACCAGATCTTGCGGTACTGGTCATAGGTCAGATCGCGCCAGGCCTTGGGGATCAGGGGCCGGGGGGTGTAGTCCCGTCCGGCCATCTCGCGCGCCATTTCGGCCACATCGCCCGCGCTGAACGGCTTGGCATCGCCCAGTTGCATCCCCGGCTCCGCCCCGTCGGCCCACGAGGTGCGGGGGGCAGCGGCCATGGCCGCAAGGGTGGCGAGAAAGGCGCGGCGCGGGATCATCTGGGGGCTTTCCACGGGACGGACTTGAACCACCCTGCAAGGTAGGCCGTCAGGATCAGGCAACCACAGCCAAAGGCGTTCACGGCCAGTACCGTGCCCGTTTCGCGCCCCAGCATGTCCATCGCAAACCCGTTGAAGCGCGCCACGAAGATCGACACGACGAACACCGCAAGTGATTGCTGGCCGACTTTCAAGATAAGGATTCGGAAAGCTACGGCTATCGGGGCAACAATCCTGTGATAGATGAACGCCCAAAATCTGTTGCGAAGGGACATGTAGATTCCCTTTCGGTCCAAACGCAGCAACAACCTTAGCCAGAGTGGATTTCGAAAAGACAGCCACACGAATGCTCGCCAGATTGCGTTGAAGACAGACATAACAGGAGCAATGCCTCGCCGTTCTTCTTTTCCAGCCAGCACCCAAGCTACGTAAGCGAGCGCAAGAAACTGGACGTAGCGCAATATGCCAAAATCGCTCTTGGAAATGAATTGGCGGTTTTCAACGCGCCATTCGCGGGCCCATTCCAAGCCGAACTCTCGCACGCCGATATTTGACAAAGGAATGTTGGCGATGATGATGAGCAAAGCGAGACAAAACAGAGCTGAGTTCACCGGCGGCTTGGGCAGCCAGCCGCGCATAAAGGCGAAACCGGTAAAGAACACCAGCTGCCAGCCGAACGGGTTGAGGAACCAGCGGCGTTGCCAGTCGTCACTGCCGACCCACGGCTCGGCGGTAAAATTGAGGTAGGGCAGCCCGAGGCTTTCCATGAATTTGCGTTGCGCGAAAAACCACAGGATCAGGCTGGCAGCGGCCAGCAGACCGACATGAATGCGCCCCAGCACGATCACAATGGGCATCATCGCAAGGATCACCATGTACATCGGCAGGATGTCGAACAGGTTCGGCACCCATTGCAGCGTCATGAACCGGAACACCATGTCGGGGATTTCCCACAGGCCCTCCGAATGCTCCACGAACAGCATCCACAGGTTCAACTGGCCCCAGTAATTGCGCGTCGTGATGTCCAGATCGGTGAGAAAGGCCAACATGCCCGCCGTGGCGAAAAACAGGCCCACATGCGCCCAGTAGACCTGCCAGATGCGGTACGCCACCCGCGCCGACCCAAGCGCAAAGCCCGCCCGGTCAAACGTCGCACCAAAGGCGATGGCCGAGGCCATGCCGGAACAAAACACAAAGATCTCCGTCGCGTCGGAAAAGCCGAACCGCGCCGGAATCCACGAGGTCAGAAAATTGCCCGGTGTGTGGGCAAAGAGGATGATGAACATCGCCAGCCCGCGAAAGAAATCCAGACGGATATCGCGCACGCGCGCTTTCGGGGCCGCCGCGGCGGCGGCCTTGGGGGCGCTGGTCTGGGTCGGGTCGGCAAAGGTCATGGCGACTGTCTATTGAACATTACACTTGAGTGACAGACGTGTGCGTCACTGTGCGGGAATGCGCCGCGCGTCGCCGATACTGGCCAGACGCGTCGCGGCAAAGCGGTCCATGGCGCCCGCGCGGCGGGCGATGCGGTCTTCGATCAGGGCTTCGGTGGCGTCGACCATGCCGGCGCGCAGGCCCGCGTCGATGGTCATCCGCTCGAACACGTCACGCTGCGCGTGGCTGCCGCCGATGGTCTGCATCGTGGGCCGCGCGGCGGCAAGGTCGCGGAACGCGCTGTCATAGCGCCCCTCGGCAAAGGCGTTGAGCCCGGCTAGTGCCGCCTTGCCCGGGTCGGCGACCCGCGCGGGCATCTCGCCCTGACGTGCGGCATCCACGGCAAACCGGTCACGCATCGCGCCCTGCGCATCGCTGCGGCCCGCCGCACCCAGCGCCAGTTGGTAGTGCAGATCGGCAAAGACGACGCAGCCGTCATCGGTGCGGTGCTGCGCGAAATCCGCCAGCTCGGTCCAGCGGTCGCCCACGGTGACCCCCTCCAGCTCGAGCCGCATCAGCAGCGAGGTGGCATTGGCGATGTCGCGGTAATCGTCGGTCTTGTCGGCGCGGATCTGTTGGTCATAGAGCGCAAGGACAATGTCCGTCTCGCCCCGTTCCAGATGCAGCAGCGCCTTGTGCCACCAGACGTGGTAGCGGAAATTGTTGCAGTGATCCCAAGCGGATACGTTGCTCTCGATCAGCGAGATGCCCGCATCGGGCCGCGCTGTCATATCATAGACATGCGCCACGGCGTGCAGCCCCCAGGCGTCGTCGCCCGCCAGCTCCAGCCCACGCAGGCCCGCGGCCTCGGCGGCGTCGTATTCGCCGGTTTCCTCCAGCGTGAAGGCGTGGCAGCCGTGCACATACCCTTCGAGGGCGTGGCCCTTGTGAGCCGCCAGAATATTCTCGATCGAGGCGCGCATGCCGTGGCCATCGCCAAGGATGAACCGGATCGCGTGGCTGACCTTGGCCGACATCGTGTCCGAAGGGTTGTCGGCCAGCACCCGCTCCATCGCGGCAATCGCACCGGACGGGCGACCGTCCAGCCATTCGCCCAGTGCCCGCACCCACAGCCGCTCGCGCGTCGACCCGCCCGCCGCCGCCAGCGCCGCAACCGCCGCCCGGCCCGCATCGTGTGCGGCGACCATCATTTCCTTGCGGCCCAGCATCAGGCAAAACAGCCCCTTGGCCGCGTGGCCCATCGCGAAATCCGGTGCGCCGGACAGCACAGCGCCCAGATGTGTCGGGGTCGCGGTGCCATGCGCCATGAATGCGCGGATCATGCCGTTCCATTCCTCAACGAGGGCTGGATCGTCCAAACTGACGGGCGACTGGCAGATATCATACATCATGGGGCGTTCACCTTTCACGCGGGGCCGTATGGTCTTGGGTGTACTGCATCTAATACAGTTTCGCAGCGTCTTGGGGTCCCCAACACGCAAGCGTGATGATCTATTAGGCGTTGCGTGAGCAAAGTTTCAGCGCCGATGCCGCAAAGCGGCAAAAATCGGCTGATCCACGGGGGTTAGTCCTGTTTTTCCTGACGCAATGTGTCAAGAACAGCGTCCGTATCCTGCCCGAAACGCGGCGGTGGACGGCGGTAGCGGACCGGCGTGCGCGAAAACCTCAGCGGATTCGCCAGCAGCCTGACATGACCATCGGCCACATCGTCGCGCGGCACCTCCACAACCGTGCCCCGCGCCTGCGCCTGATCCGAACAAAGCGCTTCGGCCACGTCATGGATCGGCCCGCCCGGCACCTTGGCCGCGCGCATCGCGGCCAGCAGATCGCCCTTGGACATGGTGCGGATGCGCGCGGCAAGTTTCGGCGTCAGCGCATCCCGGTTCTCGATCCGGCTAAGGTTCGTCGCAAAGGCCGGGTTGCGTGCAAGTTCGGGCGCGCCCAACACGTCGCAGAACCGCACGAACTGGCTGTCATTGCCCACCGCAACCAACAGATGCCCGTCGCTGCATTCAAAGGCGTCATAAGGCACGATGTTGGGGTGCGCGTTGCCGCGCCGCTGCGGCACCTGCCCGGAGGTAAGGTAATTGCAGCCCTCGTTGATCAGCCACGCCATCTGCGCATCCACCAGGCTCAGGTCGATATGCTGGCCCTCGCCCGTGGCGTCGCGGTGACGCAGAGCAGCCAATATCCCGATCGTCGCGTACATCCCGCACATCACGTCCGCGATGCCCACGCCGACCTTGGTCGGCACGCCGTCCGGATCGCCGGTCAGCGACATGATCCCGCCATAGCCCTGCGCCATCAGGTCATAGCCGGGCTGGTCCCGGTTCGGCCCGGTCTGCCCGAACCCCGAGATAGAGCAGTAGACAAGCCCCGGATGCGCCGCCAGCAGCGTGTCGTGGTCCAGCCCGTATTTGGCCAGCCCGCCGGGTTTGTAATTCTCGATCACCACATCGGCACGGGCCGCCAGCTGGCGCACAATGGCCTGACCGTTCGCCGTGCTCAGGTCCACCGCGATGGATTGCTTGTTGCGGTTGGCGGACATGAAATAGGCTGACAGATCAGTGGGTTGCCCATCCCTACCGCGCGCATAGTTCGGCCCCCAGCTGCGGGTGTCATCACCGCCCGTCTTGGGGTTTTCCACCTTGATCACCGTCGCCCCCATATCCCCCAGCAGCTGCGTGGCCGTGGGACCGGCCAGGATCCGGCTGAGGTCTAGGACATAAAGCCCGTCAAGCGCGCCGCGCGGCTCAGATGCGTCCGTCATAGGCCCCCCGGTCGATCACGGCGGCAATCACCGTGAACGTCTCTGCGCTCTGTGCGGCCTCAAGTGCCGCGGTCAGTTCGGCACGCGATGTCACCGTGTGGCCCGCCCCGCCAAAGGCGCGGCCCATCGCGGCAAAGTCGTGGCGGCCAAAATCCACGCCCGCGTTGGTCAGCTGCCGCTGCCGCTGTTTCAACTCGATCAGCGCCAGTGAGGCGTCGACGAACACGACAAACACGGTGCGCAAGCCCAGCTCCGCTGCCGTCGACAACTCCCCCGCCACCATCAAAAACCCGGCGTCACCGGAGAAGCTCACGACCGTGCGGTCCGGCTCCGCCACCTGCGCGCCCATCGCCAGCGGAATGGCGCAACCCATCGTGCACAGGGCCGACGATTGCATCAGGCCTCGCGGCGCATAGCATTCCCACATCTGGCTCAGAAGGATGCGGTGCGCCCCACTGTCGGCGGTGGCCAGCGTGTCGCGGGGCAGGACGCTGCGGCAGGTGTCGATGATCGCTGCCGGCCCCCAGTCCTCGTCCGTGGGAAAGGCCGCGCGCAGCCCCGCCTGCGCCTCGGCCACTTCGCCACCCGTCCAGGTGTCGCGCGGGCTCACACCGTCGGCCATCGCGGTCAGGGTCGCGCTGCAATCGGCAACCACGTTGATGGTCGCCTGATGCATGTAGTGGTGGTTGGGTGCGGCGGTGATGTCGATCATCGTCTGGATGCCGGGATAGTAAAAGTCGCGCCAGCCGGTGCGCATCTCGATCGGGTCATAACCCAGCCCGATGATCAGGTCGGCCTTGTGCACCAGCGGCAGCAGGATGCCGTCGGCCTTGGGCGACAGGCCCGCCCCCCCCAGCGCCAGCGGGTGATCCTCGGCCAGCAGGCCCTTGGCCTTGTAGGTGGTGATCACCGGCACGCCGAACGTCTCGGCAAACTGTGTCAGCACGGCGGACATATCCGCCCGCCGCGTGTCAAAGCCCTGGTTCAGCGCGTCCACACCGACGATCAGGATCGGGCGTTCGGCGCGGCTCAGCCGGTCGCGCATTTCGGCCAGCACGCCGGGCGCAGGCACCAGCGGGGCCGCATCGGCCCGCCGCGCCGGGATCTCGTGCGCCGTGGGCGCCACCGCGACCGTGATCGGCACGTCGATATGCACCGGCCCGGGCCGCCCCTCGGTCGCAATGCCCACGGCCTTGTCGGCGATCACGCAGGCCGCCCCGGTGTTGAGCGTAAAGCTCGCCTTCGTGATCGGGCGAAACACCTGGGTCTGGTCCAGCACCTGGTGGGTGTAGGTCTGCGCCTCGTCCGCATCCACACAGCCCGCCAGCACGATCAGCGGCACCCGGTCCTGATGCGCATTGGCCACCGCATTCACCCCGTTCAGCGCGCCGGGGCCAACGGTCGCCACCAGAATGCCGGGCGCGCCGCTGCGGTGCCACGCCCCTTCGGCCATGAACGCGGCGGCGTTCTCGTGCTTGCACAGGACAAACCGGATGCCCGCCCGCTCCAGCGCGTCGACCAGCGTCAGCACCTCGCCCCCCGGCATCCCAAAGGCCAGCCGGCAGCCGGCATCGTAAAGGCGGCGGGCCAGCACATCGGCGGTGCGGTGGGGCAGGGGGGTCGTCATGGGCGCAGGTCCGGTCTTGGGTCTTTTCGTCGGCGCCTTCCTGTCACGGGTCCGGGTGACGCACAACTCACACCTGCGTTTGAGGATGTTTCACGCCGCCCCTTGACCTTCCAGTCACGGGAACCCTTATGTGCATCAGATGATTGCCGAACCTCTCACCTTTCCCATCTCGGGCCTGCATTGCGGTGCCTGCGTCGGGCGTGCCGAAGCGGCGCTGTCCCGCGTGCCCGGCGCACAGGCGGTGCGCGTCAACCTCGCCAACCGGACCGCGCAGGTCTCCGGCGTGGCAGCGCAGGCCGCGGCGGACGCGCTGGCGCAGGCGGGCTACCCGGCGGATCCGCGTCAGGCGACGCTGCACGTGCCGGACATGTCCTGCGCCTCCTGCGTCGCCCGGATCGAGGCGGCGGCAACCGCCGCGCCCGGTGTCGTGCGTGCCCGCGCCAATCTGGCGACGCATATGCTGGACGTCGCGACACTGGGCGATGTGGAAGCGGTGCGCGCCGCACTGGATGCCGCGGGCTACCCCCCGGCAGGGACGCGCGATGGTACCGATACCACCGCCGACACCCAGGACGAAACCGCCGCAATGCGCCGCAGGTTCATCATCGCGGCGGCCCTCACCTTGCCGGTCTTTGTGGCCGAGATGGGCGGCCACATGTACCCGCCGCTGCATCACTGGCTGATGGCGACGCTCGGTGCCGACACGCTCCGCTACGGCCAGCTGATCCTGACCGCACTGGTCCTCGCCGGTCCCGGCGCGGGCTTCTTCCGACGCGGCATTCCCGGACTGCTGCGCGCAAGGCCCGATATGGACGCGCTCGTCGCCCTCGGCGCGGGGGCCGCGTTTGTGTTTTCCGCGGTCGCGGTGCTGCTGCCTGCGCTGCTGCCGCCCACCGGCATCTATTTCGAGGCCGCCGCCGTGATCGTCACCCTCATCCTGCTGGGCCGCTGGCTGGAGGCGCGCGCCCGTGGCCGCACGGGCGAGGCGGTGCGTCGGCTCCTCGACCTCGCCCCCGACACCGCCGAACGCGTAACCGATGACGGCACCACGCAAATCCCCATCACCGCCGTGCAGATCGGCGACATCCTGCGCGCCCGCCCCGGCAGTCGCATCGCCGTCGACGGCATCGTCACCGACGGGCAAAGCCCCGTCGACACCGCCATGCTCACCGGTGAGCCGGTTCCGGTGCTGACCGGCCCCGGCGACGTGGTGCACGCAGGCACCGTGGTGACCACCGGCACGCTCAGCTACCGCGCCACCCATGTGGGGCGCGACACGACCCTTGCCCGCATCGCCACCCTGACGCAGGCCGCCCAATCCGCCCGCCTGCCGGTGGAGGCTGTGGTCAACCGTGTGACCGCGTGGTTCGTGCCCGCGGTTCTGGTCGTGGCCGCCGTCACCTTTGCGCTGTGGTTCATGCTGGCAGGCCTCGGCTCCGCCGTCGTCTCCGCCGTGTCGGTCCTGATCATCGCGTGTCCCTGCGCCATGGGCCTTGCCACGCCCATGTCGATCATGGTCGGCACCGGGCGCGCCGCGACGCTCGGCGCGCTCTTTCACAAAGGGGCGGCCCTGCAACGGCTGCAGGACGCTCGCGTGATCGCCTTCGACAAGACCGGCACCCTGACCGAAGGCCGACCCAAACTGACTGACATCCAGAGCGACCTGCCGCAAAACATGCTCCTGCGCCTCGTCGCGGGGGTGGAGGCGGGCTCCGAACACCCCATCGCGCAGGCGCTGGTCGCCGCAGCACCCGACACGCCCTGTGACGTCACCGATTTCGAGGCGATCCCCGGCGAAGGCGCCCGCGCCATGGTCGACGGCCAATCGGTCATCGTCGGCAACGGCACCATCCTCACGCGCTTCGACATCCCCGCCGACGCAGAGCGGATCGCCCGGGCCGACGCCTGGGCCGCCACCGGTGCCACACCCGTCCATGTGGCGGTGGACGGCACCCATGTGGCCAGCCTCGCCGTCAGCGACCCGCTGCGCCCCGGCGTGGCCGAGGTCATCGCCGCCCTGCACGCAACCGGACGACAGGTCGCCCTGATCTCCGGCGATGTGGCGGCTGCGGCAAACCACGTCGCGCAAACCCTCGGCATCGACACGGTCATCGCCGGGGTCAAACCCGCCGGCAAGGTGGAGGCCATCACGACACTGCGCGCCGATACGGGCCCGGTGGCCTTCGTCGGGGACGGCATCAACGACGCGCCCGCCCTGGCCGCCGCCGACGTGGGCATCGCAGTCGGCGGTGCGACCGACATCGCGATTGAGGCGGCGGACGTGGTCCTGATGTCGCCCGAACCGGGCGCGGTGCTGCGCGCCCTCGGCATCAGCCGCGCAACCCTACGCAATGTCTGGCAGAACCTGGCCTGGGCCTTCGGCTACAACACCCTGCTGATCCCCGTGGCCGCAGGCCTCCTCGTGCCCTTCGGCGGCCCGCAGCTTTCCCCGCAACTCGCCGCACTTGCCATGGCCCTGTCGTCGGTTTTCGTGATCAGCAACGCTCTGCGCCTGCGCCGGTGGCAGCCGTCATGAACATCTCCCAGGCCTCTGAGGCCACAGGCCTGCCCGCCAAAACCATCCGCTATTACGAGGAGATCGGCCTGATCCGCCCGGACCGGCGCGCCAACGGCTACCGTGACTTCGCCGACACTGAGGTACATAAGCTGCGCTTTCTCGCCCGCGCCCGCGCGCTCGGCTTCGGCATCGACGACTGCCGCTCCCTGCTCGCACTGTGGGGCGACCGCGCCCGCGCCAGCGCCGATGTCCGCCGCATCGCGCACGCGCACCTGGCCGAGATCGAGGCCAAGATCACCGACCTCACCGCCATGCGCGACACGCTCTCGCATCTCGTCGTGACCTGCGCAGGCGATGGCCGACCGGATTGCCCGATCCTCAACACCCTGTCTTCTTCTGACTGAAAATACCACGGGGGCGCCCGCAGGGCGGGGGCGGAGCCCCCTGAAACATGGCGTCGCCGCACGGCGTCCGTTGGATCAGCGGCGGCGGTCGCGGCGCGAGGACATCGGCTGAAACGCCACGCCCACATGCGCCTCGCAATAGGGCTTGCCCTGTTGCACCGGCAGACCGCAGAACCAGAAATCCTGTGTCGCCGGGTCGCCCACGGGCCATTTGCAGGTCCGCTCGGTCAACTCCATCAGGCTGATGCGCTTGGCCTTCTTCTCGATCTCGTTGACCTTGGCCAGCGCCTCGGGGCTGATCTCGTTGGCCGAGGGCTGCGGCGGCAGGGGCTGGCCCGCCGGGATGATCTGCTTGCGCGCCGGCACCACGGCCTTGGTCTCCGGCGCAGGCTCGGGCTTTGCCGCCGGCTCGGGTTTGGGCGCCTTGGGCTTGGCGTCGGCCTTCGGGGCCGCCTTGGGCTTGGCCTCGGCCTTGGGCGCGCTGGTGCCACCGCCGCCCGCCCGGTTCGACAGGCCCAGCCGGTGCACCTTGCCGATCACCGCGTTGCGCGTCACACCGCCCAGTTCCTTGGCGATCTGGCTGGCCGACTGGCCCTCGCCCCACATCTTTTTCAGCAGTTCTACGCGCTCATCTGTCCAGGACATTCGGGGGCACCTTAGCTAAAAAGCGGCCCCCGGATGCGGGCCGCCCTGAATTTCGTGTCAGCCTTCTATTCTAGACACGTGGCCCAAAGTTACAAGGGCTGCCGGGCGCTGCGCTGCCTTCCCTCGCGCCATGCGAGCAAGGCCGCCCCCGCCATGATGATACCCGCGCCCGTCAGCGTGACCGCATCCGGCACCACATCGTAGAAAACCACGTCATAGAGTGCTGCAAAGATCAGCGTCGCATAGCTGAACGGCGCGACAAAGCTCGCATCGGCCCGCGCCATCGCATTCACGAAAAACGCCTGCGCCGCCGCCATCGCGCAGCCCACCCCGGCCATCAGCGCCCATTGCGTCGGCGTCGGCATCTGCCAGACCCACAGCACCGCCAGCCCCGACAGCGCCACGCCAAGGGCGTTGTTCACAACGAGGATGGAAAACGGCGCCTCGCGCGCCGTCAGCTTCTTGATGATGCTCAACTCGAACCCCAGCACGAGTGCCGCCCCCAGCGCCAGTAACGCGGCCGGTTGAAAGCTGTCCGGCGTCGGGCGCAGCAGGATCATCGCCCCGCTGAACGCAATCGCCGCCGCCAGCCAGCGCCACCTGCCCACCCGCTCGCCCAGCAGCGGAATGGCCAGGATCATGCCGAAAACCGGGTTCAGGAACGAAATCGCCGTGGCATCGGCCAGCGGGATATGCGCCACCGACGCAAATATCAGCGTCACGCCCACCGCCCCGCTCAAGGTCCGGGTCAGGTGCAGGCCCAGATGCGGGCGCTGCAGGCGCGGGCGCAGCACGCAGGCGACCAGCGCAAAGGCGAGAAATGCAAACAGGAACCGGCCAAAGGTGATCTGAAACGGGTGCAGCGGCGGACCGGGCCCGTCCGTCCCCAGCGCCTTGGCCATCAATGTGGTCGCGGCAATGAACGCCGATGCCGCAAGGATCAGCATGGCGGCCAGCGGCGGGTTCTGCGGTCGGGCGATGTGCATGACCGCCCCATGCGCCTTTGCCGCCGCCACTGCAAGCCGGCAAAAGGGGCTGGCGCGGCGGGCCCCGATGCGCTACCTGACGCCCCATGATCAAAACGCAGCACCTCCGACGACCCGTTTGCACCCGCTGATCCAGCGGCATTGATCCCCCCTGCGCGCAGCGCACATACACACACCTCCACTGTTGACCACGGCCACACGCTCAGGCACCAAAACGGTCTGAGCCGTCCCGTCCCGGCCCCTCTTTACAGGATGATCCAGATGATCACGTCCGTCTTGCCGACCTATTCCCGCGCCCCCCTCAGCTTTGTCAAAGGCGAGGGGACATGGCTGATCGAGGCTGACGGCCGACGCTTTCTGGACCTCGGTGCGGGCATCGCCGTCAACGCGCTCGGCCACGCGCACCCGGCCCTGACCGCGGCCCTGACCGAACAGGCGGGCGCGCTCTGGCACACGTCGAACCTCTACCAGATCCCGCAGCAACAGGCGCTGGCCGACAGGCTGGTGGCCGCCACCTTTGCCGACACGGTGTTCTTCACCAATTCGGGCACCGAGGCCTGCGAGCTCGCCGTCAAGATGGCCCGCAAATACTGGTACGACAAAGGACACCCCGACAAGGTCGACATCATCACCTTTTCAGGCAGCTTCCATGGCCGGTCGTCCGCAGGCATCGCCGCCGCCGGGTCCGAAAAGATGACCAGGGGCTTCGGCCCTATGCTGCCCGGCTTTACCCACCTGGCGTTCGGTGATCATGACGCGCTTGCGCCCGCCATCACCGACAGCACCGCCGCGATCCTGATCGAACCGGTGCAGGGCGAGGGCGGCATCGTGCCGGTGCCTGATCAATGCCTCAAGGGCCTGCGCGACCTCTGCGACAGCCATGGCATCCTGCTGATCCTCGACGAGGTCCAGTGCGGCGTGGGCCGCACGGGCAAGCTCTTTGCCCACGAATGGGCCGGCATCTCCCCCGACATCATGATGGTGGCCAAGGGCATCGGCGGCGGCTTCCCGCTGGGTGCCGTGCTCGCCACCGAAGAGGCGGCAAGCGGCATGACCGCAGGCACCCACGGCTCCACCTATGGCGGCAACCCGCTGGGCTGCGCGGTGGGCGCGACCGTCATGGACATCGTCGGCGACCCCGCCTTTCTGGCCGAGGTCAACCGCAAGGCGGGCCTCTTGCGCCAAAAGCTCGAAGGGCTGATTGCCGCCCACCCGGACGTGTTCGACAGCGTGCGCGGATCGGGCCTCATGCTGGGCATCAAGTGCAAGGCCACCAACACCGACATCGTCAGCGCAGGCTACGCCCAGCAGGTCCTGACCGTCCCGGCTGCCGACAACGTCATCCGCCTCCTGCCCCCGCTCACCATAACGGATGAGGAAATCGCCGAAGCCGTCGCCCGCCTTGACGCAGCCGCCCAATCCCTCGCGGCCTGATCCTCCTTCATCTTGCCAGATAAACTCCGGGGGTCCGGGGGCAGCGCCCCCGGGTCTCTCCACCAGGAGAACCCAAATGACCCATTTCCTCGATATCCTCACCACGGACCAGACCGAATTGCGCGCCATCATGGACAGCGCGCACCAGATGAAAGCCGCCCGCGCGGGCCGTCTGAAAGGTGCCGCCGACGATGATCAGCCGCTGGCCGGGCACATGGTGGCTCTCATCTTCGAAAAGCCGTCGACCCGCACCCGGGTCAGCTTTGACGTCGGGGTGCGCCAGATGGGCGGGCAGACGATGGTGCTGTCGGGTGCCGACATGCAGCTGGGCCACGGCGAGACCATCGCCGACACCGCCCGCGTGCTCAGCCGCTACGTGGACCTCATCATGATCCGCACCTTCGAGGAGGCGACGCTGCTCGAGATGGCGGAATACGCCACCGTGCCGGTCATCAACGGCCTGACCAACCGCACGCATCCCTGCCAGATCATGGCCGATGTCATGACCTTTGAGGAACATTGCGGCCCGATCCGGGGCAAAAAGGTCGTGTGGTGCGGCGACGGCAACAACGTCTTTGCCAGCTTTGCCCATGCGGCCCGCCAGTTCGACTTCGAACTGGTCTTCACGGGACCCGAGCCGCTCGACCCCGAGCGCGCGCTTGACGGGCTCTACACAACCGTGCGCGATCCGCACGCGGCGGTCGCGGGCGCGGACCTTGTCGTGACCGACACCTGGGTCAGCATGCATGACCCGCAATCGGCGCGCGAACGGCGGCACAACCAGCTGCGTGGCTATCAGGTCAACGCCGACCTGATGGCGCAGGCGCGGCCCGACAGCCTCTTCATGCACTGCCTGCCCGCCCACCGCGAGGACGAGGCGACCTCCGAGATCATGGACGGCCCGCATTCGGTCATCTTCGACGAGGCGGAAAACCGGCTGCATGCGCAAAAGGCGATCATGCGCTGGTGTCTGGGCCGCTAGGGTGACTGCGCCCCGCATCGCAGGTGGCCCGCGCATCGCGGTCGCCGGGGCGGGCAGCATCGGCTGCTTTGTGGGCGGGCTGCTGGTGGATGCCGGGCACGACGTCCGCTTTCTCGGGCGGGCGCGGGTCTGCGCGGACCTGGCCCGGCACGGGCTGCACCTGACCGACTATGACGGCCTCGATCAGACGCTGACCGGGCTCCGGATCAGCGAGGATCCCGGCGCCAGCCTCGCCGGGGCCGATCTGGTGCTGGTCGCGGTCAAATCCCGCGACACCGACCCCATGGCGCGCTTGATCCGCGATCACGCCCCGGACGCGCAGGTCATCAGCCTGCAAAACGGGGTCGGCAACGCCGATGCGCTGCGCCGCGCCTTGCCCGGCGCGGATGTGCGCGCGGCAATGGTGCCGTTCAACGTCGTGGCGGGTGCGCGGGGGCGGTTCCACCGAGCCACCTCCGGCGACATCATGGTCGAGGCGGGGCCGCTCCCCGATCTCGACTCCGGCACGCTGGCCTGGGTGCAAACCGACCGGATCGAGGCCGTGCAATGGGGCAAGCTGGTGCTGAACCTCGGCAACGCGATCAACGCGCTGGCCGACATGCCTCTGCTCGAGCAGTTGCAGGACCGTCGCTGGCGACGGCTCATGGCCGCGCAGATGTCCGAGGCGCTGCGCATCCTGCGCGTCGCGGGCATCACCCCGGCCAAGAGCGCTGCAGCACCGCCCTGGCTGATCCCCCACGTGCTGCGCCTGCCCACGCCGCTCTTTCGCCGGATCGCGGCACAGATGCTGACCATCGACGCCACCGCCCGCTCCTCCATGTGGGAGGACCTGACCCGACGCCGCCCGACCGAGATCGATGCGCTGCAGGGCGTGATCCTCGATCTGGCACAGCGGCAGGGGCGGCAGGCCCCGCTCAACGCCCGCATGCGGCACCTGATCAAACAGGCCGAAGCGGCGGACAAGGGCCCACCGGGCCTGTCACCCGCCGACATCGCCCCACGGTTCTAGCGGCGCGGCTTGGCCCGCAGGGTCGGATCGGCCTGTGTCGGGTCTTCGGGCCAGGGGTGTTTGGGGTATTGGCCACGCATGTCCTTGCGCACATCCGCATAGGAATTGGCCCAGAACCCCGGCAGGTCCGCCGTGACCTGCACCGGGCGCTGCGCGGGCGACAGCAGCGTGACCTGCAAGGGCTGCGCGCCCACCATCGGATGGGTCGTCACACCGAACATCTCCTGCAAGCGCACCGCGATGCCGGGCCGCTCGGCGTCATAGTCGATCGGCACCTTGCGCCCCAGCGGCGTGACAAACGCGCCCGGCACGGCACGGTTGAGAGCTTGCATGTTGTCCCAGCCCAGATGCGCCTCAAGCGCGGGGCGGATGTCGAAGGCTTTCCAGTCCGCCGTGCTGCGCACAGTGCCGAGGAACGGCAGCAACCACTGCTCCAGCGTGCCCAGCAGCGCGTCCTCCGACAGGTCCGGGAATCCCTCGCCCATCAGCGCCGCCCGCGCCATCAGACGCGCAGCACCCTTGGACGGGCGCAGGCCCAGCTGCCGCACCCCGTCGAGCATCGCGCGCGCCACCGCATCCTCCGGCGCGTCCTTCCACGCCTGATCTTCCAGCACCAGCGCGCCAAACCGGCGCTGCCGCCGCGCCAGCACCCGCCCGTCGCGGCGCGACCAGTGGCAGGTGTCCTGCCAGGTGATTTGATCGCCAAAGACATCCTCCAGCTCCGCCTCACCCAGCACGGCGGCCTGCCGGATCCGCGCCTCGCGCGGGTCGCCATCCAGATCGGTCGCCACGATCAGCCGCTGGCTCGCCAGCGCGTCGCCCTCGGGCAGCACCGCGCCCTTGCCGCCCGAAAGAACATAGCGTGGTGCGTCGCCCTTGCGGCGCAACCCGATCCGGTCCGGGTAGGCCAGCGCTGCCATCGCCGCCGGGCTCAGGCCCGCGTCCTTGCGACCGCGCCGCAGTCGTTTCGCATCCGCCCTGATCCGCGCCACCGCCCCGCGATGCACCGCCTCGCCAAAGCTGTCCGGCTGCGCCAGCGCCCGCAGGCGCAGGGCCAGATCGACGCCCCGCCCGCGCAGCGGGTCCCGGTCGGCCAGCAGGGCGGCCAGCGTCGCCGCCCCGTCGCCCGCCCGCTCCAGCATATGCGCCAGCCGTGGATGCAGTGGCGCACGGGCCAGCGCGCGCCCGTGGTCCGTGATGCGCTGATCCGCGTCCAGACCGCCCAGCATCTGCAAGAGGCTCCGCGCCTCCGCCAGCCGGCCCGGATGCGGCGGCGTGACAAAGGCCATGTCATCTTCCGACCCGCCCCACAGCGCCAGTTCCAGCGCAAAGCCCGCCAGATCGCCCGCCTCAATCTCGGGCGGCGGGTAGGCGGCCAGCGCGCCGTCCTCCCCCCGCGTCCACAGCTTGTAACAGCGCCCCGGCGCCACCCGGCCGGCGCGGCCTGCGCGCTGCGTCGCCTCGGCGCGGGTGACACGCTCGGTGATCAGCCGCGACATGCCCGACGCCGGATCGAACAGCGCCCGCCGCGACCGCCCGCCATCCACCACGATGCGGATGTCCGGGATGGTCAGCGACGTCTCGGCAATCGACGTGGCGAGAACCACCTTGCGCGCCGCACTCGGGGCGACGGCAGCGCGCTGCGCTGCCAGGTCCATCGCACCAAAGAGCGGCTGGACCGTGCAGCCTGCCGGCAAGCGGCCAGCCAAGGCCGCCTCCACCCGCCGTATCTCGCCCTCGCCGGGCAGAAAGGCGAGCAGCCCGCCCTCGGCCTCGTGGGCGGCCTGCACGATCAGGTCGGCCATCGCCGCCTCGAACCGGTGTTGTTTGGGCACGGGCCGGTCCAGCCAATGCGGCGCGACGTCAAAGCTCTGGCCTTCGGACGTGATGATCCCGGCCCGCATCACCTGCGCCACCGGGGCCGCGTCCAGCGTCGCGGACATCGCCAGCAGGATCAGATCGTCGCGCAGCGCCTCCGTCACCTCCAGGCACAGCGCCAGCCCCAGATCGGCATTCAGCGACCTTTCGTGAAATTCGTCAAAGATCACCGCACCCACGCCCGGCAACTCCGGATCGGATTGCAGCATCCGGGTCAGGATGCCTTCGGTCACCACCTCGATCCGCGTCGCATCGGACACACGCGCCTCGCCCCGGATGCGGTACCCCACCGTCTGCCCGACGCGTTCGCCCAAACCGGCGGCCATGCGGTCGGCGGCAGCGCGCGCGGCAAGGCGGCGCGGCTCCAGCATCACGATCCGGCCCCGGGTCAGTCCCGCCTCCAGCATCGCCAGCGGCACGCGCGTCGTCTTGCCCGCACCGGGTGGCGCTTGCAACACGGCGCGGCCCGTGCGCGCCAACAGGTCGGTCAACTCGGGCAGGATCGCGTCAATGGGCAGGGCAGGCGGGCTCATGGCCTGCCTTATGGCCCAAGCGCGCCACCGCGCCAACTCTGGACATTTGCCGCCCCGCTGCTCAGAAAGCGGCGATGACACCGGTGACCGACATAGGCGATCTGGCACAGCGCATCGCGGCAGGCGAGCGGCGCGCGCTGGCGCGTGGCATCACCCTGATCGAAAGCAGCCGCACCGATCACCGCGACGCGGCGACCGCGCTGCTGGGCGCCCTGCCACAGGACCGCCAGGCGCTGCGCATCGGGCTGTCGGGCACGCCGGGCGTGGGCAAGTCAACCTTTATCGAGGCGTTCGGCATGATGCTGACAGCGCGCGGCCTGCGGGTCGCGGTGCTGGCGGTCGACCCAAGTTCGGCCCGCTCCGGCGGTTCGATCCTTGGCGACAAGACGCGGATGGACCGGCTCAGCCGTGACCCCAACGCCTTTATCCGGCCCTCGCCCAGCCAGACGCATCTGGGCGGCGTCGCGCGCCGCACCCGCGAGGCGGTGCGCCTGTGCGAAGGGGCCGGTTTCGACGTCGTGCTGATCGAGACGGTCGGCGTGGGCCAGTCGGAAACGCAGGTGGCGCAGATGGCGGACCTGTTTGTGCTGCTGCTGGCGCCCGCAGGCGGGGATGAGTTGCAGGGGGTCAAGCGCGGCATCATGGAAATGGCCGACATGATCCTGATCAACAAGGCCGATGGTGATCTGAAACCGGCGGCGATGCGCACCTGCGCCGACTACGCCGGGGCCCTGCGTCTGCTGCGCAAACGGCCGCAGGACCCTGATTATTTCCCCAAGGCGATGATGGTTTCGGCCCTGCAAGAGGCCGGTATCGCCGACGCCTGGACCGAGATGGAGCGGCTGACCGCATGGCGGCGCGACACCGGCCATTTCGATGCGACACGGGCCGCGCAGGCGCGCTATTGGTTCGAGGCGGATGTGCGCACCGCGCTGCTGGCGCAACTCGACCGGCCCGAGGCCCGCGACCGGATGGAACGGCTCGCCACCGCCGTCGCGGATGGCGCGGCAGAGCCGGGTGCGGCGGCGGCGGAAATGCTCGCCTTCCTGCGCAGCTAACACGCCCATTCCGGGTTGACGGCCTGCGCGATTCCCCCTATTGCCCGCAGACGATTTTCGCCAGCGCTGCGTCTCGCGCAGTGCTGCTGTCGTTTCGGGGCCAACACGGGGTCCACGGACCGGCAAGATGAACGAAGAGGATGACCCCATGTCGCGTGTGTGCGAACTGACCGGCAAAGGCCCGATGTCTGGCAACAATGTCAGCCACGCCAACAACAAGACCCGGCGGCGCTTTCTGCCGAACCTGAACGACGTGACCTTGCAGTCCGAAACGCTGGGCCGTGGCGTCAAGCTGCGCATCTCGGCCGCAGCACTGCGGTCGGTCGACCACCGCGGTGGGCTGGACGCGTATCTGGCCAAGGCCAAGGACGTCGAGCTGTCCGACCGCGCCCGCAAGGTCAAGAAAGAGATCGCCAAGGCGCAAACCGCCGCCTGAGCGTTCTCCCTGCGCCGTATCAAGATCGACCCCGTCTGCCCCGGCAGGCGGGGTTTTTCCGTGCGTGTGCCGAACTCCCGGAACGAGGCTGGTGGTGGCGTCGACGAACGTCACAGAACCGGATTTGACGTCGCCCCGCAGACCTCCGACCGTGATGGTGCCCGTGGCCCGCGTCCGCCCGGGGCGGTCTTGACCGGATGGCTCGGCGTCGTCCTTACCGTCACGGGGGGGGCAGACTTGTGGCAACCTCTGCACTGACCGGTCTGGCCGGGGCAATGGGCCCTTCGGCGCGTGGATGAAACCACGCGAATTCAGGGGCTTAACTCGCGTTGCCAATGGGTAACGCGCCGAGCAGACAGGGGCGTGACACCCGCGCACCGGCCCTTTTGCCGCAGTTGAGATGCGCCCACGTCTTGCGTAGGTTTTGCGCGATGATGCGCGCGATGCTCCATATGATACTGACCGTGGCGATGCTGGTGACCGGTATCGGCGCGGCAACCGCGCGCGGTGCGGCACCTGCGGTCGATCACGTGGTGATCTGCGGCGGGCACGGTATTTCGGTGCTCTACCTCGATGCCGAGGGACAGCCGACGCACCCGCCGCATCTGTGCCCCGACTGCGTTCTGCACCTGGTCGCACCGGTGCCCGGTGGGGTGGCGCTTGCGCCGCTGCGGGTCGTGCCGGTCGCCACCGTGCCGGACTTGCAAACATCGCAGGACGTGCGCCCGCAGCCCTTGCCCATCACATCACGCGGCCCCCCGACCGGTCTGATCTGACACCGAAACCCGACGCACAGATCCGACCTACAGGAGGACGCGATGTCCCGACCCTTTTCTTTGTCCGCCACGCTGATGGCGACCCTGGTTGCCCTGCCCGCGGCGGCTGCCGACATCATGGTGATGGACCCCTACGCCCGTGCCGCCAGCCCCTCGGCCAAGGCCGGTGCGGCGTTCATGACGCTGCACAACACCGGCGGCACTGATGACCGTTTGGTTGCCGCGCAGACCGGTGCCGCCCAGCGGGTCGAGCTGCACACGCATATCGAGACCGGCGACGGCATCATGCAGATGACCGAGATCGAGGGCGGCATCCCGCTGCCTGCCGGTGCGATGCACAAGATGGTGCGCGGCGGTGATCACGTCATGCTCATGGGCCTGACCGGCCCGCTGGAGCAAGGCGCGGATATCACCGTGACGCTGATCTTCGAAGAGGCGGGCGAGGTGGTCGTGACCATCCCCGTCGACAACGCGCGCAAGCCGCAAGCCGGGGCGCATGGCGGCCACGGCCACTAACCGCCAAGCATGTCACCGACCCAAGCGGGCACAGTCTCTGACGCTTTGCCCGCCCGCGCCTCGGCGAACAGCGATACGTTCTCGCCGGGATCAAGGTTCATCTCGACCGTGTGCGCGCCCACATGTGCGGCCAGCTGCACAAAGCCCGCGGCGGGGTAGACATTGCCCGACGTGCCGATGGCGACAAAGATATCGGCGCGGGTCAGCGCCTGTTCGATCCGCTCCATCTGGTAGGGGATTTCGCCGAACCACACGATATCGGGCCGGGCGGCGGGCGCGCCGCAGTGCGGACAGGCCGCGCCCACCTGCATGGCGCGCGGCGCGGGCCAGCGGTGATCGCACGCGCCGCAAAGCGCCGAATTCAGCGCGCCATGCATGTGCACGACATGCTGACTGCCCGCCTTTTCATGCAAATCGTCCACGTTCTGCGTCACCAGCAGCACATCGCCCGCATGCTCCGCCTCGAGCCGCGCCAGCGCGGCATGGGCCGCGTTGGGCGTGGCGTCCATCGCCTGCGCGCGGCGGGCGTTGTAGAAATCGACCACCAGTTGCGGGTTGCGCGCGAAGCCTTCGGGCGTCGCCACATCCTCGATCCGGTGCTGCGCCCACAGGCCGCCCTCGTCGCGAAAGGTGCCCAGACCGCTTTCGGCAGAGATGCCCGCACCGGTGAGAATGACGATGGACGGCGACGCCATAATTCTGCTCCGTTTACCATGTATCCGCACATGTGACGGACACCGCGCAGCAAAGGCAAGCCCTCCCGTGATGAACTCAGACAAGCCGCTGTTCACCTGGTTCGGCCCGTGGGGTCTGCCGGTGCAAGTCATGCCCAGTACCGGATTCCTGCTGCTGATCTTTGTCGGCCTGTCGGCGGAAAGCGTCGATGATCTGGCCTGGGGCCTGAACATGTTCGCCATCGTGGTGGCTGCGATTTTCCTGCACGAGCTGGGCCACGCCTGGGGCGCGCATGTGCAGGGGATCAAGGTGCACCGGATCGTCATCCATGGCGGCGGCGGGTTTTGCGAGCATCGCAGCGCGGGCGCCTATCCGTCCGAGCTGATCGTGCTGATGGGTCCGCTGGTCAACCTGGCGCTGTGGGCGGTGCTGTCGCTGGGCGCGTGGTCGATCTGGCCGGAATTCCCGAGCTTTGAGGCGACGGACAAGGTGTGGGACGCGTTTTTTGCCGCGCACGCGGCCCGGTTCGAGGTGATCTACTGGCTGGAGACGGCGGCAGAGATCAACCTGATGCTGTTCATCCTGAACATGATCCCGGTGCAGCCGCTGGATGGCGGCAAGATGTTGCATCTGTGGTTGCTGCGCGTGGTGCGGCAGGATGTGGCGATGAGCCTGGCGGGCGGTTTCGGCCTTGTCTGCACGCTGCTCTGGGTGCCCTTCATGCTGGGGATGTACTGGTATATCGGCTTTGTGCTGCTGTTCTTTCCCAGCCTGCGCATGCATTGGGAGATGGTGCGCAGCGGCACCCGCCTGCGCCGCTTCGACCGCTAGGGCGCAAGCCAGCGGCCTTGCCAGCCATCGCTCCGGGCATAGCCCGCGCGGCGATGCACGGTGTCGAGATGCACCAGATCAATCTCGCTTGCATGGCACCGCAGCACGGCAAAGCGGTCCTTGTTGGGCGGCTTTTCGTAGGCGTGCACGCTGGCGATGGGCTGGCCCGGCAGCGGCTCTGTGCCGTAGGACACGCGCGAGGCCGGCGGCACCTGTGCCCAGGCCTGTTCCACATCCGCCCCGGTGAGGATCTCGACCCGGGCTGTCACGCGGATCTGCAGCCGCGCGCGGGGCAGCCAGACATGCAAGGCGGCCACCGGATTGGCGCGCAGGGCCGCCACCTTGGGCGTTTCGATATCGGTATGCACCTCAAGCAGGGCGGCACCCGCGTCGGCCCGGCGCAGGGCGACGGTGCGCGCCTCGGGCACGCCGGTGGGCGACACGGTGGCAAAGACGGGGTAGCGGGCGGGCGATTTGGCATCCGCCGCCCCGCGCCGCAGGTGCTGCCACGCCTCGGCCAGAAACGCGCTCAGGTCGCCGGGGTCACTCATAGCCTGTCATCTCCAGATAGCCGCGCCCGGTATGCGAGCCGCTGACCCGCACCGGCCCCTCCCAATAGGGAATCGACAGGCCCATCCACGCGTCGGGGTTCACCGCCTCGACCGTGATGTCGACGCCGCGATCCGGCACGCGCACCTGCCAGCGCGTGGGCACCGCGCGTCCCGCAACGACATGCGTGCCAAGCGGTTCGGCACCGAACGCGCCGTTGGGCAGGCTGACGCTGGCTCCGTCCGGCGCGATCCAGGTGCCCGATGTATAGCCCGCGCTGCCGTCGCGATTGCGCAACTGAAACCCCATCAGCTTGTCGCCGCTCTCAAAGCTGATCGAAAACCAGTCCCAGCCCGCCTGCCGCCCCGACAGGGGTTGCGATGACCATTCGCGGTCGAGCCACGCATTGCCGGAGACCGCCACGGGGCCGTCGGGCAAATGCAGCGTCCCGGCGATGCGGTAGTTGGGCTGCGAGTAGTAATAGCTGGCCTGCCCCTCCTCCGACTTGACCGAAAACCCCGCGTCGCCGTGAAAGACCAGCGGCCCCTCGGCCTCCAGCGTCATCTCGTAGCGGAACGCGGGCCCTGCGGCGGTCATGCGCAAACTGTCGAAATCGGGGCCTTCGAGCACCCATTCATCGATCCAGGCGCGGAAGGGTGCAGCCTCCACCCCAGCAGTGCCGACGCCGCCCCGCGCGAACCGTTCGGTGGCGTAATGCGTGTCGGGCGTGGTCACGGCGGCGTGGGCGAACCACACTTGCGGCGACTGCCAGCCCGGCCGCTCGCCCGGTGCCAGCGCCGACCGGAACAGCGTCCATTGCAGCCCGTAGGGCGTGCCATCGGCGCCTTGCAGGTTCGCGGTCAGGTACCACCATTCGATGCGGTAGTCGGGGTGGGGGCCATGATCGGCGGGAAAATCAAACGCCGTTCCACGCTCCGGCGCGGCAAAACCGTCGGCGTCCGTCCCCAGCCCGGCAAAGCCCTGCGCCCAGAGCGCTGCGGGCAACATTAGGGCGATCAGGAGAGCCTTAACGTTCATGGGCAAACACCTGCAAAAGCCGCGCGGGCGGCGTGCGCATCAGGCGCAGCGACGGCCACAGGGCGGCCAGCACCGCCGCCGCAATCGCCGCACCGGCAAGGATCGCATAGGCCCCCGGAAAGAGGAACATCGGCAGCCGCCAGCCAAAGGCGTCGACGTTGACCTTGGCCAGCAGCACCCAGGCCAGCCCCAGCCCCACGGGCACCGCTACCGCGCTGACCAGCAGCGCAAAGAGGCCGGCGCGCATCAGCTCCAGCCGCCCCAGTTGCCGCCGTGTCAGCCCCAGCGCCCAGACGGGTGCCAGCTGGGGCAGGCGTTGGTCGGCCAGCGTCAG
Organism: Pseudomonadota bacterium; assembly: GCA_039816785.1. Lineage (GTDB taxonomy): Bacteria > Pseudomonadota > Alphaproteobacteria > Rhodobacterales > Rhodobacteraceae > Tateyamaria. Next base: position 288,135 of record JBCBXB010000003.1, read on the forward strand.
CAGGCTCATCAGCATGGCGAACCCGGCCACGGCGAGGGTCAGCACGTTGAGCGCGGCGGTCACTGCAAAGGTGCGTTCGAAGATCTGGAGCGAAAAGGATTTCAGCGCCGCCTGATCGGTTATGGCGCTGTCGGGCACGCCGGCGTCGCGCAAAGTGACGCGCAGGGCGGCGGGATCGGTCGTGCGCAGGCCAAAGCTTTGGGCGGTGACGTCGGGGTAAAGGGCCTGAAATAGCGCCTCGCCGACGATCAGCTGGCCGCGCGGGTTGCCGTAATCGCCGATGACGGCGGCGATCGGGTAGGCCGTTTCCGCAAGCGTGACGCTGTCGCCGACCCACAGGCCCGCGCGGCGAGCGAATTGTTCGTTGGTCACGATGGCATCGCCTGCGGCGACACGGTCCCACGCGTCCGGGGACGCGGCCAGGAACACCCAGTTCTCGCGATAGGTCGGCCCGACCCGGACGCCCAGGATTTGCGCCGGCAGGCCTGCGGCGGTGGTATCGACGCGCATCAGCGGCAGCACCTCGTCGGCATGGCTGGCCATGACCGGCACCAGCCCCTGCGCATCCGCCGCGTCATCGATGCGCAGATAGAGCTCTGCCGCGAGCCGCTGATCGAGGAACGCGACAAAGGTCAGCCGAAAGCTCGACACCATGGTCGACACGCCGATATTGGCCGCCACCGCCAGGAGCAGCGCCATCAACGCAAGGCTCAACCCCGGCAATTGCTGGCGCGTGTCGGCCCAGAACCACGCCGCCACCGGCCCGCGCGCGCGCCGTTCGGCCCAGCCTGTGACCGGTCGGATCAGCAGGGGCAAGGTGAGGGCAGCCGCCAGCAAAAAGCAGCCCAGCAGCGCAAAGGACGCGATCAGCCCTTGGCCAAAGAGCGTCAGCAGCAGCGCGCCTGCCGCCAGCGCAACGGCACCGCCCGCCTGCCACAACGCGGTGCGCCCGGACGCCATGAACCACGCCCGGGGCTGCGCGCTGGCCAGGATCGACATGCGCCCGATCTGCCACAGCTGCCCGCTGGCCGCGACGGCACTGCCCAGCAGCGCAATGGCCAGGCCCGACGCCCACCATTCGGGCCGAAACTGCAGCGTGCCCGACACATCCGCGCCGTAGAGCCCGCGCAGGGTCACCGCCACATCGGGCAACAGCACGGCGGCCATCACGTAGCCCAGCATGATGCCCAGCCCCGCGCCGAGCGTGGCCAGCAGCAGCACCTCGGCCGCCAGCAACGTCACCAGCTGGCGCAGGGGCACACCCAGCGCGCGCAGGCTGCGCACCAGCCCGCGCCGCTGTTCAAAGGCGAGGCCGATGGTGCTGTGCACGATGAACAGCCCCACGGCAAAGCTCAGCAGGCCAAAGGCGGTGAGGTTGAGGTGAAAGCTGTCGGTCAGCTCGCCCACATCCGCGGTCTGGATCGACGGCTGGATGCGCAGGTGCGGGGCTATCTGTGCCAGCGGGGGGCGGCCCATGGGCTGTTCCGGCAGGATCAGCAGGCGCGACAAGTCCGCGCGGCCCAGCATCCGTTGCACCACGCCGATATCGCCCACCGCGATGCCCGGCGCGGCGTCGGGCGACACGATCACCTGTGCGTCGGTCTGCAGACGCTCCGCCGTATCGGCGGTGGCAAAGAGCTGGCCCGGCCCGATGAACGCCTGAATGTCGCCGCCGTCGGCCACCTGGCCCAGGTCGAACTGTCCCGGCGACGACAGCGGATCGAGGCCCAGCAGGCGCACGCCGTCATAGCGCCCTTCGATCACCGGGGACACGCGCCACCCGGCGCGGCGCAGGCTGACAAAATCGGCCTGCGCGATCACGTCGCCGGTGCGCGGAACGATCTGGTCGAACTGCCCCTCGCCAAGCGTCGCGGCGGCGGCATCGTAGCTGGCCCGCGCCTCGGCGTTGATGGCTTGCACGCCGGACCACAGCCCCGTCGCCAGCGCCAGCCCCGCCAGAAAGGCGAACAGTTGCAGCGGATGCCGCCGCCAATGCGACAGAAGGGCGTGCAGGGCGGCGCGCCTCATGTCAGCAGCCCGCCGCTCAGATGCTCTTGCCGTCCCATTTGCGCCGCCAGCGTGGGCGAGTGCGTGACCAGCAACATCGCCGCGCCGACCTCGGTCACGAGGTTCAGCATCTCGGTCATCACAGTCTGTGCCGTCGCCTCGTCCAGATTGCCTGTCGGCTCGTCCGCGAGCAGCAGGCGCGGGCGGGCAGCGAGCGCACGGGCGATGGCCACGCGCTGCTGCTGGCCGCCAGACAACGCCTCGGGGTATTTGCGCAGCTGCGCGCTCAGCCCCAGACGGCTCGCCAGTTGCATCGCCAGCGCGGTGTCCGCGCGCCCGGCCAGCCGGGCCTGAAACGCGATATTGTCGGCCACGTTGAGCGAGGGGATCAGGTTGAACTGCTGAAAGATCACCGCCACGTCCTTACGCCGCAGCGCCGCGCGGGCGGTGTCGGACATCGGCGTAATGTCGTGGCCCGCGATGCGCACCGCACCCTTGTCTGCCGTCTCGAGCCCCGCGGCCAAATGCAGCAACGTGCTCTTGCCGCTGCCGGATTCGCCGGTCAGCGCCAGCGTCTCTGCCGGGGCCATGGACAGGTTCACGCCACGCAGCACCGGCACGGGGCCGTCGCCGCTGGCATAGGCCTTTTCCACCTGTTCGAGGTGCAGGACGGGTGTCATGCCGCCTCTGGCGCGGCGCGGTAGGGGGCCAGCAGATCGCGCACCGGAACAGTCGCGCCGAGGCGGGCGGCAAGCAGGAACATGCCCGCCACCTTGCGCTGCACAAAGAGCAGGTCAAGCGGCACAGGCGCTGTCGGGACAAAGCCGGCGCGGGCCAGCGCCTCCCCCTCGGCCTGCAGGCGCGCGGCCAGGTCGGAGGTCGCGAGATCCAGTGTGTCCTGCGTGCGCAGCGTGTCGAACATCATGTCGACCATGCCCAGAATGCGCGTCTTGTGATGTTCGGGCGTGGCCGCGGGCACGAGGCCCATCCGGTCCAACTGGTCCGCCACGGCCGCGTTGTCGCCCGCCATGCCGGCCTCCACCAGGCGGCGGCACGCCGGTGCCAGCCAGTCCGGCAAAAGGCGCGTCGCGCCAAAGTCGAGCAGGACGATGCGGCCGGTGTCGGCTTCGGTCCGGTAGTTGGCGAAGTTGGGGTCGGTCTGCATCACGCCGAACGCGAACAGCTCCTGCAGCGTCAGCCGGATCAGGCGCGTCACCGCACGGTCGCGTATATGTGGCGGCGCATCGGCCAGGCTCTCGATCGGGGCGGACGGGACAAAGTGCATGGCGAGCACGGTTTTGGAACTGAGCGGGGCGTGAAACTGCGGCAGGACAAAGTCCGGCGATCCGGCAAGCAGCGTGGCAAAGCGTTCCAGATGGGCGGACTCGGCGGTGTAATCCGCCTCTTCGTGCAGTTGCGCGCGCGCCTCGTCGAGGTAGGGGCCCAGGTCAAACCCCTTGGGCAGCAGGCCCGACAGCCGCAGCAACCGGCCCAGATTGGCGACATCGCTGTCGATGCTGCGGCTGATGCCGGGGTACTGCACCTTGATCGCCAGATGCGTGCCGTCGTGCAGCCAGGCCTGATGCACCTGCCCGATGGAGGCAGCGGCGATGGGACGCACGTCAAAGCGTTTGAACTGCCGGTGCCAGCCGCTGCCCCAGGCGTCATTCAAGACCGTACGGAGCTGTTTGGGCGGCATGAAGTCCGCATCCGCGCGCAGACGCGCCAGAATGTCGGTCAGCTCAGGCGGCAGCGTGTCGCCGGTGTCCATCGAGATCAGCTGCCCCATCTTCATCGCGGCGCCGCGCATCTGCGCGAGGGTGTCGGCGACGCGGCGCAGGTTGGTGGGCGTTAGCAGCAGCGCACGCGGGTCGGGGCGCGCGCCGGTGCCCAGCGTGCGCAGGCCGCCAACGGCCATGTTGCCCGCGACGCCGGCCGCCATCGCCCCCATGCGGCTCGCGCGGGCCAGTCGGGATTGCGGCACGGATGCGGGCCGGGATCGGGAAGCGTCTTGGGTCATGTCACTCGCGTGGTGGCTGTATCTGTCGGAGGTATCGTGCGACGCGTTGAATTCAATTGATCTTTTGTTGTGTCGCGATTGGCCCGGGTCGGTTCAGGCCAGCGCGTTTTCCGGTTTCGGGACTGTCCCGTCCGCGATCCAGCCGTCCAGCACCTCCAGCGCCGCATCGGCAAAGGCCGGATCGTTGATGTGACAGTCGAGCAGCGTCAGGCGCACCGGGTCGGTGATGGCGCGGCGCATCTCGTCGACCATCGCGGCGAGGCCTGCGGGATCATGCGCCGGGCCGCCCGGGCGGTCCCATTCCTCGACCCCCTGGGTGGGCATCAATATATGCACGGGCGCTGTGGCTTGCGCCAGCCTGCCCGCGATGTCGCGTGTCAGCGTGCGGCGTTCATCCGGGGCCAGCCCCGCCGACTGGATCAGGCGATTGTGGGCATGAAAGGGGCGGTCGGCATAGGCCTCGGGGATGTCCTGCCACCCGGCAAAGTCGATCAGATCCGTGCACCCCGGCGCCACGATCTGCGGGATGCCGTGTGCGCCTGCCGCAGTCAGCCGCGCGGGGCCGGCATGCGCGACCGAGCCGACCATGAGGTTGGCCAGCTCCGGCAGGGCAAAGTCCATGGTGGCGGCGAAATAGCCCTGGGCTGCGAGCGCCTCGAACGCCATGCCGCCCATGCCTGTGGCGTGAAACACCGCCACCTCGAACCCGCGATCCTCCAGCGGTGCGCGCAGGTGGGTCATGTAGGTCAGGCAGGACGATCCAAGGCTGGTCATCCCGATCACGGGTCGCGTGGTGCGCGGCGGCTCGACCGCCTGTACGGCGCCGAGGACCGCACCGGCGGCTTGGCTGAGAGATGATTTGCACACCGCGTTGAGCCCAAAGAGACCGCCAGCCCAGAGGATCATCTGTATGTCTGGCGACAGCCTGTCCGGCGGGATCAAGGGCGAGAACGCAATGGTGGACACAACGTATTTCGGGACGCCCATCGGCAGGGCCTGCGCACAATCGAGGGCGAGGTCGGTGCCCATGCTGCCGCCCAGGGCAAGCAAGCCGTGGATTTGCCCCTGAGCGTGGAGCGTGCTGGTCAGCGTTGCGGCGCCGCGCGCCATGATCTGCATCGCTATGTTTTCATCGCCGCACTGGATCGCGGTGGCGATATCGCTGCCTGCGGCGTTGGCGACCTCGGCCTTGCTGATCTCCGTCGGCTCTGTCGGGTCGCCGAGCACCGACACATCCATCCGCAGCACCTTGCCTCCCATCGCCTTGATGCGTCCGGCGACATAGCGCAGCTCGTCATCCTTGGTGTCATATGTGCCAATCAGCAGAATGGTCTTGGTCATGGCGCGTCTCCCCCGTGAAGGGAGGCTAACTGTTGTAGAGTTTGGTGCAAGACGTGTCCGCCCGGTGTTGCGGTGCGCGTCTTTCAGGGTTTCGTTCTCGCGCTTGATACAGCTCCGCGCATCTACCGTGACTGCCTTAAGACTGGTGAAGGCTCCGTCATTTCGTTCGTCGCCGCGAAATCCGGAACGCGCGTCGCCAGCACAGCTTGCCTCAGGCCCAAATTGACGTGTTCAGGGCCTGAGAGAGGCTTTGGCGGACGCGCCCATGGCTGTCCGCCTCCACTAGCGTGCTGGATCAAGCCGTGGCTGGATCGACGGTGAGCCCGACGGCTTCCGCATATTTCAGCCAGGTCTCGACGGACGACACGACAGCGCGCACTTCGATCGCGATCAGTTCGATCCCGACGAGAGAGATGCGCACAAACGCATCGATCACGACGCCCTTGTCCAGAATACGGTCCACAACCTCGGCAATTGAGGCGGACGCAATGTTTTTTTCGATGGCCATTGTTTTCTCCACAGTTTGACATCTGAAAGCGCCCCAATTTCTTGCAGGCCATTCCTGTCTAGGTGCGCATCAATAAGAAAAAGTTTAATTTCGAGCGGTAGCCGGGCAAAACGTGCTGCATTGAATTAAAACTCTAACTGTTTTTCGCTCTGGCGGCGTTGTCGCGCATCTGGCTCGCAACGAGTTCTGCAAAAAGAAAGCGCATCTCTTCGAGCGACACATGTCCTGCCGGGACGGGGTCAGCGTCGGGCTCCGGGCCGCTGTCAGAGGGATGGTTTTCCAAGTCCGCCGACAGCTCAGCCAGTTGTGTCTGCAACGCGGACGCCTGCTGTGTTTGCGCGTCGGCCATCTCATCCAGGTCACGTCGAATACCGTCGAGGCTTGCCGTGATGGGGCCAAAATCCAACTCGACGGCGGCGTTTTCATCCAATTGGCTGGACACATGTTCCAGGCGCTGTACCACCGTTGCCATGGCCGTGCCGAACCTTGCAAACCCGCGACGCTGTTCGGACATATCTGGCGTCGGATCCGGCCTGCGTGCAAGCATTTCGATGAGGCTGCGCAGTTCTGCGACGCCCGCCACAGTCTCGGCGACCTGCGCCAGGTCACCTCTGACACCGGCGATGGCTTCCTGCAGAACGTCGTTGTTTTGCGCGTCATCCAACGCGTGGTGCAACGCCACCGGCAGTGCCTGAACAACCGCTTGCAAGTCAGACGTATCCGCATCCGCGCGCTCGGCCCGTGCATCGAGGTGTGCAATCGCATCTTCCAACCGGCTGACAACGGCGCCCATTGCGGTTCCAAACCGGGCAAAGCTTTCCCTTTGTGCCGTCAGATCGAGCGGTGCAGCCGGCCTTTGCACAAAGCCCACAATCTCCGTGCGCAACGCGTCGACCGCATCCGGAACGATGGCCGCCTGTGTCGTGAGATGTTCGAGCTGTGCGACAACGGGCGTCAGATCGACCGGCGCAACCGCATCCCTGGCAACATGCTCGAGCACGCTGTCCTGCGTCGCCTTCAGCCCTTCGATCTCGGTTTTGGCGGCGTGGCCAAGCCCGTCAATGCGTTCCCGCAGTTTTGCGCTATTGACCTCTGACGCACTCGTCACCTGTCGGAGATCATCAAGGCGGGTTTCGAGTGAGGACAAGTCTACAGCCGGTGGCAATGCAGAGGAGAGCTGCTCCGGCAGGGTTTCCATATACGCCAGAACGGTCTCGAGCGCCGCTTCCTGATCGTGTTTGACAGGCTGTCTGGCAATCTGCTCTGCCGTCGCTTCGAGTTTGGTCGTGAGCGCGCTCATCACGGCGGTAAAGTTCGCAAATCCACGCCGCTGTTCTGTCAGATCAATCACGGGCGTCGGCTGATGAGCCAGCCGTTTCACGTCCTGGTGCAGCCCCGCCACAGCCGTGTCGAACACCTTTGACATTTGCGCCACTGCGTCGGCTGTCACACGGTCCGGCACCGCGTCGAGCCCACCAGCCACGGCGTTGAGGCGCGCGATCAGGTCATCGGCGGAGCTGTCCGCCGCGGGCCGTTCCAAAATTGTATCAACCTTGCTTGCGAGACCTGTAATCTGGTCCAGCATCTCGCTGTTTTCGATCCGCGATGAGACATCCTGCACCCCGCGCAACGTCGCGTCCACGTGTTGCGTAATTGCGCTCAGGCCCGCCTCGATCCGCTCAAAACCACGTTTCGGGTCCATGTCGTCAAGGCGTTGCGCCACGTCGGTCAAGGTCGTGACCCGGGCTTGCACCGTCTCAATGTTCTGCGAAACCTGCGGGATACTGTCGCCCAGCAACGTTTTCAGGTCGGCAATTTCGCCTTTCAGACCATCGAGCCTGTCGGCTGCGTCGCTATTGGCCAAATCCTGGATTTTGGTTTGCAGCGCCGCCACCACACTGGCCAGTTCGGCAATTCCCGGATCCTGTTGCTGGCCCACGGCAGTAAGTTGCTTCAAATCTTTATCAAACTGCGCCAGTTTTTCATCGACCGTGGTCATCTGCGCGGCCAATGGCGACAAAGCATCTTCGAGACCTATCCGCAAGTCCGGCTCCTTGCTGCCGGTATCATCAACCTTGTCGATCAATGCATTCACGCCAGCGCCCAACTGGGCCAGTGTCGCCTCGATCGCGCCCGATTGGTTGGCATTGCGTTCCGACACCGTGCTCAGGCTGTGCTCGAGCTTGTCAAAATAAGGCCCGTAATCCTGTCGCGGCTGGTTGCCGATCTTGTCGTGCATCCCCTCAAGCAAGGTGCGCAGGGCGGCAAAATCGGCGTCGAAATCCGGCGGCGCAGCGGCAGGCGCCACATTGTCCGGGTGCAGCGCGTCAGCGACGAATTCCAGCCGGTGCGACAGCGTTTCGATACGGCTCAGGCCGGTGTCAATCCGGTCCTCGCTCGTCTTGTGCATTTCATCCACGCGCTGGGCGAGGGCATCCAGCTTGGCGGACAGATCGGGTTGAGCGGGCGATGGCGGCGCCCCCACGTGTTCGACAAGCTCCGTCAGGCTATCGGGCAGGCCATCGGGGCAGCCCAGCAGGATCAGACCGTCATCAAATGCAGCGACGAAGCTGACCTCGGGCAGGTCGCGGATTTGCGAAACCGCAAACACGGCGTCCAGCGCTTGTGCGTTGTCGATCTTGTGCGTGACGATCCCGGTGCGGATCATGTCCTGCACGACGTCGCGCTCGGACGCGTCGGGCGGTGGCGCATGCTCCGCCACGTTGTCGGTCAAGGTGATTCTGGCTTCCATTTCATGCGCCTCGTTCACGCCAAGTGCCGGTCAAATCGTCTTGCCCAATGGACCAAGATCAAGCGACAGGTCCTCGGGCGCCAATCCGAATTTATCCGCCAAATCGTAAAGAGCCGTTTCCGCGCGCATCAAAGTCGTTCCAACTCTCTCTTCTTCATCCTCGGTGAGGCTTCCGGCCTCCATCCGTCGAATGGCCTGAAGCTCCATCAATTGCCGCAGGAACGCCATCAGCCCCAGGACAAGGCGCGCCAGGTCCTGTTCCACAGTCTCCGGGTCAATCGCGACCGTTGCCGGCGCACCCTGTGTGCGGCACAACGCATTGGCGATGTCATGCGGACTGATCTCAAAAGCGGCTCCATTGCTCATATGATGACCCCGTTGTTGCACGAAAATGATTGAACAAAGCTGAATGGCGGCCAAAGTCCTGTCACGGTCAGGCTCAAATCGCCTGCCTCGAATGTGGCCGCGTGTTTCTGAATGCGTTGCCGGATACTGTTCATGCGGGCCCCCGAAACTAGCAGATCACGCTCAACACCCTGATTTTGCTGCCGTGTTCGGCTTGCCTGACTGAGGTTTTCCAGCAGGTCAAGGAAGGTCAGAGCGGTCCGGCTCCGGTGATCTGCTTCGGCGTGCAAGTCCTTGCGGTGATGCAGCCAATCCCGCCCGCATGTCCGGTTGTGCAGCCTTTGCACCGGGCTGGCCCAGGTCATCGACAGCGTCAACTGACCCATTCCGTCGAGCGCAACCAGCGCCTCCGCCAGCTGTTTTTGCCGCGATTGCGCGATGCGCGCGCCATCCTTCTCGGGCACGGGCTCGGCCGGGGCGGTTGGCACAAAGGCCATCCCGGTCTCGAAACATCGCAACTGGTGCTGCAAGCGCGTGCGCGCGGTCCCGGCGGCGTGCTCCGGCACGAGCAGCACACCGATCGGCCCCACCTTGCGCACCGCAATCGGCGCGAGGCAGTGCACGTCGCTGTGCGCCCAGCCCAGAACAAGCCGTTGCCCGGTCACGCGGCACCTGTGCGCCGGATTGTATCGGGGGCGGCCAGCACCAGATCGAGTCCGAGAAAGACCAATTCCACATCCGCGACGGTCAGCCAAACCTCGCCGCGGATCACCACGCCATGGCGCAACAGGCCATCAACGACATCGACGAGGCGTGCGTCGGACGACGCCAGCGCGTCGGACGGCGTGGCCATCTGCATTTCAAGCGCCATGACACGCGGCCTCCTGCAGGAGCGCATCGGGGTCAACGTGATAGGCAGGCCACGGCCCCATGATCCGCAGCTTCAGCCCGAGTTCCTTGGCGCGCGTATCTGCGTCCGCCGCGATGCGGCGCAGGTCCGCGAGCGCCACCTCCGACAGCAGTGTGGTCACGTCGAGTAACTTGTCGGGCTTGGGCGCACCGCTGTGTAGCGGATGCGCCGTCACCGTCCCGACCCGGTGCAACAGATCCCTTGCAAAGGTTTGCCGGTCCAGCGAAATGTTCCGCCGAAGATCGCGCAACTGTTTGCGATCGCTGAGGAAACCACGCCCGGTCGCAGATGATGTTGGTGCTGCCGGGACTGTCTCGCCAATCAGCACCTCGACCGAATACTCGCGGTGCCCTGCCAGTGTTTGCAGCGCGCGAACATAACGCTCGCGCTCGCGCTGCATGGCATTCTCCAAGGCGGGAATGCCCGAAAACAACGTGCCGAACCGCATCGGCAACAGCGCATGGTCCGCACAATACGCCTGCAGGATGTGATGATGTTCCAACGCCGCATCGGCGAGGTTATCGGGCGGGATATTGGCCGTGTCCGGATCGAGGGCGTAGTCGCTCACCAACGCGTTGAACGCGGGCAAGGCAATGATGCGATGCGCCGGTGTGTCCGAGCAAGGGGCTGCCTCACCGTGGAAAATCCCGTGCAAGTGCAATGGCCTGGACGTCATGCGACTGCGGTCCACGTGGCGTCGCCCAGGCCCTGATCTTCGGACAGAAGGGTGGCGAGGTGGAACCCGTCCGCCCCGCTTTGGCGCGTGGCGTCGACGATTCGGGCGGCGTGTTTGATGTGCGACGTGTCTCCTTGCGAGGTCATCAGGGCACGCCGCCTCGCGGACTGAACAGCATCTTGCGTTGCACCGGGATTGAGCGACAACAGCCGGTGCGTGGCTTTGATCTCGTCCGCAGTTACCCACGCGAGATCAAGAAGGGCAAAGGAGCCTGCCGCCGACGGACCGATCTGCCTGATCCGGAACCCGTCGGACCAGATCGCATCGATGGCCTCCACACAGCGGTCCAATTGCGCCTCGGCCTTGCCTGAGATCAAAACGGCGAAATTGCACAGCATGTCGTCGATGACGGGCAGGGCGATGATATCCGTGACAACCGGGTCGAGCAACTGCCGGATATGTGCACCAAGGCGGTTGCGCAGCCGACTGATTGCGCGTTCCAGTGCATCCGGCGTCGTCGTTTCTGCGGCAAAAAGGGGTGATATTTCAGGCGTATCGCGGAACCGGTCAAGCACCTGTGCGGCATCCCATGCCACGGCAATCTGAAACTGCGCCTTGTGGCGCAACCACGCGCAGGTCTCGTCCAGAACGCCTGCGTTCGCGCGCAGGCATGTCGCGGCCTGATCCGGTGTTAACCATAGCTGCGGTTTGGCCGCCACGACGGTGCCCATCGGCAACAACCGTTCGAACAGGGCTTGCCGCGCTGCAGCCTGCCGCATCGCCTCGGCGCGGGACATCGGCAGGGACACCAGCGGTCGGGATGCGGTGGACAGAATGGCAGTGTAGGGCCCGACATTGACACACTGCGTCTGGTCATCGGGCGGGGTGTGCGGGCCGTTGTCGACGATGCAGATCAATTCGTGGGTTTTCATGACGCCTCCCCGGATGTGATGAAATCGTCCGACCGGATGTCGTTGGATCGCCGGATCATGTGTAGTGCGGCTTTGAAATCTTGTGTGGTTACAGACACATCACCGGTTTTTGCCTGCAAATGGCGTCGCGCCGCTGACCTCGCCGCGGCCAGCGCCATCGCTGCGAGGTCAGCGCCGGACATGTCCGACGCCTGCTGTGCAATCTGCGTCAGGTCCACATCCGCGCTCAATGGCAGCGCCTTCGTATGCACCTCAAGAATGGCCAGTCTGGCGGCCACATCGGGCAACGGGATGCGGATCACCAGATCGAAGCGGCCTGGCCGGCTGAGGGCGGGGTCAATGGCAGACACGCGATTCGTGGCGGCCAGCACGACCACATCCGTGTTCTGCGCCATGCCGTCCAGATCGGTGAGCAACTGCGCCACGATCCGGTCCAGCGTGGCGTCCTTGCCATTGCGGCGGGGCGCCAGAGCATCAAGTTCGTCGAAAAAGATCAGGCAGGGCGCGGATTGGCGCGCCTTGGCGAATATCTCTGCAATCGCGCGCTCCGCCTCGCCCATGAACTGAGACATGATCCGCGCAGGCCGCACGGGGATGAAGTTCATCCCGCTTTCCGCAGCCAGTGCACGGGCCAGCATCGTCTTGCCGCTGCCGGGCGGGCCGGACATCAAAACGCCAGAGACGCTGCGCATGTTCAACGCCTCGAACGTTTCGCGGTGCTGAAACGGCCAAATGACGGCTTCTTTCAGCGCCTCCTTGGTCTCTTCCATCCCGCCGATATCGTCGAAGGTGAGCGTCGGGCTCTCCACCATCGTGTCGCGGAGTGCGCTCGGGCTTGTGACGGCCAGCCCGTGTTCCAGGTCGCGCCGGGTGATGAACAGGTTCTCCGGGCGTACTGCATGTTCCCCCCCGGCCTCCGACACGGTGCGATCCAGCGCGGCCAGCGACGCCTCGCGCGCGAGTGCGGCAAGATCAGCGCCCACATAGCCATGCGCCTGGGCCGCGATGTCGCCAAGGTCGACATCCTCGGCCAAAGGCGCGTCCCTTAGGTGGATATCGAGGATTTCGCGACGTGCGGCAGCTTTGGGTGGGCCAAAACGGATCTCGCGGTCGAACCGTCCGGGGCGACGCAGCGCCGGGTCGAGACTGTCGGGCAGGTTGGTGGCCGCCATGATGATCACGCGTCCGCGTTCCGCCAGCCCGTCCATCAACGTCAACAGCTGCGCCACAACCCGCCGCTCGACTTGTTTTTCACCCGACAAGCTGTCGCGGCGCGGCGCGATGGCGTCGATCTCGTCAATAAAGATGATGGCGGGTGCATCTTTGCTGGCGGCTGCAAAGATGTTGCGTAACGCGGCTTCGCTTTCGCCGTAGTGTTTGGAGACAATCTCCGGCCCGTTGATCTGAAAGAACGCAGCGGAGGTCTTGGCGGCGATGCTGCGCGCCAGCAGCGTCTTGCCCGACCCCGGCGGGCCCGTGAACAGCACGCCGCGAGGGGCGGGGACGCGCAGCCGGTCGAACAGCTCGGGGCGCAGCAACGGGACGGCGACCATCTCGTGCACGCGCGCGATCTCTTCAGACAATCCGCCGATGTCGTCATAGCTCGCGCTGGCGGCGGGGTGGCCGCCGAGGGTGAGCGCGGTCTGGTCGGTGAAGAGTCCCGCCGGGCCTGGGTCCAGCGACATCACTTCGAACTGCGCTGCGCGCCCCATGGGCAGGATCAATTCGATCACGTCGCCTTCGGTCAGCGGCAGGTCGAACAGCGCCTCTTCGATGTCGGCGGGCGCGCCGATTGTGGCGCCGGTCGCTTTGATGATCACGGAGCGCAGGGGCGGCAACGCGGCGGGGATGACTTCGGTGCTGTCGCCCCATTGTGCGCCGATATTTTGCGCAAGCGCGCCGCTGGCCTCCACATCCTCGCCCCCGCGCGCGGCGGGCATGACCCGCGCATGGGACTGGCGCGCGCCGCGAATGGCGATCGTGTCGCCGGCGCGCAAGCCCATTTCGGTCATCTTGTCGATGGGCATGCGCACCAGGGCGCGGCCTTGCGGGCCGCTTTGCGCCTGTTTGAGGCAGAGGCGCACGGCGGTCATGTGAGTGCCTTCAGCCGCAACAGCAGTTCCGTTTCGGCAGCGTCATACGCATCTTCGGAGATTTCTTCGGCGAGCAGCTGTTTTTCCAGTGAAACCAGAGCCTTGCGAATGCTGGCAGGGTTGTTCCATTCCTGCTGCACGCTTTCGTTAACCTTGTTGGCGACCCAGACGGCGCCATCCATCGGCCCTTTGACGGGCAGCAGGATCAGTGAGCTCAACAGTCCCATCAGGCTGCCATCCCGTCTGTTTCCGGCGTCAGGCTGAGACGCACGAAGTTGTACATGGGCACGGGCCCGATGATCTGGATCGCAGCCTCCGCACCGGGGGCAAATTCCTGCTGTGCCGCCGCCGCTTCGACGGCTGTGACGAAATCGGCCTGCGCATCGGCGTTGATCAGGAACTCGGCGCGCAGCACCTCGTTGTCGTCCTCGGGCTTGCGCAACACATGCGCGCGGGCCAGCGGGACCAACGCATCCAGCAGCGCGCGCTGCCCTTTGCCGCGCCGCCGGTCCAGTTGATCGGCGAGGCGGCCACCGAACTCGGCAATCGCGAAATGCGCCTCAGGACCCTTGCGGGCCAGCGCATCGCGTTCGCCCCTCAGATCGGCATGTTCGGTGAGTGTCGCCTCCAGCGCCGCTTCCCGGTCTATAGAGATGCGCACGCCCAGTTCGACATGTCCCCGGACCTTTTCGAACTCCGCCGCAACCAGGTCGGCTTGCGCGGTGATGAGGCTGGTCGCCGTCGCCAGATCCTGCGCGACCAACCCAAACCGCGCTGGCAGCACGGTGCCCACGGCAATCATCCGCTCCAACACCTTGGTATGCGCCAGCAAGAGGCGGCGTTTCGGCAAGATCTCCGCGTCGTCATGCTGTGAATAGACGAGGTGCCACGCGCCGACGGGGGCGATTTCCGGTGTGTTTTGAAGGCCGTTCGATCCGGCAAGTGCTTGCTCCAGCGTCTCGGGCGTGCCGTCGAACAGCCCGTAAAGATAAATCATGTGGCCTCCAGCTTGGGGATATTGAGGGTGAGCACGCCGTTGTGCAGTTGCGTGTCGATCCCCTCGAGGTCGAAGGGTTTGCCCAGATCTACCCGCGCCTCAAAGAGCCGCGCTCCGGAGGTTGTGACCTCCAGATGCGTGCCGTCAGCGGCCAGCGACAGATCATCGCGCGCCACGCCGGGCAGGTCGGCGGTGAAAATCCAGGCCTCCTGATCCTCGAACACATCATATTCCAGCGGTCTGGCCGTTGGCGCGGGTTCCGCAGCAGGTTTGGCACGGCCCGGATTGATCGGCCGGGCCTGAACAGTGCCGCCAGCAGATCGCGCCGCACCCAGCCCGCCCATCTGCACGCGAATACCGGCGTGCGCGCGCATCGGCCCCTTTTCGGTCTCGATCACATGATCGCGGGTCACGGCACCGGAATTGCCATCCTCCAGCCGTGACACCATGTCACCGATGGCGTCGCCAAGCGCGCCGAACAGCGAGTTGAGACCGACGTCAATATCCTGCGCGGCCTGTTTTATCTTTTTCTTCGGGTCATCCGTCATAGGGCGAGGTCCTTGTGTTCAGTCTGAGCCAGGACGGCCTGTTCCAGCTTTTCGATCCGGGCGTGCAGCGCCTCGTTTTCTTCGACCAGCGCAGTGGCCGAGCCGGACAGGCGCGGGTCGCTTTCCCACCAGTTGATGCCCATTTCCTTGGCCTTATCGACCGTCGCGATCAGCAGACGCACGCGGATCGTCAACAGCTCAATCCCCACCAGCGAGACGGAGACATCGCCCGCGATCACCACCCCCTTGTCGAGGATCCGTTCGAGCACATCGGCAAGGCCATCGCCGCCATTGGGCGTCTGGATGTCATAACTCATCAGCCGTCCCGATCTTCGCGGTGATAGCGGCGGATGCGCTGGAATGACTGCATGTCGCCGCCGGCGCTGATCTCGACCTCGTAGGTGGCCAGCAGATCGTTGTCGCCCATGCGCGCCGGGCTTTCGACAACATCGAGCGCGATCCCCCAATTCAGGTTTTCGCCTCGCTTGCACTGCACGACCGAGTCGATCGGCAGGCCGGTCATCGCGGTGATCGTCTCCCGCGCGTGCGCAATCGCCTGCATGATCGTCATGCTGGGGGCGGGGGCTTCTTCCACGAATTGCCCCTTGGGTTCTCGTTTCATGTGCGCGTCCTACGGTTGGGTCATCTGTTGAGGATGCCGAGCAGTTTTTGCCGTTCTGCCGTGTTGCGTTGCAGCTCGCCCTCATAGGCCTGCGCGCGGTTGGTCGCCTGCGCGATCCCCATCTCGAGTCGTGCAGCGTCGAACTCCAGACGCACGAGGTTGATCGCCGCCTCCTTGGAATTGCGCGCCGTGGCGGTCGAGGCCATGCGCGGGCGTTTCGGCATTTGGGTCTTGGGGCGTTTCATCGGGCAACCTCCTGTTGCGTCCGGTTTTGTAGGGACAGATACGTGGCGATCTTGCCGGTGCTGAGCTGCGCGCCGCGTCCGTTCAGGACGTCCGCAGCGATCTGCGACAGCAGCGCATCCGACAGGCTGGTCGCGCGCAGGCGCATCGCCGCAATCTGTGCGATCATGATGGCCGCCCGCATGGAGCATTCGCCTTCGTCACTGGGGCCGCCGAACAGGTCGTGTACCAGTTGCACGATCTTGCGACTGACAATTGGGTCGAGACCGGTGCGCGCCGCGACGATCCCGCTTTCCGTTTGCGCGGAGTAGCGGGCAAGCCGGAATGTCACCATCCGGTCCATCAGCGCATCCGGCGTCGCGTTGAGACCTGCATAGTCGCTGGGGTTTGAGGTCAGGATGATGCGGAAATTGGGGTGGGCATAGATGCAGTCGGTCTCCGCGAGGGGGTTTGTGTTGAGCAGCACACCCTCTTCGAGAACACTCAGCAAAATGCCGTTCGCCTTGGCGCTGGACCGGGTGAATTCGTCGTAAACGAGGGTGTGACCGTTTTGCATCGCGTCGGCGAGCACCGAACTTTGCCAGTCATAGCGCTGTTCGGTTTCGCTGCGCCGCACGCGCTGGACGTATTTGTCGACGACCGATGTGGTGCTTTGCCCAACCTGCCGCCCGATCAGATCGTCAGAGCCGAGCCAGTCATTGCCCGCAATGACGGAGACCTTGCGGCCCAATCGGCGCGCAATCTCCAGCGCCAGCGATGTCTTGCCGCGCCCTGCGGTCCCCTGGAAGTGGATGGGCACACCTGCGCCCGCATAGAAAAGCCCGCGCTTGAGCAGGTTCGAGATTTCATCGTTTTCAAAGAAACTATCGGAGCGGTTCAGGCCAAGCCACGGGTTCGGCTGACTGGATCCGACATCAAGCGCCGGGGTAGACAGCGCCTGGATGGGTCGTGACTCGATCTTGCTCACATGCGGCTCCGGTTTGAGACCTGGCTGTTGCCAATTTCAATTAAGATGCGAGCTTTTGCTTTATTTTCGGTTAAGGAAGTTTGGGCATTCGCAACTTCCTCAAATTAATGCTGTCTCACGACCAATCGGCCGCCTTGCCCATCTCATTGCGTGGCAAATGATCCCCGAAGGTGAGGCTTTCTGGTCGGGCTGTTGCTTCCAAAGTGCTGAAAACATGGGCTTGTAGTCTGTGTTGCAGGTCGGCCGTGTCCATGCCTGATTTTGGCACGACAAACGCCTTCAATCGGGTTGCACCCATGCGCACAGCTGCATCGGCAACCCCGTCAACGCCAAGAATGCGGTCCCGGATGTGCTGCGGGGAGACATTAACGCCTGCCACCTGCACAACATGATCAAGCCGGCCACGAAGGTGAAAACGGTTGGGACTTATCCATTCAAGCCGATCTTGCAGTGGCAGTGGTTCGCCGTCGATGCGACGCAGAATCCGTTTGTCCGACATCTCCAGATGCGGCAACAACTCAAACGGTTCAGCAAATCCGCTGCGCGTGGCAATGCCGCCTGTTTCCGTTGACCCGTAAACCTCTGTCAAACGCGCAAGGTTGCCACGCGCGACACTGTCCCAGGTCGTGGCCGACGAAGGCCCGGCGGACGTGACACCATAGACACCATTCACGAATTGCCGGTCGATCTTTTGCAACATGTCCCAGTTGTACGGTGTGCCAACAACCAGATCTCCGCTGCGCGCATGGCGAAAGGCAGCGCCTGGTCCGTCACGGTGCAGGTCTATCACCTCGATCCCGAGAATGTCAGGCAGCACACAGCCAAACAAAAAACCATAGATGTGATGTGGCGGGACCAGCAATACGATCCGTCCAGGTGCAGAGACTTCGCTGAACGGGCCAGCAACCTGAGACCGCATTTCGGACCACAGCGTCTCTGCCAAATGGGGTACGACGCGGGCATCGCCGGTCGAGCCGGAGGTCGCAAACCCGAAGGCCCAGGCGTCGCCGACGATCTGCCGATGTTGTGACAACAGGTTGATCCAGTCACCGATCCGACGCTTGATCAGCAGATAGTCTTCGACTCCGGACTGGTTCAGATCGAAGAACCTGTTCAATCCGAGGATCAACTCGAGTGTCCCGAGGCTGTCGAAGCCAAGCGTCTCTTCTGTCACCTCGATCGCATCGATCTCCGCGGTTTGCTTGCCGAATATCATCGGCGTCAAGGCCTGATCGCTTTGGACCAGGCCTTGCTTTGCTCGTTTTTGCTGGTCGCGCAGGATGAAACTGATAATAAGTCGCCGCAAGGCATCCTTGCTCAGTCCTTGTTCAAAGAGCTGCACTGGCATTCCCTGTTCTGACACAATGTGCGACCAACCGCGCCGACCGATCAGGACGGCGCGTCGAGGTCATGCAAAAACTCACCGATAAGGGACGCATAGTGCTCACGGTAGCCTTTGGCCCGCGCCCGGATATCCAGCGCATGAGCTGCCATTTCGGCCGCACAAAAGTCGTGGCTGGCATAGTCCATCGTCAGACGGACGTCCGCGGCGGCGTCATAATTCACCAGCATTTCAATCGCTTCGTCGAGAGTGGCGCACTCCCATGCACGCGCTGTGTCCTGCTCATCGGCAGAGACGTAAAACAGCCGCACGCAGGCGACAAACCGGTTATCCGTCGTGCGGTAGAGGTTCGTCTCGTACCAGTAGGGCAGGGTCGGGGTATAGCTCATGGCCATTGCCAATTCGCTCCCCTCAAAGACGAGCGGCCGACCACCGACGCGTTTGATTCGCTTGACCGGGGCACTCGGTGAGAACTGTGCAACCGCACCCTGGTTGCTCGGCTCTGTCTGGGCCTGTTCCATCATTGAAGACATGTGTTGTTCCTTTCTGTGTCTGGCTTGGCCACGCGCAACGAATGCGCTGTCATTGAATGAAGCGCTGATCGCGCATCTTGGAGGCTTGCGGGTCGGTCAGGGTTCAGCCCCCTGGCCACCACGTTGCGACACCAGTTGTCGAGGAGATTATCCAGGACGTGGGTCTCGGGGATGGGTTGCGCCCAATAAATTGGGCGCATTGCAACGGCCGGCTTCGGGATCAATTCGAGTGCCGCGTACACAACACTCGCCTGATCCCGATACAGTGCAACCCGGTGGTTGAATGCACCAGTTCCGCCGTTCCACGCAGTGTTCACCTGATACACAAGATACCCTGTAAACCTGATGGGAACGTGTCCGTCGCGCCGCAGGCTGACCTGTGTCGGACCTCCCAACCGAACTGCCCCACCAGGCTGGTGACGCGGCATGTCGTGTTGATCAGCAATCTCCACACACTGTGTGGCAGCGGGCGAAGCCGGCGGCAAAGGAGGCGCCGCCGGTTTCATGCGCAATTCGCGCATTTCCTGCGTTATCATCGTAGATACCTCGATCACGTGCGCCTTACCTGTCTTTTGCCGCTTCGCCCTGGTTGCCTTAGGTCCGCTTCACGAACATCCAGCAGTTCTGACCATCCGGTTGCGACTTGAGGTGAATTTTCACGCCGACATCCGCGCCCTTGTAGGCAAAGGTGTAGTCGAACATGACGTTGATCTGACCAGTACGGTGGAATTTCAGAAACTCGCCGTGAAACTTCTTACCCTTGGCACAGGGTGCCACGTCATTGAAGAAGTCTTTGCCGATCATATCCTCGGGGGTACGGCTGGCGATAAGGCCTTCGGCCTTGTTGTACTTGGTGATCTTTCCGTTGCGGTCCAGCATGACCGCGCCGAAAGGCAGGTATTCCGCACGTTGCGGTTCGCGGCTCAGAATATTGTCGAGATC
This sequence comes from Pseudomonadota bacterium, assembly GCA_039816785.1. GTDB lineage: Bacteria > Pseudomonadota > Alphaproteobacteria > Rhodobacterales > Rhodobacteraceae > Tateyamaria. The sequence goes on from JBCBXB010000003.1 coordinate 307,913, forward strand.
CTGGCTGCCAAAGGGAATGATTTCCATGATGAAGTCCTTGAATTGATGTTCGTTCAGTCGCCCATGTCCACGCCGGGATCGTTCGAGAGGAACGAATCGGAACGCGTCATCGACATGTCATGCACACGCTTGAGGGGTTGTTGGCCAAACTCCTCAGGCTTCTGTTTCCGGCCTTCGGCAGATGCCCATTTGTAGTCCATCTTGCCCAGTGACACGATGCATTGTGGCACCAGTTCAAACCGCTCTTTCAGAGCGTATTTGGCAGAGTCCACTTCGATCTGTTCCGCGGCTTCGAATTCGACCATGGCGGTCAACTCCTCTACCACGCTTTCGGCTTCGAGCTTGGCGGTATTGCCAATCACTTCTGCAGCCGCCTGCAGTACCCATTCGGGATGCTCTCCGCGGACAATGAGATTTCGCGTTGGATCGCGAAACTCATACTGTCCGTCGGACTCACTGAGCTGTCCAATTTCGTTCATGTTTTGCTCCTTCCGGTGCGGCACGAAGGACCCCGTGCCGCGAAATTTGCGGATGCCCCCTGATTGGCTGTTAAACATGAACAGATCGCAAACTTCCGAGACTCTGTTCCTATGATATGATGAAAATGGTTCTCAAATTTTGGGTGATATGGGAGTGGATGCGATGGCGGGCATGGTAGAGATGCATGTGGAGGAATTTGGTGAAACGGTGTTGGAGTATAAATTCGGCTCTTTGACGGAGGCGTCCGAAATGCTTGTGTTTCTCAAGGATTTTTTTCCGTCCGCGACCTTTCTGATTCAGCCCGTTCGGCATTGAGCTACATAATGTCCAATTGAATTAACCCGGCGCTAACCGGACTTCGTTTAGCGATGAGGTACCTGAAAACGGAGCCTTTGGAAATGTCGTGCTTTGACACGGATGTGGACCCAGACGCGGAGGAGCCTGCGCGCGCGCCTGCGAATGATCATGACCGGGTGGTGCATACGGCAGCCGCTCAGGACAGCTCTGCATGCGAAATCGTCGTGCTCACCCGGCAAGGCAAACCGCCTCTGCGGTTTAAGGGGTGTCTGTTGACCCGCCATCAGGTGGCGCTTTCGAAGTACTTGGACATCACGGTGGAGCTGTGGCGGCGGCCCAAAAAAGGATTTGTAATTTCCTATAGCTACCTGGATGGCGCGAGGGTCGGTAGCAAGGCCATTCAGATTTCCGATCTTGATGAGGCGACCGATTGCCTCGAAAACGTGTGCGCCAATCTAGAAACGCTGGCGATAAAGGGCGGTCATGCAGACCAGCTTTGGACGGATCTTCACCTACATCTGTGTTTCAAACAGCATTTTCACGTGCTGGTCGCCGACGTTCTGGCGGATTGGCATATGAACCCCCAATTGCAGGAGAGCGCGTGATGCCGCAGCCTCAAAACTACAAAAACCGCACTGTGCATGTGCGCAACTCGGCACGGGCACACCTCAGGGAGTTGCGCCAGCAGCGCATGGAGAAGCGCAAAGCGTCGCTTGTGACAGATCGATCGATGTCTGATCAGCAAGGCGTGGCTCCTGAAGCTCCGGACAAAGTTGTGGTGCCTCCGAGCGGTCCGAGCGTTGAGGTGGAAACGCCGTTTGTGCAGGAAACAACCGAAACGCCAATCGAGGAGAGTGTGGACCCACGCATAGACGATGTCCCTCCAAATGAGGGTCAGTCAGACATCGTGCCGGAGGAGATGGCCGCTCTTGAAGTGGCTGTAGAACCAACGGATGCACTGGATGACCTCGCGATCGAGAACGCCGCGATGTCCGAGATGAGTGCCGATGTCCAGCTTTCCGATCCCTCGGAACCGGTTGCGGCTGAGCTCGCTGTCGAGCCTCCAGTGGTTTCAGTGCCAGAACCAGGGCTTGATACAGCCCCAGATTCGGAAATTGGTACGGATGCTGTGGAGGTGGACCCGCTGGAAAATGCGTCTGCTGTAGATCAGGCGTCTGAAGGAGACTTGGCAGAACTGCCCGGGGCAGGTCCTGGTTTGATATGGATGCTCAGCCAGTGTGGCATCTCATCGCTTCAACAGCTTGCAGCTGCCGATCCAATCCGGCTTTCGACTGATATGGGCGTTGTCGGGCAGATCCTTGACGTGGAAAAGTGGATTGCTTTTGCCGCCACTAGATGAACCGGAGCCTATTCACTATGTCGTTGGTTGTGCTGAATTTTCGTCGCTCAGGGCGGTCCGGAAGCGCGGTACTTACCGCCCCATGTTCGGGTCTGTCCAATTTCTTGAGGGTTGCCGCGGCAATAATTTTTGAAGGACTTGTGCGCCACGCGCGAAACGAACCACTGGGCTTCTATTGATCGTTGGATTGATCAAAGGCGACTCGATGGTGATATCAAAACGGATGAGCTTCGACACAAAGGTTTCCCCTGCGTTTTTCATCCTGTCTCCCCAGCGTCAGTTTCCAGACTTGGCTCACCTGCCTATCAGATTGAACCCAAAAATTTTGGTTTGCTTGCGCCGATCCCTTCGGCGGCTTTGGGGTATTGGATCAGTGGGCACGCGATGATCACTAAGCGAAGGGCGCAGGCCGTTGTACAGTTGTGGTCTCTGCCGTCGAACAGCCTTGCGAGCTTGCCAACCGGATGTTGTTTTGCAGATGCCTTGGTCGTTCACGGCACATAGTTGTCCGGTCCACCGCCAGACAAACTCATTCATGTGACGTTGGTTTTTGGTATTCAAACTCAGGCGGAAAACTGCTCGCCATCAACCTCGAGAGATTTGTGATTTCGGCTCCGAGCGGCCGGTCCTCCGTCAGCCTTTCACTGACCGACCTTGTGTAGTCGCGCAATGCGATTGCTTGTGATGAAAAGGGTCGGGATGGATCCCTCGATGTCTCAAGATCTATCGCTTGCGCGACGCAAAGCGCCATGATCGCCTGAATCTCGTACACAGCCGTGAGCTTGGCCTGGGTCAACCGCGCCGCAATTGTGCCCATCGAGACCACATCCTGGTTGGCTCCATTGGTCGAAAGCGACTGCACCGAGGCAGCACCAATTGTCCGCATTTCGGCCAAAATTGCGGTTGCTGTCACCTGCGCGCCCATCAACCCGGAATTCAACCCGGGCGTACCCTCGTGCAAAAACGCCGGCAGGCCGCGGTTCAGCGTTTCGTCCGTGATGCGGGCGATTTGTCGTTCGGCCAGACCTGCGAGGGCGCACAGAGCATTGGAGAGCGCGTCAGATGCAAGCCCCACATGCTGCCCCATGAAATTGCCGCCATGCAGGGCATGCGGCGCCCCTTCATCTGCGGGAAAGACGGGGTTGTCGGTCGCGCTGCACAGTTCCGTTCTCACCACCTGATTGTGCCAGTTCAACGTGTCCTGCACCGCTCCGATCACCTGTGGCGCGCAACGGAGCGTATAGGCGTCTTGACCCGGCAGCTGCTCGATCATTGGCAGCTGATTTGTCAGTTGCCTGTCGCACAGAACGCTTCGATCAACTCGCGCGCTTGATCCGATCGCATCCTTTAGCTGTGCTGTGACCGCGATTTGGCCGGGATGAGGCCGTATTTCCGCAAAAGTGTCGTGCCAGGCTTCAATCCGACCATTCTGCGTCTCTGCAAAAGCTGCTGTCAGTCGAACCGCCCATTGAATGGCGCGTTCGGCGGCAGTCCCATTCAACACAGCCAACCCGGTCATCGCAGATGTACCGTTGACCAAAGCGAGGCCGTCCCGGTTTTCGAGCGTTAGCGGTTGCAGGTTTAAACGCCCGAGACCGTCGGCGCCGGCGAGCACGTTACCGCCCTGTGTCTGAAAGGCACCACGCCCCTGAAAGCAGAGCACCATATGTGCAAGCGGCGTCAAATCGCCCGATGCGCCGACCGTACCCTTGCTGGGTACGCAAGGTGACAGACCACTGTTCAACAGCGTCACCAAGGCGTTGATCGCGGCGTCCGAAGCCCCTGACACACCTTGCAAGATCGACATCAAGCGCGCGAGCACAATGGCCCGCCCGCTTGCCCAGTCGAACCATGGACCAACACCCGTTGCCAAATGATGAACGAGGTTCTGTTGCAAGGTCGTACCTGCTTTGCGGTCAACCAAACGGTTGGCAAGCGGCCCAAATCCGGTGGTCAGACCATAGATGTGACGATCCTCAGCGACCGCGCGGCGCAGACGTTCATGCGCTGAGACGCAGCGCGTAACCGCTTGAGGATGCAGGCTAATCGTGGCGTCGTGCCGGATCACGCGTTCGGCGTCGTGCAGCGACAGCTGCTGATCAACAATAATGCGGGCGATCCGGGTGTCTGATGTGTGCTGCATAAGCGTCCTGATGCTGTGTTCGGGCGACCATATGGTCTTTCTGGTTAACGAATTCTGAGCGATGGCAGATGTCGGCACTGCACAGTAAATATGTTTTTTGCATGCAGGTTTTCTTAACCTCGACGCTCTAATCCGGCGGCATCTAGCCGAGGATGACACATGACCGAGTCCCCAAAGAAGACTGACTTCGAAACACCTGCCGAGCTTCTGACCCACCTGATTGGCCCGGTTGCGGAGAAGTTGATTGCGGAAAAACTGCTGGTTTTGTTCGACATGGAAACCGGGACCCTCGCGGCCGCCAACGATTCGGCGCGGATGCAGCTGGGTCTTGACCTCGACAACACCATTCAGCCGACCTTCTCCGAGATGGTCGGCGCGGGTCAGGCGGATATGTACTGGGCGAGCCTGGTTGCCGGTGAGGATTGCGCGTGGTCGGGCTTGATCGAAGGGTCCTTGGGGCTGTCCCTGTCAGGCACGATGCAGGCTGTGGCATGTGGTGCGCAAGACGTGCACACGCATGTGATTGTTCAGGTTACACCAGAGGTCGATGCGCCATCCGAACCTTCGTCCGGCAATGCGGCGGCGTCGCCGACCAGCGCTGCCATGGATTCGGCGATCGGGACCATCCTGTTCGACAATGATGGCAACCTTGTCGAGCTGAACGAACGTGCCATGACCGCGATGGAGGACTATGGCGAAGAGCTTGTCGGGCGCAATCACGACAAGCTGTGGCCCAAGGACGCGTGCGAATCCGAAGAGTATTTCGAGTTTTGGGAAAAGCTGCGACAGGGACGTGTTGTCGAGGGGCGGCACAAACATATTACTGCCGTCGAAAGCGAGGTTTGGCTGCAAAGTGTCTTTGTGCCGATCAAGGACAGCGATGGCCATGTTGTTCAGGTCCTGCAATGCCTGATGGACGTCACCGAAAGCACCTATGCCGCCGAAAAGGCCGTTGAACGCAGCAATGCAGTTTGGGAAAGCATGGCGGTCTGCGAATTCGACGGGGACGGCCACGTGATTACCATGAACGACATGATGGCTGATGCGTTGGGCTTTGAAATCAACGACGCGATTGGCATGCATGACCACGATTTCTGTGATCAGGGTTTTGCCCGCGGCGTTATCTACAAGGAAACATGGGAAAAACTGCGGGAAGGTAAGCCGCAGAAAGTCAAAGTGCGCCAACGGACCAAGGACCGGAAAACGCTTTGGATGTCGTCCATCATGGTGCCGCTATGTGACCGGGCAGGCAAGCTGCAAAAGGTTTTCAAATACGGTGAAGACGTCACAGAAGAGCACGAGGACTACATCAATTGCAGCACGACGCTGACGGCGTCCGACGACATGGTCGGTCGCGCCGAGTTTGACGGCAAAGGCGCTGCGTTGAAGGCAAACAAGCAGTTCCGCAAAATTTTCAACCTTGATCATGATGATATTCATGGAAAAACACTGCAGGACTTCTTCTCCGGGTCCATGACCAATACTAAGAAATACGATGGGTTTTGGGATCAATTGCACAAAGGTCAATTGATCCAGAAAATCGATGAAATGCAGGCTGCCAATGGTGAGACTCGGTTTGTCCAGGCAAGCTATTGTCCGCTATTCACGCCAAATGGCAACTTTTGGAAAATGGTAATGTTCTTTGTGGACGTGACAGACACCATGGTACGTCAGATCAAGTTGGACGCGCGTATGCGTGCCGTAAACCGAACGCAAATGATGATCGAATATGCCAGCGACGGGACGATCATCGAAGTGAATGAGAAATTCATGGAGGCAATCGGCTTTTCTGAGCAGGAGTTGATGGGTCAGAAGATCGACACCCTGTATGCCAGCGATGGCAAGGAAGCAGAGAAAAACCGCAAAATGTGGGATCGGCTGCGTGACAAGGAGAGCGTCGCAGGTGAGTTCCGCCACCGCAACAAGAACGACGAAGACAAGTGGCTGCAAGGAGCGTACAGCCCGATCCTTGACGCCAAGCGCAACGTGTCGAGCATCATTCTGTTTGCCAGCGATGTGACGAGGCAAAAGCTCTCTTCGCTGGAGATGCTCTATAAGCTGGATGCGTTGAACAAATTGCAGGCCGTTGTTGAATTCGACACATCCGGCAATGTGCTCAAGGCGAATGAGCCGTTCCTGAGAATTTTTGGCTACTCCCTACAGGAGATTGTGGGACAGCACCATTCCATGTTTTGCACGCCCGACTACACGCAAACTGAGGAATACCGGAGCCTTTGGCCAAGTCTGAGCAACGGTGAATCAGTGAATGGTCGAATTCACCGCGTTGGGCGCTTCAATCGCGACGTACATCTGTTTGCGAATTATCATCCGATCCGAAACGTCGATGGTGAAGTGATCAAGGTGATAAAATGTGCGTTCGAAATCTCCAATCTTGTCGAGTTGGAAGAAAAAATCTGTGAGCGCTCTACCGAGATCAACGACAAATTCGAAAGTGGCAAAGGGTTGTCTGCGAAAATCAAGAAATCGGTTGCCGGTCTTCTGGACGCGTCAAAGGACTCGCGCAACTCAGCCTTGCAAAACAAATCACAGGTGGAACAGACCGTTGAGACGCTGAAAGAAGTGTCAGGCATCGTATCCGATCTGGCTGAAACCGTCGAGGTTGTGAGCGAAATTGCCGTGCAAACCAACCTGCTGGCCTTCAATGCCGCGATCGAGGCAGCTCGCGCTGGCGAGCACGGGATCGGGTTTTCCATCGTGGCGGATGAGGTGCGCAAGCTTGCCGAACGGAATGGCGAGGCCGCGCGCGGAATCGGTCGACACATTGAACGGGCCACGAGCCACATCGCGGCAAGCGAGGCGAGTGCCAATACGATCCGCGACGACTTGTTTGTTCAGGCGGACGCGTTCGAACAGAACGGCGGCGTGATGGCGGGTATTCTCGAGGAATGTGACACCCAGGCGGATGACATGAATGCCGCCATCGCATTGGTAAGCGATCTGCAAGCCACCGTGTCGGGCTGAGCGTTACATGGCGGACGATACCAGTCTGAGTTACGGCGTGGTGCGCATCGGTGACACGTCCATCGGCATACCTCTCGACAATCTGTCGGAGGTGTTTCACAGCCGCGGACAGCAGACATTGCCGATTGACTCCGATCAGCTTCAGGGTGGCGTCGACCTGCGGGGCAGTCTTGTGCCGATCCTAAACATGTCGCTCGTGGGCAGCTTTCGTCAAAGCAATGAGAGCGCAGAACTGGGCGTGGTGCTTGAACACCAACAGATGTCGCTGGCGTTCTATGTCGATGAAATTGTCGGAATTGCCAGTGTTTCTAAGGATATGATCGGCCAAATCGTCGAAAACAAACCAACGCGGGATGCTTTCTTTGGATCGATCTTTCCGTTTAACGACGCGTTTGTTTCGATCCTTGATGTGTCACAAGTGTTTGCCATCCCAGGGGTTTTTGCAGCCAACCGGACTGAGATCGGCATCGGACCAAGTGGTGAGAAAGGCCCGCCGATGCTCACGTTCACAGCCGGTGGCGCGCTCTATTCAGTGCCCGCGGTGGACGTGCATGCGGCTGTGCCGAAACAGGAGATTGAGGAAACCGCGATCAAGTCAGGGCCTTGTCTTGGCGAGATCACTTACCACAACCGGCGCATACCCGTGGTGTGCCCGGTCACGATCCTGGGCTTGGGCAAACGACACGCGCGCACCCTGTCGGAAGTGGTCGTGTTACGGTTTCCAGACGACTTGCTGCTGGGTATCGCTGTCGACGCCATTCGTGACATCCGCACCTTTAGCAGCACGAAAGAAACCAATGTTCCCGTCTGGCAGGTGGAACCCAACCTGATTGAAAAAGTTCTCGTTGATGACGATGAGCAGCAAATATTTGTGGTTGATGTCGGGCTATTGCGGAGCACGAAGCACGTCGTTGACATCGCCAGCCTGTCGCGGGTGGAGGCTGAAGAGCCAGTGGAACCTGGTACCGCCGATGGTGATGACACCGCGAGACAGGTTACCAAAGAGCGCGAGCGTTACCTTGTCATCGAACTGCACAAGCGGATCGCCATTCCGCTCTTGCAGGTCACCTGCATTCTAGATCAGCCACAGAACCTGACGCCCGCAAACGCGAACCGGGACGGGTTCCAGGGGTATTTTTCCCGCAGAGGAGAAACGATCGCGCTTGTCGATTTGCGCGAACGGCTGGGGGCGGGACAAGTGCAACATGAGAAGGCGCAAGTGCTGATGACAGGGGACACCAAAAAGCAGATCGGTTTCCTGGTGGACCATGTTCTGGGCATCGAAGTGTCGCAGTGGCGCACCACAGTGAAAGACGACCCGCCCGTCGGACAGGATCCGTTGGTGCAACTCGGTGCGGGACGAACGGCCCAAGTGCTCCCTTTTATGGATCTGGCGAAACTGATGGCCTAGGCCGCTGCGACCGCATCGGTCACTAAATTGTCACGGCCTTGTTGATCCATTCCACCCCACCAAGCACACCATCGAATACAGGCTGCAGCGGCCCACTTGACTGGCACCAATGTACTGTAACGGCTGACCTTCAGGGTCGTCCAAAACCACCAAATCATTGAGCCGCAGACATGGGCATGACGACCACCTGTCGACCCTGAACAGATGCGAAGTGGCGGCCGTGAGATGAAATGTGCAAACATCCTACGCTTCCCGCATCTGTGCCCGGCATGCCAAACCTTGCGCAATTGCCCCCAACCCCGGTTTGCGGCATAGTTTGCGCATCAGAGCGGTCAAAGCCGCCGGCAGAGGTACGAGCATATGAAATCCATATCTTTCCTGATTGTGGCCGCACTGATCCTGTCGGCCTGTTCCAGCAACCGAAACACCGTCACCCGGGTGGTCGCCCCGTCCGCCACCTTCTTTGCGACGGGCCCGATCTATTCCGCTTGCCGCGCGGCGGGCCGTGACGCGGCGAGCCGCAGCCGGTGCGGTTGTGTCCAGGCCGTGGCCAACCGAGAACTCGATGCCAGCGATCAACGGCGGGGTGCCGGCTTTTTCAACGACCCGCACCAAGCGCAAGTCGTACGCCAGTCTGACCGCAGCATCGACGAACGGTTTTGGCTCCGCTGGAAAGACTACAGCCAGACGGCCGCGCGCCTTTGCGCCTAAAGCGTCCGCATCCAAAACTGCAACGGCTTGTCCGTCGTGGCCTCTACGTCGACGTCTTTCCAGGCAAATTGCGCCACGGCACCGGGCAGGCGGGCATAGCCCCGCTTTTCCCAGAACGCGTCCAGCTGAGTGTATCCAGAGGGGCGCAAGGGGTGATCCTCAGGTCGGATCACGGCACAAAAACACATATGGCGGTAGCCGAGGGACCGTGCATGCGCCTCCCGCAGATCAAAGAACTGATGCCCGATCCCCAGCCCGCGATAGCTCGGCAGCAAGACGCTCTCGCCACAATAAAACGTGTGGTCGATGTCGACATCCGTGCCGTCAAAAGCCTGCGCGAATTCGTCCGCATGCTCGCCCAGCGGGGTCGCCGTGGCTGCACCAACCAGCCAGTCGCCGACCTGCGCGGCCACCACAATCGCCTCCGGGCTGTAGCGGTAATGCTCCAGATAGGCCCGTTCAAACGCGACGTCGCCATCATAGAGGTAGGGCCAATCGCGAAACACCGTCATGCGCAGGTGGGCAAGGCTGTCGATCGCCTCGCTCAGCTCCGGTCCCACCAGTTTGGTGACCTTCACGCCGATACCTGCCGCAGCCAATCCGCGAGATTGTAATAGGTGGTCACCCGGCAGATCAGCCCGTCGCGCAAGGTAAAGAACGACCCCGCAGGCAGCACATAATTCTGCCCCCGCGCCACAGGCAAGTCGCCGTCGGTGGCGAGGTACCTGCCGTGCACCATGTATTCCGCAGCCGCACGCGTGTCGTCCGGATGGCCAAGGATCACCATGTCGCGCAACTCTTCGGCATAGCAGCGCGACATGTGCCGGCAAAACGTGGCAAATTCATCCCGTCCATGCCGCACCTCTCCTTCGTTCACATGATGCGCAACGTCCTCGGTCAGGCAGGTGAGCATTGCATCGGTGTCGCCCGCATTGAACGCCTCGAAATAGCGGCCAACAACGCTCATTGCACTCCATCCTGCGCCGGGCCCCACCGCTCCACCAGCCGTTCGACGATCTGGTCGCGGGCATTGCGGTAACTGGCCAGCTTGGCCTCGCGCGTCTCCCCCAGCCCGGTGGGGTCGAGGATCGGCCAATACTCCACCTCGAGGCTGTAAAACCGCGTCAGATCCAGCGCCCGACGCTGCGAGGCGGGCGACAAGGCCACCACCAGGTCAAACGACCCCAGATCGTCACCCCAATCCTCCATCTCGTCGAAACTGCGCGACCGGTGGCGGCTCAACTCGACACCCAGTTCCTGACACACGGCAATCGAAAACCCGTCAATCTCCAGGTCGTTCCGGACCCCGGCGGACTGCACATAAGTCCCCGTGCCATAGAATTTTTTCATGATGCCTTCGGCCATCGGCGAGCGGACCGCGTTGTGATCACAGCAAAACAGCACCGACGATGGCAGCGGCAGCGGCATCTAGCCTCCGAAATGCAAAACACAGATGAGGGTAAAGAGCCGGCGCGCGGTATCCGTATCCACCTCGGCCTTGCCCTCGAGCCGTTCCTGCAGCACGCGGCTGCCCTCGTTGTGAATACCGCGGCGCGCCATGTCGATGGTCTCGATCTGGCTGGGGGGCAGCTTCTTCACCGCCTCGAAATAGCTCTCGCAAATCTGGAAGTAGTCCTTGACCACCTGCCGAAACGGCCCCAGCGACAGATGAAACTCGGCCGCCTTCTCATCGCCTTCGGTGTTCACGTCAAACACCAGCCGCTTGTCCCGGATCGACAGCCCCAGATGGTAGGGCCCCGCAGGTGCGGCACGCTCTTCACGGTCCGGCAGCACAAAGGTGTTGTCTTCGAGCAAATCGAAAATCGCCACTTTCCGCTCCTGCTCGATCTCGGGCGTGGGCGGCGGCAGATTGGCGTCATCAAGGGTGATGTGAGTGATACGGGTCATGGCATGTACACGTGGCGAAACAATGTTTCGCGATGCTTACGCAAGCGCCCGGGTCAACACAATGGCCCTGTCTTCTTCTGACCCGAAATACCATGGGGGAGTCGCGGATGCGACGGGGGCAACGCCCCCTGAAACATGTCTTCGCGCAGCGGCAATGGGGTCAGGAGTTCAGCTTGCGCAGCCGGGCGGTGACCGACAGGCCATGCGCCTCGAGGCTTTCGGAGGCGGCCAGCGTCTCCGCACCGGGTCCAATGGCGCGCAGCGCGTCTGGCGTCATCTGCGCCAACGTCGTGCGCTTGATGAAATCCATCACCGACAGGCCCGACGAAAATCGCGCGGACCGCGCCGTGGGCAGCACGTGGTTCGGCCCGCCGATATAGTCGCCGATCGCCTCGGGCGTCCATTGCCCGACAAACACCGCCCCGGCATGGGTGATGCGCTGCGACAGCGCCTCGGCATCGGCCACGCACAGTTCGAGATGTTCGGGCGCGATCCGGTCGCTGAGTGCGACCGCCACATCGAGGTCCGGCACCGTGATCACCGCGCCAAAGTCGCGCCAGCTTGGCCCGGCAATCTCGCGGCGTTGCAGCGTCTGCAGTCGCGCATCGACAGCGCGGGCCACGGCCTGACCAAACGCGGCATCGGTGGTGATCAGCAGGGCCTGCGCGCTTTCGTCATGTTCGGCCTGGCTCAGCAGGTCGAGCGCGATCCAGTCGGGGTCGTTGTCTGCATCCGCGATCACCAGGATCTCGGATGGGCCCGCGATCATGTCGATCCCCACCTTGCCAAAGACGCGCCGCTTGGCCGCCGCGACAAAGGCGTTGCCGGGCCCCGTGATCTTGTCCACCGGCGCAATGGTATCGGTACCATAGGCCAGCGCCGCAATCGCCTGCGCCCCGCCGATCCGGTAGATCTCATCCACACCTGCCAGCTCTGCCGCCAGCAGCACCGCCGGGTTCAGCACCCCGTCCGGGGTTGGCACCGTGATGGCCAGCCTTGGCACGCCCGCGACTTTCGCGGGCACCGCGTTCATCAACACGGACGACGGGTAAGAGGCGAGACCACCGGGCACATAGAGCCCGGCCGCCGATACCGGCGTCCAGCGCCAGCCGATGCGTGCGCCCACATCGTCGGTCCACATCGCGTCTTCGGGCATCTGCCGTGCGTGGTAGGCGCGGATGCGGTCGGCGGCGAGTGCCAGCGCGTCGCGCTCGGCCTGCGGCACCTTCGCCGTCTCCGCCGCGATCTCGTCGGCGCTGATGCGCAACTGATCCGGCCTCAGCGACAGCCGGTCAAACCGTTCGGTCAACGCGATCACCGCCGCATCCCCGCGCGCCCGCACATCCGCGATGATGTCGGCCACCACCGCGTCCACATCCGGGCTGTCCTCGCGCTTGGCGGTCAGCAGCGTTTGAAACTGCGCCTCAAAATCCGCGTCCGCGTAGTCAAGGAACTGGGGCATGTCGGTCCTTTCAGTCTTGCGCGGGACATAGCGGGCGCGACAGGCAGGCTCAAGCCGATCTCTGCAGCGTTAGCGGCGGGTGCGCACCATGAGGATATCAGTTTCCGGGCCATCTTCCGTCACCACGGCATTCGGCAACCTGCCCGCCTCGATAAAGCTGTGGCGCGTGTAGAACGCAATGGCGCGGGGGTTGCTGTCGGCCACATAGAGTTCCAGCTGCCATATACCCAGATCAGCGGCGGCTGCGATGATGGCGTGCATCAGGACATCCGCCGCACCGGTGCCCTGTGCCGCCGCCTGGACAAAAAACGCGCCCACCTCGCCCCTGTGCCGGGTCTGCGTGCGGGTCATCGGGATCAGGCTGCCAATCCCCACAAGGTCCGCAGTCCGTGCAACCCCGTAGGTATGGCCCGCCTCCAACCGGTCGGCGATGGTTTGCAGGGGCAGGGCCTCCGCTTCGGCATAGGTCGTCAAAAACGCCTTTGGCGCGGTCGCCAGCGCCTCAAGGCGCAATGCACGCCACTGGGCCGCGTCGGCACCGTTCAGGCGGCGCGCCTGCATCAGGCGTCATGCTCAGGCACTGACTTGGACGGTGCCACATAGGGTCGGGTCACATCCCGCAGGGTTGCGTCGATGGCCTCGACCGACAGGCGGATCGCCCCGTCACCGGCCAGCAGCAGCGTCATGTCACCGGCACCGTCCGCGCCCGGCTCAAAGGATATCGACAGGATCGACAGGATCATGTCGGTGTCGGAGCGGTCTATACCCTGGCTGGACACGCGCAGCACGTCTTCGATCGACAGCAGCGCCTGCACCCGTTCGGGCGCGTGCCGCTCCTTGCCCGCATCCTCCCAGCGGAACCGGTTCAGCAGCAGCGCAAAGCGTCGCGCCCGGGCGTCCCACCGCATCTCGGTGATGGGAAACACAGCGTCCTGCACGAGGGATGAGATCACCTGCAGGTCATCGGCATCCACCGCGCCGAGGTTCAGCGGCGCCTCGCGCCCGTCTTCAAACCGCGCGTCTTCGGTCATTCGCCATGTACCCGTTCGATATCCGCGCCCACGCCCGACAATTTGCGCACCACGTGCTCATAGCCACGGTCGAGGTGATAGACCCGTGCCACGCGCGTCTCTCCCTCCGCCGCCAGACCGGCAAGGATCAGGCTGACGCTCGCGCGCAGGTCGGTGGCCATCACGGGCGCACCCTTGAGTTTGTCCACCCCGGTCACAGTCGCGGTGCCGCCCTGCACGTCAATACGCGCGCCCATACGGATCAGTTCGGGCGCGTGCATGAAGCGGTTTTCAAAGATTTTCTCCTCCAGCACGGATGTCCCCTCGGCCGTACACAAGAGCGCCATGATTTGGGCCTGCAAGTCGGTGGGAAAGCCGGGGAACGGCTCAGTTGTGACATCGACCGCGCGGATGCGGCCGTTTTTGCGCGCCACTTTCAGGCCACGCTCCGTCTCGCTGACAGAGATACCGGCGGCATCCAGTTTTTCGCAAAACGCGCCGATCAGATCAATCTTGCCGCCCAGCAGTTCAACCTCACCGCCGCAGATGGCAGGGGCCAGCATATAGGTCCCCAGCTCGATCCGGTCGGTCACCACGCGGTGCGTCGCCCCGCCCAGCCGGTCCACGCCCTGAATGGCGATGGTTGAGGTGCCTTCGCCCTCGATCTGCGCGCCCATGGCCCGCAGGCAGTGCACCAGATCGACGATCTCTGGCTCGCGGGCGGCATTGTTCAGCACCGTTGTCCCCTTGGCCAGCGTCGCCGCCATCACCGCGTTCTCGGTGGCCCCGACGGAGGCAAAGGCGAAATCGACCGTTCCACCGCGCAACCCACCGGCGGGCGCCTTGGCGTGCACATAGCCGTCGCGCAAATCCAGTTTCGCGCCCATCGCCTCGAGCGCGCGCAGGTGCAGATCAACGGGCCGCGCGCCAATGGCACAGCCCCCCGGCAGCGACACGATCGCATGCCCCTGACGCGCCAGCATTGGCCCCAGCACGAGGATCGACGCGCGCATCTTGCGCACGATATCGTAATGCGCGGTCGGGTTGTTGAGCCCGTGGCTCGACATTGCCAGCACCTTGCCGTCCTGCAGGCTCGTCACCTCGGCCCCCAGCGATTGCAACAACTGCGTCATGGTCTTGATGTCGCTCAGGCGCGGCGCGTTGGTCAGCGTCAGCGGCTCATCGCTCAGCAAGGTGGCGGGCATCAGCGTCAGGCAAGCGTTCTTGGCCCCCGCAATCGGGATCTGCCCGTTCAGCGGGCCACCGCCGCGCACCAGAATACTATCCATCGTCCTGCCCTTTCGAATTCTCTGTCGTCTCTCCCCCGGAGGCCGGTCCGCTGCGCGCCCGCGCCTGTGCCTTGCGCCGTGCCAGATTGGCCTTCAGCGCCGCCTTGAGCCGCGCGTCACGATCCTTTGCCGCCTTGTTTTTCGGGGTCGTCTTGCCTGTCATGGACCTTCTCTACCGCAGGGCCTTTGGGGCGTCCAGAATAGGGTTGCAAGGTAGTGCAATTGGGTCTATCCCGCCGCGCACGGCGCTGCTGTAGCTCAGAGGTAGAGCACTCCCTTGGTAAGGGAGAGGTCGAGAGTTCGATTCTCTCCAGCAGCACCAGCCACTCACACCCCATCCAGAGCACGGTCACCGCGCCAATTCCGTGGCCCCGATGCACCACGATTGACCCAAGCCCTGCGCCTGCGGATTAGCGGTTGGAAGTGCGACGGAATTTCCGTTGCCAAGCCCCCCGTTACGCTCCATATCCGCGGGTATGACACCGCTTTCGCACATCCGCAATTTTTCCATCGTGGCCCATATCGACCACGGGAAATCCACCCTGGCTGACAGGCTAATCCAGTCCACCAATACGGTCGCCGACCGGGACATGAAGGAACAGCTGCTCGACAGCATGGATATCGAGCGCGAGCGGGGCATCACGATCAAGGCCAACACCGTGCGCATCGACTATACCGCGCAGAACGGCGAGACCTACGTGCTCAATCTGATCGACACGCCCGGGCATGTCGATTTCGCCTATGAGGTCAGCCGGTCCATGCGTGCGGTCGAAGGGTCGCTGCTGGTGGTCGACAGCACGCAAGGGGTTGAGGCGCAGACGCTGGCCAATGTCTATCAGGCCATCGACGCCGACCACGAAATTGTGCCCGTTTTCAACAAGATCGACCTGCCTGCGAGCGACATCGACCGGGTCGCCGAACAGGTCGAGGATGTGATCGGCATCGACGCCTCCGGTGCCATCCCCGTCTCCGCCAAAACAGGCGAGGGCATCATGGAGACGCTGGAGGCCATCGTGCAACTGCTGCCCGCGCCGCAGGGTGACCCGGACGCGCCGCTCAAGGCCATGCTGGTCGACAGCTGGTATGACAGCTATCTGGGCGTCATCGTCCTGATCCGCGTCATCGACGGCCGCCTCAAGAAGGGCGAAAAGATCAAGTTCCTGTCCAATAAGACAGTCCACCACGTGGACCGCGTCGGCGTCTTTCGCCCGCAGATGGAGATGGTGGACAGCCTCGGCCCCGGCGAAATCGGCTTTCTGACTGCAAGTATCAAGCAGGTCCGCGACACCCGCGTCGGCGACACGATCACGCATGAGCGCAAGGAGGTCGCGCCGCTGCCGGGCTTCAAACCGGCGCAGCCGGTGGTGTTCTGTGGCCTCTTCCCGGTGGACAGCGCCGAGTTTGAGGACCTGCGGGACGCGATCGACAAACTGGCGCTGAACGACGCGTCCTTCAGCTTTGAGATGGAAACCTCCGCCGCTCTGGGCTTTGGCTTTCGCTGCGGCTTCCTCGGGCTCTTGCACCTCGAGGTGATCCGCGACCGGATCGAGCGGGAATACAATATCGAGCTGATCACCACTGCGCCGTCGGTCATCTACCACGTGCACCGCAAGGACGGCACGATGCTGGAGCTGCACAACCCCGCCGACATGCCCGACCTCAGCGTCGTGGACCACATGCAGGAGCCGCGGATCAAGGCGACGATCCTCGTGCCGGACGAATACCTCGGCGATGTGCTCAAGCTGTGCCAGGATAGACGGGGGATTCAGCAGGACCTGACCTATGCCGGCTCCCGCGCGATGGTGGTCTATGACCTGCCGCTGAACGAGGTGGTGTTTGATTTTTATGACCGGCTGAAATCCGTGACCAAGGGTTATGCGTCGTTTGATTATCAACTGACGGGCTATCGCGAGGACAATCTGGTCAAGATGTCGATCCTCGTGAATGACGAGCCTGTGGATGCGCTGTCGATCATGGTCCACCGCGATCGGGCGGAGATGCGTGGGCGCGCGATGGTTGAGAAGTTAAAGGACCTGATCCCCCGCCACATGTTCAAGATCCCCATCCAGGCGGCCATCGGTGGCAAGGTGATCGCGCGCGAGACGCTATCCGCGATGCGCAAGGACGTGACGGCCAAGTGCTATGGTGGCGATGCGACGCGGAAGCGGAAGTTGCTGGACAAGCAGAAGGCGGGTAAGAAGAAGATGCGCCAGTTCGGGAAGGTGGATATTCCGCAGGAGGCGTTTATTTCGGCGCTGAAGATGGATGGATAGAATTGCTGATAGACTGGATTGAGTTTGGTCAAGTCTCTGCTGAGAGAGATGAAAACCTAAGCCATTATTTCTTTGAAAATGGTGTTTTGGAGAAGGTCATCAATGATAGGCACCAGTTCTTGATACTTGGTCGGAAGGGTGCGGGAAAGACTGCAGTATTTAAGCATTTCGAGGATAACTCCGCTCGCTACGTTGGCGTTCGGGATATGGTCGTAAGCCTGTCTCTGCAGAACTACAGCTGGGATGTCCATAACTTGCTGAGCTCAGATGGAAAGGCTACTTCGTTAGCGTTTATTCAATCCTGGCGCTTCGTAATTTACTTGATGGCATTCAAAGCGCTCATTGATTCTGGAGTGAAGAGTAAGAAAGTCAAACAAGTTGAAAACTTATTGACCAGGATTTATACATCTCCAGCGCCAACATTGACTGAGGCGATTGGGCAAAAGCTCTTTCAGCTCTCAAAAATCAAGCTGCCGTCTGGCGGTTTAGAGTTGGAAGGTCACGACTTAGATAGTTTAAGCATTCAAGGTGGTGAGATCGCTTTTTCCGATGTAGAAAAAGATCCTAGCCTACGAAATTCACTAAATAATTCAATTGAAAGGTTAACTGGAATTTTAGAGGACGTATTGCTCAGCGAGACTTCTTCCATGCGTCGAGTGTTTGTTTCGTTTGATAGGATTGACGAAGCTTGGGATACTTCGTCCTTTGAGTCTAGTCAGCGTATTATCTCAGGACTAATTGGAGCCAGCGAGGCTATCTCATCACGTTTTAAAGGCGCGTTGCGACCGATCGTTTTTCTTCGAGAAGACATTTTTGAGACCTTGGATGTGAATGATAAAAACAAGCTGAGGGCAGATTGCGGGCAATTACTTGCTTGGTCTAAGGATGGCCTTGCCAGAATGCTACTTGAGAGGGTAAATTTTTTTTGCAACACAGAACGAAAAGGTTGGTTTTGAGAATGTATCACACCTTTTTGATAAAGAGCAGATGAGGCAGCAAAGAGCTCCGTTTGACTATATTAATCTGCGAACAATGGTAAGACCTAGGGACTTCATTCGTGTCTTTCAGTTGGTGAAAGACGATATGGTTGATCGACGTGAAAACCCATACGAGCCGGAAGAGGTGAATCACACGAAACTGGAGTGTCAATCAATTTACAACTCTGAGGCAGCCTATTCTGAGTGGCTTGTAGAGGAAATTAAAGACGAGTGGAGGGTGCAGTATCCAGTTATTGATAGCCTTTTTAGTGCAATTCAAAACTTTGGATCAACGACGCTCATGTCGTCCAATTTGGTTGAAGAGCTTCGAAAGCTTGAGATCGACACTTCGACTGGCGAATTAAATTCTTACTTGCGCTTTTTGTATGATAACTCAGTTATAGGCTTTAGGATTGGCAAGTCAACTCAATGGCGCTTTAAGTGTTTTTTCAAGACCCAGGGTTTTATTGAATCGAATGTTTACAAAGTCCATGACGGCTTACATCGCGGTCTTAATCTTACTGAGTCCCGCAGCAGTTCCGCGTGAAGTCACACTTCAGCCGTTTTCACGTCTACGTCACCCTTCCTGACCAAACCTAACCCCCCACAACCGCTACACATTCCAACCTTATCCCCACCTTCTCCACAAGAAATCCCCATGTAAAATCAACAGCTTATCCCCAAGAAATTTCACCAAACCGTCATTTTTCCGTTGCACGACTCACCTTCTCCGCGCCAACCTATCCCTACCGGCGCAGAGTTCCTTGAACGACGCGGTGGACGCAAAGGCCCCGGGGGCAACGGGATGGTCAGGACGGGTGGCGACACTCAAGCCCAACCATCAACGGGCAACCGGATGCAGGTCGGATCGTGTGGTTCCGAAAGGGACGTGGCGAATGGGCGGTATCAGCAGGGTTGATGCGGGGGGCGGTTTGGCTTCGGTCAGGCAGTCCCGGCGACGGGTGGCAACACCCCGAGCAAGCTGGGCCAAATGTCGCCCTCTGGGGGGATGATAGGTTCAACGAGGCGTCAGGATGTGCCGCTTGCGGTACGGCATGGACTTAGGTTCGCGCACCTGGCGCCTTTTCGTTTTTTTCACGACACACATATCATGCGCCACAAAAAAGGGGCGCGCAGTCCCCCCGACCGGCGCGCCCCGTTCTGCCCCACCTCGGGACGTTTTGTCCGGAACGGTTATTCAATGTAGCCGAACGCGTCGTTTTCCATCCACTGCGGTTCGCCAATGCCTGCACGCATAAGCAGACAGGCAGTACCTTTGCGCTGAAAATACACGCCTTCCATTTCGTACCAACCCGCCTCAGGAACCTCGACTTCTACGGTCTCAGTCGCTTCGCATGGGTGGACCCCATCGAAATATGCGACCTCTTGGCCACCGATGCTCATTTGCAGGCCATCATTGCTCATGAAATCCACGAGATATACGCCCGCTTCATCGAAGCGAACGTAGCCGGATATACCCGCAACGACCTTGTGGGCTTTGCCGCTGGTAAGTGTTTCGGTGCCGTCTTCGGTATCGCGATAGTCCATACCAAGCAGCGGTTTGCCGGGTCTGGCGCTGCCCATCGCATCAAGTGCGTCGTCGAGTGTTTTTGGGTTGGCGTCCAGTGCATAGACGACTGATAGACCTTCACTGAGGTCTGTCGGTTGAGGGTCCGCCGCTTGCAATTTCAGCGGGGCGGCGAGGCTGGCATTGGCCAGCACGGTAACAGCGGCGGCCACGAGGGCCGTCTTGAGACAGGTCATCCATTCACTCCCTATGGACGGCGGGTCTGGGGCCCACCTTGGAATCATCGTCGAAGGTAGAGGGGGGGCTTGCCCTCTGGCAAGCGCTGCGGCGGGAACGTGAACGAGTTTCTACGCACGGTAGAAAAGGTAGCGCTCCGGGTCGATCGTGTCGGGCCCGCTGATCTGCTCAAAGCCGGTCAGGGGCTGCTGTGACAGGACCAATCCGCCCGGTGCCATGACGGCGGCGATGTGCGGGCTGAGTGCGGCGCCTTCGGCGACGTCCTTGTCCTTGACGCCGTAGCCAAAGTCGTAATGCGCCAATGCCATCTTGTGCCCGGCGGCGTGCAGGCGCTGCAGCATCGCGTCGGCTTCCCCTTCGAGGAAGTCTTCGGCCGGGGGCACGCAGCTGGGGTGGCATTTGAGGATGCGGTCGATGACCCAGATACGGCGGTCCGGGATTTCCTGCCGCAGGTGGTCATAGGTACGCCCGTTGCCAAGGCCCATTTCGAGCACGTCGCCGGGAGTGTCGGCGATCCGGGCTGCGGCCCAGTTGATGCCGTCGATTTGCGCTGTGAGGCGGCGGCGCATGGATTCCAGTCGGCTCATGTCATGTCTCCATCTGCCAGGGGGTCGCCCCGCCCAGCTGCATTTCGGTCAGAAAGGCCTCGGCAAAGGCCCAGATGGCCGGGTCATGCACAAGGTGGTGGGTGAGCAGGCCAAAGGGTTCGTCGGTGTCGTGCCTGTTGGTGAGTTGCGCGGCGGCCTGGTCGATCAGGGTCTGTGTGTCGATCAGGGAGCGTGTGCCCTTCCAGTCGATCGGATCGACATGGGTGTTGACCTGCGCAAGGCCCGGGACGGCCTTGGGTGCGGGGCGCGGACCGTAGGTCGACAGCGCGCTGTATCCCATGGCAGGCAGGCGTGCGACAACACCCGCGTGGATGCGGTTCCACGGCGGCACGAACATCGGGCGCAGGCTGTCGCCAAAGAGGGTGCGCAGCCGGGCCAGCCCCCGGGCGGCATCCGCGGCGGCGTCGGCGCGGGGTGTCAGGAATTCGTTCTTTTTGTCGTCGGGGGCGCTGTGGTCGGCATGGGCCCAGCCGTGGACCACGGGGATCAGCGGTGCGGCGTCGGAATATCGCGCCAGCGCGTCGGTGGCCTCTGCGGGAATGATGGCGAGGTGGACGGGCACGCTAACCGTCTCTGACAGTGCGGTGAGCTGGTCGAGCGCGTGCGTCGGAGCCACCGCATCGTCATCGCGCCACCACAGGCGCGGCGTGGTGCCTGCGGCGCGGCAGGCGCGCAGGGCGGCGCGTAGGGGGCTCCAGTCAGGCTTGGCCATGGTGCGCCTCCCACAGATGTCGGGTGATCCGGACGGCCTCCTGGGCGCCGTCCATGCCGGTGTGGCGGGGTGCGCGGCTTGCCTGTTGTGCCACGCCCACGGCGTGCATCAGACGGTCCGCTGTCAGATCGGCCTGCCGCAGGACTTGGATGCCAGGCAGGGACGACAGAGCGTCCGCGCGCAGTCCCTGTTCGACCTCATCGCCATCGTCAAAGGGGACGATCACCGCCGGAACACCGGTTTGCAACAGATCAAGCGCGGTGTTGTAGCCGCACATGGAAACGGAGGCCGCGGCCCGCCCCATCAGCGCGCGAAAGTCGGGCCGCGGCGGGTCGATCTGCACATTCGCCGTGGCGCGGGCGGCATAGGCGTCACGGCGTGTTGCATCTCCGCCGACCATCAGGTGCCAGGGAACTTCCGTTTGCACCCCTGCGGCGGCAAGGCTTGCGTCAAAGATCGCATCACCGACCGTCCCGCCGCCGGCACTGACGAGGATTGTGTCGCCTTTTGGCTCAGGCGCAGGCGGGGGCGGTGCGACAAAGCCGGTGTAGTGCAGGTGCTGCGCCAACGCCTCCGACACGGGCCAACTGCGGTCCAGCGTGATGATCTCGCGGTCGGCGTGGACCAGCACGCCGTGGTAGTGGCGCTGGATCATGTCGTCGGCAAAGGCGGCCTTGGTGGGTTTCGACGGCGGCGCGAGGATATCGCGCACCGACGCGAGGATGAGCGTACCTGCGGCAGTGGCAGCCTCCAGCAACGCGCCGAATTCGTCGCGCAGGTTGCGGCGGCCAAAGGGGAACAACTCGGTGATCAGGACGTCGGGGCGCTCTGTCTCAAGGAGGTGCAGCAGGGCCGCGATCCGCTCTGCGCGCAGCACTGGCATGGCCACGTCGCCCTGATCGTCGAGCAATGTGGTGAAGTCGGTCCCGTTTGATCGCAGCGGTGGCAATTGCTCCAGCCGCAGGCCGGTTGTGTCGAAATGCGGCACGGGCGCGCCGCCACTGACCACGGTCGTATCTTGACCCGCCGCTGCAAACGCACGGCCAAGGGTCAGCGCGCGGGCCAGGTGCCCGGTGCCCAGCAGGTGTGTGACGACGATCATCACGCGCATCAGACAGCCTCCCGCAGAGGTTCGGTGTCGACCATCCGCCAGATGTCGCCGTCCATTTCGATCACGAAGAGCCGGTTGCGCTTGACCTGAAACGGCGCAGGTCCGTCGAAGCCCCAGCCGCTGGCCTGTGCCAGTAGCACGCGCATGATGCCGATGTGGCAGATCGCGACCGTGTCGTGGTGCAACCCGCACACCCATGGCAGCAGTCGGGAGCGGACGTCGTCCGGGCTCTCGCCGCCGGGCGGGCGGTAGTGCCAGCCCCAATCCTCGATATGCCGAAAACCGCTTGTGGCGTCGGCGCTGAGCTTGGCACCCTGCAAGCCTTCCCACGCGCCCCAGTCCATTTCGGTCAGCGCGGGCACCGGGTCAGGGGTGCGGCCCGCTACCAGCCATCCGGTTTCCATTGCGCGACACAGCGGGCTGGAGACGAGGTCGGCATGGGCCCAACCCTCGGGCAGTCGCAAGGCGCGCAACTGGCCACGTGCGGCGTCATCCAGCGGGATGTCCGTGCGGCCCTGGATCCTGCCCGTGCGGTTCCACGCAGTGTGCCCGTGTCGCAAGAGGCCCAAGCGGATCATGTGAGCGCCCCGATGGCCTGTGACAGGATGCGCGCGGCATGGGGCATCAGGTGCGTGGCTGCGACCTTGTCACGGGCTGCCTGCGCCGCTTGTCCGGCGGTGGTGTCATCGGTCCACAGAGTTGCGATGGCGTGGGCGAGCGCCTGCGGCCCCGCATCGGGCGCGGGGTGCGTGCCTGCGACGACATCGCGGACGCCGGGGCGGTCCTGCGCGATCACCGGCACGCCTGTGGCCTGCGCCTCCAGATAGGCCATGCCGAACGCTTCGTTCACGCCGGGCCAGAGCAGCGCGCGCGCCGTCCCGTAGCACCCGGTCAGCGCCTCCGGCTGCAACGCGCCCAGCATCCGCACGCGGTCGCCGAACGGTGCCATGAGTGCCGCGACCGCGTCCCGCGCCGCGCCGTCGCCCGCGATGTCCAGTCGCCAGTCCACGTGCGACGGGACCAACGCCAGCGCCTTGGCGATCAGACGGTAGGACGCGACCTTGTCGCCCGGGCGCATCATGCCGACGCTCAGCAACGGGCCGCTGAGGTCGCTGGGGGCGGGCAGGGCCGTGCGGTTCAGGAAGGGCGGCAGATGGACAAGGGACTGACCAGGTGCAGCATCGCGGTGTAGAGTTTCCGCGTCGTGTTCGGTGAAGTAGAATATCGTGCGGGCGGCGTCACTGGCCGCCTCTGCGGCAGCGGCGAACCCGGCCCAAGGGCCGGTCAGGCGCTTGCGCGCGCGTGTACTTTCGATCTGCAGATAGGGGATGTTCAGTGCGGCACTTACATGCGGGCCGATCAGGTCCGGGGCCTTGTAGTAGTTGTGATAGGTGATCCAGTGGGTCCAGTCACCGGCCTCTTGTGACTGTGTCAAACGCGCAACCTCCCGCGCCGCGTCCTCGGCCCGCTGCGCCTGCACATGCGCGTCACCGTCGCCGTCATAAAGGCGGATGTCGCTGGCCAGCGTCACGTGGTGGCCTGCATGTTCGAGGGCAGCCATCAGCGCACGACCGACCGACCGGTCGCCGGAGGGGACAGGGTGCGTGGGTGCCTTGAGCGGGGCATAAAACGCGATGCTCATGCGTCCATCACGGCGCGCAGGCGCTGTGCCAGTTGGTCGATGCCGGGTTGCATGGTGAATTCGGCGTGCAGCCGGGCATGTGCGGCATCGGCAAGTGCCTGCGCCTTGGCGGGGTGCGTGGCAAGCTCAACCATGTTTCGGGCCAGCGCGTCCGGGCTGTCGTCGCTCAGCACACCGTGGATGCCGTCGTCAATGAATTCGGGGATGGCTGACACCGGGGTCGACAGGATGGGCAAGCCCTGACTGGCCGCCTCCATCAACACATTCGGCAGCCCGTCGCGGTCGCCATCCGCCGCCACGCGGCTGGGCAGGACAAAGAGGTCGGCGGCGCGCATCGCGTCGATCACCTCGGGCTGGTCACAGGCACCGCGCCACGTGATCCTCTCCGACAGACCGTGGGCGTCGGCGCGGGCGCGCATGTCGTCCTCGAGGGTGCCGCCGCCGATATGGGTCCAGTGCCAGTCGAGCGTCTCGGGCAGCAGCGCCAGCGCGTCGATCAGCCGGTCAAACCCCTTCTTCTCCACCAGACGCCCGACGGAAATCATGCGGAACGGCGCATCCGATGTGCGTTTCGCGCGCATGGGCCGGGGCGGAAACCGGCTGAGATCGAGGCCGTGATAGACCAGATCAACCGGTGTCGTCGCGGCCAGCGCCTGCAGATGCGCTGCGCCAAATCCCGTGCAGGTCGCGCCGTAGGCGGCACCGGATGTGGCGGTGTCCAGCTTTTCGCGCAGCTCCCAGTCGGGCGAGGTCCAGATATCCTTGGCATGGGCGGAAAAAGCCCATGGGATGCCACGCAGGATCGCGGTGTAGCGGGCGACGGAGGATGGGGTGTGCAGGAAATGGGCGTAGATGGCGCGTGTGCCGGCGGGCAGTTCGCGCGCCATGACGCAGGCCTGACCAAAGCGGCGGACGCGGTTGCGGGTCCGGTCACGGGCCAGATCGCGCAGGAATTGCGCAAGGGCGGGCCAGACGCGGCGGGTGAGCAGGGCCGCGCCGATGCCGCGCAGCACACGGGCCGGTTCGTCGTGCAGGTATTCGGGCAGGTAGCGCACATGCGCCTGCACCGCGTCGCTCAGCGGATGTGTCTTGGTGTCGGTGGGGTGGCGCAGGGACCAGATGTCAAAGCGCAGCCCGGCGCGTTCCAGCGCCAGCAGTTCCTGTGCGATGAAGGTCTCCGACAGGCGCGGCCAGCCCTTGACCGCGATCGCCAGCGGCGCTTGGGTGTTGGTCATTCAGCGGCGCTTTGTACATCCGTGCCCATGAGCGTGCGGGCGCGCGCGATGACCACGTCGAGCCCGTCGAGTAGCCCGGCTGCGCCGGCCTGACTGGGCCTGATCTGCGTGGGCAGCGCGCGGATGGCGGCAATCATGCTTTGTGGGGTCAGCCCGTCGCGGAACTGGTCGAGATTGCGCACCAGCCCAAGCTCCTCGGCGCGGTTGGCGCGGATCCACTGTTCGAGACGGGGTTTGGTGCGGGGCACGATCACGGCACGGGCGTCAAAGGACAACAGCTCGCAGAACGTGTTGTAGCCCCCCATGGACACCACGCCTTCGGCACCGGCAAAGAGCGCCTCGATCTTGCTGTCGAACCCGGTGGCGATGACCCGCCCGTTCAGTTCGGCCACGCGCGCCTCGAACCGGTCGCGCGTCTCACCCGACAGGAAGGGGCCGTAGACCAGCACGGCCTTGGGCCCCAGATCGGGGTCCTGTTCGTAGGCTTGCAGGACAAGGTCGACCATCGCCGCGCCGTCGCCGCCACCGCCGGGGGTGATCAGGACATAGGGCTCATCCGGGACATCCGCCGGGTCGATGATCTCGCGCCGCAGATATCCCGTCCAATGGGTGCGCGCGCGGACACTGTCCGACAGCGGCAGGCCCTGCGTCGGGTCGTAGACGGAGCGGGGGCCGTAGACCCAAACCTCATCGTAATACCGTTCCGTGGCCTCCACCGCGTTCTTGCGCGCCCACTCGGCGGCCAGCACGTCGGGTTCGTCCAGCACATCGCGTAGGCCAAGCACGACGCGGGTTTTGCGGTCATTGCGCAGCTTTTCGAGCGTCGGCAGCAATTCGCCGCGAAAACCGGTGGGTTCCTTGTCGACGATCAGCAGGTCGGGCTCGTATTCGGCAATGGTCGAGGCGATCAGGCCCGCGCGCAGGGCGGTCGTGCCGTCGATGTCCATCACAGTGTTCTGGCTGATATAGCTGCCATCGGGCAGTTTCTTGACACCCGGAAGGCGCACGTGATCGACCGCGGGGGGAAAGGTAAAACGGCCCGCAACGGGACTGCCGGTCAGGATGATGGCGGAATCCACGACACCGGAGTCGGTGAGGGCGGAGGCCAGCGCGCGGCTGCGCCGCAAATGCCCGAGGCCAAAGGTGTCGTGGCTGTAGAGCACGGCGCGCCGTTGCTGCGCGGGTCGGGCCTGCTCATCTGGCGGGTACGCGTGCCGCATCTTCGTTGTCTCGTCATAGTTCTGGGCGGCCACGCCAGCCGGGCCCATTGAGTCGTTCCCGACCGTATAACACAGCGTGTTCTGATCCCAAGCCATGACCAAGGCATTCCCTGTCGAGTGGTGCATCCTTACCCGGCAGGTGGTTCTTATTCAGGCAGCGTTCAAGAGCGCCGTGGCCAGATCGCCGGAGCGTGATGGGTCGTGTGGTTGATCCAAAGGACGCTTGCGCGACGACATGTTCAGGGGGCTCTGCCCCCGTCCTTCGGACTCCCCCGGAGTTTTCCTGGCGAGATGAAGAGGATCAGGCGGCGTGGTGGGCGCGTTTGTCCGCGTCCCAAGTCAGGCCGAGGCCGGGACCCTTCGCGGTGACGTGGCCGTTGTACAGGGTCTGCGGTTCGGTCAGCAGGCCGCCCGCGATGTCGAGCCATTCGAGGAAGTGGGCGTTGGGCGTGGCGGCAAGCGCGTGGGCGCTGGCCTCGATGAAAAGGTGGCTGGAGACGGGGACGGCGTGGGCTTCCGCCATGGCGGCGGCGCGCATCCAGCCGGTGATGCCGCCGATCTTGATCAGGTCGGGCATGGCGCAGTCGGTGCTGTCGAGCATGCGGGCCGCATCCGACGGGTGCCACCAGTTTTCGCCGGACTGGATGGGTGTCGCGACGGCCGCGCGGATGATGCGGTAGGCGGCGCGGTCCTCGGCGGGCACGGGTTCCTCGACCCAAGCGAGGTTGATGCCTGCATCCTCGAATGCGCGGATGCGGTGGATGGCTTCGATTGCGTCGAGGGATTGGTTGAAGTCGAGCATCAGCGTGTGATCGGGACCGGTGAGGCTGCGCAGGGCATTGAGGGCTGCGAGGTCTTCGGCCAGTGTCGGGAAGCCCAGCTTGACCTTGAGCGCGGTGAAGCCTGCGCGCAGCGACGTCTCGATCAGCGCCTCGTCCCGACCGGGGAGAAAGACGCCCTGGCTGTCATAGGCGCGGATCGGGCGCGGGGACGCGCCAAGGAGGGCGCAGACGCGTTGGTTCAGTGCCTTGCCTCGTGCATCCCAGAGGGCGAGGTCCAGCCCGGCGAGGGCCATGCCGACCACGCCCTGGCGGCCGAGCAGGCGAAACTGGTCCGTGGCCCAGCGATCCACGTCGCCGGGCAGGGCGGAGTGACCTGTCAGGCGCTCGTCAAGCGTATCGAGAAAAGCGGTCAGGGGCCGCAGCAGCATCGGCGTGTAGGCAAAGATATAGGCCGTGCCGGTGATGTCCTGATCAGTTTGCACATCGACGATCACCAGCGGTGCGGCAGGGATCGACGCCTGCGCGGTGGTGATCGGATGTGCCAGCGGGGCCATGACCGCGGACGCCTTGATCGAGGCGATGTGCATCAGTCGCTGTAGGGGTCTAGGCTGTCGCGCAGGCCGTCACCGAGGAAGTTGAACGCCAGCACTACGATCACGATGGGTAGCATCGGGATGGCGGTCCACGGGTAAATCTCGATCGAGGCGAGGTTTTGCGCGTCGTTGAGCATCACGCCCCAGCTGACAGCAGGCGCGCGCAGGCCGAGGCCGAGGAAGCTGAGTGCCGTCTCGCCGAGGATCATCGCCGGGATCGACAGGGTGGCCGAGGCGATCAGGTGGCTCATGAAGTTGGGGAGCAGATGGCGGCGGATCACGCGGCCCGGTTTGGCCCCCATCATTTCAGCTGCGCGCACATATTCCTCCTCTCTCAGCGAGAGGAACTTACTTCGGACCGCGCGGGCAAGGCCGGGCCAGTCGAGTAGCCCGAGGATGATGGATATGATGAAGAAGACCGAGACCGGCCCCCAGTTCGATGGCACCGCCGCCGACAGTGCCAGCCATAGGGGCAGTTCCGGCAGGCTCCGCAGGATCTCGATGGCGCGGTTTACGATCCAGTCGACCCAGCCGCCAAAGTAGCCCGCCATGGCCCCGAGGGTGATGCCGATGAGGAAGCTGACGGTGATGCCGATCAGCCCGACCGTCAGGCTGAGCTGTGCACCGTAGGAGATGCGGCTGAACACGTCACGGCCCAGCCGGTCGGAGCCGAAGATGAAGACCGTCGCACCTTCGGGCGCGCAGAACAGGTGGCGTTCGGTGGGGATGAAGCCGGCGAGGTTGTATTCCGTCTTGCGGCAGAAGAACTGCAGCGGCATGGGCCGGGTTGTGTCCGTCTCGTAGACCCATTGGAAGTTCTCGAGGTCAGGGGCGCCGGTGGTGGGGTAGACAAAGGGGCCGATAAACTCGCCCTCATGCCAGAAATTGATGGCCTGCGGCGGATGGAACAGGTGTTCAGCGCTGCGTTCGTTCGGCGTGTAGGGCGAGATAAAGCCCGCAAACGGGATAAAGGCGTAGGCAAAAAAGAGGAAGATGGCGGACAACAGGCCCAGCCGATGTCGGCGGAACTTGCGCCACACGAGCAGCCAGTTGGGCGCGTCCATGTCGGCCCTGTCGATGGCGGAGATGTCGACATTCGGGTCATAGGGGGCGTCGTCGATGAAACGGCCGTCGGGCAGGGTACTCATGCGCTCAACCCTCCCGCGCGCCGTAGCGGATGCGCGGATCAAGCAGCACCAGCAAAAGGTCGGAGATCAGCGTGCCCACCAGGGTGAGGAAGGCCACGAACATCAGCACGAAGGCGGCGAGGAACTGGTCCTGCGTCTTGAGTGCGGTCAGCAGATCGGGGCCGATGGTCGGCAGGCTCATCACCACCGAGATGATGACAGAGCCGGACACCATGGCGGGCAGCAGGTTACCGATATCGGCGACAAAGGGATTGAAGGCGACGCGCAGCGGGTACTTCGTCAGCATTTTCGAAGGCGCGAGCCCTTTGGCGGTGGCGGTCTCGACATAGGGTTTGCCAAGCTCGTCGAGCATGTTGGCGCGCAGCCGTTGCATCATGGCAGCGACGCCCGCCGTGCCGATGACAAAGGTCGGCACGATCATGTGGGTCAGGACCGACTGGATCTTGCCCCAGCTCAGCGGTTCGCCCTCATAGATCGGGTCCATGAGCCCGCCGATGGGCAGGCCGATATATTTGCGACCGTAGTAGAACAGGATCAGCGCCAGCAGAAAGTTCGGCGTGGCCAGACCCAGATAGCCGATAAAGGCGGTGACATAGTCGATCCAGGTCTTGGATTTGGCGGCGGCCAGAACCCCCAGCGGGATCGCCATGAAGTAGATAAAGAGGACGGCGGCGAGGTTGACCAGAACGGTCAGCCACAGCTTGGAGCCGACAATGTCGATCACCGGCTCGTCGTTGAAGAAGGACCAGCCCAGATCACCCTGCAAAAGACCGGAAAAGCCGTACTCGCCGGGCGCGAGGCCGACCCACATCAGATATTGGTACCAAAGCGGACGGTCGAGGCCGAATTCGGTACGCAGAAACTCCGCCTTGGCCACACCCTCGGCCTGGCCCGTGGCGCGCAACTCGGCGATCTGGTTCGACAGGTAGTCCCCCGGGGGCAGGTTGATGATGGCAAAGATCAGGATCGATACCACCACAAGGGTCAGGCACATCGTCAGCAGCCGGTAGGCTGCATAGCGCAGGAACATCATTCGCTCACCTGCGCGAGATCCTGTGGTGCATCGCCGAACCAGAACTCGTCGATGCGGTGGACGCCGAAATGCGAGCCCGGCTCCCATGCCCATTTGCCCTTTTGCGGCACATTGCGGAGGCGGTCGGACACGACGATGGGTTGGGGCGCTTCGCTGAGCACGCCGATGCCGAACTGCTGGTCGGCGTGGATCGCCAGCATCTCGCGCCAGATCGCCTCGCGCAGGGCCGGGTCGCCTGTGGCGCTCCAGCGGCGGTTGAGGTCCATCAATTTCAGCGCGGCGGGCATGTCGATCTTTTCGCCGGCAGCACCCTGCGTCTGATAATACTGCCCCCATTTGGGCCAGGCGAAAAATACCTGATCGGTGGGGGCGAGATAGCTGGGCGAGGTAAAGCTTTGCGGGATGCCGTTGTCCCAGCCGAACCAGACCGCGGCCATGGTCACACCGGAAAACACCCGGTTGCGCAGGATGTCCCGGTCGAGCGGGCGCATGATCAGCTTGATGCCCACATCGCGCCATGTGTCGGTGATGATGGCCAGCGCGTTCTCGACCTCCTGCCGCTCGCCAGCGGTCTCGATCACGAACTCCATCGGTCGCCCGTCAGGCAGCAGGCGGATGCCGGAGCGGTCGCGTTCATCAAGGCCCATGTCATCCAGCAGCGCATTGGCCGTGTCCGGATCATAGATCGCCCATTTGGTCAGGTTCTCCGGGTCGAAGAACGGGCTGGCGGCGAGGGCGGTCATGCCCCCTTCCTTGCCCAGACCGAAATAGAGCGCGCGGTTGATGATGGTGCGGTCGATGGACAGCGACAGCGCCCGCCGAAAACGCACATCGCGGATCACCTCGCGCCAGACCGGGTCTGCAAAGTTCAGGTTGGGATAAATCGCGATCTGGCTGGCTGCACCGTTGGACCACAGGTGGGTCTTGTAGGGTGCACCATCCGCCTCGCCCTTCTTGAGGATGGAAGTGTCGCGGAAATCAAGGCCGCGGGCCTGCAAGTCGACCTCGCCCGCGTTCGACTTCGCCGCGATCAGGCCGCCGCCCACCACGCTCATCTCGACCACGTCGATATAGGGCAGGTGCACGCCGCGCGCGTCGACCCGGTGGAAATACGGGTTGCGCACAAACAGGTAACGCGATGCCCCACCGGTGGAGGCGGGCATCCACGGCTGCAACGTGGGCAGTTCGTGGTTGTCGAACTTGTACATGTTGTCGAGCTTGTTGTGCAGCGGGGCCCAGCCACGCACCCGCTTGGCGTCGATCATCTCCTCCATTTCTTCCATGGTATTGAAGTCGACGTGGAACTGTTTGAGGTAATGCGCCGGGCGGTAGATGAAGGGTGGGCTGGCCTGCGCCAGTGCGGGCAGAAAGCGCGGGTTGGGCCGCGGGAAATCGACCACGACAGTGTGCGCGTCAGGGAACCGCATGGTAGCGACCCGGTCTCCTACGCGCATGATCTCGGGCGGGCCGTTGGGGCTGAGTTCAGGGTTGCCGGCGACGTTTTCCCACCAGTAGCGGAAATCGGCAGAGGTAAAGGGCGCACCGTCCGACCAGCGATGGCCCGGGCGCAGGTGCAGGGTAAAGATGCGCCCGTCCTCGACCTCCACATCGCGCAGGATGTCGGGGCGCAGTTTGTATTCGTGATCGTAGCCGACCAGCCGGGCATAGCCATAGACCACCATCTGGCGCACGTCCTTGGTCCGGGTGATCATGGTGCGCAGGGTGCCGCCCTGTTCGCCAAAGCTGCGGTCTTTCGCCTCGAGATCAACGACCAGCGGCATGTCGGGGATACGGTCGGCAGCGGGGTCCATCTGCCCTTTGTTGACCTCGGCGGACCAGAACGCGCTTTCCTCGACCGGGACTGTGAGCGGCACGCTGACCTGCGTGACGCTTACCGTCACTTCCTGCGCGGCAAGCGGGACTGACAGCAGGTAGGCAGCGGTGGCCAACGCGGCCCCCAGCGTACGGATATCGAAAAGGCGAAAGGCTTTAGGCATGGCAGCGCACCTTGTGTCCGGGTTCAATCTCGCGCAGCGCAGGCGCATCCATCCCCTCGAACCGGTACATGTCCGGCCAGCTTTCCGGCTCGCCCGCGCCGTTCGACACGAGAGCGAGGTCGATGGGGCTGTGCACATCGGGTTCCGGCTGGGCGGCGATCAGCGCCTTGGTGTAGGGATGGCTCGGGTTGTAAAAGAGCGTCTCGGGCGGGGCCTGTTCGACGACGACGCCGCGGCGCATCACGGCCACCTCATCCGCGATGCGGGCCACCACAGCCAGATCGTGGCTGATGAACAGATAGCTGAGCCCCATGCCGTCGCGGATGCGTTCCAGCAGGCTCAGGATCTGTTCCTGCACGGAGACATCCAGCGCCGAGGTCGGCTCGTCACAGACCAGCAGCACCGGGTCGAGCGTCAGTGCCCGCGCAATCGATAGCCGCTGGCGCTGACCACCTGAAAAGGCGTGCGGGTAGCGCTTGAGCATGTCGGGGTTCAGGCCGACCCAGCGCAGCATCTCGGCGGCCTTGTCCCGGCGCGCCACTTTGGTGCCGAGGCGGTGGATTTCCATCGGTTCGGTCAGCGCCTCCTGCACACGCATGCGCGGGCTGAGCGACGAATAGGGGTCCTGAAAGACCATCTGCGCCTGCCGCTGAAAGGCGATCTTTTCGGTGCGGTTCAGCTGATCGACCCGCACGGGCTGCGTGTCGGCCGAGGGGCGAAAGATCACCTCGCCACCCGCATCCGGCGGTTCAGCCCCCAGCGCGATGCGGGCGCAAGTGGTCTTGCCCGACCCGCTTTCGCCGACGATGGCGAGCGTCTTGCCGCGCGGCACCCTCAGGTTCACGTCGGCGCAGGCGTAGATCGGCATGGGCGGGCGCCAGCCTGCGGCGCGCACATGGTAGGTCTTGGACACACCCTTGAGTTCCAGAATGGTATCGCCGCCCTCGACCGGGTCAGCCGGCGTGGCCACGTCGGGGATCACGGGGGCGGCGGCAAACAGCTTTTGCGTGTAGCCATGGCCCGGCGCGCTCAGCACCGCCTCGGCGGGCCCACGCTCCATCACGTGGCCCTTGTTCATCACCACGACGCTGTCGGCCATGTTGGCCACCACGCCCAGATCGTGGGTCACGAGGATCATCGCCATGCCGGTGTCGCGCTGCAGATTTTTCATCAAGCCCAGCACTTGCGCCTGCGTGGTCACATCGAGCGCCGTCGTGGGCTCATCCGCGATCAGCAGATCAGGCTTGGCCACCATCGCCATGGCGATCATCGCGCGCTGACGCATCCCGCCCGACAGCTCGAACGGGTAGGCGCGGTAGGCGCGTTCGGGGTCGGGAAACCCGACGCGTTCGAAGGTCGCGATCACGTCACGCTTGGCCTCGGCCAGTGACATGTTGCGGTGCAGGGTCAGCACCTCGCTCACCTGATTGCCGATGCGGTGCAGCGGCGAGAGCGAGCGCATGGGCTCCTGAAAGATCATCGAGATGCGGTTACCGCGCACGGCGCGGATGTCCGCCGCGGACATGCCCAGCAGATTGGCGCGGGAGACACCATTGCCGAAAAACACCTCGCCCGAGCGGACCTGTGCGGCGGCAGGAAGGATGCGCAGGACGGACCTGCAGGTCAGCGTCTTGCCAGACCCGCTTTCGCCGACCAACGCCAGGGTTTCGCCCGCGTTGACGGAGAACGACACGCCATACACGACCGGCGGCGCACTGCCAAAGCCGATAGACAGATTCTTGACGTCCAGCAAAGGTGACATGCACCGTCCCATACCTGCGTGCGTTAACGCCACCAAAGCCGATTTACGGCGGCGCGTCCATACACGGGATGCGCACGCGATTGTGCTACACATTTCACATCCTGTGCCCCATCTAGAGCCAAACGTGTAAAGGACCGATGACATCATGACCCAAAGCCGCCTTGATCTGTTTGTCGACCGGATGGTGTCGCAGCGCGCCTGCCTTGATCATGCGGCCCGCGCCGTGGTCGATCTGCCCGGGCCGGTGTTCGAGCTGGGGCTTGGCAACGGGCGCACCTATCACCACATGCGGCACGTGATGCCCGACCGGGATATCTACGTGTTCGAGCGCGCGGTCGCATCGCATCCCGACAGCACGCCGCCCGAAGAGATGGTCATGCTGGGCGATGTCTACGACACGCTGCCCGCCGCGCTTGCGCGGTTCGGCCCCACAGCCGCGCTGATCCACGCGGATCTGGGTGGGCACAACGCGGCCAAGAATGACGTCTTTGCGCGCAACATCTCGCCGCTGGTTGAGCCGCTGCTGGCGGTGGGCGGGCTGATGGTCGCGTCCGACCGGATGTATTTCGACGATCTGGTCGAACAGCCCTTGCCCGGAGGTGCGGTGCCGGGCCGATGCTTTATCTATCGGCGCACGGTCTGATCCGACGGCGCGGCTCCGGGGCATGCCGGCCCTCCGGGGGGGATTTTTTCGGGACAGAGACGGGACAGGCGCGGCTTGCCCTTTGCCGCTGTGCCTTTAGTCTGGGGGCAGCAGGGGAGGTGCCGCATGGACGATGTGATTGGCTATGAGCGCGTGGGGGACATCGCCGTTCTGACGGTGCGCAACCCGCCTGTGAACGCTCTCAGCCAGGCCGTGCGGCAGGGCCTGTGGGATCGGATGGATCAGGCAGAGGCCGATGTGGGCGTACAGGCGGCGATGATCGTTGGCGAGGGGCGCGCGTTTTTTGCCGGGGCGGACATCACCGAGTTTGGCAAACCGTTGATGGAGCCGTTTTTGCCGGACCTGATCCACCGGATCGAAGCCTCACCGCTGATTGTTGTGGCCGCCATGCATGGCGTATCGCTGGGCGGTGGGCTGGAGGTGGCGCTGGGGTGCCACTACCGCATCGCTGTTCCATCGGCGCGTGTTGGCCTGCCCGAGGTGCATCTGGGCCTGATACCGGGGGCGGGCGGCACGCAGCGCCTGCCGCGCCTGACGGGGGTTGAGGCGGGGTTGGAGGTCATGACAAACGGGCGGCATGTGGGGGCCGATGAGGCGCTGGCTCTGGGTTTTCTCGATGTGGTCGAGGACGGTGATCCGCGTGAGATTGGGCTGGCCTATGTGCAGCAGTTGCTGGAGGCGGATGCGCCACGACGTCCGGTGAGCGAGATGGCCCTGCCTGGGGCTGTGGACTGGGACGCAGCCTTTGACGCGACGCTTGCGCGGGGTCGGGGACAGATATCGCCGGCATGGTGCGTGCGTGCGGTCGAGGCTGCCTATGGCGGATCATTCGCGGACGGCATGGCGGCCGAACGCAAGATTTTCATGGACCTGATGGCCACGGACCAGCGGCAGGGGATGATCCACACCTTTTTCTCCGAACGGGCGGTGTCGAACCTGCCGGAGTTGAAAGGGGTGACACCGCGCGACGTGGCCCATATCGCCGTGATCGGTGGTGGCACGATGGGCGCGGGCATCGCCACGGCGGCCCTGCTGTCGGGGCTGCGCGTGCACCTGCTGGAGATGTCGGAGGCGGCCTGCACCGCCGCGAGGGAGCGGATCGCCGGGAACCTCGCGGGGGCGCTGAAGCGCGGAAAGATCAGCGAGGCAGCCCATGAGGCGATGCTGAACGATGCGCTGGTAATCGTGACAGACTATGCCACGCTGTCGGAGGTCGACCTTGTCATCGAGGCGGTGTTCGAGGACATGGATATCAAGAAACAGGTCTTTGCCAAGCTGGATGCGGTGTGCAAGCCGGGCTGTGTTCTGGCCTCCAACACCTCGTATCTCGACATCGACCAGATCGCGGCGACCACATCGCGGCCCGCCGACGTGCTTGGCCTGCACTTTTTCTCGCCCGCGCATGTGATGAAGCTGCTGGAGGTCGTCGTTGGTGACCAGACGGCACCGGATGTCGTCGCGACAGGTTTTGCTCTTGGCAAGCGGCTCAAGAAGGTGAGCGTGCGGGCCGGTGTCTGTGACGGGTTTATCGGCAACCGTATTCTGGCGACTTATCGGACCTGTGCCGACGACATGATCCTCGATGGGGCGTCGCCCTATGAGATCGATGTGGCCCTTGAGGCGTTCGGGTTCGCGATGGGGCCCTTTGCGGTGGCGGACCTGGCCGGGCTCGATATCGGCTGGGCGGTGCGGATGCGCAAGCGGGCCGAGGGGGATGCGCCCGCGCGTGATGCGACCTACGCGGACCGGCTGTGCGAGGACGGGCATTTTGGCCAAAAGACCGGCAAGGGATATTACGACTATGCCGCCGGGACGCGGGCGCGGGTGCCGAACCCGGATGTAATGCCCATGATCGAGGCGGATCGGGCACGGTTGGGCATTACGCCGCGCACCTTTGACGCCGACGAGATTGTGCGCCGGTACATGGCGGCGATGGTGAACGAGGCGGCCAAGGTCGTGGGCGAGGGCATCGCGCGCCGCCCGCTGGATGTGGATATGACACTGCTCTTTGGCTACGGGTTTCCGCGTTACCGGGGCGGGCCGCTGAAATGGGCGGACATGGCGGGGCTGGCCGGCCTGCTGGACGACATCCGCCGCTATGGCGATGAAAACGCGGACTTCTGGACACCGGCGCCACTGCTGGAACAGCTGGTCGCCGAGGGCCGCACTTTTGATGATCTGAACAAGGAGAGCTGACATGGATCTGTCCTACAGCGCCGAAGAAGACGCCTTTCGCGCCGATGTGCGCGCCTTTCTGGAGGCCGAGCTGCCAACCGATCTGGCCGAAAAGGTGCGGCTGGGCCGTGATCTGACCAAGGCCGAGATGGAGGGTTGGCACGCCACGCTGAATGCGCGCGGCTGGCTGGCTCCGAACTGGCCCAAGGCGTTTGGCGGCACGGAATGGAACGCCGTGCAGCGCCACATCTTTGACGAGGAAGCCGCTGCGGCCCATGCGCCGCGCGTGGTGCCCTTTGGCCTGTCAATGCTGGGACCGGTGCTGCAGAAATTTGGCAACGAGGCGCAGCAGAACCATTGGTTGCCGCGCATTCTGGATGGTACCGACTGGTGGTGCCAGGGCTATTCGGAGCCGGGGGCGGGGTCCGACCTTGCCTCGCTCAAGACCCGCGCGGTGCGGGATGGCGACCACTATGTGGTGAATGGGCAAAAGACGTGGACGACGCTGGGACAGCACGCCAACATGATCTTTTGCCTTGTGCGGACCGATGCGGATGCCAAGCAACAGGAGGGGATTTCGTTTCTGCTGATCGACATGGACACGCCCGGGGTCGAGGTGCGCCCGATCATCCTGCTGGATGGCAGTCACGAGGTGAACGAGGTCTGGTTCACGGACGTGCGCGTGCCGGTGGAAAACCTCGTGGGCGAGGAGAACAAGGGCTGGACCTATGCCAAGTACCTGCTCACCCATGAGCGGACCGGGCTGGGCGGTGTCGGGTTCAGCCAGGCGGGTCTGGAAGCGGTCAAGCGGATCGCAAGGGCCGAGACGCATAACGGCAAGCCGCTGATCGAGAACA
Organism: Pseudomonadota bacterium; assembly: GCA_039816785.1. Classification (GTDB taxonomy): domain Bacteria; phylum Pseudomonadota; class Alphaproteobacteria; order Rhodobacterales; family Rhodobacteraceae; genus Tateyamaria. The sequence continues at coordinate 345,520 of JBCBXB010000003.1, forward strand.
CACATTTCGCCGCACGCATCGCGCATATCGAGATCGAGCTGCGGGCCATGGCGACGACAAACCTGCGGGCAATTTCGAAGGCTGCAGCGGGCGAGGCACCGGGGCTGGAGGCGTCGATGCTCAAGGTCAAGGGCAGCGTCATCCGTCAGGAAATCAACGACCTGGCGCGCCGGGCCGTGGGGCCCTACGCCATGCCCTTTGCCTCCGAAGGCGTGGCGGGGGCCAATGACACGGTGCCCGACCCGCATGATGCCGGGCCGGTGGCGGCGCAGTATTTCAACAACCGCAAGCTGTCGATCTTTGGCGGCTCGAACGAGATCCAGCGAGGCATCATCGCCAAGGTCGCGATGGGTGGCGGGCGATGAATTTCGAACTGACCGAAGAGCGGCGGATGTTGCAGGACACGCTGCGGCGCTACTTGCGGGCGGAATACTCGACCGAGCGGCGCAATGCGATCCTCGACAGTGAGGCAGGCTACGAACCGGAGATCTGGCGCGGGCTGGCCGAACTGGGCGTGATCGGCGCGCTATTCGACGAGGCGGATGGCGGCTTTGGCGGCGCGGGCTTTGACATCGCGGTGGTGTTCGAGGAACTGGGCCGGGCCGGCGTGGTCGAGCCGCTGCTGGACGGTGCACTGCTGGCCGGGCGCGCGCTGGCGATGGCGGGCCGTCAGGATGTGGTCGATGCGCTGATCGGGGGCGAGGTGCAGCTGGCCTTTGCCCATTACGAGCCCGGCGGGCGGTACGATCTGGACTTTGTCCGGACCGCAGCGGTGGGTGGCAGGCTGAGCGGGCGCAAGGCCGTGGTGATGCATGCCGGAGCGGCGGATCACCTTGTCGTCTCGGCGCGCGATGGGGATGAGATTGGCCTCTATCTGGTGGCCAAGGATGCTGCGGGCCTCGATATCCGCGACTACCCGCTCCTCGCCGGTGGGCGCGCGGGCGAGGTCGTGCTGGACGGGACCCCGGCGGAGCCTCTGGGCCTCGGCTATGACGCATTGTGCGGGCTGATCGACCTTGCCGTGGTGGCGCAATGCGCCGAGGCGCTGGGGGCGATGGAGACGGCTGTGGCGCTGACGCAGGATTACCTGATGACGCGCAAGCAGTTCGGGCGGCCGATTGGCACGTTTCAGGCGCTCGCCCACCGGATGGCGGACCTGCTGATCGAGCTGGAACAGGCGCGATCGGCGGTGATCAACGCGGCGGGCATGGTGGGCACGGATCAGCAGGCGGCAACCCTGGCCGCCTCCAAGGTGCTGATGGGCCGCGTCGGGCAGCTTGTGGCCGAAGAGGCGATTCAGATGCATGGCGGTATCGCGATGACGCAGGAATACGAACTGGCGCATATCGCCAAGCGGATCGTGATGGCGGACCATCGCTTTGGCGACGCGGACTACCATCTGGAGCGGTTCATCGCCCTGTCGGCGGCCTGAGGCTGTGACGCGGGTCGAGGATTTTCTGGCCGCGTCGGTCGCTGCACGTCCCGATGCGCCTGCGGTCGAGGATGCGGTCGCTGGTGTGCTGAACTATGCCGGGCTCGCCGCCGAAACGGCCCGCTACGCCGCACTCATGCGGGATGCGCTGGCGCCGGGGGATCGGGTGATGATCCTGTCGGAGAACAGCGTGGCAGCCGTCGCCGTTACCTTTGCGGCGTGGCAATGCGGTGCGACCGTGGTGCCGATCAACGCGCGCCAGACCGCGCGCGAGGTGGACCGGGTGATTGCGCATGCAGACCCGCGCCTCGTGTTCTTTACTGCGCAGATCTCGGACGACGCTGCGGCGCACGCCGCGCGGTTGGGCGCGCAGGGCGGTGCGGTGCCCACGCTGGCCCGCACACCGAACAAGCACCCCTGTGCGCGCGATGTGGCTGTGATCCTTTATACGACGGGAACGACGGGTGAGCCGAAAGGCGTCATGCTGACCCATGGCAATGTGTGTTTCGGCGCACGCACATCCGCAACGCTGCGGGACATGGTGGCCGAGGATGTTATCCTCGGTGTGTTGCCGATCACGCATGTGTTCGGCCTGTGTTCGGTGCTGGTGGCGTCGGTGTGGAAGGGCGCATTCATGCGACTGCTGCCGCGCTTTGACCCCGCGCGTGCGCTCGCGACACTGCGCGATGGGGTGACGATGTTTTCCGGTGTGCCGCAGATGCATGCGCTGTTGATGGCGCACGCGGCGGCTGAGGGAGCGGATGTGTTGGGCTCTGACAGTTTGCGCTATGTGTCCTCCGGTGCAGCGCCGCTTGATCCGGCCTGGAAGCGGGCGGCAGAGGCGTTTTATGGCGTCGCCGTGCAGAACGGCTATGGCATGACCGAAAGCACGGCGGGCATTGCGGCTACTCGGCACAGCATCGGCAATCCGGATATGTCGGTTGGTCCGGCCTTGCCCGAGGTAGAAGTGCGGATTGACGAGACGGTGCCGGGTGGCGGCGACGGGCAGGGCGAAGTGCTGACCCGCGGGCCACATGTGATGCCCGGCTATTTCGATGCGCCCGCGCGGACGTCCGAGGTGCTGTCGGAGGACGGCTGGCTGCGGACGGGTGATCTGGGTCGGTTCGACGATTTGGGACATCTGCACATTCTGGGCCGGTCGAAGGAGCTGATCATCCGGGGTGGCTTCAACGTGTATCCGCCCGAGGTGGAAGCGGTTCTGACGGATCACCCTGACGTGGTGCAATCGGCTGTGGTCGGGCGTGCAGTGGGCGGTGACGAGGAGGTGATCGCCTTTGTCCAGGTGCGGGCCGGGGCGGGGCTGACCGTGCAGGCGCTAGGCGCGTTCGCAGCAGAGCATCTGGCAGGCTACAAACGCCCCGTGCGCTACGTATTTGCCGAGCGGCTGCCGGCGGCGTCGACGGGAAAGATTTTGAAGCACCTGCTGCTGGATACGTTTGCGCAGGAGCTCGCGTAGCGGAATGCGACGCGCATTCCAGTTGTTTTTCGACGCGAAAAACCGGTTTCTCTGAGTGGTGACGGAAAATGTGTCAATTTCCGAAGGGTTTCCGCGCCGGAAACCGCCTACGTCCAGACACCTGTAGCTGCATCGCGAATGGCGCGGATGTTGTCGCCGTAAGGTGCGGGATCGGACACTGACCCGCCCCGAAACACGGCCGATCCCGCCACCAGCACGTCCGCACCTGCCTTGGCGACCAATGGTGCCGTTGTCGGATCCACCCCGCCGTCGATCTCAATGTGTACCGCGCGGTCGCCGATCATGCGGCGCAATTGGGTGATCTTGGCGGTCATGTCGATAAAGCTTTGACCGCCGAAGCCGGGGTTGACCGTCATCACGCAGACCAGATCGACCAGATCGATCACATGTTCGATTGCCGATGCCAGGGTACCGGGGTTCAGGGCAACACCGGGGCGCATGCCGGCCGCGCGGATCGCCTGCAGGGTGCGGTGGATGTGAGGTCCGGCCTCGATATGGGCGGTGAGCACATCGGCACCCGCCTCCGCGAAGGCGGCGATGTAGGGGTCAACCGGCGCGATCATCAGATGGACATCCATCACCCCCTTGATATGTGGCCGGATTGCCGCGCAGGTGGCGGGGCCAAAGGAGATGTTCGGCACGAAGTGGCCGTCCATCACGTCCACGTGGATCCAGTCCGCGCCCTGCGCCTCGACCGCGGCGCATTCGGCACCGAAATTGGCGAAGTCCGCCGCCAGAATGGAGGGGGCGATTTTGATGGACCGGTCGAGGGACATGGCAGGCTCCGTGGCAGGGTTGGCGCGGGTATAGTCAGCGAGCGGCCCGGTGGAAAGGGGCCCTTCGGGGAGGATTTTTTGGGACAGAGACGGGGCGGGGTCAGGCCTGGTAGTAGTCGCGGTACCAGGCGACGAAGGCGTTGATACCCGTCTGGATCGGTGTTGCGGGGCGTTTTCCGGTGAGCGTTTCCAGGAGCGTGGCATCGGCCCAGGTGGCGGGCACGTCTCCGGGTTGCATGTCGTGGAACGTCTTGATGGCGTCGCGCCCGCAGGCACGTTCGATGGCGGCGATGAAGTCCATCAGGGGCACGGGGGCGCCGTTGCCGATATTGACGATGCGATGGGGTGCCACGGGTGACAGGCTGTCGCCCTCGACCGGCTGGGTGCCCGGAACGGCGTCGATCAGGGCGAGGATCGCAGCGGTCAGGTCGTCGATATAGGTGAAATCGCGCCGCATGTCGCCGTGGTTGTAGATATCGATTGGCGCGTCGTTGAGGATTGCGCGGGTGAATTTGAAATGCGCCATATCTGGCCGGCCCCAGGGCCCGTAGACGGTAAAGAAGCGGAACATTGTGATGGGCAGCCCGTAGAGATGGGCGTAGCTGTGGGCCATGTTTTCCGTCGCCTTCTTGGTGGCGGCGTAGAACGACATCTGGTGATCGGTGCGCATGTCTTCGCGGTAGGGCATGTCGGTGTTGGCGCCGTAGGCGGACGAGGTCGAGGCCAGCAGCATATGCGCAGGTGGCACGGCGCGGGCGGCCTCCAGCAGTTCGAACGTGCCGACGAGGTTGGCGTCGACATAGCTGCGCGGATTGTCGATGGAGTACCGCACACCAGCCTGGGCCGCGAGGTGGATCACCGCGTCGAACTGGTGCGCCTCGAACAGGTCTTGCAGCAGGCCCGGCGCTTCCACGCGCCCTTCGATATCCGTATATCCCGGCGTCTGGCGCAGCATCGCGCGGCGGCGTTCCTTGAGGCCTACATCGTAGTAATCCGTCATCGCATCGAGGCCGACCACTTGCCAGCCGGCATCGAGCATCGCGCGCGCTGTGAAATAGCCTATGAACCCGGCCGACCCGGTGACCAATGCCGTGCGTGTCATTGCTGCCTCTTGCCCGTTTGTGCAGGTTCTGCCCGATGTGCCCTGTTTTGGCCAGTGCCTCGCGAACCTGTGCCAAGATCGGTTTGGCCGGTTGACGCCGCGAGGCGCAGCGCCCAAACCCCTTTGGACGCGCGAATCTTGCTAATTTCAGTGCCGGGGGATGGGTCATGTCTATCGGAGAGGCGATCGGTTTTGTGGCCGATGTGGGCGGTACCAACACGCGGTTGGCCTTTGTCGGGCCGTCCGGAGTGCTGGCCGACACCGTTGCGCGCCGCCGGAACGCGGAGTTCGACAGTTTCGAGCATCTGGCTGCGGATTACCTGGGCGACAGGCGGGTCGACGGGCCGATGGTGGTTGCCGTGGCGGGCCCCGTGGGGGGGACGCAGGCGCGGCTGACCAACCGGAACTGGCTGATTGACGCAAACGCTGTCGCGCAGAGCTGCGGGGCGACCCATGTCACCTTGATGAATGACCTCGAGGCATTGGGGCAGGCTGTGCCGACCGTGACGGCGGACGCGGTCGAGCCGCTGCATGACGGTGCTGCGCTTGGGGGCGGTGGTCAGGGTCTGGTAATTGGCCTCGGCACAGGGTTCAACGTATCCGTTGTGCATATCGGCAGCGGGGCCGCGCTGATCTCCGAACAGGGGCATGCGAGCCTGCCATCGAGCGTGATGGACGTGCTGCGCCAGCACATGCCGGACACCTCGGCCTTTGACAGTATCGAAAACCTTTTTTCGGGTGTGGGCCTGCTCCGCCTGGCCAAGGTGATCGGCGTCGAGGTCGACAGTGCCGAAGCGCTGGCCAAGTCGGACGATCCACGCGCCAGGGAGGCGCTAGAGACCTGTACGGACGCGTTTGGCCAGATGGTGCGCGAGCTGGCCTATGCCTATTTCCCGCGCGCTGGCCTGTATTTCAACGGCTCGCTGGCGCAGTTTCTGCTGGCGCCGGAACGACGCGAACGCGTACTTGCGCCGTTGCGGTCGGAGACCGGGTTCGAGGGGCAGTTCGCCCGTATCCCGGCGTTTCTCTTTGTCTCGCATACGGTCGCGTTGGGCGGGGCGGCGGCGCGGTTGATGGCGCAGGTGCGCCCCTAGTCAAACCGCAGGTCAACCCGTCCGAAGCTGCCGAAATCGGCGTGGATGTCGGTGCCTCGCGGACATTCGATTGGGCGGATAAAACTGCCGGATAGTATGACCTGACCGGCGGTGATCCGCTCTCCATAAAGCGCCATGCGGCGGGCCAGCCAGACCACGCTTTCCACCGGGTCACCGAGCACGCCCGCGCCCAAACCTGTCTCCTCGACCGTGTCGCCGACCGACACGATGGCCCCGACCCAGGGCAGGTTTTCGGGGACGTGCCGCGCAGTACCCATGACGATCCCCGCGTTCGCCGCGTTGTCGGCGATGGTGTCAAAGACCTTGCGCGCCTGACCCGTCTGCGGGTCGCGGCGCAGGATGCGGGTATCGAGGATTTCGAGGGCCGGAGCCACGTAGTCCGTAACGGCGAGCACGTCAGCGCGGGTTACGTCTGCGCCGCCGAAGTCGGATTTCATGACGAAGGCGATCTCGGCCTCGATCCGTGGTTCGATGAAGTGGCCGGCGGGGATCGCGGCCCCGGTTTCGAATAGCATGGAGCGGGTGAGCACGCCGCTGTCGGGTATGTCGATGTTGAGCGCCATTTGCATCGCTCGGCTGGTCAGCCCGATTTTCCAGCCGATCACCGGGTCGTCGGCGGCCACCTTGGCGGCGACCACCTGTTTCTGGATGGCGTAGGCGTCATCCATGTCGATGTCGGGATAGGTGACGGACAGCAAGCCGATCTGGCGGTGGTCGCGTTCGGCCTGCACCAGCGCGGCGGCGGCAGCGGCGTGGTCATCAGGCTTCATCGGCGACCTCGTTGCGCAGCGTGCCGATGCCGTCGGCGGTGACGTCTATCACGTCGCCGGGCTTGAGGAACCTGGGGGGATCAAAGCGGGCGCCCGCCCCGGTGGGCGTGCCGGTGATGATGATGTCGCCGGGCACAAGGGTGGTGAAGGTGGAGATGTAGGCGATCTGGCGACGGATCGGAAAGAGCATGCGGCTGGAGCGGTCGTCTTGGCGCAACGCGCCGTTCACATGCGTGGTCAGGCGGATATCGTCGAGCTGTGCTGCGGCTGTGAACGGGACAAGCCACGGACCCATGGCCCCGGACCGGTCCCAGTTCTTGCCTTGGGTGACATTGAATTTGGCGTGGCGTACCCAGTCGCGGATCGTGCCCTCGTTGCAGAGCGTCAGCGCGGCGATGTGGTCGTAGGCGTTGGCCTCCGGGATGCGGCGTCCGGTTTTGCCGATGACGATGGCGATCTCACCCTCGTAGTCGAGCTGCTCGCTTTCGGGCGGGCGGATCAGCGGCTGGCCTGCGCCGGTAAAGCTGCGGGGAAAGCGGGGAAAGAGGGACATGTTGGGCGGTGCGTCCTGCCCGTCCTTGTACTCGGCATTGCGGTCGGGAAAGTTCACGCCGACGCAGATGATCTTTTCCGGATTGGGCACTGGGATCTGGTAGGTGATGTCGATGTGCGTTGCGGTGCGGCCCCGGGCGGCAAGCGCCAGATCGTGGAGACCGTCCGCGGCAATCACATCGCGCAGGCTGGGCCAATGGGGAAAGTTGGGCGATAGCGGGATCATGCCACTGTCGCCGACGGCACCGTAATACATCTCACCTTGGGTCGTGTAGGTCGCGAACTTCATGCGCGCCTCGCGATCTCGGTGATGGTGTCGAACGCGGTCTCGAAATCCCGCGCCGCGCAGTCGAACTGCCCGGCCTGAAAGCGGATGACTTTGCGGTCGTCGACCATCCCTTGGGTCAGATATATGCGACCGTCATCGTTGATCGCATCGACAAGGGACTGGGTGTCGGCGTCTGACGCGCCGGCCACGCGAAATGTCCAGAGCGACAGGATCGGCTCGGTGACGATCTCGAAATCGCTCTCTGCCCGAAGCCGGTCGCACAGTGCCTGGGACCACTTCACGTGGTTGCGGATGCGGGCGCGCAGCCCCTCCATCCCGTAATGGCGCATGAGGAACCACAGCTTGAGCGCGCGGAACCGGCGACCCAGCGGGATCGACCATTCGGAATAGTCGATGATGTCCTCGGCCCCGTGGGTCTTGAGGTATTCGGGCCGGATGGCGAGGGTCTGGCGCAGCACATCAGTGTCGCGCAGAAAATGGGCGGCGCAGTCGAACTGTGCGCCCAGCCATTTGTGCGGATTGAAGACGATGCTGTCGAAACGCTCCGCGCCGGTCCAGAGAGTGCGAAACTCGGGGCAGATCATCGCCGCCCCGGCCCACGCCGCGTCGAGATGAGTGTAAAGGTCGTGCTCTTCTGCCACTGCCGCGACGGCCTCGAGGTCATCGCACGCGCCCATGCCCGTTGCACCTGTGGCGGCGATGATGCCTGCGGGGACGCGGCCCGCCAGTTTGTCCTCGGCGATGGCGGCTTCGAGGTCGAGCGGGTCCATGTGGCGCAGATCACCCGTGGTGCGAATCCTGACGAGGTTATCCTGCCCGATGCCCGCAACCCAGATGGCGCGGTCGATAGAGCTGTGGACCTGATCCGAGCAGTAGATGCGCAGCTGTGGCTGTCCGTGCAGCCCCTCGATGTTGCCTCGAAAGTTCAGGGCACGTTCGCGCATGGTGAGCACGGCGGTCAGCGTCGCGGACGAGGCGCTGTCCTGTATCACGCCCTGATAATCGCCGGGCAGGCCAAGGCCCTGACGCAGCCAGTCCAGCATCCGCGTCTCCATCTCGGTCGCGGCCGGGGAGGTCTGCCAGAGCATGCATTGCGGTGCGATGATCGCCGCGACAAACTCGGCAAGGACGGAGGCTGGCGCGGCGTTGGCGTTGAAATAGGCAAAAAAGCGCGGATGCTGCCAATGGGTGAGCCCGGGCATCACGATGCGCTCGAAATCGGCCATGATGGTGTCGAGGCCGGTGCCGTCCTCGGGCGGGCTCGGCTCCAGCAGGGCAGCCGTATCGCCCGGTTTCGTCTGTGCGCGCACGGGGCGGTCACGGATGGTCTTGTGGTAATCGGCGCCCCAGTCGGCGGCGGCCTTGGCCTGTGTCGCGAAATCATCCCAGCTCATGATGTGTCTCCCTTGTGGCTCAGGGTGCCACGATGGGCTGGGCTTTGAGAAGGGGTTCGGTTGTGGGCACGCCGTCGAAGACGCTGCCTTCCTCGAACCAGCTGCGCGGCGCGGGTGCGCCCCAGAGGGTCTGGCGGGCCGGATCCTTGAGGTCCCATTTGATCGGCTCGTGGTCAGGATCGACGGTCTGGTAGTCGGAGCAGTAGATTTCGATCCGGTGGCCGTCGGGATCACGGACATAGAGGAAGAAGGCATTGGAGATGCCGTGCCGCCCGGGCCCGCGTTCGATGTTGTCGCGGTAACCTGTGGTGCTCATCAGATCGAGCAGGTCGATGATGTTGAGCGGGGTGGGCACCCAGAAGGCTGCGTGGTGCAGGCGCGGCCCGGTGCCGTTGGTAAAGGCGATGTCGTGCACGCCGCCCTTGCGGTGCATCCACGCGGCCCAACATTTGCCGGTCTCTGCATCCTCGGTGTACTCGGTCGTGCGGAATCCCATGCGCGTGTAGAACGCGACTGCCCCGTCTACGTCCGCCGAGAACAGGTTGAAGTGGTCGATGCGCAGCGGTTTGACGCCCCGGTAGAGCGCGTATTTCTGTGTGATGGAGGGCAGGCGCTCCATCTCGACGTAGAATTCCAGCGGCACGCCCCAGGGATCAGTGGTTTGCAGGATGCGGCCCATGAAAGGGCGTTCGACCCAAGCGGTTGTCCTGCCTTGTGCGGCGAACCAGTCCGCAGCCTTGTCGAGATCGGGGTGGTCGTAGAGCTTGAAGCCGAGGCGGGCGACATCGGCTGTGTCGCCTTGGGTCAAGATCATGCAGTGGTGTCCGCGTTCCTCCATCGCGCGGAGGTAGATGGTGCGCGCGTCCTCATGCGTGACCTGCAGCCCGAGCGTATCGACATAGAAGGCCCGCGCGGCGGCCAGATCCGTGACCCGGTATTCCACGTGGCTGAGCCGGACGACGTTGAAGGGCGGATAAAGCTCGGGCGGGGGGACGGCCATGTATGTTCCTAAAAGGGGCGGCTGCGCCGCACGCGACTCATGTTTGCTGATGAGGGACGCTGTCCCTCAAACTCCCTGTGGTATTTTTGGTCAGAAGAAACATCAGGTACCGAGGCGGGGGATGTTGGGGTCGCCGGTGGCGATGCCGATGTGTTTCTGTTCCATGTAGAACTCGAACGACCAGTCACCGCCGTCGCGGCCGATGCCGCTGGCTTTCATGCCGCCGAAGGGGGTGGGCAGATGGCGGACATTGGCGGAGTTGACCCAGATCATGCCTGCCTCGAGCCTGTCGGTGAAGCGCATGGCGCGGGTGATGTCGGACGTCCAGAGATAGCCGGTGAGGCCGTAGGGGGTGTCATTGGCGATGGTCAGCGCTTGGTCTTCGGTTGTGAAGCGGATGGAGGTGAGGACGGGGCCGAAGATCTCGTCCCGGGCGATGGACATGTCGTTGGTGGCGTGGGTGAAGAGGGTGGGGGCGACGTATTGGCCGGTGTCACCGACCCGTGTGCCGCCCGCGGCGATGGTGGCCCCTTCGGCCCGGGCGGTGGCGAAGCTCGCCTCGACCTTTTCGCGGTGGGTCTGGTGGATGAGGGGGCCGATTTCGGTTGTGGGGTCGAGGGGGTGGCCGACCTTGATGGTTTTGGCGCGTGCGGCCAGTTTGGCCTCGAATTCGTCGGCGATTGTGTTCTGGATCAGCAAGCGCGACGATGACGTGCACCGCTCACCGTTGAGCGAGTAGATCATGAAGATCGCGGCATCGAGGGCCGCATCCAGGTCGGCATCGTCGAAGACGACGACGGGGTTTTTGCCACCCAATTCGAAGTGGACGCGTTTGAGTGTGGCAGCCCCCTGGGCCATGATGGCGGAGCCTGTTTTGCTCTCGCCGACAAAGGCGATAGCGCGGATATCTGGGTGTTCGGTGAGCGCGCGGCCTGCATCTTCGCCCATCCCGTTGATGAGGTTCCAGACGCCCGGGGGCAGGCCGGCCTCTTCGGCGATGTCCATCAGGATGCGGGCGGTCCAGGGGCTGAATTCGGCCGGTTTGTGGACGACGGTGCAGCCCGCGGCCAGCGCCGGAGCGATTTTCCACGTGGAGAGCATAAAGGGCGTGTTCCACGGGGTGATGACGCCGACCGGGCCGATGGGCACGCGGGTCGTGATGTTCATCAACGTGGGCGAGGGCAGGGCCTGACCGTCGCGCCCGGCAGGCGCACGGTCGGCAAAGAAACGGAAGTTGGCCGCACCGCGCAACGCGGCCTTGGACATGAAGCGCAGGGCCTGACCGGTGTCCCAGCATTCGCACAGCGCGATCTCTTCGGCGCGGGCCTCGATCCCGTCGGCGATGGCGTGCAGGATGCGCTTGCGGTCGGCTGCGGGCATGTCGCGCCAGGCGGGAAAGGCCGCCTTGGCGGCGCGCGCTGCGGCATCGATATCACTGGCGTCGCTGCGGGCGACACGGGCGATCAGGCTATCGTCGACAGGCGACGTGGTGTCGAACCACGCGCCAGCGGCTGCCGGCTGCGCCTGCCCTGCGATATGGTTGAGGATGCCCGTTTCGGCCACCTGCGCCAGATGCGGCGCGAGTTTGGCGATGTTGTCGTGCAGCGCTGACATATCGGGCAGTCCCTCTGAGTGGTTCAAATAGTGAACCTGTAGATGCAAAAATATATTGCAAGGGTGATTTTCCTGCGTCAAGCTGAATTCATGTCGACGATTTCCAAAGCGCTCGGACTGCTGGACCTGTTCAACGAGGCCCGCCCAAGGCTGGGCCTGACGGATGTTCAGCGGCTGACGGGGCGGGACAAGGCGACGGTGCACCGACACCTCGTCGCGCTGGAAGAGGCGGAGTATCTGGAGCAGGATGCCGGCACGCGCGCCTACCGGCTGGGTCCTGCGATCACGCGGCTGGCTGGGATGCGGGCGCGCACGGTGCCGGAGGTCGAGATGGTGCGCAGCGTGATCGATGCGCTGAGCCGTGCGGCGGGCGAACTGGTGCATATCAGCCGTTTGCAGAGCTTTGATCTGGTCGATGTCTACCACGCTGAACATCACGACCATCCGGTGCGCGTCAGCTTTGACGCCTACGGGTTGCCGCCCCTGTTTGCGACCGCCTCGGGCAAGGCTTATCTGGCGTTTTCCACCGCGGGTCTGCTGGACATGGCGCTGGCCGATCCGCGTACCGTGCAGCAGGGCGCGCCCGGGCCGGATCGGGGCGCCATTGCTGCGGAACTGACATCGATCGCTGCGCGCGGTTATGCCAGCAATCGCGACACGCTGCGCATTGGTGTGTCGTCGGTGGCCATCCCCGTCTTTGACGCCAGCGCGCGGGCCTTTGCCACCTGTTCGATCGCTTACCCGACCAGCCGTGGCGGGACCGAGCGTGAGGCGGAGCTGGCGGCCCTCCTGATGTCGCGGGGCCGTGACATCACCGAAGCCATGGGCGGTGCCGTGCCACCCGATGTGCAATCCATCTGGACCCCCGAAGCTGAAAGGGCCGCGTCATGAAGGACAGCAATTTCCTCAAGGAAAACAATGCCCGCCAGTTCTGGCACCCGATGGCGCATCCGGCCGACAGCATGGCCAATCCGCCAACGATCCTAACCGGCGGCGAAGGGGTGTTCATCACGGATGTGGACGGGCACCGCAGCATCGACGCCGTGGGTGGGCTGTGGAACGTGAACCTTGGCTATTCATGCCAGCCGGTGAAGGACGCGATTGCGGCACAGCTGGAGGCGCTGCCCTACTATTCTACCTTCCGCGGCACCTCGAACGACAAGGCGATCGAACTGGCCTACTTGCTCGCGGACTTCTTTGGGCCCGACGGGATGGCGCGCAGTTTCTTTACCTCTGGCGGGTCGGATAGCATCGAGATCGCGCTGAAGCTCGCCCGGCAGTTCCACCGCATCCGCGGCGAGGGCGCGCGGACCAAGTTCATCAGCCTCGACAAGGGCTATCACGGCACGCATTTTGGCGGCGCCTCGGTGAATGGCAACGCCAAGTTCCGCAACACCTACGAGCCGCTGATGCCGGGCTGCTACCACATCCCCGGCCCGTACCTCTATCGCAACCCGTTCGGCACGGACGACCCGGCGGAACTGGCCCGTCTGAGCGCCGGTATGCTGGAGCGGGAGATCGCGTTTCAGGGGGCCAACACAGTGGCCGCCTTTGTGATGGAGCCGGTGCAGGGCGCAGGCGGGGTTATCCCGCCACATCCGTCGTTCATGCCGATGGTGCGCGATATCTGTGACAAACACGGTGTACTACTGATCGCCGACGAGGTGATCACCGCCTTTGGCCGTACCGGGGATGAGACCGGATCGCGTCATTGGGGCGTGCAGCCGGACCTGATATGCACGGCCAAGGCGATTACCAACGGGTATTTCCCCTTTGGTGCCGTGATGATCTCGGACCGTGTGGCGGCGGTGTTCGAGGATGACGAGACGGGCGCGGGCTCTGTCGATCAGGGTTATACCTATTCCGGTCACCCGGTGGGGGCGGCGGCGGCGGTGGCCGCGCTGGAAGAGACGATGCGCATTCGCCCGTGGGAGAACGCGCGGGTGCGCGGAGGACAGTTAAAGGCCGGGCTGGACGGGCTGGCGGAACACTATGACATGATCGGTGATGTCCGGGGCGAAGGGCTGATGTGCGCGATTGAGCTGGTCAGCGACCGCGCAACCAAGATGCCGGCGGCTAAGGCGCTGCCGCTCGCCTTTCAAAAGGCGGCCTATGAGGACGGCGTCATGATCCGGGTGTCGGGCAACAACGCGATCTTTTCGCCCCCTCTGGTGGTCGATGCAGGTCATGTGGACAAGATCCTGTCGGCCACGGAAACGGGCCTCAAGGCCATGGCCGAGGCCGCTTGAAGAGCGGCACGACCTCTGACGCGCCGAGAAGTGCGACCACCGCGAGCGCCATGCGCTCGACCACCGGCGCACGGGCATTTGCCAGCCGCTGCCCTGCAGAGACAAAGATCAACGTGCAGGATGTGACCGACTTTCGCCGGGGCCGTGGTGATCTGGTATTTTCGGTGGTGATGGTCGGCATCGCACTGTTCTTTCTGGTGTTTTTCTTCAGCCAAACGGGTTGGGAAGACCGCAAGCTGCCTGCCAACATGGCGCGTTACTGGATGGATCAGTTCGGGATCACCACGCCGGATGACCGCCCCGCACGGCTGGGCCGCATCCTCAAGCAAAGCTGGATTGCCCCGCTCGCCTGCCTGATTGTGCTGGTCCCTGCGGCGCTCTGGAACCTCTACGGTTCTGTGCGCGCCTATCGCTGGCGGGCGCGGTTCCAGCTGCCAAACGGCGTCGCGCATGAGCTGACGCAATGGGCCCGCGCGCTGGAGTTCGTAGCGTGGTTCATCGCCTACACGATGCTGGTGCCGGTGCTGGGCTATCTGGTGTCCACCCTGCTGCTGGGGACGGTGCTGCCATGGCGCTTGGGCTATCGGGGCGCGCGCTGGATGGGCATTTGTGTCGCGGCGGGCCTCGCCATTGTGCTGGTGTTCCGCACCGGGCTGCAGATCAAAACGCCCGTGAACATCTGGCTTTATGACCAGCTGCCGCAGGGGTTGAGCACCTTCATGAAGGTCTGGTTCTGAGATGGAGGCGCTGTGGCAAGGCATCGACAACCTCGCCTCCTGGCCCGTCCTTGTCGCCATCCTGATCGGGTCGGTCGGTGGCGTCGCCATCGGGGCTGTCCCGGGCATCGGCCCTGCGATTGCCATCGCGATCCTGCTGCCGGCCACCGTGTTTCTGGACGATCTGGTGAGCCTTGTGCTGCTGCTCGGGGTCTACGGCTCCAGCATGTATGGCGGGGCGATCCCGGCGATCCTGATCAACACGCCCGGCACGCCAGTGAACGCGCTGACCACCTATGACGGCTATGCGATGACCCGCCGGGGCGAGGCGGCGCGCGGGTTGTCGCTGGCCTATGCCGCGTCGTTCTTTGGGGGGTGTTTTTCGATCCTGCTGGGGCTGTCGGCGCTGATGCTCTTTGGCCCGTACCTGCGTGATCTGGGCGCGCTCTTTGGCCAGCGCGATATCTTTATGGCGGCTGCCCTGGGCGCTGTTCTGCTGATTGCGGCACACCGGCGGAACATGGGGATTGCCGCGCTGCTCTTTGCCCTTGGCATGCTGATCGCGATGATCGGGCGGCAGTCGCTGAAGCAGATCGACCGATACACCTTCGGGATCGATTACCTGTACCCTGGGTTCAACCTGATCGTTGTTATCGTTGGGATTTTCGCCATCTCGCAGGCCCTGTTCCTGCTGACCGGCAAGGATGCCGACCCGCCCGAAGCCCGCCTGCGTGGTGGCCTGTTGCGCAGCTTTGGTGAGCTGAAGAAGCATCCGCTGGTCGTCACGATCAGCGCGGGCTACGGCACCGTCATGGGCATCATTCCGGGTGTGGGCGAGTTCGTCGCGCAGTTTTTCAGCTACGCCACCGCGCGCGCCTTGTCCAAGGCCCCGGGCAAGTTCGGGCGCGGCGCGCCCGATGGCCTGATCGCGTCCGAGGCAAGCAACAACGCGGTGCCCGCAGCGGCCATGGTGCCGCTGTTGGCGCTGGGTGTGCCGGGCGAGGCGCTGACGGCCATGATGATGGTCGTGTTCTTTGACGCCGGGATCAAGCCGGGGCCGGATATCTTTGAAAACAATGCGGATTTTCTGTTTTCGCTGTTCATCGCGCTGTTGATCATCAACGTGCTGGTGGTGCTGACGCTGCTGGTGTCGACCAGGTGGATCGCCCGGATCATCTATGTCCCCAACCGCCTGCTGGGCGCGTTCATCCTGATCCTGGCCTTTGTCGGCGTGTTCTCGATCCGCAACGCGTTCACCGATTGCATGTTTGCCGCGGGCTTCGGGTTTCTGGGCTATATCCTGCGCCGTCTCGACTGGCCGCTGGTGCCGATTGTGCTGGGCCTCGTGCTGGGGTCGATCATGATCGACAAGCTCACCGCCGGGTCGAGCCAGATCAAGACGGTGTTCGATCTGGTCAACCGGCCGGTGTCGGGCACGCTTTTTGTTGTGATCCTGTGCGTTCTCGCCTTCACTTTTGTCACTAGCCTGCGCCAGCGCAGGTTCGAACATTGAACCCAAAAGCAAAACAACAGGGAGAAAACCATGAAAAAGCTTTTGACATCAGCGGCCTTTGCCGTGGCCGCACTGGCCAGCCCGGTGCTGGCAGAATACCCGACAGGGCCGGTGCAGTTCATCGTGCCGTGGCCTCCGGGTGACTTCGAGGACATCCTGACGCGCATGATCGCTGCCGACATGGCCGAGGCGACAGGCCAGCCCGCGAGCGTCGTCAATCGCCCCGGCGGCGGCGACGGGCCATTTCCCGGCGCGCTCGAGGTGCTGGAGGCGCCCAGCGACGGGTCGGTGATCGGGTCGTTCGTGATTGGTGTGCCGGTGGTGGGACCCAAGATCGGGATTGGCATCGAAGAGGACAGTTTCGTGCCTGTGGGCATCTTTCTGACCTACCCGTTCGTGCTGGCCGCCGGTGGCGATGCACCCTATTCTAACATGGCGGAACTGGCTGATTACGCAAAGGAAAACGATGTCGTGCTGGGTCACTTCGGTGCTGGCCTGACGCCGACGGCAGTGTCCATGGCAGCGGCGACCAAGATGGGGTTTGAGTTCGCGGATGACAGCGCCTTTGATCTGCTCGACTGCAACACGCTGTCGTCCGGCGATGCGGACGTGATCAACACCACGCTGGCGCTTATCGAGCCGTGCCTGGGTGAGATCAATGTGCTGGGTAACATCGGCGCGGACCCCATCGGTAAGCTCGACGGGGTGGAGACCATCGCGGCGCAATCGGGTGTGAACGATGTGGAGCTGTGGAATGGTCTGTTCGTGACCAAGGGCACGCCGCAGGAGGTGATAGATACCATCGCGGCGGTTGCGGAAAAGACGATGGCCTCGGAGGCCGCGCAGCAGCTGATGGCCGAAACGGGGGCCGCGGTTTACTGGCAGGGTCAGGACGCGGCACAGGCGCGGATCGAGGCGGACCGGGAAAAATCGGCCGAGATCAACGCGATCCTGGGGCGCTGAAATCATGGGGGGCGTGCGCGCCCCCCGTTGGCAATGGGGTGAGAATGGGACGTCTGAAGCTTGGGCTCTTGCAGGTGAACCACGACCGGTCGGTCGCGGTGGGTGATGCGTTTCCCGACGACAGCCACCGGTTCCGCGATCTGTTTGATGCGCAGGATCAACGGTTTAGCTACCGCGTCTACATGACCATCGGGGGCGAAGTGCCGGGACATGTAGACGAACAGGACGCCTATCTGATCACCGGCTCACCGCTGAGCTTGCTGGACGACCTGCCGTTTCTGCCGGCGCTGTATGACTTTATCCGCGCCTGCGATGCGGCGCGCAAACCGCTGCTGGGGGCATGCTTTGGCCACCAGGCGATAGCCGTGGCCCTGGGCGGGCAGGTCGCGCGGCAGGAGTGGAACATCGGGATTGATCATGTGCGGATGGAGCGTGCGTTGCCATGGATGCAGCCGGAGGCACGGGCGCTGAACCTGTACCAGTTTCACCATGATGGGGTGTCCGAGTTGGCGGAGGGGTGTGTGCCCTATGCCCGTTCCGAGGCCTGCGCGATTGCAGGCTTTTCCAAGGGAAATCATATCTTTACCACACAAGCGCATCCCGAGTTCACCGACCCGTTCATGCGCTGCGTTCTCGACGCAATGCGTCCCGATCTGACCGCCGAAGACGTTACAGCAGCCGAGGCCACGCTGGGCCGGACGGCGCAGGGCCATGTCTTTGCCGACTGGGCCACACGGTTTTTCGGGGGCGCGCCATGAAGAACCTCGCCGATCACGACAGCTTTGTGGATGGGGTGCCGCACGAGACGTTTGCACAGATGCGCGCGGAGGTGCCGCTGCACTGGACGGAAGCGTATGGGGATGACAAGGGGTTCTGGTCGCTCACCCGCTATGCCGACATCATGGCCGCGCAGCGCGACCCCGAAACGTTTTCCAGCGCGCAAGGCATAAGGATCGAGGATCAGAGCCGCGAGGAGTACCTCGCCCGCCGCACCTTTCAGGAGACGGACCCGCCCGAACACACCGCCACGCGGCGGACCGTGAACCCCGCCTTTGCCAAACCGGTCGTGGCGCAGTTCGAACCGCTGATCCGCGATCTGGCCCGCGACATCGTCAGCACCGCACTCGATCACGCTGAATTCGACGGGGTCGAGCAAATCGCCAAGCGGCTGCCCATGCTGATGCTGGGCCGTATTCTGGGCGTGCCTGACGCCGACCTTGACTGGCTGGTCGAGCGGGGCGACGCGCTGATCGGGAATACCGATCCGGACTTTACCGACACCGTTCTCGACAAGGTCGACACCGACGCCTACCGGATGATGCCGTTCCGGTCGCCAGCGGGTGTGGAATTATATGACTACGCCCAAGAGATCCTTAACGGTGCGCGCGGGGTGGACCCGGACGGCATTCTGGCGCGCGTTCTGAACAGCCCGGATGGGCGGATCGCCGGGCAGGATTTCAAGAACTTCTTTTGCCTGCTGGTGGCGGCGGGGAATGACACGACGCGCTATTCGATTGCGATGGCGCTGTGGTTGATCGCGCAGGACAACCGGCTGCTGGATGTGCTGGCGTCGGGCAAAGTCTGGGGGACGGCGGCGGATGAGGTGATCCGGCTGGCCTCGCCCACGCTGCATTTTCGACGCACCGCAACGCGGGATGTGGACATGCACGGGGCCACGATCCGCGAAGGCGACAAGGTGCTGATGTGGTTCGTATCGGGCAACCGGGATGCGGACGCGTTCGCGGCACCCGATACGGTGATGCTGGATCGCAGCCCGAACCGGCACATGGCTTTTGGTCAGGGCGGGCCGCATGTCTGTCTGGGCATGTGGCTTGCCAAGCTCGAGGTGACGGCGGTGCTGCAGGAGCTGTCGGCGCGGCTGGCAGGCCTTGAGGCCGTAGTGCCGCCCACCTGGACCCGTTCGAATTTTATCTGCGGGGTCAAAGCCTTGACCCTGCGCCCCAAGCTGAAGTGACATCCCATGATGACCCGCACGCGCGCCCTATTCTGTGACCTGCTGAACCTGCCGCGGGGCAAATACGTGCCCTCGGACGTGGCGGCGGGGGGCAAGATCGGCTTTGCCCGCGGGGTCTTTGGCACCACGTTCGACCGCGACTTGATCCCGGTGCCTGGGGCGGGCGTGTTCGACGGCATCCCGGATATGGAGCTGGTGCTGGATGGTGACCGGCGCCCGGACTGGCAAGACGGGACGGAGATCGCGCTGGGGACATTGCACGCCGATGGCGCTGTGTTTCCGCTGTGCGCGCGGGGGCGGCTGCAGGCGACGGTGGAGGCGTGGCAGGCGCGGGGGCTGGTGCCGAAGGTCGGGCTTGAGCTGGAAGCCTATGTGTTTGAGCAGGATGCAGACGGGGTCTGGCGGCCCTATGATACGCCCGGGGCGTTTGTGTACGGCACCGGGCCGCAGAACGATCCGGCGGGGTTGATGGATGCGATCTGGCGCACCGCAGAGGCGGCGGCGCTGCCGGTTGAATCGATGAATGGCGAGTATGACAATGGGCAGTTCGAGCTGACCTTGCGCTTTGACGATGCACTCGCGGCTTGTGATAATGCGTTTCTGTTCAAGACGATGGCGCGGGAGGTAGCGGCGGGCATGGGGCTGCTGCTGACGTTCTTGCCCAAGCCCATCCCGGAACGGGGCGGGTCCGGCCTGCATGTGAATTTCAGCTTTGAGGACGCGCAGGGGGCCAATGTGATTGCGCCGGACGGGGCGCTGTCGGATGTGGCAAAGGGGGCCATGGCGGGGCTGATCCGGCACCATGAGGGGCTGGCGGGGCTGCTGGCCACGACGGTCAACAGCTATGATCGGTTGGGGCCTGCGTCGATGGCGGGGTACTGGGCGAATTGGGCGGACGATCATCGGTTGGTGACGACCCGGTCGAGCGTGGCTGCGCCCCGCTCGGCCCGGCTGGAGCATCGGATGGCGGACTGTGCAACGAACCCGTATCTGGCGGTCACGGCCGTCCTGCAGGCGGCGTTGCTGGGGGTATCGGAGGGCTATGCGCTGGAACCTGCGGAGGACCTCGACGGGCTGGAGAACGTGCGGGCGACGCGGCATGTGCCCTCGGCCCTCGAAAAGGCGCTGGCAGCGCTGGATGCGGACAAGGTGCTGCGGATGGCCGTGGGGGAGGGGATTTGTGACGCGCTGATCTTTCTCAAGCAGGATGAGTGGAAGCGGCTGAAGGACAAATCGGTTGATGAGGTGCGCGATTATTACCTGCCGTTTGTGTGAGGGGTGAGTCGGCGCGCGCGTTTACCAAGTTTTCATGGAGATTGAGGGGTTTTGGCGGGGTCACAGGCTGTGCACAACCTGTGCACAGGTTGTGCACCGGCGATGCACCTGAGCGGCTTTATTGACGGTGCGTGCGGTGATCCCAAGGACGCTGCGCGACGACAGTCTTTAGGGGGCTCTGCCCCCGCGCTGCGCGCTCCCCCGTGGTATTTTCGGTCAGAAGAAAGGCCTGCAGCCGTCAGAGCGGGGGCAGGCCGACCAGGGTGCGTTCCTCATTGGTTTTGAGGGTGAAGTCGGTGCCGCAATAGGCGTCGCCCTTGGGGCCCATCAAGACGGCGATGGCCTGTCCGACCCATTCGGGGGGGATGTGCTTGCCCCAGTCGAGCTGGCTGACGGGGTTGATGCCGGACGCCTTGATCTCGCGCTGCATGTCGGTGGCGACGGTGCCGGGTGACAGGCCCATGACGCGGATGCCTTTGGCATGCATTTCCTTGTGGGTGACCTTTGTGAGCGACAGCACCGCGGCCTTGGTGGCGCAATAGTGGCTCCAGCCTTCGAGGGCGCCGGCGGCGGCACCGGACGAGATGTTGATGATGGTGCCGGCACCTTGCGCCGTCATGCGGGGCAGGGCGGCGCGGATGCCGTGGTAGACGCCCTTGACGTTGACATCGACGACCTGGCCCCAGGCGTCGGGGTTGCTGTCCTCGAGCCGGGCGATGGGGTCGATGAGGCCGGCGTTGTTGATCAGCGCGTCGACGGTGCCAGCGGCCTCCATCAGCGCCTCGACCTGGCCGTAGTCGGCCACGTCGCAGGTGAAGGCGAGCCCGCCTGTTTCCTGCGCCAGTGTGGCCAGTGCATCCGTCGAGCGGGCGGCGAGAACCACGCGCGCGCCATGGCTTGCCAGCACCCGAGCGGTGGCGGCACCAATGCCCTTGCTCGCACCGGTGATCACCACCGTCTTGCCCGTCACATGTTCCATCATCAGCGCCCCCAGTTGCACGGGATGTTGTCCTGCGCTGCGTTTGTGCATTGCACGAGGTCAAAGTGCAAATCGACATCGACGCTGAGGCCTGTCGGGCTGTCGAGGAAGGCGATGAAGTCCATGCCGTGGTCGAGGCGGAGGATTTCGCCGGTCGCCTCGAAGCCCACAACGCGGACCTCGTCGTAATTGGGGATGAAGTCGGGATAGGTGCGGTCGCGCACCATTGTGAAGTCCAGCGTGACGGGGGCGGTGGTGCCGCGCAGGGTCAGGTCACCGTGCAGCTTGCCCGATTTGGGCGTGAGCATCTGGATGTCGGTCGAGGTGAAGGTGATCTGGGGATTATTGCCGGCATCGAGGTAGTCGGCGTGGCGCAGGTGCGTGTCGCGGGGGCCGTGGTTGCTGTCGATGCTGGCCGCATCGATGACAAAGGTGATCTGCGAGGCCTCAGGATCGTCCTCGTCGATCAGGAACGTGCCGTCGAATGTGTTGAAGCGGCCGACGGTGCGGCTGAGGCCCATATGGTCGATCTGCCAACCGATATGGGCGTGGCCGAGATCGAGGGTCCATTCTGTGGGGTCTGCCTGTGCCTGTGTGGCCGCCAGTAACAGGGCGGCGAGGGGGAGGGTGCGTGTCATGTCCTTGGGTCTCCGGTGTGGTGTCGGTCCGGGATATCTCGTGCGGTTTTTGCAAAACAGGGTTCTTGTTGCCGTAGTATCGTGCGATTACTGCATGAATGGATGTGGATGCCCTCAGAACGGTGCAACGGGTCGCGCAGCATGGCAGCTTTGCCGCTGCGGCGCGGGTGACGGGGGTTGGTCCGTCTTCGGTCAGCCGGACGGTGGCGGGGGTCGAGGCGGCGCTGGGGTTGCGGCTGTTTCAGCGCTCGACCCGCGCCTTGCGGCTGACGGAGGCGGGCGTGGTCTATCTGGGTCGCCTTGGTCCCCTGCTCGATGATCTGGATCTGGCGCGGGATGCCGCGGCGGAGATCGGGACGGCCCCGAGGGGCCTTGTGCGGCTGACCGCATCGGTCGCCTTTGGCCATGATGTGCTGGTGCCGGCGCTGGGGGCGCTGCGGCAAGAGCTGCCGGGGATCACGCTGGAGCTAATCCTGAGCGATCAGAACGTGGATTTGGTGGCGGGGCAGGTGGATCTGGCGATCCGGCTGGCGCCCGCGCCCAAGGGCGATCTGATCAGCACGCGGTTGCGGTCAACCTGCTACCGGGTGGTCGCCTCACCGGATTACATCACAGCACAGGGCGCGCTTGATCGGCCGGAGGCGTTGGCCACGCGCGATGTGCTGCGCCTGACCTTGCCGGAATATCGCACGGAATGGCAGTTTCGCGGGCCGGATACGGCGACCGTGTCTGTCGACGGGCCGATCCTGATTTCCAACGCGCTGGCATTGCGTGCGGCGGCGCGGGCCGGGCTGGGGCCTGCGCTGTTGGCGGATTGGCTGGTGGATGGAGATATTGCGGTAGGGCGGTTGGTGGACCTGTTTCCCGACCATCAGGTCACCGCGACCACGTTCGATACGGCGGCCTGGCTGCTCTATCCCAGTCGGGCCTACCTGCCGGTCAAGGTGCGGGCGGTCATCGATGCCCTGCGCCGCCATCTGAAGTAAAGGAACACCCCTGCGGCTTGGTGTGGCCATTTTCTTCCTTCAAGAAAATGATGCGTCAGGTGTCGTAGTCGCTGACCAGCAGGTGGGTCGGGGCCACGTCCTCTTCGATGTCGGAAAAGCGCCCGATGGGCTCGGCAAAGATGTTGTCGGTCAGGTCATCGTTCACGGTCGAGACCTCGTGGATCAGGCAATCGCCACCTTCGCCCCAGAACGCGTGCCACGTGGTGGGGGTGAGCGTGACAGACGCCCCGACGGGCAGCTTCAGCTTGCCGCCTGCGGGCAGGGTCACGGGCACGCCATCGGTGTGCACGTGGACGTCTGCCTGCCGGTCGATCTGCCCGTCGGCGTCGCAGGTGAACAGCTCCAGCACCAGCGTGGCGCCGCCACGGTTGATGATATCCTCGGTCTTGAGCACGTGGCGGTGCATGGGCGACAGCTGGTCCTGCCGCGAGATCATCAGCTTTTCGGCGTAGAGCATGGCCCCTTGTTGGCCCATCTCGCTCAGGTCACCGTTGCGCATGGTGAACAGGAACAGGCCCATCTTGTCAAACCGGCCCTGGCCGTAATCGGTGATGTCCCAGCCGAGGCGGCGGTCGCGGATCAAAGCGGCGCTGTCGGACTGCATGTCATCCGGGCTCCAGCCGGCGAAGGGGGGCAGGGACCAGCCGTGCCGGGCAAAAAACGCGGCCCCTTCGGCGAGGATGTCGTTCACGCGGGATCGTTTCATGCGGTGGCCTCCAGTTCATGCGCCCAGGGCGGGTTGGCCCCGGCGCGGGATACGGTGATGGCGGCGGCGCGGGCGGCGTAGTCCAGCATGTCGGTCAGTGCGGCCTCGTCCAGGGTGGGCAGGGCTGCGGGCGACAGGGCACCGGCGCGGCGCAGGGCCATCAGGCAGCCCGCGTTGAAGGTATCGCCCGCGCCGACCGTGTCGATCACCGCAACCTTTTGGGCGGCTGCGCGGACGGATGGGCCGCCGCGCAGATAGGCCGTGGCCCCCGCGCCGCCTTCGGTCAGCAGCAGCAGCCTTGGTCCCATGGCCAGCACCGCGTGCGCCTTGGCGGTCAGATCGCCCTGGGGGACCAGCCAGCTGATGTCGTCATCGGACAGCTTGGCGATATCCACGCGGCCCAGCAGGCGGGTCAGCCGGTCGCGATAGGCCGCCTGATCGCGTGCAAAGCCGGGGCGGATGTTGGGATCGGCCATGACCAGCGTGCTGGCCGACACGCCAAGCGCCATGTTCGTCAGGCTGTCGGCCACGGGCGGGTTGCACAGCGAGATGCCTCCGAAGAACACCGCTTCGGTGCCGGGAGGCACCGCCGGAAGGTCGGCGGGGGCGATGGCGCTGGTCGCCGTTTCTTCGTCGTAGAACGTGTAGGTGGCGTTGCCCTGGTCGAGGTGGACAAAGGCCAGTGTGGTGTTGCGATTGCTGCGCACGGCGTGGGACGTATCGACGTGGCTGGCGTGCAGGTGGTCTGCGATCATCTGGCCGAACGGGTCGGAGGAGAGGCCCGTGACCAGCCCCGCAGGTGCGCCCAGCCGGCCCAGTGCCACAGCGGTGTTGAGCACCGCGCCGCCCACATGGGGGACGTAGGCGCCGGTTGTGTCGGGGATCATGTCGATCAGGGATTCGCCTGCGCACAGGATCATGTCGGGGCCTCGTTCAGTGTGATGTCTGCGGGCGTGCTGCCGGTCAGAACGGTTTCTATATTGGGCATGTCGTTGCTCTCGATCCAGGCGTGCGCCGCGGCGCGGGTTTTGCCGTGGGTGTCCCAGCGCTGCAAGAGGCGGGCGTGCAGTACGTCGCGCGGCGGGTGCAACGCGATGCTGAGGCTCCAATGGGCGCGCAGGCCGGACCACGGGGGCCGGTCCAGCAGCAGGTAGTTCCCTTCGACCAGTACGGTCCGGCACGTCGCCGGCACCCGGCCTGCACCGGCGATGGCAATCTCGCGGCTGCGGTCAAAGATGGGGTAGATGACGTCGGCGTCCTCTTGCAGCGCGGTGATCAGACGGGCGAGCCCAAGCGCGTCAAAGGTGTGGGGTGCGCCCTTGCGGTCACGTGTGCCGTCCGCCTCAAGCAGCCGGTCGTCGAGGTGAAAGCCGTCCATGGGCACCACGGCCGTCGCGGTGCCCGCAGCGTGCAGGCGGTCCGCGAGCATTTTGGCAAAGGTCGACTTGCCGCAGGCCGGTGGCCCGACCACCGCCACGACCCGGCGGTACGGGGTCAGGGGCAGGGCCGCGATGCGCGCGACCAGATCGCCAAGGGTGGTGTCAGGCGGCAATGTCCGGCTCCGCCGCGCCGGTCATGTAGGCCACGGCGTCCGACATCGAATGTGCGGCCGGGTCGATGACGCACAGGCGCTTGCCCAGCCGGTGGACGTGGATGCGGTCGGCGACCTCGAACACATGGGGCATGTTGTGGCTGATGAGGATGATCGGGATGCCGCGCGATTTCACATCGAGGATCAGTTCCAGCACGCGGCGGCTTTCCTTGACCCCCAGCGCGGCGGTGGGCTCGTCCAGAATGATCACCTTTGAGCCAAAGGCGGCGGCACGGGCCACGGCGACACCCTGGCGTTGACCGCCCGACAGCGTCTCCACCGCCTGGTTGATGTTCTGGATCGTCATCAGGCCCAGTTCGCTGAGTTTTTCGCGGGCGATGTCCTGCATCTTGCGCTTGTCCAGTTGGTGAAACAGCGTGCCCATCAGCCCCGGTTTCTTCAACTCGCGGCCCATGAACATGTTGTCGGCAATCGACAGGGCCGGCGACATGGCGAGCGTCTGGTAGACCGTCTCGATCCCCGCCTCGCGGGCGTCGATGGGCGTGCGAAAGTTGACCTGCTGGCCGTCCAGAAATACTTCGCCCTGGTCCGGGATCACGGCACCGGACAGCGCCTTGATCAGCGATGACTTGCCCGCGCCGTTGTCGCCGATCACGGCGAGGATTTCGCCGGGGTAAAGCTCAAAGTCGCAATGATCGAGGGCGGTCACCTTGCCGTAGCGTTTGACCAGGTTCGTTGCATGGAGAATGGGTGTCATGCCGATACCTTTCTGATCCACTGATCGACTGCGACGGCGGCGATGATGAGCATCCCGATCAGCATGAAGGTCCATTGCGGGTCGGCGCCCTGCATCCGCAGACCCATCTCGAACACGCCCACGATCATGGCGCCAAAGAACGCCCCGTAGATCGAGCCGCGCCCGCCAAAGAGGGAAATACCGCCGATCACCACCGCTGTGATCGCCTGAATGTTACCGATAACACCAGTGGAGGCCGAGGGCGTCACGGAGCTGAACCGCCCGATCATGACCCAGCCTGCGATGGCGCAGATCAGCCCGGCGAGGATGTAGACCGACATAAGCGTGCGGTGCACGTTGACGCCGGCCAGCTGTGCGGCCTCGGGATCATCGCCCACCGCATAGACGTGCCGCCCCCACGCGGTGGAGCGCAGCGCGTAGGCCAGCCCGACCACGATCAGGATCATCAGGATCACGCCATAGGTAAAATTCGCCCCGCCGATGGAGACCTTGTTGCCGAGAAACAGCAGCGTTTGCGCCTCTTCCCGCAGCTGGCTGGAGCGCAGGGTTTCGTTGCGGGAAAACAGGTAGGTCGAGGCCAGCACGATCTGCCACATGCCCAGCGTCACGATGAAGGGCGGGATCTTGATGCGGCTGACGAGAAAGCCGCTGATGGCACCGATGATGGCCCCAAAGGCCAGCCCGATGAGCAGGCTCAGCTCCGCCGGCAGGCCGTAGCGAAAGGTGAACTGCCCCATGATCACGGTGCACAGGACAGCAACGGCGCCGACCGACAGATCGATGCCCGCGGTCAGGATCACCAGCGTTTGTGCGGCCGCCAGCACGCCCACGATCTGCACCTGCTGCAGGATCAGGGTCAGGGTGCCGGCAGAGAAAAAGCGTTGCCCGATCAGCAGGCCAAAGAGCGAAATCGCTACAACGAGAATGATCAGCGGCACAAGGGCAGGGTTGACGTGCAAGGCATGTTGTATTTTGCCCAACACCCCTTTGTGATCGTCTTCGAAATGCGCAACCTCTTCGGCTGCGGGCGCTTTTGTGACCTTGTCGTAGTCCTGTGCGTCTGCCATCGCGTGCCCCCATCGTTGGATCGGAGGCGGGCCGCAATGATGCAGCCCGCCCCCTTATGTCAGCTCTCAGGTGATCAGCCCCAGCAGCGGTCGGTGCCTTCGGCGACCGAGATGCTGTCGACGCCATCCGCAGGCGCGTCGGTGACCAGCGACACACCGGTGTCGAGGAAATCCTTGCCTTCGGTGTTGGCGGGCAGCGTGCCGTCCTTGGCGAACTGGGCAATCGCCTCGATGCCGAGCGATGCCATCAGCAGCGGGTATTGCTGCGAGGTGGCGCCGATCACGCCGTCAGCCACGTTCTGCACGCCGGGGCAGCCGCCATCGACGGACACGATCAGCACATCATTCTCGCGCCCGATGGCCGCCAACGCCTCGTAGGCACCGGCAGCGGCGGGTTCGTTGATCGTGTAGACCACGTTGATCTCGGGATCGCGGGCAAGGCAGTTTTCCATGGCTGTGCGCCCGCCTTCCTCGTTGCCGGCGGTGACCTCGTTGCAGATGATGCGCGGATCATCCTCGTCACCCCAGCGGCCCGGGTCCTTGATGTCGACGCCGAAGCCGGTCAGGAAACCCTGGTCGCGCAGCACGCCCACGGTGGGCTGGCTGATGGCCAGATCGAGCATGGCGATCTTGGCTTCGGCGGCACCGTCGCCCATCGTCGCCGCGGCCCATTTGCCGATCAACTCACCGGCGAGGAAGTTGTCGGTGGCGAATGTCGCGTCGGCAGCGTCGATCGGTTCCAGCGGCGTGTCGAGCGCGATGACCAGCAGCCCCGCCTCGCGGGCCTGTTCGACCGATGGCACGATGGCGGCGGTGTCGGAGGCAGTCAGCAGGATGCCCGACGCGCCATTGGCGATGCAGGTTTCGATCGCGGCCACTTGCGCCTCGTTGTCGCCGTCGACCTGACCGGCATAGGAGTTGAGCGAAATGCCCAGCTCTTCGGCCTTGGCCGCAGCGCCTTCGCGCATCTTGACGAAAAACGGGTTGGTGTCGGTTTTGGTGATCAGGCACGCGGACGTGGCATGAGCGTCAGCCCAGGCGGTGCCAGCGGTGACGGTCAGGGCAGCAGCTGTGCCCAGGAACAGTTTCTTCATGGTATCCTCCCAATTATAGACGCGCCCGGTCAATTTATCCGGGCGCGCACTGACCTTAGGGAAACGCGATTCTGGACGCGTGTCAATTTGTAAATCAACTTGATTTATTAATTGACGGGCGTAAAAATTGTCGCGTGAGGAGACGGTCTCATGACTTTGGACCACGTGCGCAGTCTGTCCGGTGGCATCAACCAGATGGGCGTGCGGGCCTATAACGAACGGCTGCTGCTGTCGGTGCTGCAACGCAATGGGGGGCTGTCGGGCGGTGATCTGGCGCGGCGCACGGGGCTGTCGCCGCAGACCACATCGGTGATCCTGCGCAAGCTGGAACAGGACGGGTTGCTGCGGCGGGGCGATCCGGTCAAGGGCAAGGTGGGCAAGCCGTCGGTGCCCTTTGCGCTGCACCCGGACGGGGCGTTTTCCCTGGGCCTCAAGCTGGGGCGGCGCAGTGCGGATCTTGTGGTGCTCGACCTGGCGGGACAGGTGCGGCAGCAACTGCGCCAGACCTATGACTACCCGCGGCCCGGCCCGGTGCTGGATTTTCTGCAGATGGGGTTTCAGGACCTCGCAAGCGAGATGTCGGGGGATATGGCCCGGCGCCTCTGCGGTCTGGGCATCGCGGCACCGTTCGAGCTGTGGAACTGGCATGAACAGCTGGGGGCGTCGGCAGATGACTTTGCCGCGTGGAAGGACGCGGACATCGTGCAGGAGGCCGCCACAGTCACGGGCTTGCCCGTGCGGATGGTGAACGACGCCACAGCGGCGTGCCGGGCCGAGCACATTTTTGGCATCGGGCGGGAATATCGCGACTATGTCTATTTCTTTGTCGGGGCCTTTATCGGGGGCGGCATCGTGCTCGATCACGCGGTGTTCGAGGGCAACCAGCGCAACGCGGGCGCGTTCGGATCGCTGGTGGTGTCGGATCGTGCGGGGGCGCCGCGCCCCTTGATCGATGTCGCGTCCATCCGGTCGCTGGAACGGCGGCTGGAAGATGCGGGACAAGATGTGCGGCAGCTGTGGGAGACGCCGCAGGACTGGACCCATCTGGAGGATCACGTGGCACCCTGGATCGCTGAGACGGCGCACGCGCTGGCGGCGGCGAGTGTGGCGGCAAGCGCGGTGATCGACTTTGAAGCGGTGGTGATCGACGGGGGCATGCCCGAATACATACGCGCGCGTCTGGTCGCGCAGGCCTCAGAGGAGATACGCCGCATGGACACGCGCGGGCTGATCGCGCCGGTGCTGGCCGAAGGTCAGATCGGCGGCAACGCGCGGGGCATCGGAGCTGCGGTGGGGCCGATCATCAACCAGTATCTGCTGGACCGGCCCGCCACCCTGTTCGAACAGGCCTAGCGGTAGTAAAGCGACTTGCCGTCCGCAAAAAGCTGCACCTTTTCCGGCGCGGCGCCGACCGTCACGGTTTGCCCGCGCAGGCCCGGATGAATGCCTGCCATCTTGGCCAGCACCGGCTCCTTGCCGTCTTCGGCCTCGAAGTAGAGGATTGTGACCTCGCCCAGGGCTTCGGTGAAATCCACCTTGCCGGTGTAGATGCCGCCGGCGTCGGTGGCCACGAAATCCTCGGGGCGGACACCGACATTGACCTTGAGGCCCATATCCGCGTCCGTGGTCGGCACCGCAGATACGGCAGTCAGGCCGCTGTCCATCTTGACCGTTGTCTGTTCGCCCGTGCCCACGACCTCGCCCGGCAGCAGGTTCATCGAGGGGGAGCCGATGAATTGTGCCACGAACTCGTTCTCGGGCCGTTCGTACAGCTCAAGCGGGGAGCCAACCTGCGCGATGCCCTTGTTGGCCAGAACGACGATGCGGGTGGCGAGCGTCATCGCCTCCACCTGATCGTGGGTCACGTAGATCATCGTGCTGTCGGGCATGCTTTCCTTGAGCTGCGCAATCTCGATCCGGGTGGCGACGCGCAGGGCGGCGTCAAGGTTCGAGAGCGGTTCGTCAAAGAGATACACCTTGGGGTCACGCACGATCGAGCGGCCAATGGCCACCCGCTGACGTTGCCCGCCCGACAGCGCCTTGGGCAGGCGGTCGAGATAGGGTTCAAGCTGCAGAATGCGCGCGGCCTTGTCGACGGCGGCGTCGATCTCTTCGTTGGATTTCTTGGCCAGCTTGAGGGCAAAGGTCATGTTGTCCCGCACCGTCATGTGCGGATAGAGCGCGTAGGACTGGAACACCATTGCGATGCCGCGCTGCGCGGGCGGCACGTCGTTGACCAGCGTGCCATCGATCTCGAGCGCGCCATCGCTGATCTTTTCCAGCCCGGCGATCATCCGCAAGAGCGTGGACTTGCCGCAGCCCGACGGGCCGACAAAGACGATCAACTCGCCCTTTTCGATGTCGAGGTTGATGTCCTTGAGCACGTTGACCGTGCCGCCATATGTCTTGCCGACATCCGTGAGTTTCAAATCTGCCATTGTGTCGTCCCCTCCCCGTGGACGGGCGCGCCGTTTGACGGCGCGCAGTGTTTTATGCCTTGAGCGCCAGTGCCACCTGCCACGGACCCAGATGCAGTTTGCCATCCGGTCCCGGTGCGATGCTGCCCAGCTCTGACCCGATGTTCAGCCAGTTGCCCGCAGGCAGGTCATGGCTGACGGGCGTGTCGCTGAGGTTGAAGGCGCAAAAGATCACCTCGTCTTCGTGACTGCGGGTGAACTGCAGCACGGAGCCGTGGGCGACCACCTTGTCATGTGCGCCCTTGACGAGCGCGGTATGCGTGCGCCGGAACGCCAGCACCTTGCGGTAGTGGTGCAGCAGCGCGGCGGGGTCCTCCTCCTGGACCGCGGCGGCGTGGTGCAGATGCTCGGTGCTGATCGGCAGCCACGGGCGTTCTTCGGAGAACCCGCCATGGCTGTTGGATGCTTCCCATACCATCGGTGTGCGGCAGCCGTCGCGGCCCTTGAACTCGGGCCAGAACTCGATCCCGTAGGGGTCCTGCAGGTCTTCGTAAGCGACATCGGCCTCGCCAAGGCCCAGTTCCTCGCCCTGGTACATGCAGACGGAGCCGCGCAGGGTCATCAGCAGCGTGGCCAGCGTGCGCTTGGCCGGGTCGGTCAGGGCCCAGCGGGTGGCGTGGCGCATCACGTCGTGGTTGGAGAACGCCCAGCAGGCCCAGCCTTCGGCGACGTAGTCGTCGACGTCGCCCATCACCTTGGCGAACCGCTCCGCCGTGGGAGCGTGGCCGGACAGGAATTCAAAGCTGTAGCACATGTGCACCCGGCTCTCGCCCGCGGTGTACTGGCCCATGATCTCGAGCCCCTTTTGCGGGTCGCCGACCTCACCCACCGCCGTTGTGGCGCCGTATTCGTCCAGCACGGCGCGGAACCGTTCGAGGAACGCGAGGTTCTCGGGCTGGTTCTTGGAATAGAGGTGCAGCTGGTGGTTATAGGGGTTCACGCGGGGCGCGATGCTTTCGTCGCGCTGGTCCACGGGCAAGGCAGGGTTGGACCGCAATTCCTTGTCGTGGACGTAAAAGTTGATCGTGTCGAGGCGGAAGCCGTCCACGCCCCGGTCCAGCCAGAAGCGTGTCACATCCAGCAGCGCGTCCTGCACGTCCATGTTGTGGAAGTTCAGGTCAGGCTGTTCGACGAGAAAGTTGTGCAGGTAATACTGCTCGCGCCGGCTGTCCCATTGCCAGGCCGAGCCGCCAAAGATCGACAACCAGTTGTTGGGTGGCGTGCCGTCCTCCTTGGGGTCGGACCAGACGTACCAGTCCGCCTTGGGGTTGTCGCGACTGGCGCGCGATTCCGCAAACCACGGGTGCATGTCGGAGGTGTGCGACAGCACCAGGTCGATCATCACGCGCAGGCCCAGCTGGTGCGCCATGTCGACCAGCGCGTCAAAGTCGGCCAGCGTGCCGAACATCGGGTCAACGTCGCAATAATCGCTGACGTCGTAGCCGAAATCCTTCATCGGAGAGGTGAAGAACGGCGAAATCCAGATCGCATCGACGCCCAGCGAGGCGACGTAGGGCAGGCGGCTGGTGATGCCGTTGAGATCACCGATACCATCGCCGTTGCTGTCCTGAAAGCTGCGGGGGTAGATCTGGTAGATCACCGCACCGCGCCACCAGTCCTTGTCAGCGCTCAGCATCTTGGTCATTTCAGCACTCGCGTGTGTGTTCATGAACGGGGTTTCCTATTTCACCGACCCGGCCAGCAGGCCACGGACCAGGTATTTTTGCATGGCAAAGAAGACGCACAGCGGGACCGCAATGGACACGAACGCTGCCGTCGCGAGGATTTCCCAATTGCCGCCCCGGGTGCCCAGAAGGTTCACGATCTGGTCTGTCATCACAGTGGTTTGCCCCGTGGCGTCGATCAGGAACACCTTGGCCACCAGCAGGTCATTCCAGGTCCACAGGAACTGGAAAATCGCAAAGGACGCCAAGGCGGGGAACGACAGAGGGAGGATGATCTTGGTGAAGATCTGGAAATCCGTCGCGCCGTCCACCTTGGCGTTTTCGATGATGTCGCGGGGCAGGCCAACCATGTAATTTCGCAAGAGGTATATC
>JBCBXB010000015.1:0-79717 GCA_039816785.1 Pseudomonadota bacterium
ATGGCTGCGCTTGTCGCGGTAGGGTGTCGATATCGCATGGGCAAAGGCCAGCTCGGCCGCCTGCCACAGCGGCATCAGCGGACCCAGCCCCGCATGCAGCGCGAAAAAGCCGTCCAGATCCTGCGCGCCACCCACCAGCCCCGGCCGCGCCGCGGCAAAGTCCGGGTCGCCCAAAGGGCGCACCACATCCAACCCGTCCATACCGCCGCGCAGGATGATGACCACCAGCCGGTTGTCCGTCGGCGCAGCCGCAAAGGTCATCCGCGTCATGGCGGGATAGGCGGCAGCCGAACAGCCCAGAGCGTTCAGCACATCGCGACGTGACCAACCTGTGGGGGACATCGCGGCTAGCTCCTGTTGAACGCGGGCGAGGCAAGGACGAGCGTCAGCGCATCCGCACGGGTTTCGGCCCCACCAACGGCAAAGCGCAAGGTGCCATCGGCCCTGCCGGGCAAGGTCCGGTCGAGAAAGGCCAGCGGGTCATCGACCCCCTGCCCCCACAGCCGCACACTCCACACCGCCCAGCCGATCCGCGCGGCCAGCCCCTGCGGCGTAATCCAGTCCGCTGCGTCCTCGGACCAGCCATCGGGCCCCGGCGCACGCAAAAACGGCTGCCCCATACGGCTGAGCGGTCCGGCAATGATGCGCCGCACATCGCGCAGCTCAAGCTGCGCGATATCCGCGCCGCGCAGGCCAAGGGCCAGCATCACGGAGGCCATGAACGTCATGGGCGCCTTGACCTTGTGCAGCGGTTCGGTCTGCGCGAGGGGGTGACGGACAAGCGTTTCGGTCACGGCGGCGAGGTCGCCATCGGTTGCTTGCCATGTATCGATCAGATCATCGACAAGCGGTGGCGGTGGATCGCTGGACACAAAATGCACGA
Organism: Pseudomonadota bacterium; assembly: GCA_039816785.1. Lineage (GTDB taxonomy): Bacteria > Pseudomonadota > Alphaproteobacteria > Rhodobacterales > Rhodobacteraceae > Tateyamaria. Next base: position 884 of record JBCBXB010000015.1, read on the forward strand.
CCAGTTTGTTGGCCAGATGCCTGACCGTGGTGGGGTGACGCGCCAGATCGTCCAGAAAGCCTGTGATATCATCCAGTTGTGCCGCAGCGTCCGACCCGTATGTCTCGCCCAGTATGGTCTCCGGCCCCGGCTCCGCCATGTTCTTGCGAAACGCGAAACCGCGCGATTTGTTCAGGCTCAGCCCGGTCAGCAGCTCCGCCGTTTCGCGCACGTCACCTTGGGTATATGCGCTGCCCACGCCGAGCGTATGCAGCTCCAGCAGTTCGCGGGCATAGTTTTCGTTCAGCCCCCGGCCCGTCCGCTGCCCATGCCTGCTGCGCGGCCCCGCGGAGGCGTGCTGATCCAGATAGGCGAGCATAGCGGGGTGCTGGCCAACCGCCTTCAGCATATCCGCAAACCGGCCCATCACATGCGGGCGGATTGCTTCATCGACATAACCGGCCGTCCCTGCGACCTGCGAGATGTTGCGGCCCGACACCGTGAAATGATCCGCCCAGAACCATGTCAATCGCTCCCGCAGGGGCGCATCGCTGTCGAGTATCCGCGCAAACGCCGCCTGCACGCCCTGAACGGGTGCTGCCCGCAACGCACCGCGCAGGGTTGCGACCTCCGCCTTGGCGTCTACGTCGCCTTTCTTGGCCGCCAGATGCGCATTGTGTCGGCGCGACTCAAGCGCCATCGCCTGCGGAAAAGACAAAACGGGATAGCGCGCCGCAACCGGGTCCGGCCCCGTCGCCGCGGTGATCAGTACATCCGGCGTCACAGGCGCGGCCTTGGGGCCAAACCCGTACCCGAAACGCGTGCGCAGTACGTAACCTGTCAGCATCAACGCCATCCTCTGACCCGCAGGGCCACCGTAGCTTACAAAGTCGTACAACAGCTGCACAAAAATGTTTGCAAAAGGTATGGACGCGACGTGTCTTTGCCTGAAATTTCACCGCGTCGGCGAAACCATGCCGGGATTGCCCCCTGATCACAGCGGCCTCGAACAACGCCCGTGCCTACAGCCAGCGGTTGTGGGTATGTTGCAGGCGTAGACCACCAATAAGGAGCTGCACATGAAGAAGTCCGTTTACGAAGCACCCGTCCTCCGACAGCACGGCGCCGTCGAGGCCATCACCAAGATGAACCTGGGTGGTTCCACAACAGACTCGGTGTTTTCGGCAAGCACACCGCTGTCCGACATCACCACGTCCTGACCAAAAGGCTGAACCGGGCGCCTCGCCTTGAGGAGCCAGCAATGCCAAATGCCCCCCCGTTCCGCCGGGGGGGCATTTTTGTGTCCGGGCCGGACAGGCAGAGGCAGGCGCGGTCACCGTTTGATCGGTCGGATACGCTGCAACGTCCGGTGCACCAGGTCCGCCAGACGCGGATAGATATACAGCCACTGCAACGGCCCCGGCAAAGGCATGCGGGCGTAATGCGACACCGGCGGGTGCAGGATGGACCGCCACCAGCCGCGCCGCGCCCGGGCGATCAGATCGGGCCGCGCCTGCCAGCGATACATGAACTCGCCCCCGATCATCTGCATGCTCAACCGTTTCTCCAGCGCCAGATCACCCGGCAGGTTGAGGATGCACAGCTTGAGAAAGGTCTTGCCACGTTCCAGCGCGGGCGTGTCATCCCAGGGCGTATCGGTCGACATCAGCCGGTGCAGCTCAAGGCTCGCCCTGACCGTGCCCAGCTGGCCAAGCGCTTCGGCCAACGCGAGCGTTTCGGCCTGATCAAAGTGGTCGGAGGTGCTGATCGCGTCCAGATCGCTCAGCCAGTGCAGTCGCGACCAGGTGTGGCGGGTGTGGTGGTGGCACAGGTAGTTGAACAGGAATGCCGTCGGCAGGGTCTGGAATGTCTCGCCCGCGATGGTGTTCGGCACGGATTTGTCGAACACGTCAAAGCCCGAAAAGATCCCCGAATGCTTGTCGAGCCGGTCCTGAAGGTCGATCACCACACCTTCGGGCGTCACCAGCGTAATGCTTTCGCCAAAGCGCAGGATCGCGTTCACGTCCCGCTCCGACCTGACCTCGATCGGCTGCGCCTCGGGCGACACCGGCACATACCCGGCCTCGACGGAGGCGCGCAGCACGTCCCTCATCGCGGCGCGGGGCACCAGCACGTCAATGTCGCGGCACGGTCGCAGACCTGCGTCGCCATAGAACCGTATCGCCAGATTGACCCCCTTGAAGAAGATCCCCTCGATCCCGTTCGGCGTCAGGCACAGGTCGCGAAACCGCTTTTGCGCGGCGATCATCCGCATGTTGTAAAACGCGGTCTGATTGGCCTGCTGTTGCATGTCGTCCCACGTCTCGGCGGGTATGTCTGCATCGAGCTGCGCCAGATGGCTGCGCATCAGCGGCACGCTGAAATTCCGCCGCGCGACGCTCAGGAATGCGGGCCACGAGGCCACCTGCTGTGCCAGCGCACGGGCCTGCGCGGCCTCTGATCGGGACAACCGCACCTTTGCCAGCAGGATCTGCAACCGCACAGAGGCCGGTTGATCGCTCAGTCTGATCGCCGGAACGGCCATGCAATTATCTCTGAACGCGACACGAACGCCGCCGCTCTGTGTCCATGGCACGCGCTGCCGTCAAACGGCGCAATCCTTCCGCGCCCCTCATGACACCTTGGCCAGCGTGGGCGATTCTGCGGCAAGGGCGCGCTGGTAGACACGCACGGTCCGGTTCACCATCGTCTCAAGCGTGCAGGATGCGGCCAGATGGCCCGACTCCGCGCCAAAGGCCTGCCGCCGCGCGGTATCATTGGCCAGCGCCGCCAGCCGATCCCCGATCGTGTCGGCCGCACACTCCAGCGGGACAACATGCCCGTTTCGGTTTTCGACAACCGTCTCGTGGGTGCCACCGACCGCCGTGGCGACAATCGGCACTTGCGCATGCAGCGCCTCGAGCAGCGTATAGGGCATCGCTTCGTAACCGCTTGTCATACAGTACACATCGAGACCCGGCATCAGACGCGGGCCGTCCTGCCACCCCATGAACCGTACCGCACCGGGGTCGGCCATATCCTCCGCCGCCGCGCGCAACGGGCCGTCGCCGATCACGACACCCTTCACCGCCGGGGCGATCCGCGCCGCGTGGTTGACCGCTTGTACAAAGCGCAGCGGGTCCTTCTGCGTCTCCAGCCGACCGAGGAACCCAACCGCCACATCACCGGGGCCAAGGCCCATCATGTCGCGCGCCGCCTGCCGTGTGGCACCCGGCGGCAAGGCCACACCGTTGACCACAGTCGTCAGCCGCCGCGGCGCGATGCCGATGGACAGCGCGTGGTCGTACTCGGCCCGGCTGACCGTGATGATCCGCGCCGCCCGCTCCGACAGCATCCGTTCGATCGTTGCATAAACTTGGCGCATCGGCGGCCTCAGCCCCGGATCCATCGTGCGGAACGCGTGCGGCGTATAGATGCGCGCGCCGGGAATATCGCGCGGCATCAGCCGCACCAGCGCCCCCGCCTTGGAGCTGTGGCCATGCACGATGTCAAACGGCGCGCGCGACTGGACCTGCGCGGCCAGCATCCGCGCGCTGACCAGATCATTCGGCCCCACCGACCGCTGCATCGCGACCGGGATATCCGTGATACCGGCGATACTCTGCAATTGGCTGACAAATTCCGGGCGGGCCCGCTCGGGCGACCAGATGACGCTCACATCGTGACCATCGCCCACCAATCCGCGCGCCAGATCAAGGACATGGCGACCCGACCCACCGCCAGAGGTCTCAAGTACAAGGGCAATCCTGAGGTGACGTCGCATTGGTCAATCCAGTTGAACTGCCGCGCCACGGATGCGTGCGGCAGGTGCAAAAACACTAGGCAGAGCATACACACGCAACAAGGGAATGGGATGGACAGCACAGGAATCAGTGCACCTTCGGCAGAGTGTCGCCACATTGATGTGCACCCGGCCCGCGAACACTCTACGACCCTTTGACAATGCGGTCGTTCACCGGCCAAGGCAGAGGGCAAGGAATTGAACTCAGGACACAAGATGACGGCCCCGGTTTCCCCGAAATTCAGCAAGGTGACGCGTTCGTTCGAGGTGTGGGGCAAGGTGCTGGCCCTGCTGCGCTACAGCAGTCGGCGGCTCGGCATTCAGGTCTTTGCCCTGACGTTCCTCGAGATTGCCCTGACGGTCGGCGCGCTCTTTGCGGTCAAGTCGGCGGTCGAATCGCTCAGCGTCTCGACCGGGACGCCGGGCAACATGGTCCTGCATCTGGGGCTGATCCTCGGGCTGTTTCTGGCCAGCCGCGTCGCGCAGGCCGTCGGCAACTACTACCGCGCGGCGCAAGGCTATGTCGTGTCGGACTATGTCAATCAGGCCATTCAGGAACGCGCGGTCGCGGCGGACCTCAGCTTTTACGACAGCGCGCTCTATCACGACAGCCTCGAACGCGCCCGTCAGGCCGGCGCCGGGCGTCCCGCGCAGGTGACAGCCAACGCGCTCAATGCGTTTCGCTCCGGGCTGATGCTGGCAGCCATTGCCGTCATCATCATCACCATCGAATGGCTCCTGCTGCCGTTCAGCCTTGTGGCCGTGGCCCTTGTTCTGCTGGTCCAGTTGCGGTTCACCCGCGAACGGTTCGAGATGCAGCGCGCGCTGGTCCAGAAGGAACGCGGCGCGCTTTATGCCGATTACCTGATGACCGCCGAACCCTTTGCCAAGGAAATCCGGCTGTGGGACATGGGGGCCTTTCTGCGTGACCTCTACATGAAACTGCGAATGTCCCTGCGCAAAGACTACCTCGCCGTGGAGTGGCGCAAATCCAAGGCCGAGGTCGGGATTGCCATCGTCGGCACCGCCCTGTTCTGTGCTGCCGCCGCGTCCGTTGTCTGGCGTTTCGACGCCGGGCAGGCCACGATTGCGGACCTCGTGATCCTTGTTCTGTTGCTGCTGCGGGCCGAAATCGCGGGCCGAGACTTTGTGTCCAGCGTCTCGCGACTGCATGACGACCGGCTGTTTCTGAACCAGATGTTCGACTTTCTCGAACTGCAGCCGGTGATCCAGCGGGGCGGCGATCACGCCCCCATGCCCGCGCCAACCGAGGACGGCGTGGTGCTGGAGAATGTCAGCTTTCGCTATCCCGCCTCGGACCGGCTCGCCCTCGACAATGTCAGCCTGCAACTCAAAGCCGGGCGGTTCACCGCGCTGGTCGGCGGGAACGGGTCGGGCAAGACCACCCTGATCAAACTGCTGTGCCGCCTATATGACCCGCAGGACGGGCGCATCACCCTGCACGGCCACGACATCAGGGACCTCGACCCGGTCCGGTACCGGCAGGAATTCAGTGTCATTTTTCAGGACTTTGTGCAGTTCGCCTTTTCCGGACGGGACAATCTGATCGTGTCCGGTCTGGGCGCGCCTGATCAGGAGGACCAGATGCTGCGCGCCGCCAAGATGACGGGTGCGGATGACGTGCTGCGGGCGTTGCCCAAGGGGTACGACACGATTCTGTCGCGCATGTTCGACGACGGCGTCGAACTCAGCGGCGGGCAATGGCAAAAGGTGGCCCTCGCCCGGTCAGTGTTCCCCAAATCCAGCTTTGTGGTGCTGGACGAGCCCACCAGCGCCATCGATCCCAACGCCGAGGCCGATCTGTTCGACGGATTCCGCGACAAGCTGGATGGGCGCGGCGCATTGGTCATCAGCCACCGCCTGTCCACGATCCGCATGGCCGACTACACATATGTCCTGGACGAGGGCCGCATCGTCGAAGAAGGCACGCACGAAGAGCTGATTGCCAAAAACGGCCATTATGCGGGGATGTTCGAGCGTCAAGGGCGCGGCTACCGTAGGTAGCAATCCGCTCATGCTGTGCTGGCGTTGAAAAGGTGAGCGTTAACTCTTTTCGGAGCTGTTATTAACCTTTTTCTACTCATTATTTCGAGCATTCGACTGATGCCAAATTTATCTTTTCTCGAGATTTTAATTCACGTTATCAATACTATCTTTCTCTAATAAAAATTTCATTATATTCCCCACCCTATTTCCCAGTCCGCGCAATCACAGACAAGCCAGTCCGGGCAATCAGCATCGCATCGGTGAGAAAAGACATAGAATTAGAATAGGCAAGGTCCAATTCAACCCGTTCGGCATAGCTGATGTCGTTTCGGCCCGATACCTGCCACAGCCCGGTGATGCCCGGCATCATGGATTTGTAGGTCACGCGGTGCGGCCCGTACCTGTGCAATTCGCTCCGAACCACCGGACGCGGCCCGACAAAACTCATCTCATTTCGCAGCACATTCCAGATTTGCGGCAACTCATCCAGCGATGTCCGGCGCAAAAAGCACCCCAAACGGGTCACGCGCGGATCATTCGTAAGTTTATGACACAGTTCCCATTCAGCGGCGGCCTCGGGATTGTCGCGCAAATGGGCCTGCAATCGCGCCTCTGCATCAACGACCATCGTGCGCAGTTTCCAGCAACGGAATACCTTGCCATCCCGCCCGACCCTGCGATGACCGAAGAACGGATTGCCCCCATCGCGCGCAATGACAAACGACAAAACAGCAATGACAGGCACGATCAGCGGCAATAGAGCAATTGCGAATACATAATCAAAAATCCGCTTACCCGTTCGGCGATATCCCGCCCATCCGGGTATCTGCCCTTTGGTATCACTCGCACCTACCGGAATAACAAAGTCAAAAACTGACATTGGCCTCTCCATTTGCTGCAGATTAATCAGGTCCTGCACCTGTTAACCTACAACCGGCAGGGGAAAGGCAATGTGTCAGCCATCGGCAAAGATACACGTTGAGCGGGAACTTGCCATTTGCTGCATGGATAAGCGATTGGTCGCGCGAACCGGCCAGCCTGCTGCCTAAAGATGCAGAATTGAGTCTTGCGACCGGCGCATCTGACGCGACAGAGCACCAGATCCGGCGGGCCGAAACCCGCCGCATCGACGCCCAATCGCGTCGCAAAGCTGTCGTGGAATGTGCCCACAGGCGCCTGATGTCGCGATCACAGGCCGTGCGTCAGAGAATCATCCGAACAGAGCCGGCGCAGGCCGCCCCGTCAGGTGCGCCGGGCTTCGAACGCGGCCCAGGCGGCTTCCAGTGTGTCGATATCAAAGCCGGGCGCGCGTGCCGGGCCAAGGATCAGGTTCTCATTCTCGATCACCGTCGCGATGGCGTCCTCGAGTTGGGGAATGACGTCTTCGGGGATAACCAGCGCGCCATGCCGGTCGGCATGGATCAGGTCCTCCTCGTGCACGCGCATCCCCTTGACAGACACCTCTGTGCCGAGGTCGCGCACATGCACAAAGCCGTGGCTGGGCCCGATGGACCCCGCCAGGACGGGAAAGCCATCGTCCATCACATCGAGATCACGCATGACACCGTTGGTCACCGCCCCCTTCAGGCCAAGGCCCTTGTGCACCGCCACATGCACCTCGCCCCACCAACCCGCGATGCAATTGGGATAATCCATATCCTCCACCACCGCGACCGTGGGGCCGGGGCCGCGCGCCATGGCGCGGAAATAGGCCAGCCGCCGCGCCTTGATCACGTCACCCGGTTCGGTGGGCGGGGCAAGGCCCGCGATCCGCGCCGTGCGCGCGCGCCCGACCATGGCGGGCATGCCGGGACGGCAGTGAAACATCGTGCCCCGCGTGAACCGGTCAAAGCCGCGCCGCCCCTGCGCCACCTCGATGGCGTTGCACACGGTGGGCGTGTCGACCGCGCGCAGGCGGTCCAGCAGGGTGGCGGGGATAGTCTGTCGTGTCATCGGTTCAGGCTTTCTTTGGGACACAGCGTGCCGGGGACCAGCGTGCGCCTTAGCGCCAGCCGATCACTCGGCCACCATGCCATAGCTTGGGATCAGATGCGCCCGCGCCGCGTATCCTTGGGCATCCAGCGCATAACCGCTGGCATAGGCCGCCTCCATTACATCAGCGCGGAACCGCGGGCGTTTCTGGTGATCCCCCGACACGACGACCAGCACCTCGACCGCCGCGGCGCTGGTGTTCACAAGGCTGCGCACCACCCCGTCGGGGATCGAAAACGTGTCCCACGGGCCAAGGGCCACCTGCACGTCCGCCGCATCGTTCAGATCAACGCGCACGCCGCCCTCGCGCGGGATCACCACCATCTTGTCGGCCAGGGCAAAGGGCGACACGCGCTGACCCGGTTGCAGGCGCAACCACTCCATCGAAAAGCCGTGGGGGTTGCCGATCCGGGCGGTGTGGTCGCGGTTCTGAGTGATGCCGTGGCCGATGACCGGCGCAATTTCGGCCCCGCAACCCTCCAGCGCGCAGTCGATGAACGCGGGGCGAAAGTCGCGGTCGCCGGTGGTCACGACGCGCTCGCGCATCTCGTCGGGGCTGTAGTCGCGCAGCCGCGCCACATCCTCGGGTGCCATGGGCGCGATGCACTGGTCCTCGGTCGGTGTCGCATCGCCCTTGGCCGTGTCGATCAGCACATTGTCGCGCGAGATATAAAGCCCGTATTCCGCCGCCTCGCGGATGATGTCCGGGTGAAAGATCACGCCGCCGGTGTTGTCGCCCCCCAGCGTGGTAAAGACCCAGCCCTCGCCCGTGCCGATATTGGTGAAGCCGCGAAAAATCCAGGTCGGCACCGACAGGATGTCACCGGGCCGCCCGACAAATTCATGCTCGCCGTTCGATCCCCAGCGAAAGGTGTATTCGCCCTCGTAGACCATGAACACCTCGGCGGTGAAATGGATGTGCAGGTTGTTGGTGATGCCCGTGGGCATCGCCGCCGCCCCGATGTTGAACCCGTGCGGTTCGGGCAGGTTGATGACCTGTTCGGCGGACGAGGTCACGCCGGGGCCGATGATCGAATAGTTCTGCTTGAGATGCGAGCCGGGTTTCTTGCAGTCGATGAACGCCACCGTGCAGGACTGGTAATCGCTGCGCTTGACGTGCCGTGCATCGGCGTCGACCTGGGAGATTTGTATCATATCCTCATCCTGCGTTTGAATGGTCCTCACGGGTCCAGCCCGCCGGGATGCGGGCCGAACCGCGCACCACCAGATCGCCCGAAAACGCGATCTTTTCCGGGGCGCGGGTGCTGTCGCCGATCTCGTCCAGCAGCATCTGTGCGGTCGCCTTGATCATCAGGTCCAGCGGTTGGCTCACGGTGGTCAGATCGAACGTCTTCCAGCGCGCCATGGGCGCGTCGTCATAGCCCACGACCGACACGTCCTCCGGCACGCGCAGGCCCAGCTCTTCGCGCAACACCTCGAGCACGCCAAAGGCCATGTGGTCATTGGCGACAAACAGCGCGTCCGGCACCACGGCCTGCCGGAACAGCTTGCGCGTCTCGTCCATCGCGACATTCCGGCGAAAGTGGCAATCGACGCAGGCCAGCGGCTCAAGCCCCGCGGTGTCCATCGCGCTCAGGAAACCGTTGCGCCGGTCCACGCCGTTCAGCGCCTTGCGCCAGCCTGCCAGATGCGCGATGCGCTTGTGCCCGCCGGCAATCAGGAATTCGGTGGCCCGTCGGCCGCCCTCGAAATTCGAGGCGGTCACCATCGACACGTCCGGGTCGGACTGCCCGCGATTGAACAGGACGCAGGGGATGCCCGACTTGCGCACCCGCGTCACCAGATGGTTCGACAGGCTGATGGAGGCGAGCACGATGCCGTCCACCTGATCGGCCAGCAGATCATCGACGATGGCGTCCACCTCGTCCGAGCTGTTGCCGGCGAAATAGACGGTCACCGAATAGCCCCGCGCGTTCAGCGTGCGCGACAGGTCCTGCAACGCCTCGCCGAAAAAGCCGTTCTTGAGGTAGGCCAGCACGATCCCGATCCGGAACGAGGTGCCGGAATTCAGCGTGCGGGCGACGAGGTTGGGGATATAGCCCAGCTCACGCGCGACGGCGCGCACATGCTCGGCCTTGACCGGATCGACCGAAGCGGACCGGTTAAAGACACGGCTGACCGTGGGCTGGCTGACCCCGGCAACCTTGGCCACGTCGCTGGCGGTGATGCGCGTCGATCCCATGGCGTGCCCTACCCCGCCCCCTGATATGTGCGACAGCTGCGTGCCATGCGCCTACATCCTGATCCGGTTTTCGGTGTCGGGGTCAAAGAGGTACAGGTGATCGGGGTCGAGGCTGATGCCCACCACGTCGTCCTGATCCTTGCGCAGGTGCCGGTCGCCGCGCACGATCACGCGTTGCTGGCCCCATTGCACGGTCAGCAGCGTGCTCTCGCCGGTATTCTCGAAGGCGTAGATGCTGACGTCGATATCGCCCCGCCCGCTGTCATGCACGCTCATGTCGTCAGCCCGCACGCCGAGGATGGCGCGGGCGCGGTCGGGCACGTTCAGCGCCACCAGCCGCGTGCCGCCCGTGGTCACGAACATGCCGCCCTGCACCGACCCGTGGATCAGGTTCATCGCCGGTGAGCCGATGAACCCGGCGACAAACAGGTTGGCCGGGTCGTTGTATATCTCGTCCGGGGTGCCCAGCTGCTGGATCACCCCGTGCTTCATCACCGCAACACGGTCGGCCAGCGTCATCGCCTCGATCTGGTCATGCGTGACGTAGACGGTGGTGATCTGAAGTGCGCGGCTCAGGTGCTTGAGCTCTGCGCGCATGGTCACGCGCAGCTTGGCATCCAGGTTCGACAGCGGCTCGTCCATCAGGAACACTTTGGGCGTGCGCACGATGGCGCGGGCCAGGGCGACCCGCTGGCGTTGCCCACCGGACAGCGCCTTGGGCTTGCGGTCCAGGAACTCCGTCAGTTCCACCTGCGCGGCAGCCTTTTCCACGCGCGGACGGATGTCGCCCTTGGCCACGCCACGCACCCGCAGCGGATAGGCGATGTTGTCAAAGATCGTCATGTGCGGGTAGAGGCCATAGTTCTGGAACACCATGGCCACATCGCGATCCTTGGGCAGGTCGTCGTTCACCTTGCGGTCGCCGATCCAGATCTCTCCGCCCGTCGGTTCCTCCAGCCCTGCGATCATGCGCATCGTCGTCGTCTTGCCACAGCCCGACGGGCCCAGCAGCACGAGGAACTCGCGATCCTTGATATGCAACGACTGGTCATCGACCCCGACGAAATCGCCCCAGCGCTTGGTCAGGTTGTTGAGCTTGATTTCAGACATACCAGCGCACTGCCCCCGTCGCACAACAGCTGCGCCTGTCGTTCGATCTCATCGCACGGCCCCCATCGTCATCCCTTGGACAAAGTATTTGCGGATCATCAGCGCCAGCACGAACATCGGCGCCATGATGATGATCCCCGCCGCCGACAGCAGGTTCCACAGGTCCCCCTCCTCGCCCTTGAAGAGGGCGAGACCAATGGGCAGCGTCACCGCCTCCTTGTTGGTCAGGATCAGCGCGAACAGGAACTCGTTCCACGCGATGATGAAACAGAATATGGCACTGGTCAGCAGCCCCGGCGCCGCCATCGGCAGCACGATGTTGCGGATCACCTGCAGGCGCGACGACCCGTCGACCATCGCCGCCTCTTCGGTGTCCATGGGAATGCCGTCGATAAACCCTTTGATCATCCAGATCGCGAACGGCATCACGATGGCGAGGTTCACCAATATCAGCCCCACCCGCGTGTCCAGCAGACCGATATCGCGGAACATCACGAAAAACGGCAGGATGATCACCACCGCCGGCACGAACTGCGTGGCAAGGATCGTCACCAGCATCAGCGTCTCGCCCCGCAGGCTGAACCGGCTGAACGAATAGGCCGCCAGCGTCGCAATCGGAATCGCGAACAGCACCGTAAAGAACGCCACAATCGTCGAATTGAACAGCTTTTCGCCCAAGCGGTACGGGTCATCGAACACGACGCCGAAATTCTCCAACGTGGGGGTAAAGAACAGCTTGAGCTGGTACACATCCACATGGCTTTTGAACGCCGCGAGAAAGATCCACAGGATCGGCACCAGCATCACGAACATCGCGATCAGGATCAGCGCGGTATGCAGCGCGTGCCAGAGTTGCTTTTTCTGCTTGCCGGTCATCGCTCAGGCCTTCCGAAACACGAATTTGGCGTAGGCATAGGTGAGAAAGATCATCGGGATGACCATCAGCCACGCCACGGACGCGGAATACCCGATCTGCCCGTATTTCATGCCGTTGAAATAGATGTAGTGGCTGAGCGTCTGCGTCGCGGTGCCGGGCCCGCCATTGGTCAGCATGAACACCTGATCGAACGTCTTGAGGCTAAAGATCGACTTGAGGATGATTACCACCGCCAGCACCGGTGCCAGTTGCGGCAGGGTCACGTCCTTGAACACGCGCCAGCCGCTGGCGCCGTCGACCTGCGCCGCCTCGATCGTGTCGCGCGGCACGCTCGCCAGCCCACCGATCAGCACCAGCGTCAGGAACGGGATCCAGCCCCACACATCCGCCATCACCACCACGGCAAAGGCGAGGTTCGGATCGGCCAGCCAGCTGACATCCGCCAAAGGTGGGATCATGACGCCAAAGAATGCATCGAACAGCCCGAACTCCGGGTTGAACATGAACCGGAACGACACACCGATCAGCGCCGGGCTCATGGCAAAGGGCAGGATCAGCAGCGTCTGCGCCGAGCTGCGCAACCGCCCGCCCGGTGCCAGCAGCAACGCCAGCCCCAGCGCACAGACCGTCGTTAGCCCCACGGTGAGCAACGTATAAACACCCGTCACCCAGACCGAATTCCAGAACGCAGGCTCTTCGAAAAACGCCCACGTGTAGTTTTCCCACCCCAGATACTGGTCCAGCGATCCGGGCCGGTTCAGCCGCCCCACGGTGAACGACAGCCGCGCCGCCTCGATCAGTGGCCAGATGGCGGTCGCGAACACGACCAGCACGGCGGGCATGACCAACAGGTATTTCAGAGTGTTGTCGCGCATGGGTCCGCTTCCCCTTGTGGCCCGCGGCCAATCGTTGGGTGTCTGGGGCGCGAACGCTGCCGCGCCCCAAGCGTTGCAACCGGTTGCAGCCTTACTGCAACACGCCCGCGCGGCGCAGCACCTTGTCGGCGCGTTCCGCCGCTTCGGTCATCAGCGCCTCGACGTCACCGCCCGATGCCGCTTCGGCAATGGCGGCCGACAGGATGTCGCCGATCTCGGGCCATTCGGCGATTTGCGGCATGATGTCGGACTGCTCCAGGCTGGCCCACGCAGCGCTCTGGATACCATCGTTGGCCGCGTTCACATCCGCGTCCTGCAGGGACGAAATGTGCGTCACCACGTTGTTGACGATGGACTTGCCGCCAACCTCACGTTCGATCGCGTTGGCCTTGTCCATCTCCGGGTTCGACAGCCATTTCAGGAATTCCCAGGCCGCGTCCTGATTTTCGGAGTATTCCGAGATCGAGAACGGCATCGAGATGGCATAGGTCTTGGTCGTGCCCTTGTAGGACGGCATCCCGGCAAAACCGACCTGATCCTTGGTCAGGGTCGAACTGTCAGGGTTGTAGAACCCCGAATAGGCCCACCACCACACCGGCATCATCGCCGAATTCCCCTGCATGAAGGACTGGCGCGCATCCTGTTCGTTGAACGCCACGCTGTTGGGGTTGGTCACGCCGTGCACGGTGTGCAGCTCGACGTAATCCTTGGTCGCCTGAAGACCGGCCTCGGACGCCCACGCGGCACTGCCGTCTTCGTTAAAGATGTCAGCCCCCGCCGCCCACAGGAAGTTGATCCAGATGAACAGGTTCTGCCTGTTGCCGTCATTGTTATAGTAAAGCGCAAGCGGCGCGATGTCGGGATTGCTCTCCTTGAGCGCCTTGCCGACCTCTATGATTTCCTCCCACGAGGTGGGCGGCTCCGCGATCAGGTCCTTGCGGTAGAACATCAGCTGCGGGTGCGCGCGCAGCGGAAAGCCGAGCGTTTCGCCCTGAAACTGCGCCGACCGGGCGAACGCCGCCGGATAGCGGTCCATGCTGATCCCGTCGCGCGCCATCAGCTCATCGATCCGTTTCAGCCAATGCGCGTTCGGCGGCCCCCAGCTGTCAAGGTAGTTGACCACGTCAAAGGTGCCGTTGGCGGCGATCCCTTCGGCGTTGATCTTTTCCTGCAGCGACCCAAAGGGGATGAACGTCCACTCCGTCTCGATCCCGGTCAGTTCGGTGAATTCGTCATCGCGCAGCATCAGCCCGTCGAATTGCGGTGTCACAACGCTCAGAATGTTCAGCTTTGTGCCCTCGAACGGTTTGCCGGGCAGCAGGTTGTAGTCTGCCAGATGCCCGTCGGCGAGTGTTGCGATCGGCGCCAGTGCCAGCGTTGCAGCCATGGCCGCGCTGGCCAAGAATGTCCGTTTGCGCATGTTTTCCTCCCATTGCGACAATTTATTCTGCCGACTATAGGAGGGTATGAATACGCATTCAACAATAATGAATACGCATTCAGAATGCACTGGAGGCCGCAATGAGACCCAACACCCTAAAGGCCCTGCTGGCGCAGGGTGCGCCCATCACCAACGCGTGGCTGTCCATCCCGTCGGGCTATCTGGCCGAAGGGGCGGGGCATCAGGGCTTTGACGCGGTCACGGTCGATCTGCAGCACGGCATGATCGGGGTCGAAACGGCGATAGGCATGTTGCAGGCCATTTCCGCCACGCCCGCCGTGCCGCTGGTGCGCGCGCCATCCGACGCGGCAGCGGGGATCATGCACCTGCTGGATGCAGGCGCGTATGGGGTGATCTGCCCGATGATCTCGACCCGCGCGCAGGCCGAACAGCTTGTCGCAGCCTGCCGCTATCCACCTGTGGGCCATCGTTCCTTTGGCCCCGCGCGGGGCAAGCTCTATGGCGGGGCGGACTATTTTGACGCGGCGAATGACGAAGTCCTCGTGATACCGATGATCGAAACCGCGCAGGCGCTGGAAAACATCGACGACATCCTGTCCGTGCCCGGGGTCGACATGATCTATGTCGGGCCGAACGATCTGGCGCTGGATCTGGATGAACGCCCGGGCGCGGAAACCCAGGCCGACAGCGCTACCGCCCACGCCATCGCCCATATCCTTGGCCGGGCCAGGGCGGCGGGCGTGGCGACAGGCATCTTTTGCAGCGACGGCGCGCTGGCCCGCCAGCGACTGGGCGAAGGGTTCGACCTTGTCACGCCCGGCAACGACTTTGCCCAACTGATGGGCGCCATGGCGCAGGCGGTGCGCGCGGCCAAGGCCTAGCCCGCCGGGCCGAACGTCTCGAAATGGATATGCGGATCGGGCACACCTGCCGCCACCAGACCGCTGCGTATGTCCGCCAGAAACTGCGCCGGACCGCAAAGCATGTAATGCGCGTCCGCGCCTGCCTCCAGCGCCAGCAGGGTCTGCGCTGTCACCCGCCCCGTCGCCTGATCATCTTGCCGTCTCGGTCGGGAAAACAGGACACGCGTAGACACATTCGCACGCCCCGCGACCAGCGCGGCCACCTCAGCGCCCAACGCATGATGCGCACCATCGCGCGCGCCGTGCACAAACCACACAGGCTGTGTGCGGGGCCGCGCCGCCACATCGTGCAGCATCGACAGTACCGGCGTCACCCCGACCCCCGCGCTGACCAGCACCAGCGGGCAATCGCTGCACGGGACGACAAAGTCGCCGGACGGACGGCGCGCGCGGATGCGGTCGCCCACCTGCACCGCGTCGTGCAGATGCCGCGACGCCAGCCCCTGCGCCTCACGCTTGACCGTCAGTCGGTAGGTGCCGCCGTCCGGCGCACCCGACAGCGAATAGCTCCGCCGCGTCGGCCCGGCCTGGCCGGGAATGTCCAGCTCGACCGGCAGGTGCTGCCCCGCCTCGAAGGGCGGCAACGGGCTGCCATCCACGGCGGCGAGGTAAAAGGACGTGATGCCCTCCGCCTCCGCCACCTTGTCCGTGACACTCAACTCTTGCAGCTCCGCATCGTCGCTGGACCATCGCAAGGCCAGCGCCGCGGGCCGGTCCACGACCGCATCGACCGTCACGTCGATCATGCGCA
This sequence comes from Pseudomonadota bacterium, assembly GCA_039816785.1. Lineage (GTDB taxonomy): Bacteria > Pseudomonadota > Alphaproteobacteria > Rhodobacterales > Rhodobacteraceae > Tateyamaria. The sequence continues at coordinate 16,805 of JBCBXB010000015.1, forward strand.
TCGCCGCCGGGTCGTGGCTGTCCTGCGCGTCCCAGTCCACCGTCGCGCGGCCTGTCAGATGCAGCAGCCCGCCGCTCTCGAAATCGACGAAAACAAGGCCGATGGCCGGGTTTTCCAGCAGGTTGCCGATCGTGTTGAAAAAGTTGTTGCCGGCATAGTCCGGAATGCGCAGCCGGTTCGGCCCCACCACGTGCACAAACCCCGGCGCGCCCCCGCGATGCGAGGCGTCGAACCCGTTGGAGGCGTGATGCTGCGCGCCGCGATGCCCTGTCCCGACAAACAGCGTGTCCGCCGCGCCGATCCGGGCGATCTGGTCAGCCGACAGCCTGTCGGACCGGCGCGCAGGCTCCGGATCACCGGCAGCCACGCGCCGCCAGCTGCGCTCGTGAATATATTGCGGGCAATTGCCAAAGCTCTGGCGCACATGGATGACAAAGCCCGCGCCGCTGCGGCGCATATGCCCGCTCATCCGGTTGCGGCGGCGCGTGGCCAGCTCGATGCCCAGCAGGCCCACATCCCCGCCGGTGGCAAACCTGTCGGCCAGCGGGTCCTGCGCGTCCGCCGCACTGCTCAGCGCCAGCGTGGTGGCGGCGGGCGAGGTGACAAAACCGTCGGGCCCATCGACCAGCGTGACCCAGTGCCGCCCCTGCCCGTCCGCCCCCGCCAGCACCAGAAACGGCAGCTGCGCAAAGAAGTCGCGGTGCTGCTCCGGCATGAACGGGCGGATGAACCCGGCGGCCCAGTCGGGCACATCCGTCTTGCCCGCGCGAGCCTGCGCGGTCAGCTCACCGGTGTGAAAGGGGTTGGCGGCGTCCAGCATCGGTCTGTCCTTTGGCTGAGGGGATGGGAGGTGCCGCACGCGGGGCGCGCGTGCGGCAACAGGCGCGGTCAGGCGGTCTCGGGAATCGCAGATTTGATCATGCCGACGAATTTCGGCTGCGCCTCGATCCGGGCCAGCCAGTCGCGGATGTTGGGGTAAGCCGCAAGGCTCACACCACCTTCGGGCGCGTGCGCGATATAGCTGTAGCCGGCCACATCCGCGATGGTCAGACGCTCACCCACGAGGAAGGTCCGGTCAGCCAGAACGGCCTCCATCACCTGAAACAGCCCATGCGCCTTGGCCTTGGCCGCTGCGTGATCGAGGCCCGCGCCGAACACCGTGACCAGCCGCGCCGCAGCCGGGCCCGATGCGATCTCGCCCGCGGCGACGGACAGCCAGCGCTGGATCTCCGCCTGTTCGACCGGGGTGCGGCCGGTCCAGTCGGGCGCGTCGCCATAGCGGTTCACCAGGTAGATCAGGATGCCGTTCGAATCCGACAGGGTGACGCCGCTATCGTCGATGGCGGGCACCTGACCCAGCGGGCTGATCCGGAGGTATTCGGGCGCCTTGTGCGCGCCGTTCCCCATATCGAGGTCGATGGTTTCATAGGGCACATCCAGCAGCGACAGCATCAGCTCGACACGGTGGCAATGGCCGGATTTTGGGTTGCGGTAGAGTTTGACGGGGGTGGTCATGGCTTGGGTCCTTTCGGGCAAATTCGGCATGGCGTCGGTTGGGGTGCCGCGTTCAGGTGCGGCGTGAGGTCAATTTAAATTGTGCCGCCTGGCAAATGAATATACTCATCCAGAAAGTCATTCTTTCGCAAAACGGTTATAATCGAGAAACCCATGGACCGCCTGCAAAGCCTTGAAGTCTTTATCGCCGTCGCCGAAGCCGAAAGCTTTGCGGCGGGCGCGCGCGCCATGGGTCTGAGCGCGCCGTCGGCCACGCGCGGCGTCAACGCGTTGGAGGATCGGCTGGGCGCACGGCTCTTTACCCGGACGACGCGGCGCGTGCGGCTCACGGATGTGGGGCGGGCCTATCTCGAGGATGCGCGCCACGTGCTGGCGCAGCTACAGGCCGCGGATGACGCCGCCAAGGGGGCCGCGCTGACCCCGGTGGGGCAGTTGCGCATCACCTGCTCGACCGAGTTCGGGCGCATCTACGTCGCCCCGATCCTGACCGATTTTCTGGACACCTACCCCGGGGTCAGCTCCGATGTGCTGATGGTCAACCGCGTCGTGAACATGGTCGAAGAAGGGTTCGACGTCGCCGTACGCATCGGCCCCCTGCCCGCCTCGGGCCTGTCGGCGGTGCGCGTGGGTCAGGTGCGCCGCATCGTCTGCGCCGCGCCGGATTATCTGCGCCGGCACGGCATCCCGCAGACACCCGCCGATCTGGCGGCGCACCGGATCGTCGCGGCCGCCCCGGTCAGCCCGGCGGCGGAATGGCGCTTTGGCGATGCGCGGCAGACGACGGTGCGGGTCACGCCCCGCCTGCGCGTCAGCAGCGTGGCCGCCGCCATCGACGTGGCGCGCCAGGGCTGGGGGCTGGTGCGGGTGCTGTCCTATCAGGTGGGCCCTGACCTTGGAGACGGCACCTTGCACGAGGTGCTGCACGATCACGCGCCAGAGCCGCTGCCCATCCATCTGGTCCATGTCGAAGGCCGCCGCGCCCCCGCCAAGGTCCGCGCCTTCATCGACTTTGCCAGGGACCGGCTGCGGGCGCACAGGGCGCTGAACTGACCCCATGACGATTGCCCGCCGATAAACTACCATACCACGCAGCAACCGAAAGCAGCGCAACATGATCTCCTATGTCTCCGTCGGGGCCGATGACATCCCGCGGGCCAAGCGGTTTTATTCCGCGTTCCTGCCCGCCCTCGGCTACGGGCTGGAGGAAGGGCCGGAGGGCCTGAGCTATGTCCTGCCCGTACCGCCCGGACAGTCGCCGGTGCTGCCGGATTTCTACGTCAAACCGCCCCATGACGGGCGGCCCGCATCGGCGGGCAACGGCGCGATGACCGCATTCGAGGTGCCCGGCCAACAGCAGGTGCGCGACCTGCACGCCGCCGCCCTCGCCGCCGGTGGCACGGACGAGGGGCCGCCGGGCTTTCGCGCCGACTATGGCCCGCGCTTCTATGTGGGGTATCTGCGTGACCCGCAGGGCAACAAGATCGCGCTGTTCTCATGCAACCCGAATGAGCCGGGCCGCGACGACTAGTTGGCAAAATCCGACAGCACGACCAGTTCCGCCAGATTGGCCTCGCCGGGCGGGCTTTCCTCGGTCAGTTTGCGCAGGATCGAGATCGCCGCCGGGGAGGTGGTGGCGATCTTGTGCTCGAACTCCGTGCCCGTCGACAGGTCACTGACATCGATCACCGTGATCGGCAGATCCCCCACCACGGACCGATCCGTCTGCGCGCCCAGCCGGGGCCGCTGCCCAGTCAGCAGCGACGAGATGCGCAGCGCCCGGTCCTGTTCCGCCACCACCAGGATGAACGGATCGGGCAGCGTCGGGATGCTACCCACCTGCGCGCGGAACAGCTCCCCGTCGATATCCGGCGCCATCAACACCACGCCGCTGACATGGGCCGTGAGGTCCAGCGACCGTTTCAGCGCGATCTGGCGCAAGGTCTCCATCACCAGCTGGCTGCCCATGGAATGCCCCATCAGCACCACCTTGCGGTTCGATCCCCGCGACAGTTCGATAATCGTCTGCTCCAGCAGATCGCGCGAGATCAGCGCGCTGTCGCGGTCATAGACATAGCCCGCCGTGACCCCCGCCGAGGGCCAGGAAAACAGCACCGTCGGGATGGGAAAGGCAAAGTCCTCGGCAATCTGCGCCATCTGGTAGACCGCCTCGGCGTGGCGCGTGTTGTAGCCGTGCACGAACAGCAACGTCTCGCCCTGCCCCGACCCGTCCGCCTGTGCCACGGCGCGGGCAAAGCGGCCCGGCGTGTCGAAACCGGCCTGCCCCACCGTGACGAAATCCGTCGCCACATCCGGCGGGCCATCGGGCCATTCGATCTGCCCGGGCTGGTGCGTCGGCGGGATCGACACGCTCAGCCTCTGATAACGCTCGGTGTCGGGCCGTGGCGGGGCGGCGCGGTTGTTCGGCGGCAGGTCGCTGCGGAAATTGACCGTCCAGATGTCGCGCACGGCACCGGTGCCTGCCGCATCGGGGGCAAAGCCAAGCGTGCCCCGCTCCGCGCAGGCGGCCACCACGATCAGCACCAGCAGGACAAAGGGGCGGCGCATCCTCACAGGCTGCGCGGGTCAACCGGGTCGGTGCCCGCCTCGACCTCTACCGGGTCGATGACGCCATCGCCGTCGGAATCCGCCTTGTAGGGGAACGTGCCGCCCGCGACCTCGTCCACGTTGGCGATGCCATCGCCGTCGATATCGTCGTCCATCGCGTCCTCGATCCCGTCGCGGTCGGTGTCTTCCCACCGGGTGGGATCGTCGGGAAACCCGTCAAACCCGTCCGACACCCCGTCGCCATCCGCATCCACACCCAGCGGCACATCCGCATCCAGCCATTCGGCACTGCCGTCGATGACGTTGCCGGAATTCAGCGCCGCCATGCCGTAATCCACGACCTCCGTCATGTGCCAGCGCCGCTGTTCGTTGGGCAGACCAAAGTGCGGGCCAGGCCGCCAGCCCACGGGCGTCAGGTGGCGCTGCGCCCACGCCATGCTCAGCCGGTCGGTCACCGTCAGCTGCGACTGCATCGCCGAGGCGAGCCAGCCCGCCGTCACGATCAACGACAGGATCTCCTGGATTTCCCGGTCCGAATAGTGGCGGCGCAACGCCTCGATATGCGCCGCGGTGGTGCGCGACGGCAACGGGCCCGCATCGCGGGCAAAGCGGTAGGCCGCCAGTTCGGCAGGCGTGAACAGGTCAGAGCGTTCGAAATCCATCAGCGCCTGAATGCGCGTGATCAGCGCGGCCTCCACATCGGCGGGGATGCGGTCATGCGGATAGTCCTCCTTGGCGGCGTTGTAGATGCCGTAGCCGCCATGCACCTGACAGTGGCCGCACCCGCTGGCCAGCTGGTAGACAAAGAACATCTCCCATTTCAGGTCCAGCCCGATCGCCCGGTCCGATCCGGAGAAATATCCATCAATGGCAACCGTCCCGATGGAGCTTTCGCGCGTCCATTCGGTGTCGAAGGTGTTCCGGTCGCTCGGCGGATAGGTCGTGTCGGGCACCGGTGACGGGGTGTAGAACGCATAGTCATAGGCCGCGACGTCAAAGGGCGGCGTGCCCGCGGGCGGCAGATTGGCGGCGTCCGCCTCCGGGTCCTCCCACAGCAGGAACTGGCTGGGGTAGAAATCAAACGGCTCTTCGACCCCGTCGCGATCCCCGTCAAAGGTGACGGGCGATATGCCGTAGCCCGTGACATGGTTCACCCAGTCTGAGGCGAATTGCGGGCCCATGGCGGCCAGATCACCCGGCTGCCAGTCCGCGGTGATCTCGGCCCGCGCGGTGTCCAGCGCGTCCCCGATCAACAGGTTCGCCTGCCGTTCGGCGGGGTCCGTGGCGGCGTTCAGGCCGACGGTCCAGCCCACCGGGCCCAGATGCTCGTCCGCCCACGCCACAGTGGCGGCATCCGTCGCAACCGGCAGGGTCAGGTCCCGCTTGGCCATCGCCGCATTGATCGCCACCAGCTCGATCAGTTCGGCGATCTGGCGGTCGATGAAATGCATCCGCAGCATCGCGTGGGTGTCCGCCGTCACCCGCGCCGGGTTGGTCGACGCCGCGGTGACGAATGCGAACGCCGCGCGCCTGCGCGGATCGTCGATGGACGCCACATAGCCCGGCGCCCAGACCGCGCGGATATCGTCAAGCGACAGGCCCATCGCCTCCAGCTGCCGGGCGGCGCGGGCCTGATTGTGACCGCTGCCCACCTCTATCATCTGGTACAGCGTCAGCAGCCACTTGGTCTGCGCATCAAACATCGCATCGCCGTGGATCATGATATCCGCGATCAGCAACCCGTCAAAGAAGTCGCGCAAATTGCTGACATCGATCCGCTGGCGGTCATAGTAGGGTGTGGCCAGATCGTCAGCCGGGGGCGGCGGCACGTCCGCCATCGCTGCGGTTCCGACAAGCCCCGAAATCAAGAGAACACGAAGGGTTGTCATCGCCTCACTCCGCCTCGAACAGTTTCAGGAACATGCCGTTTGGGTTGGCCGAATGCGTCGGCACCCCCTGAAGGACGTCCCAATGTTCGGCCACCATCCCGTCGGCATCATAGAGGTAGATGTCCACAGCTGCCGTTCCCAGATCGTTGGGATCGTCGTTGCTCAGGTTGCGAAAATTGACATGCGCCATGGCCCAATCGCCCGAGACCATGACCTTGTGGACGTCAATCTCCACCGGGTATTGCGCAACGGAGGACGAGAACATCATCGCCAGTGGCACCGGTCCATTCGGAATGACGGTGTTGTGCTGGATGTAACGCTCCGAGATGTAGCGGGCCATGTTCTCCGACGTTGGTGCGGTTTCCAGCACCTGGTAAATCTCGATGATCTGCGCCGCCCGTGCCCGGTCTGCCTCAGTCTGTGCGATGATGATCGTCTCGAAATCCCGTGGGACCGTGTTGCGATAGTTCAGCCCCTGTTCCTGCGATGTGGTGGGCGGTTGGGCGGCGTCCTGTGCTGCCGCGATCACCGGCAGCACCATCAGCGCGCCGCACAGAATTGTCGTATACGTGACCTTCATCAAAACGCTCCCGTTCTGGTGCAGTTGTCAGTCTCTTGTGGTTGAAACGGGGGCGGCATCCCCGCCCCCCGGGCTGTTACGTCACAGCGTCACGCGGCGCAGGTGCCCCGCCGAAATGGGCCGCCGCACTCAGCACGATGGCGCTGGCCGAAACGATGGTCATCACCGTGCCGGGGAAAAAGCCGACATAGCCGCCCAGGTCCATGAACACGAAATACCCCACATCCGTCAGCCCGCCAACCACGGCGGTAAACAGCAGCCAGGTCGCACTTCCCCGCCAGATGAACACACCGCCCACAACGGTGAACGCCCCGATCCACAGCAGGTTGAACCCGTGCTGATTGATCAGCGCATCGGCGGCGGCATGGAACGGCTCGTGAAACACCGCCGGATCGACCGCGTCAGCGATGCCCGAGACGGAGGCGGGCGCGACCTGCGCGATGGTCAGCACACCGGCCAGCATATGCACCAGCCCCCAGATGACCCAAAGGACCGTTACGATCCGAAGCAAGAGCGTCGTGGTTGCAGGTGTCATGTGGTCAGTCCTTCTTTGGTGGATATTGCGCGCACTGCCGCATCGGGGACGCGGTCACTCCCGGTGCCGGAAACCAAAAAATCACGGAATGCGAAAACACCGGCAACGGTCGGATGCGGGACTTTGCCGTAAACAAAACGACGGCTGCCGGTCATGGCCACTCACGCGACAGGGCGGATCGTTGGAAAAGCCGTATCGTCATCCTGCGTCCCTCGTGCCATAGCGGGTGATGTCGTGTGGGGGCTCATGTGTCAGGCTCCGATGGTGCATGCTGCATGTGCATTGTAAACGCGCGTATTTGCGGCACCCCCTGCGCGATTGCGCCCGCGTTCCGGGTTTGACAGTTTCACGACAAGACACGACTTGACCCGGATCGGAACGGCCCGACGAATGGCACCGGAACAGTGGGTGGATGGTGATGGACAGATGGTCAGAACTTCGCACGGCGCTGCATGTCGCTGAACACGGGACAGTCAGCGCGGCGGCGGCGGCGCTGGGATATCACCGCGCCACGGTCAACCGCCATATCGACGCGCTCGAGGAGGCCATCGGTGCGCGGATTTTCCTGCGCCACACGCAGGGCTACACCCTGACCGAGATCGGCGAAGAGGTGCTGCGCGTCGCCCAGACCACGCAAAGCATGACGGACGACCTGCTGCGCCGCGTGCGCGGCAAGACCGACCGGATCGAGGGCGAAATCCGCGTGACCCTGCTGGCGCCCTTTGCCGGGCTTGTGATGGGCGCGGTCGACGCCTTTGCCACCCAGAACCCGCACTGCCGCGTGCTGATCGACGCGAGCGAGGATCTCGCCCAGCTCGAATATGCCGAGGCGCATATCGCCATCCGCGCCGGGGCCAAGCCCGACAATCCCGACTACGTGGTCCAAGGGCTCGGGCGTGCGGGGCTCAACCTCTATGCCCATGACAGCTATATCGCGCGGCACGGCCTGCCCACGGGCACCGATGACCTGTCCGGCCACCGTTTCGTGGTGCCGCGGGACAAGGACCCGCGCCTGCCCTTCTGGCGCTGGATCGATGCGCATGTGAAACCCGAGATGGTGGTGGTGTCGTCCAACGACATCTGGGTGACGATCGAGGCGATCGCGCGCGGCGTCGGCCTCGGGTTCGTTGCCGATCACGAGGCGGAGACGCGCCCGCATCTCCGCCCCGTTCTGCCGCCCAACCGCGCGTGGTCCGTGCGCCTGTGGCTCGCCACCCACGTGGACCTGCACCGCACCGAAAAGGTGCAGGCGATGTCGCGCGACATCAAGGCCGCGTTCGACCGGACCTGAGGCAGGCGCGGCTTACGCCGCCAGCGTCTGCCGCGCGCGCAACGCGCGATAGAGACCGTCCTCGCGCGCCATCAGCTCCGCCGGGCTGCCATCCTCGACGATGCGCCCCCGGTCAAAGACCAGAATACGGTCCATCCGCTCGACCGTGGCCAGCCGGTGCGCGATGACCAGCGTCGTGCGCCCCTGCATCAGCCGCTCTGCGGCGTCGGCCACCAGCGCCTCGGCCTCGCTGTCCAGCGACGATGTCGCCTCGTCCATCACCAGCACCGGCGCGTCCGACAGGAACGCCCGCGCAATCGCCACCCGCTGACGCTCCCCGCCCGACAGCTTGACGCCGCGCTCGCCCACCTCGGTCGCGTAGCCCTTGGGCAAGGCCGCGATGAAATCGGCGGCCCCCGCCCGTTCGGCGGCCTCGCGGACCTGCGCCAGCGTGGCACCGGGGCGCGCATAGGCGATGTTGTCGGCCAGCGCCCGGTGAAACAGCACCGGCTCCTGCGGGACAAGCGCGATGTGCCGGCGCAGCTCCGACAGCGGCACCCGCGCGATGTCCACACCGTCCAGCGTGATCATGCCCTCCGACACCTCGTGAATGCGCTGGATCAGCTTGACGAATGTCGTCTTGCCCGAGCCCGAACGCCCGACCAGCCCCACCTTCTGCCCTGCCGGGATCGTCACGTGCAGGTCGGTGAACAGCGGCGACAGCGCGCCCGCATACCCGTAATCCACATGCTCAAAGGTCAGCGCGGCAGCGCGCGGCGGCAAGGTCATGGCAGGTGGTCGGACCACGTCGCGCTCAGCGCGTTCCGCCATCAGGTCCACCAGTTCCTCGGCATCGTTCACCGATTTCTGCAACTGCCGCACGTGGTTCCCGATCTGCCGCAGGTAGCCGTCCAGCACCCCCAGCGCCGACACCACATAGGCAATCTCGCCCGCGCCCGCCAAACCTTGGACAAAGACCAGCAGCGCACCGCCCAGAACGGCGGCCCGCAGGCTCCACAGCGACAGGTCCTGCGCGAGGCCCGACCATGTGCCGCGCCGCCAGGTGCGCCGCGTGCGGTGCGCCCATTTCGACAGGACCCGACCCAGCCGGTCGTCCTCGCGCGCCTCGCCCGCATGGGCGCGCACCACCGCGTTCGACGTGATCGCATCGGCCAGCGCGCCCGACACCCGGCTGTCCTGCGCGTTCGACAACCGCGCCGCGGGCGCCACCCACAGCAGCGTCAGCACCAGCGACAGGCCCAGAAACAGCACAGCACCAAACGCCGCGACCAGCCCAATCTCCCAACGGAACGCCATCAGCGTACCGACCGTGCCCAGCAGCACCAGCGTCGACGGCAGCAGCGCCAGAAACAGCACATCCGCCATGTCGTCCAGCGCCCATGTGCCCCGCGTGATCTTGCGCACGGTCGACCCGGCAAAGGCGTTGGCGTGCCAGTCCGCAGGCAGCCGCTGCACGTGGGCAAAGGCTTCGGTCTCGGCCACCTGCATGGTCGGCACTGTCAGCGCGATGATGGTGAAATAGCTCAGGATCTTGGTCGCGATGGACAGCGCGCCCAGGCTCAGGAGCAACACAAAAGGCCCCCAGGGGGACGCCGCCTCGGACACCGCCGCGATCAGTTGCCCGGTCAGCACCGGGATAGCGACATCCGCCGCCGTGGAGGTCAGGACCAGCAGCAACAGCACCGCGACAAGGCCGCGCCTGCGCGCCCACAGCCGCGCTGCAAAGGTCAGAACGCGCACAAAGGCGCTGGTGCAAACACTGGGGAGCATGGAACGTTCGCGGACAATGACGCCGCGCCTCGAATGTCAGTGAGGGGGGTGTCCGGGGACCGGACGATTGCGACTGACAGGCGGCGCGGACCGCGCCGGACGTGTCAGGCCAGGAAGGCTCGTACGAAGGAGCCGTCCGGGAGGACATACATGCACATGATCATATTCGCCCTCCTTGCAATCTGGCGTCATTGCGCAACCGATACTTGTACCGCGCCGCACGAGTCAAGCGGCGCGGCCGGACAGCGGCACCTTTCTGCGCAACCCCGCCCCCGGCACAGGCACGGGGGTTACCGCAGCGACCAGAAAAACCCGCGCGCCCTCACAGGCGCGCAGGCTTGGACACATACCGCTACTGGCGCGCCAGTTCGACCCAGTTGCCGTCCTGAATGACCGAGATCACGACCTCGTCCGCGCCCTGATGGTCCGTCGTGGAATAGGTCACGGTATTGCCTGACACGACATCCTCGTAATTCAGGCTCTCCATCCCCGCCTGGAACGTCTTGGCGTCCAGATCGGGGCCTGCGGCCTCCAGCGCCTTGACCATCGTCATGGCACCCGAATGGCCCAGCAACGCGCCCGTGCCGGGCAGCTGCTCGCCCGTCGCCTCGGTGTAGCGCTTGAAGAATGTCTGCACCTCCGGCTGGTCCATCCGCGACAGCAGATCGGCCCACCCGGCGGCGGCATACATGCCTTCGGTCACGCCACCCGGCACCTTGGCCATCACCGTGTGGAACCCGGCCGAGGAGTTGAGGAAATGCATATCCGTCAGCCCCAGCTTCTTGGCCGTGCCCGACACCGTGATCGCCTGCCGCACACCCAACGCCAGCGTGACGATGCCACAGCCATCCGCGCTCAGCTTTTGCAGCGCGCCGACAAAATCGGCGTCATCCGGCTTGTGCGTCGTCTCGGACACGAACGTCAGCCCGTCGGTGTCGGCGGCGATGGATTCCGCCCCTTCCTTGATGTCCTTGCCAAAGTCGGTGGGCAGGTACATCGCACAGACCGTGTTCGCGCCCTTGAGCTCGGACAGATAGGTCACGCCGACCCGGATCTGATCGTAATAGGTGGCCGTGCCCGCGTAATGCAGCGGGTGAAACGGCTCCGCCATCTGGCGCGCGGCAGACAGGGGCGACACGTTGGGGATGTTCTTGGCGTCCTGCAGCTTGAAGGCTGCGATGTTCATCGGCGTGCCCAGCGACAGCAGCATCGCGAACACCTTGTCGCCATTGATCAGCTTGTTCATGCCCTGAATGGCCTTGGGCATCTGGTAGGCGTGATCCTCGACGATGAACCGGATCTTGCGCCCGTGAATGCCCCCCGCCGCGTTCACCTCGTCAAAGACGAGCTGTGCCGCCTTGGTCGCCGGCGCGCCAAAGGCCGCGAACGGGCCCGACAGGTCATTGTTGGAGCCGATCAGCACCTCGGTGTCCGTGATGCCCTGTTCGGCTTGGGCGGGGGCCACCGCCAGTGTCGCGGCCAGTGCGGCGGCGACCGTCATGTGTTTCATCATATCTCTTCTCCCTGTTGCGTCTGTTGGACGGCTGCCCGGGCGGATGTCAGTACATCTGCTGGATCAGCGCGTCGTGTTTGGTCTCCACAAAGCTCCGCTTGAGCTTCATCGTCGGTGTCAGTTCGTCGTCATCCGCCGTCAGCAGCACGTCGATCAGCCGAAAATCCTTGATCTGCTCGACCCGGGCGAAATCCGTGTTCACCGCATCGATCGTATCGCGGATCAGCTCCTGCACCTCGGGTGCGGCACAGAGCGATGCGTAGTTCGAGAACGGCACCCGCCGGTCCTGCGCGAACTTTTCCACGTTCTCCTGATCGATCATCACCAGACAGGTCAGGAACTTGCGCTTGTCCCCGATCACGACGACGTCCGAGATGTAGGGCGAGAATTTCAGCTTGTTCTCGATCTCGGCGGGCGTGATGTTCTTGCCGCCCGCGGTGATGATGATGTCCTTGAGGCGGCCCGTGATCCGCAGGAACCCCTCGTTGTCGAGCGTGCCCACATCGCCCGTGCGCAGCCAGCCGTCATCGGTGATGGTCTCGGCGGTCTTGGCCGGGTTGTTCCAGTAGCCCTGGAACACGTTGCCCGCCTTGTACTGCACCTCGCCTTGCGCGCTGATGCGCAGCTGTGCGCCGGGCAAGGCGGGGCCGACGGTGCCCACCTTGTTGGCGCCCACGCTGTTGATCGACATCACGCCCGAACTTTCGGTCATCCCGTACCCTTCGAGGACAGGCACCCCGATGGCCTGATACCAGCGCAGCAGGTCGGGCGAGATGGGGGCCGCCCCCGACCCGCCCCGCCGCAGCCGGTCCATCCCGATCATGCGCCGCAGGTTCTGGAGCAGCGCCATGTTCCAGAACCCATAGGCGAGCCGCGTGCCGAACGGCACCGGCCGCCCGTCGGCCAGACAGTCGGCCCGCGCCTCTCCGGCCTTCAGCGCGCGGGCGTAGGCCCACCGCTGCACCGCCGTCGCGTCGCCGATGCGGATCGCCACCTGGGAATAGATCTTTTCCCACACGCGCGGCACGGCGACAAAGGTCTGTGGGCTGACCTCTTGCAGGTTGTCGAATATCGTCTCCGGGCTTTCGGCAAAATTGATGGTCGAGGCCGCCGCAATCGGCGCATTCACCGAAAACACCCGTTCGAGGATGTGACACAGCGGCAGGAAACACAGCTGATCGTCGGTGTCGTAGACCGGCGCGTCGTGCAGGCCCGCCGACACCGAATACATCAGGTTGCCATGGCGGATCATCGCGCCCTTGGGCTTGCCCGTCGTGCCCGAGGTATAGACCAGAATGGCGGTGTCATCCGGCGTCGTGGCGTCTATGGCCGCATCGAATGCCTCCGGGTGGGCGGCATGATACGCCGCCCCGATCTCGTAAAGCTCATCCAGAAACATGACCTGCGGATCGGAAAACCCGTGCAGCCCGTCGCGTTCGATCACGATCACCTTGGTCAGGCCCGGCATGCGGTCGCGCACCTGCAGGAACTTGTCGAGCTGTTCGTCATTCTCGACGATCAGAAACCGGCTGTCGGAATCGTTGATCAGGTATTCCAGCTGCGGCGCGGTGTCGGTGGTGTAAACACCCGAACAGATGCCGCCAACGCATTGCACGCCCATGTCGGTATACATCCATTCCTTGCAGTCCTCCGACAGGATCGACACGACCTCGCCGCGCTTCAGACCCAGCGACAGCAGCCCAAGGCCCAGATGCCGGGCGCGCGTGAAATAGTCGTCCCAGGAATGGGCGCGCCAGATGCCGAATGTCTTTTCCCGGTGCGCCGTGCGCGGCCCCAGCGCCTGACAGCGCTTGCGGAACAGCTTGGGCGTCGTGTCGGCCCCGTCGATCAGGTACGGCCCGCGCGACAGATCGGCGTTGATCATCAGCCCGTGCACGTTCGCCTGCTGGGGGGATGTGGCCGCCATCCTGCCTACCTCCACGTCTTGCGCTGTTTCCAGCGGCGCTGTCCGCGCTGGTTCTCGTCCTGACTGACGCCCAGATAGAACTCCTGAATGTCCTTGGAGGCGGCCAGCACCGCCGCGCGGTCGTCCATCACGATGCGCCCCAGTTCCATCACATAGCCATAATCCGCCGCATCCAGCGCCACCTTGGCGTTCTGTTCCACCAGCATCATCGTCACCTTCTGCTCGGTGTTCAGCCGCACGATGATCTCGAAGATCTCCTGCGTGAGCAGCGGCGACAGGCCCAGGCTCGGCTCGTCCAACAGCATCAGGCGCGGCTGCGACATCAGCCCGCGCCCGATGGCCAGCATCTGCTGCTGCCCGCCCGACAGGGTGCCCGCCCGCTGCGCGCGCCGGTCCTTGAGGATGGGAAAGTAGGAATAGACCATCTCCTCATCCGCCGCGATGCCGCCCCGGTCGCTGCGGGTATAGGCGCCCATGGCGATGTTCTCGGCCACGCTCATCAGCGGAAAGATTTCGCGCCCCTCGGGCACATGCACGATGCCCTGCCGGACGATGGCGTCCGGGTCGCGGCCCTGTATTTCGGCGCCCCGCATCCGCACGGTGCCCTTTTCGGGGTCCATCACCCCCGACACGGTCTTGAGCAGGGTGGTCTTGCCCGCGCCATTGGCGCCCAGCACGGTCACGATCTGGCCCTGCCGCACAGTCAGGCTGACACCCCGGATGGCCATGATCGGGCCATAGTAGCTTTCCAGATTGTCGATCTGAAGGACCACATCCCGGGTTGTGCTGTCGTTGCTCATGCGCGCGATGTCCCCGTCTTGGACACCTCGCCCGTGCCCAGATAGGCCTCGATCACCGCGGGGTGCGATTGCACCTCGGCGGCGGTTCCTTGCGCCAGCTCCTTGCCATCCGACAGGGCCATGACGCGGTCCGACACAGCGGATACCAGCCCCATGTCATGCTCGACCATCATCACCGAAATGCCCATCTGCGTCTGGATATCCTCGATCCAGAACGCCATGTCCTGCGTTTCCTCCACCGACAGGCCCGATGCCGGTTCGTCCAGCAGCAGCAGCTTGGGCTCCGACGCCAGCGCGCGGCCCAGCTCGACCACCTTGCGCACGCCATAGGGCAGCCCGCCGATCATCTTGTCGCGGTAGGGCTGGAGGTTCAGGAAATCGATCACTTCTTCGACCGCCTCGCGGTGCCGCAACTCTTCGCGGTAGGCCTTGGGCGAGAACACGATATTGGACAACAGCCCCGTCTGCCGGTGCCGGTGCCGCCCCACCAGCAGGTTCTGCAACACAGTGGCCTGTTCGAACAGCTCGATATTCTGGAACGTCCGCGCGATGCCAAAGCCGGGCACCTGATCGGCGCTGCTGTGCAACAGGTCGTGCCCGTCAAACCGGATCGTGCCCGCCGCCGGATCATAGAACCGCGAGATCAGGTTAAAAATCGTGGACTTGCCCGCGCCGTTGGGGCCCACCAGCGCAAACACCTCCCCCTCGTTGACCGACAGCGACACATCGTCGACCGCCACGAGCCCGCCGAATTTCAGCGTGATATGGTCGATGTCCAGCAGGCTCATTGCACCCGGTCCGTCTTGAGGTAGGACTTTTGCCGCTTGAACATGTCCTTGCGATAGAACGGGAACAGCTCGAAATAGGTCCGGATCTTGAGCCAGCGACCATAAAGCCCCATCGGCTCGAACAGGATGAAACACACGAGGATGAAGGCGAACAGCGCGCTTTCCAGCCCCGGCACGTTGACGTTGATATCGAACGTGGTGGCCAGAAACGACCGCCCGTTGGCGATGGCCACCGGGATGATCCCGATCACGATGGCCCCGAAAAACGCACCGTGGATGAACCCCAGCCCGCCGATCACGATCATCAGAAGCAAGGTGATCGACATCACCAGATCAAACGTCTCGTTCGTGACATACCCCGCCGAATGACCAAAGAGAGCGCCGGCCAGCCCCGCCGCCGTGGCCGACAGGAAAAACGACGTCGCCTTGGTCCGGGTCAGGTTGATGCCCATGGCACGGGCTGAGATTTCGCTATCGCGAATGGCGGTGAAACTGCGCCCGGTCGGCGTGCGCAACAGGTTGCGGTAGAACCACACCAGCAGGATGGCGACGAACAGCACCAGATAGTAGAACTTGTAGGGCGTGGAATAGCGGTTGATCTCGATGCCGAAGATATTGATGTCCGGCACCGCCGCGCCCGCAATGCCACCCGTCCAGGGCTCTGCCATGACGACAAAATCGCTGGTCAGGATCGACATCGCCAGCGTCGCCAGCGCCAGATAGACACCGTGCAGCCGCAGCACCGGCAGCGCGATCAGCGTGCCCAGCAGCCCCGCGACCAGCCCCGACAGCGGAAAGGCGATAATCCACGGCACCCCGGCCCCCAGCAGGTTGATGTTCACATAGCACCCCAAGGCCATGAACGTCGCGTGCCCCAGGCTCGGCAAGCCGGTGTGCCCGGTCAGCAGCATCAGCCCCATGCCGGCAATGGCGAGGATCAGAACGCCGGTGATCTCGCCCAGCAGGTAGGCATCCCCGATGGCCAGGAAATACAGCGGCGTGGCCAGCACCAGCGCCAGCAGCAGCCCGTACCACACCGCCTGCGCGCGATGCCTGAACAGCCGGATGTCGGCGTCATACGAGGTCTTGAACACATAGCGCATGGTCAGACCTTCTTGCTGAGGGTTTGGGAAAAGATGCCGCCGGGGCGAAAGATCAGGATCAGCAGCAGGATGGCATAAGGTGCGATCTGGCTCACCCCGGGCGGCCCGTAGCGCGAGGCCAGCGGCTCCACCAGTCCGATGATCAGCCCGCCCAGCAACGCACCGGGCAGCGATCCGAAACCGCCGATGGCGGCCGCCGCAAACGCCTTGATGCCCAGCAGTCCGGTGGACGGGTCAATCGCCCCCTTGGAGGCAAAGAGGATGCCCGCCACCGCCGCCACCATGCCCGACAGGCCCCAGACAAGGCTGTGTATGCGCTTGACCGGGATGCCCATGTAATACGCCGCCAGCTGGTTCTGCGATGCCGCCTGCATCGCCAGCCCGATCCGGGTGCGCGCAAAGAACAGGAAAAACACCAGCGTCAGCACCGCCGTCACCACCACAATCAGCACCTCGTCCACCCCCAGCACGAGGCCGCCGGGCCGCACGTCCTGCCCGGCATAGGGGGTTTCCAGCGACGTGGGCTCATGGCTCCAGGTGGCGCCGGCAAAGAACCGGATGATGAACCCCATGGCGATGGTCAGGATCACGATGGAGGTCTGCGACTGGCCGAACATGTGGCGCAGGATGCCCCAGTTGAACAGATAGCCGAACGCCCCCATCACGAGGATCGACAGCGGCACCGCCAGCCAGAAGTTCAGGCCCATGTATTCGTGGTTGGTGAACCCAATGCAGACGAACGCACCCAGCATCATGAAATCGCCCTGGGCAAAGTTCACCGCCTCGGTCGCCTTGTAGATCAGCACGAACCCGAGGGCGATCAGCCCGTACACGCAGCCATTCGCAAGACCGCTGACGATCAGTTGCAAAAAGTCCAAGGCGCCCTCCTCCCAAAGAGCCATTTCTACCACCTTAAGATGTTTGAACGCGTTTGGGTGCGGAAAAGTGCACAGGTGGCAAAAACCGTTCCGATGCAGCGGGCCGGGGTCTGTTGTCGCCGCCGCGCGCACGCTACGTTCGGGCGGATTGCAACAGGCGGGTGCATCGATGTCCTATGTCTACTGTGCGTCGCTCCTTGGCGTGATCGGCTTTCAGGTTGCGCTGATCCTCGGCGCGCCATGGGGCCGGATCACCCAGGGCGGTCAGGTCGACGGGCCCCTGCCCCGCTCGGGTCGTGTGATTGCGGCCGTCTCCATCGTGATCCTGATCTGCATGGCGCTCGCGATCCTGTCCACCGCGGGCCGCTGGCCCGGCTGGCCCACCTGGACGGGATGGGCGGCACTGGGGATGAACACGGTGATGATGATCCTGAACTGGATCACGAAGTCGGTCCCGGAACGCAGGCTGTGGGGGCCGATCACCACGGCGCTGTTCGGCATGGCCCTCGCCGTTCATCTGGCCTGAGGGGGGCCGGGGCGATACGCTTGGCGCAGCCCCGGACCCGAAGGACCACGCATGACGCCCCTCACCACCGCGCCGACCCTCACGACCGACCGTCTGATCCTGCGCGGCCCCGTGCGCGCGGACCTGCCCGCCTTCACCCGCTTCATGACCAGCGCGCCGTCCATGCAGGCGCAGGGCGAGACGATTACGGCAGAGCAGGCATGGTTCGGCTTCCTCACCGGCGTTGGCCACTGGCACTGGCACGGCTTTGGATTTTTCACCCTCGAGGACCACGAGACGGGGGACCCCGTTGGCCGCGTCGGTCTGATCCGGCATGCAGGCTGGCCGGATGTCGAACTGGCCTGGCACCTCTTTGAGGGGGCGGAGGGTCAGGGCTTTGCCACCGAAGCGGCGCGCGCGGTCAAGACATGGGCACGTGACGACCTGCGGCTGGACAGGCTTTGCAGCTATATCGACCGGCAGAACACGCGGTCGCAGGCGGTGGCACAACGGCTCGGCGCAACCACCGACGGGACGCCTGCCCCGCATGAGCCTGAGGCCGACATCTGGGTGCACGCGATGGACAGCGCCTGAGCGGGACGGTCACCGTCTCCAGCTCGATCCATGGCATGTCTCCCCTGCCCTGATATTCACGGCTTTGGCTGCGTTTGCCAGCAGTCCGCCGACCTATCCTATTGTATTTAATTGTGTTTTCGGATTGTCAGCTGACAATTTCCCCGTTTGCAGCGCCTCCTGAACGGTCTGGGCCATATCCGCCCGCTGGATCAGCTGCCTGAGGTAGGCGTCGGGGTGATCGATGCGGCTGTGCATCTCAAGCACGTAGAGGATGGCGATGGCGGTGGCGACCGGCCCGTGGCGCTGGCGCGCCCGGTTCAGCGTATGCGCGGTTATCCCGAGCATCGGTGCGACGGCATCTGCGTTGCGCGTCACGTCCGACCATTGGCGGAGAGGGTCGGGAAAGAGACTGCGCCTTTCATGGCATATCGCGTCGAGGGCCGTGGGCGTCAGGTCTGTGTGCGGCGCTGATGGCGGAGTTGTTTTTTTTATGTCTTGGGGTTCTATGTGCCGCTCATTTTCGCTGTCGCTGCCGCTCGTTTTTTCTGTCTGCGGGACGGCTGACAATCGGGCGCGGATGTCGCCCAGCAGGGATTTCAGCGCATCGAGGGACAGCTTGCGCCGCAGCGCGCGGCCCAGATCGGCGAGGAAGGTCTGGTGAGCGGTGCCGCCCCGGGTGATCAGCTGTTGGCGCAGGGACAGCAGCGTGGCGCGTTGTGCGGCGATGGCCTCTGCGGTGTCGCGTGCGGTACGGGCGGCGCGCTGGATGGTGGCGCTCAGGCGCACCAGCGGCGCGAGGTCGAGGCCAAAGGCCACCTCTTCGGCCCCCCTGCCCCGCCGGAACCGTTTGCCGTTGCTGCTGGCGTGGCGCGTGATCAGACCGGCCGCGACCAGCCGGGCCAGATGGCGGCGCAGCGTGCTGTCGGGCATGCCGCCCAGCCGTGCGCACAAGGTGCGGTTCGACGGATAAACGACCAGCGTGTCAGCCGTCACCGGCCAGTGTCGCTGTGTGTGAAAGCTGATCAGCGCCTTGAGCACGCCGATCTGACGGTGGCCGATGCCAAAGCTGTCGGCGGCCTGGGTCAGGGCATCGATGAGATGCCATTTGTCGATCCGCGCAGGTCCGGACGGCACATAGCCACCGGGCTGCCCGAACGCGTGTTGGGCATGATAGGTCATGTTGAATTTGACGACAGACAACAGTTTTTTGGCCCCTGGCCGGTGGCCGGAGTTGACAGAACCAGGTGCTGCGGGCTACTTCAAAGGTACAAGCTTATGAAGGGCCTTCCGGGACACCGTTTCGGGGGGCTTTTCTTTTTCTGGCGGTCTGCGCGTTCTCTCCTCTTGGTTGCTCGATCTCAGTCCTCACCTTCCGACCGGCTGGCGGACCAGCGGTCGTGAAGCTCTGCAATCAGGGCGTCGGCCTCGGCATCGAGCCATTGGGCGAACCCGTCCTTTGTCTTGATCGTCATCGTCACACCCTTGGGCCCCATCCGGATGTCGCCCAGCACGTCGCCGTCCGGGGCACGCAGGGGGCGGGCGGGCGTCTTGTCAGCCGTGCTGGCGGGTGCGGCAGGCGCCTTGGCCCGGGCGCGGCGAAACACCTCCTCAAAGCGCTGGTCGGAGGTCAGCGGCAGCGCGTCCGGCGTGTCGAGAAAGGCAAACGCGCGGCTTTGCGCGCCCTTGACCTCAAAGAGCTTGACCAGCGCCAGCCAGCGGTCGCGACCGATACCGTGGGCCGACCCGATCTTGCGCAGGGTGGCCAGCGGCACCGCCTGCCCGACGCGCAGCATCCGGCTGACCATGGGCTGGTCGATCGACAGGGCGGCGGCGATCGTGTCGCGGTCATAGCCTTCGGCGTCCAGCTGCGCGGCGAAACTCGCCTTTTCGACAAAGCTGAGGTCGCGGCGGGCGGTGTTTTCCTGGCCCTGCGCCATGATCAACTCGTCATCCGACAGCTGCCGCACCATCGCCTTGACCGGCAGGCCCAGCTCCTTGAGGGCGCGCAGGCGGCGGCGGCCATAGACGATCTCGAACCGGCGCGGCTGGGTAGCGTGCGGGCGCAGCAGCACGGGCACCTGCTGGCCATAGGTGCGCAGGCTGTCCATCAGCGCCTTGTGGTCGGCATAATCATCGCCCAGCCGGTCCTCGACGCCCGCGTCGTCGATCTGGGTCGGGTCGATGTCCTGCACCGCGTTTTCCTGCAGCCGCGACAGCGACGATTGCAGCGCACCCACGGCACCGCGCGGGGCAGGGGGCTTGGGCCGCTTGGCATCCGTTGCGGGCAGGGCGGTGTTCAATACATTTTTACGCACCATCTATCTTCTCCATGCTTGGTGAAGCAGCTGCTCTATCTCGTCATTGACAGCATTGAGTGACTCGAGCGCGCGGTCATAGGTCTGGCGGTTGAATTGCGACCGCTCCATCTCGTAGATCGTCTGCTGGGTCAGGCCCGCGTCGGAAATGGCGGTGGATTTCAGCATCGGCGCGACCATCACCTCTTCGGCAAAGAGAGTGCGCAGGAACGACATCACCTGTTGCTGCGGCCCGTCATTGGGCTCGTAGCGGTTGATCAGGAACCGCATGAAGTCAAAGCTCATCGGTGCGCCCGCATCCGCCACCACGTCGAGCAGGTCGGCGCTCATTTGCAGGAACTGCGCCATGGAGGCGACGTCGAGCATGTTGGGCACGATGGTGATCACCACCGAGGTGGAAGCGCAGAGCGCGGCCATCGTCAGGTAGCCCAGCTGCGGCGGACAATCGAACAGGACGACGTCATAATCGGCCTCGACCTCGCTCAGCGCGGCGGCCATACGCGCGTAGAACGCGGGCTGGATATTGTCGAGCAGGGCGCGGGGCGTTTCGTGCTCGAACTCCTGCAGCATGAGGCCAGCGGGCGCCAGATCAATCCCGGGAAAGAAGGTGCGCTGGATGACGGCTGACAAGGGCAGGGGGTCATCATAGCGGATCGCATCATAGAGCGTGCCCTGCTCGATAAAGTCGTATTCGGGCCGGTAGCCGAACAGCACGGTCAGGGAGGCTTGCGGATCCACATCGACGCACAGCACGCGGTAGCCCTTGAGGGCGAGGCGTTGGGCGGTGTGCACGGTGCTGGTGGTCTTGCCCGACCCGCCCTTGAAGTTCAGGAACGACAGCACTTGCAGCTTTTCACCCGGACGCCGTCCTGGCTGGTAGGCGCCGGCGGATTTTCCAGTCTCTAAAACGCCGCGTAGGGTCGAAATATCCTCGGCCCGGTACTGCCTGCGCCCGCCCGGGGTCGTGTCCACATCGGGGGCCTTGCCGTCAAAGTGCAATTTGCGCAGAAAGCTGGTAGAGATGCCCAGCAGCTCCGCCACTTCGCCCGCGGAAAAGCGGCGCAGTTCCTTGCGGGCATCGGGGGCAAAGGAGGCGAGCATATGCGCATCCAGCGCCGCACCAAGCGTATCGGCGCGCGCGCGCACACGCTGGTTGATCAATAGGGGTTCTGCCACGACCGCCTCGCCTGATGTTGTAACGCTTTGTTTCGCCAAAGCACTCTTTAGCGTTACTTACTCCGACTCGCGCCGTCTTGTCCACAGATCTGCAGTGTCGGCTTATCTTTCTGTGATCTCAATATGTTGTGGTGGCAGGCAAAGGAGGCTCTTGTCGCCGCTTATCGCATTGAAGATAAACGGTAAATGCGGGTAACACCCGGGTTGCGCCGCACACCACCCCTGCGCACGGCATTTCCGCATCACGCCGCAACGCTCGCGAATCGCGGACGCAGAACGGCCCGCGGCGCGGTGTCACGCGGCGGGCCGTGGGATGTCGGCGCAGAGGGGCCTAACAGGCTCTATGCGCGGGCATTTTGGGTGCGGGGGCCTGCAAAGAACCAGATGATGAAGCCCAGCAGGGGCAGCACGAACACCAGCAGGCACCACAGCACCTTGCCGCCGGTCGATGCGCCCGACCCGATGATCGACACCAGGGCCCATATGTTGAGAACCAGCAGGATGAAACCGCCGATGCCGGCCACTTCGATACCCATGTCATTGCTCCTTTTGTCATGGTTCAAGCGGGGTCACTGGCGCGGGATGCGCCCGGATGTTCGCCGCCTGTCATACCCCCTAACGCGCAACACGCCGGATGGTTCCATCACCATCCGTGCGGCCGAAAATGCGGACTTCGCACCCGTCGTCGTCCGCAGCACATTTTTTTGGAACCATTCCGCGGGATCGGTGTTTGCCCTTTAGGCCCGCGCTCCCCCAAGGGCGGGCCTTTCCTGCGCCGGTCGGTTTTCCCTCACACTGTGACCCCGGCGCCAGCGCGTTGGCCTGTTATCCGGGCCAGCGCGCTGTTTTTGCCCGCGCGAGGCAAACCGTGATGCGGGCACCTGACGTCAGGGCGGAGGCATGCGCCCCAGCCGGTCGTCGTCGTCGATCACCTCCAGCGTTGTGTCCGGCCCGGTCCAGCGCCACAGCACCAGGTTGAGGTCCTGCGCGCCCAGGCCGCGCGCGTAGCTGCGCACCAGCAGGCCCGCGTAGCCGTCGGCGATCAGCGCGCGGGCAAAGGCCTGTGTGGGCGCCGTATCGCCCGCCAGCATGGCCGCCCGCCAACCCGGATCGGCCAGCGCCTCCGGCGTCATGGCGTGGGCGGCGAGGGCGTCCGTGTCGCGGCTATCAAACACGGGGCCCAGATCGGCGCGGTAGGCCACCAGCACGGTGGGTTGCAGGTCACCGACCTGATTGCCCTCGCGCAGGGCCGTAGCGGGCGTCAGCGCGGTATAGAGCGTCGGGATGCCCACCGGGTTGAACCGCCCGCCATACCGCTCGGCCCCCGCCCCCGACAGGGGCGCGCGGGCGTAGACAGGGTTGAGCGCGCGGTAGAGCGGCCCGGCATAGCGTCCGCCGGTGAGCGGCATCAGGCGTAGACGCCCGCATCCACCGCATCGATATAGTCGAGCACCTGTTGCGCGCGCCCGGCCTGCACCAGTTGCATCGCTGTGCGCCCGTCAAAGCCGGCCAGCGGCTCGGACCGGAACCAGGCATAGGCGATCAGGTCGGAGCCAAAGCGCGGCTGCACCTTGTTGAGCACCTCGACCAGTTCGCGCAGGCGGCGCTGTGTCTTGGCCGACGAGATGCGCGCGCGGCGCTGCACCGCGTCCTTGCCCAGCCCGACGGTCTGGGCGACCTCTTCGGCGGAGGTGCGCAGGCTGGCCGCGATGTGGCGCGGCTCAAACAGGCCGTGTTTGGACATGTCGGTCAGGTGCATGGTGTCGCCTCCGGTAGATATGACGATATGTAGCGTCATAATGGCTGGCAATCAAGGGGGCAGGCCGCGCGCTCACCCCGCTTGTCAGGCGTCTGCCCGCGCCGCATAGTCGGGCGGCGATGCGGCGGGTGTTTCCAACAGGCGGGGTTTGTGCGGTCGGGTTCTGGCTGATGCTTGCGCTGTGCGCCGGGGCCGAGAGCGACACGCGCGCGATGGTCGCGATGGGCGACGGTACCCGGCTCGAGACGTTTGTGCATTTGCCCGACACGGTGCCTGCGCCGGTGGTGCTGTTGCGCACGCCCTACCGGTTTCCCGGCGCGGGCGTCGCCTATCACGATGCGTTTGCCGCCGCACTGACCGACCGGGGCTATGCGTTTGTGGTGCAGAACCTGCGCGGGCGGTTCGGGTCCGACGGGGTGTTTGACCCGTTTCGGAACGCGGTGGCGGATGGCGGCGACACGGTGCGCTGGATCCTGGCGCAGCCGTGGTCCAACGGGCGCGTCGGGACGGTCGGCGGATCATACAACGGCTACACGGCACTTGCGGCGGCGGCGGGCGCGCCGCAGGTGCAGGCGGTTGTTGCGGACGACCCGGCGCTGGATCTGTGGGCCGGGCACCGGGGTGGGGCGCTGGGGCTGCTGCCCGCGTTCTGGCTGTACCTGCTGGACCATGGGCGCTGGCCAGACGAGGCGGCCAAGGCGGCAGCGAGCGACATGCCGGATCATGGGCAGATCGACAAAGCGGTGCTGGGCCGTGACGATCCGTTTTGGGAGGCTTATCTGGCGGGCGGGACGGGCAGCACCGACCGCAGCTTGCGGCCTGAGCTGAGCAATATCTGCGCCCCCGTGCTGACCCTGAAATCCAAGAGCGAGGGGTGGGAGGACCCGGTGGATCTGTGGCGCGCCCTGCGGCGCACGGGCTGTCCTGCGCATCGTGGTGATCACCAGCTGATCGTGACGGCGCAGGCGCATACCCACCATCTGGATCAGCTGGCGACGGGTGGCACGGATGTGACCGCGCGGTTGATCGGCTGGCTGGACCGCTGGCTGCGCGACGCGCCTGCGCAGGCGATGCCGCCCGTGCTGTACCGGCCCGACGGGGCGGAGGGGTTTCGCGGCGCGGATGACTGGCCGGTGCGGGGCAGTGAGACGGTGTTTTACCTAGGCCAGCGGTTCAGCATGGTGGGCAACGCGCATCTGGTGGGCGCGCCGGCCTCCGGCCTGCGGCGGCATGTGCTGAATGTGGACCCGGCCACACTGTCGCCCTGTGCGGTTTACCCGCGCCGGACGTACCTGTCGCCGCCGCTGGAGGATGACATCCTGCTGGCCGGTCCGATGCGGCTGGAGCTGTTCCTGCGCGCCACGACCGGCGCGGCGGGGCTGAGTGTGCAGGTCTATGATTACGACGCGGGGCGGGATGTGCCGCTGTCCTTTGTCACCTTTGCGGTGGCACGGGCCGACGGGCTGGCGGCGGAGACGGCCACGCAGCTGACGCTTGAGACGCATTCGGTCAGCCACCGGTTCCGCGCGGGCACGCGCATCGCCCTGTCGCTGGGCGGGTCGGCCTGTGGCTATGGCGAGGTGGGCCACCCGGCGGGTGCTTACGAGCTGCTCTATGGCACCGACGCGCCCTCGCGGCTGGTGTTCGAGGCGGTCGCGGAATGAGCGCGGCGTTGCAGGCGGGAGAGGTGCATTTGTGGACCGTTACGCTGTCGGAGGTGCGTGGCGCAGTGGACGCCCTGAGCGGCGCGGAACGCGCGCGGCATGACCGGTATCACTATACGACGGATGCGCAACGCTTTGCCGCGCGGCGGGCGGCGCTGCGGTCGCTTCTGGCGGGCTATGCGGGTTGCGCGCCGTCCGACATCGCGTTCGAGAGCGGTGCGGCGGGCAAACCGGCGCTGGCCGGTGCGGGGCCGGTGTTCAACGCCTCGTCCTCGGGCGATATCGCGCTGATTGCAGTGGCGCGGGACGGTGTGCTGGGCGTGGATGTGGAGGCGGGGCGCGCCGTGACGGATGCGGATGCGATTGCCGAACGGTTCTTTACCCAAGCCGAATGCGCGGCGCTGCGGCGGCAGCCATTGGCGGATCGTCTGGCGGCGTTCTACCGGCTGTGGACGGCCAAGGAGGCGCTGCTGAAGGCGGTGGGCACCGGCCTGCCCGGAGGCCTCGACCGGTTCGAGGTGTCGGCGGACCCGGCGTCGCCACCCGCCTTGCTGCACGATGCCGACGATGCCGACGGGGGCGCGCGGTTTCACCTGTACCCGGCGGACCCGGGGCAGGGGTATTTCGGGGCGCTGGCAGTGGACCGGGCCGGGCTCAGGGTCGTGCGCTGCGCCTTTGACCCGCGGGCGGGGCGGTGAGCGTGCGCAGGTCACCGCGCAGCTGGTCCAGCAGGGCAGAAGCGGCGTCGCGCAAGTAGAAATGCCCGCCCTCGAACAGGGTGATCGTGATGCCTGCACGCGTGCAGTCGCCCCACGCCTCCAGCGCGTCCTGTGGCGTGTCGCGGTCGCGGCACCCGGCATAGATGTGGATGGGCAGGTCGAGCGGCGGCTCGGGTCGGGTGCGGTAGGTCTCCACCAGCCTGAAATCGGCGCGTAGCAGGGGCAGGAGCAGCGCCATCAGCTCGTCATTGGCGATCACGTCCGCAGGCGTCCCGTCGAGTGCGGCGACAGCCTCCTTGAAGGCGGCATCGGGCAGCGCGTGGATCGGCGGGCGGGTGTCGGGCAGGTGCGGGCCGCCATAGCCCGACACCAGCAGGGCCAGCGGCTGCGGCAGCCCCGACCGCCGCAAGGCGCGCGCCACCTCGAAGACGAGCAGCGCGCCCATGGAATGCCCGAAGAGCACAAAGGGGCGGTCAAGGTCACCGGCGATGCCGCGCGCCGTCTGCGTGGCCAGCGCCTGCACCGTGGCGGCGGGCGGGTCCGACAGGCGGCGTTCGCGCCCCGGCAGGTGCACCGGCCAGACCTCGGCCACACCGCGCAGCGCGGCGGGCCACGCCCGGTAGATCGACGCCCCGGCCCCCGCATAGGGCAGGCAGAACATCCGGCACCCGGCCTGGGGGTCGGGCACGGGGCAGGTGGCCCAGAGGGGGGAGCGCATGGCGGCCCGCTAGCCCTTGCCGGCCTCTGCCATCTTCTTGCGCAGGGACAGGGGGCGCATGTCGATCCAGACCTCTTCGATATGGTCCAGCGCGTCCTGCTTGGTCTTGTCGCTGACCACGACGTCCCAGCCTATGGGCACCTCGCGGTCCGTGGGCCAGATCGAGTATTGTTCCTCGTGGTTGATCACCACGCTGTATTTCGTGTTGTCGTCGTCCATGTCACGCGTCTCCGTTTCGGTTCGTCAGTCGTCATCGACCCAGGCGTCATTCATCAGTTTGCGGCTGCATCTGAGGCATGCGCCGTCGTCGGTGTCCTCGTAGATCTCGATCTCGGCTGTGTCGGGGGACTCGCCCGCGTGCAGGTTGAAATGCAGGCCCTCGTCGTCATCCTCGATCCATCCCTCACGGGTGAAAATACGCAGCATCGGCCCATCCGCGCTGTCGAGGTCAGCCTCGACTGGTGCGGCGGCGGCGGCGGTGCGGGCGCTGGCGCCGTTCATCCCGTCAAGGGCGAACTGCGCGGCGATGGTCGGCGCATCCTCGGGCCGGGGGGCCATGCGGGCGGCCATGGTGGGGCGTGCGGCGACCTTGCGCACCTCGAAGGCGGCGCGCTCGGGCTGCGCGGTCTGCGGCTTGTCGGTCAGCTTGCCATCGACGGAGGCGGCGACCTCGCCCAGATCCTGTGTCGGGACCTCTTGGGTGATGCGGTGCAGGCTGTTGCCGCGCAGAAAGGCGACCGTGCGCCCGTCCGGCGTGACAAAGCCCACATCGCCCACTCCTTCGGACGTGGTGCCAAGCTGCACGGGCACGTGGAATTCGCCCAGAAACCCCCACAGCGCCTGTTCGGCCTCGGCAAAGCTGCGATATTCGAAGCTGTCGATGAGCACCGGATTTTCCTCGGGGGCGCGGCGGGGGGCGCGGTCTTGGGTCAGCCAGGTGGTTTTGCGCATCCGCCCGCCGCCCGGCAGGTTGAGCGACAGGGCGCGCGCGATTTCGGCCCGCGCCAGTTCCGCGCCCAGCATCCGGTAGCGGCGCACGAAGAACCCGCTTTGGTGCCGGGCCTGCAACAGGCGGTCGTTGATGCCGTATTTGCTGCGGAGGGCGTTGATCTGGTTGGGCAACAGCATGGGATCACCTGGGGGCTGGGTTGGTCGGCATCAGTAGACGAGGCGGCGGCGGCGCGTGGTCGGCTGCGCCTGACAGATGTAGCGCGATTCCGGACTGACGAGGTAATCGCGGTAGCTGTTGCCGAAGGCCCAGCCAAAGTTGACGTCCTGCGGCACATAGGTCGACAGCCCAAGCGCGGGCGGGGCGGGAAAGAACACCTCGAGGCAGGCGTCGAACACGTCGTCGAGGTCGGAACAGGCCCCTTCCCACGCGACCTCGTGGTAGTTGAAGAACCCGGTGCCGCAGACCGCCCCGAAGAACGGCGCACCGATCAGGCGCATCATGTTGCAGCGGAAGGGCACCACCTGGTTGAACATGCGCGACTGCCACAGGTCCGCGCCAAGCGCGTTGGCAAAGGTCGACACGATGGTGGCGCAGTCGGTGCAGTTGACGCGCGGGCCGCGGCCATAGAGCCCCGCCAGCCGTTCGAGGAAGGCGGAGCAGTCGAATTCGGGGTAGGAATAGTTGGTCGGATTGCCCCCCGTGCAGTCATAGGCGATGCGTCGCGGGCCCAGGTTGAACACCGCAGAGGTGATCGCGCGCGATGCGGCCCCGGGTGTGCCGGTGAACGCGGCCCATTGGCAGGCCCATTCCAGCACCTCGGCCCAGGGCAGTTGCGTGTTGGAGGCGGCAAAGGGTGTTTGCACCCACGGTCGGGTCGGGGGCTGCAACGTCACGAGAATGCGGTGTTCGGTCGTGGCGAAATCGGTCCAGGGCGCGGCAAAGCTGTCCTTGTACTGCCAGCGCCAGTTCACATCGAACGCACCGACGCCGGTCTGGGCGAGGGCAGGCGCCTGCAGGGTCAGCTTGAGCCCGTTGCGTTTGCCATTGGCGGCAAAGTTGACCGTTGCCGTCTCGGTCGGGCCCAACACGTTGAATTCGAACGGATTTGCCGGGATGGCCCGGACAAAGACGCGGGTGTTGGGCGCGCTGACCAGATCGACGGCGATCTGGATGCGCGCGGTCAGCGTGTCCGAGATGGCGTACGCGGCCGGCGATGTGCTGGATGCGCCATTGACCCATTCGGGCACCTGCGCGGGCGTGCTGCCGTTGATCCGGATGTTGAGCGCACTGCCCCGCGACGAGGTGGGATCGTGGTTGAAGGTAACGCTTTGCAGGGTGACACTCATGCGCCCGTGGTCCGTTTGCGCTGGCGCGCACTGCGCGCGATGGGCTTGATGCCGGCCTTGCGCGCGGGTGCAGGTGCGGTGGCCTCCGCCGCCGGGGGCTGGTCGGCGTCGATGATCCGGGCGAGGGCCGCCACGGTCGGGTTTTCGAACACGGTGCGCAGGGGCAGATCGACGCCGAGGTCACGCTTGATCCGCGAGGCCAGCTGCGTGACCCGCAGCGAGTGCCCGCCGATGTCAAAGAAGTTGTCGGTGCGGGCGAAATCATCGCGTTCCAGCACCGCGGCCCAGATGTGGGTCAGCTTGTCCTCGGTCGAGCCTGCGGGGGCGGGGGCGGTGTCGGGCACGGGTGCCTTGGCCGTCGGTTCGGGCAGGGCGGCGCGGTCGACCTTGCCGTTGCGGTTCAGCGGCAGGGCGTCGAGGGTCACGATCGCCTCCGGGATGGCGTAGGCGGGCAGGGTGCGGGCCAGCGCCTGTGTCAGGTGCGTCGTCAGGTCATCGGGCGCGCCGGGCGCGGGCACGACATAGGCCACGATGCGGCGCGCCTCGCCCGTGCCGCGCAGCATGACGATGACCTGTGCCACGGTGGGGTCAGCGGCCAGATGCGTTTCGATCTCGCTCAGCTCGATCCGGTAGCCGCGCAGCTTGATCTGCGTGTCGATCCGTTCGAGGAAGACGATGCGCCCCGCGCTGTCCTGCCAAACCCGGTCGCCGGTGCGGTAGAGCCGCGCGCCGGGATGATCGCCATAGGGGTCGGGGACAAAGGACTGCGCGGTGAGGCCCGCGCGCCCGGCATAGCCGTGCGCCAGCCCGTCGCCGCCCAGAAACAGCTCTCCGGCGGCACCTTGGGGCACGGGGCGCAAGGCTGCGTCGAGAACGTAGGCGGTGCTGTGGGCGATGGCGGTGCCGATGGGCGGGGCGGTCTGGTCCGGTGTCACCTCTGTCAGGTGCTGCCAGGTGGCGAAGGTCGTGCTTTCTGTCGGGCCGTAGACATGCAGCAGCCGTTTGGGGCCGCGCCCGTCCAGCACGGCGCGCACGGTGGTCAGGTCCGCCGCCTCACCGCCGAACATGAGGGTGTCGAGGCACGCGAAGGCGTCTGCACGTTCCGCCGCGATACGGTTGAAGAGGGCGGTTGTCAGGAACATCGTCGTGATGCCCCGGGCCTTGAGCGCCTCAGTGAGCGCGTCGGGTGACAGCACGGTGTCGCGGTCCAGCGCGACGGTCGTGCCACCGTTGAGCAGGGCGCCCCAGATCTCGAACGTGGCGGCGTCAAAGGCTATGTTGGAATGGCGGGCAATGCGGCTGCCCGCGTCCAGCGCCACATAGTCGGTGTCGCGCACCAGCCGCACGATGGCGCGGTGCGGGATCTCGATGCCCTTGGGCGTGCCGGTGGAGCCGGAGGTGAACATGACATAGGCCACATCGTCCGGGCATGGGACATGCGCGGGCCGGGCGACGGGTGGGCTGGCGTCGGTGGCGGCGATGTCCAGCGCCTTGACCTCATGTGCCTGAGCGTCCTTCAGGCGCGTGGCGTCGGTGAGGATCAGCGGGGCGCTTGTGTCGCGCAGAATGTTGGCCACACGCTCGGCGGGGTAGGCGAGGTCGAGCGGGATATAGGCCGCGCCGCAGGACAGCACGGCGAGCATGGCGGTGGTCAGGTCGCCGGTATCCGCCAGCAGCAGCGCCACGCGGTCGCCGCGCGTGATACCCGCCGCCGTGAGCCGTGCCGCCAGCGCGTCCGACCGGGCCTGCAAGACGGCGTAGCTCAGCGTGCTGTCGGCGGTTTCGACGGCGATGGCGTCGGGTGTGGCCTTGGCGATCTTTTGGAACAGGTGCGGCAGGGAGGTGTCGGGGTACGGCGTGCGCGCGGCGGGGCGTGGCACCGGGCAGGCGTCCTGCACCACGTTGTCCAGCGTTGCCGCTGTGTCGGTGGTCAGCGCCCGCGTCATGGCGCGCAGCAGGGCCAGCAGGGCCGCGCCGATGGCGCGCACCTTGGCCGGGTCCACCGCCTGCCCGTCATAAAGCAGGCGCACTTGCAGCCCGTCGCCGGGGATGACCGCGACCGACAGCGGGTAGTTCGTCCGTTCGATGAAGGTGGTGTCGGCGGCAGCGTCGCCGTCCTTGCGCTGCGTCGGGTAGTTTTCGAACGCAAAGATGGTGTCGAACAGCTCCTCATCCCCCGGCAGCCCGGCCCAGTCGCGGATCTGCACCAGCCCGCAATGGTCGAAATTGCGGGCGCGCAGCTGGTCCGATTGCAGGGTCGCCAGCCAGTCCGACAGGGTGGTGGCGTAGGACAGGCGCGTGCGCAGCGGCACGGTGTTGATAAAGAGGCCGATCATCTCCTCCACCCCGCCGATCTCGGCCGGGCGGCCGGACACGGTGACGCCAAAGACGACATCGTCCTGCCCGGTGAACCGCGCCAGCGTCAGCGCCCATGCGCCTTGCAACAGGGTGTTGAGCGTCAGCTGATGCGCGGTGGCGGCGGCGCGGATGCTGTCGGCCTCCTCGCGGGGCAAGGACAGTTCGACCTCGCCGAAATCGTCGGGCCGGTTGCTGCCGTCCTGTGCCGTGGCGCGCCCGATACCCGACGGGCCGGGCGCATCGGCCATGACCTTGTGCCAGTAGCCTTGGGCGGCATCGGGGTCCTGCGCCTGAAGCCATTCGATGAACGCGCGGTAGGGGCGGGTCGCGGGCAGAGTGGGCCGCGCGCCGCTGGCGAGCCGCGTGTAGGCGTCGGTGAACTGTGCGAACACGGCCTGAAGGCTCCAGCCATCCAGAATGATGTGGTGAAAGCTGAGCACCAGCCGGTGCGCCGTGGGCCCCAGCCGCGCCAGCGCGATGCGCATCAGCGGGGCCTGATCCAGCCGAAAGCCCCGGTCGCGATCCTCTGCCAGCTTCAGTTGCAGCGCGCCCTCGCGCTGGCCGGGGGGCGTGCGGCGCAGATCCCAGGTGGCGACCTCCATGCGGGCGTCGCGGTGGACGACCTGCACGGGCTTGTCCAGATCCTCCCAATGGACCGAGGTGCGCAGCACCGGGTTGGCGGCGGTCACGGCGGCCCATGCGGCGGCAAAGTGGTCGGGATCGACTGCGGCGTCGAACGGGATCACGACCTGTTCGAAATACATGCGTGGCCCGGCGGCATAGACCGAATGAAAGAGCATGCCCGACTGCATCGGCGACAGCTCGTAGATATCCTCGATCCCGTGCATGGTCATGATCCGTCCTCCGAAGTGTCGCCGAGTTTGGCCATCAGCCGGGCGAAGTCATCGTCGTGCATTCGCGCGGCGGGGAAGCTGTCGGCAGACAGCGTGGCCTGTTGATGGGCGCGGGTCGCCTCCACCAGCGCTTGCAGTTCGTCCAGCATCAGGTCGGCGAAGTCCTGAACGGACGCGGCATCGTATTGCTGCGCGCTGTAGGCCCAGGTGAAACCGAGCCGGCCAAAGGACACCGCGCCGTCCACCTCGATCAGGTGGCGCCGTTCGGCGTCGGGCGCGCGGCTGGCGCCCATGTGTTCGGGGGCGGCGCGGATCACGCCATCCTCCTGCCCGCCGAACTGACCGAGGTAGTTGAAGCTGATGTCGCGCATCGGCAGATCGTCGAGCCGGGCGCGCAGGGCCGCGTCGTCGGAGAGGTAGCGCAGCACGCCAAAGCCCGCGCCGCGGTCGGGGATGTCGTCCAGCTGCGCCTGCACCTGCACCAGCGTGTCGGTGATGGGTGCGTCCGCGTCCACATCCAGTGCCACGGGGAAGATCGAGGTAAACCAGCCCACGGTGCGCGACAGGTCCATGCCGGGGCCGACCATCTCGCGGCCATGCCCTTCGAGGTCGAAATATGCGACGGGCACCTCGCCCCAACGCACCAGCGCGCGGGAGAACGCGGTGAGCAGCGCGTCGTTGATGCGGGTCTGAAAGACCTGCGGCACTTCGGTCAGCACGGCGCGGGACAGGTCGTCGGACAGCTCCACCTTGATCTCGGCGGCGTCGCCTTCGGTGTTGGGGCCGTCAAAGTCGATGGGCAGGAACGCGTCGTCAGCGGGCGGCACGGCGGCCCAGTAGTCGGCCTGTGCGACCATGTCGGGCGCTTGCGCGCGGCCGTGCAGGGCGCTGGTATAGGCGGCGAGCGATGTGGTTTTGGCCGGCAGCGTGACATCGGCGCCGTCGACCACCTGCTGGTAGCCCTGCCAGAGCTGTTCAAAGAGGATGCGCCACGACACGCCGTCCACCACCAGATGGTGCGCGCAGATCAGCAGGCGGCCCGGGCGGCCCGGCCCCATGTCGAACAGCAGCACCCGGAGCAGCGGACCGTTGGCCAGATCGAGCGTGGCTTGCGCCTCGGCGCAGGCGGCCTCGAGCGCGCGGGTCTGTTTGGCACCCCAGAGCGTGCTGAGGTCGATCCACTCGATCCCGTCCTCGTCGCCGAGGTCGGCGTGGTGCGCCGTCCAGCCGGCATCGCCGTGGTCAAAGCGCAGGCGCAGCGCGTCGTGGTGCAGCATCAGCGCGCGCAGGGCGGTATCCAGCGCTTCGGCGTCCAGTTCGGCGGGGACCTGCAACAGGAACGACTGGTTGAAGTGGTGCGGCGCGGGGGAGTTGTTGTCGAACATCCAAGCCTGCGCGGGCGTCAGCAGGCAGGGGCCGGTGACGACGCTCTGATCGATGCGATCCACGTGCATTTCCTGCGCGATGCGGGCCAGTTCGGCGATCGTCTGGTTTTCAAAGAGCTGTTGGGCGGTGAACAGGATCCCCTCGGTCTTGGCCCGCGACACGATCTGGATGCTGAGGATGGAGTCCCCGCCCAGTTCGAAAAAGTTGTCGCCCACGCCCACCTGATCGAGGCCCAGCACGTCGCCCCACACGCGGGCCAGCGCCTTTTCGATGTCGGATGTCGCCAGCGTCAGCGTGGTGGTCGTGGTCAGTGCGCGTTCGCGCACGGGGGCGGGCAGGGCTGTGCGGTCCAGCTTGCCATTGCGGGTGAGCGGCAGCGCGTCCATCACCACGTAATGCGAGGGCTGCATGTAGGGCGGCAGCTGTTCGGTCGCGGCGGCACGCAGGGCGGGCACCAGCGCCTCGGACATCAGCGCGTTGACCGGGTTGTTGGCGAAGGCGGTCCAGTCGGGTTCGGTCGCCGGGGCTGGGGGCAGAGGGGGTACCACCGCGCCGCCCCTGGCAAAGTGGAGCGTGCAGTGGGCCGGGTTGTCATCGGCGGGCACGATGGCGACGGACAAGCCGTGGCGGCGGGCCATGTCGCGGAAGGTATCGGGCAGCGGCGCGTCCGGTTGGAGGAGCAGGGCGGCGTCGCTGGCAGGGATCGTGTCGGCCCCGTCGCGGATCGCGGCCCAGAGTGCCGACAGGTCCGCGACGCGGGCGTTGGGCACGTTGGTGATGGTGAGCGGGGCGTCGGTCAGCCGCGCCTCCAGCGTGTCGGGGGTCAGGGCGTCGCGCTGCCAGTCGAGGTGGGTGCGGTCGTCGGGCATCGGCTCGGCATGGCCCACATGCAGGACCACGTCATAGCGGAACTGGGAAAGTTCATTATCCGCATCCCCTTGTTTCCATTGGATATCTGCGGCTTCAATCCGGGGGTGATGCGCGGCCAGCAGGCGGAAGAACGCGGGGTCGATCAGCAGCTCGCGTTCGATCTGCACCCCGTCCAGCACGCGGCGTTGGAATGCGGCACAGTCGATGTCGCCGTTATGGCGGGCCAGCTGGATCGCGGTGTGGAACTCTTCGACCAGCGGCAGGCAGCGCAGGTCACCAAGGAACACATGGCCTGCGCCCGGGATCGCGGCGATGGCCTGATCCAGCACCTGACGCAGGTAGGTGATGCCGGGGAAATACTGCACGACGGAATTCAGCAGGACAGTGTCAAAGCCGCCCTTGGTCAGCGCCCCCAGCGCGTCCGCCGGTGCGGTGGCAAGGTCGCATTTGTCGGCGAGCCCGGCATCGGCCATACCTTGGGTCAACGTCTGGATCACGGGCGCGGAGACGTCGGTGCCACGGTAATAGTCAGCCGTTTCGGCCATTGGGTAGGCGAGCATGCCGGTGCCGCACCCAATCTCGAGCACACGCCGGGGCTCAAGCGCGCGGATGCGCGTCAGCGTGGCGTCAAGCCATGTGCGCATCTCGTCCGCCGGGATCGGCTGACCGGTGTAGCTGGAATGCCAGCCGGTGATGTCGAACCCGCGTTCGACCGTGCCCGGCGCGGCATAAAGATCATCGTAGAGCGTGCGCCACTGTTCGACCGCGTCGGCCTGTCCGGCCTCCAGCACGCTGCCGTCGGTGATGTCCTTTTGCGGGGCGACATAGGCGACAAGCTGGGCGCTTGGCCCCATGTCCTTGCGCGCCAGCACGGCGACGTCGGCCACGTCATTGTGGGCGGCCAGCACGGCCTCGATCTCTTGCGGTTCGATGCGAAAGCCGCGCACCTTCACTTGCCGGTCCTTGCGGCCCAGAAGCTCGATGGTGCCGTCGTCGCGGTAGCGGGCCAGATCGCCCGTCCGGTACATGCGCGCGCCGCCACCCCTAAACGGGTCGGGCACGAATGCCTCGGCGGTGCGGGCCGGGTCGCCCAGATAGCCACGGGCGAGGCCGTCGCCGCCCACGCACAGCTCCCCCGCGATACCGGTGGGCGCGATGTGGCCGAAATCGTCCACAATATAGCCGGTGGTGCCGTGGATCGGCTGGCCGATGGGGATCGTGGCGGTGCCGCTGGGAATATCGTTGATGGTGTAGCAGCAGCTGAAGGTCGTGTTTTCGGTCGGGCCGTAGCCGTTGATCAGGCGGCAGTCGGGAAAGCGGTCCAGCACCGCCTCCACATGCCGGACGGACAGCACATCGCCGCCCGCCAGTAGCTGGCGCACCCCGGTGAGCGCGTCGGGGGCGTTGTCCACCACCTGATGGAACAGACCCGCCGTGAGCCACAGCAGCGTGACATCGTGGCGGCGGATGCTGTCGGCGAGCGCGCCGAGGTCGATCTTGCCCGGTGGGTGAATGGCGAGGCGTCCGCCGTTCAGGAGCGGTGCCCAGACCTCCAGCGTGGAGGCGTCAAAGGTCATCGGTGCGAGCAGCAGCGCAGTCTGATCCGGACCCATGTCGCAGAAATCGGCATCGCGGACGAGGCGCATGACGGCCCTTTGCGGCACGGCCACGCCCTTGGGCACGCCGGTGGAGCCGGAGGTGTACATGATATAGGCTAGCCGGTCGCCGGCATCGGCGGCAATCGTGGGCGGTGGCGCGGGTTTGGGCGTCTTGCGCAGATCGCAGGGGATACGTTTGAGGTGCAGCGCCTTGAAGCGGTCCGACAGGTCGGTGCCACCCAGAGCGAGGGTGGCACCGGCGGTCGTGATCATGTGCTGCAACCGCGTGTCGGGTTCGTCCAGATCCAGCGGCAGATAGGTGCCGCCGGCTATGAGGATGCCCAGCTGTGCCACGATAGTCTCGCGCGCCCGGACTGCCGGGACGACGACGACAGTTTCGAGCGCGACACCGGCCTTTTGCAGCCGGTGCGCCAGCGCGATGGCGTGGGCGCGCAGCGCGGCATAGGTCAGTGTGCCGCTGTCGTCGGTAAGGGCCACTGCGTCGGGGGTCGCGTCGGCCTGCGCCAGAAACCGCTCGACGATGGTGCCGTGATCGGTCTGCGCCCGATCCTCACCGCCCCACGCGGCGATCTGCGCCCGTTCGTCCCCGCGCACCAGCGGCATGGTGGCCACGGGCGTGTCTGGGGCCTGCGTCATCTCATCGAACACGGTCAGCAGGTAGGTGGCCAGCCGTTCGATGCGCGCGGGCGTGAACAGGTCCGTGCTGTATTCCAGCGCGCCGACCAGCCCGTCGGGGGTTTCGCGGAATTCGACGCGCAGGTCGAACTTGACCGTCGCACGCTCCACCTCGACCAGACCGAGGGTGCTGTTTTTCGCCGCGTTGCCAGCGCCCTGATCCGCGTGCAGCTGAAAGATCACCTGAAACAGGGGGTTGCTGGCCAGATCGCGGTCGGGTTGCAGGTCTTCGACCAGCTTTTCAAAGGGGAGGTCCTGATGGTCATACGCCTCCAGCGCGCAGATGCGGACGCGGTGCAGCACGTCGCGAAAGGTCGGCGCGCCGGACAGGTCATTGCGCATCACCAGCGTGTTGACGAAAAACCCGATGAGCCGCTCAAGCTCGGCCCGGGTGCGGTTGGCGATGGGTGTGCCGATGGCAATGTCGTCCTGTCCGGTGATCCGGTGCAACAGGCATTTGAACCCGGCCAGCAACGTCATGAAAAGGGTCGTGCCCTCGCGTTTTCCCAGTGTTTCCAGACGGTTGGTGAGGGCGGCGGGCACGTGGAACGTGTGGCGTGCGCCGCGATAGCTGAACACGGGCGGGCGCGGGAAATCGGTGGGCATGTCCAGCGGGGTCAGGTCCGCCAGCCGGGTGCGCCAATAGTCCAACTGCGTCTCGATCAGCGCACCGCTGAGCCAGTCGCGCTGCCACGCGGCATAGTCGGAATACTGGATCGGCAGGTCGGGCAGGCCGATGGGCTGGTTCATCGCAAGGTTGGCGTAGATCGTCGACAGCTCGTGCGAGAACACCGACGATGACCAGCCGTCGCAGACAATATGGTGCATGGAGATGAGAAACACCCACTCGCTCGGCGCCAGTTTGAGCAGGGTGGTCCGCAATAGCGGCCCGGTGGCCAGATCAAAGGGCGCGCGCGCGTCCTCGGTCGCGAGGCGGAGGATCTCAATCTGTTGCGCGTCCGGGTCCAGCGCGGTCAGGTCGTGGGTGGTCAGCGGGATGTGCACGTCGCGTGCCACATGGGCCACGGGCTGGCCGTTTTGCGCGTGCAGGGTGGTGCGCAGTACGGCGTGGCGGGCGACGATGGCGTTGATCGCCTGTTCGAGGAGGTCCGGCAGGATGACCGCCTGAAACCGCAGCGCCGAGCTTTCGGTATAGGATGCGTTGCCCGGCGCGAGCTGATCGAGCACCCACAGACGCTGCTGGGCAAAGGACAGCGTGACGGGGGCGTCGGCGGGTAGACGGGGGATGGCGGTGTCGGTCTTTTGCGCCGTCTTGCCCAGTTTCTTACCCGCCAGCCGCGCGCGCAGCAGGGCCTGCGTGTCGGCCTTGGGCTGTGGGTCGGGGCCGGTGTCGACGGGTTCGTAGTCGGACAGGAACGCGGCTTCGGATTTGTTTTCGGATTGTGTCATGGTTCCGTCCCTTCGCCCAGCAACGCCTGTGCATCCGCGCCGCTCAGCGCCTCGATCTCTGCGAGCAGGATACGCTCAACCTCTGCCGCCATGGCGCGCAGTGTGGGAAAGAGGAACACCGCCGTCAGGGGCAGTTCGATGTCGAACTGCGCGCGCATGGCGGTCACCAGCCGGGTCGCCAGCAGCGAATGCCCGCCCACGTCAAAGAAGTTGTCGTGCGCGTCGATCTGCGGCTGGTTCAGCAGATCGGACCAGAGGGCGGCCAGCGCAATCTCCGTGTCTGTTTCGGGGGGTGTCGCAATGGCGGTGCGGGCCGGGGCCTGTCGGGTCAGCGCCTGCCGGTCAAGCTTGCCATTGGGCAGGCGGGGCAGGGCGTCGAGGGCCGTGATGGTGGCCGGGATCATCGGGGCGGGTAGGCGTTCGGACAGGTGCTGGCGGATGTCCGGCACATCGTCCTGCGCGGTGATCCAGGCGTCGAGCCGCCCGCCGGTGTCGTCCGCCGTCATGGTGACGATAGCCTCGTTGATCGCGGGGTGGTCCAGCAGGGCGGCCTCGACCTCGCCGATCTCGATCCGGTGGCCGCGGATTTTCACCTGATGGTCCGCGCGCCCCACAAAGACGAGCGTGCCGCAGGGCATCTGGCGCACCAGATCGCCGGTGGCAAAGAGGCGCGCGCCGGGCGTGTCCGACAGCGGGTCGGGGACAAAGCGTTCGGCGGTCATGCCGGGCCGGTGCAGGTAGCCGCGCGCGAGGTTCGCGCCGCCGACAAAGAGCTGACCGGTGGCACCGGGCGGGACGGGCCGCAGCGCGCGGTCCAGCACGTACGTGCGCGCATTGTCTACGGGTTGGCCGATGGGGGCGTCATCGTCGGTGGGGCGCAGGGGCGGCGTGGCGGTCACATCCCCGGCGACCTCGGACGAACCGTAGAGGTTGATCAGGTCCACGCGCGGGGCCGCACGCGCCATGCGTCGGGACAGGTCGGCGGGCAGGCGTTCGCCGCTGGTGAACAGCTGCGTGAGGTGCGGCAGTGCGCCGTCAAAGTCGGTGTTCCAGTCCAGCATCTCGCGCAGCAGCGACGGCACGACCAGCAGGCGGCTGACCTTGTGGCGGGCCAGCGCGTCCCGGAGGGCGGCGGGGTCGCGGGCCTGATCCGTGTCGAGGATGACAGAGGGCACACCGGCCAGCAGCGGGCCGAACACCTCCCAGATGGAATCGACAAAGGCGATGGCGGTCTTGAGGCAGCAGGTTTCATCCTGCGCAAAGGGGTGCGCGCGCCACATCCAGTTGAACCGGTTCATGGTGGCGGCGTGGGTGCCCATCACACCCTTGGGTCGCCCGGTGGAGCCGGAGGTGTAGACGACATAGGCCAGCCCTTCGGGATGCGCGCAGGCGGGCGGCAGGTCGGCATCGGGCAGGGGGCTGTCGAGCAGCAGCGGGTCATTGACGCCGGTCCGGTCGCGATGCGCGGCGTCCGTCACCACGACGCGCGCCGCACAGTCGTCGATCACATGGGCGATGCGCGCGCGGGGATATCCGGGGTCGATCGGCACATAGGCAGCCCCGATATGCATGGTGGCCAGCATCGCGGCGATGCAATCGACCGACCGGTCGAGGCAGATGACCACGCGATCCTCCGGCCCGACCTTGCGGGCGATCAGGGCGGCGGCGATCTGCGCCATACGGGCGCGCAGGGTGGCATAGCTGACTGTTGTGTCGCCGATGATCAGGGCGGTCGCCTCGGGGTCCGCGTCGCAGCGCGCGGCAAAGGCATCAGGCAGGGTGGCGGGGCCACCATGGGTCACGTCCGGGCCGCGCGACATATCGAGGAGGGCGCGTCGCTCATCCGGGTGCATCATGTCGATGTCGGACAGGCGGCACCCCGGTGCCGTGACGGCGTTGCCCAGAAACCGGGTGAAGTGATCGAACAGCCGGTTGACGGTGCCTGCCTCGAACAGCTCCGTGCTGTATTCGACGCGGCCTTTCAGCCCCTTGGACCCGCTCCACAGATGCACCGACAGATCGAGGATCGCGGCCCCCTTGTCGACGCCGACCGTCTCGACATCCGCCTGCGCGGCATCGGCGCTCTGGTCATGGGGGGTAAACAGCTGGAACAGCACCTGAAACAGCGGGTTGCGGCCCAGATCGCGGTCCGGGTCCAGCTTGTCCACGATACGCTCGAACGGGGTGTCCTGCCGTTCGAAGGCGGCGATGGCGGTCTTGCGGACACGCGCCACCAGTTCGGTGAACGTGGGGTTGCCCGACAGGTCGATGCGCAGCACCACGGTGTTGAGAAACAGGCCGATCAACGGCTCCACCTCGGCGCGGGAGCGGCCCGCGACGGGCGTGCCGATCACCACCTCGTCCTGTCCGCTGTGGCGCGCCAGCACGGCGGCAAAGGCGGCGAGCGTGACCATGAATTGTGTGGCACCTTCGCGCTTGGCCAGCACCTGCGCCCCGGCAGAGACGTTGGCGGGCATGTCGCGGTCGATATGCGCGCCCTCGAACCCCAGAACGCGGGGGCGGGGGTGATCCAGCGGCAGGGTCAGGCCGGACAGGTCGGCCAGTTGCGACAGCCAGTAGGCCAGATCTGGGTCATCATAGCGGGCCAGCGTTTGTTGCTGCCACGCGGCATAGTCGGCGTATTGGATGGGCAGCGGGGCCGGGTCGAAC
This sequence comes from Pseudomonadota bacterium, assembly GCA_039816785.1. Lineage (GTDB taxonomy): Bacteria > Pseudomonadota > Alphaproteobacteria > Rhodobacterales > Rhodobacteraceae > Tateyamaria. The sequence goes on from JBCBXB010000015.1 coordinate 57,531, forward strand.
GGCTGGCCGGTCATCAGCGCGCGGGCGGCATCGCTTGTCTCGCGGCTGAGCAGGCGCATGGACCAGCCGTCGGAGATGATGTGATGCACCGCCATGGCAAATATCTCGCCCCCCTCCGTGCCCCGGATCAGGTGAAAGCGGAGCAGGGGCGGCGCGCTCAGGTCAAAGGGTTGCGAGGCGATGGTGTGCAGCAGCTGCGCGGTGCGCGCGGCGCGGTCGCCCTCGTCCAGATGGCTGAGGTCCGTGACCTCCAGCGGGACGTGCATGTCGGGCAGCACGACCTGCACCGCGCCGTCGCCCTGTTCCTCGAACCGGGTGCGCAGCAGATCGTGGCGCGCGACGACCATGTTGATCGCCTGCTCCAGAATGTCCGGGTCAATCGTGCCTGCGGGCAGCGGCAGCGCGGAGCTTTCGATGTAGAACGGGCTGCCCGGCGCCAGCCGGTCGAGGAACCAGAACCGCTGCTGCGAAAACGACAACGGTGCCGGCCCCTCGTCCGAGCGGCGCAGGATGGTGGTGGGCCGTGCGGGCGGTGGTGCGGCGCTGTCGGCCTCGAGCAGCTTGCGCATCAGGGCCTTGCGCCGGTCGATGCCGCCGACAACGTTCATGCGACGCTCCCTGTGTCACCGCCCAGGGCGGCGTCAATCTCGGCCTCCGACATGTTGGCGATGCGCACGAACAGCTCTGCCGTGGCGGTCAGGTCATCCTCGGTGCCTGCGGTCAGCGTGTCGGCAAGGCCGCGCACGGTGGGGTTCTCGAACAGGCTGCGCAGGGCGACATCGACCTCGAGCGTTTCGCGCAGCTTGTTGATCAGTTGCACCGCGATCAGGGAATGGCCGCCCAGTTCGGTGAAAAAGTCGTCGTCGATCCCGATGTGCCCGGTGTCCAGCACCTCGGCCCAGAGGATCGACAGCGCCTCCTCCAGCGGGTTGCGAGGGGCGACATAGCCCGCCTGCGACATGTTGCGGTCCTGTTCGGACAGTGCCAGCGCGCGGCGGTCCAGCTTGCCATTGGCGGTGAGCGGCAGGTGGTCGCGTTGGGAAAAGAACGCGGGCACCATGTGTGCGGGCAGCACCTCGTTCAGGTGCGCGGCAACGCGGGCCGTCAGGTCGCGAAAGCGCACGGTGGCGAGCGGATCATTGGCGTGGTTGCGGTAAGTGGAGGTGCCCGCAGGCGCGGGATCGGCGGGCGCAGGGGTGCCCGGTCGCCAGAACAGCGCCTCGATCCGGTCGGGGTGGTCCGGGGCATAGCGCACGCGGGCGCGCATCCCGTGCTGCGCGGCGATCTGGTGGAAATCCTCGGGGTCCATGGCGGCGTGCCGCGCCTCCGCGGCGGTGGCGAGCGCCTCGTGCAGCGGCTTTTGCGCGGCCCCGTTGTGGATCAGCGCGTGCAGGCGTACTTCGGCGGCGACGCGGGCGTTGGGGATGTTGCGCAGCTCGACGCAAGCCGCATCGGTTGCCTGCAGATGCGCGGCCAGCCGGTCGGCATCCAGCGCATCGGTCAGCCAGTCGAGCCGCGCGGGGTCTGCCTGCGCCGGGGCGGGGCCGATGGCCAGGGTGACGTCATAGCGGAACTTGCCCAGCTCGTTGTCGTAGCCACCGCGCTTGCAGGCGCTGTGGATCCCGCCCAGCTCGGGCACGTCCTGCGCCAGCGCGTGAAAGAACGCGGCATCCAGCACCAGCTCCTTTTCCAGCGCGGCCTCGCGGTGGATATGCTGCAGCAACTCGGCACCCGTGGCGCTGTCGGGCAGACCGCTCTTGGCGATGGACAGGCGGAACGCGCCCAGCAGGTCGAGGCTGCGCACGTCGCCGACAAAGATCGCCCCGCCCGGACGCACCAGCCGCGCAGCCTTGCGCAGGACATCGGCCAGATAGTCGGCGCTGGGGAAGTACTGAATGACGGAGTTCAGGACGACCGTGTCGAAGGAGTGCGGCGCGAACCCCTCGAGCTCATCGGCGCGGCGGTGCAGCACCTCGCCATTGCCGTCGAGGCCAAGCGCCTTGAGGTTGCCGCGCAGTTCCTCGACCACAGGGGCGGAGAAATCGGTGGCCACGTAGTGTTCCACCTCGGGGGCCAGTTGTGTGAGCAGCAGGCCGGTGCCGCAGCCGATCTCGAGCAGGCGTTTGGGGTTCAGATCGCGGATGCGGGCGACCGTGGTGTCGCGCCAGATGGCCATTTCGGCCTCGCTAATCGTCTCGCCCGAATAGCTGCTGGTCCAGCCGACGGTGTTGAAACTGGCGTCCTCGACCGTGTCGTCCTGGCCATAGATGCCTTCGTAGATGCTTTCCCATTGGTCGACATGCTGTGCGGTGAGCGGGTCATCGTCGTCTTGCCCGCCCGCCGGGACAATCGCGGCGATGAGCGATGCGGCGTCATTGCCGGCGGTAAAGACGGCGCAGTCGGAGACGCCGGTGATGTCGCGCATGCGCGCCTCGATCTCGCCCAGTTCCATCCGGAAGCCGCGCAGCTTGATCTGGGTGTCGTTGCGCCCCTGATAGATCAGCGCGCCATCGCCGCGGCGCAAGGCCAGATCGCGGGTGCGGTACATGCGTGCGCCGGGTGCCTCGGCGAACGGGTCGGGCAGGAACGCCGCGCCCGTGTCGCCGGGCCGGTCGTGATAGCCGCGCGCGAGGTTTGCGCCGCTCACCCACAGCTCGCCTACAACGCCGACGGGCACGGGGGCCTGATCCTCATCGAGGACGTAAATCGACGTGTTATCAATGGGATGTCCGATAGGAACGCCAAAGGGTTCGGGTGTGCCGTCGGTCCGGGCGGTGGCGACCTGAATGGTGGTTTCGGTCGGACCATAGAGGTTGATGATGTCCAGTTCGAGCGATGAGGCGACCTGCGCGCGCAGGTCCTCAGGCAGCGGCTCACCACCCGAAAAGAACTGTTGGAGGCAGGTGCAGGCATAAAACCCCGGCTCCTTGAGCAGCAGCCGCAGCAGAGAGGGCACGGTTTGCACGACGCTCACCTGATGATCCGCGATGCACCGCACGATCTGTTCGGGGTCGCGCTGCGCCCCGGGCGGGAGGAGGACGAGTGTGCCGCCGGACATGAGCGGCGCGAACACCTCCCACACGGAGGCGTCAAAGCAGGCGGCGGTGCGTTGCAGCACGCGGGCGCGGGCGTCAAAGCCAAAGGCGGCGCACATCCAGCGCATGTGGTTGGCCAGTGCGGCATGGGGCACGACAACGCCCTTGGGCGTGCCGGTGGAGCCGGAGGTGTAGATGACGTAAGCCGCGTTAGCCGCATCCACGGGGCCGGAGGGCGGCGGGGCGTCCAACACCTCAAGCGGTTCATCCAGCACGATAATCTGCGTGCCTTCACGCAGGATCGACCTGGCAAAGTCGAGATGCGCGCGCTGGGTCAGCATCACGTCCAGCTGGCTGTCGGCCGCGATACGCTTGAGGTGGTCCGACGGGTAGGACGTGTCGAGCGACACGAACGCACCGCCCGCCGCCATCGTGGCCAGCTGCCCGATCACCAGTTCTGGCGACCGGTCCAGCAGCAGGCCCACGCGCGCCTCCGGGCCGATGCCAGCGGCCTGCAGATGCCGGGCGAGGTTGTCCCAGCGGGCGCGCATCTCGGCATAGGTGATCTGCGTGCCGCCCAGTTCCAGCGCTATGGCCTCGGGCGTTTCCCGGGCCCGCGCGGCGATCTCGTCCAGCACGTGGCAGGGGTTGTCCGGCGGCGCGACCTGCGGGCCCAGCTCGTGCACGTCGATGATGTCCCAATCGGATTCGGCACAGAGCGGCAGCCATGAGATGGGCGTGTCCGGGCTGTCTGCCGCTGCCTCCAGCAGTACCATGAATTCATCGGTGATACGGGCGATAGTGTCGGCCTCGAAGAGGTCAGTCGAATACTCGATCATGCCGCGATAGCTGTCGGGCGCATCCAGCAGGGTGAACGCCAGATCAAAGATCGCGCTGCCCCGGTGCACCTGCGGGCCCGCGTCGCCGCCACCGGATGCGCCCAGGGTCGGCGCGTTGACCAGCTGAAAGGTGATCTGGAACAGCGGATTACGGCTGGGATCACGGCTTGGGTTGATCTCTTCGACCAGCCGTTCAAACGGCAGCTCCTGATGCTGATACGCGTCAAGGCAGGTGTCGCGCACCCGTTCCAGCAGCTCGGCAAAGGTCGGCGCGCCCGTGGCGTCGATGCGAAAGACCAGCGAGTTCACGAAAAAGCCGATCAGCCCCTCGATCTCGGGCTGTGTGCGCCCGGCGATGGGCGCGCCGATGGCCAGATCGTCCTGCCCGGACCGGCGCGCCATGACGATGGCAAAGGCGGTGAGCAGCACCATGAACGGGGTGGCACCTGACGTCCGCCCGGCAGCACGGGCCGCCGCACTCAGCCTCGGGCCCAGATCGACCAGATGCGCCGCCCCCTTGAAACTGGCGGTGTCCGGGCGCGGCTTGTCGGTGGGCAGGTCAAGCTGCGGCAGGTCGCGCAGCTTGTCGCGCCAATAGCTCAGCGCATCCTCCAGCTCAGCGCCCTGAAACGTGTCGCGCTGCCAGACGGAGTAGTCGGCATACTGGATCTCAAGCTCGGGCAGGGGGTCGGCCTGTCCCAGCGCAAACGCCTGATACAGCGCGGTCAGCTCGCGCGCCAGAATGCCCATGGACCAGCCATCAGACACGATGTGATGCATCGACAGCAGCAGCACGCTGCTCGCCGGTCCAAGCGTGATCACCGAACAGCGGATCAGCGGGCCGGTGCGCAGGTTGAACACCTTGACCGCATCGGCGCTGGCCAGTTCGGCGGTGCGCGCCTCCTGCTCGGCGGGGCCGAGATGCGAGATGTCGATCTCTTCGATGGTCAGCGGCATCGCCGCGCGCACGATCTGGGCCGGTTCGCCGTCGATCTCGTCAAAAACGGTGCGCAGGGATTCCTGCCGCGCGATGATGGCGTTCAGCGCGCGTTCCAGCACGGCGATGTCCAGCTGCGCCTGGATCGGGATCGCCAGCGGGATGTTGTAGAACGGGTTGCCCGGCGCCATGCAGTCCAGCAGCCACAACCGTTGCTGTGCGAACGACAGCGGAAACACATACTCGGTACTGTCGGTCATGCCGGGGTCCCCTTGGCGTCGCGGATCAGGTCCCGCAGGGCGCTGCCGATGGGGCGGCCCAGCCCCGACACCGGGTCCCAGCCGTCCACGGCCCAGTAACTGCCGTTGGACCCGCTGCTGATGTCTGCAAACGCGGTCTCGCGGTCCCTGGCCTGATAGATCAGCGGGTTGATATAGCCGATGGGCTTGTCCAGCGACTGGTTGATGCGCGCCATCATGGCGGCAAAGAGCGGGGCGACCGCACTTGTGCCGCCGATCACGGTCGTCTTGCCATGCACCTGCAGCAGGTAGCCGGTGGACGGGTTGGCGTTGCCGGCCATGTCGGGCACGCCGCGCCCTTCGCCGCCGCCGATGCGGGGCACGAACGGCACGGTTTCCTGCGACTGCCAGGCGGGGCGCGGGAACAGCTTGCTAAAGCCGCCGCCGGTCGCCTGCCCGAAATTGGCGAAGGTGTTCCAGACGGTTTCCCCCAGCCGGTCGTCCTCCATCGAGCTGAGCGTGGTGCCGCCGCAGCCAATCGCCAGCGGGCTGGAGGCCGGGTAGTCCACCCACAGCTGGCCGTCGTGCAGCGTGGTGGCAGAGCCATAGTCGCCCGCCGAACACAGGATCGTAACGCCGAGCGCTGCGGCGGTCTCGAACAGGTCCTCGAGGTGGCGCACATGCATGGGTGAGCCCAGCCAGAACCCTTCGGACAGGTCCCAGCTGATCGACAGGACCCGGGGTCGGGAGGCCTTGTCATGGAGCGCCGCCTGCACCGCCTCGACAAAGCCGCGGGCGTGCAGGGGGGCGAAATACACCACCAGCTTGGCGCCGGGGGCGGCGCCCGCGATCACCTGGATGTCCAGCGCGACCTCGGCGTCATAGGGTTCGATCACGCCGGGGGCGTTCTTGCCGCCCGCCACTTCGACATCGTGAATGTCGACCTCCGGCAGGTCCAGAAAGGCCAGATAGTTGTCCAGATCGGATTTCAGGTAGCCGCCGCCCAGCTCCACGATGCCGATGCACTGGCCGTTGCCGTCGGTATCCTCGGGAAAGTCATACAGGTCCGCAATCTGTGGCGCGGTCTTGATGCCCGTGCGTTCGATGGATGCGAGCAGGTGCGCGCGCGCCGTCTCTGCCGCCGTCTCGGTCAGCGCGGCGCTGTGTTCGGCGATCACATCAGCGGCGGCCGCGTTGGCGCGCTTGAGCGGTTCGGCCATCTTGCGCCCGTAGGTGCCAAGTGCGGTGGGCGCGCGGCTGTCACTCAGCTCATCGACGAGCGCGTCATGCGTCTTTTGCAGGGCCTTTACATCCGAATGACCCGTCAGGCTGTCGCCGATGGATTTCAGCGCATCCGCTGTCTGCGCGCCCAGATCGGCCTGCGTGCGCTGCATCGCAACCGCGTGTGCATGATCGACCAGAGCCGCCCCACCACTGGCGGGCTGATGCCGGGTGACGGAGACGGGGCGTTCGTCCAGACCGGTGATGGCGATGACGCTGTCGGCCAGTTCCTCGGGCATCTGCAAGCCACCGGCGTAGCTGCGGTGCAACGATCCTCCCTGGGAAAAGATCAGCAGCGTCGTGCGGAAGGCGGCGGCGAATTGCACCGCGAGCCCGCTCACGGTCATGGTGCGCCGGCCCAGATCGGTGCTGTCCACCGTCAGCCCAAATGGCGTGAGATAGGCGGCCAGCGCGTCGGCGTCGTCCTGGCTCGCGCCATAGTCCCGCTCAAGCTCTTCGATCGTCAGATAGGTCCGATCGGCCAGCGGCAGCGCGCCGATCACATGCGGATCGGGAAACGGTCCGGCATCGCTGCGCCGCCGCAGCAGGATGGTGATCTGGTAGTGTTGACCGGCCGGCACCATCGCCACCGGAACACAAGACGGATGCGCAGCGTGATGGCTGCCCTCCACCATGACAAATTGCTGTTCAGACATCTGAAACCCCCAGCGTTCGCAAAATTCAGTCGCAAAGCGATACTCATTACGAAGTCGAGGGGGTCACTCCTGTGCCGGAAACAGCCCCTGACTCAGCATCGCAGCCGACGCCATGTTCTGAACGATCATGGTCAGCGTGGCCGGTGGCAGATCATCGTCCGACGCCTTGTTCAGCACGGTGCGCAGCGTGTCGACATACTCGAAATACTGGTCGCGCCCCTGGTTCTGGGCCGTGTCGACCAGCTCCTGGTAATTGGATGTGTAGTCTTCGGTTGCCGCTTCGGAATGGTCGGTCAGGTGGGCCATGTATTCGGTCAGCAACTCGACATAGGCCTTTTGCGCGGCGGCGATCCGGTTGGCATCCTGCGACGCCACGGCATCCAGCACCGTCTTGTAGGCCGCCCCAAGCTGGCCCCCGTCATCCTGCGGTGCCGCCGCGGACAGCGCGGCATAGTATTTCTGGGTGTGTTCGGCCTGCCGTTCCTGCAGTGAGGTTGCGATATTGGTCAGGCTTTGCGCCAGCGCGGTGACCGCCTCGTTCATCGCCGAGACGATCTCGGGGCTGTTGTCATCGGGCTGTTCTGCGGGCTTGGATTTGTCCGATTTATCGGAGGTTTCGGCCCTGGGTGTCTTGCGAATGCGACGGGAAGTCGGCTTCTTATCTGGCATCATAAAATTCCTTAAAAAAGTATTAACAGCATATACCAACACGGGAATTCTCGCAATACGAGAGATTTCATGCCGGGCCGGATGGGCAGTATTTGGCGCAGTCTGAACACGTTTTCGTGACATGCTTGTGTCAACGCATCCGTGCAATTTCAGGCGGATGCTGTGTTTTTCGGCTGGCTGCGTGGCGCACCCGGATTGCCGTCTTGAACGCGGCTGCATCCGCGCTGTGGCAGGACACAACAAGGCAACGGCAACCACGATCACACACCGCTCAGGAGCGCCTGAGAATCACTCAAGACGCTCGGTTTTTTCACATAATTATGCCTATGGGGCCGAGGGCGCGCACCTGCGGCACAGCCGACAGGCCATTGCCGTGGACACACGGAACAGTTCCGCCCTCAGCCCGTCCCGGCAACCCGTAGGATTTCATCCGTCAGCGCGTCCAGCTGTCCGAAGTCTGCGCACACGTGCAACGTATGGACCGGCATCCAGGCCACAAGACCGGCGCAGCGCTGCATGTGCAGCTTGAGGTGGTCGCGCCCCAGCGTGCTTTCTCCATAGCGCGCCATAAAGGTGTAGCGCAGCACCATCTGCAACGCTTCATGCGCGGGCAAGCGGACGGCGTGCGTGTGCCGCACCCCTGAGTCACGCCGCAGGACAAAGGCGGCGGCGACGGGCACCGACCGGTCCGGGATCTGCACCGGCATATGCTTTTGCACCTTGGTGGTTTGCGGATGGATCAGACGGTCATGGCTGTGCGTCTCCAGCGCGAGGGCCTCAATCGTGTCCGGCCACATCTTCATGCACGAAAAACCCGGGCGGATGACGGGGTGCCGGTCACTGTCCACGCTGTGTTCGACGGCCACCAGATCGTCGGTGACGGGCACGAAACCTTTGGCCAGCATCGCGCCGCAGGTCGTGGATTTGCCCGCGCCCTTGTCCCCCAGAAAGATCGCCGCCCGGCCCGCGATGTTGATGGCGCTGGCGTGCAGGCACAGCAGCTTGCGGCGTTCGAGGATGATCGACATGACCAGACCCAGCAGCGCCTGCGACACCAGGTGATCGCTGCTGCCGGGATGCGTTTCGACGACCACGGTGCGGTCGTCCTTGATCAGGTAGCCGCCGATCGCCCGCCAGTACATGTATTGCTGGTCGGCGTTCATGTCGAAATAGGGATCAACGGACGGGCTGCCGTCGCGGATGATGCCCGTGCTGCGGATCACATGCACGTCGACCTCCCCCGCATCGACCGGGTCCAGCACATCGAGCGCAAAGTCGGACCGTATGACCAGCCCGAACGCCTTGTAATCCTTGCGTTTCGTCACACCAACTCTCCCCGTTCCTGCAAGGCCTGCCACTGTCCCAAGGCCACGCGCCACTGCCGCAGAATGGCGAGGCGCCAGCACAGGCGCAGTGCGGCGACGTCGCTGTCGTCCTGCGACAGCACTCTGGCGCGCAGGTCTGCGGCCGCGGCCGGGTCCACATATTGCGCGAGCCCGTCAAAGGCCGCGTCGCCCTCCGTTTCGAGGTATTCCAGCACCGTCGCGCGGAATTCGTCGTCAAAGGCGGCCTTGGTCGCGCGGGTGCGGATGGGTTCGGGCAACAGGCCGCGCATCGCCGCGCGCAGAACCCAGCGCGTCTGGCCATCGCGCATCTTGGCTTCGGACGGGACCGAGAGGCACAGGGCGACAACCCCGCGGTCAAAAAACGGATAAAGCGGCAGAACCCCCTGCCGCACGGCGGACCGGTGCAGCGTCTCGAACGCGCTTTCCATGCGGGGGCCGCTCAGGATTTTCAGGTGTGCGATCTGTTCGGCATTCAGACGGTCGACGCGGGTGGTCGGGCCCGGGTCGTCACCGTAGCGCGTGTCGGGGTCAATCGCGTCCCGCAGCGCGGGTGCCATGAGGTCCACCGCCGTGCTGCCCGCCGCCGCCTTGCCGGGCAACAGCTGCCGCGCGATGCGCATCAGGACGCGGCGCAGGATGCCACGCTCCGCCAACCTGCCATGGCGCGCAACATAGAGGACATACGGCCCCCACAGCGCCGAGCCGTAGATGCGCGCCGTGCCGCGCATTTCGATCAGCAGGCGCAGCCAGCGGCGCTGCGCGGCAAGCTCGATCAGGCGGTCATACCCGTGCGAGATCACCTCGTCCCCGCCATGCCCGTCGATCAGCGCAGTCAGGCCGTGGGCCGCAGCGATCCGGTAGATCTGGCGGCTCTTGGGCAGGCCAAAGCCCAGAAACAGGTCAATCTGTTCCTCGATCAGGTCCGACATCTCGCTCAGGCGCGGCGGCGCGGTGACGGGGATCTTGTGCGGGGCGGTGCGAAAGGCGTCATTGGCGGCGTCGATGAACGCCGTCTCGTTCTGCGGATCACCCTCCGGATAGACAAAGGACAGCGTTGGCAGCGGCGGCTGGTCGTGTCTGTGCGCAATATCGGCGGCAATGCCTGCGAGCGTGGAGGAATCGAGCCCCCCGCTCAACATCGCGCCCGGCCTGTCCTGTCCGTGCAGGCAGCCGCCCGTGGCCGCAAACAGACGCTCGCGCAAGGCATCCGCCGCCGTTTCGGCCGCGATCAGCGGGGGCTGCGCCCATGTCCAATAGGCCGACAGGTGCGGTTGCCCGTCCTGCCACAGCAGCCGATGCGCGGCGGGCAGCCGGTGCAGCCCGGCAATGGCGGTGCGTTGCCGGTCCACATCCTCGCCCGCGACGAAATCGGCAATCCGGACGGGGTCATCGGCAATCGGCAGGTTTGACAGATGCAACACAAGGCGCATGTCCGACCCGCAACTCAGCACGCCGTCCTGAACGCAATAATAAAGCGGGATGATCCCGAAGTGGTCGCGGTAGCATTCCACCGCGCCGGTCTGCCGGTTGATCAGCACCACGGCAAAGCCGCCCGACAGATGGTCGTGAAACCCCGGCCCCTGCGCCGCGCGCAGGCGCACGATGAGGTCGAGCGGTGATGCCTGCGGTGCGTCGGCCTGCATGCGCAGTTCGGCGGTGTTGGTCAGCGTGGTCAGGCCAATCGCTACCCAGGCGTCCGCCTGCGCCGTGGACGCGCGACCGGACCGGGCGGCGGGGGTGCCCATCTGCGCCTCTGCCTGTGCAAGCCCGGCCTGCGCCAACCGCTCCATCCGCGATGCAACGCGGGGCAGCTGTGCATCGGGCCCGGCGGGCAGGCTGATGACAAAGGCGTCCATGTCAGGAGATGGGCGCAGCTGTCGGCGTCGGCAGGTCCAGGATTTTCGAAAAGTCGCGCACGCTGTCCTCGTCCCCTTCAAGGATGACCTCGTCGTTCCAGACCACCCAGGCATGCACGCGCAGCACCGCCTGATCATCCTTGAGAACTCCCATCGAGATCACCGATGGAATGCGTTTCCACGACAACAGCGCCTGTGTCGCGATGGATTGGGTGAGGCAACTGGCATCGGGGATGAGCCGGGCCGACCGGCTGACCGCGCGCACGATGCGCGCGATGGTCTGGATACGTTCCACCTGCGGGTCGGGGCCGCAGGGACGGACCAGCACGGCGCGGATGCGTTGGTATCTGGTGGTCCACAAGCCGATGCGCACCACCAGCACAACGGCAAAGCACAATCCGTAGATGCCGATCCAGCGCAGGGTGCGCATTCAGGTCTCGCCTGTCGCGGTCTCGATGATGTTGGCCTCGTGCATGGCGGACAGCAGCGCCTCGATGTCGGCGCGGCATTGCGCTGCGGTCACGTCAAAGGCGTCAGTCACCACGTCGACCAGCTGGTCCAGCGACTTGCGCTCCGACAGCGCCATCCAGACCTCGGAGGCGGTCGGGTTCAGCGTGAAATACGTGTTGGTCTGGAGATCCAGCAGGGCGCGGTCGCCGCCGATGTCGCAATCCATCACATCCTGTTTGGCGACAAAAAATGATGCCTTCTGCGTCACGGTAAGCCTATGCTGTCAGGTCCGCCGCATATCACCGGCGTCGACGAAATTGTGCGACGGGTCGGCGGGGCTGGCAAGTCGCGGATCGGCATCAGCGGGTTTCGGCCAATCATTGCGCGCGCGTGCCGCAAAGGGCCGATGCGGGACGGCCCGTATGGGCCGCCCGCTGCGTCGGTCAGGACGTTGTCAGGTCGCCGATGGGCGTTCCGGATTGAAACGCAATGTCGAGGGAGCTGCCGCCGGTATTCGCTTTGGTCACCGCTTCGACCTTGCCATGGGCGCGGAGAACGGGGGGCTCGTATGTCATCTTTTTCATGTCTTACCCAGTGCTATGAAATTGGTTTTGATACTCTGATCCTACCTGTAGTTGTTGCGGTGTCGCAAGTTGACCGACGGCAGCATGCGCGTTGGGAAAACGTGGCTAGACGCGACGACAACCCTCTATCTTACTGTTTGTTAATGACTTTTCGAGATTTCGAGGTTTCTTCCAACAGAAACCTACATTTTAACGTTCCAATCACATATGCGAAAGCGCCTAAAATTCAGGACAGTACGGCGCGCAATTTCTACTATAGGTAGCATCCCAGAGGGATCCGTCTGCCTCGCTCCGAATCGGCGCTACCTGATCAGCACTTCCACCACATCGCCGGGTCGCAGCCGTGCGCTGGGGGCGATCTGGCGGCTGGTTTCGACCCCATCCTCCCAACGGTAGAGTATAATGTCGAACACCTGATCGGCGTCGTCTTCCAGCAGGGTCGTGCTCAGGGCCATCTGGTCGCGATTGGCGTCAATCCGCGCACCGTTCTCGGCCAGTGACCGCTCCAGCTCGGCCTTGTCCTGCAACAGCCGGTTTCTGAAATCCGCGTCTACGTCTTCTTGTTGCCGCAACAGCGATTGCAGTTCCTGCCCGGCCTGGGCGAGGTCCGCTTCGGTTGTCAGCACGCGCGACGAGGCGTTTAGCGCACCGTTCTGTGCCGCCGCCAGCGCATTCGCCGTTGTCAGGCCCCGGTCGGCGAGGTCCGACAGGCTGGCGGACCGGGTTTCAGCGTTGTCGGCGGCCAGTTGGAACTGCTCAAGCGCGGCGCTCAGAAAGCCGATGCGCGAATTGATCAGCGCGATGCGCGCAACCAGTTCCGTGCGGTTGCGTTCCCGCAGGTCCCGCGCCGCGACGATCCGCTGGCGCACGATATCCAGGTCTTCGGCAGTCAGGCTGCTTTCCAGAACGCCGGCGTACTCCTCGGGGATCGTCTCCAGCGTCTCGTCACCTAACAGGACGTCGATGCGCCACAGATCGGCCATCAGCCAGGCTTGGGTTTTCAGCAACTCGCCAAGGGTGCCGCGCAGCTGCATCAGCCGGTTCGCGTCCGTCGAAAGGGCGGCCAGGGCCGACCCGCCCGCATTGCCGATCGCGGCGCGCGCGGTCAGCCCAGGCTCGAACGCGATGCTGCCGGGTGAGGCGACGGCCCCGGTGACGGTCACCGCGCGGTAGCTGTCGATATCCAGAAAGATGTCGCGTTCATCCAGCACAATCGTGCGTTCCACCCCGTCCAGCACCACGCGGATCTGACGGCCTGTCAGGTCAAGCGCGATGTCGTTGATCAGCTGCGCCACCGTCTTGCCCGCCGCGCGGTGGGTGCCGAGGATCGGAAACCGGATGTCACCGGACAGGTCGATCATCGACACATACGGCTCTGCGTTTATGCCGATGACCTGCGCGCGGATGCGGTCCCCCGGCTCCAGCCGGTATTGCTGCGCGCTCACCACGGACTGGCCCAACCACAGCGCCAACAGGCTCAGGACGATCAATCGGGTGGCGGTTGCGAGCATGGTGTGGGCCTGTTCCGGTCATGTGGCGGCCTGACAAACATATGCCCGCGACAGGCAAAAACCGAGACGCGATTTGCGGATCGGCAGGTCAGGGCCGTTGTGCATCATTGCACCAGATTGCGCGGACCACGGCACCGGAGTCTTTTGGAACGGCCCGTTTATCGCAACGTCCGCCTATTTTTTGATCACATCCCCTCCGAGGGGCCAAGGCATCGTTGCGACCGGGTGCTCCGCCGCACCGGCCCCTTATCGGCATGGATATGCGCACAGCGCAGAGACTTGACCCAAAGCGACGTGTTTTCAGGCACAATGCGCACAGCCCGCCAACCGTCACCACAAAAGGCGCGCAGCACCCCCTCAGGCATGTTCCCGCCGAGAATGCCGCCCCCTGACCCTCAGCCGACTTGCATAAAACGCGCGAAACCATTGTTCTAACCCACAGTTGTATCTGGATACCAATGACCGGCCCATGTCGAGACTGACACTCACACCCCTGACGGCCTCTGCCGTCACCGAAGAAACCGACATGGGATCGCTCAGCCTGCTCGGGGTCTGGCGCGTCCTGATGGCGCGCAAGCGGTTCCTCTTTGCGCTGGTCGCGGCCTTTGTCCTGCTTGCCGTCTATCTGAGCGTGCGCGGCGAGGATCAGTACACCGCCGAAGTGCTGCTGGTGCTCGAGGAGAACAATGCGGACCTGACCGACGCCCTGTCGCGTGACGCCGCCGCTTACGAGGATTCCCGCGCCGCGGTCGAAATCTTTGGCTCCCGCCGGGTGCTGGAAAGCGTGGTGGATGAGCTGACCCTGACGGCAAGCCCCCTGTTCAACCCGTTCCTGCAGGCAGAGGCAGACGCCCCGCCGCCCCCGCCCGAGCTGGTCCAGCAGACCGCCGTCGCCATTCTGGAAAGCAAGATCGCCTTTGGTGTCACCCCGTCCGACCGGCTGATCCGGGTGACCGCGACCACCCCTGATCCGGACCTGTCGGCGCAACTGGCCAACACCGTGTCGGGCGCATTTCTGTCCGACCTGCTCAACACACGGCTTCAGGCCGTCGACGGCGTTGTCGAACAGCTGGGGCGTCGGGTGGTCGATCTGCGCCAGCGCGTGCGCGAGAAAGAGCAGGCGTTGCAGCAATTCGTGAACAGCGTCGAATTCGCCGACCCCGACACGGTCGAGGATCGCCGCGCCTCGGCCATGCAGATACGTGGCCAGATCCAGCGGGTGGAGGTCGATCAGGCCCAGACCATCGCCATGCTGGACGAGATGGACAGGATGTCGACCTGGGGCGAAACCGAGATTGCGGCAGCCTTTGTCGACAACGAAGATCTGGCGCGTCTGGCTGAAAGTTTCGGCACCGCCTCCAGCGCCGGGGGGATATCGACCCTGCGGCCCGAGCTGGAGCAGCAGCGCGACAGCAACGTGCAGCGGCTCGCCAGCCTCTCCAAACGCCTCCAAGAACTCGAAGGCCAGATCGAAGAGCAAAGCGTGCACCTGCTGCGCTATCAGCAGATGGAGCGTGAGGTCGAGGCCAGTGCCGAAATCTACGGCTTTTCCGTGCGCCGCCTGAACGAGCTGAGCGTGCAGAGCGGTGTGGAAAGCGGTGGCGGGCGCATCGTCATGCCCGCCGAAGTGCCTCTGTTTGCCGACAGTCGCGGGCTGGCGCGCAACATCTTCTTTCTCGGGCTGCTTGGGCTTTTTACCGGTGTGGCGTGGGTTTTGATCCGCGAGACGACGAACCACACCCTGCAATATGCCGAAGACGTGGCCCCGATGTTTCCACAGGCGAAATTCGTGTCGGTCCCCGGCACGCCGCAGGGCAAATGGCTGATGCCCGCCCCCGATCACCGGAAGATGCTGTTGTCGTCCAAGGCCGCGCCTTACGTGGACGCGGTCCAACGGTTGCGCAGCCTGTTGATGCTGGGCCGTGACGCGCAGGCTCCGCTGGCAATCAACGTCACCTCCGATCTGAATTCGACCGGCAAGGCCCGGCTGACGCTGGCACTGGCGCGCAGTTTCGCGACGCTGGACAAACGCGTGCTGGTGGTTGACGCCAACACGCATCGCAGCGGGGTCATGGGCGAGATCCTCAAGGTCGCCCCCTCCCTCGCCAACCTGCAATCCATGATCCTCGGCATGTCGCCCATCGCCGACACGATCCACTGCGACGAAGCGCTTGGCGTGGATTTCCTGCTGTCCGACCCCAAGGCCGACAGCCTTGGCAATCACGCGCTTGTGTCCGAAGCGCTGCCGTCGATCATCGACACGTTCCGGGTGTCCTATGACGTGGTTCTGGTGGACACGGTGCCGCTGCTGGCCAGTGTGGAGGCACCGCTGAGTGCCGAAAATATCGACCGCACCCTGTTTGTGGTCAGCCTGAATGAATCGTCGCGGCAAAGCCTTGCCGACGCCCTGAAACAGCATCCCCAAAGCAGGGCCAAGGCCGACCTTGTCGCCGTCTATGGCGGCCAGAACCGGCAGCACCGGCAGTATTCGGAATACGAGAAAAAGCTGGCCCGCCTGTAACCGCTATTTCAGCAGCGACAGATACGTCTGTTCAAACGCGTCGCGCCCGTGTTCAGCGGAAAACACCTGCGCGGCGCGGGCGGTGACACCGGCTGCATCCACCGTATCCAGACACTGAAACGCCCCTTCGGCGGCGGTCGGATAATCCAGCGCGATGCCATCCGCGCGCAATGTCTCATAGGACGGATCCTTGTCCGTCAGCAGCACGGCGACGCCATAGCGCACCGCATCCGCCGTGACGCCCGACTGCGCGATGTTGCCCCGTTTCGGGTTCCACAGGGCCAGCGTTTCGCCCAGCACGCGCGCCTTCAGCGCTTCGGAAAAGTTGGCTTCGGCAAATAGTTCGATGTCGTCCGGCACCTGCGGGGCGTGCTTTTTCATCCCGTCCACATCGCCGGTCAGGATCGTCGGGACGTATCCGCGCGCCTTGAGGTCCGGTGACACAGCCAGAAACTCCTGAAAGTAGCGCCGCGCGTCGATGCGGCCCAGATAGGTGACCCGCGCCTTGGCCCCCTGCGCGTCCGGCGGCGCAATCTCGGGCATCAGCAGCGGGGCGACCGACACCTTCGACGGCGGCACCGCGTAGACATCCGCCGCCTGTTCCAGCAACGCCTGACGACTGACCAGCACCCGCGTGGCGCAACGCACCTCAAGCCATTGTACCGCATGCCAGATCACCGATTTGACCGGCGGATTTTCCCTGAGCTTGAGGCGCAGCGACGTCGGTTCGTGCATGTAGTGGACGATGGTCACACCCTTGATCCGGGCGAGCGGCAGGACGATCAGCGACGCCACGCCGGTGGATTGCGAAAACATGACCCGCGCGCGGGAAGTCAACAGGCCCCACAGCGCACCGAGCCCGTGGATGCGCCCGGACACCGGCACGCCGCTTTGCGTGGCGTAGTCCTCGACCGCGTCGAGGTGCATGTCGTGCACGGCGGACTTTTTCGCGGAAAACAGGATCATGAAGGGATGCAGCCCGTGCCGGAGGCGTGTGTTATATGCGTACGGCTGTCCGTCATAACGGATACCCGAACGCCTCGAAATCCGCCGCGTAGTAGCGGCGCACAAACGCGTCGCCCGTCTGCAATTCGGCGGCGGTGGGGCTGCGCGGGCGCTTGGCCTCATTGGTGCGGGGCAACGGCTCTGCCGGCAGGTCCCAGTCGGCGCAGAGCTGTGCGAACTCTTCGGCCAGGTTTTCGAACCGCAGGATGCGCAACCGCTCCACACTCTGGCCGGTGGTAAAGCTGAGCTGGGGGCGCATATGCGAATTCAGGTCCTTCAGGACGGCGACGGGCTTTTCGGTCAGGCGGATCATCTGCCCGACCGACAGGTAAAAGCTGATCGGCGACCGCATCGGCGGCGGCAGTTTGCGCGACCGCCACTCGCTCCAGAACCGTTTGTAGGGGTCGCGCACGATGGTAAAGATGCGAAAATCGTCCGGGATCGCACCACCGAAATAGTACCGCTCGTACATCTCGAGCGTGTTGTGCTGGTTGCCCCGTTCCAGGTCGCTGTCCTTGCCGTTCTTGAAAATGCCCAGTGCTGCGCGATTGCGATCCGCGAGGCCACGGCACTGCATGAAATACTGCTCCACCGATGACCCAGCGGTCTTGGGCACGTGAACAAAGATGACGCGGTGGTGCAGATCAATCATGCGAGCGGCCTTTGGGTGGGTGCAACAGGCAAAACACGGTCGTGTCGATGCCCAGCCGCCGGAAACAGAACAGCGCTGCAATGACCTTGCCCAGGGTTCTGCCGATCAGCGCCGCGATGGCGGCCCCCAGCAGCCCCAGCACCGGCGCCAGGACAAAGATCAGCAGCAGCCCGAACAACTCCGACGCGCCCACCACCAGCGTCTGGGTGCGTTCATTGTCGGACATGATCATCACCAGCGTGCCCGCGCCGCACAGGGCCGCAATCAGCTGCGTCAGGGTCAGCACGATCAAGGCCGGCACCGCGACGGCAAAGGACGGGTCGAACAGCGACAGCAGCCGCCCCGGTGCCGCGCACACGATGATCATGCCCACGAGCGACGCGCCCGCCAGCAGCGGCATCATGGTGCGGCACGTATTCTGCATCGCGGCCATGTCGGATTTGGCAAAATCCCGCGCCAGCATCGGGCCCGCCACAAGGGTCACCGCCACCAGCGGCAATTGCAGCAGCAGCGCGATTTTCCCGGCGGCAAAGAACGCGCCGGTCTCCGCATCCGACAGGTTGAACGAGGTGAAAACCACCGACAAATGCCCCGCCATGATCCCCACCAGCGACGCCGTCCACAGCCAGGCGGAATCGGCCCAGAACGCCCGCGGCAGATCCTCGGACGGGGTGGCCCACACGCCGCGCGGCAGCCGCCACGCCAGCACAAGGCCCTGCGCAATGGTCAGAACCAAAAGAACGCCGGACAGGATCAGCATCGTCGTCAGCGCGCCTACGTCCTGCAAATAGGGCAACTGCCCGGCCAGCGGAACACACAGCGCAACGACCATCACCCGCCACACGATATCCCGGGGCAACAGCGCCAGCGTGATGGACCCCTGCGCCCGAAACATCGCCGCGCACAGCTCCGAGAGGGCGAAAGGCAGCACAAAGGGCAGCGCCCCCAGCAACATCTGCACCGCGTCCTGTCGGTCCAGCGCCAGCAGCACCACCACGGCAATCCCGACGCATATCGCCAACACCATGGCAGCGACCGCGACCAGCGAAAGCGACTGCACGATCAGACCCCGCACCAGCCCCAGCGCGCGGTCCTCGATCCAGCCCGAAAGCCGCTTGATCGCGCGGGTGTGCTGACCCAGCAGCACGAAAAACCCCAGAAAGCTGCCCAGCGAAAACATCGTCGCGAACTGACCATAGGCGTCCGGCTCCAGCACGCGGGCGAGAAAGACGAACATCAGGAACGTCAGACCGGCGCTGCCCACCTTGATGGCGGCCGTCATCACGACGGACCAGCGCATGTGGCGCGCGGGTTTCACATGCTGCTGCTCGCTGACTGTCATGGGGCAATCATCTCGATATCCCGCAGCTTTTCCGAGTAGTTCGATGTGATCATCGGAATGCCGAACCGTTTGGCCAGGATCGCACCGTGATACCGTTCCGTCACCACCAGCCGCGCGGTCAGCACGAGGGCCAGAATGCGGTCAATCGTGTCGACGCCGCTTTGCACATGCACCACGTCCTTGCCCGCGAGGAATGCGGGCGCGATATCGGCATCCGCGACCGCCTGAACGATCACGTACACCGTCGTGATATAATCCGGCAGCGCGATGTCCTCAGGTCCCGCCGCCGCCTGCTGCGCGGCCTCACGGCGGGCGACGATCGACGGGAAATACACCGCATGACTGTCGCCGGATGGTGCCGCGTCGCGAAACCCATTGATCTGATCCACCGCGTCGAGGTCACCGGTGAACACGATGTCCGGCGCAAATTCCACCCTGTGATGCCGGTCGGCACTGCGCTGCCACAGCGCGGTCAATGTGATCGACGTTTCCCGCAGATGCGCATGGGACGCGGCCAGGATGGTGCGGATCGCGATGGACCGGACAAAGGAGGGCGTGTTCTTGTTCACACCGATGGACCGGAACGACGTCGTTTTTCCCGTCAGTCGCCGCAGATGCACCAGCAGGTAAAACCCCACGATCTTGACCACCGAACGGGGCCTGTCGACGTTAAAAATATTGCCCCCAGAAAAGATCAGCTGATCCGCGACCACGCTTTTCCAAAGGTAGGCGAGCGTCCCCAGTTCGATATCACCGGACCGGACGCGCCGCCCCTTTTTGACATAGACGGCGTCAAACCCGGCTGTGTTCAGCAGGAACATCAGGTTGTCCCCGACATTTCCCTTGCCCTGATAGCCATAGCACACGGGGGTCTGCGTCATGCGCCCAACGCCCGATAAAATGCAGTGCCATTCATTCCGGTACCCTAGGACAATGCGTTGCTGCGGTATTGACCATAGGCCAGGCCAAGGACGACGTACATGTGGCGCCAATGCAGCGCCGGGACCACATTGATCAGCACCATCAGCCCCATCAGCACCGACAGGATGAACGCGTATTTGATCCACCCCGCCCGCTGCTGGATCGTCTTGACCAGGCACCGGTAGACGGCCGCCAGAAACAGCAGCACAAATCCCACCGCTGCCAGCACACCGTTGTTCACAGCCAGATTGATCGGCGTATTGTGCGGATAGCGACCATAGTTGGCGCTGACCTGATTTGGCCCCAGCCCAAAGGGGCGTTCCGCCACCCAGCCAAGCGCCAGTTTCATCGCCTCGAACCGTTCGCTGTCATAGTCCTGAAGGGACAGGCGCGTGCCCAGATAGCTGTCGTCGATCCACGCCGCGATATCACCGCTGAGGACCGAGGCGGCCAGCAAGGCCGCGATGATCACAGCGAGCGTGCTGCCGAACGTGGCCATGGCCGTGCGCCGGTTGAGCAGGAGAAACCCGCCGAACAGCAGCCCCGAAATGGCCATATGCACCCACGCCCCGCGCGAATAGGTGATCACCAGACAGAACAGGCAGATCACGAACGCGGCCCCCGTCCGCACCCGGTGCCGCGTGCCCGACAGCGCCAGCCACAGCGTGAACAGCACTGTGGGCACCAGGAACGGACCCAGCACATTGGGGTCCTTGAATGTCGAACTGACCCGCGTCTGGAACTCGTCGCGGAAAAACAGGCCGCTGATGCTGTGCGGTATGATCGACAGATAGGCCATGATCCCGATGGATGCGGCAATGACCCCGGCAACGGCCAGCGCGATCAGGATGGTGCGAAACGCCCTGTCGCCGCCGATATGCGCAAAATAGGCGGTCACCAGAAACAGCAGGATCATGTACATCTGGATGCCGGCCGCGCGCAGGGCGCTGAACAGATGCAGGATGGCGCCGGAACTGAGCGAAAACAGCGTGAACCAGACAAAGAGCAGAATGGCGATCGTCTCGATCGGGCCGATCAGGCGCACGGGCCGGAGCTTGGCCAACAGCAGCGTACCCAGTGCCAGCACAAACAGGGCATCCGTCGGCGCAGGCTCGACGATAACGAAAAAACTGGTGCCGATGCACACCAGATAGATGCGCCAGGCCAGTGTCAGCCACCCGACCCGGTCGACCGTGTATCTGTCATAGGTCTGTATCATCGCAGCGTTTCACCACAGGCAAGGCCGTTCTGACCAGGGGCATGACATGGGGTATCGCCCATGCCGGTACCGACCGCCAGTTGTATGCATGAATGACGCGGCGCATGGCGCGTTCCCGCCAGTCCTTGCCGCAAATTTCATCACCCTTTCCCGTCGCATGATCACCGGATGACAGTGCGCCCGGCGCTCAGGTCCAGCCCGGGAAAGACGACGCGTTCCAACGCGGCACGGTCGGTCCCGAACAGGCCCTGCATCACCGTGCCGGCATAGGCGCGGGTGTCCGCCGTGGGCATCACATCGCGCCGTTCGTACAGCGCCGCCTCCGACAGGCCCGGCCAATCGGTATAGACCGCCCCACCCCGCACAGCCCCGCCCGCCAGGATCATCGTACCGCCGGTGCCATGATCCGTACCTGCGGTCCCGTTCAGCCGGACGGTGCGCCCGAACTCGGTAATGGCCAGCACCGCCGTGCGCGCCCATGCCGGCCCCAGCTCTGACTTCAGGGTCAGGATCGTGTCGGACAGCTTGGCCAACGCGCGCGGCATCATGCGGTCCTGATTGCGGTGCGTGTCCCAACCACTGAGCGAGAAACTGGCGATCCGCGTGTCCTGCCGCAGGCGCGCGGCGGCGAACCGCGCAATGGCCACTTCGGGCCGGTCGCGACGGGTCCCGTCGCCATTGCCGTCCATACCGCTCAGTTCCAGCGCTTCGGCGGCGGCATCGCCGAACAGCGGATCATCGGCGTACAGATCGACCAGCAGGTCCTGCGCCGCCGCCCCCAGACGCAGCTGCGTGCCCGGGTACCAGTTCGCCACCGGCGCGTCGCCCGCCAGAATCCTGAGGTTTTCGCGCCCGATGGCAAAGGCGCTGTGCGTTGTCACATCCGGCATCGTGTCCAGCAACCGGTTCAGCCAGCCATCGCGCAGCCCCGGATCGGGCGCTGCCGTCCCTGCCCCGGCCTCAAGTATGTCCTGCCCGTCGAAATGGCTGCGCTTGTCGCGGTAGGGTGTCGATATCGCATGGGCAAAGGCCAGCTCGGCCGCCTGCCACAGCGGCATCAGCGGACCCAGCCCCGCATGCAGCGCGAAAAAGCCGTCCAGATCCTGCGCGCCACCCACCAGCCC